>JBFMDJ010000031.1:0-2199 GCA_040754195.1 Pseudomonadota bacterium | reverse complement strand
GGCGCTCCGATCCGCCGCGACGGCATTCCATCCTGCGTTTTCAGCCGTTTATCCACAAAGCGTTGTTCAAGAATTATCGGTGACGTACAGTCGCGGCATACCAATCACACAAGGGATGTCCGTCATGCCGAAACTCTCCGCAGTCTGCCTTGCCGTACTCGTCCTTGCCGGCGCACCGATGGCTGCGGCCCAGGCCGCGCCTGCCGCCGCGCAGTCGCAACAATCCCTGGCCGCCGCCATCGACGCCAGCATCGGCGCCCATTACAAGGCCGACCAGCCCGGCGCCACCGTCATCGTCGTCAAGGACGGCAAGACGGTCTTCAGGAAGGCCTACGGCATGGCCGACAGCATCGGCAAGCAGGCCATGACGCCCGACGCGGTGCTGCGCCTGGGTTCGATCACCAAGCAGTTCACGGCGGTGGCGATCCTGATGCTGGCGGAAGAAGGCAAACTGGCCCTCACGGACGACATCACACGCTTCTTCCCGGACTACCCGACCAGGGGCAAAACCATCACCGTCGAGCACCTGCTGACCCATACGTCCGGCATCAAGAGCTATACCGGCAAGCCGGAGTACGCGCTCGGGATGGAGAAGGACATCGGCGTCGCCGCCATGATCGACACTTTTAAAAACGATCCGCTCGACTTCGAACCGGGAACGAATTACCGCTACAACAATTCCGGTTACTTCCTGCTGGGCGCCATCATCGAGCAGGTGTCCGGGCAGCCCTACGCGCGCTTCCTCGAGCAGCGCATCTTCAAGCCGCTCGGCATGACGAACACCGCCTATGAGGGCCATGAACGCGGCAAGGCGCCGCGCGCGCTCGGGCACTCGCCCGACGGACGAGGCTTCGGCCGCGCCTCCAGGCTCAGCATGACCCAGCCGTATGCGGCCGGCTCGCTGGTGTCCACCGTCGACGACCTGGCGCGCTGGGACGCGGCCATCTCGAGCGGCAAGCTGTTAAAACCGGCAAGCTGGCAGCGGGCATTCACGCCCTATACGCTGGCCGACGGCAAATCGACCGGTTACGGCTACGGCTGGCAGATCGGCAAGCTGCAGGGCGCCGCGAGCGTCGAGCATGGCGGCGCCATCAATGGTTTCAATACCTTCGCCCAGCGCCTGCCCGAGCAGAAGGTCTTCGTCGCCGTCCTGAGCAATGCCGATGGCGGCCTGGTGAATCCGGGCATGGTGGCGAACAGGGCGGCGGCGATCGCCATCGGCAAGCCCTTCCGCGAGTTCAGGGAGATCGCGCTCGACGGCGCGGCGCTCGAGCGCTTTACGGGTGTCTACGCGGTCGACCAGTCGGCCACGCGCACCTTCCGCCGCGATGGCGACGTGCTCGTCATGCAACGCAGCGGACGGCCGCCGGTGCGCCTGAAAGCGTTTTCGCCGAACGGCTTCTTCCTGCCGAACGCATCCGATTACTTCGAGTTCGGCCAGGACGGGCAGGGCGTCGTCACGCATGTGACCCAGTACCACGACGGCGAGGCCATGCGCCAGGCGCGCACCGGCGACGCCCCCGCCGCGCGGGCGGCCGTGAAAATCGCTGATGCCGCCTTCGACGCGCGGGCCGGACGCTACGAGCTCGCGCCCGGCTTCGTGCTGGCGCTCAGCCGCGAGGGCGAGCGTTACTATGCCCAGGCGACCGGCCAGCCGAAGCTGGAGATCTTTGCGCACAGCGACAGCGTGTTCTTCGCGCGCGACATCGAGGCCGAAGTGCGCTTCGACGGCGCCGACAGCAGCCACCTGGTGCTGCACCAGAACGGCCGGCAGATCCGGGCGCGCAGGCTGTAAGGGTCCCGTCTCAGCCCGGTTGATTGGCCAACTTTGCGGCGACTTTCTCGCGGAAGTAGCCGCTCTGCACATAGCGGTACAGGTTCGCGCCCGGGCAGACGGTTTTATCCGAATGGTCGCGGTGACTGGCGATGCGCTCGACCGGTACGCCGTATTTTTTCGCCAGCATCGCCATCACCTCGACCACGGCGTCGAGTTGCTGCTGATTCGGCTCGACTTCCTCGAAATTGCCGACGACTTCGATCAGCGCATGGCCGCTCGGGTCGTATTCGGTATTGGTGTCGCCGGCATAGGCGATGTCGCGCGCCGCGTAGGTCTTGCCCTCGAGGTCGATGACGTAATGGTAGGGGATGTCGAGCCAGCCCTTGGTATTGCGCGACCAGGTTTGCAGGTTGCGCAGGTAC
>JBFMDJ010000030.1:36133-37061 GCA_040754195.1 Pseudomonadota bacterium | reverse complement strand
GCGCAAACCGAGGCACTACGATGCGCCGGCTTGCGCCATTTGCTGTCAAGCGGCTTTCATTTCCAATCGAAGGGGGGCAGCAACCGCCTGCGCCCTTCCAAACTGCCAGAAACTGGCGTCCCCACGGCTATTCAACCAAATTCCCCATTTAAGGGTCCTTGGCGAGGCTCGCCAAGCGGCATAGCCGTTACTGCTGGTCCGTAGGGAGGGCCGGCCCCAAACATCAGGTCGACCACGGCGCGGATTATACACGCGCACACGCACGTGCGCATCATGCGCGCGACTCTTAAAAAAGTGGGGCCATCGGAAAAAGGTAACAAAGGTAATTTATCCGGGTCGCCGTCCCGCAAGTCAGGCCCAAAGCGGAAATACGACAAATGTATAAAGGTAATTAATAGGTCACATATAGGTAATCCTGTTACCTGTCTTGATGGTTATTTTCAGCTTTCAGAAACTCAATATAAATCATGGTGATACAAAAAAATTACCTTTTTGGTTACCTCAAATTACCTTTCAAAGGTAACCGATTGAACCAATATAAATCAGTGTGTTACTGATCGTTCACCGCGCTGGTGACCGTTGTTACCTTTTTCCGACGCCGAAACCGAAAAGAGCCCTCATGATGGGTGACACGCTCGCTGGCATGGAACTGCATCACCATGGCGCATCGCTCCGCAGCGCTTTTCTGGCGTGCCAGATGGGCAGCGCGGCCACGGCTGGCCTATATCCAGCCTGTCGATGCGCTTGCACTATTTCCGGCCCACAAAGCGGGCGAGCGTGGCGGGGTCACGACCGCGCGCGGCGGGTTGTCATGCACCGATTCTGTGCATTTTGATTGGGAGGTGAGGGGGCGGGCTGATCGCCAGAGAAGGCCGTGGCACCTCGATGTGAGGTGGGCCAGGGAGATGAGGGGGCGGATTGGGAGGTG
>JBFMDJ010000030.1:0-36123 GCA_040754195.1 Pseudomonadota bacterium | reverse complement strand
GGGCGAGGGGGGGGCGTCGGGGGCGGGGGGGGGGCGGGCCGGCGGCGGGATTCGAACCCGCGTAATTCAGCCGGAAGATTCCGGCCTAGCCATTACCAATCGGCGGACAGCCGGCCCGGTCAAACCCTACTGAAAATCGACCAGGCGATCAAGCGAAGTTGGTGATGATCAGCTCGCCGCTCTTGGCTTTCGAGCGGCCGGCGCCGCCGACCGAGTAGCGGATCTCGGCGGTGTCGATGGTCAGGCCCTTGAAGGCCTTGCGCATGGCCGGGATGTCATTGACGCTGACGATCATCTTGCCCTGGATGGTGCGGGCCAGCTCGGCCATTTCGTCGTACTGCTCGAGGCCGAAGCCGACGCCATAGCCCTCGGTGCCGAAGTAGGGCGGGTCGCAGTAGAAGAGGGTGTGCGGGCGGTCGTAGCGGCGGATGCAGTCGGCCCAGGGTAGGTGCTCGATCGTCGTCCGCGCCAGGCGCAGGTGCGCGTCGCTCAGTTCCTCCTCGATGCGTAGCAGGTTGAGTTTCGGCGGGCTGGTGGTGGCCGTGCCGAAGGTGCGTCCCTCGACCTTGCCGCCGAAGCCCTGGCGCTGCAGGTAGTAGAAGCGCGCGGCGCGCTGCACGTCGGTGAGTGTCTCGGGCCTGGTGATGTTGAGCCAGCCATACATCTAGCGGCTCACCAGCGACCAGCGGAACATCCTGACGAACTCCTCGAGGTGGTGCTGCACCACGCGATACAGATTCACCAGGTCGCCGTTGATGTCGTTGAGCACCTCGGCATCGACGGGCTCCTTGCGGAAGAACAGCGCGGCGCCGCCGGCGAAGGCCTCGACGTAGCAGGCATGGTCTGGAAAGAGCGCCAGCAGGCGCTTGGCGAGTCGGCTTTTTCCGCCGATCCATGGGACGATTGGGCTTGCTTTCATGTGTTTCACTTCGCTCCGAACGTGATAGCCTCGGCGCGCCTGTACAGGTGGCGGTGCCTTGGCCGAACGCAGCCCGTTCTGCGGGAGGTGGCCGCGTCGGGAGCTGCAACTCCCGGCGCGGTCGCACCGTCTTTCATTTCAGCGGACGATCCTCCGCCGGCGCCGGCATGGCCAGCGCGTATTCCTTGAAGCGGACGATCTCCTCGCCCATCCAGTCGTTGATCTCGGTGAAGCGCGCCTGCAGCGGCTCGATCTCGTTGGCCGCGAAGACCCGGGCGGCCTTCTCGGCGTCGCCAAAGCCGCTGGTGTTGGTCGGCACGATGCCCATGAGCTGGGGCGGCACGCGGTGCGCCGCGAGCTGGTCGTCGCGCGTCACGTTCTTGATGTTGAGGAACTCGTCCTTCGCCGCCACTTCGGATACCGGGATCAACTGGATGCCGTCCTTCTTCCCGTTTGGCGCATACATGAACAGGTTGCGGAAGTTGCCCGGCCCCTTCGAGTCCTTCAACGCTTGGCGCAGCGCGTCGATGTCGGTCTGCTGCTGGGCCGCGTCCGTCATGTAAAGGATGAAGCCGGCATGACTGCCGTTCTTGTAATACTTCCGCCGGAACAGCGTGGCGCTCTCGTTGAGCCAGGCCGAGTGCAGCGCCGGGATGTATTCCGGCATGCCGTAGATCTCCTGGTTGATGTCCGGCTCCATCAGGTGGAACACCTCGCCCTTGCGGAAGGGCTGCTCCTGTTTCCAGCCGGGCACCCACCAGTAGGTGTCGAGATCCGCGCCGCGGCGCACATAGCGCGCCAGTGCCGGCTGCAGCTCGAGCGCCTTGCCGGTCACCGCGCGGCGGCGCTCCGGGTAGGCGTTCCCGAAGACGAGGAAGTCGATCACCAGCCGCGCGAAGGCCGTGCGCGAGAGCAGCTTGTGCGGGATGAAGGTCGAGACCAGCACGTTGCGCTTGACCTGCATCGCGCTCGCGTGATGCACCGACGCGCGCGACGAGCGCGCGAGGCCTTCGAGCGAGATCGGCGGCTCATACCACTTGCCGCCGAAGCCGAGCGGCGATTCGAGATAGTCGATGATCTCGCGGCGGTCGAGCACCGCCTCCGGGTCGCCGAAAGAAAATGCTATCGCCTCGGCGGCATTCGTGGATGTGGTGGTTTCGTCGGTCATGAGTAGATCTCCAGGATGCTGGTATTGCCCGCCGTCTGGCCTTCGAGCGGTTCCCTGGCCAGGGCGTGCATGGTGGCCCACGCGAGATCCGCGTGGCTGATGTCCTCGGAACGGCCGGCCGCGAAGGTGGCCTGCCGCCCGCCGGGCGTTGTGGTTTTGCGGATCGCCATGAACGACTGGGCGAGATCGTTCCAGCCGGCGTCGAACTCCAGCCGGCCCTTCTCGATCACGTTGAGCGCCTTCAGCACCAGGCGCACCTTCACGTCCGGGTTGTAGGTGTAGCCGACCGCGGCCGGGAAGAACTTCGCCACGAGCTGATGCACGGCCGAGCCGATGCCCGTCATGTCGATGCCGATGTGCGAGACGTGATAACGCTCGGTCACCTTGCGGATCGCCGCGGCCTGCGCCTCGTAGTCCATGCCGCGCAACTGCAACTTCTCGAGGATGCGGAACTTCCCGCCCGGCACCAGCGGCGGCGCGACGACGACGAGTGCGGCGCTGTCGCCGCTGCCTGATGCGCCGTTCGGGTCGTAGCCGATCCACACCTCGCGCCAGCCGAACGGCCGCTCGGCGAAGGGCTTGAAATCGTCCCACACCACCCAGCTATCGACCATGCAGCGCTGCATGATCGCCAGCGGGAACACCGACAGCGCGTCGTCGATGAACATGCAACGAAACAGGTTGTCGAACTCGGCCGGCGAGTATTCGAGCAGCAACTGCTCCAGGTCGAACAGCGTGCAGCCGCCGGCCAGCGCGTCCTCGATCGTCACGATCTGGCGCCACTGGCCATCGGCGCAGTGCATCCCCTTCGCCAGCGCCGCGTGCGACACGTCGATCTCGACGCGCTGGTCCTTCGGCCGGCCCTTGTTGAACAGCGCGCCGCTCCAGAACGGGAAAGCCTCGTGCAGTTGCGAGGAGGGCGTCGAGAAGTAGGTCTGCCGCCAGTGGCGGTGTGCCGCCATGCCGGAGGCGACTTTCCGCAGTTCCTGAAACTTCTGGATCCAGAAATACTCGTCGATGTAGAGGTTGCCGTGGTAGCTCTGCGCCGTTTTGCTGTTCGTGCCGAGGAAATACAGCGTCGCATCGTTCGGCAGGATGATCGGGTCGCCCTTCAGCTCGATGTCGGCAGCATCCTTGGCGAACTGCTGGATGTACTGCTTGAACACATGCGCCTGCGCCTTCGAGGCCGAGAGGAATATCTGGTTGCGCGCCGTTCGGTCGGCATCGTCGAGCGCCTCGCGGGCGAAATACCAGGTCGCGCCGATCTGGCGGCTCTTGAGCAGGTTGCGGATGCGCTCCTTCAGCCCGGCCTGATACCAGACGCGCTGGTAGTCGAACTGCGACTCGAGGAAGGCATCGTGCAGCCGCTTCGTCTGCTCCTCGCTGTAGTCGTTGCGGCTCGGCTTCTTTTTCGGCCCCTTGTTGCGGTTCGCCACCTTCGGGTTGAGGTCCGCCTCGTTGCCGCCGGCGCTGTATTTCTTCACGCGCGCCGTGCGCTCGAGCTGGCGCGCCAGCAGGTCGATCTCCTTGTAGTCGGCGCCGCTCTTCGTGTCCTTGGCCACCAGCGCCATCATGCGCGCCTCGATCGCATCCTCGACGCGGTCGATCGGCGACGTCGCGTCCCACTTGTCGCGCCGCTTCCAGCTTGATACCGTGGGCGGCTTCTCGCCCAGCTCGCGGGCGATCTCGCCAATCGCCCAGCCCTGCCAATACAGCGACCGCGCGCGACGGCGCGGATCGATCCGCATGACTTCGGCAGGGGGCGTCGGCATATTCATGGGCGGAGTCTGCCCACCGCCGGCGCGGCGCCCTAGCCGCCGAAGGAGTAAGCGAACGCCTTACACCGCCCCGGCGTTGCTCCGCCGCGCGCGAGCGCCGACCATGCGCCTGTCAATCTCATATCACCCACGAGGGACAGGACATGCCGAAGAAAATCTCCAAGCCGTTCGCCATCGCCACCGAAGGCCAGACCATCGACGGCCGCAACATCCAGCGCGACTGGCTGGCGCAGATGGCCAAGCACTACGACCCGAAGGTCTACACCGCCGTCGCCAACATCGAACACCTGCTCTCGCTGGCGCCGGACGGCATGTTCAGCGCCCAGGGCCGCGTCCTGTCGCTCGGCACGCAGGAAGCCGACATCCTCGGCGAGAAGAGGCTCCAGCTCACCGCCGTCGTCGAAGTCGACGAAGCTGTCGCCGCCATGCAGGCCTCCGGGAAGAAGGCCTTCTCCTCGATGGAGATCACGCCCAATTTCGCCAACAAGGGCATCGTCTACCTCACCGGCCTCGCCTTCACCGACAGGCCGGCCAGCCTCGGCACCGAGCCGATGAAGTTTTCCGCCGGCAAGGACAACGTCTACGCCTTCGGCGGCGACGGCGTCGAGATCGTGTTCGAGGATGTCAAGGAAACCACAGGACAGTCGCTCTTCGCCAAGGTGATGGGCTACCTCACCGGCAAGGACAGGAAGGACGAAGACCGCTTCGCCGACACCGGCAAGGCCGTCGAGGCCATCGCCGCCAGCCAGCGCGACCTGCTCGACAAGTTTGGCGCGCTCGCAGACCAGGCCAAGGCCGCGCAGACCGCCGCCGACAAGGCCGCCGCCGACCTCGCCGCCTTCCAGGCCAAGCTCGACGCCACCGACGCCACCGAGCCGCGCGCCCCCGCCACCGGCGGCAACGGCAAGCAAGTCACCGACTGCTGATCGACCGCGACAGTTCCCCGACCCGATCTCACGAACCTCACCCCGGAGCCAACATCATGCGCAACGATACCCGCCTGGCATTCAACGCCTACCTCGACCAGCTCGCCAAGCTCAACGGCGTGCCGTCTGCCCGCGAGCAGTTCGCCGCCACGCCCAGCGTGCAGCAGACCCTCGAAACCAAAGTTCAGGACTCGTCCGAGTTCCTGTCGAAGATCAACAACGTCGGCGTCGTTGAGCAGAAGGGCGAGAAGATCGGCCTCGGCATCGGCGCCCCGGTCGCCGGCCGTACCGACACCACGGCGCAGGACCGCACGCCGTCCGATCCGACCACGCTCGACAACAATGGCTACGACTGTATCCAGACGAACTACGACACCTACATCACCTACGCGAAGCTGGATGCATGGGCCAAGCACCCCAACTTCCAGCAACTGGTGCGCGACGTCATCATCAAGCGCCAGGCGCTCGACATCATCTCCATCGGTTTCAACGGCGTCAGCCGCGCCGCTACCACCGACAAGGTCGCCAACCCGCTGCTGCAGGACGTCAACAAGGGCTGGCTGCAAAAGTATCGCGAAGACGCGCCCGCCCGCGTGCTGGACGAGGTGTTCGCCGCCTCAAACCTGGTGCAGATCGGCGACGCCATCGACGCAGCCCACGGCTACAAGAATCTCGACGCCCTGGTAATGGACGCGGTGAACAACATGATCGAGCCCTGGTACCGCGAGGACACCGAGCTCGTCGTCATCCTCGGCCGCGACCTGCTGGCGGACAAGTATTTCCCGCTGGTCAATAAGGTGCAGGACAACTCCGAGATGATGGCCGCCGACCTCATCATCAGCCAGAAGCGCGTAGGCGGGCTGGGTGCCGTGCGCGCCCCGTTCTTCCCGGCGGGCACCCTGCTGATTACGCGCCTCGACAACCTGTCGCGTTACTACCAGGAAGGCGCGCGCCGCCGCACCGTCATGGACAACCCGAAGCGCAGCCGCATTGAGAACTACGAGTCCTCGAACGACGACTTCGTCGTCGAAGACTACGGCCTCGGCTGCGTCGTCGAAAACATCGTCTTCGCTTAATCATGAGCCGTCCCATCACCCCGGCGCGCGCCAACTTCGAGCGGAAGATGGCGGCCGCGCGCGCCGCCGAAACCCCGGCCGCCGTGCGCGGCGACGCCACCGCCTACGAGCTCATGCTCGCCAAGCTCGCCGAAGACCGGCGCCGGCTGCACGAGATCCAGAGCATCGAGCGCAAGATCGAACTCAAGCGAACCCTGCTGCCCGACTACGCACCGTGGATCACCGGCGTCCTCGCCGGCAACCACGGCGTGCAGGACGATGTGCTGATGACCGTCATGGTCTGGCGCATCGACACCGGCGACCTCGAAGGCGCGCTGGCGATCGCCGCCTACGCCATCGAGCACCAGCTCGCGATGCCGGATCAGTACAAGCGCAGCACCGGTTGCCTGATCGCCGAGGAATTCGCCGGCCACGCGCTCAAGCTCGAAGTCATCGACGCAGCCACGACCAAGCAGCTCCTGCTCGCCGAACGTCTCGTCGCCGAGCAGGACATGCCGGACGAAGTGCGCGCCAAGCTGCTCAAGGCCATCGGCTACGGCCTCAACCGATCCGACGACATCGAGCAGAAGCGCGCCGCCATCGATTACCTCAAGCGCGCCCTGGCCCTGCATGACGGGGTGGGCGTGAAGAAGAACATCGAGGCTATCGAACGCGAGATCAAGAAACTGACGGACTCCGGCGCCGGGAATCCCCCCGGCGCCTGACACAGGGCGGACCCCGCAGCCGGGCGGCTCGGGGGCGAATCGGTTTTCTCCTGACCGTGCAGCCCCCGACCACCGCCCACCTGAACGCAGACCGACATGAGCTTCGTCACCACCACGCCCGCCACGCCCGCCGACGAACCGCCGATCGCCAGCAGCGCCTTCTGGCCGCCGGTCGATCCGGCCAAGGTGCGCGATGCGCAGCGCATCGACGGCACGGTCACCGCGCCGCGGCTGGCGGCGACCATCATCGAGGCCATCGCCTCGGTCAACGGCGAGCTGGGCGCATGGCGGCAGGCGCGCATCGCCGAGGGCACCGCCACGCTCGATGCCGTCGAAGCCGAGACGATCAACGACGTCTCGATTCTCGTCCATCGCTACTTTCGCGCGGTCGGCTGCACCGCCAAGGCCCTGCTGCTGGAGCGCTACCGCGACTTCGACAGCACCGCGCGCGGCGACAAGAAAGCCGACGAGCTCGCCGACCCGATCGACGACCTGCGGCGCGACGCGCGCTGGGCGATCAGCGACATCCTCGGCGCCGGCCGCTGCACGGTGGAGCTGATCTGATGAAAGTCGTCGCGCACCAGGGCGACACGCTCGACCTGCTCTGCCGGCGCCACCTCGGCGCCACCGCCGGCGTCACCGAAGCCGTGCTTGCCATGAACCCGGGGCTGGCCGCGCTCGGGCCGATCCTGCCCATGGGCACGTCCGTCGCCCTGCCGGATGCTCCGCCGGCGGCCGCAACCAAGATCGTTCAACTCTGGGACTGATGATGGCCGAACCCGTCGCCTCCACCACCGCCACCGCCGGCGTCGCCGCCATCGCCCTGCTCGCCATGTTCCCGGGCGTCGACGCCTCGGTCATCCTCGGCGCCTTCTCCGGCTCGATCGTCTTCGTGCTGGCGTCCGACGACCTGACGGCCGCGAAGAAGATCGGCTTCCTGCTGCCGGCCTTCGGCGCCGGCATCCTCGCCGCGCGCGTCACCGCCGACGTGCTTTCGGCGATCCTGCCGCTGCCGGGCGGCGCGGCCGTCTCGCCGGGCGTCGGCGCGCTGCTGGCCGCCACGCTGGTGGTCAAGACCCTGCTCTGGCTGCTCGACCGCAACCTCACCGAGATCGTCGCCCTGGTGCGCGGGAGGCCGCCGCAATGACCACGACCCTTTACGCCATCGTCTGCGCGGCCATCTGCCTGCGCGTCGTGTTTTTCCGCCGGTGCGGCGGCAGCCACCGACCGCTGGCCGCGCTGATCGCCTACGTCATCGCCGCTGCCTCCGGCACCGAGGCCCTGCGCGCCTGCCTCGGACAGATCCACGACCCCGGCGTCGCCGCCATTGCCCTGCAAAGCGTGCTGCTGCTGGCGCTGGTCGCCAGCCGCGGCAATGTCGCCGACCTGTTCCACACCCCGGCGGCGGAAAACTTCATCCACCGCATCATCAGGAGGATTCCCCATGCGCAAGGGTGACACCGGCGCCGACGTGCGCGACCTGCAGCAACGCCTGGCGGCCCTTGGCCACCAGGTCGAGAAGGATGGATGGTTCGGCGACAAGACGGAAGCGGCGGTGCGCGCCTTCCAGCGCGGCGCCGGCCTCGTCGCCGATGGCATCGCCGGCCCGAAGACCCTGCTGCACCTGTCCGGCCGGGCGGATTCGCGCCTGCTGCGGCAGGCCGACATCGACGCCGCGGCCGAAAGACTCGGCGTCGCCGTCGCCGCCGTCATGGCCGTCAACGAAGTCGAGAGCCGCGGCAGCGGCTTCCTGCCCGATGGCCGCCCGGTCATCCTCTTCGAGCGCCACATCATGCACCGGCAGCTTGCCGCCGCCGGCCTCGACGCCGATGGCGCGGCCGCGCGCTATCCGAACATCGTGGGCGTGAAGCGCGGCGGCTACATGGGCGGCACCGCAGAGCACCAGCGGCTCGGCCTCGCCATCACCATCGACCGCGACTGCGCCCTGCAGAGCGCGAGCTGGGGCCAGTTCCAGGTGATGGGCTTCCACTGGCAGACCTGCGGCTTCGCCAGCCCGAGCGCCTTCGTCGAGGCCATGCGCGAATCGGAAGGCCGCCAGCTCGCCGCATTCATCGGCTTCATTGAAGCAGATCAGGCTTTGCACAAGGCGCTCAAGGCGAGGAAGTGGGGCGACTTCGCGCGGATCTACAACGGTCCGGACTACAAGGAAAACGCCTACGACGCCAAGCTCGCCGCCGCCTACGCCAGGCATGCGGCGGCGCTGGAGCCGGACGAGGAGACCGTGGCATGAACCCCGTCCCCTGGGCGCGCCTCGTCGCCGTTGCCGTCGTGTTGCTCGCCGGCATCGCCCTCGGCGGCTGGCTTGCCGCGCGCCACTTCGAGCCGCGCCTTGCCGAAGCCAACCGCAAGCTCGGCGAGTACCAGCACGCCTACCTCACGCTGGCCGAAGCCACCGGCCGGCAGAACGCCGCCATCGAGGCAATGAAAACGGCGGAACACGAGCGCCAGGCCCGCGCCGTGCGCGCCGCCGCCACCGCACGCCGCGAAGCCCGGGGCCACTACAACGCCGCGCAGGCCATTCTCGGCCTGAAGCCGTCCGCCGGCACCGATGCCTGCGCCGCGGCGCGCGCCGACTTCGACGCCGAACTGCGCGCGGAAAGGGGCCTCCCATGAAAACGCTGCTCTGCCTGGCGCTGATCGCCATCCTGCTGTCCGGCTGCGTCGCGCTGCCGGCGGCGCCCGTCGTCACCGAGGTCAAGATCCCGGTCACCCAGCCATGCACCGAGCCTCTGCCGTCGAAGCCGCCCTTCGCCGTCGATGCGCTCGAACTCGGCGCGCCGATCGACGCGCAGATGCGCGCCCTGCGCGCCGAGCGCCGGCAGCGCATCGGCTACGAGATCGAGCTCGAGGCCGCCGCGAAGGCCTGCCGGTGAAAAAGGCCGCCGAGCTGCGCGCCCACCTGATGGAGCGCGTGACGCACCTGGGCAAGGATCCCGATCGCCTGATCGTCCTGGTCGAAGCCGGCCGCATCGCCGCGCGCGCCGGCAGCCTCAGCTTCGAATACCGCTACGAGCTGAAGCTGGTCTTTCTCGACTACACCGACCATGCCGACACCCTCATCGTGCCGCTGATGGCCTGGATCGCGCAGCACCAGCCCGAGCTGCTGCAGAGCGCCGAAACGCGCGACCAGGTCATCCGCTTCACCGCCGAGATCATCGACCACGAGAAAAGCGACGTCGAGATCGTCATCCCGCTCTCCGAGCGCGTCGTCGTCGCCGAGGTCGATGGCCAGCATGTCGCCACCCACTGCGACGAGCCGCCGCTGCCGGATCTCGGCGGCCCGACCGGCTGGACGCTGGAAACATGAACGACCCGCTCGCCGCTTTCGACGCGCGCGTGGCCGGTCTACTCGCCGCGCTGGAGCCGCGCGCCCGCACCGGCCTCGCGCGCGACATCGCCCGCGAGCTGCGCGCCAGCCAGGCTGCGCGCATCGCCGCCCAGAAGAATCCGGACGGCAGCGCCTACGTTCCGCGCAAGCCGCAGCTCCGGCACCAGCGCGGCGGCCTGCGCCGGCGCGCCATGTTCGCCAAGCTGCGCACCGCGCGCTGGTTGAAGATCGAGCCCACGCCGGCGTCCGCCGTCGTCGCCTTCGCCAATCAGGTGCAGCGCATCGCCCAGGTACACCAGCGCGGCCTGCGCGACCGCGTGAACCGCAACGGGCAGGAGATCGACTACCCGGCGCGGCAACTGCTCGGCTTCACCGACGCGGAGATCGGCGCCATCGGCACGCGCGTCCTCGACCACCTGGCGGGGGCGGCGTGAGAGTGGCGCGTGCGCATACACCGGCCGCCGTGCCGTCTTTCGCGCCCGCGTCGGCATAGTCGCGCCATGGACACCGCCGAACTCTCCCGCCTCCTCGCCAATCTCGTCCGCCTCGGCACCATCGCCGCCGTCGATCACGCGCGCGCCCTCTGTCGCGTCGAATCCGGCGGCCTGCTCACCGGCTGGCTGCCGTGGGTCGAACGGCGCGCCGGCGCCACGCGCACCTGGGACCCGCCCACGGTCGGCGAGCAGGTCATCGTGCTGGCTCCCTCCGGAGAGATGGCCGCCGCCGTCGTCGTCACCGGGCTGTATCGCGCCGCGCACCCGGCGCCGGACGACCAGTCGGCGACCCACGTCATCACCTACCCTGACGGCGCGCGCATCGTCTACGACCACGCCAGCGGCGCGCTCACCGCCACCGGCATCCAGACCGCGCACATCGAGGCCGCCGTGTCGGTGACGCTCGACACCCCGCTCGTGCATTGCACGCAGGATCTGCACGTTGCCGGCAAGGCGACCATCGACGACCTGCTGAGCTACGGCAACGGCATCGCCGGCGCCGGCGGCGACAACGGCAACCAAGTCACCGGCGATTTCATCCACACCGATGGCATCCTGTCGAGCGAAGGCACGGTGCTGCACACGCACACGCACCCGGGCGACTCCGGCGGCACCACGGGAGCGCCGAACTGATGGGCATGGACGCCGCCACCGGCCGCGCGCTCGACGATCTGGGCCACATCCGCCAGAGCGTGCGCGACATCCTCACCACGCCGGTCGGCAGCCGCGTCATGCGGCGCGACTACGGCTCCATCGTGCCGGAACTCATCGACCAGCCTGGCAACGCCGTCAATCGTCTGCGCCTGCAGGCCGCCACGGTCGGCGCCATCGCGCGCTGGGAACCGCGCATCCGCATCACGCGGCTGGCCTTCGACTACGACGCCGATGGCGCCGCCGTCGTCGCCATGGAAGCCGTGCGCGTCGATGGCCCGCGCGCCGGCACGCCCGTCAGCCTGACCGTGGGGGCGGCATGATCGACCTCGCCAGCCTGCCTCCGCCCGCCGTCATCGAGGAACCCGACTTCGAAGTCATCCTCGCCGCCTGCAAGGCCGACTTCGTCGCGCGCCACCCGGCCGCGGCAGCCATGATCGATCTCGAATCCGAGCCGGCCGTGAAGCTGCTCGAGGAGATCGCCTACCGCGAGACCCTGCTGCGCGCCCGCTACAACGACGAGGCGCGCGCGCTGATGCTGGCCCATTCCTCCGGCGCGGATCTCGACCACATCGCGGCCACCTACTACCGCGGCGAGACACGCCTGCTCGTCACGCCGGCCGATCCGGAGGCGGTGCCCCCCGCCGAGGCCGTGTGGGAGGCCGACGCTGACTTCCGTGCCCGTCTGGCGCTCAAGATCGAGAGCTATTCCGTCGCCGGCCCGCGCGACGCCTTCAAGTTCCACGCGCTCTCGGCGGACGGCCAGGTCAAGGACGTCTCGGTGACCACGCCAGAAGGCGGCACCACCGAAGTGTTCGTCCTCGCCCGCGGCGGCGACGGCACGCCGGACCAGGCCTTGCTCGACGCGGTGCAGGCCGCGCTCGACGCCGAAGCCATCCGTCCGCTGTCCGAAGCCGTCGTCGTCAGTCCGGCCGCCGTCGTCAATTACGCGCTCGACGTGGCGCTCACCCTGTTCCCCGGGCCGGCCACCGAAGTCGTGCTGCAGGCCGTCAATGCCAACCTGCTCGCCTTCGCCGCCGCGCACCACCGTCTCGACGCGGACATCGTCATGTCGGCCATCGATGCCGCGGCGCACGTCGCCGGCGTGAAAAAGGTGGCCATCGTCAGCCCGGTCGCCGATCTCGTCTGCACCGCCGGGCAGGCGCCGTTCTGCACCGGCGTCGCCGTCAGCGTCGCGGGAGTCGAGGCGTGAACGCCCCCGTCTCGCTGCTGCCCAGGAACGCCAGCGCCTTCGAACGCGCGCTGTCGGAGACCGGCGGACGCTTCGCGCCGCCCGCCCTCGTGCCCACGCTCTGGAACGCAACCACCTGCCCGGCCGCGCTGCTGCCCTGGCTGGCCTGGGCGCTGTCGGTCGACGAGTGGGATCACGGCTGGTCGGTGGAGAAGAAGCGCGCCGTCGTCGCCGCCGCGATTCCGGTGCACGAGAAGAAAGGCACGCCGGCGGCGATCCGCACGGCACTGGCCGCGCTGGGCCAGCCCGACGCCGATCTCGTCGAGCGCGCCGACTGCGTGCGCCGCGACGGCACGGCGCTGCGCGACGGGTTGCACCGCCGGCGCGGCCTGGGCGGCTGGCCGACCTTTCGCATCGTCCTCAAGCGGCCGGTCACCATCGACCAAGCCCACATGATCAAGCGCCAGCTCGCCGGCACCAAGCGCAACTGCGTCGAGCTGCTCGGCATCCACTTCGCGCAGGCCGCGCTGCGGCGCAACGGCGCGCACGCGCGCGACGGCAGTTACACGCGCGGCACCGTCAACACCAGCATCTAGGAGCGAACATGGCTGATATACCGGAAAACACGGCCGCCCTCGACGGGGCCGGCAATTGGCTGGAGGGCATCTACCAGCTCGAGCAGGAAGATCTCGTCCTGGGCGGCGCCGAAGGCATCGACAACCTGCAGGCCAAGCAGCTGCTGGCGCGCATCAACTGGCTGAAGGGCCAGCTCCCGGCGCTGGGCATCACCGCCTTCATCCTCACCCTGCTCGACGACGTCGATGCCGCCGCGGCGCGCGCCACGCTCGGCGCCGTCGCGCAGGCCGACATCGACACGGCGATCGCCAACCTGGTGAACTCCTCGCCGGCGGCGCTCGACACCCTCAACGAGCTGGCTGCCGCCCTCGGCAACGA
Source organism: Pseudomonadota bacterium (assembly GCA_040754195.1). GTDB lineage: Bacteria > Pseudomonadota > Gammaproteobacteria > Burkholderiales > Rhodocyclaceae > Sulfuricystis. Next base: position 22,912 of record JBFMDJ010000030.1, on the reverse strand, counting down.
CGCCAACTTCGCCGCCACCATCACCGCCGCCCTGGCGCTCAAGGCGCCGCTGGCCAGCCCCGCCTTCACCGACACCCCGACAGCGCCGACCGCAGATCCAGGAACGAACACGGGTCAACTGGCGACCACGGAATTCGTCACTGCGGCGCTCGCGGTGCTGGCCGCCGCCTCCATCACCCCCCCCAGCCTGCAGGACTTCCGCCTTTCCCTGCAGAACGGCGTGCCGGTCACCACCGCCGACATCGCCGGCGCCGGCACCCTCTACTGCGTGCCCTACAAGGGCAACCACATCGCCCTCTACGACGGCGCGAAGTGGGTTGTTCGCCAGTCCGCGCAATTCTCCCTCGCGCTGGCCGGCCTCACCGCCGGCAAGCCCTACGACGTCTTCGTCTACGACAACGCCGGCGTGCCGACCCTCGACCTCGGCGCCGCCTGGACGAGCGACACCGTGCGCGCCGAAGGACTGGCTCTCCTGAACGGCGTCTACGTCAAGGATGGCGCGCCGACGCGCCGCTACCTCGGCACCTTTTATGCCACCGGCGCCGCGACCACCGAGGACAGCGAGCAGAACCGCTACCTCTGGAACTACTACCACCGCGTCCGGAAGATCATCCGCAAGCGCGAGAGCGACGTGTCGAGCTGGACGCAGGCCAACGGCGCCTGGCGCTACGCCAATGCCGACAACACCAACTGCGTGAACTTCGTGCGCGGCCTGAACGAGGACATCGTCAGCGCCGAGGCGACGGCGGTTTTCAACACCAACACGACCGGCAACAGCGGAGCGATCTCCGTGACGCTCGACGGCTCGCTGGTGCCCGACCTGTCCTACGTGCGAGGCGGGATGATCGAGACACCGGTTTCGCTGAAGAACTACACGCTGCGCGCGCTCTACAGCGCGCCGGTCGGCGTCGGAAAGCATGAATTGAGCTGGATCGAATACGCGCCGGCATCCGGCACCAACACCTGGCTTGCCGCGCCGTTGAGCGCGGTCGGCACGGGCATTTCCGGGGAGGTATGGGCATGAAAATCGGAACACTTCACGAGCGCGTCGTCGCCGTCGCGCCGATCGACGGCCTCGATTCCAACGGCGTCATCCACTTCAAGGCCGAGGCCACCGCCGAACAGCACGCGGCGGCCGAGCAGATCGTCGCCGCGCACCTGGTGGAGATCGGCATCGAGACCGCCGACGACCTCGCCGACGCGATCCGCGCCGCCCGCAACACGCGGCTCGCCGCCTGCGACTGGACGGTGTTGCCCGACGCGCCGCTCGACGCGGCGGCACAGGCAGCCTGGCTCGCCTACCGGCAGGCGCTGCGCGACCTCACCTCGCAGGCGACCTTTCCCGAGGCGGTCGAGTGGCCGGTGCAGCCATGAACCTGCTCGCCATCCTCGTCTGGGCGATGCTGCTGTGGATCGTCCTTTCGCCGCTCGTCACGCTGGCGCACGCGCTGGGCTTCCGCTGCCGGCCGCTGGCCTGGGCGATCTGGTTCGCCATGCTGCCGGCCTGGATTGTTGTTTTCGCCTCGCGCTACGTCTTCGCCGAGTCAGCCGTGCGCGCTGCCGGCGATGCCGACCATCTCTCGGGCGTCTGGACATTCCTCGACACAATTGACAACCCGCTGACCGGAGACGGCGGCCACCAGGAGCGCTGCCGGGCGGCGGGGATCGCCCCGGAGTCGTTCGCCGGCAAGGTTGAGTGGATCAAGCGCAACGGCGGCAACCACGCGGCCTATATGTGGTTCGGCGTCTCCGCCGGCGAGGACTACCCGCTCCTGCGGCGCGTGCTGGAGATCGGCTTCGAACCGTTCTTCGGGTGGAACACGAAGGGGCCGCAGCTCGGCCGCTGCAAATACAGCTTCGGATTGCGGTGGAAGCGTGAGTAACCGCGCCGCTCACTCCCGCCCGCCGTTGATCCCCCCGCGCGCATAGCGCCATCATCCCCCCAGCCTTTCACGGAGACATCATCATGCCCACCGACTACCACCACGGCGTTCGCGTCACCGAAGTCAGCGACGGCGTCCGGCCGATCCGCACCATCTCCACCGCCGTGTTCGGCATCGTGGCCACCGCGCCCGCCGCCGACGCCGCCGCCTTTCCGCTCAACAAGCCGGTGCTGGTGACCAGCGTGCGCGCCGCCGAGGGGCTGGCCGGCGCCACCGGCACGCTGAAGAAGGCGCTCAACGCCATCGGCGACCAGACCAACGCCATCGGCGTCGTCGTGCGCGTCGAGGAAGGCCAGGGCGCCGACGCCGCGGCCATCGAGGCCGACCAGAACAGCAAGGTGATCGGCACCGTGACGGCCGAAGGCCAATACACCGGACTGCAGGCGCTGCTGGCCGCGCAGGCGCAGCTCAACGTCAAGCCGCGCATCCTTGCCTGCCCGGGCCTCGACACGCTGGCCGTGGCCACCGAACTGGCCGGCATCGCGCATCAGTTGCGCGCCTTCGCCTACGTCTCGGCCTGGGGCGCGAAGACCAAGGAAGAGGCCGTCGTCTACCGCGACAACTTCGGCCAGCGCGAGATCATGGTGCTGTGGCCCGACTTCCTCACCTGGGACACGGTCGCCAGCGCCAGCGTCGACGCCTGGGCCACGGCGCGCGCCATCGGCCTGCGCGCCAAGATCGACGAGGAGATCGGCTGGCACAAGACGCTCTCCAACGTGCCGGTCAACGGCGTCAGCGGCCTGACCCGCGACGTCTTCTGGGACTTGCAGGACCCGAACACCGACGCCGGCTACCTCAACAGCAACGAGGTGACCACGCTGATCCGCAAGGAAGGCTTCCGCTTCTGGGGCGAGCGCACCTGCTCGGCCGACCCGCTGTTCGCCTTCGAGAACTACACGCGCACCGCGCAGGTGCTGGCCGACACGGTCGCCGAGGCGCACCTGTGGGCGGTGGACAAGCCGCTCAATCCGAGCCTGGCGCGCGACATCATCGAAGGCCTCAACGCCAAGGGCCGCGAGCTGGTCGGCCTCGGCTACCTGATCGGCTTCAACGCCTTCTACGATCCCGATCTGAACAACGAGACCACGCTCAAGGACGGCAAGCTGACCATTTCCTACGAGTACACGCCGGTGCCGCCGCTGGAAAACCTGATGTTCCGCCAGCACATCACCGACACCTATCTCGCCGACTTTGCCGCGCTGCTGCGCGGCTGACCGCCCACCTGACCGAGGACGACGACCATGCTCCCGAGCAAACTCAAGAACTTCAACCTCTTCAACGACGGCGAGAGCTACATGGGCCTCGTCGAGGAAATCAAGCTGCCGAAGCTCAAGCGAAAGATGGAGGAATTCCGCGGCGGCGGCATGAACGGCCCGGCCAAGATCGACCTCGGCCAGGAAGCCATGGAGATGGAACTCACCTGCGGCGGGCTGATGCAGGGCGTGCTCGCGCAATACGGCATCTGCAAGGCGGACGGCGTGATGCTGCGCTTCGCCGGCGCCTACCAGCGCGACGACACCTGCGCCGTGGAGGCCGTCGAGATCATCGTGCGCGGCCGGCACGAGGAAATCGACCCGGGCGACGCCAAGGGCGGCGAGGGCGGCAAGTTCGTCGTCAAGAGCACGCTCACCTACTACAAGCTCAGCATCGCCGGGCAGGAAGTCATCGAGATCGACCTGCTCAACTTCGTCGAGAAGGTGAAGGGCAAGGATGTGCTGGCCGACCAGCGCAAGGCGATCGGACTCTAAGCCATGACCAAGACCATCACCCTCGAAACGCCGCTCAAGATCGGCGACACGGAAGTTACCGAGATCACCCTGCGCAAGCCTGCCGCCGGCGAGCTGCGCGGACTCAACCTCACCGACCTGCTGCAGATGGACGTCGTCGCCACCATCAAGCTGCTGCCGCGCATCAGCACGCCGACCCTGACCGAGCAGCATGCCGCCATGCTCGATCCGGCCGACCTCACCTCGCTGGCCAAAGAGGTGAGCGGTTTTTTGTTGCCGAGGTGGGCGCTGGCATAAGCCTGCCGGCGCACGTCGAGGATGCCATGGCCGACATCGCCACGATCTTCCACTGGCCGCCGTCCGCCATGGACGGCATGGGCCTGGCCGAACTGGCCGAATGGCGCGAGCGGGCGCGCGTACGTAGCGGGGCGGAAGAATGAACGAACGCCTCAAGCTCGAAGTCCTGCTCGCCGCGATCGACAAGGTCACCGGCCCGTTCAAAACCATCGCCAAGGGCAGCGGCGAGACCGCGAAGGCGCTCAAGGCCGCGCGCGGCGAGCTGGACGCGCTGCAGGCCCAGGGCCGGCAGATCGACAGCTTCCGCAAGGTCTCGAAGGACGCGGCGATCGCCGCCAACATGCTCAAGGCCGCGCAGGATCGCGTGCGCGGCGTCAAGGAAGAGATCGCCAAGGTGCCTGTGCCGACGCGCGACATGGCACGGGCGCTGAAAGAGGCGCAGCAAGAGGCCGCCGGCCTCAAGATGCGGCACAACGACCTGATCGCGCGGCAGCAGAAACTGCGCTCGACGCTCGCCGGCGCCGGCATCGACACGAAGAAGCTGTCCGAGCACAGCCGCGAGCTCACGCGCCGGCAGGAAGAGGCCGCCAAGGCGGTGGCGAAGCACGACGCCGCCCTCAAGGCGCAGAACAAGACGCTGGCGCGCATGCATGCCGCCAAGGCGGACTACGCCCGATCGCTGGCCGGCGCGCAGCGCGTGCGCGACATGGGCATGGCCGCCGCCGGCGCCGGCGCCGCCATCGGCCTGCCGGTCGCCAAGGCGACGAAGGACTACGCCACCTTCGAGGACGCGATGCTCGGCGTTGCCAAGCAGGTCGAGGGCGCGCGCGACGCCAACGGCAAGCTCACCGCCACCTACTACGAGATGGGCCGGGCGATAAAGGAAATGTCCGAGCGCATCCCCATGGCCACCACCGATATCGCGGCCATCGTCGAGGCCGGCGCAAAGATGGGTATCCAGGGTAAGCAGAACCTGCTCATCTACGCCGAGACCACGGCGGTGATGGCCGAGGCCTTCGAGCTTCCGGTCGAGCAGATCGGCGAGCAGATCGGCAAGATATCGAGGCTATACAAGATCCCGATTCAGGACGTAAAGGCGCTCGGCGACGCCATCAACTGGCTCGACGACAATGCAGAATCGAACGGCGGCGACATCATCGAGGTGATGCAGCGCGTGGCCGGCGCGGCCACGATGGTGGGCATGAGTTACAAGGAAGCGGCGGCGCTGGGCAGCACTTTCCTTACCCTGGGGGCAAAGGCAGAGGTTGCCGCCAGCGCCACCAACGCGATGATTCGCGAGCTCTCGGTGGCCACATTGCAGGGCAAGCGTTTTCAGGGCGGTCTGGAGATGCTGAAGCTCGACGATAAGGCGTTGCAGTTCGACATGAGCAAGGACGCCACCGGCACGATCATCAAGGTGCTGGAGGCCATCAAGCAACTGCCGCAGGAAAAACAACTCGAAGCGGCGACGCGGCTATTCGGCAAGGAGTTCGGCGACGACGCCGCGAAGCTCGCGCAGAACATCGGTGAGTATCGCCGCCAGCTCGAACTTGTGAACGCCGAACGCGCCAAGGGCTCGATGGAGCGCGAGGCGCAGGCGCGCAAGGAAAGCATCAACGCCCGCCTGCAGATCGCGAAGAACGCCATGTTCAACATCAGCTCCGACCTCGGCGAGCACCTCAAGCCCGCGCTGGCCGAGTCGCTGGAGAAGACGCTGGCCATCGTGCAGGCGATCCGCGCCTGGGCGGCCGAGAATCCGGGCTTCGCCGGCGGGCTGATGACGGCCGTGAAATGGCTCGCGCTCGGCGTCACCACCATCGGCGCGCTGTTGCTCGCGGTGGGCGGCATCCTGGTACCCATCGCCGCCTTCAAGTTCGGCCTGGCCGCCGTGGGCATCTCCGGCAGCGCGGCGGCGGCCGGCATGTGGGCCTTCCTCAAGCCGGTCCTGCTCGTCGCCGGCGCGGCCTACGCGGGCTGGCAGGCCGGCAAGCTGCTCGGCGCAGGTATCGACGGGCTGCTCTCCAAGGCGCTGGGCTACCAGACGACGCTGGGCGGCGCGCTCTACGACCTGGTGCAGTTCGTCTCGGCGCTGCCAGGCAAGTTCGTGACGGCTGGCGGGCAGATGATCGACGGCCTGATCGCCGGCATCCAGCAACGCTGGCAGGCGCTCAAGGAGGCCGTCACCGGCATCGCCGCCAGCACCGTGGGCTGGCTCAAGGACAAGCTCGGCATCCGTTCGCCCTCGCGCGTCTTCGCCGAGCTGGGCGGCTTCACCATGGCGGGCTTCGAGCAGGGCATCCTGCACGGCCAGGGCGGGCCGCTGGCGGCGCTGGCCAAGGCCGCCAAGGGCTTCGCCGCGGCGGGGGCGGGCGTGGCGCTCTCCGGGGCCGCCATGGCCATGCCGACGCTCGACACGCGCCCGCCGCTGGGCCTGGGCGGCGGCATGATGGCCGGCGGCCCGATGATCGTGCAGATCACCATCAACCCGTCGCCGGGGATGGACGAGCAGGCGCTGGCCAGGGCGGTGGCGGCCGAACTGCAACGCGTCGAGGCGCAGCGCGCCGCGCGCGGCCGCAGCCGCCTGGCGGACCGGGACTAGCCCGTGCCGCTGCTCGACGATCTGCTCGGCAAGGGCGTGGCCACCACGCTCGGCAACGCGGCCGTCTCCACCGCCGGCGGGCTGCTGCGCTCGGTGCTGCCGCAGGCCTCGGTGATGATGGCGCTGGGGCTGTTCGTCTTCGGCCTCAACACCGTGCCCTATCAGCAGCTACAGCGGCAGACGCAGTGGCGACACCCTTCCGTCTCGCGCGTCGGCCGCCGGCCGGGGCGGCAGTTCACCGGCCCGGGCGAGGACGGCATCACGCTGTCCGGCACGCTCTACCCCGAGCTGACCGGCGGGCGCGTCTCGCTCGACCTGGTGCGCGCGCTGGCCGACACCGGCAAGGCCTGGCCGCTGGTGCAGGGCGACGGCACCTTCTACGGCCACTTCGTCATCGAGTCGATCGACGAGACGGCCAGCTTCTTCTTCACGGACGGCGCGGCGCGCAAGATCGACTTCTCGCTCAAGCTGGCGCGCGTGGACGACGAGGCGATCGACATGCTCGGCGCCGTCACCGACAGCCTGCTCGCGCTGATATGAGCGCGCCGCACCCCCGGCCGGCCTGGACGCTCACGGTCGACGGCATCGACATCACCGCCACCGTCGCCGAACGGCTGGTCTCGCTCACGCTCACCGACAACCGCGGCTTCGAGGCCGACCAGCTCGACCTGGTGCTCGACGACACCGATGGCCGGCTCGATCTGCCGCCGCGCGGCGCGCCCGTGCGCCTGGCCATCGGCTGGCAGGACACGGGCACCGTCGACAAGGGCGCCTACGTGGTCGACGAGATCGAGCACAGCGGCGCGCCCGACCAGCTCACCATCCGCGCCCGCAGCGCCGACCTGCGCGGCGGGCTGACGACGCAGATGGAACGATCGTTCGACCAGGTCACCTTCGGCGACATCGTGCGCACCGTGGCCGGCGAGAACGGCTACCTGCCGGTGGTCGCTCCGGATCTCGCCGCCGAGGCGCTCGACCACGTCGACCAGACCAACGAATCCTCGGCCAACCTGCTCACGCGGCTGGCGCGCATGTTCGACGCCGTCGCCTGCGTCAAGGACGGCCGGCTGCTCTGCCTGCGCGCCGGCGAGGGACGCACCGCCTCGGGCAAGCCGCTGCCGGCCTTCGTCATCGAGCGGCAGGACGGCGACCAGCACCGCTTCACGCTGGCCGAGCGCGAGGCCTACACGGCCGTGCGCGCCACCTGGTATGACCGGGATGCAGGCACCAAGGGCGAGGTCGTCTGGGGCAAGGAGGAGGAGGCCATCGCGCGCGAAGAGCGCCGGCCGGTGGCCTCGCCTACCGTCGCGAGCCTGCCGAAGTTCAAGACGCTGCCGGGCGCCCATACCAGCCGCGCCAAGGCCCGGCGCGCCGCCCTCAAGGCCTGGAAGGCGCTCAAACCGAAGGATGGCTGGGACGGCGTGAAGGCGTCCTACGACGACCGCGTGAACAAGGTGAGCGGCGCGGTGACCTACGGCCGGGCGGAGGAGGCTAAGAAGCATCGCAGCGCCGTGGCGCTGGCCGCGCGCGACGCGCAAAAGATCGCCCCCGACGCCGGCGCGGATCTCGACCACGGCGCCGACCAGGTCAAGACCCTGCGGCACGTCTATGCGAACAAGGAAAACGCCCGGCGCGCCGCGCGGGCGGAATACCTCAAGCTGGGACGGGGCACGGCTTCATTCACCATCACCCTCGCGCGCGGCCGGCCCGAGCTGCTGCCCGACATGCCGGTGCAGGTGCGCGGCTTCAAGCCCGCCATAGACGCCACCGACTGGATCGCCACGCGCATCACCCACAACCTGACGGATGCGGGCTATACGACGGGGGTGGAGCTGGAGATCAGGAACAGCGACTTGCCTGGGTAATCAGGCGTCAAATACGCATAATGTGAAAAAGGCACTACCACGGGAGTGATAGTGCCTTTGGGTACTGCCGTACGCTGTTGGCAGGAATCTATATATCTATTCCAATTCCAGCGGTTAGTTGATGGGCACCTGACTAATCGCCAGACCCCGCTCCAATCGAAAGAATTGACATGGTTTCCTCTCCTTGTTTACGCATGATTAGCACTTTACACGAAATTTGAAGCAAATAAACAGCGCCAACTAGTCCTTTGGGCATGCTAATGGCTGCTTTGGGGACCACCAAAAAACAACTGATTGATGCGGGAACATCCCAAACCCCAACTCCCATGTCGTTGAGACACCAGTACCGAGCAATCGTTTCAACTCTTCGTGATGGTGGGCGTGAGCACGAACATCAAGATCTCTGGCGGGTACCGTCACGATCAACTTTATCCCATCTGATGGCAAGCGTGACGACCAGACCTCTTGGTCGAGCTTCCTCTTGATCAGGGTGGCCTTGGTGATGACTGGCACGACTTCCCTTGGCTTTAACGTCACCGTGTGAGAGAACTTGATCTGCGCTGGCGTGAGGCTTGTCTGTTCCGCAATATCTTCCGACGCTAGAGCTTGGCCGTCGATCTCGACTTCGGTGATCTTACAATGCACTTCCCACTCTGGATCGATGGGCCGCTCGAGGTTAAGTTCGATGTCATGCTTAACCGAATGGTCGGTAATGTTTTTTAGGTTATACATGGCCACTATAGAGCATTTTACGTGCCTGTCGCAGGGGAGTCCGCCCAATTTTTCCGAGTCGTCCAGATTGTCGATCGTGTAATTGACCTCGTGGTTTTCGCGGTAAACGTTCGATCCCATGAGTGCCTTCTCGACTTCACTGAGCACCTTGGGCGGGATGTAGCGCTCATAGATGGCATGAAATAGATCATTGTTGATTCTCTTGACAAGGCGATTTGCCGCCTTCTCGTGTCGATTCCTTGTGAACCGCTCTATGGTACCAATCAGGATGAGTGCAATGAAGCCGGCGAAGGAAAGTTCCTTGACAAATACAGACCACATCGGATAGTCGGCATGCAGCAGATGACCAATTGTGAACAGCAGCGTAGAGATGATTAGGACGATTATGTAAACGCCCTTTGCATTGGTGTCATCCTGCTCCTGGTCAGGGTTTATTTCCGACATTATTCATGCTCCACAAAGGTTGAATGATGTTGCCTCACTACCTAGCTTGGGAAGAGGCGTTCCGTTTCCAGCAATGGTTCTTTTAAGCCTGACGCCATCTATCCCTACCTGCTTGTCCTCATTTTGGTGTTGTCAGGCCGCCATTCCAACCGCTCCGGGTCCTTGACGGAAACAAAGTTATTTTGTTCCTCGTCGCAGACCAGCACGGCCTTGGTCTGATCGACGATGCGATAGCCCTTCGAGTATTCCTTTCCCTCCACGTAGCAGAACTTCGTCACGTCCTTGGCCTCGTGGGGCGGGCCGGGCGGCGGCGCCTTGTCATCAGCGGCAAGAGCGGCGAACGAAAGAAGCGACAGGGCGATCAGCAGGTGGGGGGGCATGGTCAGTGTTGATGCAAGTGATGGAAGTCAGTGTGTGAGGAGCGGCGTCAGTTATGCGTCGGGCACAGCGCCAGCGCCTTCTCGATGAATACGCCAAAGGCCACGGCGTTCCCGGTCTTCGACGCGTCGTCGCAGCGCTCCATGCCGGCAGACAGCGCCTTTCCATTCAGGGCGCAGCGCCGGTCGGCGAGATCTAGAAAGGCCTTGGACGGCGGCTCGCAGCCGATGGTGGCCTCGGGCGCGACAAGCGGCCAGTCGGCGCCGAAGTCGGCAGCCTTGACCACGGTGGTTTTAGTCACTGGCACTGCTGGCTTTTGCGCAGCGTCATCGCCGCAGCCAGCCGACAATATGGCCAGCGCGGCCAGTGCGGCGATTCGCATGATCATCTTCACCCTTCCTTCCGCTTGTGTCGCCAGATCCACGGCGGAGCAGGATTTACGTCGCTCCATAGGCCAGCTCGCGCGTTGCGGGCCACGGCCTCGGCGTCGGCATAGGCGGCGCGCTCCTCCAGTGGTTGTTCCACCTGATATTTCTTGTAGTGCCACGCCAGTCCGGCCCGAATCAGATTGAGCCCGGTATCGGTGCCATTAAGCTGCACGACGCCGACGATCCGCTTGTATTTGTCGCGCTTGGCGAATTCGACGCTGACGGGCTTGCCGAACACGAGATCGGCCATCCGGCGCTTCGCCTGCTGGCCATATGGCTGTTTTTTTTCCGGGGCATCGATGCCGGCCAGCCTGATGCGATGAAATTCGCGCTCCCCCACCAGCACGTCGATCGTGTCGCCATCGACCACGCCGACGACACGCCCCTGAAGGCTGTCGGCCTGGGCATGATGGAAAGGCAGTGTCGCGACCAGCAAGGCCGCGAAGAGCGTGAATTTCATGGTCTCCCGTCCATGAAAGAACGTCGGCATAGTGTAACACTATGCCCGGCAACTAATACCTATCTGATCTGTCAGCTTGAATGTGCATTTTTTATAGCACTCACCTGCGCAAAGAAAGGCGGCGCGCCAGGGCGAGAATCATCTCGGCGTCGTCCTTGCTCAACGTCATCGCTGCGATGGTCTCGGCCAACATGACCGCCGGTGTGCCATAGGGACGTCCCGACATCTCCATCAGGGTATCGGAGCGCACGCCGGTGAGAACGTAGCCGATATCGAAGCCGCTGCCGACGAAGCCGACCACGTCGTCCAGCGTCGGCGAGGTGGTGCCGCTCTCCCAGTTGCGCAGCGTCTTGGGGTCCTTGACGCCGATTTTTTCGCACAGCGCAGCCTGCGAAAGGCCAAGTCGCTTCCGCTCATCCCTGAGCCTTGATCCGAGAGAGGGAAAATTTCCCCCATTTTCTGTTGACATGCAGGACTAATTCCCCTAGTCTGTCGTTGTGTAACACTTAAAGGCAGGTTATCACCGATGGGGAAAAAGCAAACTTCCTACGCCCCTGACGGCGTGGTCAGCGAAAGGCCGATCGCGCTCAGGCTGTTGCCAGACGAGCGCAAGCATGCAGAGCGTCTGGCCTCTCGGCACAATATATCCAAGGGTGCGCTGGCGCGTCTGGCTTTCAATGCGGGGCTGCCGATCATCGAACAGCAACTCATGAAGGCATCCTAGCCATGGACAGCGACGACGTCATGCGTAGCGCGCCTCACGACCAGACGCTGATCGGCATCGTTCGGCACCACGTCGACGACTGGCGGCGCGACAACGGCTGGAGCCGCGAGACGGTGGTGCAGCAGATCGTCGAGGCGCATGAGCGTCTGGGGTTCGACCGCCTTTCCGGAATCCGCTTCGAGCCGCCGACGACCGACGCCTACGGGCGCATGAAGATCAACGCCGAGCGCGTCTACCGCTGGCTCGACGACACCAGCAAGGACAAGAACCTGCTGCCGGCGAACATGCTGTGGTCGATCCTTGCAGGCATGCCGATGGAACGCCGGCAGGCGCTGGCCTGGGCGCTGCTGGCCCCGGTGGATCTCGGCGCGGTCGAGATCGGCATGGACGAGACCGCCGGCGACGAACATACGGTGGTAGTGCATCTCCAGGCGCTGGTGGCCACAGGCGCCGATTCGCAGGTGGCCGTGTCGAAGATGCTCGACGGCATCGATCCCGGCGAGCCTGAGATCGCGCAGGCCAAGCTGGGCCGTGCCCTGTCGGCCGTGCGCCGGGCGCTGTCCTGGGTAACCCGCCGCAAACCCAAAGGGGTCAAACGATGAAATTTATCGATACTTTCATTACAGGGCTTGCCGTGCTCGCCGCGCTGATCATTGCCGTCATGTTTATTGTCGGATTGTTCGTCTGATGCGCGTCAAGTGCCCGCACTGCGACGCGCCGGCGCGCTGCCGGTCCAGCAAGCCGATGTCGCCGACGTCGCGCGAACAGAAGCTGCAATGCACGAACGTCGAGTGCGCCCACACGTGGGTGGCCGTCACCGAGGCGGTGCGCACCATCGCGCCCTCGATGACGCCGAACCCGAAGGTTCACATTCCGCTCTCGCCGCGCTCGCCGGCCTACGTGCCGCCCGAGACCAAGCAGATGGGCCTGGCGCTCGAAGGCGGCGCCCCAGCGCGATGACGCCCGATACCTCCTAGCCGCGCCGCGCGGCTTTCCCTTTCCACCGACCGACTGACCGACCGACATGCCCGTTTCGGGCGTGCAGGGACTTTTTTTGCCCAAAATCCGATGAACGAACAGCTCCACCGCGACATCCGCCAGCGTCTCGACCGGGACTACGCCTTCAAGGAAGAGACTGGGAAGTCAGGTATCTGGCTGCGCAAGGGCGTCTGCCCGACGTGCAACAAGAAATCACTCTTCGCGCCGGCGGACCATCCCTGGGTGTTGCGCTGCCAGCGCCTCGACAAGTGCGGGGCGGAATTCCACGTCAAGGAGTTGTATCCGGAGATCTTCGACGATTGGAGCAAGCGCCACCCGCCGACGCCGGAGAATCCGAACGCGGCGGCCGACGCCTACCTGCGCGACGGGCGCGGCTTCGAGCTGGCGCGGATCGCGGGTTGGTATCGGCAGGAAAGCTACTGGGACAGCGAGAAGAAGATCGGCTCGGCGACGGTGCGCTTCGACCTGCCGATGGCCGGCGAGGGCGTCTGGTGGGAACGCATCATCGACCAGCCGGGCCGTTTCGGCGACCGCAAGGCCACCTTCCGGGGCAGCTACGGCGGCGGCTGGTGGGCGCCGCCCGGGCTGACGGACATCCCCGCCGAGATCTGGATCGTCGAGGGCATCTTCGACGCCATCGGCCTGCTGCACAAGGACATCGCCGCCGCCTCGGCGATGAGCTGCAACAACTACCCGGCCACGGCGCTCAAGGCTCTGGCCACGCGCTGCGAGGCCGAAGGCAAGCCGCGCCCGAAGCTGGTGTGGGCCTTCGACGACGGCCCCGCCGGCCAGCGCTACATGCGCGAGTTCCACCGGCGCGCCACAGAGGAGGGCTGGGGTTCTTCCGCCGCGATGATCGCCTTCGGCGAGGGCGGCAAGAAACTGGACTGGAACGACGCCTGGCAGCGCGGCCGGCTGGAGCCGAAGGACATCGAGGAATACCGCCACCAGGGCGCGCTGGTGCTGGCCGCCAGCGCGCAGGAAAAGGCCCTGCTGATGTATCGCCGCAGGGGCTGGAACAGCTTCCACTTCCGCTTCGACAGCCGCCTGTGGTGGTTCAAGCTCGATCTGGAGCGCTACAGCAAGGTGCGCGAGCAGTACCAGGACGACAAGTCGAAGACGGACGACGAGAAACGCGACATGGCGCTGGCCGAATCGAACACCGTCACAGAAATCGCCAACTGCTACCCCACGGCGCTCTACTACCAGGCCAACAAGCTCACCGACGAGAGCTGGTATTACTTCAGCGTCGACTTCCCGCACGACGGCGCCAGCGTGAAGAACACCTTCACCGGCGGGCAACTGGCCTCGGCCTCCGAGTTCAAGAAACGCCTGCTCGGCATCGCCCCCGGCGCGGTGTTCACCGGCACGGCCGGCCAGCTCGACGCGATGCTGAAGACCTGGCTGTCGCGCATCAAGACCGTCGAGACCATCGACTTCATCGGCTACAGCAAGGAACACGGCGCCTGGGTGTTCAACGACGTGGCCGTGAAGGACGGCCGCGTCATCCCGCTCAACGCCGAGGACTTCTTCGAGATCCGGCGCCTGTCGATCAAGAGCCTGTCGCGCTCGCTCGAACTGGCGATCAACGCCGACCTCAAGGATTTCGACGCCGGCTGGACCAGCCTGCTGTGGCAGTGCTACCACTACAAGGGCATCGCGGCGCTGGCCTTCTGGCTGGGGAGCCTGTTCGCCGAGCAGATTCGCGCGCGGCACAAGAGCTTCCCATTCATCGAGCTGGTGGGCGAGCCGGGCGCCGGCAAGTCGACGCTGATCGAGTTCCTCTGGCGGCTGGTCGGCCGCGGCGACTACGAGGGCTTCGACCCGGCCAAGGCCACGGTGGCGGCGCGCTCGCGCAACTTCGCCCAGGTGGCCAACCTGCCGGTGGTGCTGATCGAGAGCGACCGCACCGAGGAAGATCGCGTCAAGCAGAAGGCCTTCGACTGGGACGAGCTCAAGCCGCTCTACAACGGCCGCGGCGTCTATAGCCGGGGCGTGAAGAACAGCGGCAACGACACCCACGAGCCGCCTTTCCGCGGCGCGCTGGTGATCAGCCAGAACGCGCCGGTGGCGGCCTCGGACGCGATCATGCAGCGCATCTGCCACATCGGCTTCGACCTGGCCAGCCACACGCCCGAGGGCAAGATCGCCGGCGACGCCCTGAGCCAGATCCCGGTCGAGAAGCTCTCCGGCTTCCTGCTCAAGGCGACGATGGCCGAGAAGGCCATCCTCGCCGCCTTCGAGCAGCGCTTCGCGCACCACGAGCAACGGCTGGCCAGGCTGGCCGGCGTGCGCAACCTGCGCATCGTCAAGAACCACGCTCAGCTCGCCGCGCTGGTCGATTGCCTCGGCCAGGTGGTGCCGCTCGCCGCCGAGCAGATCGCTCAGACGCAGGCCTTCATCGAGGACATGACGGTCGAGCGCCAGGAGGCCATCAACAGCGACCCGCAGGCCGTGCAGGAATTCTGGGACGCCTACGACTACCTCAACGGCGACGACGAGACGCCGCGACTCAACCATGCCAGGAAGGGCGATCAGGAGATCGCCGTCAGCCTGCCGCACTTCTACGAAGTCGCCCTCGAGCGCCGCCAGCAGGTGCCCGATCTGCGCGAGCTGAAGAAGCTGCTCAAGACCAGCCGCAGCCGCAAGTTCATCGGCATCAAGCCGGTCAATTCGATCATCCACGCGGCCTACAACGAGCGCCGCACCAAGGATTCGCCAGCGAAGCCCGCCACCGTCAAGTGCTGGGTCTTCAAGGCGCCCACCCCGTAGTAACTGACTAAGGAGAAGTCAAATGCTGCAATTCGTCCAGACCACCCGCTTCACGCCTGCTCTCGCCGCCAGCCAGCGCATCCTCGCGCTGATCCACGACGGCCGGATGTTCCATCAGGCCACCGATGCCGACCGCGACGAGGTCGTGAAGGCCGCCGACAACCTCGACAACGCCATCGCCGTGGCGATGCACGAGCTGGCCGAGGCTACCCGCACCGACAGCCCCTTCCTGCGCCACCGCCGCGCCATCCTCGCGCGCGACGAGCTGCAGCAGCTCGTGCTGTTCCTCTTCGGCGGCGACCGGCTGAGTTTCTTCCGCCTCTTCTCCAGCACCACGCCGACCGAGACGGAGATCGCGCTGCGCTGCATCGCGCACTACGCCCAGCACGGCGAGCGCGACGATCACTTCATGCGCCTCGCCGCCGAGATCCACGACCTGCGCAAGGTCGCGGCCTGACCACCACCACCCACGCACGGAGGGAACCATGACCCACGAGGAAGTGAAGCTGCTGATCGAGGCGCGCCGCGCGGCCGAGCAGGCCGGCCTGCGCATCTTCGAGAAGGCCGGCAAGTTCCTGCTCTACCGGATCTCGCACCCGCGCAACGTGCGCGTGGCCAGCACCGCCCAGGCCGCCCGGCTGAAGGCGATGGTCGCCAAGGCCGCCGCCGTCGTGCCGCCGCGCGAGGAAGCCCGGCCATGAGCCCCGCCGTGCGCGACACCATCGACGCCCTGATCGGCGTCGCCCTGTTCTTCGCCGCCCAGGCGGCAATCGAGGAGATCGACATGATCGCAACCGAACAAACCGGAGTGCCGGTGGCCACCACGCTGCCGCGCTCCGAAGAAGCAACGCGCGACCTGCTGCAGCTCGCCGGCGTCGAAGTCGACGTCGACGACATCGCGCAGTGGTCGGACTGGAAGATCCAGAAGGCCGAGGACTGGGCCGGATCGGTGGCCCTGCACAAGAACGCCGGCACCACCCCCATGGCCATGCCGTCATTTCTCAACCGCTACATCACATCGGACGGGGAGGTGCGGCCATGAACCATGATGACTATCCACTTCCACACTGGGCGACAGGTAAGACAACTGACCCTATGGAGATCGGTGCGCAGCTTCGCACAAAGGATGGCCGAAAGTGCGGTAACGCAACGACGATCGGCCGGGCAGAAAAGTTTGGGCTTGCTCTTGCGATTGTTGTCACCGATGCCGGATCGACGATGATGCTGACTCGTGAAGAGCTTAATGTGCTGTTCCATGAGCCTGAGTATTTGATGGACCCGAGTACATGCCCTGGCTTGCGCGATCTGGCAGCGGTAAGTGACGACACATTACTGACCATTGGGAACCTTCATTACACCTGCTCCACGCGCGAAGGTTTTCTTATTAAGGCTCGAAAGGCTCTCAACGGTAGCCAGAAACCCGGCGCTGGCGAGACGGCGGGGGTGCGGCCATGATGACTCAGCCGACCCTGTCGAAAAAGCCTGAAATGGTGACCGTCTCGCTCACCATCGAGAAAGACAAGCTGCAGAAGCTGCACGACTTCATGCAGTCCGAGACGTGGGAGGAAGCCGAGCGCCTGCGCAAGGCCAATCTGGACGTGTGCATGGACAGCATCGAGTATGCCGTCGAGATCGCGCGCACCCACGTCGGCACCAGCGGCGGCCGTGTCTTCGCTTCCTTCCTCGCCAGCCTCTACAACGGCAACCGCGTGAAGGTCGATGTTTCCGACATTCGCTCCCTCGACCGCGCCAACTTCGAACGCCTGATGAACGTGATGCGC
Source organism: Pseudomonadota bacterium (assembly GCA_040754195.1). Classification (GTDB taxonomy): domain Bacteria; phylum Pseudomonadota; class Gammaproteobacteria; order Burkholderiales; family Rhodocyclaceae; genus Sulfuricystis. The sequence goes on along the minus strand of JBFMDJ010000030.1, from coordinate 5,763 downwards.
CTTTGCTACGAGACCCACAGCGAGCCGCACACCTTCTTCGGCGCCGCCGGCGGGCAGATTTTCGAGGACATCATCAAGCAGTGGCGGCTGGAGAAGCGGAGGAAGGCGGCATGAAGCGCATCTACCTATCCGGCCCAATGACAGGCCTGCCGGACTTCAACTTTCCTGCGTTCAACGCCGAGGCTGCTCGGCTGCGCAGTCTAGGCTACGACGTCGTCAATCCGGCAGAACTCAACCCGGACTTCGAGACGCCATACGACGAGTGCCTGCGCGTCGACCTCAAGGCACTGCTCGACTGCGACACCATCGCCATGCTCGACGGCTGGATGGACAGCAACGGCGCGCACCTGGAAATGCACATAGCACACCGCGTCGGCATCAGGGTAATCGAGGCGCGGCGGATCGACGACAACACCCTGCACGCCGGGCAGCTTGATCTTGTTGCGCACCTGCACCGCCAGCGCGCGTTTTCCATGCGCACCTTCGGCCCCGGCGCGCGTACGGATGGCGTCGTCGACCACATCCGCAAGGAACTGATCGAGATCGAGGGAAAGCCTGACGACGTCACCGAATGGATCGACGTCGTCCTGCTGGCACTCGACGGCGCCTGGCGCGCCGGCCATTCTCCGGAAGCCATCGCCGCCGCGTTGCTGGCAAAACAGGAGAAGAACGAGCGCCGGATGTGGCCGGACTGGCGAACAGCCGAACCGGGCAAGGCGATCCAGCACGTCAAAGTCAGCGCCGGCGAGACGGCGGAGGCGTGAATGTGGCTTTATCTGCCATCAGCCTCTTTACCGGCGTCGGCATGCTCGACGAAGGACTGCGAGCCGGGCTCGACTACCTGGGCATCGCGCATCGCGCCGTATGCCACGTTGAGCGGGAAGCTCATGCCGCCGCCGTCCTGGTTGCGCGCATGGAAGAAGGCAGCCTGGATGCGGCTCCTGTCTGGTCCGACGTTGCCACCTTCGATGCTCGACGCTGGCGCGGAAAAGTGGATTGCGTCGCTGCCGGATTCCCGTGCCAGGACCTGTCCGTCGCCGGCCGGCGCGCCGGACTCGACGGGCATCGATCGGGTCTGTTCTTCGAGGTCGTCCGCATTGCCGACGATTGCGGTGCGTGGCTGCTCTTTCTGGAGAACGTCGGCGGCATCGCTTCTGCCACCGCCTCCGTTGTGGACGCGGCCGAAGGCGAACTCGACGAGCGCGCGGCCGCCCGTGTCGTGGGAGAACTGGCCGACCTCGGCTGGGATGCGGAATGGCTGCATCTTTCCGCGTCCGACGTGGGCGCCAGCCACGGCCGCGAACGGTGGTTCTGTCTCGCGTGGCGAGCCGTGGCAGACACCGACGACGATGGCAGCGAAGGACGTCGGCTACCAAAGGCAGAAGGACGGGAGCAACAAACCAATCCTTGCTGGTCAAGCGCAGAACTGGGCGACGCCGGACACAGCACGGCGCGGCACGGAACACCCGGAGAAGTTGAAGCTGCGCCGTCAGAAGGCGAAAGCCGGGTGTTCAAACCTGCTGACGCAGGCCGAGTATTGGGCGACACCACGCGCAACGGACGGCACGAAGGGCGGACCGAATCAGCGTGGTGGGAGAGGCGATCCGATTCTGCCGGGGCAGGTATGCCAGTGGCCGACTCCGCTGGCCAGCGATCAGCGCGGGTCTGCGGGAGCGGAGAAGCGCGAACTGCCGAATGCGGCGACGTTCTGGCCGACGCCGGCGGCGCGCGACCACAAGGGCGCGAACAGCAGCGAGCACATGAACAGGACGGACGGACGGACGGACGGACGGAGCAGGAACCATGCCGATCAGCTACCGAATTTCGTGATCCACCACTTCTATTCGCACCAGGACCCAACGATGAACGATGGGCAGACATCATCAGCGAATACCCCTACCTCGCGCCGGCGCTTGAACCCGCTTTTCGCGGCGTGGTTAATGGGCTGGACTTCGACATGGACGATAGCCGAGCCGCACGCCTCAAGTGCGCAGGCAACGGCGTCGTGGCGCTGCAAGCTGCGGCGGCATTTGTCGTCCTTGCTCGACGAGCAGGAATCCTCGGATAGGGAGGCGGCGTGCAAAATCCACGTCATCAGCATCTCCAGCGGAATCGACTCGCAGGCCACCCTGCAGATCGCGCTGGGCCGCGTTCCGCGCGACAGGCTGCGGTTCATCTTCTGCGATACAGGAAACGAGGACGTCGCGGTCTATGACCATATCGCTTACCTCGAGGCCGCCTTCGACATCACCATCGAACGACTGAAGGCAGACTTCTCGGCCGAGATCGCCGCCAAGAGGATATTCATCGCTCGCGACCGCAGAACGAAGCGAGAGTACGAGCGGATACCTGTTTTCGATATCGACGGGAACCCGGTACCGAAGCGCGACGGGCGCGGAAACATCGTCATGCGCCGGGTAAAGCGCGACGGCCTGATGGTCGATGAGCCGGTTCAAAAGACCCGCAAGGTCGGCGGCGGTCACCTCGTCAGATGGACGAACAAGGCAAAGCGCAGGGCATTGGCCGTTCTGCATCCGACCGGCAACCCATTCCTTGATCTTTGCCTGTGGAAGGGTAGGTTCCCAAGCCGCAAGGCGCAGTTCTGCACCGAGGAGCTGAAGAAGAACATGGCGGTGGCTTACCAGGTCGAACTGATCGCCGCCGGCCATCGCGTCGTGAGCTGGCAGGGGGTGCGCCGTGACGAGAGCCATAACCGGAGAGACGCAAAGAAGATCGAGAAGCTCGGGAAGCGGCTTTGGGCCTTCCGACCCATTGTCGAGTGGAACAAGTATCGCTGTTTCGATCTCAGCCTCGATGCCGGCATTCAGCCGAACCCGCTTTACCTGCAGGGGATGGACCGTGTCGGCTGCATGCCGTGCATCAATGTGTCGAAGGACGAGCTGCGCGAGATCTCCGTCAGGTTCCCGCACCACATCGACCGCATCGTCGAGTGGGAACGGCTGGTAGGTGCTGCGTCCAAGCGCGCATTCTCGACCATGATGGCGGATGCTCATCAAGCCAAGGACCGGCGGATTGTTTTTTCCGACCTGAACATCGAGGCGCGCGTCGAATGGTCGAAGACGACGCGGGGAGGCCGGCAGTATGACCTGCTGGCCGACTTGTCAGAACCGGCGGCCTGCTCATCTTCGTATGGGTTGTGCGGATGACCCTCACCCGCCCCGTCCTTCGCTACCACGGCGGCAAGTTCCGGCTGGCGCCGTGGATCATGAGCCACTTTCCGCCGCACCGGATCTACACCGAGGCTTTCGGCGGCGCCGCTGGCGTGCTGATCCAGAAGCCGCGCAGCCACGGCGAGGTTTACAACGATCTCGATGGCGACGTGGTCAATCTGTTCCGCGTGATCCGCGACCCGGCGCTGCGCGAGCGCCTGATTCATGATCTGGTGACGACGCCCTACGCGCGGGACGAGTTCGACATGGCTTGGGAGCCGTGCGACCCGGCCGACGTCGTCGAGCGCGCGCGGCGGCTGGTGGTGCGCGCCATGATGGGCTTTGGCTCTGCCGGCGCCACCAAGGGCTCGACGGGCTTTCGCATCGATACGAAGCGGGAGTATGAGACGGCCCAGCACACCTGGGCGATGTATCCGCACAACCTGGCCGCCGTGGGGGCGCGCCTGACCGGCGTGCTGATCGAGAACCGTCCGGCGATAGAGGTGGTCCGGGCGCACGATTCGCCTGAGACGCTGCACTACGTTGATCCGCCCTACATGCACGAGACGCGCGTGCGCAAAGGGAGCGCGCGCGGCTACCGCCACGAGATGGCCGATGCCGATCATGTCGAGCTGCTCGAAGCGCTGCGCGGCGTGGATGGGATGGTGGTGCTGTCCGGCTATCCGTCCGAGCTGTACGACTCGATGCTTAAAGGCTGGGAGCGTCGATCGACGCCGGCGAGAATCAGCGGCGGTCGCGGCACGACAATCCGCGAGGAGGTGATCTGGCTCAACCCGGCCTGCAGCGCCGCGCTGCATGGCGGGCATGGGCTGTTCGCCGCCGTCCCGCCAGCGCCGACTTTCGCGGCCGGTGTGGAGGCCGCCGCTTGACATGGCACGCCGGCCAGAGCCTACTTTGACGCTGCTGCCATCGGTCGGCGCGCCCGATCGCAAGCTCGGGGTGCGGCTGATGGCCCCCGTCATTCTGTCGATTTGGGAAAAACATGGATCTCGCCGCCCTTTACCTGCGCAGCTCGAAGGATCGCCACGACGTGAGCCCGGACGCCCAGCGCCGGGAGCTGATGGATCTCGCGAAGTCGAGGTCGCTGACTGTTGTTGAGTCGTTCCAGGACGCCGTCGAGAAGGCCGACGACGAAATGCGCCCTGGCTTCCAGGCGCTGCTGCGCAGCCTGAAAAGCGCCGACCGGCGCTGGAACCACCTGCTGGTCCTCGACACGGCGCGCATCGCGCGCCAGCACCAGCACCTGGCGGCCGTGTTCAATTACGAGTGCGAGAAGCGCGGGGTCAAGGTCCTCTACGCGAAGCTGCCCGAGACGAACACGATCATGGATGTGGTGATCAAGCAGGTGGTGCAGGCCTTCGACATGCTGCACAGCCTGATGTCGAAGGAAAAGGGGCTGGCCGGCATGGCCGAGAACGTGCGCCAGGGCTGGCGCGCCGGCGGCCGGGCGCCGCTGGGCTACCGCCTCGAGCGCGTCGAGATGGGCGCGGTGCGCGACGGAGCGCCGGTGACGAAGTCGCGCCTGGTGCGCGGCGATCGCGCCGAGCAGGTGAAGGCCTACCTGGTGGCCAGGGCGGCGGGCATCAGCCGGCCGAATGCCGTGGCCGAGTCCGGGCTGGCGGGCGTGAGCGTGGCGAGCCTGATCGGCGTCGAGTGGAACGCGCTGACCTATGCCGGGCACACGGTGTGGAACGTCCACGCCGAGCGAATCAACGGCGGCGGCTACAAGGGCGGCACGAAGCGCCGGCCGCGCGCGGAGTGGGTGATCAATCACGACACCCACGAGCGCCTGATCTCGACCGACGAGGCCGAGGCGATCCTGGAGCGCCTGGGCGCCGGCAGGCCTGCGACCTACCGCACCCGGTCGGGTTACCTGCTTTCCGGGCTACTGCACGCCCCGGACGGCCGCAAATGGGTCAGCGATGGGGATGGGTGCTACCGGATCGGCAAGGGCCGCCGTATCGGCCGGGAAAAGGTCGAGCGCGTGGTGCTTGAGGGCATCAAGGCCGACCTGCTATCCGATCGCTTCGTCCGCGAGCTGGTGACCGAGGCGCGCCGCATGAGCGCGCCGCCCGACGAGGGCCAGATCCGCGCGCTGCGCAAGCGCCTGGACGACATGACGGCCCGCATCGGCAAGATGGCCGACCTGGCGGCAGACACTACCGAGCCGCGGCCGTTCCTGGAGAAAATCGAACAGATCGAGCGTGAGCGCGCCAAGGTCGCCGACGAGCTGCGCAGCCTCGAGGAGGCCAGCGAGTCGGCCGAGATCCTGCGCGCGATCGGAGAGAAGGATGTGCTGGCCATCCTGGCCAGCCTGGCCGAGCTGATCGACAGCGCCGACGCGGCGGCGGTCAAGGATCTGATCGGCGGGATGGTGGAGAAGGTCGAGCTATGCCCGACCTCGCTCACAACCCGGCTGCACTACAGCTTCGCGCCGGGGAATTTACTGGCGTCCCCACGGGGATTCGAACCCCGGTTCACACCGTGAAAGGGTGTTGTCCTAGGCCTCTAGACGATAGGGACTTCGTCGTTCTTGGTGGAGGTACGCGGGATCGAACCGCGGACCTCTTGC
>JBFMDJ010000029.1:0-98261 GCA_040754195.1 Pseudomonadota bacterium | reverse complement strand
TCAACAAGGCGACGCAGCAGAACGCCTCGGCCTCCGAGGAACTCGCCGCCACCGCCGAGGAGATGGGCGGCCAGGCCGCACAGTTGCAGGAACTGATGAGCTTCTTCAGGCTGGAAGGAAAAGTCAGTGCCGGCGGCACGGCGAAGAAACCCGCCGCCAAGCCAGCCGCCGCGCCGCGCCCCGCTGCCGGCTTCAAGGCCGCCGCACCTGCCGACGAGGGCGACTTCGAGCGCTTCTAATGGAACGATCGTCATGAGCAATCTGGTCAAGGCACAGAACGGCGCGGTCGCCGCCGCGAAAAGCACCGGCGGCGGCGATACCCATCAATACCTGACCTTCACCCTCGGGGGCGAGATGTTCGCCGTCGGCATCCTCAACGTGAAGGAGATCATCGAATACGGCAATCTCACCGAGATTCCGATGATGCCCGCCTTCATCCGCGGCGTGATCAACCTGCGCGGCGCCGTAGTGCCGGTGGTCGATCTGGCGGCGCGCTTCGGCGGCAAGATCAGCGCGGTGCAGCGCCGCACCTGCATCGTCATCGTCGAGGTGACGCAAGAGGACGCCAGGCACGATATCGGCATCATGGTCGACGCCGTCTCCGAGGTGCTCGAAATTCCCGCCAGGGACATCGAGCCACCGCCCGCCTTCGGCGCGAAGATTCGCGCCGACTTCATCGCCGGCATGGGCAAGGTCGATGGCAAGTTCGTCATCATCCTCGAAATCCAGCGCGTCCTTTCCGCCGACGAGATGGCGCTGCTCGCCAACGTCGGCGAAACGCATGTCGAACCGGCCGTCGAGGCCGCCTGAACCATTTCCCCCAAAGGATCAATCATGCTCGACAATCTGACCATCAAAGCCCGTCTGATCGGCGTTCTTTCCATCCTGTGCCTCCTGTTGCTCGGCATCGGCGTCCAGGGCCTCATGGGCATGCGCGGCATCAATGCCAGCCTGGGTTCCGTCTACAACGACCGCCTGATCCCCACCGGCCAACTCGCCCAGATCAACCTGCTGATGCAGGAAAACATGCGCCAGTTGCATCTGGCCGCGATGCACGATCCGCGCCTGCCGGAGAGCGTGTTGCACGACCATCCGATCACGATGCACATCGACGTCGTGCACAAGAACATCGAGAAGATCGGCGAGATATGGAAGGCCTACATGGCCACCTACCTGACCCCCGAGGAAAAGTTGCTGGCCGAGGAATACGAGGTCAAGCGCGCCCGCTTCGTCAAGGAAGGCCTGCTGGACGCCATCTCCGATTTCAACAAGGGGGATTTCCCGGAAGCCAACGCCCACATGGTGAAATTCGTCGGGCCGCTGTTCGCCGACGCGCGTGGCGTCGCCGAGAAACTCCTGCAATTGCAGGTCGACGTCGCGAAACAGGAGTTCGACAACGCCACCGCGAATTATGAAAGCAACCTGAAAATCGACATCGGCGTGATCGGCGGCGGCATCCTGTTCGCAGCCCTGCTCGGTTTCTGGATCGTGCGCAGCCTGTTCGCCCAATTGGGCGCCGAACCGCGCGACTTGGCCGCCGTGGTCGTCCGCGTCGCCGAGGGCGACATGACAGTACAGGTCGCCACCCGCCCCGGGGACACCAGCAGCGCCCTCTTCGCCATCAAGTCGATGGTGGACAAGCTGACGCAAATCATCAGCGAGGTCAACGTCGCCTCGGACGCGCTCAACAATGCCGCCGGGCAGGTTTCGGCCACCGCGCAGTCGCTGTCGCAGTCCTCCAGCGAGCAGGCCGCCTCGGTCGAGGAAACCACCGCCTCGATCGAGCAGATGACCGCCAGCATCAACCAGAACACCGACAACGCCAAAGTCACCGATGACATGGCCGGCCGCGCGGCCGAACAGGCAACCGACGGCGGCGCGGCGGTGAAGGACACCGTCGACGCCATGAAGCAGATCGCCGACAAGATCGGCATCATCGACGACATCGCCTACCAGACCAACCTGCTGGCCCTCAACGCCGCCATCGAGGCCGCCCGCGCCGGCGACGCCGGCAAGGGCTTCGCCGTCGTCGCGGCGGAAGTGCGCAAGCTCGCCGAGCGCAGCCAACTCGCCGCGCAGGAGATCAGCGGCGTGGCCAGCTCCTCGGTGAAACTGGCCGAGAAGGCCGGCTCCCTGCTCGACGAGATGGTGCCCTCCATCAGGAAGACTTCCGACCTGGTGCAGGAGATCGCCGCCGCCTCGCAGGAGCAGAGCCAGGGCGTCGGCCAGATCAACGGCGCGATGGGTCAGCTCAACAAGGCGACGCAGCAGAACGCCTCGGCCTCCGAGGAACTCGCCGCCACCGCCGAGGAGATGGGCGGCCAGGCCGCACAGTTGCAGGAACTGATGAGCTTCTTCCGCCTCGATGCCGGCGTGAAAAAAGTCAGCACCGGCGGGACGGCGAAGAAACCCGCCGCCAAGCCAGCCGCCGCGCCGCGCCCCGCTGCCGGCTTCAAGGCCGCCACACCTGCCGACGAGGGCGACTTCGAGCGCTTCTGACACCGCTGCACGTCCCCATCGCCGTCCGGTACATCCGGACGGCATGCTTGATTTCCATCAACGATTGTCCGGCAAGAGGCGACGACAATAATTCCGAGGAGGGAATAACATGCCGCATCTCTTGACCACCCTGCGTGGCCGCCTGTTGCTGCTGTTCGGCGCCGTGCTGGTCGGCACGATGTATTACACCGTGGCCGGCTTCATCAACGATTGGCGCGAGTTGCGCCAGTCGCGCCAGATCGCCGCCATCGAGCGCACCGCCAACGCGGTGAGCAACGTGGTACATGAACTGCAAAAGGAACGCGGACTGTCCGCCGGCCTGATCGGCAGCAAGGGCACTAAGTTCGTCGCCGAACTTGACCAGCAACGCACCCTCACGGACCGGCAGCACAAGGCGCTCACCGACCTGGTCGCCACCCTCGAAGCCGGTGCCCTGCCGGCCAGCCTGCGGGCGAAACTCGATGACGGTGTCGCCAGCCTCGGCAAGCTGACGGAGTCGCGGCAGGCCATCAGCGCACTGAAATTCAGCGGCCCCGATTCATTCGGCTTTTATACCGGCTCCATCAACCGCCTGCTGGGCATGCTCGGACTGGCGACCGCGGTGACCGATCAGGTCGACATCGCCAAGCAGATGATGGCTTACGTGATGTTTATCAACGCCAAGGAACAGGCCGGCCGCGAGCGCGCCACGGTGAATGGCGCCTTCGCCGCCAACGTGCCGCTCTCGACTGCCCTCTTCCAGCGCCTGCAATCGCTGATCACCGCCCAGGACGTATATCTGGCGACCTTCCGCACGCTGGCCGACGCAGACACGCTCAAGGCGCTGGATATTCTCTATGCCGGCCAGCCCGCCCAGGAAACCGAGCGCATGCGCAAGCTGGCCGTCGAAAAGGCCTTCGAGGGCAATTTCGGCGTCGAGCCGGCCCAGTGGTTCGCCACCATCACGGCCAAGATCGACGGCATGAAAGTGTTCGAGGACAGCCTGGCCGAGGCTCTGGGCGCCCGTGTCAAGCGTTACGAGCAGGAGGCCCTCTGGGGCATCGGCTTTTCGGCAGTGTCGGCTCTGGTGGTGATCACGCTGGCGATTCTGTTCTTCTGGCTGCTGACCGGCATGCTGCGGCGCCTCGGCGCCAGCGTCGCCGTGGCCAAACGGCTTGCCGAGGGTGACCTGACGGTCGAGGTCAAGGTGGACTCCCATGATGAAATGGGGCAACTGATGGCTTCGATGGCCTATACCATCGACAAGCTGTCGCATACCATCGGCGCGGTTTCCGGCACCTCCGACGAACTGCTCAACGCCGCCAACCAGGTGTCGTCAACTTCGCAGATGCTCTCGCAGTCGTCGAGCGAACAGGCTGCCTCGGTCGAACAGACCTCGGCCAGCATCCAGCAGATCAGCGGATCGATCGACCAGAATACCGAGAACTCGAAGGTCACCGACAGCATGGCGGCGGCGGCGGCGGCCCAGGCGGTTGACGGTGGCGCGGCGGTGAAGCAGACCGTCGCGGCCATGCACCAGATCGCCGACAAGATCGGCATCGTCGACGACATCGCCTATCAGACCAACCTGCTCGCCCTCAACGCCGCCATCGAGGCCGCCCGCGCCGGCGATGCCGGCAAGGGCTTCGCCGTGGTGGCCGCCGAGGTGCGCAAGCTCGCCGAGCGCAGCCAGGTGGCGGCGCAGGAGATCGGCGCGCTCGCGTCTTCCTCGGTCAGTCTCGCCGAACAGGCCGGCGCCCTGCTTGACAAGATGGTGCCGGCGATCAAGAAAACCTCCGACCTCGTGCAGGAAATCGCCTCCGCCTCGCAGGAGCAAAGCACCGGCGTCGCCCAGATCAGCACCGCGATGGGCCAGATCAACAAGGCCACGCAGCAGAACGCCTCCGCCTCCGAGGAACTCGCCGCCACCGCCGAGGAAATGAGCGGCCAGGTACATCAACTCCACGAATTGATGGCCTTCTTCAGCGTCCGCAAATAAAAAGTCAGCGCCGGCGGCACGGCGCCGGACAGGTAGAATCCGCCGTCATGATCGAGTCGCCCAACATCACCGACGCCGAGTTCGCCCAGTTCCAGCGCCTGATCTACCAGATCGCCGGGATCAGCCTCGCCGACTCCAAGAAGGTGCTGCTGATGGGGCGCCTCGGCAAGCGCCTGAAGGCACTGAATCTCGGCAGCTTCGGCGAGTATTACAAATACGTCGCCAGCGGCAACGATCCGGAAGAACGGCAGACGATGGTGGATCTGCTGACCACCAACGAAACCTACTTCTTCCGCGAGGAAGCCCATTTTGACTTCCTGCGCCAGACCGTCCTGCCCCAGCACCCACCGGGCCAGTCCTTCGACGTCTGGAGCGCGGCCTCATCGACCGGCGAGGAGATCTATACCCTGTGCATGGTGCTGGCCGACGAACTGGGCGCCGGCGGGCAATGGTCGATCCTCGGTTCCGACATCAGCACACACGTGCTGGGCATCGCCAAGCGCGGACAATACTGGCTGGACCGCACGCGCGGCCTGCCGACAGAATACCTGCGCAAGTATTGCCTCAAGGGCGTGCGCAGCCAGGAGGGCAGCTTTCTGATCGCCCCGGAATTGCGCCGCCACACGCGCTTCATGCAAGTCAACCTGAATACCACCCTGCCCGACCTCGGCGGCAAGTTCCATGTCATATTCCTGCGCAACGTGATGATCTACTTCGACAACGACACGAAACGCAAGGTCGTCGCCCGCCTCGTCGAGAAATTGCGGCCGGGCGGCTACCTGATCGTCGGCCACTCCGAAAGCCTGAACGGCATCAACGAAACGGTCAAACCCGTCAAACCCACCATCTACCGCCTCCCCAACTAATTCGCCATGGCAAAAATCAAGGTCATCCTGATCGACGACTCCGCCGTCGTCCGTCAGGTCAACAAGGAAACGCTGGAAAGGGAAGCGGACATCGAGGTCATCGCCGCCTGCGCCGATCCGCTCTACGCCATCGAGAAAATGAAGCTCGTCTGGCCCGACGTGATCGTCACCGACATCGAGATGCCGCGCATGGACGGCATCACCTTCCTGAAGAAGATCATGGCCGAACATCCCACGCCGACCGTGGTCTGCTCGTCGCTCGCCGAAAAGGGCGCGGCGGCGACGATGGAAGCGCTCGCCGCCGGCGCGCTGTCGATCATCACCAAGCCCAAGATGGGCGTGAAGCAGTTCCTGCAGGAAAGCGGCAACGATATCGTCGGCGCCGTGCGCGCTGCCGCGCGCGCGAACATGCGCCGCGTGCAGCCCGGCGCCAGCGTGCCGCCTCCCAGCCTGCGACCCAAGCTTACCGCCGACGCCATGCTGGCCGCGCAGGCCGCCAGCACCACGGCCATGGCCAACACCACCGACAAGGTCGTCGCCATCGGCACCTCGACCGGCGGCACGCAGGCGCTGGAAGCCGTGCTCACCAGGCTGCCGGCGACTTCCACCGGCATCGTCGTGGTTCAGCACATGCCGGAGAAATTCACCGCGATGTTCGCCGATCGCCTCAACAGCCTGTGCGCCATCGAGGTGCGCGAAGCCCAGGACGGCGACCGAGTCCTGCCCGGCCGCGCGCTGATCGCGCCGGGCGGCCGCCACATGATGCTCAAGCGCAGCGGCGCGCAGTATTACGTTTCCGTCGCCGACGGGCCGGTGGTGAATCGCCACAAACCCTCGGTGGACGTGCTGTTCCGCTCGGTGGCGCAGATCGCCGGCCGCAACGCGCTCGGCGTCATCATGACCGGCATGGGCGACGACGGCGCGCGCGGGATGAAGGAAATGCATGATGCCGGGGCCCAGACCGTCGCCGAGGACGAGTCGACCTGCGTGGTGTTCGGCATGCCCAAGGTCGCCATCGACATGGGCGGCGTGGACAAGATCGTGCCCCTCGACCGCATTCCCCAGGAAATCATCGCCTACGGCAGATAAGCCCGACGAGACCGATGCCCCCTCCCAGTCCTTCCTCGGCCCGCGATCTGGAGCGCCTCGCCCTGAACATCAATCCGGGCGGTTGGTCGGTGCAGACCGAGCGGCCGATCGCGACCCTGCTCGGCTCCTGCGTCGCGGTCTGCTTCTACGATCCGAAGCTGAAGCTTGCCGGCATGAACCACTTCCTGCTGCCGAGCCGCGCCAGCGCGAAGCTGGCCGACGAGGACATCGTGCTGAACGGCGACTACGCCATGGAGGTGCTGCGGAACGCCATGTATGCCAAGGGCGCCAGCCCGGCCCGGCTGGTCGCCAAGGCCTTCGGCGGCGGCAACATCGTCAACTCGATCCAGATGGCGATCGGCGAACGCAACGCCGAATTCGCCCGCGACTGGCTGGAGCGCGAAGGCGTTCCGCTGGTGGCTTCCGATTTCGGCGGCGCCTGGTCGCGCAAGGTCATCATCGATCCGGTCAGCGGCGACGCCTTCTGCCGCCGCAACCCGATCAACCAGCCCGAGGTCGTGGCGATGGTGAAGGCCGAAAGCGAATACGAAAAATCACTGATCGTGCCGCGCCGCCCGGGCGCCGCCCAGGAAAAGAAAATCGAGCTGTTCTGACGGCTCGCTTGCACACAAGGAGAACAATCAAATGGAAGCAGGCACGCTGGTCTATGTCGTCGATGACGACCCTACGATGCTCGTCGTCAGCCAGGAAATGCTCGCCGGCGAAGGCTGCGCCGTCGCGGGGTTCGCCTCGGCACAGGCCTGCCTCGACGGACTGGACAAAAGGCAGCCGGATCTCTTCCTGCTCGACGTGCGCATGAGCGGCATGGACGGTTATGCGTTGTGCCGCCAGCTCAAGGGCGACCCGCGCACCGCCGACATTCCGGTGATCTTCGTTTCCGGCCTCGACTCCATCGAAGCGCGCCTCGCCGGCTACGACGCGGGCGGCGAGGACTTCATCGTCAAGCCGTTCGAGCCGGAGGTACTGCTGCGCAAGATCGAGGTGTCCCGCCGCATCAGCACGGAAAAGCGCGCCCTGCGCGAGCAGGCCGGCTTCGCGCAGCGCACCGCCTTTTCGGCGATGACCAGCATGGGGGAACTCGGCACCGTCCTCGACTTCCTGCGCAAGTCCTTCGCCTGCGCGGATGCCCGCGCGCTGGCCGGCGCGCTGCTCGATGCCCTGAGCCAGTATGGCCTCGAAGGCGCGGTGCAGGTGCGCCTCGGCGATGAGACGCTGACCCTGAGCGCGGATGGCAGCAACCTGCCGCTGGAAACTTCCGTGCTGAACCACGTCCGCGACCAGGGACGCATCTTCGAATTCGGCCGGCGCAGCGTCCATAATTTCGGCGGCATCACCCTGCTGGTCAAGAACACGCCCGTCGAGGACATCGAGCGCTGCGGCCGTCTGCGCGACAACCTGTCCATCCTGATCGAGGGTGCCGACGCCCGCCGCCAGTCCATCGAGGTCGAGAACCGCAACCGGCGCACGCGCGAAGGGATCGGCGCGGCCCTCGCGGACATTCATGCCGCGCTCGACGTCCTGCGGCAACAGCACCAGCGCGCCCGCTTCCAGGAATCGCAGCTGATGATCGACATCCAGGAAGGCATGACCAAGTTTTTCGTCGCGCTCGGTCTTTCCGAGCAGCAGGAAAACCAGATGTATGAATTCGTCCGCCAGCAGTTCGCCCGCCTGCAGGACGGACTCGGCGATACGCAGCAGATTTCCGCCCAGCTCGAGCAAATGGCGCAGCGGCTGCGCGCGCTGGCGAACGGATGAGCAGCGTCTGCCAGTCCTGCGGCGCCTGCTGCGTCACCTACCGCATCACCCTGCCGCGCGGCGAACTCGACGACATGCCGGGCGGCCATGTGCCCGCCGCCCTCGCCGAACCCTATACCGCGACCACCGCCTGCATGCGCGAGCATCCCGAACTGCCGGGACGCTGCATCGCGCTAGCCGGCACGATCGGCCACGAGGTGCGCTGCACGATCTACGCCAACCGCCCCGTCGCCTGCAGCGAATTCGCGCCGCTCTCCGCCCTCGGCATGGGCGATGCAGCCTGCGACGACGCCCGCCGCCGCCAGGGACTCCCCCCGCTCGGGAGGCTATAATCCGCGCGCTTGCGGAGGCGTGGCAGAGCGGTTGAATGCACCGGTCTTGAAAACCGGCAACGTCGCAAGGCGTTCGTGAGTTCGAATCTCACCGCCTCCGCCAGGACTACTTCCCTGCCAGCAGCGGGCCGCGCAACAGGCGCTCGAAATCCCGCGGCGCCACGTATTGCAGGACTTCCCTGCCCTTGGCGTCGAGTTGCAGGTCCAGCCCCTTGTCCGGATACAGGAAATGTTCGCGGTGCTCGTCGCCGCGCACGCGCTCCGTCGCCCCGCCGAAACGCTGCAGGACGATCTCCTCGTCCAGATTCGCCGACGGGATGAACACGATGGCGGCGATGACCGCGGTCTCCGCCCAGGCCAGATCGGCCTCGGCCAAACGCACGCGGCGTGTCGTGCCGTCCATGTATTCGGCCTTGCTGGCGCGCTGCAGCATCGCCTCGCGCTGCGCCAGCGTGGAATCGAGCGTCAGCACCATCCGTCCGGTCACACTGCCCGCCGTGATGTTGTCGTAGTAGGCCTCGACCGCTCCGGTTTCCCCGGGGGCGATGACAAGAGCGATCTGCGGTTCGCCCTGCAACCGCGGGCGCGCCGCGGCGAGCGTGCTCCGGCCGGGTTCCATGCCGAAGACGCGCGAATAACCGTCGGGCAGGCTTTCCACCTGCCAGGGCATGCCCGTGGTCGGCGCGGAGCGAGGGGGGCCGTCGCCCGGCGGCAGCAACAAGGGCACCGCAAGCAGGGCGGCGAGGATGAGGATGAAGATGAGCAGGGATTTCATGAAGCGTCCGGAATGATGGCGTGCTTTTCAAAGCAAGCGATGATACACGCTGCTTTTTGCCCCCTTTTCCGGGTTATCTCCGGCACGCCCGCGCCGATAAGGTGAACATCCAAAGGAGACAAGCATGATCATCGAATCCGTCGAACTCGTTTCCCTGCCGGGCGCCCCGGCCTATCAGGAAAAAATCTACCGCGCCCATCTGGACAACGGCGAGGAGATGTATCTCTTTCAGGCCCACTGGGACGTGCCACTGCCGCCGGAGGTGCTGGTCGGCCTGACCATCGAGGAAGCGCGCAAGATGCGCGTGGAGCGCATGCTGGCCGTGGCCCGCGCGCACTGAGCAGCCCGAGGGCTGTCATTCAGGCTGGAACGCTTCCTCCCAGCCCAATGCCCGGATGACGCTGGCGAATGCGGGATCGAGCGGGGCGACGATGCAACGCTCCGAGTTATCCCGCGGATGACGGAAACGCAGGGCGCGACAAGCCAGCAGGAGGCGATGGCAACCGAACTGCGTCTGGAAAAATCGGTTGTGCCTGCCCTTGCCGTAGGTGGCGTCGCCGATGATGGGATGGGCGATGTGCTTCAAATGGCGGCGCAACTGATGGCGTCTGCCGGTGCGGGGCGCGAGGGCAAGCAGCGCATAGCGCGAGGCCGGGTAACGGTCCACCGCGAACGGCAATTCGACCGTGGCCAGCCGGCGAAAATCCGTCAATGCCGGCTGGGGTTCGTCCCTTTGCGCGATTTCCCCATGGCGATCGGCCAGGCGAGTGAGGGGGTGGTCGATGCGACCTTCCGCCGCCGGCCAGCCGCGCACGATGGCCTGGTATTCCTTGCCGACCGCATGCTGCTCGAATTGCGCGCCGAGCGCGGCGGCGGTCTGCGGATCGAGCGCGAACAACTGGACACCCGAGGTGCCCTTGTCGAGGCGATGCACGGGATGGACATGCCGACCGATCTGGTCGCGCAGCGCCTGCACCAGGATGCGCGTTTCGTGCCGGTCGAGATTGCTGCGATGGACCAGCCAGCCCGGCGGCTTGTTGATCGCGATGACATGATCGTCGCGATACAGGACGTTCAGCATGCCCGGGAAGCTTCGTCATTGTTCATGGGGCGATCCTAGCATCCGGCCATGCCGGGCGCGCGCCGACGGGTTACCATCCGCGCCTCACCATTACGCCTGCGCACCCCATGACGACACCTCATCTCCATCGCATCGGCACGCCGCTGAGTCCCTCCGCCACCCGGGTCATGCTGCTGGGTGCCGGCGAACTGGGCAAGGAAGTCATCATCGTCCTCCAGCGGCTCGGCGTCGAAGTCATAGCGGTCGACCGCTACCCGAACGCTCCCGGCATGCAGGTCGCCCATCGTTCCCACGTCATCGCGATGACGGACGCCGCCGCGCTGCGCGCGGTGATCGAGACCGAACGCCCGCATCTCGTGGTGCCCGAAATCGAGGCCATCGCCACCGCCGTGCTGGCCGACATCGAGCGGGAAGGCATCGCCGAGGTCATTCCGACGGCGCGCGCCGCCCAACTGACGATGAACCGGGAAGGCATCCGCCGCCTCGCCGCCGAGGAACTCGGCCTGCCCACTTCGCGCTACGCCTTCGCCAACTCGCTCGACGAGTTGCGCGCGGCGATCGATGCTGCCCATGGCGGCATCGGCTATCCCTGCGTGGTCAAGCCGGTCATGTCGTCGTCCGGCAAGGGCCAGTCGGTCCTGCGCGGCCCGCAGGATCTCGATGCCGCCTGGAACTACGCGCTCGAAGCCGGCCGCGTCAAGGAAGCGCGCGTGATCGTCGAGGCCTTCGTCGATTTCGAATACGAGATCACGCAATTGACCGTGCGCGCCATCGGTGCCTCCGGACAGGTGGAAACCTTCTATTGCGAGCCGATCGGCCACGTGCAGGTAGCCGGCGACTATGTGGAATCCTGGCAACCCCAGCGGATGTCCGCGTCGGCCCTGCAGCGCGCGCGCGACATCGCCGCCCGGGTCACGACGGCGTTGGGCGGACGTGGCATCTTCGGCGTCGAACTGTTCGTGAAGGGAGACGAGGTCTGGTTCTCCGAAGTCAGCCCGCGTCCGCACGACACCGGCCTCGTCACGCTGGCCGCGCAGCGGCTTTCGGAATTCGAACTGCATGCCCGGGCCATCCTCGGCCTGCCGGTGGATGCCGGCCTGCGCCGGCCGGCGGCTTCCGCCGTCATCTATGGCGGCTGCGACGAACGCGGCGTCTCCTTCGAAGGCGTTGCCGATGCCCTGGCCGTGCCGGAATCCGACCTCAGGCTTTTCGGCAAGCCGGAAAGCTTCCGCAAGCGGCGCATGGGCGTCGCCGTGGCCAGCGCGGATTCGGTGGAGGAGGCCCGCGCACGCGCCAAGCTGGCGGCCGCGCGGGTCAGGGTGGTGAACGGCGCGCCATAGGCACGCCGCAAGATTTCCGGCTAACGCCTGGTCAGGACCCGCAGTATCACTGCGTCGCCCAGTCCGGCCTGTGCCATCCAGCAGGCCACCGCAGCCATTTGCATCGGATTGAGGCGCTCGATTTCGGCCGCGTGACCGGCATAGTCCGCAAGGCCGTCCGCCGCATGCCGGATTAGCCGATCCGCCAGCCGCCGCAAGCGGCTGCCCTCGCACCTCCCCTGACGGGGGGAGGTGCCGTGGCCGGATATCAATCTGAGTTCAGTACGCATGATGCTCATCGCTCCTGCATGGTTTATCGGCATGCCGACCATCCAGATTGAGCTCTGTCCCGTTCGTCAATACGTTGAGCGACCCCAGAGTTCCTGGGGCACCTGCCCAAGCGTCCGGCGCAAGGCGTCACGCGCCATGCTCGCCGTCATGGGGATCTTGAAGGAAACGGCATGGGCGAACTTCTGCCCTGCCAGACGGTAATACCAGGTTCGACGATGCACGATCATGATGTCCTCCCTTGGTGTCATGGTGCGGCAGCAATCATCTTTGCTGCCTAAGAAAATAGAGGCATATCCCGTGCCAATTCAATGTTTATCCCGATTCCCTTCGATCGCGGTCGCGGAATGCCGGCATCCGCGATGGATTGGCGGCGATTCTTGCCGCCCTCTCTGCCACCTACCCGGGATCGAAATGAACGGCAAGCCACACTGTCGCTTCGCCAGCCGCAGTCCGCTCGACCCGATGACGTCGATGCGGGGCGATGTGAAGCCAGTCGCCGGGCCGCATATCGACCGGTGCAGCCTCGTTCTCGAAGCGCAGGGTGGCCGTTCCCGTGAGCAGCACGACCCATTCGCCCTGTTCCTGGTCATGCCAGAAGCCCGGCGGACTGGCCTGCCCCGTCGAAACGATGCGCTCGATATGCACACCGGGCTGCCGCAGCAGGAGATCGAAGCGCTCGGCTTCTTCCGCTCCCTGAGGCAGGTCGTCAAACAGGTTGGTCGACATGGCAACTGATGATACGGGTAGAAAGCAAAAACGCGCCAAAGCGGCGCGTTTTTACTTGATGCCTGGCGGAGACGGAGGGATTCGAACCCTCGATGCAGGTTTTGCCCGCATGCTCCCTTAGCAGGGGAGTGCCTTCGACCTCTCGGCCACGTCTCCGAAGTGGGCGAATGATACGTTGCCCACCCCCTTGGGTCAAACTCAGGCGGCCGTCTTGTCGAGGTCGAAAGCCTTGTGCAGCACGCGCACGGCAAGTTCCAGATACTTTTCGTCGACGACGACGGAAATCTTGATTTCCGAGGTGGAGATCATCTGGATGTTGATGCCCTCCTCGGCCAGCGCGCGAAACATCATGCTGGCGACGCCCGGATGGGAGCGCATGCCGACACCGACGGCGGAGACCTTGCAGATCTTGTTGTCGCCCTCGATGGCGCGGGCGCCGATGTGCGGCTTGATCTGCTCTTCCAGCACCTTCAGGGCGCGCGGATATTCGCCGCGATTGACGGTGAAGGAGAAATCCGTGGAGCCGTCGTGGCCGACGTTTTGGATGATCATGTCGACGTCGATGTTGGCCTCGGCGATGGGACCGAGGATCTGCGAGGCGATGCCGGGGCGGTCGGGCACGCCCAGCACGGTGAGCTTGGCCTCGTCGCGGTTGAAGGCGATTCCGGAAATGATCGGTTGTTCCATGGTGGTGTCTTCCTCAACGGTAATCAGCGTGCCGGGGGTTTCCTTGCCCTCTGCCTCGAAGCTGGAAAGCACGCGCAGCTTGACCTTGTATTTGCCGGCGAACTCGACGGAGCGGATCTGCAGCACCTTCGAGCCGAGGCTGGCCATTTCGAGCATTTCCTCGAAGGTGATGCGATCGAGCTTGCGCGCCTCCGGCACGATGCGCGGATCGGTGGTGTAAACGCCATCGACGTCGGTGTAGATCTGGCATTCGTCGGCCTTGAGCGCGGCGGCGAGCGCCACGGCCGAAGTGTCCGAGCCGCCGCGGCCGAGCGTGGTGATGTTGCCCTGCTCGTCGACGCCCTGGAAGCCGGCGACGATCACCACGGTGTCGTTGTCGAGATCGCGGCGCATGTTCTGTTCGTCGATCGAGAGAATGCGCGCCTTGGTGTGGGTGCTGTCCGTCAGCACCTTGACCTGCGCGCCGGTATAGCTCTTCGCCTTGACGTCGATGTCCTGCAACGCCATCGCCAGTAGGGCGATGGTGACCTGCTCGCCGGTGGCGATCATCACATCCAGCTCGCGCGGGTGCGGCTCGGGCGACACATCCTTGGCCAGGGCGATCAGCCGGTTGGTCTCGCCGCTCATGGCGGAGACGACGACGACGACCTGATTTCCCTGCTGCTTCCAGCGTTTCACGCGCCGGGCCACGTCCCGGATGCGTTCCGGCGAGCCCATCGAGGTTCCGCCGTATTTTTGAACGATCAGCGCCATGTTCTGTCCATGAATCGAAAGGCGCGCATTGTAGCCGAAGGCTCGCGCCCATGAAATTCTTCCAATTGGGGAAAACCGATGCTTGTATGGCATCCCAATATCCGTTATGCTTGCGGCACTATGACTTCAGTTGTATATGCTAGCTGATTCGTCATATCCACAAAGTATGCTTACCTGAGGATAAGGCCATGAAAACCACCGAAAAGATCGACGCTCGCGAAATCCGCCGCAAGCTCGGGCTCAACCAGCAGCAGTTCTGGTCGAAGCTCGGCGTGACGCAAAGCGGCGGTTCGCGCTATGAAAGCGGACGCAACATGCCCCGCCCCGTCCAGCACCTCTTGCGCCTCGTGCATGTCGAGCAGATCGACATCGCCAGGATCAAGAAGGAGGACTATGAGGTCATCGAGTTCCTCAAGTCCCAGAAGTCCGATCTTTTCAAGGACCTCAAGAAGCAAGCCAAGGCCCAGAAGAAGGGCTGACACCGCTTACGGGCTGACGCGCACGCGCAGCCCGGTTTCCCTGCCGATGCGTTCGGCCAGCGCTTCCAGCCAGTCGGCCGGCAGCGCGGTCAGGCGCCCGGCTTCCGGCTGCATGGAAGGCCGGGCCAATCCATAGAGATGCACGCCGGCGAGACGGTCGGCCGCCTGTTCCAGCAGCCGCAACCAGGCATCCAGTTCCGGCGCCGCGGGCGGTACCCCATCCAGCATGAACAGGCAGGCCTGCACCCAGGTGCGGCACAGCCCGCCGCACTGGCGCAGTCGCCGCAGGACGGTTTCCGGCGCCAGCGCGACGCCGTTGATGCGCTGCGTGGCCGCCGCGCCGACGGCATCGACCTTGAACCAGACCTCGCCGCCCCGCGCCCCGATGCTGGCGATGCCCTGCTGTACGGGCTTGCGTCCCAATTGGCTGCCGTTGGTGATCAGTCGCAGCAGCGGCGGCTCGGCCAGCCGCTGCGCATCCAGCACGCGGCAGACCACCTCGACGGCGGCGGGAAACTCCTTTGCCGTCGTCGGCTCCCCGTTGCCGGAAAACGCGACATCGACCACCCGGCGCGCCTCCGGCGGCGCATGGCGTTCGAGGAAGTCGCCCGCATAAAGCCGGGCCAGCATTTCCCGCAATTCCGCCTCGAGACGCGCCAGATCGACCGGCGGCGGGCCGCCGCGCGTCAGGTTCGGCACCTGGCAGTAAATGCAGCGCCAGTTGCAGGCGTTGTTCGGATTGAGGTTGATGCCCACCGACACCCCCCCGGCACGCCGGGACACGACCGGATAGACATAGGTCATGCCGAAGGCATCGCGGCTGTGATCCTGGATCGAAAGTCGGGACATGGACGGTGAAGGCAAGGTCTATAATTCTGCGCTTCCGGATTATCGCCTCATTTCCACCCCATTCCATGCAGATCACGCGCCGCCTAGAGTTCGATGCCGGGCACCGCATCCCAGACCATCAAAGTCAGTGCCGCCACCTGCATGGCCATCGCTACGCGCTGGAAATCACCCTGGGCGGCGAAGTCATCGAGACCGCCGGAGCGCCCAACAACGGCATGGTGATGGACTTCTCCGAGGTCAAGCAGATCGCCATGCGCCATGTCGTCGAGGTCTGGGATCATGCCTTCCTGGTTTACCGGGGCGACACGCAGGTGGCCGATTTTCTGGCGACGATGCCCGGCCACAAGACCGTGGTGCTCGACCGCGTGCCCACCGCCGAGAATCTTGCGCGGCTGGCCTTCGAAATCCTCGCCCCGCTCTACCGCGACACTTACGGAAACCACCTGCATCTCGAACGGGTGCGCCTCTACGAAACCCCCAACTGCTGGGCGGATTGCCACCGCTCCGACCTCCACCCATGATCCAGAAGACGCCCCTTTACGATACCCATGTCGCCGCCGGCGCGAAAATCGTCGATTTCGCCGGCTGGCAGATGCCGATCAACTACGGCTCGCAGATCGAGGAACACCACGCGGTGCGCCGCGCCGCCGGCATGTTCGACGTCTCGCACATGCTGGCCATCGACCTCGTCGGCTGCGAGTCGCAGGCCTTCCTGCGCCGCCTGCTCGCCAACGACGTCGCCAAGCTGACGACACCCGGCAAGGCGCTCTACTCCTGCATGCTCAAGGACGACGGCGGCGTCATCGACGACCTGATCGTCTACTACTTCACCGACGCGAAATACCGCATCGTCGTCAATGCCGGCACCGCCGAGAAGGACCTGGCCTGGATGCGCCTCGTCGCCGCCAATTTCGCCGTGAGTCTCACGCCGCGCCGCGATCTGGCGATGATCGCCGTACAGGGACCGCAGGCGCGCGAACTGTTCTGGACCGCCTTCCCCGTCGCGCGTTCGCACAGCGTCACCCTCGGCGTCTTTCAGGCCGTCGAATGGGACGGCTGGCTGATCGCGCGTACCGGCTACACCGGCGAAGACGGCTTCGAAATCGCCGTGCCGGCCGACGAGGCCGCCACCGTCTGGCAGAAGCTCGTCGAAGCCGGAGTGAAGCCCTGCGGCCTCGGCGCGCGCGACACGCTGCGGCTGGAGGCTGGCATGAACCTCTACGGGCAGGACATGGACGAGTCGCAGAACCCGCTCGAATCCGGCCTGACCTGGACCGTCGACTTCAAGGATGCCAGCCGCGATTTCATCGGAAAGTCAGCCTTGGCGGCACGGCGGGAGCAAGGCGCGCTGCGCGAATTCCTCGGCCTCGTGCTGCTCGACAAGGGCGTGCTGCGCGCCCACCAGAAGGTCGTCACGGCCAAGGGTGACGGCGAAACGACCAGCGGCTCGTTCTCGCCCACGCTGAACCAGTCGATCGCCCTCGCCCGCCTGCCCGCCGGTGCCAAGCCCGGCGACGAGGTGCAGGTCGAGATTCGCGACAAATTACTCAAGGCGAAAGTCGTCAAGCCGGTCTTCGCCCGCAACGGCAAATCCCAACTTTAAGGAGTCCATGAGCATGAGCGTCCCCGCCGATCTGAAATACACCGCATCCCATGAGTGGGCCCGCCTCGAAGCCGATGGCACCGTCACCGTGGGCATCACCGACCACGCGCAGGAAGCGCTGGGCGACATCGTCTTCCTCGAACTGCCCGAACCGGGCCGCCAGCTCGAAGCTGGCAAGGAGTGCGCCGTGGTCGAGTCGGTCAAGGCCGCCTCCGACATCTACGCCCCCATTGCCGGCGAGGTCGTCGCCCGCAACGACGCCGCCGTCGATGCGCCCGAAAGCGTGAACCAGGACGCCTGGGCCGCCTGGCTGTTCAAGCTCAAGCCGGCCAATGCCGCCGACCTCGGCGGCCTGCTCGACGCGGCCGCCTACGAGAAAGTCTCGGCGGAACACTGAGCATGGCGACACTCGACGAACTCGAAGGCCGCGACGAGTTCGTCGCGCGTCACATCGGCCCGGATGCGGCCGAGCAGGAAAGCATGTGCGCGGCCATCGGCGTCAGGGATCGCGCCGAACTGATCGCGCAGACCGTGCCCGCCGGTATCCGCCTGAAGAGCGACCTGCCGCTCGGCGCGCCGATGAACGAGCATGCGGCACTGGCGAAACTCAAAAACCATGCCGACAGGAACCAGATCAAAAAATCGCTGATCGGCCTCGGCTACTACGGCACCCACCTGCCGCCGGTGATCCAGCGCAACGTGCTGGAAAACCCCGGCTGGTACACCGCCTACACGCCCTATCAGGCCGAAATCGCCCAGGGCCGCCTCGAAGCCCTGCTCAACTACCAGCAGATGGTGGTCGACCTCACCGCACTGCCACTCGCCAACGCCTCGCTGCTCGACGAGGCGACCGCCGCCGCCGAAGCGATGACCATGGCGCGCCGCTGCAGCAAGGCCGCGAGCAACGCCTTCTTCGTCGATGCGGATGCATTCCCCCAGACGCTCGACGTCATCCGCACGCGCGCCGGCTATTTCGGCTTCGAACTGATTGTCGGTCCCGCGGAAAATGCCGCCGATCACGACGTCTTCGGTGCGCTGCTGCAAACGCCCAACGCGAAGGGCGAACTCAAGGATTTCACCGACCTCATCGCCGCGCTGAAGGCAAAGAACGCAGTCACCGCCGTCGCCTGCGACCTCATGGCCCTGGTGCTGACGAAATCGCCGGGCGAGATGGGCGCCGACATCGCCCTGGGATCGAGCCAGCGCTTCGGCATTCCGATGGGCTTCGGCGGCCCGCACGCCGCCTTCTTCGCCTGCAAGGACGAGCACAAGCGCTCGGTGCCCGGCCGCATCATCGGCGTCTCGAAGGACGCGAAGGGCAAGACCGCGCTGCGCATGGCGCTGCAAACCCGCGAGCAGCACATCCGCCGCGAGAAGGCCAACTCGAACATCTGCACCTCGCAGGTGCTGCTGGCCAACATGGCGGGCATGTATGCCGTCTGGCACGGTCCGGAAGGTTTGAAACGGATTGCGCAGCGCATCCATCGCCTGACCTGCCTGCTGGCTAACGCACTCGGCGTGCAGGGGGTTTTCTTCGACACCATCATTGCAAAAGTCAGTCCCGGCGGCACGGCGGCATTGAAGGCTTCCGCCTTCAACGTCCGCCACATCGACAATGAGACCGTCGGCATCAGCCTCGACGAGACGACCACGCGCGAAGATGTCGCCGCGCTGGCGGCCCTGCTCGGCAAGAGCATCGAAGATGACTGCACCGACGCGATTCCCGACAGCTTGCGCCGCGCCACGCCAATCCTCGCGCACCCGGTGTTCAACACCCACCACACCGAGCACGCCATGCTGCGCTACCTCAAGTCGCTGCAGAACAAGGACCTCGCCCTCGACCACGCGATGATCCCGCTCGGCAGCTGCACGATGAAGCTCAACGCCGCCGCCGAGATGATGCCGGTGAGCTGGCCGGCCTTCGGCGCGCTGCACCCCTTCGCGCCCGCCGAGCAGGCCGAGGGTTATGCCGAAATGATCGGCGAGCTGTCGCAGTGGCTGTGCGCGATCACCGGCTTTGATGCGATCAGCATGCAACCCAACTCCGGTGCGCAGGGCGAATACGCCGGCCTCGTCGCCATCCGCCGTTACCAGGCGGCACAGGGACAGTCGCACCGCGATATCTGCCTGATCCCGAAATCGGCGCACGGCACCAACCCGGCGACGGCCCACATGGCCGGCTTGCAGGTCGTCGTTGTCGATTGCGACGACAGCGGCAACGTGGACGTCGCCGACCTGAAAGCCAAGGCGGAACAGCATGCCGACCGCCTCTCCTGCCTGATGATCACCTACCCTTCGACGCACGGCGTGTTCGAGGAGGCGGTGATGGCAATGTGCGAAATCATCCACGCGAACGGCGGCCAGGTTTACATGGACGGCGCCAACCTCAACGCGCAGGTCGGGCTGACTTCGCCCGGCCACATCGGCGCCGACGTCTCGCATATGAACCTGCACAAGACCTTCGCCATCCCGCATGGCGGCGGTGGTCCCGGCATGGGCCCGATCGGCCTCAAGGCCCATCTCGCCCCGCATGTCGCGCCGGTTTCAGCCGCGCCCTTCGGCTCCGCCTCGATCCTGCCGATCTCGTGGATGTACATCGCCATGATGGGCGGCAGCGGCCTCAGGCAGGCCACCGAGGTCGCGATCCTCAACGCCAACTACGTCGCCGCGCGCCTCAGGGACCACTACCCGGTGCTCTACACCGGCGCCCATGGCCGCGTCGCCCACGAGTGCATCCTCGACATCCGCGCCATCAAGGCGGCCACTGGTGGCAACAGCGGCATCGCCGAGATCGACATCGCCAAGCGCCTGATGGACTACGGCTTCCACGCGCCGACGGTGAGCTTCCCGGTCGCCGGCACGCTGATGGTCGAGCCGACCGAGTCGGAAAATCAGGCCGAGCTGGATCGTTTCTGCGAGGCGATGATCGCCATCCGCAACGAGATCCGCAGGATCGAGGCTGGTGAATGGCCGGCGGACAACAACCCGCTCAAGCACGCGCCGCATTCGCAGGCCGACATCCTCGGCGACTGGGACCGCCCCTACTCGCGCGAGACCGCCCTCTTCCCGCTGCCCTGGGTCGCCGCCAACAAGTTCTGGCCGTCGGTGAACCGCATCGACGACGTGTACGGCGACCGCAACCTGTTCTGCGCCTGCGTACCGCCGGGGGACGGAAACTAGGCGCGCGACTCGCCGAGCCGCCGCCGGGCGCTGAGGAGCCGCTCCTCCTCCATCGCCCGGTCGGCCATGCTTTCGCACACGAAGTCGATGTGCTCGCGCGCGGCGCGCGCCGCGTCGTCGGACCGATGCTCGCGCACGGCGAGCCAGATCGCCCGATGCTGGCCCTGAAGGCGATCCCAGCGCGCCGCCCGCGCATGCAGGTGTTCGAGGTTGCGCGTGATGTGCCCGTGGATCACCCGGAACAGGCTGGCGGTCAGATGACCGATCAGCACGTTGTGGGCCGCCTCGGCGATCGCCTGATGGAAGGCCACGTCGGTATCGACGCATGACGAGAGATCGCCGCTCGCATACACGGCCTCGAGCGCCGCGTAGGCCGCGTCCAGCCGCGCGATGTCGACATCCGTCGCGCGCTCGGCGGCGAAGCGGGCGGCCTGGCTTTCCAGCATTTGCCGGAATTCGAGCAGGTCGTGCTGCAACAGCGGATGGTCGCTCAGCATCTCCCGCCAGGGATCGACGAACGGCGTTTCCAGCCGGTCGGTGACGAAGGTGCCGCCGCCGTGGCGGCTCGTCAGCAAACCTTTCGAGATCAGCTTCTGGATCGCCTCGCGCAGCGAGGGACGCGAAACTCCGAGTTCGACGGCAAGTTCGCGCTCGGCGGGCAGGCGATCTCCCGGCTTCAGTGAACCTTCGAGGATGCGCGTTTCCAGCGCCGTCGCGACGACATCCGAGAGCCGGCTGACCGGTTGCCGCTTGCCTGGCATTCACAACTCCATTGGTAAGACCACATGAATGCTAGCGGCTGGGTTCGTTCCAGTCAATGCAGAAACGGATTGACAGAACCTGCTTGACGACCCTATAGTTGCCGAAAGTTTGGTATGACCACTTTACCGATCGTAAAACAATACCGGAGGGGCCATGGAAACCGAAAGCCACAGCCGCCATTACCCGGCCAAGCCGGCCGCTGTCTATCTGTTCGCCACCTGTCTGGTGGATCAGTTCGCGCCGGACGCCGGGCTGGACACCGTGCGCCTGCTGGAACGGGAAGGCATCGTCGTGCATTTTCCGGAAGATCAGACCTGCTGCGGGCAACCCGCCTACACCAGCGGCCAGCTCGACGCCGCCCGAACCGTGGCGCGCCGCCAGATCGACCTGTTCCCCGAACCCTGGCCGGTCGTCGTCCCTTCCGGCTCCTGCGCCGCCATGATGCGCCACCACTACCCGAAGCTGTTCGCCGCCGATCCGCTGCTGGCCGCGCGGACCCGCGAGCTGTCGGAACGCATTTTCGAACTGACGGAATTCCTCGTGCATGTCGTCGGCTTCGACCGACCGGATCGCGGTGCGCCCTGCGCCGTGGCGCTGCATACCTCCTGCCACGCCCGCCGCGAAATGAACGTCCATGAAACCGGGGATGCGCTGCTGGCCGGACTCGCCGGGGTCAGCGTGGCCCACCCGGAGCGCACGGAGGAATGCTGCGGCTTCGGCGGCACCTTCGCCGTGCGCCATCCCGACATTTCGGCCGCCATCGCCGCCGACAAGGTCGCAAGCCTCGCCGCGACCGGTACGGGGCATGTCGTCAGCGCCGACATGGGCTGCCTGTGCAACATCCTCGGCCGCGCGGAACACATGGATAGGGACCGGGACAGGAGCCGGGATCGCGCCGAACCCACACTTTCCGGCGAACACATCGCCAGCTTCCTCTGGCGGCGCACGCACGGGGAAACGGCATGAGCGCGCGCGACCGCATCCTCGCCCGGCTGCGCGCCGCCCCGCCCGGCGCACCCGCGCCCCTGCCCGTCCTCGATCCGCCTCCCCCGCCGGAAAACCGGGAAACGCTGCTGGCGCGCTTCCGCGCCCACATCGAGGCCGCCCATGCCGAAGTCCATGACACCGACCCGGCGAACTGGCCCGCGCTGCTGTCCCGGCTGATGGCGCAAAAGGGCCTGTACCGCCTGCTCGTCGGCCAGGACTCGCCCCACGCGGCACGACTCGCGGCGCTGGGCGACGCGGCGCCGGAAACCGTCGCCTACGACCGTCCCGTCGAATTCTGGCGCGACGAACTGTTCGCCGGCATCGATGCCGCGCTGACCACGGCGCGCAGCGCCATCGCCGCCACCGGCAGCCTGATCCTCTGGCCCGACGCCAGGGAGCCGCGCCTGATGTCCCTCGTCCCGCCCGTCCATTTCGTGCTGCTCGCCGCCGAGGCCATTCACGCCGACCTGCGCGCCGCGATGCTGGCCGAGCGCTGGGCGGAGGCCATGCCGACCAACGCGCTCGTCATCTCCGGCCCCTCCAAGACGGCGGACATCCAGCAGACGCTGGCCTACGGCGCCCACGGCCCGCGCGAGCTGGTCGTCCTGCTGTGCCGGCAACCGGGAGGACAGCCATGAGCCAGCCCATCGACTTCCATCCCGGCAGCGGCTTCGCCCGGCGCAGCCAGGCCGCCATCGGCGACGCGCACCTGCGCGCGAGCTTCCGCGGCGCGATGGATTTCCTTCAGGCCAAGCGCCGCGCGCAATTTCCCGATGCCGCCGAGCTCGCCGCGCTGCGCGACCAGGGCGCGGCGATCCGGCGCCATGCGCTGGAAAACCTGCCCGACCTGCTCGAAGAACTCGAACGCAAGCTGACCGCCAACGGCGTGAGCGTGCATTGGGCCGAAACGCCGGACGAGGCGAACGCCATCGTGCTCGCCATCGCCCGCCGCCACGCCGCCACGCGCATGGTCAAGGGCAAGTCGATGGTCAGCGAGGAGATCGGCCTCAACCATGCCATGGCGGCAAACGGCGTCGAACCGCTGGAAACCGACATGGGCGAATACATCGTCCAGCTCGCCGGCGAGGCGCCCTCCCACATCATCATGCCGGCGATCCACAAGACCAAGGCGCAGATCGCCGAACTCTTCGCCGCCAAACTGCCGGGCGTCGCCTACACGGAGAACGTGGACGCGCTGATCCGCATCGGCCGCGAGGTGCTGCGCAGGAAATTCGCCGCGGCCGACATCGGGCTCTCGGGCGTGAATTTCGCGGTGGCCGAAACCGGCACCCTGTTCCTCGTCGAGAACGAGGGCAACGGCCGCATGTGCACGACGGTGCCGAACGTGCATGTCGCCATCACCGGCATCGAGAAGGTGGTCGCGAAGCTCGAACACGTCGCGGTGCTCAATACCCTGTTGCCCCGCTCGGCCACCGGCCAGGCGGTGGAAACCTACCAGAACTTCATCAGCGGCCCGCGCCGGCCCGGGGAACTGGACGGCCCCGAGGAAGTGCATCTGATCCTGCTCGACAACGGCCGCGGCCAGGCCCATGCCGACGTCCAACTGCGCGCCACGCTGCAATGCATCCGCTGCGGCGCCTGCATGAACCACTGCCCGGTCTACGCGCGCATCGGCGGCCATGCCTACGGCACCACCTACCCGGGCCCGATCGGCGCGATCCTGTCGCCCCACCTGCTCGGCCTCGACGCCACCCGGCAACTGGCGACCGCCTCGACGCTGTGCGGCGCCTGCGCGGAAGTCTGCCCGGTGCGCATCCCGATCGTGGACATCCTGATCCGGCTGCGCGGCGAAGCCGGGGATGGCGCCGCCAGCCCGCTGCGCGGCGGACGCGCCGCCCCCCCCGTCGGCGGACTGATCTGGCGTGCCTGGGCATGGATCTACGGCAGGCCGGCGCTGTATCGCCTCGTGTCCTGGCTGATGAGTCGCGGGCGCCGGCTGCTGCCCGCACATCAGGGTCCCTGGACGCGCAGCCGCAGCGCCCTGAAGCCGGCGCCGCGCCGCCTGCGCGACCTGCTGGCCGAACGCCATTTTCACCACCGCTGAACCGAGGAGGATGCCGTGATGCTCCAACAAACCATCGGAATCTCCGGCCATTGCCAATCCCGGCTCCGTCCGCCCGCCGCGCCGCTCGAACTGAGCGAGCGCGAGCAGGACATCCTGCTGATGACGGCGCTGGGCAACAGCAACAAGCACATCGCCCGGCGCATGAACCTCAGCGTGCGCACCGTGGAGAACCATCGCACCGAATTGCGCCGCAAGCTCGGCATCGGCACCGTCGGCCGGCTGGAGGCGATGCTCGGGGTCGTGCTGGGGCACGAATCCGGGCGCGTCGCCGAACTGCTCGACGTGGACGCGCAGACGCTGGAGATGCGGCGGCAGGCCCTGCGCCAGTCGCTCGGACTGGACGCCTACGCCGTGACGTGCCCCGCCTATCCGCAGGCCCGCCCGCGCCATCATCCGGAGCGCACCCCGAGCGCATGGAATGCCATGCTCGTCCGCGCACCACGCGCCGGCCGGATGGAGGAAAATGAGGCTTTTCCGCGGAGTGCCGCCATGAACCAATGCCTCATCCTCACCGCCATCGGCGACGACCGCCCCGGCCTCGTCGAGGAACTCGCCACGACCATCGCCGCGCACGGCGGCAACTGGCTCGAAGCCTCGATGGCCCAGCTTTCCGGCAAGTTCGCCGGCATCGTCGAGGTCGCCGTGCCGGCCGGACAGGTCGACGCCCTCAAGGCCGCGCTTGCCGCGCTCAAGGGCCTCAAGATCGGCGTCGAAGCCGCCGCGGCCGAAAAGTCAGCCCCGGCGGGACGGCGGCTGAGCCTGAACCTCGTCGGCCACGACCGCATCGGCATCGTCAAGGAAGTGACCCAGGTACTCGCGCGCCACGCCGTGAACGTCGAGGAACTGGCGACGCGCACCAGCAGCGCGCCGATGTCGGCCGAGATCCTCTTCCACTGCGAGGCCGAACTGACGACTCCGCCCGACTTCAACGCCCGCGAGCTCAAGGCCGCGCTCGAAAAACTCTCCGACGACCTGATGGTCGACATCACGCTCGGCGAAAAGCTCTGATGCCCGTCTACCGCCTCGGCGTCAAGGTTCCGCGACTCGATCCTTCCGTCTGGGTCGCGCCGAACGCCACGGTGATCGGCGACGTGCGCCTCGCGGAAAACGTCGGCATCTGGTGGAGCGCCGTGCTGCGCGGCGACAACGACCCGATCGCCATCGGCGCGAACACGAACATCCAGGACGGCTCGGTGCTGCATACCGACGCAGGCGTGCCGCTGGCCATCGGCCGCGACGTCACCGTCGGCCATCTCGTCATGCTGCACGGCTGCACCGTCGGCGACGGTTCGCTGATCGGTATCAAGAGCGTGATCCTCAACAACGCGGTGATCGGAAAAAACTGCCTGATCGGCGCGAACACGCTGATCCCGGAAGGCAAGGCGATTCCCGACCGCTCGCTGGTGATGGGCTCGCCCGGCAAGGTGGTGCGCGAACTCACCGACGCGCAAGTGGCGCGCATCGCCCATGCCGCCGCGCACTATGTGGAAAACGCGCGGCGCTACCGTCAACTGCTCGAAGAGGTGTCCCGATGAAACGCCTTGCCCTGCTCCTTGCCTGCCTCGCCCTGCCGCCGCACGCCCTGGCGGCCGGAGCGGGCAAACCCTCCGGCGCGCTGGTCGACTTCCGCGTCGAGGTGCACAAACCCGTCGCCAACGATCTGGGCCACGCCATCGCCTTCGCCGAAATGAGCGGCGCCGACCCGGCCGAAGTGGCCGGCAGGGTCAAGGCCGCCATCGCCGAGGGACTCGCCCTGGCCAAGGCCCAGCCGGGCGTCGCCGTGAAGAGCGGCGGCACGCACACCTGGCCAATTTACGCCAAGGGCGGACGCGCCATCGAAAGCTGGCGCATGCGCTCCGAAATCCTGCTCGAAAGCCGCGACCCCGAGGCGCTCGCGGCGGCCGTCGGCAAGCTGCAAGCGATCCTCGCCATCGGCGGCATGCAGTTCGCGCCCGCGCCGGAAACCCGCCGCAAGGCCGAGAACGACGCCGTGCTCGAAGCCATCGCCGCCTTCCGCGCCCAGGCGGCGCGCATCGCCGCCACGCTGAAGAAGTCCTACCGCATCCGCCAGATGAGCGTGAATGCCGGCGGCCAGTATCCCCAGCCCCGCCCGCTCGCGCGCGGCGCGGCGCTGATGGCGGCCGAGGCCGCCCCGATGCCCGCCGAGGCGGGCGAATCGAGCCTCACGGTGACGGTCAGCGGCAAGATCGAACTGCCCGACTGAAACAACCGCCGTCCCGCCGGGACTGACTTTTTTCAGGAACTTCACGCGCCGATGCGCGTGCGCTCCCAGAATTCGCGCGGCGAGATCAGCGGCAGGCCGCCTGCCGCGCCCAAGGCGAGCAGGGCCTTGTCGCCGGTGACGAAGCACGCCGCCCCGCCGGCGAGCGCGGCGGCGATCAGCGGCGCATCATCCGGATCGGGAATGCCATCGGGCGCCGGCCCGATCGCGACGACGAGCTCGGCCGTCGTACCGATCAGTTCGATGTAGCCATCGACCACGGCGGGCGGCATGCGGAATCTGTCGGACAGGATGCGCCGCAACTCGGCCAGCAGGCCGGCGCTGGCGAGCAGATCATGTTCGACCAGAACGGATTCGAACAACGCCGCGCACAGCCCGCGCGTCGTCAATGCGCTGACCAGCACGTTGGTGTCGAGGAAAATCCTCACGAAACATCCTTGAAGACATCCTCATCGACGAGATAGCCGGCCGCTTCGGCATAGGGCACGGCCTTGGCGCGCAAGGCCTGGAAACGCCGCACGGCGAGTTGCCGGCGCAACATCTCGCGCGCGAGATCGCTCTTGGTCCGATGGGTCGATTCCGCCAGCTTCGACAGTTCCGCCTCCATCGGCGCATCGATGCGCATCGTCAGCGTGCCCATGATCGTCTCCTTGAATTACGTTGTATTACATCGTAACACGCTCGACGCATCTGGCGGTCAAACACCCATCCGGCCGCCGTCCCGCCGGAACTGACTTTTTTCAGGGTTTCTGCTGCGGCGTCTGCACGAAGACCTCGCCTTCCTTGACGAGGCCAAGTTCGTAGCGGGCGCGCTCCTCGATGGCTTCGTAGCCGGCCTTGAGGTCGCGCACCTCCGCCTCCAGCGAGGCGTTGCGCGATTCGAGCGTCTGGTTGACCTCGCGCTGGGCCGCGAGCTGCTGCTCCAGATCCCAGACCCGGAGCAGGCCGCCCTTGCCGAGCCACAGCGGATACTGCAACCCGATCAGCAGGGCGACCAGCACCCAGGTGGGCCACCTCATGACCCGCCCCCCTTCGCCCCCCTCGCGGGGGGTTCGAGAATGCTCGCTGCGCTCGATATCACGGGGGGCTCCGTGCTGGGGCTGGTGCGGATTGCGCCTGACGGCGCGTGCCGCGCCGGCTCGGGACGGCCCTTCGCCAACGCTACTTGCGCAGGTTGTAGAAGGTGTCGAGGCCCGGATAGACGACGGTATCGCCCAGGTCTTCCTCGATGCGCAGCAACTGGTTGTATTTGGCGATGCGGTCGGAGCGCGACAGCGAGCCGGTCTTGATCTGGCCGGCGTTGAGGCCGACGGCGATGTCGGCGATGGTCGAATCCTCGGTCTCGCCCGAGCGGTGCGAGATGACGTTGGTCCAGCCGGCGCGCTTGGCCATCTCGACGGCGGCGAAGGTCTCGGTCAACGTGCCGATCTGGTTCACCTTGATGAGGATGGCGTTGGCGACGCCCTTGCGGATGCCCTCGCGGAGGATGGCCGGGTTGGTGACGAACAGGTCGTCGCCGACGATCTGCACGTTCTTGCCGAGCCTGTCGTTGAGCAGCTTCCAGCCGTCCCAGTCGCCCTCGCCCATGCCGTCCTCGATGCTGATGATCGGATACTTGCCGGCCAGCGTGGCGAGGTAGTCGGCCATGCCGGCGGAATCGAGTTCGAGCTTCTCGGAAGCCAGCTGATATTTGCCGTCCTTGTAGAACTCGGAGGCGGCGCAGTCGAGGCCCAGCACCACGTCCTGGCCCGGCGTGTAGCCGGCGGCCTCGATGGCCTTGAGGATCAGCTCGATGGCCTCGTCGTTGCCGGCGACGTTCGGCGCGAAGCCGCCCTCGTCGCCCACCGTCGTCGGGTAGCCTTTCTTGTCGACGAGCTTCTTGAGGTTGTGGAACACCTCGGCGCCGCAGCGCAGCGCCTCGCGGAAGCTCTTGGCGCCGACCGGCAGGATCATGAATTCCTGGATGTCGAGGTTGTTGTTGGCGTGCGCGCCGCCGTTGATGACGTTCATCATCGGCACCGGCATGCTCATCGGGCCGGAACCGCCGAAGTAGCGGTACAGCGGCAGGCCGGCTTCCTCCGCCGCCGCCTTGGCGTTGGCCATCGAGACGGCGAGCATGGCGTTGGCGCCGAGGCGCGACTTGTTGTCGGTGCCGTCGAGCTCGATCAGCGCGCGGTCGATGAAGGCCTGCTCCTCGGCGTCGAGGCCGATGATGGCCTCGGAGATTTCGGTATTGACGTTCTCGACGGCCTGCAGGACGCCCTTGCCGAGGTAGCGGCCCTTGTCGCCGTCGCGCAGTTCGATGGCCTCGCGCGAGCCGGTCGAGGCGCCGGAGGGGACGGCGGCGCGGCCCATCGTTCCGGATTCGAGCAGGACGTCGGCTTCGACGGTGGGATTGCCGCGCGAATCCAGGATTTCGCGCGCGACGACATCAACGATGGCACTCATTTGGGGTTCCTTTCAAAAATCGAATCAATAGCCTTCCACCAGCAGCATCTGGAAGTCGGACACGCCGGCCCGCGCCTCCCGTGCCGCCCTGTATTCCGGCGAATCGTAGAAATCCCGCGCCTGCCGCATGTCGGGAAACTCGACCACCACCAGCCGTTCCGGCCGCCACTCGCCTTCGAGAATCTCGCAGCGTGCGCCGCGGATCAGGTAGCGCCCGCCGAACTTTTCCACCGCCACCTGCGCCAGCCGGCGATACTCATCCATCCGCCCCGGGATTTTCGCCCGCGCATCGACGACGAGATAGGCGGGCTTGCTCACATTCCAGCTCCGAAACCTTGCCGTTTGATGACGGCGTCGAGCGCCAGCAGGGTTTCCAGCAGGCCCTCCATCTGCGGCAGCGGCCAGGCGTTCGGGCCATCCGACAGCGCGGTTTCCGGCGTCGGATGGGTTTCCATGAACAGGCCGGCCACGCCGACGGCGACGGCCGCGCGCGCCAGCACCGGCACGAACTCGCGCTGGCCGCCCGAGCAGGTGCCCTGCCCGCCCGGCAACTGCACCGAGTGGGTGGCGTCGAAGACAACCGGGCACTGCGTCTCGCGCATGATCGCCAGCGAGCGCATGTCGGAGACGAGGTTGTTGTAGCCGAACGAGGCGCCGCGCTCGCACACCATGATCGTGTCGGCGCCGTGGTTCGCCTCCTTGGCCTTGGCGACGACCTGCTTCATGTCGCCCGGCGCGAGGAACTGGCCCTTCTTGATGTTGACCGGCTTGCCGCAGGATGCCACCGCCTGGATGAAATCGGTCTGGCGGCACAGGAAGGCGGGCGTCTGCAAGACGTCGACGACAGCCGCGACCGGCGCGATCTCGGCCTCGACATGCACGTCGGTGAGGACCGGCACGCCGATCTCGCGACGCACGCGCGCCAGCCACTCAAGCCCCGTCTCCATGCCCGGGCCGCGCGGCGACCTGCCCGAACTGCGGTTGGCCTTGTCGTAGGAGGCCTTGAAGATGTAGGGAATGCCGAGCTTGCCGGTGATCTCCTTCATGCGGCCGGCGACGTCGAGGCAGAGCTGCTCCGACTCCGCCGTGCAGGGACCGGCGATCAGGAAGAAGGGCCGGTCGAGGCCGGCCTCGAAGCCGCAGAGCTTCATGACTTGTGCTGTTTCCGCGCCAGCGCCGCCTTGACGAAGGCGATGAAGAGCGGATGGCCGGTGCGCGGATTCGAGGTGAACTCGGGGTGAAACTGCACGCCGACGAACCACGGATGCGTCTCCTGCGGCAGCTCCATGATCTCGGGCAGGTTCTCGCTCGGCGTGCGCGCGGCGATGACGAGGCCGGCGCCCTCCAGCTTCGGCACGTAGGCGTTGTTCACCTCGTAGCGATGGCGGTGGCGCTCGTTGACCTCCTTGCCGTAGATCGAATGCACGAGGGTGCCCGCCTTGACCGGGCACTTCTGCGCGCCGAGGCGCATCGTGCCGCCGAGATCGGAATCCTCGTCGCGCTTCTCGATGCTGCCCTCGCGGTCGGCCCACTCGGTGATCAGCGCCACGACGGGGTGCGGCGTCTCCGGGTCGAACTCGGTGCTGTTGGCGCCCTCCAGCCCGGCGACGTGGCGCGCGAACTCGATGGTGGCGAGCTGCATGCCGAGGCAGATGCCCAGATACGGCACCTTGTGCTCGCGCGCGTAGCGGATCGCGACGATCTTGCCCTCGGTGCCGCGCTTGCCGAAGCCGCCGGGCACCAGCACGGCGTCCATCGGCTTCAGCGAGGCCGGGCCGTGCTTCTCGATCTCCTCGGAGTCGAGATAATGGATGTTGATCTTCGCCTTCGTGTGGATGCCGGCATGCACCAGCGCCTCGGTGAGCGACTTGTAGGATTCGGTCAGGTCGACATACTTGCCGACGAAGGCGATATTGACTTCGTGCTCGGGATGCTCCAGCGCATCGACCAGCTTGTTCCAGACCCTGAGATTGGCTGCCTTGGCGAGGATGCCGAGCTTGTGGCAGACGATCTCGTCGAGCATCTGGTCGTGCAGCATGCCCGGAATCTTGTAGATCGAGTCGGCGTCGAGCGCGGCGATCACCGCCGCGGGCTGGACGTTGGTGAACAGCGCGATCTTGCGCCGCTCCTCCTCGGGAATCGGCCGGTCGGCGCGGCACAGCAGGATGTCGGGCTGGATGCCGATCTCGCGCAGGTCCTTGACCGAGTGCTGGGTCGGCTTGGTCTTCAGCTCGCCCGCCGAGGCGATCCAGGGCACCAGCGTGAGGTGGATGTAGCAGGCATTGTCCTTGCCCTCCTCGATGCCCATCTGGCGGATCGCTTCGAGGAAGGGCAGCGACTCGATGTCGCCCACCGTGCCGCCGACCTCGACGATCGCGACGTCGGCGCCCTCGGCGCCGCGCTTGACGTAGCGCTTGATCTCGTCGGTGATGTGCGGGATGACCTGCACGGTCTTGCCGAGATATTCGCCGCGCCGTTCCTTCTTGATCACCGACTCGTAGATCTGGCCGGTGGTGAAGTTGTTGCGCTTGCCCATCTTGGCGCTGGTGAAGCGCTCGTAGTGGCCGAGGTCGAGGTCGGTCTCGGCGCCGTCCTCGGTGACGAACACCTCGCCGTGCTGGAACGGCGACATCGTGCCGGGATCGACGTTGATGTAGGGATCGAGCTTGAGGTGGGTGACCTTGATGCCGCGCGATTCGAGGATGGCCCCGAGGCTGGCGGCGGCGATGCCCTTGCCCAGACTGGACACGACACCACCCGTTACGAAGACATATTTGGTCATGGCAAGAAGCCGTAGCGGGAAAGCCGAATGATACAAGAAACGCCGGCCGGCTAGAGCGTGCGGCTGCGGATTTCCGGCCAGGCCTTGCTCAGGTAATAGCCCATCGACCAGAGCGTGAGCAGGGCGGCCAGCCAGATCAGCGCCTCGCCCATCGCGACGACGGGCAGGCCGAACAGCGGGTCGTAGTAGAGCAGCAGCGGGATGGCCACCATCTGCGCCGTCGTCTTGAGCTTGCCGATGAAGGACACGGCGACGCTCTTCGCGGCGCCGATGCGGGCCATCCACTCGCGCAGCGCCGAGATGGCGATCTCGCGGCCGACGATGATGAAGGCCACCACGGCGTCGGCGCGGTCGAGCTGCACCAGCACCACCAGCGCGGCGGCGACCATCAGCTTGTCGGCCACCGGGTCGAGGAAGGCGCCGAAGGCCGAGGTCTGCCCGAGCTTCCTGGCCAGCCAGCCGTCGAACCAGTCGGTGATCGCCGCGACGACGAAGGCGACGGTGGCGATCTGGTTCTGCTCGTGCAGCGGCAGCGGCAGGTAGAACACGCCGATGACGAGCGGGATCAGCACGATGCGCGCCCAGGTCAGCAGGTTGGGGATATTGAGGGGCATCAGTGAAGCTGCTTGTAAATCGACTCCGCCAGCGCGCGGCTGACGCCGGAAACCCGGCACAAATCCTCGACCGTCGCCGCCTTCACGCCGTCCAGCCCGCCGAAGTGGGCCAGCAGCTTGCGGCGGCGGGTCGGCCCGATGCCGGCCACGTCCTCCAGCGCCGAACGGCCGCGCGCCTTCGCGCGCCGCGCCCGGTGGCCGACGATGGCGAAGCGGTGCGCCTCGTCGCGGATTTCCTGGATCAGGTGGAAGCCGGCATTGTCCATGGCCAATTCTAGCGGCTGATCCCTGCCATGCACGAAGAGAGTTTCCAGCCCGGGCCTGCGCTCCTCGCCCTTCGCCACGCCGACGCTGGCCAGATCGCCCAGCCCCAGCTCGGCGAACACCTCGCGCGCCACGCCGTGCTGGCCCTTGCCGCCGTCGATCAGCACCAGGTCGGGCGCCGCCGTCCCGCCGGCGCTGACTTTTTCGTAGCGGCGCGTCAGCGCCTGGCGCATCGCCGCGTAGTCGTCGCCGGGGGTGATGCCCTCGATGTTGAAGCGCCGGTAGTCGCTCTTCTTCATCGCCCCGTCGACGCAGACCACGCAGGACGCCACCGTGCCCTCGCCCATCGTGTGGCTGATGTCGAAGCACTCGATGCGGCGCGGCGCCTCCGGCAGGTCGAGCGCCGCGCGCAGCGCCTCCAGCCGGCCGGTCGCCCGGGCCTGCGACTGGCGGCGCGCCGTCAGCGCCAGCCGGGCGTTGTCGAGCGCCATCCCGATCCAGGCGCGCTCCATCTCGTTCTTCGCCGGCCCGCCCGGCATGGCCTCCGGCAAATCCTCCAGCGGCCAGGGCGCGAGGATCACCCGCGGCGGCGCCTCGTGCCCGGCGTAATGCTGGTCGAGGAAGGCGGCCAACCCCTCCTCCGCGCTGGCCTCGCCGGTCATCTGCGGAAAATGCGCGCGGTCGCCCAGATGCAGGCCGCCGCGCACCATCGCCAGATTCACGCACAACTCGCCGCGCCCGGCGACCGCGACGACGATATCGACGTCGGCATCCTTCGTCGAACTGACATACTGCCGGTGCAGCACCGCCTGCAAGGCCCGGATCTGGTCGCGCAGCGCCGCCGCCCGCTCGAAGCGCAGCGCGGCCGACTCCTGCTCCATCCGCCGCGCCAGGCCTTCCATCACCTCGGCGTGCCGGCCCTTGAGGAACAGCTCGGCCAGCCGCACGTCGGCGGCATAGTCCTCCCGCGACACCAGCCCGACGCAGGGCGCCTTGCAGCGCTGGATCTGGTGCAGCAGGCAGGGCCGCGAGCGATGGGCGAACACCGCCTCCTCGCAGGTGCGCAGCAGGAAGGTCTTCTGGATCAGCTGGATCGCCTCGCGCACCGCCAGCCCGCTCGGGAACGGCCCGAAATAGCGCGACTTCTTCTCGAAGGCGCCGCGATGATGGAACAGGCGCGGGAATTCGCCGCCCGACAGCCCGATGTAGGCGTAGGACTTGTCGTCGCGGAACAGGATGTTGTATTTCGGCTTGAGCTTCTTGATCAGCGTGTTCTCGAGGATCAGCGCCTCGGCCTCGGAGCGCGTCGCCGTCGTCTCCATGCCCGCCACCTGCCGGAGCATCAGCGCGATGCGCGGGCTGTGGCCGCCCTTCTGGAAGTAGGACGCCACCCGCTTCCTCAGGTGCTTCGCCTTGCCGACGTAGAGCACCGCGCCGTCGGCCGCCAGCATGCGATAGACCCCCGGCGCGTCGGTCAACGTGGCGAGGAAGGCTTTGCTATCGAACGGCGTATCGGCCATGAAAGTCAGTGTCGGCGGGACGGCGCGCTCACAGCCGGTCGAGCGGGCTGGTCACCCCGCGCCCGCCCTTGTTCAGCACATGGGTGTAGATCATCGTCGTCGACACGTCGCTGTGGCCCAGCAGCTCCTGAACCGTGCGGATGTCCTGCCCGCCCTCCAGCAAATGCGTGGCGAACGAATGGCGCAGCGTGTGCGGCGTCGCCGGCTTCGCCAGCCGCGCGGCGCCCACCGCCTTCTTCATCGCCCGCTGCAACAGCTTCTCGTCCATGTGGTGGCGCCGCACGCGGCCGCTGCGCGGATCGGTCGAATGGCTGCCCGAGCAGAACACGAACTGCCAGCCCCACTCGGTCGGCGCGTTCGGATACTTCTTTTCCAGCGCATCCGGCAGCCACACCGCCGCCTTGCCGGCGCGCAGGTCGTCCTCGTACACATCGCGCCGCCGCGCCAGATGATCCCGCAAGGCCCCGGCCAGCGCCGCCGGGAGCATCGTCACGCGATCCTTAGCGCCCTTGCCGTCCCGGATCAAAATCTCGTTGCGGCCGAAATCCACGTCCTTCACCCGCAGGCGCACGCACTCCATCAGGCGCATGCCCGTGCCATAAAGCAGCCGCGCCATCAAACCATAAACGCCATCCATCCGGTCAAGCACGGCGCGCACCTCGACCGGCGTCAGCACCACCGGCAAATGACGCGACTGCTTGGCGCGCGTCACGTTGTCCAGCCAGGGCAGCGTGACCTCCAGCACCTCGCGATACAGGAACAGCAGCGCCGACAGCGCCTGACTCTGGGTCGCAGCGGCCACGCGGCCATTCACCGCCAGATCGGACAAAAACGCCTCCACCTCGGCCGCCCCCATCTCGCGCGGATGGCGCTTGCCGTGGAACAGGATGAAGCGCCTTATCCAAAGCAGATATTGATCTTCGGTGCGGATGCTGTAATGTTTAACCCTGATGCGCGCACGGACTTGATCAAGCAACTTCGGCGCAGCAGGTGCATTTGCAGGCAAGACAGACCCCATATCCGCCCCCTCTATCAAATAGAGTCATTTTCATTCAAATGGATACAACAACAGCGCCTGAAATATACACCGACAGTAGTCTGCGTATACACCGATTTGTGTGTCCACTTAAACGTTGGGGGTGTCCCCACTAACCACAGGAGGAACCAATGGAACGCTACAAAAACTTGAGCGGTCAGTCTGGTGTCGCTGCATATGAAATCGCCTCCGATTCAATCAAGGTGCAGTTCAAAGACGGCCACGTCTACCTCTACACATACGCCAGTGCCGGCAGCGGCAATGTCGAGCACATGAAATCTTTAGCCGTTGCCGGTAGTGGGCTAAATAGCTTCATCAACACCACCGTCCGTAAATCCTATGCGTCAAAGTGGTAGTCATCGAACGGCCAGCGAATCCAAAGCCCGAACGCCAGCGGAATGAAACACCGCCCTTTCGTCCAGCACTTCGCGGGCCGCAGGTTCCCCCACCATTCGTAGCCAAAGACCAATAGCGTTCTCATGTTTCCCATCACTCACCCCCAACCCGGCGGTCAACCGGACGCTTCGCCGAAAGGCCGGCTCGCGCCGGTTACCTTCACGTTATGCGTCCCATCGCCACGAACTCGCGCCCCCAGTTCAGGAGACACAAATTGACTAAGGCTCTAATGGTCGTATCGGCAATTCTCGTAGCCGCTTGCGCTACACCTCTTAAACCCAATCAGGTTAGCGTCGTCTTTGATACAGAGCCGCCACTTGCAATTCTGTACGGCAGCGATGGCACTGCTTGGGGTAGCGCGCCGCAGACGCGTGTGTGGACGTTCAAGTCCATAGAAGGAGCAAAAGCTGGTGCCACAGTAAGCGTTACGGCGGTATGGCCCAGTGGCGCGAAAAAGACTCAGAACATCCGACTATCAGCCTCCGTGCAAGAAGGCGCATTCAAAATCTCAAGGCCGGTCGATGCACCAGGACTTGCCCAGGACTTGGAGTATGTCCGAAGAATTAGAAACCAAGAAGCCGCGCAAGACGCCGCCAACGCCGCAATGATTAGGCAAGCATTTGAAAGTAACAAGAAGAGATCTGCCACCTGTACTAACTTTGGCACGATCACCCACTGTTCTGAAGACTAGGGAGTAAGCACCGAATGGTCGAAAA
Organism: Pseudomonadota bacterium; assembly: GCA_040754195.1. GTDB lineage: Bacteria > Pseudomonadota > Gammaproteobacteria > Burkholderiales > Rhodocyclaceae > Sulfuricystis. The sequence goes on along the minus strand of JBFMDJ010000029.1, from coordinate 62,125 downwards.
TCTCTCGGTACGGGGGCGCTGTGTTTCTGCCGCGTTACGCAGGACGCATAACCCTGCGGTCCACCGAACGCTGCGCGATAAAGCCGCGCAGCGCCGGTGACCTCCACGTTAGAACTACCAAGGAATCGTCTATGGCTGACACACCCAATGACCAAATGGACGTTGAACCTGAGGAACCTACAGGTGCCCCTCCATCGGATACTGTTAAACCAAAATCCGGTCGGCGCTCGTTTTCAAAATTACCTCGCGAACTGAGCGAAAAGGAACTCGCATCCCCTGCTGTTCAGAAAATGCTGGTGGACGAGATAGAACGCCTAGAAACGGAATGTGATGATTTGTCGTCGTACCGTCCAAAATTCCATGATGCAGACAAGCGTGCAGCCATTCTGGAAGAAAAGTTCAAGGGGAAAATCTCCATCGACATTCTTCAGACTGGTTGTCTCACTGTAGGCGCAGCAGCTTTAGGCTACGCCCCATCAATCACAACTGGTCAGCCTTCTGCTTCGATGGTCGCTATCTTTGGTGTTGTACTGGTTATTGCCGGCTTAGCTGCCAAGGCGGTTAAGCCATGAAGCTCAAAATTACTGCCATTCGCGAGCCTGGCGACCTCAACAAAGAACGTGTCGTAATGAAGGCGGAAGCTTCGACAGATATTGGGCAATACGTCGTATTGCGTGTTGATACTGTCGAGGGAAAGCCAACGACCTCAGTTCGCAACACCTATTGGTTTCCTGACAAAAGTATCAATCCCGGCGATTACGTGATTCTGTACTCGAAGGAGGGGCGAAATAGCGAGAAGGACTTCAAGAACGTCACGTCGCATTTCTTCTACTGGGGGAGTAAAGAAACGCTATGGGACGAAAGCAATGTCGGGGCTACCGTCCTGCACGCTCCCGATTGGGAAAGTTTTGTTCCCGAGTAGTTCTAACCTCTCATTCCACCGGACCTGCGCGAAAAGCCGCGCAGGCTGGTGAATTCAAACGTTAGGTTTCATATGGCACCCCCTCCCAAGGTTACGAAGGCCGTCGTAAATACCGAAGTCGCAGACTTCGTGGCGAACATAAATCGAGCGCGGGAGCTATATCGCAAGATTGTGCTGCACGGTTACACCGGCACTTCGGCCGCAACATCTACGCGAATAGCCAACCCAGATCGAAGGGATGTCGCACAGTTCATCTTCTTTGAAATTGCAGCAAAGTTTGAGGATCACGCGAAGTTCATGTTCCAAGTAGAGGTTCGCTCGCGCTTGCAGGTCACTGCAACACGGAGCGCCTTCGTCATGGGCGATCTCGATAGCGGTCTAAACAATAAGTTGGGCTGGGGCAGCCCACAACGATTGAAGGAGCGCGGTCACAATTTGTTCGGCCCGAACTCATTTCTCGGTGACCTAGTAAACAAACTTGGCAATCCGACATACAAAGCATTGGTCTCCGCTCACACAACTCGTAATCGTGTTGCGCACGACGGCGGGGCTGCGCAAACGAAATTCGTAAAGCTCTTGGAAGGCGATGGCATCCCAGCAAACGAACGACAGGGAATGAGTGTTGGTCGATACTTAATCGACTACCCGTCGGCGTCACCAACTACCGACCGAAACTTCTTTCAGTATCTCGCCGCGTATGAAGCCTTTGCTAATGCAGCGGGTGCAGCGTTGCCGTGAAGCTGAAACCTAACCCTGCGTTCGAGGCGACCTGCGCGAAAAGCCGCGCAGGCGCCTCAACTCCACGTTAGATTTCATGGCCTACCCACACTACGACGAACTCGAACTGCCGCTCTTGAAGCTGCTTTTCGAGCATGGCGATGGGCAACATCAGTTGCACGCTACAAAGACCTACGGGCCATTAGCCAGTTACTTCGGCCTCAGCCAACTTGAGCAAACTCAGTCAAGAGACTCCGTCCTCGCCGATGGAAGAGATGAACCATTCTGGAACAACATGGTTCAGTGGGCACGTCGTAAGCTCAATGAGCGCGGCTACCTGTCTCCCGCACCTCGCGGCTTCTGGCGCCTATCCGCATTGGGTATCGAAAAGGCAAGACCATTATCAACTGGCCATTTGTTTCACGTTTCGTACCCTGACGAAATTCCCGAAACCGTCATTGAGGGCGCCAAGCGAAAAGTGGCTATCAACGCTTACGAGCGTAGCGCCACTGCGCGGCAAGCGTGCATCGACCACTACGGCTACCGCTGTTTTGTTTGTGGCTTCAACTTCGAGGCGAAGTACGGTGAGCGTGGAAAGCATTTCGTTCATGTCCACCACATTGTTCCGCTGGCAAGCATCGGGGCGTCCTACGTTGTCGACCCAATCAAAGACCTTCGTCCGGTTTGCCCGAATTGCCACGCAATCATTCATCGTACAGACCCACCGTGCTCAATCGAGGCATTGAAAGGTATGGTGAAATGAAATCTAACCCTGCGGTCCACCGGACGCTGCGCGATAAAGCCGCGCAGCGCCGGTGACCTCCACGTTAGCCTTCTCGATCAACGCTCATGGCTATTCGGCTTTCCGCCTCTCCCATCCATGCTTGACGCGATGCGGAATTGACGGACTACGGGATTCCTGCTTGCCCTCCTCCCTGCCTTCCTGCGACATCTTCTGCGCCGTCATCGACAACCTCGGCGACGCCGGCGTCTGCTGGCGGCTGGCGCGCCAGCTCGCGGCCGAGCATGGCTGGCGGGTGCGGCTGTTCATCGACGATCCGGCGCCGGTCGCCCTGCTCGCGCCGGGGCAGGACGTGGTGGAGGTGCGGCGCTGGGAGGGCGACCTCGCGGACGTCGCGCCGGCCGACGTCGTGGTCGAGGCCTTCGCCTGCGCTCCGCCGCCGGCCTACGTCGCGGCGATGCGGGGGCGCGCCCGGCCGCCGGTCTGGATCAACCTGGAATATCTCTCGGCCGAGGACTGGGTGGCCGGCTGCCACGGCCTGCCTTCGCCGCAGGCGGGCCTCGCCAAGCATTTCTTCTTCCCCGGCTTCGTCGCCGGCACCGGCGGGCTGCTGCGCGAGAAAAACCCCGCCGTCCCGCCGGGACTGACTTTTGACGGCCCGCTGGCGATTTCGCTGTTCTGCTACGCCAACCCCGCCCTCCCCGCCCTGCTGGCGGCCTGGCGCGACGGCGACCGCGACATCGACTGCCATGTCGCCGAGGGCCTGCCGCGCCGGCAGGTCGAAGCCTGGCTGGGCGAGCCTTTCCCGGCCGGCGCCGCGGCGGCGCGCGGCCGCCTGACGCTGCATGCCCTGCCCTTCCTGCCGCAGACGGATTACGACGCGCTGCTCGGCCGCTGCCACCTGAATTTCGTGCGCGGCGAGGATTCCTTCGTGCGCGCCCAGTGGGCCGAACGGCCTTTCGTCTGGCAGATCTACCCGCAGGCCGGGGACGCGCATTGCGCCAAGCTCGACGCCTTCCTGAAGCTCTACGAAAAAGTCAGCCCCGGCGGGACGGCGGCGCGCGCCTTCTTCCATGCCTGGAACGGCGCCGGTGCCCTCGACTGGCCGGCCTTCGCGGCCGTCCTGCCCGCGCTGGCCGCCCATGCGCCCGGCTGGGCGCGCCAAATCGCGCTTCCCGGGGATTTGGCGGGAAATCTGGTCAGGTTCTGTTCCGAACGGCTATAATTCTCGGCTTTTATTTTCCCCGCCAGGCATTTGCTATGAAAACCGCTCAGGAACTCCGCGTCGGCAACGTCATCATGGTCGACGGCGCCCCCCTCGTCGTTCAGAAGAACGAATACAACAAGTCCGGCCGCAACGCGGCGGTCGTCAAGTTCAAGTTCAAGAACCTGCTCTCCGGCGCGCCTTCCGAGGCCATCTACAAGGCCGACGACAAGTTCGAGCAGGTCGTCCCCGAGCGCAAGGAATGCACCTATTCCTATTTCGCCGATCCGATGTATGTCTTCATGGACACCGACTACAACCAGTATGAGGTCGAGGCGGAGAACATGTCCGACGCCATCCCCTACATCGAGGACGGCATGCAGGTCGAGGTGGTGTTCTTCGAAGGCAAGGCGATTTCGGTGGAAATGCCCAACAGCGTCGTGCGCGAGGTGGAATACACCGAGCCGGCCGTCAAGGGCGACACCTCGGGCAAGGTGCTCAAGCCGGCCAAAATCAAGCCGTCCGGCATGGAAGTGATGGTGCCGATCTTCGTCGCCACCGGCGACAAGATCGAGATCGACACCCGCACCGGCGAATATAAAAACCGCGTCAAGTGACGCTCGGCAAGAACCGCGTCAAGTAAGCCCGGCCGGGGCGCTCAGAGCGCCACCGGCGTCGGTCCGACCCGCCAGATGTCGCGGCAGTATTCGGCGATGGTGCGGTCGGACGAGAATTTCCCCATGCGCGCGACGTTGAGGATGGACATGCGCGTCCAGCGCGCCGGGTCGCGCCAGGCCGCGCTGACCTGCTCCTGGCATTCGATGTAGGACGCGTAGTCGGCCAGCAGCAGATAGGGGTCGTGCCAGAGCAGGTTGTCGATCAGCGGCTGGAAGGCGGCCCGGTCGCCGTGCGAGAACAGGCCGCTGCCGATCAGGTCGAGCGCCCCCTTGAGTTCGAGGTTGGCGTTGTAGATGTCGTGCGGCCGGTAGCCGGCGGCGAGAGTGCGCTGCACCTCCTCGGCGGTCAGGCCGAAGAGGAAGAAGTTGTCCGCGCCGACCTCCTCGCGAATCTCGACGTTGGCGCCGTCGAGCGTGCCGATGGTCAGCGCGCCGTTCATCGAGAACTTCATGTTGCCCGTGCCCGAGGCCTCCTTGCCGGCGGTGGAGATCTGCTGCGACAGGTCGGCGGCGGGATACAGGGCGTGTCCCAGCTTGACGCTGAAGTTGGGCAGGAACACCACCTTGAGGCGCCCCGCGACGTCGGGATCGCGATTCACCACCTCGCCCACCGCGTTGATCAGCCGGATCATCAGCTTGGCCAGGAAGTAGCCCGGCGCGGCCTTGCCGCCGAAGATGAAGGTGCGCGGCGCGACCTCGGTGGCGGGGGCGTATTTGATGCGGTTGTAGAGCGTCAGGATGTGCAGCACGTTGAGGTGCTGGCGCTTGTATTCGTGGATGCGCTTGGCCTGCACGTCGAACAGGCTGTCGGGATCGGCGCGCACGCCGCACAGCCGCGAGATCGCCAGCGCCAGATGGACCTTGCGTTCGCGCTTGACGGCGCGCCAGCGTTCCTGGAAGTCCGGGTCGTCGGCGTGCCGCTCCAGCGCGCGCAGGCGGGTGAGGTCGTTTTCCCAGGCGGAGCCGATGGTTTCGCCCAGCAGGCGCGCGAGGCCGGGATTGGCGAGCATCATGAAACGGCGCGGCGTGACGCCGTTGGTCATGTTCCGGAACTTCTCCGGCCAGAGGTCGTGGAAGTCGCGCAGCACGGTTTCCTTGAGCAGGCGCGAATGCAGTTCGGCCACGCCGTTGATGGCGAAGCTGCCGACGCAGGCGAGGTGCGCCATGCGCACGTAGCGCGGCCCGCTCTCGTCGATGATCGACATGCGCCGCACGCGGGCGTCGTCGAGGGGAAAACGCATGCGCACCTCGTCGAGGAAGCGCGCGTTGATCTCGTAGATGATTTCGAGGTGGCGCGGCAGCACGTTCTCGAACAGCGGCACCGGCCATTTCTCCAGCGCCTCGGGCAGCAGCGTGTGGTTGGTGTAGGCGAAGCTGTCGCGCGCCGTGTGCCAGGCCGCGTCCCAGTCCAGATGGCACTCGTCGAGCAGCAGGCGCATCAGTTCGGCGACGGCGATGGCCGGGTGCGTGTCGTTGAGCTGCACGCAGAACTTCTCGTGGAAGCGTTCCGGCGGCAGGTCGGTGGTGCCGAGGATGCGCAGCATGTCCTGCAGCGAGCAGGTGACGAAGAAATGCTGCTGCAGGAGGCGCAGGCGCTTGCCGATCTCCGGCTCGTCGTTGGGATAGAGCACCTTGCTGATGGTCTCGGAGCGCACTTCGCGCACCACGGCGCCGTAGTAGTCGCCGCGGTTGAAGGCGTGGAAATCGAAGCCCTCGGCGGCCTCGGCGCTCCACAGGCGCATCAGGTTCACCGTGTTCACGCCGTGGCCGAGGATCGGCGTGTCGATGGCGACGCCGCGAAACACCTCGCCCGGCACCCAGCGCACGCGCCAATGGCCGGCCTCGTCGGTGTAGCGCTCGGTATGGCCGCCGATCTTCACCTTGCAGGCGATGTTGGGCCGGCGCACTTCCCAGGGGTTGCCGAAGCGCAGCCAGTTGTCGGTGGTTTCCACCTGCTCGCCGTTCTGGAGCGTCTGGGTGAAGATGCCGAATTCGTAGCGGATGCCGTAGCTGATCGCCGAGATTTCCAGCGTCGCCAGCGAGTCCATGAAGCAGGCGGCCAGCCGGCCGAGGCCGCCGTTGCCGAGGCCCGGCTCCTCCTCGTGGTCGAGCAGCTCGTCGAGGTCGAGGCGCAGCCCGGCGAGCGCCTTGCGCGTGGCGTCCTCGATGCCGAGGTTGAGCAGGTTGTTGCCGGTGAAGGGGCCGGGCAGGTATTCGGCCGAGAGATAGCAGACCGTGCGCGGATTGGCCTGCTGGTAGGCGCGCACCGTGGCGACCCAGCGGTGCAGCAGCCGGTCGCGGATCGTGTAGGCGAGCGCCTTGTATTTGTCGTCGAGCGAGGCGACCTCGGGGAAGCGTCCCTGCACGTAGAACAGGTTGTCGAGGAAGGCGCGGCGGATCGAGTCCTCGGAAAGCCCCGTGCGGATGCTGTCGTCGCGGTCGCCGGTGCCTTTCTTGCGTTTGGGGTCGCTCATGTCGCCTCCTGTCGTTTGCGGCCATTCTGTGCGATTTTCGCGCCGGCCGAAAGCTGCGCCGCAGCATCGCGGCTGGCGCATAATGGCCGCATTTGCGCGACCATGGGAGAAGAACATGAAAAAGCTCTGCACCGCCCTGCTCACGTTTTTCGCGACCGTCCCCGCCTGGGCCGCCTGCCCCGATGATGCCGCCGTCGCCCGCTATCTCGGCGAATTCAAGGCCGCGACGCCCAGCCCGGGCTTCGGCGACATCGCCCTGGCCGACGCGCCCTGCGCGCGCGGCAAGCTGGTCGCCGCCCTGCCCGCCGTGCTCGGCCAGCGCGTCGGCTACAAGGCGGTATTCACCAACGTCGACTCGCAGAAGCGCTTCGGCGTCGACGGCCCGGCCTGGGGCGCCATGTTCGCCGGCATGATGCTGGAGAGCGGCGCGCGCCTGCCGGCGAAGTTCGGCGTCAAGCCGCGCCACGAACCCGACTTCGTCGTCGTCGTCAAGGACGCCGGCCTCGCCGACGCGCGGACCCCGCGCGAGGCGCTGGCGCACCTGAGCGCCCTCGTGCCCTTCATCGAGCTGCCCGACCTGATGCTCGACGGCAAGATCACCGGCCCGGGACTGATCGCCACCAATGCCGCCTTCCGCGGCGGCGTGCTCGGCGCGCGGATTCCCGCCGAGCCGACGCAGGCGCTCGCCGACGCCATGGCCAGCATGGAGGTCGTCATCACCGAGACGCGCGCCGGCAAGGAGATCGCCCGCGAAAAGGGCAGCGTGCTGATGGACAACCCGCTCAACGCGGCGATCTGGCTGGCGCAGGCGCTGCGCCGCGACGGCGTCGAGCTCAGGCCCGGCGACCTGCTGAGCCTCGGCGGCTTCAAGGGTTCCATGCCGACGGCGCCCGGCACCACCATCGAGGTGCGCTACCACGGCCTGCCCGGCGACCCGGCCGTGACGGTGCATTTCGACTGAGGTCGCCGCGGCGAAAGTCAGTCCCGGCGGGACGGCGGCCGATATAATGGCCGCCGTTTTCCAGCCGCGAACCGCCATGCCCTCCCGCCCCGCCAAGACGCTCGAAACCTTTCCCAATCCGGCCCCGCACCGGGATTACCAGATCCACATGGAAATCCCGGAATTCACCTGCCTGTGCCCGAAGACCGGCCAGCCGGATTTCGCCGTGCTGACGCTCGACACCATCCCCGACAAGCTCTGCGTCGAACTCAAAAGCCTCAAGCTCTACATCTGGAGCTTCCGCGAGGAGGGCCACTTCCACGAGGACGTGACCAACCGCATCCTCGACGATCTGGTCCGGGCGACGAAACCCCGCTTCATGCGGCTCACCGCGCGCTTCTACGTGCGCGGCGGCATCTTCACCAACGTCGTCGCCGAGCATCGCAAGAAGGGCTGGAAGCCGGCCCCGGCGGTGACGCTGGCCGATTTCCCCGCCCAGTCGAACACGCGCGGATGAGCCTCCAGGCGCGACCGTTCGGCCTCGCGCAGATCGGCGCGGCGCTGGCCGCCGGCTGGGCCGTGTCCCGCGCCACGCGCAGTTCGAGCAGCATCTATGCCGCGCTGTTCGCGCTGATCGGCGCGTTCATCCTCGGCGGCCTGCTCTCCCGGGGCTTCACGCCCTTCGTCGTCGCGGCCGCCGGCGCCTTCATGCTGGTCGGCCCTGCCATCCTCGCCGGCTTCTTCGGCATCGCCCACGACTACGAATATCGCGGCCACGCCAGCCTCGCCAGCGTCGCGGCCGGCTTTCGCACCGCTGCCGGCGCGCTCTGGGTCATCGCCCTGGTCTGCGCGCTGCTGTTCATGATCTTCGTCACCGACGCCGCCATCCTCTACAGCTACATGGTCGGCGGCGCGCCGGTCTGGCTGACGGAACTGCTCCCCGCCACGCCCGGCGTCATGGATTTCCTGTTCTGGGGCGCGGTGTCCGGCGCCGTCGTCGCCCTGCTGCTGTTCGGCGTCTCGGCCTTCTCTGTGCCTCTGCTGTGCGAGCGGCGCGCCGGTCTCGTCGACGCCGTGGTCGCCAGCGTGCGCGCCGTCCGCGCCAATTTCCCGGCCGCCATGCTGTGGGCCGTGCTGCTGTCCGCGCTCGTCGTCGGCAGCATCCTGCTGCTGCCCCTGCTGCCGCTCACCCTGCCCTGGCTGGCTTTCGCCAGCCGGGCGCTGTATCGCCAGGTCTTTCCATGAACCCTAATCTCGACAAGCTCCAGCCCTATCCCTTCGAGAAGCTGCGCGACCTGTTCGCCGGCGACGTCCCGCCCGCCGGCCTTCCGGAAATCAGGCTCCACATCGGCGAACCCCAGCATCCCACCCCGGCCTTCATCAAGGAAGCCCTGACGGCCAATCTCGCCGGCCTGGCCAACTATCCGGTCACCAACGGCTCCGACGACCTGCGCCGCGCCATCGCGGACTGGATCGCGCGCCGCTACGGCATCCCAGCGCCCGATGCCGCCTCCCAGATCCTGCCGGTCAACGGCTCGCGCGAGGCCCTGTTCGCCTTCGCCCAGGCCGTCATTGCGCCGAGGCACAGACAACCCGTCGTCGTCGCGCCGAATCCCTTCTATCAGATCTACGAGGGCGCGGCCCTGCTCGCCGGCGCGCGGCCGTTCTTCCTCAACCAGACGCCGGACAACGGCTTCCGCATGGACTGGGCGAACGTTCCCGCGGATATCTGGCAGGACTGCCAGCTCGTCTATGTCTGCTCGCCGGGCAACCCGACCGGCAAGGTGATGGCGCTCGACGACTGGCAACTGCTGTTCGAGCTGTCCGACCGCCACGGCTTCGTCATCGCCGCCGACGAGTGCTATTCGGAAATCTATTTCGACGCGGCCAGCCCCCCGCTCGGCGGACTGGAGGCGGCGAGGAAGCTCGGCCGCGACGACTACCGCAACCTCGTGATGTTCTCCAGCCTGTCGAAGCGCTCCAACGTGCCGGGCCTGCGCTCGGGCTTCGTCGCCGGCGACGCGGCGATCCTGAAGCGGTTCTGGCTCTACCGCACCTACCAGGGCTGCGCCATGCCACCGCCCGTTCAGGCCGCCAGCGCGGCGGCCTGGCGCGACGAGGACCACGTGCGGGAAAACCGCCGCCTCTACGCCGAAAAGTTCGCCCGGGTGACGCCGGTCATCGCCGCCCATCTGAGCACCGCGGTGCCGGACGCCGGCTTCTACCTGTGGGCCTCGGTGGCGCCGACGGGGCTGTCCGACACCGAATTCACCCGCCGCCTGCGCGCCCAATATAATGTGAGCGTCCTGCCCGGCAGCTATCTCGCCCGCGAGGCCGCCGGCACGAATCCCGGCCGCGATTTCGTCCGCATCGCCCTCGTCGCCGGGATGGAGGAATGTTTCGAAGCCGCGCAACGCATCGCGGCCTTTTGCCGATCGCTGTAACCACGACCCGACACGACCATAAAGGAAACCGCCATGCACGAACTGCAAACCCTCATCGACCAGGCCTGGGAAGACCGCGCCAGCCTGAAGCCCGGCTCCGCGCCCGCCCGCGTCGGCGAGGCGGTCCAGCACATCCTCGACGAACTCGACAAGGGCACGCTGCGCGTCGCCGAGAAGGTCGACGGGCAGTGGGTGACGAACCAGTGGGTCAAGAAGGCCGTGCTGCTCTCCTTCCGCATGGAGGACAACGTGGTGCAGGACGGCGGCGCGATCCGCTGGTTCGACAAGGTGCCGACCAAGTTCGCCCACTACGACACCCACACCTTCCAGAAGGGCGGCTTCCGCGTCGTGCCGGGCGCCGTGGTGCGCCGCGGCTCCTTCATCGGCAACAACGTCGTGCTGATGCCCAGCTTCGTGAACATCGGCGCCTACGTCGGCGAGAACACGATGGTGGACACCTGGGCCACCGTCGGCTCCTGCGCGCAGATCGGCAAGAACGTGCACCTCTCCGGCGGCGTCGGCATCGGCGGCGTGCTGGAGCCGCTGCAGGCCAACCCGACCATCATCGGCGACAACTGCTTCATCGGCGCCCGCTCGGAAGTCGTCGAGGGCGTCATCGTCGAGGACAACTGCGTGATCTCGATGGGGGTGTTCATCAGCCAGAGCACCAAGATCTACGACCGCGCCACCGGCGAGTTCAGCTACGGCCGCGTGCCGGAAGGCTCGGTGGTGGTCGCCGGCAACCTGCCTTCCGCCGACGGCAAATACAGCCTCGCCTGCGCCGTGATCGTCAAGAAGGTCGACGCGCAAACCCGCTCCAAGACGAGCATCAACGACTTGCTGCGCGACTGAATCCACACTCCAGGGAGACCGCCATGGGCGCGATGCAGAGACTGTTCCAGCTGATGGCCGAAAAGAAGGCCTCGGACATCTTCGTCTCGGTGGGCGCGCCCATCAACATCAAGATCAACGGCGTCGCCGTGCCGGTGAACCAGCAGACCATGGACGCCCAGACCATCATGGGCCTGCTGGGCGAGATCCTCACCGAGCACCAGCTCAAGGAGTTCGAGGACCAGCTCGAACTCAACACCGGCTACGCGCTCGAGGGCGTCGGCAACTTCCGCCTCTCCGTGATGCGCCAGAAGGGCACCCCCGCCTTCGTCGTGCGCTACATCCCGGCGGAAATTCCCCAGTTCGAGACGCTCAACCTGCCGCCGGTGCTGTGCGACGTCATCATGGAGAAGCGCGGCCTGATCCTCATGGTCGGCGCCACCGGCTCGGGCAAGTCGACGACGCTGACCTCGATGCTCGACTACCGCAACGAGCGCAAGTCGGGCCACATCCTGACGCTGGAAGACCCGATCGAATTCATTTTCCGGAACAAGAAGTCGATCATCAACCAGCGCGAGGTCGGCGCCGACACGCGCGCCTTCCATGTCGCGCTGAAGAACGCGCTGCGCCAGGCGCCCGACGTCATCTTCATCGGCGAGATCCGCGACAAGGACACGATGAGCCAGGCCATCGCCTACGCGCAGTCCGGCCACCTGTGCATCGCCACGCTGCACGCCAACAACAGCTACCACTCGATGTCGCGCATCATCAGCTTCTACCCGCTGGAGAACCGTCCCGCCCTGCTGGCCGACCTCGGCGTGACGCTCAAGTGCATCATCTCCCAGCGCCTGGTGAAGAAGCCCGACGGCGGCCGCTGCCCGGCCGTCGAGGTGATGCTCAACTCGCGCCACATCGGCGAACTGATCGAGAAGGGCGACCTCAACGGCATCAAGGACGCGATGGAGCAGAGCATGTCGCCGGGCTCGCAGACCTTCGAGCAGTCGCTGTACCGCCTGTTCAAGGACGGCATCATCAGCAAGGAGGAGGCGCTGGCGAACGCCGACTCGGCCAACAACCTCGACTGGCTGATCAACAACGCCGCCGTCGAGGAGAAAAAGCAGGACAAGCCGCTGGTGGCGCCCTCCGCCTCGCCCGATGCCACCGCCTCGACGACGGACAGCGGCGCCAGCTTCTCCGAATTCACGCTGAAGATGGAATAAGCGGTGACGGCCACGCTCGACCTCGCGAAGGCCCTGATCGAGCGCCGTTCGATCACCACCGAGGACGCCGGCTGCCTGGAACTGGTCGCCGCGCGCCTCGCGCCGCTCGGCTTCGCCTGCGAGCGCATGGACAGCACCGGCCCCACCGGCCGCGTGCGCAATCTCTGGGCACGGTTCGGGACCGCGAAGCCATTGGTTGTCTTCGCCGGCCACACCGACGTCGTGCCCCCCGGCCCGCTCGACCAGTGGGGCTCCGATCCCTTCGTGCCGGCCGAGCGCGACGGCATGCTTTACGGGCGCGGCGCCGCCGACATGAAGACCTCGGTCGCCGCCGCCGTCGTGGCGGTCGAACGCCTGCTCGCCGCCGGCCCGATCAAGGGCTCCATCGCCTTCCTGCTTACCTCCGACGAGGAAGGCGACGCGACGGACGGCACCGTCAAGGTTGTCGCGGCGCTCAAGGCGCGCGGCGAAACCCCCGACTGCTGCATCGTCGGCGAACCCACGTCGGTCGGCAGGCAGGGCGACATGATCAAGAACGGCCGGCGCGGATCGCTCTCGGGCAAGCTCGTCGTCAAGGGCGTGCAGGGCCACGTCGCCTATCCCGAGAAGGTGAAGAACCCGATCCACCTCGCCGCGCCCGCGCTGGCCGAACTCGCCGCGACGCGCTGGGACGCGGGCAACGAGTTCTTCCCGCCGACCAGCTTCCAGATCTCGAACATCCACGCCGGCACCGGCGCCGCCAACGTCGTCCCCGGCGCCTGCGAGGTGCTGTTCAACTTCCGCTTCTCCACCGCCAGCAAGGCCGACGGATTGCAGAACCGCGTGCATGAAATCCTCGACCGGCATGGGCTCGAATACGATCTCGCCTGGACGCTCGGCGGCCGCCCCTTCGTCACCGCGCCCGGCCGGCTGGTCGATGCGCTGACCGAAGCCATCCGCACCGAGGCCGGCGTCACGCCGGAACTCTCCACCAGCGGCGGCACCTCCGATGGCCGCTTCATCGCCGACATCTGCCCCGAGGTCGTCGAGTTCGGCCCGGTCAACGCCACGATCCACAAGATCGACGAATGCGTCGCCCTCGCCGACATCGAGCCGCTGGCGCGCATCTACGAGGCCACGTTCAGGCGACTGCTGGGCTGAAAGGCCGGGCCTTCACAATCCTGCAACCGGAGCGCCTTAGATTCGCCTGCCTCGCAGCGCATATCGAAGGTGATCGCCTTGAACATCCGTGAAAGCGTCCGGCTGAAGATCCTCTCGGCCATCATTCCGGCGACGACGGTGACCCTGATCGCCATGGGCTTCGCCCTTTATCAGCTCCATTCCGTTTCCAACGACTTCATCCGCTTCGTCGAACGCGACGTCGCCAGGCTGAACTCCTACGGCGACATGTATGAAGGCGCGATCAACGGCGGCCTGGCGATCCGCAACCTGATCCTCGACCCCAGGGACGCGGCCGCCAAGGCGAGCCTCGTCCAGGCGAACGCCGACTTCAAGACGGCGCTCGACAGCGTGAATGCGATGGCCGCGCCGGGCGCGCGGGACGCCGAGATTCTCGGCAAGCTCGAGGGCCGGCGCGAAATGCTGCAGGATCTGCGCGACATGTATGTGGAGATCGCCGGCACGCTGGCGGACACCGGCGAGCGCTTCGTCCGCGAGGAGGCGCCGCTGTGGCGCGACGTCAAGCACGAACTCGCCGGCCTGCGCGAGGCCGAGATCCGGCACTTCGCGGAAATCAAGGCGGACATGGTCGCGCGCGCCAACCTGGCGCTGAGCATCAGCATCGCCCTGGCGGTCGTCGCGCTGATCCTCGGCGGCATCCTGACGCTGGCCATCCTCGGCCGGGTGCGGCAGTCGCTGGTGGCGCTGCGCGACTCGATGCACGCCATCGCGCAGGGCGAAGGCAACCTCAAGGCGCGCATCGCGGTGGCGGGCGACGACGAAATCGGCCAGACCTCGCAGGCCTTCAACAAATTCCTGGAAAAGCTGCACGCGCTGGTGCTCGACGCGCAGACCGGCGTCAGCCAGGTCGCCACCGAAATCTCGCAGGTCAGCGACCACATCCACCAGGTCACGCGCGCCTCGAACTCGCAAAGCGACGCCGCCGGCCAGGCCTCGTATTCGATGCAGCAGCTCAACGTCCATATCGCCTCCGTCGCGAACACCGCCGAGGAGGTGCGCGACCGCGCGCGGGAAAGCGTTTCCCGCACCGAGTTCAGCGACGAAAAAATGATCGAGCTGACGAATCACATCGAACAGTTGCAGAAGGCGATCAACCACATCGAGCACACCGTGAACACCTTCGTCACGCACACGGCCGAGATCACCAACATGACCGGTCAGGTGAGCGACATCGCCGAGCAGACCAACCTGCTGGCGCTCAACGCGGCCATCGAGGCGGCGCGCGCCGGCGACCAGGGCCGCGGCTTCGCAGTCGTCGCCGACGAGGTGCGCAAGCTCGCCGAGAAATCCGGCGAGTCGGCCAACCGCATCAAGTCGATCACCATGATGCTCGAAAGCCAGTCCGGCAACGTCGCCGCCGCGATCCAGAACGGCAACGTCGCCATCAGCACCAGCGCCGCGCGCCTGATCGAGGCGCGTCAGGCGCTCGAAGAAGCCAAGGCATCGACGACGCAATCGGGAGAAGGCGTCAACCGCATCGTCGATTTCGTCAACGAGCAGCTCATGTCCAGCCAGAGCGTCGCCCGCAACGTCGACGACATCGCGCGCATGATCGACAGCACCCGCGACGCCGTCGAGCAGACCTTCGCCGCGATCAAGTCGATCGACGCCATGTCCGCCCAGCTCAACGGCTCGTTCGCCCGCTTCCAGACCTGAAAAGTCAGCGCCGGCGGCACGGCGGCGCCCTGTCTCTCTCTCCCCCCCGCACCTGGATAATCGGCGAAAATACGCTTGGCGTCGGTAAGCGACGCTTTCCGCCCATGCATCTTCAAGATGAGCCAGACCGGCAAACCAATGACCAAGCCAATGCCCGCGCTACTTGCATCAGGGAAGCTGGTCACGCGCTGTTTCCTGGCGGCCGGCTTGCTGCTCGCCGCCGCGCTCGCCTTCGCGCAGGCCGAGAATGCGGACGTCTTCGTCCAGCTCGGCCATCGCGCGCCTGTCAGTTCCGTGGCCTATTCGTCCGATGGGCACCGGCTCGTCTCGGCGAGCCTGGACGGCTCGGTGCGGGTCTGGGATGCCGCGAGCGGCCGCGAGATCTTCGCCCTGCGCGGCCATCAGGGCTCGGTGGCGCAGGCGGATTTTTCCCGGGACGGCCGCTGGATCGCCTCGGGCGGCCGCGACCGCACCGTGCGCATCTGGAACGCCGCCACCGGCCAGCAGCAGCATGTCCTTGGCGGCCACGAGAACATCCTCCTCGCCGTGACATTCGCGCCCGACAGCCGGCGCGTCGCCTCGGCCAGCTTCGATGGCCAGATCAAGGTCTGGGATGCCCTGGCGGGCAAGGAACTCTTCAGTCTGGGCAACCAGGGCGGGGCCGTCCGCGCGCTGCGTTATTCCGTGGACGGCCGCTTTCTCGCCAGCGCCGCGGAAGACGGCACGCTCACGCTCAGGGACGGCGCCAGCGGAGCGGCGCTCGCCGAGCTGCCGAAGGTCGGCGGCGGCGTCAGCGGACTGGCCTTCTCGCCCGACGGCAAACTGCTGGCCGCCGCCAGCCGCGACGGCAGCATCCGGCTGTTCGACACCGGCCGCGCGGCCGAAGCGCGCATCCTCGGGCCGCTCAAGGGCGCCGTACTCGGCATCGACTTCGACGGTAGCGGCTCGCAACTGGCCGCAGTCGGCCAGGATGGGAGCCTGCGCCTTTGGGACGTGGCAAGCGGCCAGATGCTGCGCAGCGTCGCCGGAACGGGGGGCGAACTGAACAGCGTTGCCTGGTCGGCGCGCATGCCCTGGATCGCGACCGGCGGGTTCGACCAGACGGTGCGCCAATGGAAGGTCCCCGCCGCCACCCCGGATCGGGTGCTTGGCCGCCGCGTCGGCGAAGTGCGTTCGGCGGCCATGAGCGGGGATGGCAGGCTGCTCGCCGTCGCCGGCGCCGACCGGCGCGTGCACCTGTGGGATCTGGCGACGGGCCGCCAGCGCCGTGTCCTGGAAGGGCCGCGCGGCAGCGTGGAGGCGCTGGACATGACCCCGGACGCGCGCTGGCTGATCGCCGCGGGACAGGATCGCACCGCCCGGGTCTGGCCGCTGCCGGCGGGCGAGGCCAGACTGCTCGAAGGCCATCCGGGACCGGTCTTTGCCGCCGCCCTTTCCAGCGATGGCCGCCACGCCGCGACGGGCAGCAGCGACGCCATCCGGTTGTGGGACCTGACCCAAGCCGCGCCGCCGCGGATCCTGTCCGGCCACCACGGCTCGGTGCGCGGCCTGGCGTTCGCGCCCGACGGCAAAACGCTCGCCTCCGCCTCCTATGACGACACGGTCCGCCTCTGGGACGTGGCTTCCGGACGGGAAATCGCCCAGTTGCAGGGACATGTCAATCGCGTCAACGGCGTGCGCTTCTCCGCCGACGGGCGCCTGCTCGCCTCGGCCGGCGACGACTCCACGGTGCGGTTGTGGGACGTCGCCAGCCGCCAGCTCGTCGCGACGCTGTCCGGGCATGCCGCGCCGGTGCGCGCCGTGCGCATTGCCCGCGATGATCGCAGCATCATCTCGGTCGGACTGGACGGCAGGATCATGCTCTGGGATGTCGCGACGCGGCAGGGACGCGTCGCGGCCGATCCGGGCGCTGGCCCCCTGTTCGCCCTGGCCCTGTCCGAACAGCATGTCGCGGTCGGCGGCGACGCCGGCATGGTCAAGATCTGGCATCGCGCCGGCTGGCAGGAGGCCGTCGAGCTGTACGGCTTTTCCGGCCCGGACTGGGTCGCCATCACCGGCGATGGCTACTTCGACGGTTCGTCGGACGGATTCCAGCACATCAATGTGCGCCTCGGCGGCGAGGTGCATGGCCTCGACCAGTTCGCCGAAAGCTTCTACCAGCCCGAGCGCGTGCGCGACGCACTGGCCGCCCGCCTTCCCCCGGCGGATGCCGTGGCGGACGAACGGCGGGAACGCGAACGACTGGCGCGGCTGGAGCGCGAACGCGCCGCCCGCATCGAGCAGGAAAAAGCCGCGGCCGCGCGCCTGGAGAGCGAGCGTCTCGCGCAACTGCAACTCGAGCGCGAACGGCAGGCGCAGGCCGAAGCCGAGCGCCAGCGGCTCGAACGCGAGCGCATCGCACGCATCGAGCAGGAACAGGCGAAGGCGGAACAGCAGGAACGCGACCGGCTGGCCCGGCTCGAACGCGAACGCCAGCGGCTGGAGCAGGAACGCATCGCGCAGGAGCAGGCGGAAGCCGCGCGGCAGGAACAGGAGCGACAGGAGCGCCTCGCCCGGCTCGAACGCGAGCGGCAGGCGCAGGCCGAAGCCGAACGCCAGCGGCTTGAGCGCGTACGCGCCGAGCAGGAGCGCATGGCCCGGCTGGAGCGCGAGATCAAGCAGCGCCAGCAACAGCGGATCACCGACGTCAAGCCCGCGCCCCGGATCGACTTCATTGCGCCGCCTGCGTCGACGACCAGCGATTCGGTGGAACTGACGCTGGCGGTCATCGATCAGGGCGGCGGCATCGGCGACGTGCGCCTCTACCTGAACGGCACGGCGGTGCTGCTCAACGCCGCCCGCGGCCTCGCCATCGAGGCAAGCCGCTTCACCCACCGCTTGCGCCTGGTCAACGGCAGGAACGCCATTCGCGCCGTCGCCTTCAATGCCGAGAACTCCATGCAAAGCAAGGAGGCCGCCCATGTGATCGAGGCGCAACTCGCCGGCGGCCGGCGCCCGTCGCTGCACGCGCTGGTCGTCGGCATCGACGAATACAAGAACCCCGCCCTGCGGCTGCGCTACAGCGTCGCCGACGCGCAGCTGTTCGCGCAAGTGCTGGAGGCGCGCGCCGGGCCGCTGTTCCAGACGGTCAATATCAAGCGTCTGCTCAAGCCCGAGGAAACCACGCGCGATGCCATCGCCGCCGCGCTGAACGCCATGCAGGGCAGCGTCGGCCCCGAAGACCTGTTCGTGTTCTACGCCGCCAGCCACGGCACGGTCGATGACAACACCTATTTCATGGTGACCTCGAACGTGGGCTCGACCTCGACCGCCAGGCTGCGCGCGGACGCCATCGACCAGAACCTGCTCAAGGAGCTGCTGGGGAACGTGCCGGCGACCAAGAAGCTGATCGTCATGGACACCTGCAACGCGGGCAAGCTGGGCGAGACCATCCAGGTCGCCTTCCTGACGCGCGGCCTGAACGAGGATCGCGCCATCAAGATTCTCAGCCGCGCCGTCGGCATCACGACCCTGTTCGCCTCGACCGGTGCACAGGAGGCCCTGGAGGGCTATCAGGGCCACGGCCTGTTCACCTGGGTGCTGTCCCAGGGTCTGCAAGGCAAGGCGGACGTCGACAGGGACGGCTTCGTCAAGACCATCGAACTGGCCGATTATGTCGACTCGGAGGTTCCGGAAATCGCGGAAACCGTTTTCGGCCACAAGCAGTATCCCATCGTCGCACCGACCGGCATCGGCTTTCCGCTCACGCGCACCGAGTGACCGCCGCCCCCCGACTCCTGCAGGAGAATCGCATGATTTCACCCCGCCGCCCCTGGATCATCGCCGCCACCGTCCTGCTGGCGGGATGCGCCGGCACGCCGCAGCAGTATTCGGTGAAGGAGGTCTATGTCTGCACCGCGGAGGACTGCGGCATCGCCAGCCAGAAATACTCCTCCAGCCAGATGGCCGGCGCCATCGAGCGGCTGCTCCGGGAGAACCTCGGACAGGAAGTGACCATCTGCGATTCCGACCCGACCCAGCGCAACTGCGCGAGCGTCGGCGTCTGCCATTTCGTGCAGGGCGGCCCGCTGCCGGGCAGCGGCTGCTCGAAGACCATGTTCTTTCGCGCAGTCGAAGCGGGAACGCAGGCCGGTTCGCTGAACATCAAGGTCGACATGCAGCGGACTTTCTGGGGAACGCCGCTGGCCTGCGCGACGATGGAGGGCCGAATCGTCGTCCGCTCCGTGGATGAGATCACGCTCGTGGTGGAGCCGCACTACTGCAACTGGGCCGGCGTCGGCAACATGAGCGCGACCTTCAACATCGCGGTTGAGTCGATCGACCTCGACCGGGGCCAGATCGGCGGCTACTGGCAGCATGCCGTGGTCGGCACCGGCAACGGCGCGGGTTCCGGGTATGCCATCCTGAAATTTCCCAGGAGCATGAAGCCTGGCGACAACTGGATGGAGAATCGCCAATGATGTCCCGGGATGGCGCCCGCGCCCGGTAAAACCATATTTGTCAAATGGACATTGACGCTCGTCGCCATTATTTGCGAGAATGAATCGCAAATATCAGGGAGGCGCTCCGTCAATGGCAACACATACGTCGCGAGGCGCGTCGACACAGAGCCAGGACATGCTGGCCGGGATCGATGCCCGCACGAAGCTGGCGGGCACCAATCGCATGGAGCTCCTCCTCTTCAAACTGGGTTCGCCGGCGACTTACGGCATCAATGTCTTCAAGGTGCGGGAGGTCATGCGCCAGGTAGACATCACCCGCAGCCCCGACCTGCATGAATACATCGCCGGCATGGCATCGCTGCGCGGCCAGCTGGTGCCGGTGGTCGACCTGATCGGCCTGTGCGGCAACCCCCCGCCGCCCACCCCGCCCATCATGATCGTGACCGAGTTCTCGCACACGACCCAGGCTTTCCTGGTCGAATCGGTCGAAACCATCATCCGCATCAACTGGGGCGACGTCCATCAGCCGCCGGCGATGCTGTCCAGCAGCTCCAAGCTGACCGGGGTGACGGAACTCGCCGATGGCCGGCTGGTCTCGATTCTCGACGTCGAACTGATGCTGCACATCCTTTCCGGCAAAAGCGACGTCATCGAAGTGCCCGCGACCGTGGTCGCGGACGAGACCCTGCCGTCGAACATCCGGATTTTCTTCGCGGATGACAGCGCGTTCGCCAGGGCGCAGCTCAAGCAGATTCTCGACAAGCTCGGGCTGGAAAGCGACCATGCCATCAACGGCCGCGAAGCCTGGGCCAAGCTGGATGCCTTCGCCAGCGCGGTGAATGCCGCCGGTGGTCAGGTGGCGGACACCATCCCCATCATCATCACCGATATCGAAATGCCGGAAATGGACGGCTTCATGCTGACGCGGAACATCAAGGGAGACCGGCGCTTCGACGGCGTCAAGGTCCTCTTGCACTCCTCCATGTCCGAATCGTCGAACCGGACCAAGGGACTCGCCATGGGGGCCGACGGCTTTCTGGCGAAATTCAATCCGGCCGACGTCGCGGAATCGCTGCAAAAGCTCTTGTCGGAGAGGTACAGGCAGCCGGCTTAGACGCACGGTCTGGCGCATAATTCGCACCCGCCCATTTTCCCGCCGTCCCGCCAGCGCTGATTTTTTCCATGTCCGAACTCCTCGATGACCTCCATACGATCCGTGACTGGCTGCGCTGGGGCACCAGCCGCTTCAGCGAAGCGAAGCTCTTTTTCGGCCATGGCTGCGACAACGCCCACGACGAGGCCGCCTGGCTGATCCTGCACGCGCTGCACCTGCCGCCGGATCGCCTCGACCCGTATCTCGACGCCCGCCTCACGCGCCACGAGCGCCTCGCGGTGCTGGAACTGCTCCAGCAGCGCATCGCGCGCCGCCTGCCCGCCGCCTACCTGACGCACGAGGCCTGGCAGGCCGGCCTGCGTTTCTACGTCGATGAGCGCGTGCTGATTCCGCGCTCCTACTTCGCCGACCTGCTGGTCGACGGCTTCGCCCCGTGGGTGGACGATCCCTGGACCGTCGAATCCGCGCTCGACCTGTGCACCGGCTCCGGCTGCCTCGCCATCCTGATGGCGCATGCCTTCCCGAACGCACAGGTCGACGCCGCCGACATCTCGAAGGATGCCCTCGAGGTCGCGCAGCGCAATGTCGCCGACCATGGCCTCAAGGAGCGTGTGCGCCTCGTGCAGGGCGACCTGTTCGCGGGCCTCGGCAAGCGCCCGCGTAAATACGACCTCGTCATCAGCAACCCGCCCTACGTCACCGCGCAGGCGATGCGCGAGCTGCCGCCGGAATACCGCCACGAACCCGAAAACGCGCTCGCCGCCGGCGACGACGGCCTTGACATCGTGCGCCGCATCCTCGCCGGCGCCAAGGCGCACCTCAAGCCGGGCGGCCTGCTGGCCGTCGAGGTCGGCCACAACCGGGAAATCGTCGAAACCGCCTTCCCCGAACTGCCGCTCACCTGGATCGACACCGACAGCGGCGAAGGCAAGATCTTCCTGCTGCGCCGCGAAGACCTCTAGAAACGTTCGTCCGGCCGCAGGAAGCGCCACTGCCCGGGCGGCAGGTCGCCGAGCATCACCCGGCCGATGCGTACGCGCTTCAGGCCGGTGACGCACAGCCCGACCAGCTCGCACATGCGGCGGATCTGCCGCTTCTTCCCTTCCTTCAAAATGAAGCGCAACTGGTCCTCGTTCTGCCAGCTCACCCGCGCGCGCTTCAGCGGCTTGCCGTCGAGCGACAGGCCGTGATTGAGGCGCTTCAGGCCGGCCGCGTCGAGCGTGCCCTCGACGCGCACCAGATACTCCTTCTCGATATCGCTGTTCTCACCGATGAGCTGCCGCGCCACGCGGCCGTCCTGCGTCAGCACCAGCAGGCCGGTGGAATCGATGTCGAGCCGGCCGGCCGGCGCGAGCCCCTTGAGGACCGCCGGACGAAAGCGCGGCTGGTCGTTTTCCATCTGGTTCTCGGGTTTCACCAGCACGACGGCGGGCTGGTAACCGTCCTCGGCCTGGCCGGAAACGTATCCCACCGGCTTGTGCAGCAGAACCGTCGCAAGGGATTCCTGCTGCCGGCGCGCCGCCGTGCCCAGCTCGATCCGCGCATCCGGGGCGCAGCGCATGCCGAGCGTGGCCGGCACGCCATTCACGGTGACGAGGCCGCGCTCGATGTAGGCATCGGCCTCGCGGCGCGAACACAGCCCGCGCGCCGCCATGAGTTTCGAGACTCGTTCGCCCTGACCCTGAGTATCATTCATGTCCGCCATTCTAGCCGCCGCCCATGCTCAGCTACCGCCACGTCTTCCACGCCGGCAACCACGCCGACGTCCTCAAGCACTCCATCCTGCTGGCGGTGCTCGACTACCTGAACCAGAAGGACAAGCCCTACTGGGTGGTCGACACCCACGCCGGCGCCGGCGGCTACCGCTTCGATGCCGGGCGGGCGAAGACGCACGCCGAATACGAGGACGGCATCGGCCGGCTGTGGGAGCGCAAGGACCTGCCGCCCCTGCTCGCCGCCTACGTCGCCGCCGTGCGCGCCGACAACCCGGACGGCCAGCTGCGCCGCTACCCCGGCTCGCCGCTGCTGGCGTTCGCCGCCATGCGTCCCGCCGACCGCCTGCGCCTGTTCGAGCTGCATCCGGCCGACGTCAAGCTGCTGGGCCAGGCCATCACGGGCGCGGCCCCCGACGCGCAAAAGCGCGTCCAGATCAGGCAGGAGGACGGCTTCGCCGGACTCAAGGCCCTGCTGCCGCCCCCGCCGCGCCGCGGCCTCGTCGTCATCGACCCGGCCTACGAGGACAAGCGCGACTACGCCCGCGTCGTCGAGGCGCTCAAGGAATCCCTGCAACGCTTCCCGACCGGCACGTTCATGGTCTGGTATCCGCTGCTGCAGAAGAACGAGAGCATTCATCTGCCCGGCAGGCTCAAGAAGCTCGCGCCGGAATGGCTCAATGCCACGCTCACGGTGAAAGCGCCAAGTAGCGACGGCATGGGCATGCACGGCAGCGGCGTGTTCCTGATCAACCCGCCGTGGACGCTGGCGACGGCGCTGAAGGAAACCCTGCCCTGGCTGGCCGAAGTGCTGGCCCTCGAAAAAGTCAGCGCCGGCGGGACGGTGGAGACGAACGCGCCATGACCCGCTTCGCCGCCGTCCTGCTCTGCCTGATCGTCCTGTGCGGTCCCGCCCGCGCGGCCGGAACGCAGCGCATCGCGCTGGTGATCGGCAACGCCGCCTATCCCGGCGCCGGCGCGCTGAAGAACCCCGCCAACGACGCCCGCGACATGGCCGCCAAGCTCAAGGTGCTGGGCTTCGAGGTGATCCTGCGCACCAACGTCAAGCAGAAGGACATGCTGCGCGCGCTCACCGATTTCGGCGAGAAGGTGAAGGACGGCACCGAGGCGCTGTTCTTCTACGCCGGCCACGGCATGCAGGTGCGCGGCCGCAATTTCCTGATTCCCGTCGACGCCGAGATCCGCAGCGAATCCTCCGTCAGCAGCGAGGCCGTGGACGTCGACCAGCTGCTCGACAAGCTCGCGCCGGCGCGCCTGTCGATGGTGATTCTCGACGCCTGCCGCAACAACCCCTTCGAGCGACGCTTCCGCGGCGGCGGGCAGGGCCTGGCCCAGATCAACGCGCCGGCCGGTACGCTGATCGCCTATGCCACCGCGCCCGGCAAGGTGGCCGCCGACGGGGACGGCCGCAACGGCCTCTACACCGCCGAGCTGCTCGCCGCGATGGACGTGCCGGGCATCAAGATCGAGGACGTCTTCAAGCGCGTGCGCGCCAACGTCGTGAAGAAGAGCGAGGAGGCGCAGATTCCCTGGGAATCTTCCTCGCTGACGGGCGACTTCTACTTCCGGGGCGGCGCTGCCGCATCGCCTGCGCCGAGCGTCAGCGCGCCGGCGCTCGACCCCGCCGCCCTGGAAATCGCCTTCTGGGAAAGCACCGACCGGGGCAACACCGCCGCCGACTACGCGGCCTACCTGAACAAGTATCCGGACGGCCAGTTCGCCGAACTGGCGAAGAACCGCATCCAGCGGCTGCCGGGCGGCACCCAGCTCGCGAGCGTCGCCCCTTCGATGCCCGCCATCGGGCAGCGCAGCCCGCAAGCGGCCGTCGAGTCGATCGGCCTGCCGAAACTCGGCGACAGCTGGCGCTTTCGGGGCAGCAACCGGAACGGGCCGGACCCTGTCACCTATCGCGTCACCGAGGTGCAGGCGGGGAGCATCGAAATCAGCCACGCCACCAACACCGGCGACCGTGTCAGGATGCGGCTCGATGCCGACTGGAATCCGGTCGAGTCACTGGGCGAGCAGAAGAATTCCCATGTGCGATTTACGCCCCGCATGCCCTTCTACCAGTTTCCGCTGCAGCCGGGAAAACGCTGGAGCGGCCAGTACAAGACCGAAGTCGTCGACTGCGGCAGCATGTGCGATCTCGACGTCGAAGGCGAATACGAGATCAAGGGATGGGAGAGCGTGACGGTGCCGGCGGGGACATTCCAGGCGCTACGCATCGAGGGGGTCGAAAAAAACCGGGCGATTTTCGGCATCACATCCACCGGCAGGCGCACCTATTGGCTGGTGCCTGAAATCCGCCAGGCCATCAAGCACGAATACTTCCACGACGGGAAGCGCGTCTACGAATACGAGCTGGAGGCCTACCTGCCGGCGCGGTGACTCAACTGCGCAACTCGCTCCGGTTACGGAACTGCTCCAGCGCCTCGGGATTCGCCAGCGCCTCGATGTTCTTCACGGCACGGCCATGCACCACCTCGCGCACGGCCAGCTCGACGATCTTGCCGCTCTTGGTGCGCGGGATGTCGGCGACTTGCAGCACCTTGGCCGGCACGTGGCGCGGCGTGGTGTTGGCGCGGATCTGCTCCTTGATGCGCTTGACGAGCGCGTCGTCGAGCGTCAGGCCGTCCTTGAGCTTGACGAACAGAACAACGCGCACATCGTTGTCCCAGTCCTGGCCGATGACGATGGATTCGAGCACCTCGGGCAACTGCTCGACCTGGCGGTAGATTTCCGCCGTGCCGATGCGCACGCCGCCGGGGTTGAGCGTCGCGTCCGAGCGGCCGTGGATCATGAAGCCGCCGTGCGGCGTCTTCTCGGCGAAGTCGCCGTGGCACCAGAGGCCGGGGAAGCGCTCGAAGTAGGCGGCGCGGTATTTCGCGCCGTCCGGGTCGTTCCAGAAGCCGATGGGCATCGAGGGGAAGGGGCGCGTGCAGACGAGTTCGCCCTTCTCGCCAGCCGGCGCCGGCTTGCCAGTCTCGTCGTAGACGTCGACCGCCATGCCGAGGCCGGCGCACTGGATCTCGCCGCGCCACACCGGGCCGATGGGATTGCCGAGCACGAAGCAGGAGACGATGTCGGTGCCGCCGGAAATCGAGGCGAGCTGGAGCTCGGGCTTGATGTCGCGATAGACGTAGTCGAAGCTCTCGGGCGAGAGCGGGCTGCCGGTCGAGAACATCGCGCGCAATCGCGCGAGGTCGTGCGTCGCTCCGGGTTTCAGCTCGATCTTCGCGCAGGCGTCGATGAACTTGGCCGAGGTACCGAAGTGCGTCATGCTCTCGGCCACCGCGTAGTCGAAGAGGATGGTGCCGCGCCCGACGAAGGGCGAGCCGTCGTAGAGCAGGATCGTCGCGTCCGAGGCCAGCCCGCTCACCAGCCAGTTCCACATCATCCAGCCGCAGGTGGTGAAGTAGAACAGCTTGTCGCCGGGCTTCACGTCCGCTTGCAGGCGGTGTTCCTTGAGATGCTGGAGCAAGGCGCCGCCGGCGCTGTGCACGATGCATTTCGGCACGCCCGTGGTGCCGGAAGAATAGAGGATGTAGAGCGGATGGTCGAAGGGCAGTTGCGCGAACTCGATCTCGGTCTGCCAGCGGTAGGGGTTCACGAACTCGCGCAGCATCACGGCGTTCGGGATCGCGTCGATCTCGTGGCCTTCCTTGCGCGTGTAGCGCGCGACGACGACCTTCTTGACCGTGGGCAGGCCGGCGGCGATCTCCTTGACCTTGGCGAGACTGTCGTGCGTCTTGCCGTTGTAGTAGTAGCCGTCGGCGACGAACAGCAGCTTGGGATTGACCTGACCGAAGCGGTCGAGCACGCCCTGCACGCCGAAATCCGGCGAGGCCGAGGTGAACACCGCGCCGATGCTCGACGCGGCCAGCAGCGTGATCACGGTCTCGGGCAGGTTGGGCATGTAGGCGGCGACCACGTCGCCGGCGACGACGCCCTCGTCCTTCATCGCCAGCGCGAGGCGCGCGACGCGGCGGTAGAGGTCGCCGCGTCCCATGCGGCGCATGACCTTGTCCTCGCCCCAGAACACCAGCGCGGCGTCGTAGTCGCGGCTGCGCAGCAGGTTCTGCGCGTAGTTGAGACGCGCGTCCGGGAACCACCGCGCGCCGGGCATCCGGTCGCCATCGACGAGGATGCGGCTGCCCTTCTCGCCCTTCACCGCGCAGAAATCCCAGACCAGCGACCAGAAGTCCGCCGGGTTGTCGACCGACCAGCGGTGCAGCGCCGCGTAGTCGGCGGGCTGGCCCGCGCGCTGCGCGAAGGCGGTCAGGTTGGCGGCGGCGATGCGCGCCGCATCCGGTTGCCACATCATCTGTTCAGTCATGCTGGTAGATCTCCCGGATGAAGTCCGGCAGCGGCCGCGACTGGCCGCTGCGCGGGTGCCACCAGACGACCTTGGCGGCGCCCTCGGCGTAGAGCGTATCGCCATCCTCGACGACGCGCATCTCGAAATAGGTCGGCAGGCTGCTGCGGCCCGGCTTGCCGATCAGGATGCGCACCTCGACGGTGGCCGGATACTCGATCGGCTTGAGGAAGGTGCAGCTGGTATTGACGATGACCACGCCCTCCTCGACATTCACGATGTCGGGCACGCCGATCGACGCCAGCCATTCGATGCGCGCCTGCTCGGCGTAGCGGAAATACACGGTGTTGTTCACATGGCCGAGCGCGTCCATGTCGCCCCAGCGGACGGGGATGCGCGTGCTGAACACATGCTGGCGGGGATGTTCCATGGCGCTCACTGTGGCAGAAACATTTCCTCGAATATGTCCCATGGACGACAATTACAAAACCTGCGCAAATTATAATCTTCCCTTATCGCGAGGCTCGAGAAAGAAACGGCATGGACACGATGGAACGCGAAGCGATGGAATTCGACGTGGTGATCGTCGGCGGCGGCCCGGCCGGCCTCGCCGCCGCCATCCGGCTCAAGCAGCTCGACGCGGGCCTGAATGTCTGCCTGATCGAGAAGGGCGCGGAAATCGGCGCCCACATCCTCTCCGGCGCGATCATGGACCCGCGCGCGCTCACCGAGCTGTTCCCCGACTGGCAGGCGCGCGGCGCGCCGCTCGACACGCCGGTCAGCGCTGACCGCTTCATGTTCCTCACGGCCGGCGGCGGCATGGCGCTGCCCACCGCCCTGCTCCCCGCCTGCTTCCACAACGCAGGCAACTACGTCATCAGCCTCGGCGAAGTCTGCCGCTGGCTCGGCCAGCAGGCGGAAAGCCTCGGCGTCGAAATCTACCCCGGCTTCGCGGGCGCCGAACTGATCGAAGAGGACGGCGTCATCCGCGGCGTCATCACCGGCGACATGGGCGTACTGAAGAGCGGCGCGCCCGGGCCGAACTTCCAGCCCGGCATGGCGCTGCGCGCCAGATACACCCTGTTCGCCGAAGGCTGCCGCGGCCATCTCGGCAAGCGGCTCGAAGCCCGCTTCAACCTGCGCAACGGCGGCGACCCGCAGGTCTATGGCATCGGCCTCAAGGAGCTCTGGCAGGTGCCGGCCGGACAGCACAGGAAGGGGCTGGTGATGCACACCGCCGGCTGGCCGCTGGCCGCCGACACCTATGGCGGCGGCTTCTGCTACCACTACGGGGACAATCTGGTTTCCTTCGGCCTTGTCGTCGGCCTCGGCTACAAGAACCCCTACCTCTCGCCCTTCGAGGAAATGCAGCGGCTCAAGACGCATCCGGAAATGCGCAAGATGCTGGAAGGCGGCAAGCGGCTCGCCTACGGCGCGCGCGCGCTGGCTTCCGGCGGCCTGCAGGCGCTGCCGAAGCTGATCTTCCCCGGCGGCGCGCTGATCGGCGACGACGCCGGCTTCCTCGTCGCCTCGCGCATCAAGGGCAGCCACGCGGCGATCAAGTCCGGCATGCTCGCGGCCGAGGCCGCTGCCGCCGCGCTCGCCGCCAACCGTGCCGGCGACGAACTCACCGCCTACCCCGAGGGTTTCCGCCAGTCCTGGCTGTTCGACGAACTGCACCGCGCGCGCAACTTCAAGCCGCTGATGAACAAGGGCCTCTGGCTGGGCTCGCTGCTGTTCGGCATCGACCAGAACCTGTTCCGCGGCAAGGCGCCGTGGACCCTCCATCTCACCGCCGACCACGCCAAGCTGGAGCCCGCCGCCCGGCATGCGCCCATCGACTACCCGAAGCCCGACGGCGTACTCACCTTCGACCGCCTCTCCTCCGTCTTCCTCTCCAACACCAACCACGAGGAAGACCAGCCCTGCCACCTGCGCCTGAAAGACCCGGAGGCGCCGATCGTCCGCAACCTGCCGCTCTACGCCGCGCCGGAACAGCGCTACTGCCCGGCCGGCGTCTATGAGATCGTCGAGGAAAACGGCGCGGCGCGTCTCCAGATCAACGCGCAGAACTGCGTGCACTGCAAGACCTGCGACATCAAGGACCCCGGCCAGAACATCGACTGGGTGACGCCGCAAGGCGGCGAAGGCCCGATCTACCAGGGGATGTGAGTTTGCCATTCCGCCTGCGCCACCTGATCCGCCTGTGCGCCGCGCTGCTGTGCGCGGCGGCCACCGCCGCCGTCGCCGCGCCGCCAAGCTCGATCAAGGTCGTTACTGACGACAACTACCCGCCCTACATTTTCCGCGGCGCGGACGGGCAACTCAAGGGCATCCTGAAGGACACCTGGGATCTCTGGGAAAAACGGACCGGCATTGCCGTGGAGTTGATCGGGACAAGCTGGATCGAGGCGCAGAACATCATGCGTTCCGGGCAAGCGGATGTCATCGAGACGATGTTCGAGACCGATGAGCGCAAGAAGCTATATGACTTTTCTCGGCCCTACGCCGCAATCGAAGTGGCGATCTTTTTCGACAGCAGCATCAGCGGCATCACGGATGCGGCCTCGCTGGAGGGTTTCACTCTTGGGGTAAAGGACGGTGATGCCTGCATCGAGTATCTCAACAACCACGGCATCGTCGACCTGAAGCGCTACCCGAGCTACGAAGCGCTCGTCAAGGCTGCCATCCGCCATGAAATCCGGCTGCTGTGCATCGACAAGCCGCCGGCCATCCACCTCCTCAACCGGGAGGGCGCCATCGACGCATTCCGCTACTCGCCCGCGCTGTATGTCGGCCAGTTCCACTGGGCGGTGGCGCGCGGCAACGACGAACTCAAGCGCGTCATCGAAGACGGCTTCGCCCGCATCACGGCCGCCGAGCGCGGGGACATCGAATTGCGCTGGGTCGGCGCCCGGCTGGCGAACGACTGGTGGCCGGCCGTGTCGCGCTACGCGCTTCCCGCGCTGGGCGGCGTGGGGCTGCTGATCGCGTTGCTCGCGGTCTGGAGCTGGATGCTCCAGCGGCGCGTGACGGCGCGCACGGGCGAACTGAATGCGACGCTCGCCTCGCTGCGCGAAACCGAAATCCGCTTCCGCACCCTGTTCGAGCAGGCCAACGACGCGATCTTCATCATGCGCGGTCCCGAAGTCATCGACTGCAACCGGCGCGCCGAAACCCTTTACCAACTGCCCCGCGACAAAATCGTCAGCACCACGCCGGTTTCCGCCGCACCGGAAAACCAGCCCGACGGCAAGCCGTCGGCCGAAGTGCTGGCCGGCATGATCGGTGCCGCCGAGTCCGGCCGTCCCATGGTGTTCGAATGGCGCAACCAGTTGCGGGATGGCACGCTGCTGGATGTCGAGGTCAGCCTCAACCGCGTCGACAGCGGCGGAGAACCCCGCCTGCAGGCCATCGTCCGCGACATCACCGAGCGCAAGCAGGCGGAGGCCGAAATCCAGCGCCTCGCCTACTTCGACCCCCTCACCCAGTTGCCCAATCGCCGCCTGCTGCAGGAGCGGTTGCGCCAGGCGCTCGCCGCCGCCAGCCGCCGCCACAGCACCGGCGCCGTGCTGTTCATCGATCTCGACAACTTCAAGACGCTCAACGACACGCGCGGCCACGACCTCGGCGACATGCTGCTCACCGAGGTCGGCCGCCGCCTGCGCGCCAGCGTGCGCACCGAGGACTTCATCGCCCGCCTCGGCGGCGACGAATTCGTCGTCCTGCTCGAAGACCTGCATGGCAGTCCGAGCGAAGCCGCGGCGCAGGCGGAAGCCGTGGGACAGAAAATCCTCGAGGCCATCGGCCAGCCCTTCCACCTCGGCGCGCACGAGCACCACACCACCACCAGCGTCGGCGTCTGCCTGTTCGACGGCGCCCGCGAATCGGTGGAGGAAATCCTCAAGCGCGCCGACGCCGCCATGTATCGGGCCAAGACCGCCGGCCGCGACACCCTGCGCTTCTTCGACCCGGCCATGCAGGCCAGCCTCGAAAGCCGCGCGCTCCTGGAAACCGAACTGCGCCGCGCGCTGCCGCAACAGCAGTTCGAACTGTTCTACCAACCCCAGGTCGACCGCGAGCAGCGCATCGTCGGCGCCGAAGCGCTGCTGCGCTGGCGCCACCCCGAACGCGGCCTGGTCGCCCCCACCCAGTTCATTCCGCTGGCCGAGGACACCGGCCTGATCGTGCCGATCGGCCAATGGGTGCTGGAAACCGCCTGCCAGCAGCTGCAGGCCTGGAACGCCCGTGCGGGCCTGGAGACGTTCCGCGTCTCCATCAACGTCAGTGCCCGGCAATTCCGCCAGGAGAACTTCGTCCCCATGGTGCGCGACGTCGTCGCCGGCAGCGGCATCGACCCGCGCCGCCTGAGCTTCGAACTCACCGAAAGCCTGGTGCTCGACAACGTCGCGGATTCCATCGAGAAGATGCACGCGCTCAAGCAGCTCGGCATCGGCTTCGCGATGGACGATTTCGGCACCGGCTACTCCTCGCTCGCCTACCTGAAGCGCCTGCCGCTCGACGAGCTGAAGATCGACCAGTCCTTCGTGCGCGACATCGCCACCGATCCGGGCGACGAGGTGATCGTGCGCACCATCATCGCCATGGCCAACAATCTCGGCCTGAGCGTGGTCGCCGAGGGCGTGGAAACCGCGACGCAACGGGACTTCCTGCTCGGCCACGCCTGCGACCTGTTCCAGGGTTATTTCTTCGGCCGGCCGCAGCCGGTCGCCGAATTCGAGCGGCTGCTCGCCGCCCCAAGCTAGCGCTGCGTCGTCTCGGCGCGGACGGCGAGCCACTTGCCCGCCCGCAGCTCGATCACGTATTCCTCCAGCGACTCGAAGCGGAAGCCCTTGCCGGCCTGCTTGCCCTGCTCGACGACCACCGAACTGATGGCGACGCGCTCGCACAGGCCCGGCGGGTCGGACGGCACCAGCGTCGAATCGATCGAAATGCGGCGGTGGCGATAATCCTCCAGGGTCTGCACGGCGGCGATCGTGCTGCGCACCAGCTCGTCGCGTCCCAGCTCGACGGTGGTCATGCCGCCATCCTTCTTGCGCACCGAGGCGCGCACGACGACGTCGGGCGCGAAGCCGGCGACGATGGCCGCCGCGTCGAGCCGCTTGATCGCGCCGTCGAGATCGGCCAGCCATTGCCTGCCCACGGCGTCGGGATCGCAGCCCGGCGGCAACGGCACGGCCGGACTGGCCGGCGCCTGCGTCGTCGCCGCTGGCGCGTCCGGTGACGGCGCCGCGACGGGCGGCGCGCCCGGCTCGGCCAGCGGCGTCGCGCCGGTGGCGGCGATGCGCGCCAGCTCGCGCTCGTTGAGGATGTCGGCGATTTCCGAGAACAGGTCCAGCTCGGCGTCGAACTCGCCCGGCACGTAGAAATCCGGAATCTTGTCGAGCAGCACCGGCATCAGCACCGTCAGCAGCGCGCGCTTCTTGGCGGGCATCTTCGGCGCCTGCGCGAAGCCGACCCTGCCCGGCTCGATTTCGAGGCTGTGCTCGCCGACCTCGAGCGCCGTCCTGCCGCGATTCACCTTGTCGTAGGTGCCTTCCTTGTTGGCGGTCTTCTTCGCCAGCTCGGCCGACATGACGTAGGGCTCGTGGTCGGTGCCGCGGATGCCGATGGTCGCCGTCGGCGTATGCACCAGATGGCCGGCGCGGTTGCTGCGCCCGATCCAGCCCGAGATGATGCGCAGCGAACCCGAGATGATGCGCAGGATCGACCTGTCGGTCGGCCTGCCCTGCGCGGCATAGCCCTCGGCGAGAAACTCCGCGCCGGGCCGCACGGCGACGGCGCCGCCGTCGAGCGTCTTCAGCACCGCCTCGGCGTTGGCGGCGGCACTGACGTGTTCGCCGACGCGCACCGCGTCGCCCACCCGCAGCGGGCGGCGGACGCCGGACTTCGGCTCCAGCGCGGAAACTTCGCCGCGCAGGCGCCAGACGTTCGCGAATGCCGCGGGTTCGGCCGCCTGCGCCGCCGCGCCGCAACAGGCCAGCCAGAGCAGCAGCACGCGGAGGAATGTCGCCAGTTTGTCGGAATTCATGCTCGCCATCCTCTTGCTTCCGGTTTCCGCTGCGTGTGGCCGCCGAACGCCCGCTAGCTCAGGGCGCCGATGAGCGACGCGACCTCGTCGGCCGACTCGGCGAGGATGCTGCTGAGCGTTTCCTCGTCGAGGGAGATTTCGATGCGGGGCGTGCCGGCCTCGGCATCCTGCTCCGGCGTCCAGTAGAGCGGCGACGGCACCGGCGCGAGTTCCTCGGCCAGCAGCAGCGTGTCGCCCAGGGAAGTCGGCGGAATCGCCAGATAGCCCTGCCACATGTCCCCGATGG
Organism: Pseudomonadota bacterium; assembly: GCA_040754195.1. Lineage (GTDB taxonomy): Bacteria > Pseudomonadota > Gammaproteobacteria > Burkholderiales > Rhodocyclaceae > Sulfuricystis. The sequence goes on along the minus strand of JBFMDJ010000029.1, from coordinate 29,177 downwards.
CGGTCGCGACCGCCTCCGGCACTTCCAGCACCTCGAGCAGCGCAGCGCCGACCAGGGCCTCGCCCGCGTCCTGCCAGCCGTCGGTCTCCTTGTCGAGCAGTTCGGGGTATTCCTGCGCGCGGGCGATCAGGTAGAAGCCGGCCACCTCGTGGAGGATGCCGGCGAACAGCGCGGTCTCCGGGTCCTTGCGGGTGACGCGCCGCGCGATCACGTGGGCGAGCGCGGCGACGTGCGCCGTGTGTTCCCAGAGCTGGTGGGAAAGACGCTGCAGCTCGGGCGGCTGCCCGGCGCGGCCGGACATCTGCCGGACGATCATCGACATCGTGAGCGAGCGCAGCGTGTTGAAGCCCAGCCGGGCCACCGCCTGCCGCAGGTCGCTGATCTCGCGCCCCGAGCGGTTGTAGGCCACCGAGTTCGCCACCGCCACAACGCGCGCCGCCAGCAGCGGATCGGCCTGGATCAGTTTGGCCGCCTGATCGGCGGAACAATCGGGATCGTCGAGCGCGCGCTTGATGCGCAAGCCCATCTCCGCGCCGGTCGGGAAGACCAGTTCGCCGCGGGTCGTTTCCTCCGCGATGCGGCGATAGAGTTCGGCTTTGTCCATGGCGCGGAGTGTAGCAGCCCGCCCGGCTTTTGGCTCAGAACAGGTCGTCCGCCAACGCCAGCGTGCTGGCGCCCCCGGCGACGATCTCGCGCGCCAGCCCCGGCGCCTCGACCAGCACGTGCTCGGCGTAGAAGCGCGCGGTCTTGAGCTTGGCGGCGTAAAAATCCGCCGTCCCGCCGGGACTGACTTTTTGCAACGCGATCCGCGCGGCGCGCGCCATCTGCCAGCCGCCCGCCACGACGCCCATCAACTGCAGGAAGGGCACCGCACCCGCAGCGACCTCGCGCACGTTGGCGCCGTAGTTCGCGACGATGAAATCGCCGGCCTGCTCGACGGCATCGATACCCGCCGCCAGCGCGGCGGCGATGGCCAGGATGTCGTTGTCGGAGGACGCCGCCAGTTCGGCCTGCGTCGCGCGCATCTGGCCGATCACCCCCCGCAGCGTCGCGCCGTTCTCGCGGGCGATCTTGCGGCCGATCAGGTCGTTCGCCTGTATTCCCGTGGTGCCTTCGTAGATCGTCGTGATGCGCGCGTCGCGCATGAACTGCGCCGCGCCGGTCTCCTCGATGAAGCCCATGCCGCCATGCACCTGCACGCCGAGGTAGGCGAGGCGGTTGGCGTTCTCGGTCAGCCAGCCCTTCACCACCGGCGTCATCAGGTCGACGAAGGCCTGGTTCTGCTGGCGTTCCGCCGCGTCGGCGTGGTGGAGCGCGGCGTCATGCGCGGCGGCGGTGACGTAGGCCAGCGCGCGCATCGCCTCGGTCTGCGCCTTCATCAGCATCAGCATGCGGCGCACGTCGGGATGGCGGATGATCGGCACGGAGGCGTCCGAGCCTTCGATGGCGCGGCTCTGCACGCGCTCCTTCGCGTAGGCCAATGCGTGTTGATACGCCGCCTCGGCGTTGCCGAGGCCTTCGAGGCCGACGCCGTAGCGCGCCGAGTTCATCATGATGAACATGTACTTGAGGCCCTCGTTCGGCTTGCCGACGAGTTCGCCGATGGCGCCGCCATGGTCGCCGAAGCTCATCACGCAGGTCGGGCTGGCGTGGATGCCGAGCTTGTGTTCGATGGACACGCAGTACGCGTCGTTGCGCTCTCCCAGCGAGCCATCCGCGCCAACAAGGAACTTCGGCACGACGAACAGCGAGATGCCCTTCACGCCCGGCGGCGCGTCCGGCAGGCGCGCCAGCACGAGGTGGACGATGTTCTCCGCCATGTCGTGCTCGCCGTAGGTGATGAAGATCTTCTGGCCGAAGACCTTGTAGCTGCCGTCGGCCTGCGGCTCGGCGCGCGAACGGATCGCCGCGAGGTCCGAGCCGGCCTGCGGCTCGGTGATGTTCATCGTGCCGGTCCATTCGCCCGACACCATCTTGGGCAGATAGAGCGCCTTTTGTTCCTCGGTGCCGCACAGCTCCAGCGCCTCGATGGCGCCGCCGGTCAGCAGGTGGCACAGCGAAAACGCATGGTTGGCCGACTTCCACATCTCGCGCACCGCCGCCGAGACGAGGCGCGGCAGGCCCTGGCCGCCGAATTCCGGATTGCAGTCCAGTCCGTTCCAGCCGTTCTCGACGAACTGGCGATAGGCCTCGCCGAAACCCGCCGGCATCGTCACGACGCCGTCCTGCCACCGGCAGCCGGCGCGGTCGCCCACGGCATTGAGCGGCGCCAGCACGCCGCCGGCGAACTTGCCCGCCTCCTCGAGGATCGCGTCGACCACGTCGGCCGTCGCCTCCTCGCAGCCGGGCAGCGCCGCGACCTCCTCGAGACCGGCGAGCTCCTTGAGCACGAACTGCATGTCCTGCAAGGGGGGGGCGTAATTCATGGCGCGGGGTCCTTTTTCTGCCAGAGATAGCGCCGGTCGTCGAAGCTGACGACCCAGCGGGGGAGATACACCACCATCAGCGTGATGGCGGCGCCGTTGAGCCAGGATTCGGCGAATCCGAGCAGGATGTAGAAGGGGAAATACTCGGACAGCAGCAGGTCGAGCGTGTAGGCCCCGGAGAGCAGCAGCAGCAGCGAGGCCAGCGCGCCGGTGGCGACCACGCACAGGCCCGCGCCGAAGAAGGCGGCGACGAAGATGAAGACGAAGATGTTGGCCGGCAGCCAGCGTTCGACGAAGCGCAGGATGGCGTGGGCGACGAACACCGGGAAGGCCACCAGCACCAGCGCGTTGAGCGCGAAGGGCTGCCAGGCCTGCACGCCGTTGAGCGAGGCGTTGAGCGTCATCGCCGCCAGCACCAGCGACAGGCCGATCAGCGCGAGCTGGCGGCCGAACATCAGCGTGAAGGTGGTCACGCCGAGGAAATGCAGGTTGAGGCCGGGCTTCACCCCGGCCTTCATGCTCCACACCAGCGTCAGCACGACGATGGTGCCGAGCCAGACGTTCAGCAGGCCGCCGCGGCGTTCGTCGTCGGAGAGGCGCCGCCAGTCCGCCGTGCGCACGGCCCACACCAGCAGCAGGACATACGGCAGCAGCGCGCCGTGGATCCATGCATCGCCGAAGAGGCCGTCGGGGAAGTTCATGAATGCGTTATAGCGCGGCGGTCAGCTCCGGCACAAGCTGGAACAGGTCGCCCACCAGACCGTAGTCGGCCACCTGGAAGATCGGCGCGTCCGGGTCCTTGTTGATGGCGACGATCACCTTGCTGTCCTTCATGCCGGCGAGGTGCTGGATCGCGCCGGAGATGCCGATGGCGATGTAGAGCTGCGGCGCGACGACCTTGCCGGTCTGGCCGACCTGGTAGTCGTTCGGCACGAAGCCCGCATCGACGGCGGCACGCGAAGCGCCGAGCGCGGCATTCAGCTTGTCGGCCAGCGGCTCCAGCAGCGCATGGTAGTTCTCGCCCGAAGCCAGCCCGCGCCCGCCGGAGACGATCACCTTCGCCGCGCCGAGTTCGGGACGCGCCGATTGGGTGAGTTCGCGGCCGACGAGTTGCGTCAGGCCAAGGTCCGGGCCGGCGGCGATGGGTTCGACGGCGGCCGAACCGCCCTCATTTGCGTTCATGGCCACGGCGTCGAAGGCGGTGGTGCGCACGGTGATCACCTTCACCGCGTCGGCGGACTGCACCGTCGCCAGCGCGTTGCCGGCATAGATCGGCCGCACGAAGGTATCCGCGCTTTCGACGCCGCAGATCTCGGAAATCTGCGCCACGTCGAGCAGCGCGGCGACGCGCGGCAGCAGGTTCTTGCCGAAGGTCGTCGCGGGCGCGAGGATGTGCGTGTAGCCCTGCGCATTGGCGACGACCAGCGCGGCGAGATTTTCGGCGGTCTGGTCGGCGTAGTGGGCCGCGTCGGCCAGCTTCACCCTGGCCACGCCGGCGAGCGCGGCGGCGGCCTGCGCGGCGGCGGCACAGCTTGTGCCGGCGACCAGCACATGGATTTCCCCACCGATCTTCGCGGCGGCGGTCACGGTGTTGAGGGTGGCCGCCTTCAGCGCGGCGTTGTCGTGTTCGGCAATGACGAGAATGGACATGGTCGGATTACCTCGGTTAAATCACTTTGGCTTCGTTCTTGAGTTTGGCCACCAGTTCGGCGACGTCCGCGACCATCACGCCGGCCTGGCGCTTGGCCGGCTCGACGACCTTGAGCGTCGTCAGGCGCGGCGCGACATCCACGCCGAGGTCGGCGGGCTTGAGCGTGTCCATGGGCTTCTTCTTCGCCTTCATGATGTTCGGCAGCGTCGCGTAGCGCGGCTCGTTGAGGCGCAGGTCGGTGGTCACGATGGCCGGCAGCCGGATCGCCAGCGTTTCGAGGCCGCCGTCGATCTCGCGCGTCACCTTCGCCCTCATTTGCCCATTTTCATCGGCCACCACCACCTTCGAGGCGAAGGTCGCCTGCGGCCAGCCCATCAGCGCGGCGAGCATCTGGCCGGTCTGGTTGGCGTCGTCGTCGATGGCCTGCTTGCCGAGGATGACGAGGCCGGGCTGCTCCTTCTCGCATACCGCCTTGAGCAGCTTGGCGACGGCCAGCGACTGCAATTCCCCTTCGTTGAGTTGCGCCTCGACCAGAATTGCACGGTCGGCGCCGAGCGCCAGCGCCGTGCGCAACTGCTCCTGGCTCGCCGTCGCGCCGCAGGACACGGCCACCACCTCGGTGGCGACGCCGGCTTCCTTGAGGCGCACCGCCTCTTCCACCGCGATCTCGTCGAAGGGGTTCATCGCCATCTTCACGCTGGCGAGCTCGACGCCGCTCTGGTCGGCCTTGACGCGCACCTTGACGTTGTAATCCACCACCCGTTTCACCGGCACCAGAATCTTCACTTCGTTCTCCTCGTGTCTCCATACCGCTGCGTATGGTCGGCTGCTATACTAACCCAACTTCGCCGGAGATTTCAATACCGCACCGTATGGACAACAAGCCGCCCCGCAAACCCGCCGCCGCGCGCGAGGCGCTCGACCGCGCGGCGTGGATCGCCGCCGCGCTGAACATCGTGGCGCGGGACGGCATCGACGGCCTGCGCGTCGAAAGTCTCGCCAAGCAGCTCGGCGTCACCAAGGGCAGTTTCTACTGGCACTTCAAGGACCGCCGCGACCTCATCGACGCCGTGCTCGACGACTGGCGCGCCGGCCGCATCCGCGACATCCGCAAGCAGACCGCCGCCGAACCCGGCGGCGAACTCGCCGCCCTGCGCCACACCATCGACGTTTACGCCGCCGCGAAGAACCGCAAGGGCATCTCCATCGAAGCCGCCATCCGCCTCTGGGCGCGCCAGGATTCAAATGGCCTGGCGGTCGTCGAGGAAGTCGACGCCGAACGCCTCGCCTGCACCCGCCGCCTCTTCCTCGCCCTCGGCCTGCCCGCCGCCGAAGCGGCGGCCCGCAGCGCCCTCCTCTACGCCTACGTCTTCGGCTTCAGCATGATGCAATGCGGCCGCTTCGACATGGACGCCGCGCAGACCAAAGACTGGATCGTCGGCCGCATCACCCAGTAGCGCGAAAATAAGTCAGTCCCGGCGGGACGGCGGCGCTACCATGAATCTTGGCGTGACTGGGGCATAATGAGATCATGGATTTCATCCTGACCGAGCATGCCAGAAGCGAAGCCCTGCGCCGCCAGATACCACTGGAATGGATTGAGGCGGCCATGGCGCTACCGGAGCAAGTTCAGCCGGGATCGAACAACCGCAAGGTGTATCAATCGCGTATCGTCGCCGACGGGAAAAACTATCTCGTCCGCCTGATCGTCGAGGACTGGCATCGACCTCCCGTCGTTGTCACTGTGTATCGAACCAGCAAGATCGAAAAGTATTGGGGGCAGCCATGAAGGCCGATTACGACAGCGAAGTAGACATCCTCACCGTCATATTCAGCGACGCCCAAGTTGCCGAGTCCGATGAAGTCAAACCCGGAGTCATCCTTGACTATGATGCGGCAGGGAACGTTATAGGCTTGGAGATTCTGGATGCAAGTCATCGTGTCCAGAATCCAGCCAGCATGGAGTTTGCCGTCAAGGCGGCTTGATCGTAGTTATTCTTGACTTGCCCCTAGTGATTAGGATGTCAAATGGAACATCCAGAGCAGGTTCTAACACTGTACGATCTACTACTATTACTCCGAGAGCGAATTCACTCGCTTCACAAACTCAGAGATAAATTCAAACCTAACTCAGCACAGCATTACTGGTGTGCATACGCAGCCAAGAGATTCGAGTTAGCCTATGAGCATTTTCTCTTTGCGGCAATATCAAGAATGCACGGGCATGGCATCTGCTCCCCAACAACACTCATGGGCGCAGACGATCAGAAGATATATCAGGCATTTATTGAGATAGGCCAACAATACAGAGAAGCACCCGCCGTAGATACTCTAATTACTGAACGTCTTCTAGATTTGCACACCTCAATGTGGGCTGGCTTCGAAGCGTTAATCAAGCTCATTATTGAAAAAAATAATATACCAAGGCTAATAGACTTCAGCGCTGACTATAAGGCACTCATCAATTCCCTCGCACACAAGGATGGAAATAATTGGATTGAGTTCATCAATGGCTTCAAGCTAATCAGGCACTCCGAGCATTGCAACTTCCGAGCAGACCGGTCCTTCATTGTTGTAATTCCCTCTCTTGGCAAAAGACTTAGTGTTGGCAAATCCTCTCAGATAGACCTTAAAAATAAGTTCAACTTAATTGCACTAAATTCAGACATGGTGTCTCTAGTAGTCAAAATACTATGTGAGTTTGAGACAAAAATACGAGGCTTGGATTTGAGCTATGCATGACCTTCTTGGTAGATAGGGCAAACCACAAATAGCCCACCTTCCCAACCATGTCTACCCCCGCCCTGCCCTACTACGCGGTGATATTCACCTCCGTGCGCACGGCGGGCGACGATGGGTACGCCGAGACGGCGCGGGCGATGCTGGAGCTGGCGGAGCGGCAGCCGGGCTTTCTCGGTTTCGAGACGGCGCGGCAGGAGCTGGGGATTTCGGTGTCCTACTGGACTTCGCTGGAGGCGATCGCGGCGTGGAAGGCGCACGCCGCGCACCGGCTGGCGCAGGCGCGGGCGAAGGACTGGTATGCGGCCTTCCGCGTGCGCGTCTGCCGCGTGGAGCGCGAGTACGGCTTTTGAGGCGCCGTCCCGCCGGGACTGACTTTTTCGGTGCGACAATGCGGCCTGTTTTTTGACCGGAGAACACCGATGCCCCGCCTCGCCACAACCCTCGCCGCCGCGCTCGCCGCGTTGTTTCTGCTTTCCGCCTGCGCGCCCGAGGTCGGCAGCGACCGCTGGTGTTCCGACCTGAAGGCGAAGCCGAAGGGCGACTGGTCGGCCAACGAGGCCGTCGATTACGCCAAGCACTGCATCCTGAAGTAAACCGCCGCCGTCCCGCCGGGACTGACTTTTTCCGCCATGCTCAGGGAACTCCACAACGTCCAGCAGGTGCCCGGCGAGCCCTGCCGCCGCTGGTTCTTCGGCCATGACCTCGACCTGGTCGTCTGGGAGGGCGAGGACGGGACGATCGTCGGCTTCCAGCTCGCCTACGACAGGCACCACGACGAGCATTCGATTTCCTGGCATCGCGAACGCGGCTTCGCGCACTACGCGGTGGACGACGGCGAGCCGCGCGCGGGCCTGAAACAGACTCCCATCCTCCTGGCCGACGGGCCGTTTCAACACGACCGCGTGCTCGACCAGTTCCTCGCCCGCGCCGCCGGGCTGCCGGCGCATGTCGTCGCCTGCGTCGCGGAAAAGCTGCGCGCCTTCGGCAAGGCCTGAAGCCCGCCGCCGTCCCGCCGGGACTGACTTTTTTTCAGCCCGCCGCGTCCGCGGTTTCGAAGAAGGCTTCGACCTCGGCCAGCTCGCGCGTGCGGCGCATCGGCGGCAGGCTCTGCCAGATGCGGCGGCCATAGGGTTTGTCGACCATGCGCGGGTCGCAGACCATGAGGACGCCGCGGTCGGTTTCGTCGCGGATCAGCCGGCCGGCGCCCTGCTTCATGCTGATGACGGCGCGCGGCAGCTGCACTTCGAAGAAGGCGTTGCGGCCCTGGCGCTTGAGGGTGTCGATGCGCGCGGCGAGGACGGGATCGTCGGGCGGGGCGAAGGGCAGCTTGTCGATGACGACGAGCGAGAGCGCCTCGCCGCGCACATCCACGCCTTCCCAGAAGCTCTGGCTCGCCACCAGCACCGCGTTGCCGAGGTGGCGGAAGCGGTCGAGCAGTTCGGTCTTGCTGCCCTGCCCCTGCATCAGCAGCGGCATCTCCAGCCCGGCGCGGGCGATGCGCTCCTCCAGCAGCTCGTGGATGCGGCGCATGGCGCGCAAGGACGTGCACAGCACGAAGGCGCGGCCGTTCGAGGCACGGATCGCCGGCCAGGCGGCCGCGACGACGGCTTCGGAATAGTCGGGGTGGTTCGGGTCGGGCATGCCCGTGGGGCAATAGAGCAAGGCGTTGGCGGGATAGTCGAAGGGACTGTCCCAGCGGCCGGTGGCGGCCTCGTCGAGGCCGAGCGCCTGCCGGTAGTGCGCGAAGTCGCTGCCGACGGCGAGCGTGGCCGAAGTGAAGATCCAGGCGCGCGGATGGCCTTCGAGCTGCCGCCTGAAGATGGGCGCGACGGAAAGCGGCGTGAGGTTGAAGCTGACGCCGTAGGCGGTGATTTCGACCCAGCGGACTGTCCCCTCCTCCCCCAGCCCCTCCTTCTCAGGAGGGGAGACTGTTGGCGCGCTGCGCGCGTCCGCATTGCCCTCTTGCTGCCAGTGGCGCAGCAGCAGCACCAGTTCGCCGCAGCGGCGCAGGCAGTTCGCCAGGCCCTCGGCGCGGCCGGCCTGGCTTTCGAGGTGGCGGCCGAGTTCGTCGAGCAGGCCTTGCAGGTGCTTGAGGGCGTCGATGGCCTGCGGATGCTGGAACCACTGGGCGATGGCGAGGCGGCCTTCGTGGCGGAAGGCGAGGCGCAGGTCCTTCGCCGCCTTTTCGAGCGCGCGCGCGGCGTCCTGCAGCGGTGCGTAGTCCTTGGCGGCGGCGATGCCTTCGAGCTTGGCGTCGCGCGCGAGGTCGAGCAGTTGCCCGGTGCCGACGCTTTCGCCGAAGAACAGGCCGGCGACCTCGGGCAGCTGGTGCGCCTCGTCGAAGATCACCGTGTTGCAGGCGGGCAGCAGCTCGCCCATGCCGTCGTCCTTGAGCATGACGTCGGCGAAGAAGAGATGGTGGTTCACCACCACCACGTCGGCCAGCAGCGCCTCGCGCCGCGCGGCGAGGACGAAGCATTCCTTGACGTGGGCGCATTCCTGGCCGAGGCAGTTCTCGCGCGTCGAGGTGGCGAGGTGCCAGGCGCCCGAATCCTCGGGCACGTCGCTGCACTCGGCCTTGTCGCCGGTGGCGGTGGCCTTGGCGAAGCGCGCGATGGCGTGCAGGTGGGCCACCTCGCCGCGCGTGTTGAGCCGCCCGCCGGCCAGCGCGCGGTCGAGGTGGTGCGGGCAGACGTAGTTGCCGCGCCCCTTGAGCAGCGCCACCGTGGCGGGCACGCCGAGGGCGTCGCGCACCGTCGGCAGGTCGCGGTTGTAGAGCTGGTCCTGGAGCGTCTTGGTGCCGGTGGAGACGATCACCTTGCCGCCGGCGAGCAGCGCGGGCACGAGGTAGGCGAAGGTCTTGCCGGTGCCGGTGCCGGCCTCGGCGACCAGCAGGCGGTTGGCGCCGAGGGCGGCGAGGACATCGCGCGCCATCGCCACCTGCTGCGCGCGCAGCCGGTAGCCGGGAATGGCGCGGGCGAGCGGGCCGTCGGCGGCGAAGATGCGGTCCAGATCGGGAGGTGCGGAAGGGACGGTCATGGCGGGCGCGGCATGGTAGCACGCGTCCCGAAAGTGTCATGTTTGCTGCTGCGCAATATGCGACAATGAACAAAACATGAAAGGGGCAGTTCTTCTGGCATCAAGGCATCCAGCCTTAACCCCGGGTTCGGCATGCCGTTAATCCAGACAAACATATTGCACCGCACACAACCGAGAGGCAGCATCATGAACATGAGCAAGGTCGGCAAATTCGAGACCCTCAAGATCGTCAACGCGTTCGACAAGGCGCTGATCGAGCTTTACGGGGTGAACATGACCGATGCCCGCATCAGCCGCTATGAAGTGCTGGAAAGCTACGGCGAAACGGGCGACGCGGCGCGCTCGGCCGAACTGTTCGCCGAACGGCGCGGCATGCGGCGCCTGGCCGAAGCCGGCTGAGCCGGCCGGCTCAGAACAGGCTGGCGACGACGAAGCGGTCGCGGGCGGCGAGCTTCTGCAGGCCGCGCGCGGCCTCCAGCGAAGCGCCCCACTTCATCACATGCGTCAGGAATGTCGTCAGCGCGAGGGAGAGCGCATAGCCGGTCTCGCGCCATTCGGCGCGGAATTCCGCGAAGCTGACCGTCTTGGCCGACAGCTTGCCGCTCTTCATCGGCACCAGGGTGACCTTGCGGCCATCGTTGCGGATCACGATCGCCGTGCCGCGCTGGGTGTTGGTAACAACCACGGGATGCCCCTTCTTGCGTGCAGGATGCTTCTGCTAACGGCAGCAATGACAGGAGCTTGAGAGAAACGATGACAATCGCGTCAGTGCGTGCCGGCGGCGACCGCCAGCATCTTCTCGGCGCGACGCCGGCGCGCTTCCTCGGGCGTCAGGCCCACCAGCGATTCCGGAGGGAGCGGCACGTCCCAGTGCTGCTGGAACAGATCGACGTCCTCGCCCGTGTCCATGTGGGCACGATAGATTTTTTCCTGATACGGCGGCGCGTCCGGCAGCGCCACCAGTTCGACTGACTGGATGATCATGGCTTCACCTCGATGCGACTAGTTCGTCTCGTAGACTGCGCCGTCGCCCGGGCGCGCTCAAGGCAAAGAACGGGGGGAAAAACCGGCCTGCTCGGCGGTCAACCGCCCCGCGATTCTGGCTACCCCAAATGCAAGGGGCGCCCGCTTGTGGCGGGCGCCCCTCGTCTTTTCCTCCTCCGGTCCGGCTTCTGGCTTAGATGCCCTGTTTGAGCTGCTCCAGAATCGCCGGGTTCTCCAACGTCGAAACGTCCTGCGTGATTTCCTCGCCCTTGGCCAGCGCGCGCAGCAGGCGGCGCATGATCTTGCCGGAACGCGTCTTCGGCAGGTTCTCGCCGAAACGGATGTCCTTCGGCTTGGCGATCGGGCCGATTTCCTTGCCAACCCAGTTGCGCAGCTCGTTGGCGAGCTTCTTGGCATCCTCGCCGGACGGACGGGTACCCTTCAGCACGACGAAGGCGCAGATCGCCTCGCCGGTGAGGTCGTCGGGACGGCCGACCACGGCGGCTTCCGCCACCAGCGGGTTGGCGACCAGCGCCGACTCGATTTCCATCGTGCCCATGCGGTGGCCGGAAACGTTCAGCACGTCGTCGATGCGGCCCATGATGGTGAAGTAGCCGGTCTTGGCGTCGCGCACCGCGCCGTCGCCGGCGAGGTAGAGCTTGCCGCCGAAGTCGGCGGGGTAGTAGGACTTCTTGAAGCGCTCGGGATCGCCGTAGATCGTGCGGATCATCGACGGCCAGGGCTTCTTGACGACCAGGAAGCCGCCGTGGCCCCAGGGCACGTCGTTGCCGGTCTCGTCGACGATGGCGGCCTGGATGCCCGGGAAGGGCAGCGTGCAGGAACCCGGCACCAGCGGCGTGACGCCCGGCAGCGGGGTGATCATGTGGCCGCCGGTCTCGGTCTGCCAGAAGGTATCGACGATCGGGCAGCGGGAACCGCCGACGTTTTCGTAATACCACATCCAGGCCTCGGGGTTGATCGGCTCGCCGACCGAACCGAGGATGCGCAGTGACTTGAGGTCGTAGTTGCGCGGATGGGTGGTCGGGGTGCCCTCGGAAGCCTTGATCAGCGAGCGGATCGCCGTCGGCGCGGTGTAGAAGACGGAAACCTTGTGGTTCTGGATCATCTTCCAGAAACGGCCGGCGTCCGGATAGGTCGGCACGGATTCGAAGACGATCTCGGTGGCGCCGCAGGCGAGCGGGCCGTAGGTGATGTAGGTGTGGCCCGTGACCCAGCCGATGTCGGCGGTGCACCAGAACACGTCGTCCTTCTTCAGGTCGAAGGTCCAGCGCGTGGTCAGGATCGCGTGCAGCAGGTAGCCGCCGGAGCTGTGCTGGACGCCCTTGGGCTTGCCGGTGGAACCCGAGGTGTAGAGCAGGAACAGCGGATGCTCGGCCTCGACCCATTCGGGTTCGCAGGTCTCGGGCTGGCTGGCGACGGCCTCGTGATACCAGACGTCGCGGCCGGCGACCATGTTGCAGGCGCCGCTGCCGCGCTTGATCACGAACACGTTCCTGACCTGGTGGTCCTTGGCCATGTTCAGCGCCTCGTCGACGGCGGGCTTCAACGGGAGCGCCTTGCCGCCGCGATGCTGTTCGTCCATGGTGATGACGCAACAGGCGCCGGCGTCGAGGATGCGCTCCTCGATCGACTTGGCGGAAAAGCCGCCGAAGACGACGGAGTGGACCGCGCCGATGCGGGCGCAGGCCTGCATCGCGACGACGCCTTCGACCGACATGGCGACGTAGATCAGCACGCGGTCGCCCTTCTTGACGCCGGCGGCGCGCAGCGCGTTGGCGAACTTGTTGACGCGACCGAGCAGATCCTTGTAGGTCACCCTGGCGACCGCGCCGTCGTCGGCTTCGAAGATCAGGGCGACCTTGTCGCCAAGACCGGCCTCGACGTTCTTGTCGAGGCAGTTGTAGGAGACGTTCAGCTTGCCGTCCGCAAACCACTTGTAGAAGGGGGCGTCGGACTCGTCGAGCACCGTGTTGAACGGCTCTTTCCAGACCACGTGCTCCTTGGCCAGGCGCCCCCAGTAGCCGGCGTAATCCTGATCGGCTTCCTTGCACAGGGCCTCGTAGGCGGCCATGCCGGAAATGGTGGCTTTCTTGACGGTCTCTTCGGATGGCGGGAAAACGCGGTTTTCCTGCATCACCGATTCGATGGCGCTCATTGGGATTTTCTCCTCTCGCAATGACGTTGATGGAACTCCGGAACTTCCTTGTAATTCTTGCCGGGGATTTTAGCCGATCCATTACAGCCGCCCAAGCTTACACAGCACTTACGCAGGGCGATTCGGCCGCATGGCCGGAGGCGGCGGCGTGTAGAATTTCCTCCTCCTTTTTCAATGCCTTCCGGCCACCGACCCATGCAAAGAACCATCAAAGCCCTCGAACATTTCATCTTCTGGAGCCGCTGGCTGCAGGCGCCGCTCTACGTCGGCCTGATCGCCGCGCAGGGCGTCTACGTCTACCAGTTCATGCACGAACTGGGCATCCTGATCACCAAGGCCGGCAGCCTCAGCGAGAACGAAGTCATGCTGATCGTGCTGGGCCTCATCGACGTGGTGATGATCGCCAACCTGCTGATCATGGTCATCATCGGCGGCTACGAGACCTTCGTCTCCAAGCTCGACCTCGAGGGCAACCCCGACCAGCCGGAATGGCTGTCCCACGTCAATGCCGGCGTGCTCAAGGTCAAGCTCGCCGTCGCGCTGATCAGCATCTCCTCGATCCACCTGCTGCGCACCTTCATCAACGCCGGCCAGGTCGAGGATCGCGTCATCGTCGCCCAGATCGCCATCCACGCCTCGTTCCTGATTTCGGCGCTCGCCATCGCCTGGACCGACAAGGTGATGATGCAGACGCTGTCCATCAGCAGCCACGCCAAGCACTGAACCACACAAAAAACAAACAAGACCAGAGGGAATCCGCCATGTCCGCCGCCATCAAGCAGGAAGACTTCATCGCGTCGATCTTCGACGCCTTCCAGTTCATCAGCTACTACCACCCGCTCGACTACATCCAGGCCCTCGGCCGCGCTTGGGAGCGCGAGGAAAGCCCGGCGGCGAAGGACGCCATCGCGCAGATCCTCACCAACTCGCGCCTGTGCGCCGAGGGCAGGCGGCCGATCTGCCAGGACACCGGCATCGCCGTGGTCTTCCTCAAGATCGGCATGAACGCGCAATGGGATGCGAAGATGAGCATCCAGGAGATGGTCGATGAAGGCGTGCGCCGCGCCTACAACCACCCGGACAACAAGCTGCGCGCCTCGGTGCTGCTCGACCCGGCCGGCAAGCGCACCAACAGCAAGGACAACACGCCGGCCGTCGTGCACTACGAGATCGTGCCGGGCGACCACGTCGAGGTGATCTGCGCGGCCAAGGGCGGCGGCTCGGAGAACAAGTCGAAGCTGGTCATGCTCAACCCCTCCGACTCCCTCGTCGACTGGGTGCTCAAGACCGTGCCGACCATGGGCGCCGGCTGGTGCCCGCCCGGCATCCTCGGCATCGGCATCGGCGGCACGCCGGAGAAGGCGATGCTGCTGGCCAAGGAGTCGCTGATGGCCCCCGTCGACATCGACGAGCTCAAGGCGCGCGGTGCGCGCAATCGCGCCGAGGAACTGCGCCTCGAACTGTTCGAGAAGGTCAATGCGCTGGGCATCGGCGCGCAAGGCCTCGGCGGCCTCACGACCGTGCTCGACGTCAAGGTCATGGACTACCCGACCCACGCCGCCAGCCTGCCGGTGGCGCTGATCCCGAACTGCGCGGCGACCCGCCACGTGCATTTCCATCTCGACGGCTCCGGCCCGGCGAAGCTGGAGCCGCCGAGCCTCGACCAGTGGCCGCGGGTGTCCTGGCAGCCGGACACGGAGAAGTCGCTGCGCGTCGATCTCGACACGCTGACCCCGGCCGCGGTCGCCGCCTGGAAGCCGGGCCAGACGCTGCTGCTCAACGGCAGGATGCTGACCGGCCGCGACGCCGCGCACAAGCGCATCGCCGACATGCTGGCCAAGGGCGAGAAACTGCCGGTCGATTTCACCAACCGCGTCATCTACTACGTCGGCCCGGTCGACCCGGTGCGCGACGAGGTGGTCGGCCCCGCCGGCCCGACCACGGCGACGCGCATGGACAAGTTCACGGAAATGATGCTCGCCCAAACCGGGCTGATCGCCATGGTCGGCAAGGCCGAGCGCGGCCCGGCGGCGATCGAGGCGATCAGGAAGCACCAGTCGGCCTACCTGATGGCGGTGGGCGGCGCCGCCTACCTCGTCTCGAAGGCGATCAAGGCCGCGCAGGTCGTCGGCTTCGCCGACCTCGGCATGGAGGCGATCTACGAGTTCGAGGTGAAAGACATGCCGGTCACCGTCGCCGTCGACTCCACGGGCACCTCGGTGCATCAGACCGGCCCGCTCGAATGGCAGGCCAGGATCGGCAAGATTCCGGTCGCCGCGGCGCGATGACCGCCGTCCCGCCGGCGCTGACTTTGCACGGATGATCGGCGTCTTCGACTCGGGACTCGGCGGCCTGTCGGTACTGGCCGCCATCGCCCACGAACTGCCGCAGGCGGATCTTACCTATCTCGCCGACTCCGCCCACGTGCCCTACGGCGACAAGACGGACGGCTTCATCACCGGACGCGTGCTCGCCATCGGCAGCCACCTCGCGGCGCAGGGCTGCACCCTCCTGGTCGTCGCCTGCAACACGGCCACCACGGCCGCCATCCAGGCATTGCGCGACCACCTGCCGGGCATCCCCGTCGTCGGCGTCGAACCCGGCGTCAAGCCGGCGGCGCAGACTTCAACGGCGCGCCACATCGCCGTGCTCGCCACCGAGGCCACGGCGAAAAGCCGGCGCCTCGCCCACCTGATCGCGACCCATGCCGCGCATGTCCGCGTCGACGTCGTGCCCTGCCCAGGCTGGGCCACCCACGTCGAAACCCTGCAACCCGACACGCCGGTCTTCCGCGCCGAGATCGAAACGGTCGTCGGCGACCTGCTGCGCGCCGGCGCCGACCGCATCGTGCTGGGCTGTACCCACTATGCCTTTCTCGCCCCCTTCATGACGCCGCTGCTGCACGGCCGCGCCGAACTGGTCGATGTGGCGGAAGCGGTGGCGCGGCAGGCGCTGCGGCTCGGCGGAGCGCGCGCGGGCACGGCGCGGCTCAACCTGCAGGCCACCGCGCATCCGGAACGCCTCGCCGCCGCCCTGCCCGCGCTGGGCCTGCATGCGCTGGCGCGGCGCGTCGCGACGGTCGAACGGGTCAGCCCGTAGCCTGAACGGACGGGCGGCGGGCAAGGTAGATCACCGCCGCGAGAATCAGGGCGCCGCCCGCCAACTGCATGGCGGTGACGCCTTCGCCGAGCACCAGCGCGGCCAGTCCCAGCGTCACGAGCGGCTCCAGCGTCGACAGCGTCGAGGCATCCGCAGCGCCGAGCTTTTCCAGTCCCTTGAAGAAGCCGAGGATCGCGAACAGGGTCGAAGCCAGCGCGATCGCCAGCACCGCGCCCCAGCCGGACGGCGAGGCCGGCAGGCTCAGTCCGGCCCCGGCGGCGGCGACGCCGAAGACCGCCGCGGCGGACAGCATCACCACAGTCGCCGCCGCCTGCGGTCCCACGCGCGGCATCACGCCCTCGCCCGCGAGGATGTAGCCGGAGTAGATGAAGGCGCAGGCGATGCCGAGCAGGATGCCGGGCAGTTCGCTATGCAGGTCGCCGCCCACGGTCAGCGCGGTGCCCGCCAGCGCGCAGGCCACCGCCCAGCCGCGCGCCCGGCCGATCGCGCGCCGGAAAATCAGCGCCGACAGCACGGTGACGATGGCCGGATAGAGGTAGAGCAGCAGCGCCACGAGGCCGGCGCTGGCGTATTGCAGGGCGGCGAAGAAACTGAACGACTGGCCGACGTAGCCGACGCCGCCCATCGCCGCCAGCCAGAGCAGGTCGCGGCCGCGCGGCCAGCGCATGCCGCGCCACGCGCCCCAGGCCGCCAGCAGCGCGCCGGCGATGGCGAAGCGCAGGAACAGCATGGTGGAGAGCGAAACGCCGTCGCGGTAAGCGAGCTTGGCGAAGATCGCCATGGCGCCGAAACCGACCGCCGACAGCGCCACCCAGACGACGCCCTGCCAGCGCTCCGCGATGCTCATGAGCGACCGGGCGCCGGCCGGGGCCGGCGTGCCGCGTCAGTGCGTATGGCCGCCCTCGGCGTGGACGTGGCCGTGCGCGATCTCCTCCGGCGTCGCGGCGCGCACGTCGCTGACGGTGCAGGAAAAGCGCAGGGCGAGACCGGCCAGCGGATGGTTGCCGTCGACCACCACCTTGCCCTCGGCGATGTCGGTGATCGTGTAGAGCATGCCATCCTCGTCGTCGTCCTCGGCGGCGCGCTCGAACTGCATGCCGACCTCGATGTCGTCGGGGAACAGTTCGCGCGGCTCGACCATCACCAGTTCGGCGTCGTATTCGCCGAAGGCTTCTTCCGGCAGCAGGCGGACCTCCTTCTGGAAGCCGACCGCCTGGCCGAGCAGTTCCTCCTCGATCTTCTCGAAGATGCCGCCGTAGCCCCCATGCAGATAGACGAGCGGACGCTCGCCGGCATCGATCATGTTGCCGTCGCTGTCGGTGACGTGATAGTCGAGGGTAACCACGGTGTTCTGGCCGATCTGCATGTATGACTCCTGATGGGCGCCGGCGCGCTTACTTGCCGAGCTGCTTGACGAGTTGGAAAACCTCGGCGGCGTGCCCCTTGGCGGTCACGTCGTAGAGGGCATGGCGCACGACGCCCTGCTTGTCGATGATGAAGGTGGAGCGGATCAGGCACAGCTTCTTGTGGCCGTCGTGCTCGCGGAAATGCATCACGCCGAACTTGCGGCACACCTCGCCGTCCTCGTCGGACAGCAGCCGGATCGACAGGCCATGCTTGTCGCGGAAGTCGGCGTGGGCGAGGCAGTCGTCGCGCGAGACGCCGATCACCGCGCAGCCGAGGCGGTTGAAGTCGCTCTCGTGATCGGAAAAGTCGATGGCCTCGATGGTGCAGTAAGGCGTGCCGTCCTTCGGATAGAAGAACAGCACGGCATGCTGCTTGCCGCGCAGGGACGCGAAATCGAACAGCTCCATGTCCGCGTCGGGCAAGCTGAAGGCCGGCGCCGCCTGGCCGGGTTGCAGCATCTGCATCTGCTTCTCCGTGAATCGACGCGGCCGATTCTAACCGACGGATCGCGCTCCGCAAGCGCTCAAAGCAGATCGCCCTGCGCTTTCTCCCCGGTCTGCATGGGGGTATAGAGGCGCCAGGCATTGCGTCCGCTTTCCTTGGCCGCATACAGCGCGCTGTCGGCGTTGTGCTGCAGGCGGTCGCTGTCGTCGCCGTGGCGCGGATAGAGCGCGATGCCGACGCAGCCGGAGATGCGCACCGTGCCGGCATCGAGGTGGTAGGGTTCGGCGAGCAGCTCCACCGCGCGCTGCGCCACCTGCTCGGCCTCGCCCTCGTGCGTCATTTCCGAAAGGATGATGGCGAACTCGTCGCCGCCGAGGCGCGCCACGGTGTCGGATTCGCGCACGCAGCTCGTCAGGCGCCGCGCCGCCTCGACCAGCAGCTCGTCGCCGGCGGCGTGGCCGAGCGTGTCGTTCACTTCCTTGAAGCGGTCGAGATCGATCAGCAGCAGCGCGAAGACGCGCTTGTAGCGGCGCGCCTGACTGAAGGCCGCCTGCAGCCGGTCGTAGAACAGGATGCGGTTGGGCAGGTCCGTCAGGGCGTCGTGGTGCGCCTTGTGGCGCAGCAGATCCTCGGCCTCCTTGCGGCGCGTGATGTCGTGGAACACCGCCAGATACTGGCCGGCGCCGTAGGCGTCGGCGATCTTCGCGATCGACACCCACTCGACGTAGATGTTGCCGTTCTTGTGGCGGTTCCAGATCTCGCCTTCCCAGTGGCCGCGCTTCTCCAGCGTGTTCCACATCTCCTGGTAGAAGGGCGCGCCGTGGCGACCCGACTTCAGCAGGCTGGGATTGCGGCCGATCGCCTCATGCGGCGTGTAGCCGGTGATCGCCGTGAACGCCGGATTGACGCGCACGATGTTGTTGTCCGTGTCGGTGACCATGATCGCCTCGGCGGCGCTCTCGAACACCGCGCCGGCGATGCGCAGTTCGCCCTCGCGGCGGCGGCGCTCCTCGATTTCGCGGTGCAGGTCGTCGTTGCGCTCCTCCAGTTCGCGCGTGCGCGTTTCGATGACCGCCTCCTGCGACTGCGCGAGTTCCTTGAGCACCAGGTAGTGCCGGCGCGCGCGCACGGCGAGCAGGTGCAGCAGCGCCGTGGTGAGGACGAAGCCGGCGATCACGATGAACAGGCTGCCCCGCCGCCGCTGGTCGCGCACCGCCAGCAGGTCGCCGGCCGGCATGGTCACGGAAATGCCGCCGCGGATGTCGCCGACCTGGTAGCCCTGCTGCTCGTGGCATTTCAGGCAGGGCCGCTTGACCAGCAGCGGCGCCATGTAGCGATGCGCCGGCCGGGGCGTGTCGGGGAAGGGAAAGGCGGAAAAGAAGTCGACACGCTCGGCCGCCGCCCCGCTCTCGAAGGCGCGCAGGGCCTCGGCTTCCCAGGCATCGGCGGCGTTCGCCGGACGGATCGGCTTCAGGCTGGTGATGTGGAAGCGCACCCCCGTCTTCCGTTCGGCGAGCTCGGCGATCTGCCGGGTCATGAAGGCCGGATTGACCATCGTCAGCCTGCGCCCCTCGACCGTGGTCTGGTCGCGCAGCGGGTGTTCCAGATAGGTGTTCGGCTGCGTCGTTTCCGTGACCGGGACATACACGCCGCCATGCTGCGCGTTCCAGTCGCGCGTCAATTCGATCAGGCCGAACAGCACGCGGCCGCGCTCGCGCGCCACCGCGTCGATGTTCTGCTCGATCGTGGTCCACTCATACAACCCGAGCATCGAGAAAAACAGCGCCGAGGCCAGATACAGAAAACCCACCACCCGACCATAGCGGTCGAACATGTGGGATTTCCTGGCTTGTTCGAGCTCGGCGTGCATGGCGTTCATTTATGCATTATGGGCCAGATATGCAGGACTTGTTTGTTCCCGGTCAAGCGCGCCGCAGGCCGTCGAGCACGGAGCCGGCGCAGGCGCGCCAGGTCGCCGCCAGCCCGGCGGCGGCGACGCCGGCCGTCCCGGCCAGCGCGCCGATCAGCAGCAGCCCGCCGCCCGGCACGTAGTCGAGCTGGAACACCCAGCGTGCCAGCACCGCCCCGAAAACCGTGGCGACGCCCCCGGCCAGCAGGCCGGCCACCGCGCCGACCGCCGCGAACTCGGCGAACAGCGCGCGGCGCAATTGCCCCTGCCGCGCGCCGAGCGCGCGCAGCACGGCGAGTTCGTGGCGCCGTTCGGCGGCGCTCGCCTGCAGCGCCGCGACCAGCACCGTCAGGCCGGCCAGCAGCGCGAAGCCGAAGACCAGCTGCACGGCGTTCACCACCTGGTCGAGCGTGTCCTGCAACTGCCGCAGCAGCGCGGCGACGTCGATCACCGTCAGGTTGGGAAACTGCCGCACCAGCGCGTCGATGGCCGGCGCCTGCCCCGGCGGCAGATAAAAGCTGGTGATGTAGCTGGTCGGCTGGCCGTCGAGGCTGCCGCGCGGGCCGATGACGAAGAAATTCACGCGCATCGAATCCCAGTCGAGCTGGCGCAGCGAGCCGATGCGGCCGCTGAGCGGCTCGCCGGCGATCTCGTAGCGCAGCTCGTCGCCGATGTGCAGGTTGAGCGTGTCCGCGAGGCCCTTCTCGACGGAAAAGTGGATGCCGCCCTGCATCCCGTTCCGGCCATGCCAGAGGCCGGCGACGATTGCGTTGCCGGGCGGCAGGTCGTCGCGCGCCGACAGGTTGAACTCGCGCTCCACCAGCCGCTGGGCGCGCTCATCGACGAAGTCGCGCGGCGCCACGGCGCGGCCGTTCACATGCGTCAGCCGGCCGCGCACCATCGGCTCCAGGCGCGGCGGGGGCAGCCCCCGCGCGACGAAAAAGTCGCTCACGGC
Source organism: Pseudomonadota bacterium (assembly GCA_040754195.1). GTDB lineage: Bacteria > Pseudomonadota > Gammaproteobacteria > Burkholderiales > Rhodocyclaceae > Sulfuricystis. The sequence continues at coordinate 8,324 of JBFMDJ010000029.1, read as the reverse complement.
GGCCTGCTGCCCGGGCTGGATGTTGATGACGAAACGGTTCGGCGCGTCGGGCGGCACGCGCGTCTGCCACGCGGCGAGCAGGTCGTTGCGCGCGAACGTCAGCAGCAGCAGCGTCGTCAGGCCGAGCGCCAGGGCGACCACCTGCGCCAGCGTCGCGCCGGAACGCCGGCGCAGGTTCGCCAGCCCGATGCGCCAGCCGCCGCCCGCGCCGCGCGCCAGGCGCGCCACGGCGGCGAGCAGCAGGCGTCCGAGCAGCGCGAACACCGCCACGGCGACCATGAAGCCGCCCAGCACCACCGCGCCCAGCCGCGGCTCGCCCGCCATCCAGAACATCAGCGCGGCGAGGCAGGCCATGCCGGCCAGATAGGAGACGACCGACAGGGGCGCGACATGGCCCCATTCGCGGCGCAGCACGCGCACCGTCGGCACCGCCTTCAGGCGCAGCAGCGGCGGCAGCACGAAGCCGGCGACCAGCACGACGCAGACCGCGAACCCCTGCAGCCAGGGCAGCGGCCCCGGCGCCGGCAGCTCGCTCGCCACCAGCCCGGCCAGCAGCGCGTGCAGCGATGCCTGCACGAGCCAGCCGAGCAGGCCGCCGGCCAGCGTCGCCGCCAGCCCCAGCAGGATGAATTCGCCGCCATGCACCCAGAGGATCTGGCGCTCGCTGGCGCCGAGGCAGCGCATCACCGCGCAGGCGTCGAGATGCGTCTGCATGTAGCGCCGCGCCGCGAGCCCGACCGCGACGGCCGCCAGCACCACCGACAGCAGCGCCGCCAGCCGCAGGAAGCGCTGCGCGCGCTCGATGATGTTGCGGATTTCCGGACGGGCGTCGTCGAGCCCCTCGATGCGCTCGCCGCGCTTCAGCCTTTTCGCCGCCCAGTCGCGGAAGCCGGCCACCGCCCCGGCGTCCCCGGCCAGATGCAGGCGCCAGCGCGCGCGGCTGCCGGGCTGGATCAGTTCCGTGCGCGCGAGGTCGGCCAGCGGCAGCACGAGGCGCGGCGCGATCGAGAACGGATTGATGCCCCGGTCCGGTTCGAAGGTGAGGATCGCCGCCACGCCAAGTTCCACGGCGCCGACCTTCAGGCGCGCCGGCGGCTCGGCGGCCAGCGCGGCGGCCAGCCGTTCGTCGGGCCAGACCGTGCCGGACGCGGGCGTGCGCGCCGCGCCCTGGGCCACCTCATCCGGCACGTTCAGGCGCGGCGCGACGCGCAACGCGCCGCGCAGGGGATATTCGGGCGAGACCGCCTTGATCTCGGCCAGCTGCACGCCCTGCACCGTCGCCACCATGCTCGGGAAGGCGACGGTTTCGGCCAGCGCCAGCCCGCGCGCGCGCGCCGCGGCGCGAAAGGAATCGTCCCAGGGATGGTCGGCGGTCAGCAGCAGGTCGCCGCCGAGCAGCTGGTGCGCCTCGTCCTCGACGGCGCGCTGCACGCGGTCGGCGAGAAAGCCGACGCCGGTGAGCGCCGCCACGGCCAGCACCAGCGCCACCGCCAGCACGGTCAGTTCTCCGGCGCGCAGGTCACGCGCCAGCATGCGCAAGGTCAGCCGCAGCGTTTTCATGCGGCGATGTTACGGGAAAAAAAGTCAGTCCCGGCGGGACGGCGCCGGAAAGTCAGTCGCGGCGGGACGGCGCCGCTCCGCTCACGACCGCATCCGCTCGATGGCCTGCTCGACGCGCTCCAGCGCGATGACTTCGAGGCCCTTGATCGGCTGCTTCGGGGCGTTGGCTTTCGGGATCAGGGCATGGGTGAAGCCGAGCTTCGCCGCCTCCCTGAGGCGCTCCTGCCCGCGCGGCGCGGGACGGATCTCGCCGGCCAGGCCGATTTCGCCGAAGGCCACCCACTTGCCCGGCAGCGGCCGGTTGCGCAGGCTGGAGACGATGGCGAGCAGCACGGCCAGGTCGGCCGCCGGTTCCTGGATGCGCACGCCGCCGACGGCATTGACGAACACGTCCTGGTCGCCGCACATCACGCCGGCGTGGCGGTGCATCACCGCCAGCAGCATCGCGAGACGCTGCGCGTCGAGGCCGACGGTGAGGCGACGCGGGTTGCCGCCCATCGCGCCGTCGACGAGCGCCTGGATCTCGACCAGCAGCGGCCGCGTGCCTTCCTGCGTCACCAGCACGCAGGAACCCGCCACGTCCTGCGCGTGCTGCGAGAGGAACAGCGCCGAGGGGTTCGACACGCCCTTGAGGCCCTTGTCGGTCATGGCGAACACGCCCAGCTCGTTCACCGCGCCGAAGCGGTTCTTGAAGGCGCGCACGAGGCGGAAGCTCGAATGCGTGTCGCCCTCGAAGTAGAGCACCGTGTCGACGATGTGCTCCAGCACGCGCGGCCCGGCCAGCGCGCCCTCCTTCGTCACGTGGCCGACGAGGATCACGCAGGTGCCGGTCTGCTTGGCGAAGCGCGTGAGCTGCGCCGCGCATTCGCGCACCTGCGCCACCGAGCCGGGCGCCGATTGCAGCGCGTCCGACCACAGCGTCTGGATCGAGTCGATCACCGCGACGAGCGGCTTTTCCTCCTGCAAGGCCGCGACGATCTTTTCGAGGTTGATCTCGGGCAAGAGGCGCAGGCCCGCCGCCGGCAGTTGCAGGCGGTGCGCGCGCAGGGCCACCTGTTCGGGCGATTCCTCGCCCGACACGTAGAGCACCGGCTGGCCGGCCTCGGCGAGGCGTGCCAGCGCCTGCAACAGCAGCGTCGACTTGCCGATGCCCGGATCGCCGCCGATCAGCACCACGCCGCCGGCCACCAGCCCGCCGCCGAGCACGCGGTCGAATTCCTCGATGCCGGTCGGCTGGCGCGGCTCCTCGCGCGGACGGATCGCGGCGAGGTCCTGCGGCTTGCCGGTGGCCGTCAGCGGGGCGAAGCTCGCGCCAAAGCGCTTCGCGCCCGGCGCCACGTCGGCGACGCTTTCGACCAGCGTGTTCCACTGGCCGCAGCCGGGACACTGGCCCTGCCACTTCGGCGCGGTGGCGCCGCACTCGGTGCAGGAATAAATCGATTTGGGCTTGGCCATCAGGAAATCCCGGCCACCGGCACGCGCGGCGCCAGCGCGCAGAACAGCTCGTAGCTGATCGTGCCGGCTGCCGTCGCCACCTCGTCGGCGGGCAGGCCTTGCCCCCACAGCGTCACCGTCCCGCCGGGACTGACTTTCATGTCGGCGAGTTCGACGCAGAGCTTGTCCATCGACACGCGGCCGAGCGTGCGCGTGCGCATCCCGTCCACGAGGACCGGCGTGCCGGTCGGCGCGTGGCGCGGGTAGCCGTCGGCGTAGCCGCAGGCGACGACGCCAATCCTCATCGGCCGTTCGGCGGTGAAGGTGCAGCCATAGCCGACGCTCTCGCCGGGCGCGAGATCCCGCACCGCGATGAGCTCGCTTTGCAGCGTCATCACCGGCCGCAGGTCGAGCGCGGCGGCGGACACCTCCGGAAACGGCGAGCCGCCGTAGAGCATGATCCCCGGCCGCGCCCAGTCGCCCAACGCATGCGGATGGCGCAGGATCGCCGCCGAGTTGCCGAGCGAGCGCGCGTCGGCCATGCCGGCGGTCATGGCGGCGAAGCGGTCGAGCTGCCAGTCGACGCCGCGCGGGCCGTCGGCGTCGGCGAAATGCGTCATCAGCACGACCTCATCGACCCGGCCCGCCAGCGCGGCGCGCGCGGCGGCGAGGCCGGCGGCGTCGAAGCCGAGGCGGTGCATGCCGCTGTCGATCTTCAGATAGACGGGCAGGTCGGCGGGCCAGCCGGCGGCCAGCAGCGCGGCAAGCTGGTCGGACCGGTGCACGACGGGAATCAGGCGGTGGCGGATGAACAGCGGCAGCTCGTCCGCCGCGTAGCAGCCTTCGAGCATCAGCAGCGGGGCCGTCAGCCCGGCTTCGCGCAGGCGCACGGCGCGCTCCAGCTCGATCAGGGCGAATCCATCCGCGTCGGCCAGCGCGGCGACCGCGCGCTCCAGCCCGTGGCCGTAGGCGTTCGCCTTGACCACCGCCCACAACCGGGCGGAACCGGCATGGCGCCGGGCGACGCCGAAATTATGCCGCAGGGCCGCCAGGTCGATGACGGCGCGGATCGGACGCGACATGACGGCGGGCTACTTGCTCTTGCACTCCTTGAGCTTCTCGGTGGCGAACTCGACGAAGGCGGTCACCAGCCGCGAGCGGAACTTCTCCTTCGGATAGACCATCGAGAGCTTGCGGATCAGGCGCGGCTTGAGCGGAATCGACACGAGGTCGCCGAGGCGCAGCGACTTCATCACCGAGGTGCGCGAGGCGACGGCGTAGCCCAGGCCGGTCTCCACCACCTCCAGCAGCGCCACCGGGCTGCCCAGCTCCATCACCGGCATCATGTGGTCGATGTCCACGCCGTTCTTGCGCAGGTAGACCTCGGTGAACTCGCGCGTGCCGGAACCCGGCTCGCGCGACACGAAGGGATGGTCGACGAGGTGCTGCGGCGCGATCTCCTTGAGGCGCGCGAGGGGAAACTTCGGGCTGCAGATGACTTGCAGCTCGTCCTCGCAGCACACCTCGGTCTGGAGGTTGGGCTGGTGCGAGGGCGATTCGATGAAGCCGATGTCGATGGTGTGCTCGCCGACGCGGTTCTCGATGCTCTCCGAGTTGGCGACGATCAGGCGCGGCTGGACGTTCGGATACTTCGACTTGAACTCGCCGAGGATGCGCGGCAGCAGGAACTCGGCGATCGTCGTCGAGGCACCGACCAGCAGCGAGCCGCCCACCTCGCCGGTCATCTCGGCGAGCCGCACGTCCATCTCGGACGACAGGCCGAGGATCTTTTCGGCGTAGGCCAGCACCAGATCGCCGGCCGGCGTCAGCGAGATGCGGCCGTGGCCGCGATCGAACAGACGCGTGTTGAAATGCTCTTCGAGCTGCTTGATCTGGAAGGTCACCGCCGGCTGCGTCATGAACAGCACTTCGGCGGCCTTGGTGAATGACAGCTGTCGGGCGACGGCGTGGAAGACTTGCAGCCTGCGATCCGCCATGAATATTCCCCTCGTATCGGTTTTATTACTGATATTCAAACACAATTTCGCCGCATAAGAAAGCCTGATAACAGGGTTTTTCGCGCATGACAAGCGGGCTGCCGGCAGGGAGCGCCGCGATTGATCCAAACACTTTCGTGCTATAAACCCGCGGCCATGAGCCTTGGCTTCTACATCATCATGGCGGCGCAGTTCTTCTCCGCGCTCGCCGACAACGTCCTGCTGATCGCCGCCATCGCCATCCTGCGCGACATGCAGGCGCCGGCGGAATACGAGCCGCTGCTCAAGACCTTCTTCACCGTCTCCTACGTCGCGCTCGCCGCCTTCGTCGGCGCCTTCGCCGACTCGATGCCCAAGTGGCGCGTCATGTTCATCAGCAACGGCATCAAGATCCTCGGCTGCGGCATGATGTTCTTCAGCGTCCATCCGCTCCTCGCCTACGCCGTCGTCGGCCTCGGCGCCGCCGCCTACTCGCCGGCCAAATACGGCATCCTCACCGAATACCTGCCGCACCGCCTGCTGGTCATCGCCAACGGCTGGATCGAGGGCCTCACCGTCATCGCCATCATCCTCGGCGTCGTGCTCGGCGGCGCGCTGATCCAGCCCGCCGTCGCCGGCCACCTGCTCTCACTCGACCTGCCGCTGCTCGACACCGGCATCGACTCGGTGGCGGAAATGAACCTGCTGATCGTCGGCGGCCTGTATCTCGTCGCCGCGCTGTTCAACCTCCACATCCCCGACACCGGCGTCGACCACAAGCCGCTCAAGAAGAACCCCGTCTACCTGGTGCACGAGTTCAACCACTGCCTGCGCCTGCTATGGCGCGACAAGCTCGGCCAGATCTCGCTGGCGGTCACCACCCTGTTCTGGGGCGCGGGCGCCACCCTGCAATTCATCGTCATCGAATGGGCGCGCGCCGCGCTCGGCCTCGACCTCTCCAAGGCCAGCATGCTGCAGGGCGTCGTCGCCGTCGGCGTCGCCATCGGCGCCGCGCTGGCCGCCCGCATGATCACGCTGCGCAAGTCGGTGCGCGTCATCCCCCTCGGCATCGCCATGGGCGTCGGCGTCATCGCGCTGGTGCTGGTGCGCGACACCCTGCTCGCCATGCCCCTGCTGGTGCTCGTCGGCGTTCTCTCCGGCTTCTTCGTCGTGCCGATGAACGCCCTGCTCCAGCACCGCGGCCACATCCTGATGGGCGCCGGCCACTCGATCGCCGTGCAGAACTTCAACGAGAACCTCTCGATCCTGATCATGACCGGCCTCTACTCGGTGCTGATCAAGGCCGGCATGCACATCTACTGGGTGATCGTCCTGTTCGGCCTCTTCGTCGCCGGCACCATGTGGCTGGTCAAGTGCCGCCACGAGGCCAACCAGCGCCAGCACGACGCCGTCGGCCAGCTCGAGGACGTGCGGCACTGACGCACGGGCGGCGCGCTACTTGCGCGTCAGGCTCATCACCGCGCCGTTGAGGCTGATGTCGAAATTCCGCAGGAAGGACATGCCGAGCAGCACGCCGGGATACGGCCGCCCCTCGGTCTGCACCACCACCGCCACGTCGCGCACTTCGTGCCCCGCGAAGGCCACCGTCGCGGCGCGCGTCAGCACGCCCTTGACCGGGCCGTTCGCGGTCTGCATCGTCACCGGCATGCCGCTCAGCGCCACCCCCGCCGCCAGCGCCTGATCGCGGCTGAGCGAAACGTAGGACGCCCCGGTATCCACCAGCATGCGGAACGGCAGGCCATTCACCTGGCCATTGCCGACGAAATGCGACCCCGCGCGCGCCACCTGCGTCGTCGCCGCCTGCCCGCCCCCATCCACCCGCCGGCTCACCGGCGCCGCCGCATCCCGGAACACGGTCTCCCGGTCGCCCTTGGCGCACTTCCCGACCCGGAAACTCCGCACCCCCTCCGGCGAAACGCACTCGCGATACTCGTCCGCCGAAGCGGCAAGGGGGAAGAGGAGAAAGATGAGCGATAGCGGATGCATGAAAATGAACCTCAACAATTCAGATGGGTTACGACCCAAAGCAGCGGAAGTTGCTTGATTAAGAAAGCGGACCTTCAACGTCTGAATTCACCGGCCTGCGCGGCTTTTCGCGCAGGTCCGGTGGAATGATGGGTTGGACATCGGCCTACTTCAATGTGGTTTGCGCGACGATGCGCGCGGCCTCAGCTCTAGCATCGTAAATTGTTGGTTGCACTGAGGTAAGCGCATTAGTGCGGCGACCATTCTTTCGGTATACGACCTCAAAGTCGCGTCGCTTTGCGACGATTTCAATTTCGTGAATTGTCCCGGAAGAGAATCCCGACCAATTGTCTGGACTTGATCTATGCCACTCGATGTCGAAACGTAGGGCGTCTAGATCATCCTTCATATCTAGAGCGGAACCATAGCGCTTGCCAGGATCGGGATGACAGGCTTTCCGGGAGATTCTTCGTAGCTTCTCGGGAACGAAGTCTTCGTAACCAATGGCAGTTGTCAATCGCCCCGACTGAATCAATTCATCGACCTTTGGCAAAACGCTGAGTTGAACTCTCCAATCGGCGATGTTATTGATGATTCTGAATAGGGTGAGTCCTGTAGCAAACACATCCGTCAATACGCTTGTTTCCCCAGTGTAGTAAAACTCTGGAGGGCAGTGAGCGAGGTAGCCTTGATCGCTGCCAACCAAGTTGAGAGTTGTGGTCGCCAAGCCGAAGTCAGAGAGCTTGGTGGTGTCGCCGGAAATGAGAACATTGCCCGGCTTTACGTCTCGGTGTAGATATCCGTTGGAGTGGGCGAAGTGCAGGCCAGACAGCACGCATGCAATTCTTGAGCATGCTTCCTTAGCCGAAATCCAGCGGTTTTGCATCTCGCTCTCTAATGACCCCTCGGGCAAGTATTCAAGGTCAAGGACAAGAATCTTGTCGCCGCCGACGTTAAACACGTTGGCCTCATTGATCTGGACGATGTGCTTGTGGCGACATTTATCGAGGATTTGTGCCTCACCGAGCTTCTGCATAATCTCCGACGGGTCGGCAATCTGAACTAGCTTGATCGCCTTGTTGCAGGCTAGAGCCCGATCATGGGCCAAGAATACTTCGCCGAAATGACCGCCCCCTAAGCGCTTTTGTAGCACGTATTTCCCAATGGTCGATGGAGTAGTCATAGGCAAAACCACGCGACTAACACAGCTTCCTTCTGGTACCTATCCCAATACGGCGGATTGAGCTTCCCCCGAAATTTCGTCTTCCAGTAGTTGGGGTATAACGCCCCGCGAACAAGGAAAGGAAGTCAAAGTGAAGAAGCTACCGAAGCCGTCATACACGGCGGAATTTCGCGAACTGGCAGTAC
>JBFMDJ010000028.1:0-4210 GCA_040754195.1 Pseudomonadota bacterium | reverse complement strand
TCGATCTCGCTGCGGTCCTGGGCGCTGATGATGCCTTGCGCGGCCAGCATCTCGGCGTGCGCAAGCGAGCCTTCGATGTCGAACATGGCCAGGCGCTTGTCGAAGAACACGGAGGCGGTGTAGCGTTTGACGAGGTCCGACACGGGTTCGGAGAAGCGCGCCGACCAGGCTTCGGCTTTTTTGGAGAATTGTTCGGTCATGGTGGGTTCCGGTTGATTTACTCGATTATAAACCGCCAACTTGGGTACCCGCCGGAGCCCGCCGGAGCCCCCTGGGGCCGCCCGGGCAGACTGGGACCACGCGCCGGACAGGCCCGATCCCGGCGTGGGTTTTGGCGAGTTTTGCCGTAGCGAAAACAAGTAGACTGGCCCTTCTTTTATTTTGTCAGGGTCTTATGGGCACGTTTGTCACGAGTACCGCACGTTGCGCACTGTCTTTCCTGGCCGCCGCCCTGATCGCGCTGCCTGCGCATGCCGCCCAGGCCTTGCCTGGCAGTTCGCCAGCCGAGTTGCTCGCCTCGATCATGGCCGCGCGCCATGCAGCGCAGGAGCTTGCCGGCCCCGGGGCGGACCGGCAGGCGCTGGAGCAGGCGGCGGCCCGCCTCGAACAGCTGCGCAGGCAGCTCGACGAGCCGCCTTACCGCGATGTCGTTCTGGCGGACAGCTTTCTATACGCGGAGCGCCTGAACATCGGGATCCCCCTTGCACAGATCCATGCGCGCCTGGGAGAGAAGGACAAGGCGCTGCAGGCGCTTGAAGCGACCACGAGCGTGGTGCTGGTGCCCGGCCTGGCGATGATCGCCGAAGACCCGGCCCTGGCATCGCTGCGCAGGGAGCCCAGGTTCCAGGCGGTGATGGCTACCTACCGGCAAGGCGCCATCGCGTCCAGCAAGAGTTTTGCGACGCCGTTCAGCGCGACGCTGACCCGCCGCCAGCGCATTGCCGGGCTATCGCATTTCTGGTCCGAGGTGCGCCACAACTTCGCCAATGTCGATCTCATGCCGGTGCTGGACTGGGACGCGCTCTACATGGAGTACCTGGGCAAGGTCATGGAGGCGAAGACGACGGCAGGGTACTACCGCGTCCTCATGCAGCTCGCCCCCCTGCTACAGGACGGGCATACCAACATCTACCCGCCCGGGGAGCTCGCTGCGCTTTTTTTTGCGCGGCCTCCGGTCGACACCGAACTGGTCGAGGATGTCGTGGTCGTGCGGGCCGTGCATGACCGGCGCCTGGCCCGGTCGATCAGTGTGGGCGACGAGATCGTCGCCGTCGACGGGGTGCCGGTCAAGGAGTACGCCGAACGATTCGTGCGGCCTTTCGTCAGCAGTTCGACGCGCCAGGACCGGCATGTCCGCATGTATTCCTACCAGTTGCTGGCAGGCGACGCGAAGCGGCCCGTCGCGCTCACGATCAGGGACGGCAAGGGCCGGCTGCGCAGGATGACGGTCGCGCGCAGCGGTGCGGAGCGACGCGCGGAAAACGCCTTCCCCTTCCATGTCTCCGACGACGGGATCGCCTATCTCCGCCTCGATCATTTCGAGAGCGATGCAGGCGTCAAGGCTTTCGAACAGGCGCTGCCGGAAATACGGCGGGCAAAAGGCCTGATCCTGGATGTCCGGCGCAATGGCGGCGGATCGACGGGCCATGGCTTGCGCATCCTCTCCTACCTGATGGACAAGCCGGTCGAGCCGATGCGCGGGCGCGTGCGCTTCGAGGACCAGAGCTTCCGTGCGCAGGCGGGCGACTCGGTCTCGTGGCGCCCGCTGGCGGCGCCAGCGCATCTCCCCGGCCTGCCTGCCGGCCAGCGCTTCGATGGACCGGTCGCCGTTCTCATCGGACCGAAAACGTTTTCGGCGGCCGAAGACTTCGCCGCCATGTATGCGCAGGCAGGACGCGGAATCCTGGTCGGGGAGGCGACCGGCGGCAGCACGGGGCAAGCCCTGGTGCTCGATTTGCCGGGAGGCGGGCAGGCCCGCATCTGCGTCAAGCGCGACACCTTTGCCGATGGAAGCGATTTCGTCGGCAAGGGGATTACGCCCGATTATTCCGTCAGGGACGCCATCGCCGCGGTGCGCAGCGGCGCCGATCCGGTACGCAGCGAAGCGCACAGGCTGCTGCTCGCCGGCGCCGGGCCGCAGATGACAAGGCGCGCAAAATAGCCGATCATTCCGTCGTTAACGTATGCAAGGGAAATGACGATGAAACGATGGATGCGGCTGGGTTTGGCCATGGCAATCGCAACGGGCAGCGGCGCCGCGCTGGCGCAGCCCCAGGCACAACTTGCCCCGGCCCAGCCGGCAACGGCGAAGGAGGCCGACGGCGCCTCGGTCGACACCATCGTCGCCGCCCTGTATGACGTGATTTCCGGCCCGGCCGGCGCGCCGCGCAACTGGAACCGCATGCGCGCCCTGTTCGCGCCCGACGCGAAACTGATGGTGATCATGCCGCGCCAGGAAGGCGGCTTCGGCCTGCGCGCGATGACGGTCGAGGACTACATCAGCCGCAACATGAGCGCCTTCAACACGAGCGGCTTCTACGAGCGCGAAATCGCGCGCACCACCGAATCCTTCGGCCAGCTGGCGCATGTCTTCAGCACCTACGAGCTGCTGCGCTCGCCCAACGACGCCAGGCCCTTCATGCGCGGCATCAACAGCATCCAGCTGGCCCACGACGGCAAGCGCTGGTGGATCGCCAACCTCGTCTGGCGCGCCGAGGACGGTGGGCTGGCGCTGCCGGAACGCTACCTGCAGGGGCGCCAGCCGGCGCCAGCGCCGCCGTCGCAGTAGTCGCACTGGCCGTATGGCATGGCGGCAATCGAATCTTATCGATTATGCAAACGGCGCTAGAATTGGTTTTTCGTCAGACGAACGCCGGGTGAACAGGCAATGACTACCAACGACTCCAGTTTCCAGGTCAGCACCGACCAGGCAAGGCTCGACATCCCGATGATCTACCGCTTCCTCAGCGAGCAGTCGAGCTGGGCGGTGGGAATCTCGCAACCGCTGGTCGAGCGGGCCATCGAGAATTCGCTGTGCTTCGGCGGCTACCTGGACGGCCGCCATATCGCGTTTGCCCGCGTGGTCACCGATTTCGCCACCTATGCCCACCTTGCCGACCTGTTCGTGGCGCCGGAGTATCGCGGCCATGGCTACGGCAAGCAACTCGTCGCCGCCATCCTGCGCCACCCCAGCCTGCAGCGCCTGCGCCGCATCACGGTGGCCACCAACGATGCGCAGGGCTTGTATGAACGCTTCGGTTTCACCCCGTTGGCCAAGCCGGAAACGCTGATGGAACGTTACTTTCCGAACATTTATCTCTCCTGAGAAACCTCAACACTGCGCCTCCCGACTCGAATCAGGCTTAGGATTTGCGTTCGAGAGGAGGTCGTATGTGGCCTGCATCTACTTCTATCGCCGGTTCGGTTGCCACTTCTGTCGCGCTTGCCGTTTCCCTGCTGGGCGCCCCGGCGCAGGCCGCCGAGCTGCCGGCCTCGAAAGGGTCGCTCGTCATCATCGGCGGCGCGCTGCGCCCGGATAACGCCGCCGTCTGGGAGCGCATCGTCGCGCTCGCCGGCGGGCAGGGCGCGCGCATCGCCGTGTTCGCCTCGGCCTCGGCCAACCCCGAGAAAGCCGGCAGCGCCCTCGTCGAGCGGCTCGGCAAATACGGCGCGAAACCCTTCTTTGTTCCCGTCGCGGTCCGCCTGACCGGCATCGACTACCAGGCGGCGGCCGACGATCCCGAGATTGCCGCCTCCGTGCGCGCGGCCGGCGGCGCCTATTTCGCCGGCGGCGACCAGGCCCGCATCACGCGCGCCCTGCGCCGTCCCGACGGCAGCAACACCCTGGTGCTCCACGCCCTCTGGGACCTGTACCGGCGCGGCGGCGTCATCGCCGGCAGCAGCGCCGGCGCGGCCATCATGAGCAGCACCATGTTCGGGCACCCGAAGCCGGTGCTGGCGACCCTGAAACTCGGCCTGACCGACGGCCAGGAAATCACGAACGGCCTCGGCTTCATCGGCAACGACGTCTTCATCGACCAGCACCTGCTGGTGCGCGGGCGCTTCGCTCGCATGCTGCCGGCCATGCTGCAAAAAGGCTACAAGCTGGGCCTGGGCATCGACGAGAACACGGCGATGATCGTCGGTCCCGACCGCGACGTGGAGGTGGTCGGCTACAAGGGCGCGCTGGTGGTCGACTTATCAAGCGCCA
>JBFMDJ010000027.1:0-259636 GCA_040754195.1 Pseudomonadota bacterium | reverse complement strand
CGCGCCGCCAACGAGGCGCAGGTGCGCCGCCTCGCCATCGAGAAGGCGCGCGCCGAACAAGCCGCCGAAGCGGCCCTGCGCACCCGGCTGGAAGCCGAGCAGAACGCCTGCGCCGAGGCGCGGCGCAAGGAACAGGCGCTCGCCGACCTCGCCGCAGCCTCCGCCGCGCGCGCGAAGCGCGAGGCCGAGATCGTCGCGCTGGAAAAGGAAAAGGTCGCCGCCGAGCGCGCCGCGCTGGCCGCCGCGCAGGAGCGCGTGCAAGCCGAGCAGGCCGCCGAGACGCTGGCGCTGGCGAAGCTCGCGGCCGAGGAGGAGGCCGCCCGCATCGCGGCGCAACGTCTCGTCGCCGAACGCGAGGCCACCGCCGCCGAAACGGCCCGCCGTCAGGCCGAGGCGGAATTCGATGCCGCGCGCCGCGAACGCGCGGCGGTCGAGGAGGAACTCGCCGCCGCTGCCGCCCAGCTCGCGGCGCTGCGCACGGAAGCCTTGCCGGCGGCGCCGGCGGACCCCATCCGCCGTCCCGGGCCGCCACCCGCGCCGCCCGCGCCGCGCCGCGCCCTCGTCCCGATCACCGCCGGCGCGCTGGCCGCCGGTCTGCTGCTGGGCGCGTGGCTGGCCAGTCCCGCCGCGCCCGGCGACATTCCCCAGCTCAAGCTGGACACCCGGCTCTCCCTCTACAAATACAAATAGTCAGTCCCGGCGGGACGGCGGCTACTTGAGCAGGCGCCGCCGCGTCAGGCCCAGCGCGACCCAGAAGGCCGCGCCGGCGATCGCCGCCAGCGCGCCGACATGCAGCAGCGCGTCCGCCGGCGCGCTGCCCGCCGCCAGCGGACGCACCAACTGGACCATGTGCGACAGCGGCAGCCAGTCGGAGACGAAGCGCACCGCCGCCGGCAGTTGCTCGACCGGGAAGAACACCCCGCACAGCAGCACCATCGGCGTGACGAACAGCGTGAAGTAATACATGAAGAAGTCGTAGGAAGGCGCCAGCGCGGTCATGATCAGGCCGAGCGCGGCGAAGCACAGGCCGGCGAGCAGGATCACCGGCAGGGCCAGCAGCGCCAGCGGCCCGGCGACGAAGCCGAGCAGCGCCATCACCAGCAGGATCGCCGCGCCGGAGATGCTGGCCTTGGTGGCCGCCCACAGGCATTCGCCCGCCACCACGTCATCGAGCCCCACCGGCGCGTTCATGATCGCCTCCCAGGTCCGCTGCACGTGCATGCGCGCGAAACTGGAGTAGAGCGCCTCGAAGGAGGCGGCGTTCATCGTCGAGGCACACACCGTGCCGGCGGCAAGGAAGGCGATGTAGCTCTGCCCCTGCACCTCGGGCAGCAGGCCGCCCAACCCGTAGCCGAGGCCGAACAGGTAGATCATCGGGTCGGCGAGGTTGCCCAGCAGCGAGGGCAGGGCGAGCTTGCGCCAGACGAGGAAATTGCGCCGCCACACCGCGAGGGCGCGCGGCGACAGGGCCGGCGGGGCGAAATTCAATTGCGGCAGGGGATCAACCGTCGGCGTTGATGCGCGCGATCAGCTTGTGCAGCACGATGTCGGCCTGATCGTTGGCAATCTGGCAGGTGCCGGCGTTCTCGTGGCCGCCACCGCCGTATTGCAGCATCAGTTCGCCGATGCTGGTCTTCGACGTCCGGTTGAGGATCGACTTGCCGGTGGCGAACACGGTGTTCTGCTTCTGCACGCCCCACATCACATGGATCGAGATGTTGGTCTCGGGATACATCGCGTAGATCATGAAGCGGTTGGTCGCCCAGATCGTCTCCTCGTTGCGCAGGTCGAGCACGACGAGGTTGCCATGCACGGTGGCGCAGCGCCGGATCTGTTCCTTCGCCTTCGCGGCGTGCTCGAAGTAGAGGTCGACGCGCTCCTTGACGTCCGGCAGCCTGAGGATGTCGTCGATGCCATGGTCGCGGCAATACTTGATCAGGTCCATCATCAGCTGGTAGTTGCTGACGCGGAACTCGCGGAAGCGGCCGAGGCCGGTGCGCGAATCCATCAGGTAGTTGAGCAGCACCCAGCCCTGCGGGTCGAGGATCTCGTCCTTCGTGAACTGCGCCGAGTCGGCCTTGTCCACCGCCGCCATCATGTCGTTGAACGCGGCGGGGAAGCGGTTCTTGCCGCCGTAGTGCTCGAACACCACGCGCGCGGCGGAGGGCGCGTCCGGATAGATGATGTGCTCGGGCCGCTCGCCCGGATTGCGGAAGGTTTCCGACAAGTGGTGGTCGAAGGCCAGATGCACGCCCGGCACGTAGGGCAGGTTGGTCGTGATGTCGCGGCCGGTGATCTCGACCTTGCCGTCCTGCATGTCCTTCGGATGGACGAACTTGATGTCGTCGATCAGGTCGAGCTCGTTCAGCAGCACGGCGCAAACCAGGCCGTCGAAGTCGCTGCGGGTCACCAGGCGGTATTTTTGTGCGGACATGTCATGTCTCCTGCAGGGCATGTGGCGGGGAAGCCGCAATTTAATCAAAATTCCCCGCGCCGGGGAAAAAAGTCAGCCCCGGCGGGACGGCGACTATTTTGCCCACGCGCATCTTCTCCAAGTGCGGCATCATGGGCGCCTTTTCATTCCTGCCCGCCACCATGCCCACCCTTCCCCCCGGCCACGACGCCATCGACTGGGGCGTCGTCGCGATCTTCGCCGTGGTGTATGTCGGCATGTTCCTCGGCGGCTTGCCGCGGCTGAGGCTCGACCGCGCGGGGGTGGCGCTGCTTGGCGCGATCGGGGTGATCGGCATCGGGGCGGTGGATACCGAAGAGGCGGCGCGTTCGGTCGATCTGCCGACGATCCTGCTGCTGTTCGCGTTCATGGTGGTGTCGGCGCAGATGCGGCTGGGCGGTTTCTACACCGCCGTGACGCGCCGTGTCGCCGCGCTGCCCCATTCGCCCGCCGGACTGCTCGGGGCGCTGCTGGCGGTGGCGGCGGCGCTTGCCGCCGTGTTCTCGAACGACATCGTCTGCCTCGCCATGACGCCCGTCGTGGCGCGCATCTGCCTGCAACGCCGCCTGCCGCCGCTGCCCTTCCTCGTCGGGCTGGCCTGCGCGGCGAACATCGGCTCGGCGGCGACGCTGATCGGCAATCCGCAGAACATGCTGATCGGCTCGGTGCTGCGGCTCGACTTCGCCGCCTACGCAGCGCGGGCGCTGCCGCCGGTGCTTCTCTCGCTCGGCGTGCTGTGGGCTTTCCTTGCCTGGCGGCTGCGCCATGCGCCGGCCGCCGCCACGCCGGCCGCGCTGCCGCCCGACGACGCGCCGGCCTTCGACCGCTGGCAGACCGTCAAGGGGCTGACCGTCGCGACGGCGCTGCTGCTCGTCTTCCTGTGCACCGACTGGCCGCGCGAAGTGGCCGCGCTGGTGGGGGCCGGCGTACTGCTGCTCTCGCGGCGATTCCATTCCTCGCACGTGCTCGGCTTCGTGGACTGGGAGCTGCTGGTGCTGTTCATCGGCCTGTTCGTCGTCAACCACGCCTTCGAGACCACTGGCCTCGCCGCGCAGGCGGTGGGCTGGCTGGCGGCGCAGGGCGTGCATCTGGCCGAGCCGGGGCCGCTGTTCGTCGCCGCGCTGGGCTTGTCCAACCTCGTCTCGAACGTGCCGGCCGTGATGCTGCTGATGCCGCACCTATCCGACCCCGGCGGCCCCGAGTCCGCCACGCTGCTGGCGCTGGTCAGTACCTTCGCCGGCAACCTGCTGCTGGTCGGCTCCATCGCCAACCTGATCGTCGTCGACCTCGCGAAGAAGAGCGGCATCGGGATCGACTGGCGCGACCACGCGCGCATCGGGGTGCCCGCGACACTGGCGACGCTCGCCATCGTCTGGCTCTGGCTGGCCTGAAAACAACGAACCATTTCCGACAAAATTAGTCTACTATTAGCAGATGAAATACGGAATCGCTCTTTTGCCGGCAATCCGGCCGGCGGGCGCGATGCCGGGTAGCACCACCGGAGATGGAAATGAGACAAGCACACGTAGCCTATCTGGAAACCGATCTGGATTATCCGCACGCCGCCGCCTTGGCCGCGACGCGGGCCGGGATGGACAAGGAAGTAATCGAGCCCGTGCTGGTCGCCTGGCACGACCGGAAAGCGGGGCGCATGTCGCCCGTCATCGAGGGCGCCGACCTGAACAGACGCTGGCGCGATTATGGCGAGAGCCACGGCGGCAAGCTGGAGATCGACGTCGGCAACGACTTCGCGTTCATCTACGCGGATTCCAGCGCCTTCGACCCCTACGGGGCTTCGCCCTACAGCAACTTGCACGACGCCGATGGCAACGAATACCTCTGCCAGATCAACCAGCTGGACGATCCGCGCCAGCCGACGCCGAAAGCCTGCGTCGCGCTGGACGAGTGGACGAGCAAGCTGACCTGAACAAGGGAGAACGACATGCTCGACATCAACAAGGGAATGGAAAATCTGGAAGCGGGCGGCCACGACCCGGACGGCAACATGGTCGGCCTGCCGGGCTGGTCGCGGGCCATCGCCAAGCAGCAGGCGCTGGCCGAAGGACTGGGCGAGCTCTCCGAAACGCAGTGGCATGTGATCTATGCCTTGCGCAACCTGCATCGCAAGAATGGGCGCGCGGAGAACGCGCGGCAGGTGATCCGCCAGCTGGAGCGGGATTTCGCCGATGAAGGCGGGCGCCGCTACCTGTATCAGGCCTTCCCCAAGGGGCCGGTCAGCCAGGGTTCGCGTCTGGCGGGCGTGCCGGCGCCGCCCTACGCCAGCGATGCGTCCTTCGGTTCGGCAAGCTGAGGAGAAGCCATCATGGAAGCTCCGCAACACAGCATGAGCGATCTGTTCTCCCAGCTCGGCCTGCCCGCCGGGCCGGGAGAAATCGAGCGCTTCATCGCGACGCATAGTCCCCTGCCCGCCACGGTGCGGCTGGCCGACGCGCCTTTCTGGAGGCCGACGCAGGCCGCCTTCCTGCGCGAGAGCCTGCTCGTCGATGCCGACTGGTCGGACGTGATCGACACGCTGAACGAGGAACTGCACGCCGGAAGCTGACCATGAACGCCACACGCATCGAGCGGGATTCCTGCGGCGAAATCGCCGTCCCCGCCGCGCGTCTGTGGGGCGCGCAGACGCAGCGGTCGCTTGAACATTTCGCCATCTCCGGCGAACGCATGCCCGCCGAACTGATTCACGCCCTCGCCGCGGTCAAGCGCGCCGCGGCGCTGGCGAACCGCGATCTCGGCCTGCTGGCGCCGGACAAGGCGGACGCCATCGCGGCGGCGGCCTATGAGGTGATCGCCGGACAGCATGCCGACGAGTTCCCCCTCTCCGTCTGGCAGACCGGTTCGGGCACCCAGACGCACATGAACATGAACGAGGTGCTCGCCCGCCGCGCCGCGCAACTGCTCGGCGACGGACAAAGCATCCATCCCAACGACGACGTCAATCTCGGCCAGTCGACCAACGACATCTTCCCCACCGCGATGCACCTGGCGGCGGCGCTCGGCATCGTGCAGCGCGTGCTGCCGGCGCTGGAGCGCCTGCGCGCGACCCTGCACGCGAAGGCGGAGGAGTTCGCTCCCTTCCTGAAGATCGGCCGCACCCATTTGCAGGACGCGACACCGCTGACGCTCGGGCAGGAGTTTTCCGGCTACGTCGCCCAGCTCGAGCATGCCCGCGCGGTGATCGAAGCCGGCCTGCCCTCGCTGTATCCGCTGGCGGTCGGCGGCACGGCGGTCGGCACCGGGCTGAATGCCCATCCCGAATTCGGCGCCCGCGTCGCGGCGCGGCTGGCGGTCGACGGCGACCTGCCGTTCGCGAGCGCCGCCAACAAGTTCGCCGCCCTCGCCGCCCACGACGGCCTGGTGGCCGCCCACGGCGCGCTCAAGGTGCTGGCCGTGGCGCTGACCAAACTGGCCAACGACATCCGCTGGCTCGCCTCCGGGCCACGCTCGGGGCTCGGCGAAATCGCCATCCCGGAAAACGAGCCCGGCAGCTCGATGATGCCGGGCAAGGTCAACCCGACCCAGTGCGAGGCGCTCGCCATGCTCTGCTGCCAGGTGCTGGCCAACGACGTCGCCATCGGCATCGGCGGCGCTGCCGGCCTCTTCGAGCTGAATGTCTGCAAGCCGCTCATCATCCACAACTTCCTGCAAAGCGTGCGCCTGCTCGCCGACGGCATGAGCAGTTTCGAGACGCATTGCGCGCGCGGCATTGTCGCCAACCGGGCACGGCTCGCCGAACTCATGGAACGCTCGCTGATGCTGGTCACCGCGCTGGTGCCGCACATCGGCTACGACAAGGCGGCGGAAATCGCCCAACTGGCGCAGCGCGAGAACATGACGCTGAAGCAGGCGGCGCTGGCGCTCGACTACGTCACGGAGGAGCAGTTCGATCTCTGGGTGGTGCCGGCGGCGATGACCGGCGCGCACGCAGGATGAGATAACCGGCCGCCAGCAGCACGCCGAAGGCGATGTGCGTCAGGCCGGTAATCCAGCCGCGCGCCGCCGCGAACCAGGGAAACAGCAGCGTGAAGCCATGAAGATTGACGGCATAGAGCAACGCGCCGCAGGCGCCGCCCGCCAGCAGGGCGCGGCCAGTCGGCAGGCGGGCGACGGGGCGGGCGAACGCGAGCCCGTAGCCAGCAGACAGCGTGAAGTGGATCGACGCGGCAAGCAGCCAGATGGCCCACGGCGGCGCGAGCGCGGCCGGCCCGAGCAGGATGGCGGCCGTCAGCCGGGTGTCGCGCCAGAGGGTTTCCATCACCGGCATCCCCGCCAGCCACCACAGGACGAGCTGGACTCCCGTGGCCAGAACACCGGCCAGCAGTCCGGCGCCAATTGCCGCCAGCGGATCAAGTGCGCGCGGGGCGGCGGCCAGTTCGCCGTGTTCCAGTCCCAGCAGGCGCGCGCCGAGCAGGGCGGCCAGACCTTCGCCGCCGCGCCGCATGGCCAGTGCATGGTTGCGCGTGAACAGCGGGCGGGCACAGAGCGCCAGCAGGTTCATCCAGCGCCGCGTGGTGCGGACATGCCATTCGTGCCGCACGGTGGTGACCGTACCCTGCTGCGAGAACAGGCAGCGCCCGAAGCCTTCGAGATCGCCCCTGACCTCGCCCTCCACGGTGGCCGGCGGCTGCATGCGCGTGGTGAGCAGGTCGAACTGCAAGCGGTAGGGCAGCCAGCGGCCCTGCCAGGCACACTGCAACCGCCGCCCGACGCCGTCGGCCGCCCCGGCTTCCCGCTCCACGACGCGTTGCGCATCCGGCCACCACTCCGGCCAGCGCAGCGGCTCGGACACGGCCGCATAGACCGCCTCCAGCGGCGCCTCGATGTGCCAGACCGTGATCAGCCGGTATTCCACCATGAGACGCACCCATTAGATAGTTGACTTGAATACTAAACCAATCTATCAAGGAGAGACATGTGAAGAAAACGAGGTGCCGCATGCGGGCAACGATCATTCTGGTATTGGCGCTTTGCCTTCAGGCGCCGGCCCTCGCCGCCGACGCGGCGCGCGGCAAGGCGCTGCACGACAAGCAGTGCGTCAGCTGCCACGTCAAGCGTTATGGCGGCGACGGGGCCGAAATGTACCTGCGCGCCGACCGCAAGATCCACGACCGCAAGGCGCTCGGCCAGCGCGTCGCTGCCTGCAACGCCATGGTCAACGCCGGCCTGTTCCCGGAAGACGAGGAGGATATCGCCGCCTGGCTGGCGCAGCGTTACTACAAGTTCGACAAGTGAGCGGGGAGATGCCGGCGGGGTCGAGACCCTGCCGGTGGCCGGCCCCGGCGTCACTTGCAGTTGTTATGCAGCTTCCACTTCTCGGCGTGGCCCATCTGCACGGCCCAGTCCGGCGGCGTGCATTTGTCGTCGACAACCGCGGCGGCAGGCGCGGCATCCGCGCGTGCCGCGGGCTGCTGGCTCCGCGCGGGCAGATGCTGGCCGAGCAGCAGCACGAAGGCCATGAAGGCGACGAGGATCGCCGTCTCGCCGGCGCTGACTTTTTTCGCCGGCACGGGGTCGGCCGGACAAACGCCGCCGGGGCAGTGCCGGGCCGACTTGCGGAAGGCCAGTTCGTAGATCTTGCAGCCGATGCAGATGCCGAAGGCCGACTCGAAGAACAGCAGCAGCAGGCAGAACAGGCAGATGAAGAGGTTCACCGGCCCGACCACCTCGTTGAGAACGATCAGGTAGAACATCGTCGCCGCCAGCGCAAGGCCGATGCCCCAGGCGAAACGCTTCTGCGGCGCGCCGGTCCATTCCGGCGCCTGGTGGCGCACCGCCAGCCGGCCGAGGATCAGGGTCGGGGAGAATCTGGGGTTGAGCGCGACACGGATGACGAAGTCGACGAGAAAGGCGACGACGAACACGCGCGTGTAGTGGAAGTCGCCGACCAGCCAGCTGTTCATGAAGGCGACCAGCGCCAGCAGGAACAGGATGCCGGCGCCCGCCCGCACCTCGCGCTCGTCGAGCACGGGCACGTCGAAGCCGTCGCGGGGTTCGCCGAAACGCAGGATCGCAGCCATGGTTTTCCTCCGGAAAGAATTATTGGAATGCTTGCGCCAATTCTAGTTCCGCCCGCCTACATTCCCTCGAACTCGGTGAACGCGCGGTTCATGTTGGCGCGGTGCAGGTCCTTGTAATTCTCCAGATGGCGGAAGGCCGGCAGGTCGGCGTATTTGTCCAGCACCACGTCCATCGGTTCCATGTCCTGTGCCGCCTTGCCGATGGTGCCCGCCAGGAATTCATAGTAGTCGCCGGTCTCGCGCCGCGCCCGGGCGAGGCCGGAGACGCGGCCGTGGCCCGGCACGATGCGCGCCGGCTTGAGCGCGGCGAGCGCGCGGAAGGCGCGCTGGCCGTTCTTCACGCTCGACGCCGGCATCACGCCGAGCAGCCGGTCGACATAGACGAGATCGCCGGCGAAGACGATGTTCCGCCGCGGCAGATGCACCATGGCGTCGCCGGGAAAGTGCGCGTCGGTGGGAATGAGCGTCAGCGTTTCGCCGCCGAGTTCGAGCGTGGCGGGCGCGGCGCGGGGACGAGTCGCCGTCGTCGGGCGGGTGCCGGCGAGACGGTCGCCGAGGAAGCGCCGCAGGCCGTCGAGCTGCTGCTTGGCCTGGCGCTCCTGCGTCGCGACGGTGCGTTCGAGCGCGACGATCTCGGCGCCCTGGCCCGCGAACCAGTCGTTGCCGAGCCAGCGGTGGTCCTGGCTGCCGGTATTGATGACCCAGCGCACGGGCTTGTCGGTCACCGCGCGGATCGCGGCTTCAAGCTTCTGCGCGCCGAGCCGGCTGGCGCCGGCATCGATCAGGATCGTGCCGGCCGGCGTGACGATGAAGCCGTAGTTGGCGTTGAGGCCGTCGTTCGCCGCGCTGCGCTGCCCGAGCGGGCCGACGATGGCATAGACGTTGTCCGCCACCCTCTCCGCCTTCGGCTGGTAGTCGGCGCGCGCCGACGCGGCGGCGAGGCAACAGGCGACGAGAACGAGGAGGTGGCGCAGCGGCATGGTGGATGTCCCGGAAAAAGTCGGTCGTTGTAGGACGGCGGCGGCGGCGCTTTTATTCCACGGCGGCCAGCGCGCGGATCAGGGCGACGATGTCGGGATCGTCGAACTCACGGCCGCCGGTGGCGCGGTAGGCGAGCCGGCCCTGGCGGTCGACGAGGAAGGTGGTCGGCAGGGCCCTGACCTTCCAGTCCGCCATCGTCTGCGCGGCGCGATCGAAGACGACGGGGAAATCGGTGATGCCGGTGAAGGAGAATGCGGTTTCCGGGTCTTCGCCGACATTGACCGCGACGACCTCGAATTCGTCCGGTTTGAACAGCTTCCTGACGCGCGCCAGCGACGGGAACTCCTTGCGGCAGGGCGGGCACCAGGTCGCCCAGAAGTTCACCAGCACGACGCGGCCCCGGTAGCGGGCCAGATCGACCGGCCGGTCGTCGGCGTCCCTGAGCCGCAACGCCGGCGCCGCGGCGGCGGCGGGCAGGGGGGTCATGCCCCGGCCCTGCGCCCACGTCGCGGAGGACGCCGCGGCAAGGGCGAGCAGGCCGGCGAGGAAGCGCCGGCGCTCAGTCGGCGCAGGCGAGCTGGTCGAGAACGATTTCATGGTTTCCCTTTTCATCGCGATAGCGGGCGACCAGCCGGAACGGCACGGCGGGACGCATCTCCAGCGTCGCCATGCCCATGATCCAGTCACCCGGTTCAAACAGGTTTTCACTCTGGAATTGCGCCCAGCGAAAGGCGATGCGCGCGGCCGGCGGCAGCCCGGCCTTTCCCCAGTCGATGTCCCAGGCTTCCGGCGGCCTGAAAGCGATCCGCCTGCCGTCGGCGCCGACGACGTGCCAGTCGGCGAGCCGCGTGCGAATCCCCGAGGCGCCGGCATTCTGCATGCCGAACGAGAAACCGCAAGCCTCGGCGTAGGGCCGGATCGCCGCCGCCGGGAAACCCCGCGCGGTGTAGAAAGCCGTGCGCGACGCTGACGTCAGCGGATTGGCGCCAAGTACGATGGTGTCATTCCGGACGAGATGGCGCATCTCCATGCCATCCTGCGCGGCGGCGGTGCCGGCCAGCAGACCGGCCAGCAGGAACAGCCGGGCGATTTTCATGCGGGGCACGGGACGGGGCGATTCGCGCGCGCCATGCGCGCGGCGGCCAGCAGGGCGACGACCAGCAGCGGCACCATCGACAGGTTGAGCAGCACCCAGCCGAAGCGCGCGTAGAGCCAGCCGGCGGAGAGCGAGGCGGTGGCGACGAGGCCGAAGACGATGAATTCATTGACCATCTGTACGCGCAGCTGCTCGGCGGGCCGGTAGGTCTGCGTCAGCAGCGTCGTGCCGCCGATGAAGGCGAAGTTCCAGCCGAGGCCGAGCAGGACCAGCGCCGACAGGAAGTGCAGGAATTCGAGGCCGGAAACCGCCACCGCGACGTGGGCGAGCAGCAGCACGAAGCCGGCCTGCATGATGCGGGGCGCGCCGAAGCGCTTGATCAGGTTGCCCGTGAAGAAGGACGGCGCGAACATGCCGACCACGTGCCACTGGATCACCGGCGTCACGCTGCTGCCGGGCAGGCCGCAGCCGAGCATGGCGAGCGGCGTGGCGGTCATCGCCATGATCATCGCCGAGTAGCCGACCGACGCGCCGAAGATCGACATGATCAGCGCGGGCTGCCGGACGATTTCGCCCAACGGGCGCGCCTCGCCTTTTTGCACGATTGCCACGGCGGGCAGGCGCAGGCCGAGGAGGAGGAAGAGCGCGGCCACGCTCAGGGCCGCCTGGATCAGGTAGGCACCGACGAACAGTTGCGCCGGAAACAGGTCGCGCCCCCACTGGCCGATCTGCGGCCCGAGAAAGGCCGCGACGATGCCCGCCGCCACTACCAGCGAAATGGCCTTGCCGGCCTGCTCCGGACCGGTAGCCTCGACCGCCGCGAAGCGGTAGTAGTTGGCGAAGCCCTGATAGGCGCCGAGCAGCAAATGGCCGAGGACGAACAGCGCGAAGGATTGCGCCTGCAACGCATGGGCGGACAGCAGGCTGGCGCCGACGCCGAGCGTCGCGCCGAACAGGAAGCCGGCGCGGCGGCCGACGCGGCGCATCAGCAGCCCGGCGGGCAGCGAGGCGATCGCCACGCCGACCACCATCGCGGCGATGGGCAGCGTCGCCAGCCCGGCGTCGGGCGCCAGCTGCGCGCCGACGATGCCGGCGACCGCCATCGACATGACGATGGCGGACAGCATCAGCGCCTGGCTGGCGGCGAGGCGCAGCACGTTGTTTTTCGGTGAAGCCGTCCCTGTCGTCATGTGCCCGGATTCCAGTGCTCCAGAAAGTCGTCGAGGATAACCTGCAAGCGGGCCTGCAAGACATCCATGCGCTCGCCCGGCTCGCCTTGTTGGCGCAGGAAGTCGCAGATGTCTTCCGGCGACAGGATCACGCCGTCCGCCGGCTGGATCGCGACATCGCGTATCCAGAGGCTGGGAAAGCCGTCGCCGTGGGCGTCGCGGCATTCGTCATGGACGATGGTCTGCGACCAGCCGAGCGTTGCTGCGATGGCGTCGGCGTAGCCGGCATACAGGGTGCAGCGCCCGCCGGGCGGCTGCTGGGATATGACCTTGACCGGGCTCATGGCGCGCTTTTAATGAGAATGTAGGTGGCGACGATCACCAGAAAACCGCCGAAGCCGCGCTTGAGCGTTTCCTGCGAGAAGCGGTGCGCCAGCCGGGTGCCGGCGAAGCTGCCGGCGATGGTGACGGCGGTGAAGGAGCCCATGACGCTCCAGTCGATCGGCACCGCGCCGAGATAGCCGAAGAAGCCGGCATAGGACTTGGCGGCGACGATGGCCAGCGAGGTGCCGATGGCGAGCTTCATGCGCAGGCCCGAGAGCAGCGCGAGCGCCGGCACGATCAGGAAGCCGCCGCCGACGCCGACCACGCCGGTGAGCACGCCGACGCCGATGCCGTGGGCGGCGATGTGGCCCATGCGCACCTCGACCGCCCGTTCCGGCGGCGGCAGGCCGCCGGCCGCCGAAAGCTGCGGCACGAGCGCGGGCTTGAGCATCTTCCACGCCGCCGCATACATCACCAGCGCGAACAGCACGAGCTGCACCACCACCGGCGTGACGACGCCGACCTTCGCGCCGGCGAAGGTGCCGATGATGCCGAACAGGCCGAACACCGCCGCCACGCGCACATCGACGTTGCGATGGCGCCAGTGGTCGACGGCCGTGATCGTCGCCGTCACCGCGACGATGCCGAGGCTCATCGCGATGGCCGATTTCGCCTCGACGTCGAGCAGGAACATCAGGGCCGGCATGGCGATGATCGAGCCACCGCTGCCGAACAGGCCGAGGACGATGCCGGTGGCCGCGCCGGCGAGGATGGCGAGGAGCAGCATGGTCAGAACACCAGCACCTTGTCGGCTTCGGCCGTCCAGGCCGCCAGGTCGGCGAGCGTCCGGCGCAGCGCGCCCGGCACCAGTTCGCCATCCTCGATGCCGCGCGCGGCGAGGCAGGTGGCGCACAGGCCGACCTCGCCCGCCGCCGCGACCATCTTCACCATGTCGCCAGCGTTGTAGTAGCCCTCCGGCACCTTCTGGCCGGCCTTGGCGCACGCGACGGCGTCGCCCATGAGGAAGACCCGCACCTGCCGCCCGGCCTGCTTTGAGAGCGCCTTGGCGAGGCGCAGGCCGTTGTAGCTGCGCTCGCTGCCGTAGGGCGGATCGTTGAGGATGAACAGGGTTGTCATGGCGGCCTCCACCAGCTAACAATCTAATGATCGTTAGATTAATTTAGCCGGGGCAGCCGAGGCTTGTCAAGCAAATTCTCCCGGCGCGGTTAACATGCGGGCCATGAACGACGCGCGACGCACGAAGGATCTGCTCTACGAACAGGTGGCCCGCATCGGCAAGGCGGCGTGCAGCCCGAAGCGGCTGGAGCTGATCGAGCTGCTCTGCCAGGGCGAGAAGAGCGTCGACACGCTGGCGCGCGAGGCCGGCATCGGCATGAAGCTGGCGAGCGCCCACCTGCGCGAGCTGCGCGCCGCTCATCTGGTCGAGACCGAGAAGCAGGGCAAGAACGTCATCTACCGCATCGCCAACCGCGCCGTCGCCGATTTCTGGGTGGCGATCCGCGCGCTCGCCGAGGACCGGCTGGTCGAGCTGCGCATGGCGCTCGCGCAGATGGCGAGCGACCCGCGGGCGCTCGCGCCGCAGGACCGCGACAGCCTCGTCAAGCTGGCGAAAAAGGGCGAGGTGATCATGCTCGACGTGCGGCCGGCGGCCGAATACGAGGCGGCCCACCTGCCCTTCGCGCGCTCGATCCCGCTCGACGAACTGAAGAACCGGCTGGCCGAGCTGCCCGCCGGCAAGACCGTGGTCGCCTATTGCCGCGGCCCCTACTGCCTGATGGCGAAGGACGCCGTCGAGCTGCTGCGCCAGCGCGGCTACGAGGCGGTGCGCCTGCCCGAAGGCGTGGCCGAGTGGGGCATCGCGCCGGTGCGCTGAAAAAAGTCAGTCCCGGCGGGACGGCGGGGCAAACGCCGCCGTCAGGCGGCGAGCTTCAAGGGCTTGATCTTCGGCCGGCCGGCCTGCGCTGCCTGCCACAAATCCCAGGCCGTCTGCATGCCCAGCCAGGATTCCGGCGTCGTCTTGAGCCACGCCGCGAGGCGTAGCGCCATGTCGGCCGTCACCGCCGCGCGGCCGTTGACGATGCCCGAGACATGCTTGCGGCTGCACCCCAGCGCCAGCGCCGCCGCCGTGATCGTCACGCCGGCCGGCTCCAGCCAGAGTTCCCGCAGCACTTCGCCGGGGTGGGGCGGGTTGTGCATCCTGTTCATGGCGTCCTCTAGTGATAGTCCAGATAATCGACAACCTCGGCGTCGCCATCGACAAACCGAAACGTGATCCGCCAGTTCGCCTGCACCGTCACGGCCCAGAAGCCCTTGCGGTCGCCCTTCAACGGATGCAGCGCCAAGCCGGGCGCGTTCATGTCCGCGACGGCCTTCGCCGCATCAAGCAAGCCGAGAATCAGGCGCAACCGTTTCTCGTGCCGCGCCTGAATGCCCTTCGTGCCGCCGGTGCGATGAAACAACTCCAGACCCTTGTGCGCGAAAGAACGAATCATGGCGAACTGTAACTTATGTGGTTACGCATTGCAAACTGGCGAGGAGCCACAAAAGTCACTCCCGGCGGGACGGCGACTATCGACCCTTTGCAGTAGTACGGGCTGAAAGACTCGGAGCCTGAAACCAGACATAGGCTCTTTTATGCGAAGGGTGCCCCTCTATGGGCGTGCAGCGCGAATATCGGTAAACTTCCGCACATTCACGGCTTATCTCGCGGGCGCGGTCGCTTCTTCCACGACAAGCTCTGATTGCCGACTGAGTCCCATCGCCCCCCTCTAAGAAAGCGTAGTGCAAGGTGGGGAGCCTGGCCGTGCTCGGATTGAAATTGCTTGATCAAGGGAGGTCACATTGACTCTGGAAGTTGTTCAACATCGACTTGACAAGCTGCTTGCCATAGAAACGCCGAGAGTCGCAATGCTCACCGGCGACTGGGGCTCCGGGAAGACATACCAGTGGAAGCAGGCACTCGAAAGAGCGGCTAAGAAGGGGATTCGACCCCGGTACGCGTATGTATCCTTGTTCGGCCTCACTTCACTCGCAGAGGTCCGAAAGCGGATAACGGAAGAGGTTATCTCCTCGCTCAAGCTACCGAGTCGCGGCGATACGGTGGGAGACGTAGTCGAAGGTGGTGCGATCGGCCTGAAGCCGATGCAGATTCTGAAAATTTTGCCCGTCATTCCCTATCTGGGAAAGCTTGAGTCTCTCGCCCAAGAGCTCTCGTTTGCAACGGTAAAGAACGCGGTGATCTGTTTCGACGATCTCGAACGCATCCCTTCGACTTTGCGCGTCGCAGATGTGCTCGGACTTGCCTCTTTCCTAAAGGAAGAAAGGGATTGCCGCGTGCTCCTTATTTCCAATCAGAAGAAGTTGGGTGTCGAGGCCAAGGATGAATTAGTGACGTACCTCGAGAAGGTCGTTGAGGAAACGGTTGATTTCGCACCTACTCCTGAGGAGGCGTGCGTCGTTGCACTTGGGGCGAAACCTAGTGAGGCCGGCAAGATCTTGGGCGAGAGGCTCGTTCGTCTAGGGATTTCCAACATTCGCGTGATCAGTCGGCTTGGTGCGCTCGCCGACGAATTGGCGGCCATCGTGAATGGGCTGCATTCCAACGTGCTTGCCGATGTAATCAACACCTTGGCCCTTTTCGGCGTTGCGCACTTCATTCCACGGAATGAATTTCCTACAACTGAATACCTTCTCGGATACGGCACCGCCGACTGGAGTAGGTATTTCCGGAAGGAGAAGAAGAAAGAAGAGCTAACCGAGCAGGAGAAAAGGGAGTCCGACTGGGACAAGCTAATTGCGGGGTATGGCTACGCGGAAACGAGCCCGCTGGATAAGGAAGTCTATTCCGGCATCGTCTCTGGATTCTTCCGCGACAAAGTTGTTCGAGATCTTTCCGAGGAGTTGTCACAAAGCATTGTGGGGGGCGCTCGGAAAGAAGCATTCAACGACGCTATCCATCGCTTTTGGTGGGGCGTCGGCGACAGCAGGGTAGCTCTCGAGGAGCTAGTGGAAAC
Organism: Pseudomonadota bacterium; assembly: GCA_040754195.1. Lineage (GTDB taxonomy): Bacteria > Pseudomonadota > Gammaproteobacteria > Burkholderiales > Rhodocyclaceae > Sulfuricystis. The sequence continues at coordinate 243,545 of JBFMDJ010000027.1, read as the reverse complement.
GACCAAGGCTGCGCTCAACCTGATGAACGCATCAGAGCTTCATGCTGTCTATGAAGTGCTGCTCGATCTCAAGCAGCAAGTCGCGGCGACGGAACTCTTGAATCAGTTCATTGCCGCGAACCAAGATCGCCGTGGAGCCTTGGCGCTTAGCGATCATTTTGGTGAGAAATACGATGCTACCTTCAAGGCCGTGCTTGAGGCAGAGGCCGCACGCGTCGAAGAGCCGATGGATTTGGCGAAGACGCTCGATGCAATCGACTTCAACCGCGGCTGGAATTCCGATGACATCACCACGATCGCCGAGGCGAGATTCGACGAGATCGTTCCTCTTCTCACCGGCGCAAAGGAAGAGCGGCTGTTCGCGCGCCGACTGACTACGCTGCTCAAAATCGGAGAATGGGAGGACGCAACTGAGGAGGGAAAGAAATTGCGCGAGAACACGATCGAATGGCTGAGGACATTCGCCGCTACCGATCCGGTTTCGGCCCTCCGCGTGAGGCGCTTCCTTCCTGCCGATCCGCCAGTCTAATCCGCTCTTGTCGGCTGAACATGACGCCTGCCTGTCGCCGACGCAGCACGCTGGTCGGGCGTGCACAGAATCTCGCTCCTCCAAACCGGCCGGTCATGAACGACTGCAATTGGCCGAACCCTGCCACTGTGTGAAAGTCAGCCCCGGCGGGACGGCGGGGCGGCCCCCCGGTCGCGCGCTCAGTCGCGCAGCTCGCGCCCCGTCAGCTTGAGGAACACGTCTTCGAGGTTGGCCGGGCGGTGCAGGGTCTTGAGTTGCGGCCGCGCGGCGAGATGGTGCAGCAGCGGCTCGGCGTCCTCGACGTAGCAGAAGGCCGTCTCGCCGCTGACTTCGCAGCGGCGCGCGTAGTGGCCGGCCTCGGCGGCGGCCCAGTCCTCGGCGCCCTCGCCATAGACTTCCACCACCTGCGGCTCGATCTGCCCGGCGATCAGCGCGCGCGGCGCGCCGACCTCGATCAGCTTGCCGGTGTCGATGATGGCGAGGCGGTCGCAGAGGCGCTCGGCCTCGTCCATGAAGTGCGTGGTGAGCAGGATGGTCTTGCCGGCGGCGAGCAGCTTCTTGAGGCGGTCCCAGATCAGGTGGCGCGCCTGCGGGTCGAGGCCGGTGGTCGGCTCGTCGAGCACCAGCAGGTCGGGGTCGTTCACCAGCGCGCGGGCGAGCGTGAGGCGGCGCTTCATGCCGCCGGAGAGCGTGCGGATGTTGCCCGCGTCCTTGCCGGCGAGGCCGGCGAATTCGAGCAGGCCGGGAATGCGCGCCTTGATGTCGTGGTCGTGCAGGCCGAAGTAGCGGCCGTAGACGAGCAGGTTCTCGGCGAGGCTGAAATCGGGGTCGAGGTTGTCGAACTGCGGCACGACGCCGACGCGCGCGCGCGCCTCGCGGGCACGCTCCGGCACCGGTTCGCCGAGCAGATGGATGGCGCCGGCGTCGGGGGCGACGAGGCCGAGGCAGCAGCGCAGCGTGGTGGTCTTGCCGGCGCCGTTGGGGCCGAGCAGGCCGAAGCATTCGCCGCGTTCGAGGGCGAAGGAGAGGCCGTCGACGGCGGGCTTGCCGCCGTAGCGCTTGACGAGATTGTCGACGACCAGCGGCGAGTCGGCGGGCACGTTCATGCGACGCGGAATTCGTGCACGCTGCCGCGCAGCGCGCCGGCCGTGTTGGCGAGCGCCTTGGCGCGTCCGGCGCCCTCGTGGGCGGCGTCGCGGATGCGGCCGATCAGGTCGGCGATGCGCGCGATGCTGTCCTCCACCTGGCTCACGCCGACCTGCTGGCGCGAAGTGGCCTGGGCGATTTCGTCGACGAGGCGCATCACCTCGGCGGAACCGTCGATGATCGCGGCCAGCGCCGCGCCCGCCTCGCCGGCGCGCGCCCTGCCGGCGGCGGCGGCATCGGCCCCGGTGCCGATGGTCCTGACGGTCGCGTCGATCATCTGCTGGATGGCGCCGATCATCGCGCCGATCTCGCTGGTCGCGGCGGTGGTGCGCTCGGCGAGCTTGCGCACCTCGTCGGCCACCACGGCGAAGCCCCGGCCCTGCTCGCCGGCGCGCGCCGCCTCGATGGCGGCGTTGAGCGCCAGCAGGTTGGTCTGGTCGGCGATGTCGGAGATGGTGCGCACGATGGCGTCGATCTGCTGGCTCTGCGCGCGCAGGCTCTCGACCGATTGCGCCGCCTCGTCCACGCGCCGGCCGACCTCTTCCATGCCGGCGATGGTGGCCTGCACGACGCGGCCGCCGTCGGCCGCCTGCCCGGCGGCGGCGCGGCCGCGCTCGGCCGTGGCGCCGGCATGCGTGGCGATGTCGCCGACCGTGCCGGCGAGTTCGGCCACCGCCGCGCGGATGTCGTCGACCTGGCGCGTCTGCGCGGCGAGCTGGTCGGCCACGCCGCCGAAGGCGACGTGGATCTCGCTGGCGTCGCCGCTCACCCCGTCCGACAGCTGCCCGACGTCGCCGATCAGCCCGCGCAGGTTGGCGGCCATCGCGTTGAAGCTCTCGACGATCGCGCCGACGGTGTCGGCGCTCTGCATTTCGCAGCGCTGGGTGAGGTCCTTGTTCGAGATGCGGTTCGCCACCTCGGCGATGCGGCGCAGCTTGCCGAGCAGGATGGCGTTGAGCAGCCAGTAGTTGACGACGCCGATCGAGAGGCCGGCGACCACGCAGCCGGCGACGAACCAGGTCAGCATGCCGGGCTTCCAGGTCACGAAGATGTTGGCGTAGAAGGGAAAAACCAGCGCGACGCCGAGGCCGAAGCCGAGATAGGAGAACATCAGGCGGCGCAGGATCGACGGGCCGCCGGAAGGGCCGATGGACATGACTGCTCCCCGTTCTTTTCGTTTTGGAACGGGCACGATACGCACCGCCCCCCCGCTTCGTCAATATCCCCTCGCGCGGTAAGATGAAGCTTTCGTTCCGACGGCCGCCACCATGTCCACGCCTTCCCATCCCTGGCGCTTCTTCCGCGCCGGCGGCTTCGACCAGCCGCGCATCGACACCCCCGCCGACCTGCTCGCCATCGGCGCGCTGGACCAGAAGCTCTGGGTCGCCCTGTCCTGCCCGGTCGACGGCATCGAATTCGACCGCCGCACGCTGGCGCTGATCGACAGCGACGGCGACGGCCACATCCGCGCGCCCGAGCTGATCGCGGCCGTGGGCTGGGCCGGCGCGCGGCTCGTCGACCCGGCCGCGCTGGGCGGCGGCGAACTGCCGCTGGCGGCGATCCGGGCCGACGACGCCGAGGGCGAAAAGATCGCCGCCGCCGCGCGCGCGGTGCTGGCCGAAAGTGGTGGTGGCGGCGAGCGCATCGGCGTCGACGCCGCCAGCGCCGCGCAGGAACGCTTCGCCGCGAAGGCCGTGGCGGAATGGGAAGCCGCCGGGGCGGCCGCGCGGCCGCTCGGCGACGGCACCGCCGCCGCGTGGGAGGCCGTGCAGGCGGTCGCCGTCAAGGTGGACGACTGGTTCGCGCGCTGCCGGCTGGCGGCTTTCGACGAGCGTGCCGCCGGGCTGCTCAACGCCTCGGAAGACGCGCTGAAGGCCCTGGCGGGCGGCCTGCTCGACAGCGCCTCGACCGCCGACCTGCCGCTGGCGAAAGTCAGCGCCGGCGGGACGGCGGCGCTGCCCCTGGCGGAAGGCGTCAATCCGGCCTGGGCCGGCGCGATCGCCGCGCTGCGCGACCAGGTCGTCGCGCCGCTGCTCGGCGCGCGCGACGCATTGACCGAGGCGGAATGGCAAACGCTCAAGGACCGGCTCGCGCCTTATGCCGCCTGGCTGGCGGCGAAGCCCGATCCGGCCGCCGCCGGCGATGGCGTGCTGGCGCTGGAGCGGCTGGCGCGCTACTGCCGCGACCTGATGACGCTGGCCAACAATTTCGTCGCCTTCAAGGACTTTTACACGCATGCGGGGCCGGCGATGTTCCAGATCGGCACCCTCTACCTCGACGGCCGCGCCTGCGAGCTGACGGTCGCCGTGCGCGACGCCGGCAGGCACGCCGCGCTCGCCGGCCTCTCGCGGCTGTGCCTCGTCTATTGCGACTGCGTGCGCGCCGGGGAAAAACGCGGCATCGCCGCCGCCTTCACCGCCGGCGACAGCGACCAGCTGATGGTCGGCCGCAACGGCGTGTTCTACGACCGCACCGGCAAGGACTGGGACGCGACGATCACGAAGATCGTCGACCATCCGATCAGCCTGCGCCAGGCCTTCTGGTCGCCCTACAAGAAGCTCGCGCGCATGGTGGCGGAGCAGTTGCAGAAGCTCGCCGCCAGCAAGGCGGCGGCCGTCGAGGGCAAGCTCGCCGCGGCGGCGACCGGCGTCGGCCAGAAGGTCGGGACGCCCCCGGCGAAAGCCGCGCCCGCGCCCTTCGACGTCGGCAAGTTCGCCGGCATCTTCGCCGCCATCGGGCTGGCCGTCGGCGCCATCGGCACGGCGGCGGCCTCGGTGGTCACCGGCCTGCTCGGCCTCGCGTGGTGGCAGCTGCCGCTCGCCCTCGCCGGCCTGCTGCTGCTGGTCTCCGGCCCGGCGGTGGCCGTCGCGTGGTTCAAGCTGCGCGCGCGCAACCTCGGTCCGCTGCTCGACGCCAACGGCTGGGCGGTGAACGCGCGGGCGCGCATCAACATCCCCTTCGGCACTTCGCTGACCCAGCTCGCCGCACTGCCGCCGGGCGCCGAGCGCTCGCTCGCCGACCCCTACGCCGAGCAGGAGGCGCCCTGGAAGGGCATCGTCATCGGCCTGCTGATCCTCGCCGGCCTGCTGCTCGCCGGCATTTCCCTGCTGGCGCGCTGAGCATGCTCGACTGCTTCGTCCTGCCCGTCACGCCCTTCGCGCAGAACTGCACCCTGCTCTGGGACACGGACACGCGCCGCGCCGCCGTGGTCGATCCCGGCGGCGACGTCGATGACATCCTCGCCGCCGTCGCGGAGCGCCAGCTCGGCGTCGAGAAGCTGCTGCTCACCCACGGCCACATCGACCATGTCGGCGGGGCGGCGGCACTCGCGGCCCGCCTGAACGTGCCGATCGAAGGACCGCAGCGCGCCGACGCCTTCTGGCTCGACCAGCTGCCCGAACAGTGCCGCATGTTCGGCTTTCCGCACACGGCGCCGCTCGCGCCCGACCGCTGGCTGGAGGACGGCGATACGGTGACGGTGGGCGGCCTGACGCTCGACGTGATCCACACGCCGGGCCACACGCCCGGCCATGTCTGCTTCATCCACGCGCCGGCGCGGCTGGCCATCGTCGGCGACGTGCTGTTCGCCGGCTCGATCGGCCGCACCGACTTCCCGCGCGGCAACCACGCCGACCTGATCCACGCCATCCGCCACAAGCTCTTCCCGCTCGGCGACGATTTCGCCTTCGTGCCCGGCCACGGGCCGATGTCGACCTTCGGCGCGGAGCGGCAGGACAATCCCTTCGTCTCCGACTGAAAGGACACGCCATGAAGGCCCTCAAAACCGCCGCCATCGTTCTGGGCGTCTTCATCCTGATCGCCGCGGGCGCGGCCGGCTGGCTGCTCGCGAGCTTCGACGCCGCACGCCTCAAGCAGGAGCTCGCCGCCGCCGTCGAGCGGCAGACCGGCCGCGTCCTGAAGATCGACGGCGAGCTCGCGCTCGGCCTCTGGCCGGATGTCGCCGTGACGCTCGGCCGCGCCAGCCTGTCGGAGCGCGGCGGCAAGGGCGAGACGGCGCGGCTGGAGCGCGCGCGCGTCGCGGTCGCCGTGCTGCCGCTGCTGTCGCGGCGGGTGGTGGTGAAACATGTCGAGGTCGACGGCCTCGCCGTCAGCGTCGTCAAGCGCAGGGACGGCACGCTCAGCATCGCCGACCTGCTCGGCGCGCCCGCGCAAAAAGCCAGTCCCGGCGGGACGGCGGCGCAAACCGGTTCCGCGAGCCCGCCGCCCGAACTGGACATCGCCGGCATCCGCATCGCCAACGCCCGGCTCGACTGGCGCGACGAGGCGGGCGGCGGCCAGTTCTCCCTCGCCGACCTCGACTTCTCCAGCGGCCCGGTGCGCATGGCCGCCGGCAAGCTGAGCGCGCAGGCGCTGACGCTCGCGGCCAGGCTCGACAGCGCGGGGCGCAAGCTCGCCGCCACGCTGAGCCTGTCTGACGTGGCCAGCGAAGCCGGGACGTTCAGGATCGGCAGGTTCGCGCTCGACGCCGACGCGCGGATGAACGACGCGCATGTCGTCGCGAAACTCGCCTCGCCCGTCGCGCTCGACCTCGACAAGCAGACCGTGGCGCTGACGCAGCTTGCCGGCCAGCTCGACCTGACGCACCCGCGGCTGCCGATGAAGACGCTGGCGCTGCCGCTCGCCGGCGCGGCGCACGCCGATCTGGCGCGGCAGTCCGCCGGCCTGCGGCTGGACACCAGGCTCGACGCGAGCACGATCAAGGCGAAGCTGGATATCGGCAAGTTCGCGCCGCTCGCGCTGGCCTTCGACCTCGACATCGATCAGCTCGACCTCGACAAGTATCTGCCGCCGGAGGAAAAAGTCAGTCCCGGCGGGACGGCGGCAGGGGGCGGCGGCACGCCCGGCGTACCCGGAACGATAGCCGATCCGCCCATCGACCTGTCCGCGCTCAAGGGCCTCGACCTCAAGGGCACGGTGAAGGTGGGCGCGCTCACGGCCGCGAAGCTCAAGGCGACGAACCTGCGCCTCCAGCTCGACGCGAGGAACGGCCGGCTCACCATCGCGCCGCTCTCGGCCAACCTCTACGACGGCCGGCTCGCCGGCTCGCTCGCGCTCGACGCCCACGGCAACCGCGTCGCGGCGAAGCAGACGCTCACCGGCGTGCGCATCGACCCGCTGCTCAAGGACCTGACCGGACAGGACCGGCTGGCGGGGCGGGGCGATGTCGCGCTCGACATCGCCGGCCACGGCGCGACGGTGGGCGCGCTGAAGAAGACGCTGGCCGGCACCGCGCGCATCGCGCTCGCCGACGGCGCGGTGAAGGGCATCAACATCGGCCAGAAGCTGCGCGAGGCGCGCGCCCTGCTCAAGGGCGGCCAGACCGCCAGCGTGGCCGACGACCGGGCGCAGCAGACCGACTTCTCGGCGCTGTCGGCCAGCTTCCGGCTCGCCAACGGCGTCGCGCGCAACGACGACCTGCTCGCCAAGTCGCCGCTGCTGCGCATCGCCGGCGCGGGCGACATCGACATCGGCAACGGCCGCCTCGACTACCTGCTCAAGGCCAGCGTGGTCGCCACCAGCACCGGGCAGGGCGGCAAGGAACTGGAGCAGGTCAAGGGCATCACCCTGCCGGTGCGCCTGACCGGCCCCTTCGACCGGCCGGACTGGAAAATCGAGCTGGCCGGCGTGGCGGAGGAGGCCGTCAAGGCGAAGGTGGCCGAGAAGAAGGCGGAAATCCGGGAGAAGGCGCGGGACCAGCTGAAGAACAAGCTGAAAGGCCTGTTCAAGTAAGCCATGCGCATCGGCATCGACCTCGGCGGCACGAAGATCGAGGTCGTCGCGCTCGGCGACGACGGCGCGGAGCTGCTGCGCGAACGCGTGCCGACGCCGCGCGGGGACTATGACGCCACCGTCGCCGCCATCGTGGGTCTGGTACGCGCCGCCGAGGCAAAAGTCAGCCCCGGCGGGACGGCGGCAGGCGTCGGCGTGGGCATTCCCGGCGCCGAGTCCCGCGCCATCGGAAAAAATGCGGGACTGATCAAGAACGCCAACTCGACCTGGCTGATCGGCCGGCCGCTCGCGGCCGATCTCGCCGCCGCGCTCGGCCGGCCGGTGCGGCTGGCCAACGATGCGAACTGCTTCGCGCTGTCGGAAGCGACCGACGGCGCGGCGGCCGGCGCGGCAGTCGTGTTCGGCGTGATCCTCGGCACGGGCGTCGGCGGCGGCATCGTCGTGAAGGGTGAGGTGCTCGGCGGCGCGAACGCCATCGCCGGCGAATGGGGCCACAACCCCATGCCCGGCGAGGAAGCGGTGCGGCCGCGCTGCTACTGCGGCCGCCACGGCTGCATCGAGACTTTCCTCTCCGGCCCGGCGCTCGCCGCCGACGGCGGGGCGGACAACGAAGCGGCGATGCAGCGCTACGAGCGCCGGCTCGCCCGCGCGCTGGCGCAGGTGATCAACCTCCTCGACCCGGACGCCATCGTGCTCGGCGGCGGCGTCTCCAACCTCGACCGGCTGTATGATCGCGTGCCCCGGCTGTGGGGCGAGTGGGTGTTCTCCGACCACGTCGCCACGCGGCTGCTCAAGAACAAACACGGCGACTCGTCCGGCGTGCGCGGCGCCGCCTGGCTCTGGAACACATGACCATGCACCTTCACCATCATTCCCACCCCGATTTCATTTTCGACGTCGACCTCGACGGCTTCGAGGCGCAGGTGATCGAAGCGTCGAAGACGACGCCGGTGATCGTCGACTTCTGGGCCGACTGGTGCCCGCCCTGCCGCGCGCTGACGCCGGTGCTCGACCGCGTGACCACCGCGTTCGGCGGAAAAATCAGGTTGGCCAAGGTCGAGGTCGACGAAGGCGCCAACATGAAGCTCGCCGGCCGCTACGGCCTCAAGGGCTTCCCCACCGTGCTGCTGTTCATCGGCGGCGAGATCAAGGGGCGCTTCTCCGGTGCGCGCGCCGAGCACTGGGTGAAGGATTTCCTCGCCGAGCACGGCGCGACGTGATCGATCCCTGGCGGCGCGTCTTCGCGCCCTTCGCGGTCGGCTATTTCCTCTCCTACCTGTTGAGGAACGCCAACGCGGTCATCTCGCCGGAGCTGACCGGCGACCTCGGACTCTCCGCCGCCGATCTCGGCCTGCTGACCGCCGCCTACCTGCTGGCCTTCGGCGCCTTCCAGCTGCCGCTCGGCATCCTGCTCGACCGCTACGGTCCGCGCCGCGTCGAGGCGGGGCTGCTGCTGATCTGCGCCGCCGGCTGCGCGCTGTTCGCCACCGGCCACGGCCTGCCGCAGCTCGCCTTCGGCCGCGCGCTGATCGGCCTCGGCGTCTCGGCCTGCCTGATGGCGAGCTTCAAGGCCTTTTCATTATGGTTCCCGATCGAGCGGCAGGCCTCGCTCAACGCCGCGATCATGGCGGCCGGCGGCCTCGGCGCGCTCGCCGCGAGCTCGCCGCTCGGCGCGCTGCTGCCGCTGCTCGGCTGGCGCGGCATCTTCCTCGCGCTCGCCGCGCTGGCGCTCGTTGCCGCCGGGCTGATCTTCACCACGCCCGAGAAGCCGTTGGCCCACGCGCCGGAGCCACTGCGCCGGCAGCTCGCCGGTCTGGCGACGATTTTCCGCAGCCGCGCCTTCTGGCGCTTCGCGCCGCAGACCACCTTCATCGTCGGCGGCTTCATGGCCCTGCAAGGCCTGTGGGCCGTGCCCTGGCTGATGACGGTCGACGGCCTGGGCCGGGACGCCGCCGCCTTCCACCTGCTGCTGATGGCCGGCGCGCAACTGACCGGCTTCCTGTCCATCGCCTTCTTCGTGCAGCGGCTCGCCCGCGCCGGCCTGCCGCCCGCGCGCCTGCTGGCCTTCGGCATGGGCGCGGGGCTGCTGGCGATCCTCGGCATCGTGCTCGACCTCGCGCCCTCCTGGCTGCTCTGGCCGGCGCTCGGCCTCGTCTTCTCGGTCGGCAATCTGGCGTATGCGCTGCTCACCGCCGAATTCCCGCTCGCGCTGGCCGGCCGCGCCAACACCGCGCTCAATCTCTGGGCCTTCGCCGGCGCCTTCGGCATCCAGTGGCTGTTCGGCGTGGCGGTGGATGCCTTCCAGTCCGCCGGCTGGAGCGCCCCGGCCGCCTTCCGCGCCAGCCTCGCCGGCCTGCTCGTGCTGCAGGCGGCGGGCTGGGGGTGGTATGTCAGCGAGAGCCGCCGTCCCGCCGGGACTGACTTTCGAGCAGGACGCGATCACACCCACTAATCCGGTTGCTTCTGCCCATCAGGTCGATCAAAATAACGCATTCTCCCGGTCATTCCACAATGAGGACTTCTACTTTCATCCACGATGATCCCGCCTATACCGCCAGCGAGGCGGCCCGCATCCTTGGCCTGCCGCTGGCGACGCTCAAGGCTTGGAGTTTCGGTCAGGCTTCAGGCGGCGGTCGCCGTTTCCAGCCGGTCATCAAGCCGGCCGATAAAACGGTCAGGTTACTTTCCTTTGCCAACCTGTGTGAACTGCATGTGCTTTCGGCAATCCGCCGCAATCACAAAATTCCGCTCCCGAAGGTGCGCGATAGCGTCGCCTACCTGCGCACGAAACTCGGGTCGGATCGCCCCTTGATCGATCGTCAGTTCCGCACCAACGGCATCGACCTGTTCGTCGAACATGCCCGCAAGCTGCTGAATGTCTCGCAACAAGGGCAGGAGGCCATGCGCGGCGAATTCGAATTGGCGCTGGCGCGCATCGAGCGCGACCATAGCGGCATGCCGATTCGCCTGTTCCCCTTCAGCCGCAGCCTGTCGTCCGAAAAACAGCAGCCCAAAACCGTGGTCATTGATCCGCGTCTCGCGTTCGGTCGTCCGGTGATTTCCAAAGTGGCCGTTCCGACGGCGATCATCGTCGATCGTTTCCGTGCCGGCGATTCGCTTGCCGAGATGGCTGGCGACTATGGCGTCGCTGAAGCCGAGATTGAAGAAGCGCTCCGTTTCGAGCAGCGGCTCGCCGCCTGACAGCGCGCCACCGCTCTTCATCGACCGCTGCGCTTGGAGCCGCAGGTTGGGCGAAGCACTCAAAGCAGCCGGCATTCCTTTCATCGCGCATCATGAACGCTTCGCGCCAGCCTGTCCCGATGAAGAGTGGATGGCGGCAGCCGGACGCGAACACTGGATCGTGCTGACCCGCGACCAGGCGATACGTCGCAAGCCGAATGAACTCAAGGCATTTCGCGACGCGAAGCTCGTCATGTTCGCGTTGGCTTCAGGCAATGCCAGTGCCGAGGATACAGCCGCGCTGGTTGTTGCGCTTTATCCGAAAATGCTACGCAAGGCGCAGGCCGCCCGACCACCTGCCATGTTTTCGGTCACGCTTGGCGGCAGCATCAATCCCGTTCGGTAGCGCCCAAAGCCGCCGTCCCGCCGGGACTGACTTTTCATAGCTCCTGCGGATCGACGTCGAGGTGCCAGCGCAGGTCGCGCGGCATCTTGAGCGCGTGCAGGCTTGCCAGCCAGGCGTCGAGGAAGGCGTGCAGCGCCGGCCGGCTCGCCGATTCGACGAGAAGCTGCGCGCGTTCGCGGTTCTTGAGGCGCGCCAGCCGCATCGGCACCGGATCGTAGATCAGCACATCGGGATGGGCAAGCCGCTCGGCGGCGGCGACCGCTTCGCCCAGGAAGGACAGCGCGTCGGCCTGCGCCGGCGCCTCGGCGCGCAGCAGGGCCTGGAAGGCGAAGGGCGGGAAGCCGGCGGCCTCGCGCTCGGCGAGCTGCTCATGGGCGAAGGCGGCGTAGTCGTGGTCGACCAGCGCGCGGTAGAGCGGGTGGTCGGGGTATTCGGTCTGGATCAGCACTTCGCCCGGAAGCCACGCGCGGCCGGAGCGGCCGCCCACTTGCATGAGCTGGGCGAACAGCCGCTCGGGCGCGCGGAAGTCGGCGGCGAACAGCGCCGCGTCGGCGCCGACGACGCCGACCAGCGTGAGGTTGGGGAAGTCGTGTCCCTTGGCAAGCATCTGGGTGCCGACGAGGATGTCTGCGCCGCCCGCATGGATGGTTTCGAGCAGCGCGTGCCATTTTTTCGGCGAGTCGGCCGAGTCGCGGTCGATGCGCAGGATGCGCGCTTCCGGGAAGCTGGCGGCGAGGCGTTCTTCCAGCCGCTGGGTGCCCCGGCCGAAGGGTTGCAGATCAAGGTTGCCGCAGTCGGGGCAGGCGTGCGGAATGCCCGCCTCCAGCCCGCAGTGGTGGCAGCGCAGGCGGCGGTCGGCGAGGTGCAGCACGAGGTTGGCGGCGCAGCGCCGGCAGTGCGAAATCCAGCCGCAGGCCGGACAGGCCAGCACCGGCGCGTAGCCGCGCCGGTTGAGGAACAACAAGCTTTGTTCGCCGCGTTGCAAGCGCTCGCTCACGGCGGACAGCAGTTCCTGGCTCATGCCGTCCTGCAATTTCTGCCTGCGCGTATCCACCGTCGCGACCGTCGGCATGGCGGCGGCGACCGCGCGCAGGGGCAGGTCGAGCTTCGTGTAGCGTCCGCCCGTGGCGTGATGGAAGGTTTCCAGCGAGGGCGTCGCCGAGCCGAGCACGATGGGGATGTCGCGCTGCTTGGCGCGGAAGATCGCCACGTCGCGCGCCGAGTAGCGCAGGCCTTCCTGCTGCTTGAAGGAGGCGTCGTGTTCCTCGTCGACGACGATGAGCTTGAGGCGCGGCATGGGCATGAAAACAGAGAGGCGGGTGCCGAGCACGATGTCGGCGCGGCCTGCCAGCGCGGCGAGGAAGGCGCGCGCGCGCGCGGCGTCCGCCACGCCGCTGTGCGCCGACACGACATGCGCGCCGGGGAAGCGGGCGCTCACACGGGACTCCAGTTGCGGGGTCAGGGCGATCTCCGGAACGAGCATGAGCGCTTGCCCGCCGGCGGCCAGGACGGCCTCGATGGCCTGCAGGTAGACCTCGGTCTTGCCGCTGCCGGTGACGCCATGGAGCAGGAAGGTCTCGAAACCCCGCGCGCCGACGATGGCGGCGATGGCTGCCTGCTGGTCCGGGGAGGCCGCATGGGAAGGCGTCGCCGTCCTGTCGGGACTGACTTTTTTCGGCTTCAGCGCGCGCGGCGACTTGCCCTTGCGCAGCAGGGGCGGCAGGGCGAAGGCCGTGACCTGCCCGAGCGGATGGTGGTAGTAACGGGCGCAGAAGCCGCACAGCTCCAGCCAGTCGGCGGGCAGCGGCGGCAGGTCCGCGAGGAGTTCCGCGGTTTTCAGCCTGTCATCGGGCTGCTCGCTGACGGCGGCCACCCCGGCGACGACGCCGATCCTCTCGCCCCGCCCGAAAGGCACCCTGACCAGCCGGCCGACCGGACTGCCGACGCATTCGCCCGCCAGCCGGTAGTCGAACAGGCGGGGCAACGGGACATCGAGGGCGACTTGCAGGATGCTCACGGCGACTCCGGTCCGGGCTACGGTCTGCGACTTGGCCGGCTTACTTCAAGTGATTCTTTGTTTGAACGCTTAATCGCTTGCCGGAAAAGGACTTTTGGTTTTCGCAAAGGGTTGTGGATTATTTTGTGGGTAATCCGACAGATGCACTCGCCCATGCCTTGCGAAGAACGCCCAAGTCATGGTATGGCAATACTACAAAAATAATAATCTCTTTTAAATCAACGAACTGAAATCAATGTGTTCGCCATTCGGCAGAAAACCACGGATAAATCATGGGGATCATCATTCTGTGCATAAGTCAACTTTTTTTGCCTTGCCGGAAGCCAGTCGTGGCAAGGCTTCCCGGGGAGCCTCCCGCGCCTGCCTGACACGCAAAGGGTTCTGCGGCCCGCGTTATTTTCTGCGATGCCCATGCACCGTTTCGACGAGCACGGTCACGTTCCCGGGCGGGGTGTGCTGGTTGATGCCGTGGCCGAGATTGAAGACGTGCCCGGTATTCCCCGGCCCGAAGTTGTCGAGAACGCGCGTGGCTTCCTTCGCCACGGCCTCGGGCGAGGCGAAGAGCGCGATCGGGTCGAAGTTGCCCTGCAGGGCGACCTTGCCGCCGGTGCGGCGGCGCGCCTCGCCGAGGTCGGTGGTCCAGTCGAGGCCGATGGCGTCGCAGCCCGAGTCGGCGATCTTCTCGATCCACTGCCCGCCGCCCTTGGTGAAGACGATGCAGGGAATGCGTTCGCCATCGTGGGTCTTCTTGAGCCCGGCGATCACGCGGCGCATGTAGGACAGCGAAAACTCCTCGTAGGCGGCATGCGACAGCGCCCCGCCCCAGGTGTCGAAGATCTGCACGGCCTGCGCACCCGACTCGATCTGGGCGTTGAGGTAGGCGGTCACGGCGTCGGCGGTGACGCCGAGGATCTTGTGCAGCAGGTCGGGCCGGCTGTAGAGCATGGTCTTGACGGTGCGGAAGTCGTCCGAGCCGCCGCCCTCGACCATGTAGCAGGCCAGCGTGAAGGGCGAACCGGAGAAGCCGATCAGCGGCACCGAGTTGCCGAGCGCGCGGCGTATTTCGGCGACGGCGTCCATCACGTAGCGCAAATGGTCGAAGGGATCGGGCGCGGTCAGGTCGTTGATCGCCCATTCCTCGCGCAGCGGCCGCTCGAACTTCGGACCCTCGCCGTCCGCGAAATACAGGCCCAGTCCCATCGCGTCGGGCACGGTGAGGATGTCGGAAAACAGGATCGCGGCGTCGAGGTCGTAGCGCGCCAGCGGCTGCAGCGTCACCTCGCAGGCAAGCGACGGCGACTTGCAGAGGTTGAGGAAGCTGCCGGCGCGCTTGCGCGTCTCGCAGTATTCCGGCAGGTAGCGGCCTGCCTGGCGCATCAGCCACAGGGGGGTGTAGTCGGTCGGCTCGCGCAACAGGGCGCGCAGGAAATTGTCGTTCTGGGGACGGGCCATGATCGGAAATCCGGGTGGGTTCATTGAATTATCGCATGGCGCCCCGGCCCGGATCGCGGACAATGCGCACATGCGACCCGGGAGACGGACATGACACGGCATATCGGCATTCTCACGGCAGGCGGCGACAGCCCCGGACTCAACGCGGCGATCCGCGGCGTCGGCAAGGCCGCGCTGGGCCATTACAAGATGCATATCGTCGGCTTCCGCGACGGCTTTCGCGGCCTCATGGAGAACCGCACGATGCCGCTCGACGGCGGCCAGCTCTCCGGCATCCTCACGCAGGGCGGCACCATCCTCGGCACCAGCCGCGACAAGCCGCACAAGATGCCGGTGGGCGGCAAGGTGCTCGACATGACGAACGCCATCGCCGCCAACTACCACGACAACCGCCTCGACTGCCTCGTCTGCCTCGGCGGCGGCGGCACGCTGAAGAACGCGCTGCGCCTGAAGAAGAAGGGGCTCAACGTCATCACCCTGCCGAAGACCATCGACAACGACGTCTGGGGCACCGACATCACCTTCGGCTTCGACACCGCGCTGGGCATCGCCACCGAGGCCATCGACCGCCTGCACAGCACCGCGCACAGCCACCACCGCATCATCGTCGTCGAGATCATGGGCCATCGCGCCGGCTGGCTGGCGCTCGGCGCCGGCATCGCCGGCGGCGCCGACGTGATCCTGCTTCCCGAGATTCCCTACGACACGGACAGCATCGCGGCGGCGATCCGCGCGCGGGCGCGCGGCGGCAAGCCCTTTTCCATCGTCGCCGTCGCCGAGGGCGCGATGTCGCGCCATGATCTGGCCGCGCTCGACGCGGCGAAGCGCCGCAAGAAGGAGGACGACACCGCCGCCGACGCCGCCGAGCTGATCTACGCCGGCCGTACCCTGCGGCTGGCCCAGCGCCTCGAAAAACTCACCGGACTGGAAGCGCGCGTCACCATCCTCGGCCACCTGCAGCGCGGCGGCACGCCCTCGGCCGCCGACCGCATCCTCGCCACACGGCTCGGCACGGCGGCGGCCGACCTGATCGCGAAGAAGAAATACGGCGTGATGGTGGCGGCGCAGGGCGAGGACACCCGGCCCGTCGCGCTCGAAGACGCCGCCGGCAAGGTCAAGACCGTGCCGCCCGGGCATCCGTGGATTCTCTCGGCCCGCCGGGTGGGCACGAACCTGGGCGACTGAGCTATTTTCTCCAGAACGCCGGGGTCAGCACCACGAGCAGGGTGAAGATTTCCAGCCGGCCGAGGACCATGGCGAAGGAGCAGATCCAGGTCTGGAAGTCGGTGAGCGGGGAGAAGTTGCCCGCCGGGCCGACGGCGCCGAGGCCGGGGCCGGTGTTGTTGAGCGTGGCGACCACCGCCGAGAAGGCGGTGACCAGTTCCAGCCCGCTGGCCGACATCAGCAGCGTCAGCGAGACGATGATGGCCATGTAGATGAAGCTGAAGGCCAGCACGGCATGCAGCACCGGCTCGCTGACCGCCTGGCGGCCGAGACGCACCGGCTGGATGACGCGCGGATGCATGGCGCGCAGGATCTCGCGGAACACCTGCTTGTAGAGGATGATCGCGCGCATCATCTTGATGCCGCCGCCAGTGGAGCCCGAGCAGGCGAAGAAGCTGCCGAGGAAGAGGATCCACAGCTGGCCGAACATCGGCCAGGCCGCGTAGTCGGTGGTGGCGAAGCCAAGCGAGGTGGCCAACGAGATGCAGTGGAAGGCGACGTAGCGCAGTCCGGTCCAGACGCTGTCGTAGATGTCGAAGGACATGAGGTAGGCCGTCAGGCCGACGACGCTGACGGCCATCACGCCAAAGTAGAACGGCAGCTCGGCGTCGCGCCGGTAGGGCGTCAGGCTGCGGCCGTGCAGCGCGAGAAAATGGGTGGCGTAGTTGATGCCGGACAGCAGCGCGAAGGTCATCGCCACCAGTTCGATCGGCACGCTGTTGAAATGGCCGAGGCTGGCGTCCTTGGTGGAAAAGCCGCCCAGGCCCATGACGCTGAAGGCGTGCATCAGGGCATCCCAGCCCTCCATGCCGGCCAGCACGAAGGACGTGGCGCAGGCGATGGTGAGCAGGACATAGACGACCCACAGCCCCTTGGCGGTTTCGGCGATGCGCGGCGTCAGGCTGGCCTCCTTCATCGGGCCGGGCACCTCGGCCTTGAAGAGTTGCCGGCCGCCGATGCCCAGCAGCGGCAGGATCGCCACGGCCAGCACGATCACGCCCATGCCGCCGAGCCAGTGCATGAAGGTACGCCAGAAGTTGATCGAGGTCGGCAGCCGGTCGAGGCCGGTGAGCAGCGTCGAGCCGGTCGCCGTCAGGCCCGAGGTCGCCTCGAAATAGGCGTCGGTGAATGACAGGCCCGGAATGTGGATCAGCAGCGGCAGCGCGCCGAAGAAGGGCAGCACGGTCCAGGTCAGCGCCACCAGCAGGAAACCGTCGCGCACGCGCAGCTCGGCGCTCCCGCCGCGACTCGCCCCGAGCCACAGCAGCACGCCGCACAGCAGCGTGATGGCGATCGATTCGTCGTAGGCGGTTTCGGCGCCGTCTCCTAGATACATCGAAACGCCGAGCGGCGCGAGCATGGCGATGCCGAAGATCGAGACGATCACCCCGAGGGCGCGAAAGACGGGCAGGAAGCGCATGCAAACGCCCGGCGGTCAGAAGAACATCAGGCCGACCTGGAACAACCGCTCGACTTCCCTGACCTGCGGCTTGCGCGTGCAGAAGACGATCACGTGGTCGCCGGATTCGATCACCGTGTCGTGGTGCGGGATGATCACGCTCTGGTCGGTCCTGCCCCTGGGCATGCCATCGCCGCCGATGATGTCGAAGGGCTCGGCGGTGCGCACGATGGCGCCGATGTGCACGCCCTTGATCTTCGGCAGCTCCTCGATGCGCCGGCCGACCACCTTCGAGCTCTTGGCGTCGCCGTGGGCGACCAGTTCGAGCGCCTCGGCGGCGCCGCGCCGCAGGCTGTGCACGCGCGCCACGTCGCCGCGCCGCACATGGGTCAGCAGGGTGCCGATGGAGACCTGCGCCGGCGACAGGCCGATGTCGATCGGCCCGCCCTGCACCATGTCGGCATAGGCGCGGCGGTTGATCAGCGCCAGCACGCGCTGGCAGCCGAGCCGCTTCGCCAGCGAGGCGGCCATGATGTTGTCCTCGTCGTCATTGGTCAGCGCGAGGAACATGTCCATCTCGTCGATGTTCTCCTCGACCAGCACCTTCTCGTCGGTGGCCTCGCCGGCCAGCACGAGGGTCTGCGCCAGCTGGGCGGCGATCGTTTCGGCGCGCTGGCGGTCGCGCTCGACCACCTTGACCTGGTAATCGCGCTCCAGCACCCCGGCGACACGCGCGCCGATGTTGCCGCCGCCGGCGATCATGACGCGCCGCACCGGCTGCTGCATGCGCCGCAGTTCGCGCATCACCGGCCGCATGTGCTCGGCGGCGGCGATCACGAAGACCTCGTCGCCCGGCTCGATCACCGTGTGGCCGTCCGGATCGATCGGCTGGTGCTCGCGGAAGATAGCCGCGACGCGGGCATCGACCTCCTTCGGCAGATGCTCGCGCATCGCGCGGATCGGCTTGCCGACCAGCAATCCGCCCTGATAGGCGCGCACGCCGACGAGGCCGACGCGGCCGCCGGCGAATTCGAGCACCTGCAGGGCCTCGGGGAACTCGATCAGCTTGACGATGTAGTCGGTGATGTCCTGCTCGGGACAAATCGCGTAATCGACGGCGAAATTGTCGTTATCCAGCAGCACCGGGTCGAGGAAGTCCGAGGAGCGCAGGCGCGCGATGCGCGTCGTCACGTTGAACAGGCTGCGCGCGATCTTGCAGGCGACCAGGTTGGTCTGGTCGGACTGCGTCACCGCGACCAGCATGTCGGCATCCTCGATGCCAGCCTGCTTCAGCACCGAGGGATAGGCGGCGTTGCCGACCAGGGTGCGTACGTCGAGGCGGTCGGCAAGATCGGCGAGCGCCTCGCGGTTCTGGTCGACGATGGTGATGTCGTTGGCTTCCGAGGACAGCGCCTCGGCCACGGAGGCGCCGACCTGGCCGGCGCCGAGGATCACGATGCGCACTCTTCGCCTTCCCTGGATGCGTTGCGCAGGCCGAGGTCCTTCAGCTTGCGGTAGAGGTGGGTGCGTTCGAGGCCGGTCTTCTCGGCCAAACGCGTCATGCTGCCGCCTTCGAGCTTGATGTGGTGCTCGAAATACAATTTCTCGAACAGCTCGCGCGCCTCGCGCAGCGGCAATGCCAGCATTTCGGGCAGCAGGCCGGGCGGTACCTCGGGCAGGGCCAAGGCACCAGGAGACAGCAGGTGCAGCACGTCCTCGGCGCCGATTTCCTCTTCCAGCGCCGCCAGCGCCAGCGACTTGACCGTGCTCTTCAACTGCGCGCAGCCCTCGGGCCAGGGCTGCTGGCGCAACGCGTTCTGCGCCGCGACCGACAGGCGCCGGTTCGGCACCTCGCCGGTCTCGATCAGTTGGGTCAGCAGGTGGGTGGCGAGGTCGGGCACGTCGTCCCGCAGCTCGGCGAGCGAGGGCAGGCCGACACTGACGTCGAAGAGTCCCTGCAGCAGTCCGTCCTCCCAGCCCTGCGCGGCGAGCTGCGCGGCGTCGTGCGTGGTGGCGGCCACCAGCCGCAGGTTGTGGCGTTCCAGCCGCTCCAGCGCGAAGGCGAGGTTCTTCTGCTGCAGGCGCGTCAGCCGGGCCAGTTCGCCGCAGAACAGCACGCCGCCATTCGCCTCGCCAAGCTGTTCGAGCGTGAGCGGGTTCGAATCGTGGCCGAGGTCGATCCAAGCCTTGCCGGGCGCGTGCAGGGTACGCGCCGCCAGTTCGACGATGGACGCCGCCGGCGCGCGCAGCAGCACCGAGCGGCTCCTCGCCGCCACCTGTTCGAGGCGCTTCTTCAGGTCCTTCAGCAGCGGCGAGCGGGGAAAGGCGGCGAGCGAAAGCGCACCGGCCGCCTTGGGCGCCCGCTCGAGCGCCTGCTTGACGCTGGCGAGCAGCTTCTGCATGCCGATCGGCTTCTCGAGGAAGCCGACGGCGCCGATGCGCGTCGCCTCGACCGCGGTGTCGATGGTGGCGTGGCCGGACATCATCACCACCGGCATGGTGAGCTGGCCGGCGGCGGCCCATTCCTTGAGCAGCGTCACGCCGTCGGTGTCGGGCATCCAGATGTCGAGCAGCACGAGGTCGGGGCGCCGCGCCTCGCGCCAGGCGCGTGCCGTCGTCGCGTTCTCGCAGGTGGCGACGTCGTGGCCTTCGTCGGTGAGGATTTCCGAGAGCAGTTCGCGGATGCCGACTTCGTCGTCGATGACAAGGATTTGTGACATGGGCGGATTATGCCGTTGTGCCGTCGGCTTGTGGCGGTCGATGTAAGGGAAAACGCAGGCTCACTTCGGCGCCTCCACCCTGCTCCGGGGGGCGGTTCGCCAGCATGATCTCCCCGCCGTGATCGTCGACGATCTTCTTGACGATGGCCAGCCCGAGGCCGGTGCCCTTCGCCTTGGTGGTGACGTAGGGTTCGAAGGCGCGTTCGAGGATCGCGGCGGGAAAACCGGGGCCGCCGTCGGAAACGCGCAGCTCGCCCATGTCGTCCAGGCGACGCGTCGCCACCCGCACCGCCGCCGTGGCGCCGGCGCTGACTTTTTCCTGCATCGCCTCGCCGGCGTTCTTGATCAGGTTGTGCAGGATCTGGCGCATCTGGTCGGCGTCGGCATGCACCGGCGGCAGGCCGGGGTCGAGGGCGGTGGTCACCGCGACCGCGCCCTCTTCATACAGCTCGGCGACTTCGGCGACCAGCGCGTTGAGATCGAGCGCCACCGGCAACGGCGGCGGCAGGCGCGCGTAGTCGCGGAAATCGTTGACCATGTTCTTCATCGCCGCCACCTGATCGACGATGGTGCGCGTGGCGCGCGCCAGCATCGCCGCGTCGTCGGCATTGAGCTTGTCGGCCAGCTTCATCTGCAGGCGCTCGGCCGAGAGCTGGATCGGGGTGAGCGGATTCTTGATCTCGTGCGCAAGCCGGCGCGCCACCTCGCCCCAGGCGGCGGCGCGCTGGGCGGCGAGCATCGAGGCATGCGCGGCCTCGCGCTCCCGGCGCGCCTGGTCGAGCTGCGTGGTCATCTCGTTGAAGGAGTGCGTCAGCACCCCGAGTTCGTCGCCGGTGTCCAGCACGGCGCGCGGCGCGAAATCGCCCGCCGCCACCGCGCGCGTGCCCTCGACCACCATCAGCAGCGGCTTGGCGAGCCGCGCCGCGAGGAAAAAGGCGAGAGCGACGGCGGCGAACAGGGCGAGCAGCAGGGCGAAGGTCAGCGTCAGGGTATAAAGACGCTTGAGGCCGGCGCGGCCCAGTTGCAGCTCCTGGTAGTCGCGTCGCGCGCCTTCCACCAGTTCCGCGCTTTCCACGATGGCGTCCGGCACCGGCTGTTCGAGTTGCAGCACCAGCGGTTCGGCGTCGAGGCGGTAGCTATCGACCGGCACCAGCGCCCGTACCGTCAGTCCGCCGTCCGTCCCGGCGTCCACGCGCGCCTGTCCGCTGCCCAGACGCGCCTGGCGCAGCAGGGCAGCCTCGGGAAGCCGGGGCAGCAGCCGTCCCAGATCGGCATTGCTGCTGGTCAGCAGCTGGCCGGAGACCGTCAGCAGCGTGGCGGCATGCACGCCGGCCTGCTCGCGCAGGCGGTTGAGCAGCACCGGGCCCGGCAGCGCGGCGCCGGACAATTCGTAGGCCATGGTCCGCCCCTTGGCGAGCAGGTCGGCCTGCATGGCGTCGAGCACGCCGCGGCCGAGGTCGAGGCCGCCGTCGAGCGCCGCCTCGACGCGCACGTCGAACCAGGAATCGATGCTCTTCACCGCGAACTGCATCGACACCGCGTACACCAGCACGCCGGGCACCACCGCCATGAGCGCCAGCATCAGCAGCAGGCGCGACTTGAGCCGCGCGCCGAACACGCCCCGGCGGTATTCGCGGAACAGCCGGCGCACCTGCGCGGCGACCAGCCCGAGCAGCACCACCGCCGCCAGCGCATTGAAGCCGATCAGCGCCAGGGTATGGCGCGACAGGAAAGCGGTGTCGGCGCTCGCGAAGGCGAGCAGCAGCACCAGCACCATGCCGAGCAGCGCGAAAACCGCGAGCAGTATCTTCATTTATCCGGGGCGGCGGGGGTGAATTCCCAGCGCAGCGTCTGCGCCTCGATGCGCCATTCGCGATCGGCCAGCGCGTCGACCTGCAATGGCTTGGGCAGCTGGCTGTGGTCGAGCGACAGGCGTACCGCCGCGCTGTAGGTTTCCCCGGACGTCAGGGCTTCCGGGGCGGCGACGTGGAGGCGAACGACGCGCCCGAGCACCTGCAGCGCCTCGTCGAGGGAAGCGAAGTTCTGGTGCAGGCCGCCGAAGGAGAGGCGGTATTGGCGCGTCAGGGCATGATAGTTAAGGCGGTAGTTCACCACGCGGCCGGCGATGTGCTCGTCGATCCAGTATTTGCGCTTGCGCGTCAGGGTGAATTCGAGACGGAAATCGAGCGGCACGCCCAGCCCGACCGCCTGTTCGAGGCGCGGACCGAGCTGGATGGCGAACTCGGCGGCGAGCGCGTAGCCGCGCTCGTCGGTCAGCAGCGCCGCCGTACGCGGCTCGATGCCGCCCGCCCGCGCGAGGCCCAGCAGCAGCAAACCGGCGAGCAGGACGGCGCACCGCTCAAGGCGCCTTTTCCAGCAGGGCGTAATAGAAACCGTCATGGTCGGGCGTCGGCAAGAGTTGCAGTTCCGGATCCGGGCCGCCGGTCGGCAGGCGGCGGGCATCGGCGTGGCGCGCCACGAAGGCGCGCACCTGTTCGCCGTTTTCTTCCGGAAACACCGAGCAGGTGCAGTAGAGCATTTTGCCACCCGGCGCCAGCGCCGGCCACAAAGCATCGAGAATCGCGGCCTGCGTCTGTGCGAAACCCGCCACATCGGCGACACGGCGCAGCCACTTGATGTCGGGATGGCGGCGCGCCACGCCCGAGGCGGAGCAAGGCACGTCGGCGAGAATGCGGTCGAAGGGGCGACCGTCCCACCAGGCCGCGCGATCGCGCGCGTCGGCGACCTGCACGCGCGCCGCCAGCCCGAGCCGGTCGAGGTTTTCCGCGATGCGGCGCGCGCGGCCCGGGTCGAGCTCCAGCGCCGTCAGGTCGAGGTCGGCCTGCTCCAGCAGGTGCGCCGTCTTGCCGCCGGGCGCCGCGCAGGCATCGAGCACGCGCATGCCGGCGCGCGCGTCGAGCAGCGGCGCGGCGCGCTGCGCGCCCCAGTCCTGCACCGAGACGCGGCCCGCCGCGAAGCCGGGAATCCGGTCGACCGGCACCGGCTTCTCCAGCAGCACGGCGGCCGCGTCGAGGACGCGGGCGGCGAAGCCTGCGGCGGCGAGTTCGGCGCAAAAGTCAGTCGCGGCGGCACGGCGGCGGTTGACGCGCAGGCACAGCGGGGGGTGCAGGTTGCCGGCGGCGGCGATGCCTTCCCATGCGGCCGGATAGGCCGCGCGTAGCGCGTCCAGCCACCAGTCCGGATGTCGCCAGCGCGCGACGGGGTCGGCGCCCGCCGCCGCGAGCAGTTCGTCGCGCCGGCGCAGGAAGTTGCGCAGCACGGCGTTGGTCAGGCCCTTGAAGGGCTTGCCGGCGGCATGCACCGCCTGGTCGACGAGGGTATGCGCCTCGTCCGGCCGGCGTTCGAGCCTGGCGAGCGCGACGAGCAGCAGCGCGCGCATGCCCTTGTCCTTGAGGGGGTGATCGAGCAACTGGCCGAGCAGGAAGTCGCCGCGCCCACAATCGCGCAGGGCCGTCCAGGCCAGATCGAGCGCGGCGGGCCGCAGCGCGGCGTCGGTCGCGGCCAGCGCGGCCTCCGGCACGCGCCCCTTCAGCACCGTCGCGACGGCCTCG
Source organism: Pseudomonadota bacterium (assembly GCA_040754195.1). Taxonomy (GTDB): domain Bacteria; phylum Pseudomonadota; class Gammaproteobacteria; order Burkholderiales; family Rhodocyclaceae; genus Sulfuricystis. Next base: position 220,149 of record JBFMDJ010000027.1, on the reverse strand, counting down.
GCGGCGGCGGCCAGCGCCAGCGCCAGGGCGGGATTGCGCCGCGCGGCGGCGGACTTGATCGAAGGCGGCTCCATGACGACGCATGGTAAAGCATGATCCCGTGCGGAGAATGTGGTAAATATCGGCCACCCTACTCGTGCGCGCTTCGGTCTCTGTCCTCGTGCCAGGGGCGGATGGTGTGTTGTCTCCCATCGATGCGGCAGTTTTTCTGTCGCCGCTTTCTGATAGACGCAATGCAGAATTTTCCTGAACCCACCCCTTTTGGCGGCCGGCTGGTCATCGTCGGTTTCGGCGCCATCGCGCAAGGCGTGCTGCCCCTGCTGTTCCGCCATCTCGCCCTGCGTCCCGAACAGGTAACGATCGTCACCGCCGATGCCGATGGCCGCGAAGAAGCCAACGCCTACGGCCTGAGCCACCGCATTCATCCCCTCACGCGCGACAACTACCAAGAAGTCCTGGTGCCGCTCGTCGGCCCCGGCGACTTCCTGCTCAACCTCGCGGTGAACGTGTCGAGCGTGGCGCTCGTCGAGTTCTGCCGCGCGCGCGGCGCGCTGTATCTGGACGCCTGCATCGAACCCTGGGAAGGGGGCTATACCGACACCTCCCTGCCGCCCTCGGCGCGCTCCAATTACGCGCTGCGCGAACAGGCGAAGGCCCTGCACGTGCCTGGCGGGCCGACGGCGGTGCTGACGCACGGCGCGAACCCCGGCTGGGTATCGCATTTCGTCAAGCAGGCGCTGCTCGACATCGCGCGCGACTGCGGCCGCGACGCCACGGCTCCGGCCGACCGCGCCGGCTGGGCGCAGCTCGCCCGCGCGTTGTCGATCAAGACCATCCACATCGCGGAACGCGACTGGCAGACCGCCGAATCCTGCAAGCGGCCAGGCGAATTCGTCAATACCTGGTCGGTCGACGGCTTCGTCGGCGAGGGCTGCCAGCCCGCCGAGCTGGGCTGGGGCAGCCACGAGAAGCAGCTGCCACCGGACGGCCGCCGCCACGGCTACGGATGCGAGGCGGCGATCTATCTCGAACGCCCCGGCGCGGCGACGCGCGTTCGCACCTGGACGCCGCTGGCCGGCCCGATCCACGGCTTCCTCATCACGCACGGCGAGGCGATCTCGCTGGCTGACTACCTGAGCGTCGGTGCCGGACCGGCGCCCGACTACCGGCCGACCGTGCATTACGCCTACCATCCCTGCGACGATGCGGTGATGTCGATCCACGAACTTGCGGGGCGCGAGTGGGTCGTCCAGCCGGAGAAGCGCATCCTGCGCGACGGGATCGCCACCGGCGTGGATGAACTCGGCGTGCTGTTGATGGGCCACCCGAAGGGCGCCTACTGGTTCGGCTCGCGCCTGTCGACCCAGCAGGCGCGCCGGCTCGCGCCCTTCAACTCGGCGACCGTACTGCAGGTCACGGCGGGCGTCATGGCCGGGGTGGTCTGGGCCATCGAGCATCCGGCGATGGGCGTGGTCGACCCCGAGGAAATGCCCTTCGACGCGATGATCGAGCGCTGCCGGCCGTATCTCGGCGAGGTGGTCGGTGTCTATACGGACTGGACGCCGCTGCGCGATCGCGCCGGCTTCTTTCCGCAGGACGTCGATCGCGACGATCCCTGGCAGTTCAGGAATTTCCGGGTGAAGTAGCGAAGCGCTGGCCGGCGACTACGGGAAAGCCCGTCAGAAAGTCAGCGCCGGCGAGACGGCGGCCGCCGGGCTTCTGCAGTTCGACCAGCCGCAAGGCGCCCTCACCGCAAGCCACCGTGATGCCCGTCGCCCCGACCGCGAGAATCTCGCCCGGCGCGCCACTGCCCGCCGCGATCTCCGCGCGCCACAGCTTGAGCGTCGTGCCGTCGAGTTGCGCGGTACAGCCCGGAAACGGGTCGAAGGCGCGGATGCGCCGCTCGGTCTCGGCCGCCGGGCGCGCCCAGTCGAGCGCCGCTTCGGCCTTGTCGATCTTGCGGGCGTAGGTCACGCCCGCGTCAGGCTGGGCGACGGGCGTTAGCGCATCCAGCCGTTGCAGCGCGTCCACGATCAGGCGTCCGCCGAGTACGGCCAGCCTGTCGTGCAAACTCGCCGCCGTCTCGCCGGGGCTGACTTTCATGGACTCGGCGAGCAGCATCGGCCCGGTGTCGAGCCCGGCCTCCATCCGCATCACGGTCACGCCGGTTTCGGCGTCGCCGGCCTCGATGCAGCGCTGGATCGGCGCCGCGCCACGCCAGCGCGGCAGCAGCGAGGCATGGATGTTGATGCAGCCGTGCCGGGGAATGTCCAGCACCGTTTGCGGCAGGATCAGCCCGTAGGCCGCGACGACCAGCACGTCGGGCGCGCATGCGCGCAGCGGCGCATGCGTGGCGGGATCGCGCAGCTTTTCCGGTTGATGTACGGGGATGCCGTGTTCCAGCGCCAGCTGCTTGACCGGGCTGGCGACGAGCTTCTGGCCGCGCCCGGCGGGGCGGTCGGGCTGGGTCAGGACGAGCGGGATGTCGAAACCGGCTTCCAGCAGCGCGCGCAGAGCGGCGGCGGCGAATTCCGGGGTGCCGGCGAAGGCGGCCCTCACGCGGTAATCCTGGCTTGCTTGGCCAGTTTCGCCTTGATGCGCGAGAGCTTGAGCCGCGACAGGTATTCGACGAACACCTTGCCGTCGAGATGGTCGATCTCGTGCTGGAGGCAGACCGCCAGCAGGCCGTCGGCCTCCAGCTCGAAGGGTTCGCCCTCGGTGTCGAGGGCGCGCACCCTGACGCGCTCGCTGCGCGTCACGGTTTCGTAGATGCCGGGCACCGACAGACAACCCTCCTCGCCGACGCATTCGCCCTCGCGCCAGAGGATCTCGGGGTTGATGAAGGCCTGGAGCCGGGACTTGTCCTCGGACACGTCCAGCACCAGCACGCGCTTGTGCACATCGACCTGCGTCGCCGCCAGCCCGATGCCGGGCGCGGCATACATGGTTTCGGCCATGTCCGCCACCAGCTTGCGGATGCCGGCATCGACCGCCGTCACCGGTTTGGCCCGGGTGTGCAGACGGGGATCGGGGTAGCGCAATATCGGCAATAGAGCCATGAAAGCCGCCTTTAACGGGTTGATGCTTGCGGAATTTGGGGGCAGAATCCGGAAACGCTGCCCACGAGCGCCGGGAGTTCCATCCATGCGACACATTATATTCGCGCTGATTTTCAGTTTTTCAACCGCCGCCTTCGCCCAGGGCGAAGCGCCGCACAAACCCGTCGAACTCGCGCCCGACGCGCCCGAGCGCCACATCGTCGTGCCCGGCGACACGCTGTGGGGCATCGCCGCGAAATTCCTCAAGGATCCCTTCCGCTGGCCCGAAGTGTGGAAGATGAACGCCGAGCAGGTGAAGAACCCCCACCGCATCTATCCCGGCCAGGTGGTGATTCTCGACATGAGCAGCGGCGAGCCGCGGCTGAAGCTCGGCACCGTCAAGCTCGACCCGACGGTGCGCGTGGAAATGGTCGCCAAGGAAATCCCCGCCATTCCCTCCCAGGCGATCGAGCCCTTCCTCTCCCAGCCGCTGGTCGTCGACCTCGCCCAGTTCGAAACCTCCCCGCGCGTCATCGCCACGCAGGAAAACCGCGTGTTCACCGGCAACGGCGACACGATCTACGCCAGCGGCATCGACCCCAAGGTCCGCCAGTGGCAGATTTACCGCCCCGGCAAGCCCCTGATCGACCCCGACAGCAAGGAGACCCTCGGCGTCGAGGCGATCTATCTCGGCAATGCACGCGTGGTCGGCGATCCCGCCGAGGTCACCACCCTCGAGGTCACCACCGTCAAGGAGGAAATCGGCCGCGGCGACCGCCTCGTGCCCGCCAGCCGGCCCGAAGTGCTGAGCTACATGCCGCGCGTGCCGGAGCAGGAAGTCAGCGGCCGCGTGCTGAACCTGTATGGCGGAGTCGGCGAAGGCGGCCGGCACTCCACCATCTCGATCTCGCGCGGCCAGAAGGACGGCCTCGCCATGGGCCATGTGCTGGCGATCTATCGCGCCGGCGCGACTGTCACCAACCGCTTCGCCGACGACAAGCCGCAGACCCATGTACTCCCCGACGAGCGCTATGGCCTGCTGTTCGTTTTCCGCGTCTTCGAGCGCGTCTCCTACGGCCTGGTCATCGACGCCTCCCGCCCGGTCATTCCGGGCGACCGCGTGCGCAAGCCCTGACCGGTCCCGCTTGGCGCACAGCGAACTGGCCGCCTGGCTGCGGCTGACCCTGATCCCGGGCATCGGCGGCGAAACCCAGCGCCAGTTGCTGAAGGCTTTCGGCGGTCCCGAAGCGGTGTTCGCCGCCCCGCCGTCCGCCTTGCGCGCCGCCCTCGGCGGCGGCATGATCGAACGCCTGCAATCCCATGACTGCGCCGCCGACATCGAGGCGGCGCTCGACTGGGCGGCCCGGCCCGGCAACCATATCCTCACCCTCGCCGACGCGGAGTATCCGCAGGCGCTGCTGACGAGCGCCGATCCGCCGACCCTGCTCTACTCCATGGGCGACATCGCGCTGCTCAACCGGCCGGCCTTCGCCATCGTCGGCAGCCGCAACGCGACGAAGCAGGGCGAAGCCAACGCCATGGCCTTCGCGGCGACCCTGGCCGGCGCGGGACTTTGCATCGTCAGCGGCCTGGCGGCCGGCATCGACGCCGCCGCCCATCGCGGTGCGCTGGATGCGGAAGCCTCCACCATCGCCGTGATCGGCACCGGCATCGACCGCATCTATCCGGCGCGCAACGAAGCGCTGGCACGCGAAATCGCCGCGCGGGGCTGCATCCTCAGCGAATTCGCGCTCGGCACGCCGCCCATCGCCGCCAACTTCCCGCGCCGCAACCGGCTGATCGCCGGCATGGCGCGCGGCTGCCTCGTCGTCGAGGCGGCGAAGCAGAGCGGTTCGCTGATCACCGCCCGGCTCGCCGCCGAAGCCGGCCGCGAGGTCTTCGCCATCCCCGGCTCGATCCACTCGCCGCAGTCAAAGGGCTGCCATGCATTGATCAAGCAGGGCGCCAAGCTCGTCGAAGCGGCGCAGGACATCCTGGAGGAGTTGCGCTGGGAGGCCGTCGCCAATCCCGCCGCCTTGCCGGCGGTGAAGGAAGCGGAGACCGATCCGGTCCTCGTCGCGCTCGGCGGCGATCCCTGCGATCTGGACAGCCTCGCGGCGCGCACCGGGCTGGCCGCCGAGGCGCTGCTGGCGCGGCTCCTGCCGCTGGAACTGGACGGCCGCGTCGCCCCCCTGCCTGGCGGTCGCTACCAGCGGCTGAATTAGGCAAACTTGCGCGCCGGCATGTTTGGCGCTTAACATGCCGGCCCCATGAGCAAGCAACTGATCATTGCCGAGAAACCTTCCGTCGCCCAGGACATCGCCCGGGCGCTCGGCGGCTTTACTCGCGAAGGCGACTATTTCGAGAGCGAGCACTACGTGCTCAGCTCCGCCGTCGGCCATCTATTGGAGCTGGCGGTGCCCGAGGAATACGAGGTCAAGCGCGGCAAGTGGACCTTCACCCACCTGCCGGTGATCCCGCCGCGCTTCACGCTCAACCCGATCGACAAGACCGCCGACCGCCTCCGGTTGCTCACCCGCCTCGTCAAGCGCAAGGATGTCACCGGGCTGGTGAACGCCTGCGACGCGGGGCGCGAGGGCGAGCTGATCTTCCGCTACGTCGTGCAGCACACCAAGTCCGACAAGCCCGTGCGCCGGCTCTGGCTGCAGTCGATGACCGCCACCGCGATCCGCGACGGCTTCGCGCACCTGCGCACCGACGCGGAAATGCTGCCGCTGGCCGACGCCGCGCGCTGCCGCTCCGAGGCCGACTGGCTGATCGGCATCAACGGCACGCGCGCCATGACCGCCTTCAACTCGCAGGAAGGCGGCTTCTACAAGACCACCGTCGGCCGCGTGCAGACGCCGACGCTGGCGATCCTCGTCGAGCGCGAGAAGGCCATCCGCGCCTTCCAGCCCAGGGATTACTGGGAAGTCGAGGCCGAATTCCAGGCCGTCGCCGGCACCTACCGCGGCAAGTGGTTCGACGAGAAGTTCAAGAAATCGGAAGATGAACACGCCAAGGCCGAACGCCTCTGGGATCAGGCCGCCGCCGAGGCGCTGCGCAAGAAATGCCTCGGCAAGCACGGCGAGGTCAGCGAAGAAGCCACGCCCAAGACCGAAGCCTGCCCGCTGCTCTACGACCTGACGTCCTTGCAGCGCGACGCCAACGGCCGCTTCGGCTTCTCGGCGCGCAACACGCTGGCGCTGGCGCAGGCGCTCTACGAGAGGCACAAGGTACTGACCTACCCGCGGACCGACAGCCGCTACCTGCCCGAGGACATGGTCGGCGCCGCCAAGGACACGCTGCGCGCGCTGGCCGATTCGCCGCTGGGCAAGCATGCCGAGACGGTGCTGAACAACGGCTGGGTGCATCCGACCAAGCGCATCTTCAACAACGCCAAGGTTTCGGACCACTTCGCCATCATCCCCACCGGCACGGCACCGAAGAACCTCACCGAGCCCGAGCAGAAGCTCTACGACCTCGTCGTCAAGCGCTTCATCGCCATCTTCTTCCCGAGCGCCGAATACCTCGTCACCACGCGCATCACCCGGATCGAGCAAGAGCCCTTCAAGACCGTCGGCAAGGTGCTCGTCACGCCGGGCTGGCTCGCCGTCTATGGCAAGGAGGCCGCCGGCGCGGACGACGAGAACCCTAACCTGCCGCCGCTGCAGAAGAACGAACGGGTCTGGGCCAACGACGTCGAGGTCAAGGCCAACGCCACCAAGCCGCCGCCGCGCTTCAACGAAGCGACCCTGCTCTCGGCCATGGAAGGCGCGGGCAAGCTCATCGACGACGAGGAGCTGCGCGCGGCGATGTCCGAGCGCGGCCTCGGCACGCCGGCGACCCGCGCCGCGACCATCGAGGGCCTGATCGCCGAGGAATACCTGCACCGCAACGGCCGCGAACTGCAGCCGACCGCGAAAGCCTTCAATTTGCTGTTCGCGCTGGAGCAGCTCAGGGTCGACGAAATCCGCTCGCCGGAACTCACCGGCACCTGGGAATGGAAGCTGCGCGAGATGGAGCACGGCCGCCTCAGGCGCGAGGAATTCATGGCCCACATCACCGAGCAGACGCAGGAGATGGTCGAGCGCATCAAGACCGGCGAGTTCGCCGACGCCGATTTCGGCACCCTCAAGACACCCTGCCCGAAGTGCGGCGGCGCGATCCACGAGACCTACCGCCACTTCAAGTGCGACAAGTGCGACTACAAGCTGTGGAAGGTCGTCGCCGGCCGCCAGTGGGAACCGGAAGAAATGGACGAACTGCTGGAAAAGCGGCAGATCGGCCCGCTGCAGGGTTTCCGCAGCAAGATGGGGCGCGCCTTCGCCGCCGTCATCAGGCTCGACGACGAACACGCGCCGAAGTTCGACTTCGGCAACGAGGACGAAGCCGGCGAGGAAGTCGACTTCAGCGGCCAGGAGCCGCTCGGCGCCTGCCCCAAGTGCGGCGCGCGCGTCTTCGAGCAGCCGATGGCCTATGTCTGCGAGAAATCGACCGGCGCGGCGAAGTCCTGCGACTTCCGTTCCGGCAAGGTGATCCTGCAACAGGAAATCTCGAAGGCCGAGATGCAGAAGCTGCTGGAGACCGGCAAGACCAGCCTGCTCAAGGGCTTCGTCTCCAACCGCACGCGCAAGAAATTCTCCGCCTATCTCGTGCGCGGCGCCGACGGCAAAGTCGGCTTCGAGTTCGAACAGCGCGCCGCCAAGGCGCCGGCGAAGAAAACGGCGGCGGCCAAGTCAGCGCCGGCGGAGAAAAAAGTCAGCGCCGGCGGGACGGCGAAGAAAAAGCCGGCGGCGAAGAAAAGGGCCGCGCCGGAAATAAAAACATGAAACTGGAAACGAGGATCGAGGAAGGCGATTGCGCATCGATACTGCAACGGTATCCAGACAACTTTTTCGATTTGATAGTTACATCACCGCCTTATGCCGACCGTCGCCAGCAAACCTACGGCGGCATCAAGCCGGAGCAATATGTCGATTGGTTTCTGGAACGCTCGGAACAATTCCTTCGAGTCCTGAAACCTTCAGGTTCGTTCGTTCTGAACATCAAGGAAAAAGCCGAGAACGGCGAACGGCATACCTATGTACTCGAACTAATTCTTGCCCTGCGCAAACAAGGCTGGTTATGGACCGAGGAATACATCTGGCACAAGAGGAATTGCTACCCGGGGAAGTGGCCCAACCGGTTCCGGGATGCATGGGAGCGGTGCCTGCATTTCACCAAGTCGCGCAAGTTCAAGATGAATCAGGAAGCCGTCATGGTGCCGATGGGCGAATGGGCAGGCGCACGGCTCAAGTCCCTAGGCAAGAACGATGTGGTGCGTTTCGACTCTCAGGTTGGTAGCGGGTTTGGTAAGAATATCGCCAATTGGATCGAGCGTTCCATGGCATATCCAACCAATGTTCTTCATTTAGCCACGGAGTGCGGGAACAAGAACCATAGCGCCGCGTATCCCAAGGCGCTGCCAGAATGGTTCATCAAGCTATTCTCCGATCCAGGCGATTGGGTATTGGACCCCTTTGCTGGGTCCGGCACCACACTGGAAGTTGCAAAAGAACTTGGGCGCAACGCGGTCGGCATCGACATACTGCCTGAATACTGCGAGATGGCGCGCGAGTCGATTATCGGTCCGCAGTATCAACTCCTAGAGGAGCGTGCCCGCTATGCCACTGACTCAAGCAAGCCTGACAAAGTTCATCGAAAAGCACATTCCAAACTTCCACAAGAAGCGCCTCGAAAGTCTCGGCGGGTTAAGGCTTGAGCGGGTTCTTGCTCGAAAGAACCCCTATCTCTTCAAGGCAAAGCACGTCGAAACCGCAGGGGTTCTCGTCAAGCAACTGCTCGATGCGCACCTTTCCTCCCAAGAGGAAACCGTCTTCGGGGATTTCCTCGAATCCTTGGCTATTTTCGTTTGCGAAGAATCCTTTGGCGGCCGCAAATCTGTAACCGAGGGAATCGATCTCGAATTCGAGCGGGATAGAACGCGCTATATCGTTTCGATCAAGTCCGGACCGAATTGGGGGAATTCAAGCCAGATCAAGAAAATGCGCGATTACTTTCGCCAAGCGCGGCGCATTGGCAAACAACAACTCGTGGCCGTCAATGGCTGTTGTTACGGCCGCGACTCCAAACCCAACAAAGGCGATTACCTGAAACTCTGCGGCCAACCATTCTGGGAACTGGTCTCCGGCGACGACACCATGTATCAGCGCATCATCGAACCCCTCGGCAGTCGGGCGAAAGAACGCAATGAGGAATTCGAAAAAGAGTATTCCAAGGTAATCAATCGCTTCACGGCCCAGTTTATTTTGGATTTTTGCGCACAGGATGGCGCTATCGACTGGGATCGGGTCGTCGCCTTCAACTCGGCCGCCGAGAAACCTGCGGCGAAGAAAAAGGCCTGAGTCCGCCCCGGCCCGCCCAGGCCCACCTAGGCCGGATGGGCCCAGTAGCGGTCCAGATCCTTGATGCCCCACTTCGCCGCATCCTCGCGGCTGACTATTTTGTCGCCGGCATCCTTGCGCGACAGGTCGACCAGCTGCGGATCGACATAGACGCCGCTTCTGGTCGAAAAGAAGGTCTTCACCGTCGGCATCAGCAGCGAGGCCGGCGACTGCTCGATGACCACGCCGAGCATGCCCGATGACAGGCGCACCAGCGAGCCGGTCGGATAGATGCCGATGCTCTTGACGAAGGCCTGGAAGACGCGCTCGTCGAAATGGCCCTTTGCCCATTCGGCCATCTTGCGGATCGACTCGGAGGGATCCCAGCCGGACTTGTAGGGGCGGTTCGAGGTGATCGCGTCATAGACGTCGCAGACCGCACCCATCTTCGCGAACAGGCTGATCTGCTCGTCCCTGAGGCCATTCGGATAGCCGCTGCCATCCACCTTCTCGTGGTGGTGCAGGCAGACGTCGAGCGGAATGTCGCCGACCGCGCCGCCCTCGACCAGCATGCGGTGGCCTTCGACCGGGTGGGCCTTGATGATGCGGAATTCCTCGTCGGTGAGCTTGCCCGGCTTGTTGAGCACCTCCATCGGCATCAGCGCCTTGCCGAGGTCGTGCAGCAGGCCGGCCATGCCGACCTCGCGCGTCGTCTTCGCGTCGAGCCCGAGCACGTTGGCCAGCGCCACCATCAGCGCGCAGACCGCCACCGAATGCATGTAGGTGTAGTCGTCCGCCGTGCGCAGGCGCGCCAGGCTGATCAGCGCCCCGGGATTGCGCATCACCGAGGCCGAGATTTCCTCGACCAGCGCGCCGGCGGCCTCGTGGTCGATCGCCTTGCCCATGCGCGCCTCCTGGAACATCGAGACGACCGACTCCTTGCCCTGCGCGCAGATCTTCGCCGCGCGCTGCACCTCCTCGGCCATCGCGACGCGCGGCGACGGCGCGCGCGGCGCGGCGATCTCCTGCAGCTTGGCGGTCACCGCGGCCTCGACCTCCTGCTGCGTCTGGCCCTCGACGTCGAGGCCCTTGTCGACGTCGATCCACAGCTCCTTGATGCCGCAGGCGCGGATGTCCTGCAAGTCCTTGGGGTCCTCGAGCTTGAACTTGGTGCGCCAGAACGGGTGGTCCATCCAGGAACTGCAGAATTCCTGGATGTGCATGCCCAGCTTGAGCTGGTCGATGGCGATTTTTTTCAGCATGCTAGACTCGCCGGCCCCAAATGGCTCATACGGCTCGATACTCGATATGGATTTCCATCCGCTGCTGCAGGCGCTGATCCTCGGCGTCGTCGAGGGCCTCACGGAATTCCTGCCGATCTCCAGCACCGGTCACCTGATTCTAGCGGGAGACCTGCTCGGATTTAACGACGAACGCGGCAAATTGTTCGAAATCGTCATCCAGTCCGGCGCCATCCTCGCTGTTGTCTGGGAATACCGCCGCCGCTTCGCCGCCGTGCTGCGCGGCCTGCCCGGCGACCCCGGCGCGCGCCGGTTCGTCGCCAACCTCGCCATCGCCTTCATGCCGCTCGCCGTGCTCGGCCTGTTGTTCGGCAAGGCCATCAAGGCGCACCTGTTCGCGCCGGTGCCGGTCGCGCTCGCCTTCATCGCCGGCGCCTTCGTCATCCTCTGGGCCGAGAAGCGCGAACACAGGATCACGATCGAGTCGGTTGATGCCATCGGCCCGTGGGATGCGCTCAAGCTCGGCTGCGCCCAAGCCTGCGCGCTGATTCCCGGCACCTCGCGTTCCGGCTCGACCATCATCGGCGGCCTGTTCTTCGGCCTCTCGCGCCAGGCCGCCACGGAATTCTCCTTCTTCCTCGCCGTGCCCACCCTCTCCGCCGCCACCGCCTACCAGCTCTGGAAGGAGCGCCACCTGCTGTCGGCCGACGACCTCGGCATGTGGGTCGTCGGCTTCGTTTCCGCCTTCGTCTCCGCCTTCCTCTGCGTGCGCTGGCTGCTGCGCTACATCAGCCACCACGACTTCACCGTCTTCGCCTGGTATCGCATCGCCTTCGGTCTCGTCGTCATCGCCACCTGGCAGTTCGGGCTGGTCGACTGGACGGTGCATTGATCCTCTACCTGCACGGCTTCACCAGCGGCCCGCGGTCGCGCAAGGTACAGGCGCTCGCCGCGCGCATGGCGCAGCGCGGCTGCGCCGGCCGGCTGCTCTGCCCGCAACTGCCCGCCTCGCCCGCCGCCGCCATCGCGCTGGCGGAAGACCTGCTGGAAAAAGTCAGTCCCGGCGGGACGGCGACGACGCTCGTCGGCTCCTCGCTCGGCGGCTATTACGCCACCTATCTCGCCGAAAAGCACGGCCTGAAAGCGGTGCTGGTGAACCCCGCCGTGGTCGCGGCCATCGAACTCGAACGCTACCTCGGCCCGCAGACCTGGCTCTACACGGGCGAAGCCTTCGAATTCACCCGCCAGCACATCGCCGAGCTGCGCGCCCTCGAAGTGCCGGCGCCCGCCGATCCGTCGCGCTACTGGCTGCTCGTCGAGGAGGGCGACGCCACGCTCGACTGCCGGCAGGCCGTCGCCCGCTACGCCGGCGCGAAACAGACCGTGCTGCCCGGCGGCGACCACGGCTTCACGCGCTGGGAGGACTATCTGGACGATATCCTCGATTTCGCCGGACTCGTATAATCCGCGCCCCGCTTCCTCCCCTCCTCCCATGAACGTCCTCTTCGAAGAGGATGGCGCCTTCAAGACCGGCACCATCGTCGCCGACAACGACAGCTCGCTGCAGGTCGATACCGCCAGCGGCAAGCGTGTCAAGCTGAAGGCCGCCAACGTGCTGCTGCGCTTCGCCGCGCCCGGCGCCGGCGAGCTGCTGGCGCAGGCCGAAGCGGCGGCGGCGGAGATCGACACCGAGTTCCTCTGGGAAGCCTGTGGCGCCGACGAATTCGGCTTCGAGGCACTGGCGAGCGAATACGCTGGGCGCCAGCCGACACCTGTCGAGGCGGCGGCGGTGCTGCTGCGGCTGCACTCGGCGCCTGTCTATTTCCATCGCAAGGGCAAGGGCCGCTTCCGCAAGGCGCCGCCGGAGATCTTGCAGGCCGCGCTCGCCGGGCTGGAGAAGAAGCGCCAGCAGGAACAGGCGATCCAGCGCATGGTCGATGAGCTGAAGGCCGGCCGCCTGCCGGACGAGTTTCCGCCGCAACTGCCCGCGCTGCTCTACAAGCCCGACCGCAACCGCCCCGAGGCCAAGGCGCTCGAAGCCGCCTGCGCCGCCACCGGCGAAAGCGCCGAGCGCCTGCTCGCCCGCTGCGGCGCGCTCGCCGACACGCACGAGTACCACCTCGGCCGCTTCCTGTTCGAACACTTCAAGGCGGGCACCGATTTCCCCGGCTTCGCGCCGCCGGCCGACCCCGCCGACCTGCCCTGCGCCGCCGTGCGGGCCTTCTCGATCGACGACGCGCACACCACCGAGATCGACGACGCCTTTTCCGTCGCGCTGCAAGCCGACGGCGGCATGCGCGTCGGCATCCACATCGCCGCGCCCTGCCTCGGCTTCGGGCCCGGCTCCGACCTCGGCCGCATCGCGCGCCAGCGCCTGTCCACCGTTTACATGCCGGGGCGCAAGATCACCATGCTGCCCGAGGACGTGATCGAGAGCCACACCCTCGCCGCCGGGCAGGACGTGCCGGCCCTCTCGCTTTATCTCGACGTCGCTTCCGACCTGCGCGTGCTGGGTCACGAGACCAGGATCGAGCACGTCCCGGTCGCCGCCAACCTGCGCCACCACGACATCGAGCCGCTGTTCAACGCGGAAACGCTGGCGGCCGGCGACCTGCCCGACTTCCCCTTCCGCGACGAGCTGAAGCGGCTCTGGGAACTCGCCACCGTGCTGGAGGCGGGCCGCGGGCAGGCCGGCCAGCAGAACCGCAAGGACTACAACTTCCGCATCGACTGGGACGCCGCCACGCCGCAGGGGCAAGGCCGCGTCGCCATCGAGGAGCGCCCGCGCGGCAGCCCGCTCGACACGCTGGTCGCCGAGCTGATGATCGTCGCCAACAGCACCTGGGGCGCCCTGCTGCGCGACGCGAAGCTGCCCGGCATGTATCGGGCCCAGACCGCCGGCAAGGCGCGCATGACCACGGTGGCGACGCCGCACGAAGGGCTGGGCGTCGACTGCTACGCCTGGTCCACCTCGCCGCTGCGCCGCTTCGCCGACCTCGCCAACCAGTGGCAGCTGATCGCGCTGCTGCGCGGCGAAAAGCCGCCCTACCCGCCGAAGTCGGCCGACCTGATGGCGGCATTGCGCGACTTCGAGCTGACTTACGCAAGCTACGCCGAATTCCAGCGCGGCATGGAACGCTACTGGTGCCTGCGCTGGCTGGCGCAGGAAGGCATCGCCGACGTCACCGCGCAGGTGCTCAGGGAAAACATCGTCCGCCTCGACGCCATCCCGCTGGTGCTCAAGGCGACCGGCATGCCGACGCTGGAGCGCGGCGCCCGCGTGCGGCTGGCGATCTCCGCCATCGACCTGCTGGCGGCCGAAGGGCAGGCCGGTTTCATCGAATTGCTGGGTGCGGACAGCGCTGATGCGGCTTTAGACGAGGACGGGGCGGAGGGGGCCGGGGGGTAAAATTCCCCGATGCCTGCCAAGCTGACCTGGCCCGCCCCCCTGGCGGCGATGGACCCGCCCCAGCGCCACCTGACGCTGGCGCTCGGGGTTTCGCTGTTCCTGCACGCCATCCTCCTCTCCATCCACTTCAAGCTGCCGGAGAAGCTCGACCGCGCGCGCCAGCAGGCGCTTGACGTCATCCTCGTCAACAGCAAGCACGCCAGCAAGCCGACCAAGGCGCAGGCCAAGGCGCAGGCCAACCTCGACGGCGGCGGCAATGTCGCCGAGAACCGCCGCGCGCGCACGCCCCTGCCCGCCACCGACCAGACGCAATCCGGCGACGATCTCGCCTCGGCCAGGGCGCGCGTCGCCGCGCTGGAAGCGCGCCAGCAGGAAATCCTCATGCAGGCGCAGCCGGGCCGCACCGCGCAGGTCAACGCCGACCGGCCGCCGCCGACGCCGGCCGAGCAGCTGTCCGGCCGCGACCTCGCCAGCCGCGCCATGGCGCTGGCGCGGCTCGAAGCCGAGATCGCGCGCGACGTCGACGAATACAACCAGCGGCCCAAGCGCCGCTTCCTAGGGGCGCGCGTCGAGGAATACCGCTTCGCGCAATACGTCGAGGACTGGCGCCAGAAGGTCGAGCGCATCGGCAACCTCAACTACCCCGACTCGGCGCGCGGCAAGCTCTACGGCAGCCTAGTGCTGACCGTGGCGATCAAGAAGAGCGGCGAACTGGAGCGCGTCGAACTCAACCGCTCCTCGGGCCACAAGGTGCTCGACGAGGCGGCGCTGCGCATCGTCCGGCTCGCCGCGCCCTACGCCAGCTTCCCGGAAGCGGTGCGGCGCGACACCGACATCCTCGAAATCACGCGCACCTGGTCCTTCACCGGCGCCGACCAATTGCGCGCCAACTGAGGCGCGCCAACCCAGCAAAGGAAAACATCATGGCCCTTTCCGCCGACGACGTCAGCATGGCCCTGTTCTGCGACTTCGAGAACATCGCGCTCGGCGTGCGCGACGCGCAATACGAGAAGTTCGACATCAAGCCCGTCCTCGAACGCCTGCTGCTCAAGGGCAGCATCGTCGTCAAGAAGGCCTACTGCGACTGGGAGCGCTACAAGAGCCACAAGGCCACCATGCACGAGGCCAACTTCGAGCTGATCGAGATTCCGCACGTGCGCCAGTCGGGCAAGAACTCGGCCGACATCCGCATGGTCGTCGACGCGCTCGACCTCTGCTACACCAAGGCGCACGTCAACACCTTCGTCATCATCAGCGGCGATTCCGATTTCTCGCCGCTGGTCTCCAAGCTGCGCGAGAACGCCAAGCGCGTCATCGGCGTCGGCGTCAAGCAGTCCACCTCCGACCTCTTGATCGCCAACTGCGACGAGTTCATCTACATCGACGACCTGGTCAGGAAGCGCCAGCAGAAGGAAGGCGGCGACCGCCAGAACCGCAAGCCCGTCGATCCGCAGGAGATGGAGGCGCGCCGCGCCAAGTGCCTCGAACTCGCGGTCAGCACCCTCGAAGCCCTGCTCGAAGATCGCGCCGACGACGAGAAGGTCTGGGCCTCGGTGCTCAAGGAAGCCATCAAGCGCCGCAACCCCGGCTTCAACGAAAACTACTTCGGCTACCGCACCCTCGGGGCGATGCTGGAAGACGCCCACAAGCGCGGCCTGCTCGAATTCGGCCGCGAGAACAACAGCGCCTTCGTGCGGCGGCGCCTCGCCGGAGCGGCCTCGGCCCTGCCCGAGCCGGAAGCCCCGGTGGCGGAGCCCGCCGCCGTCCCGCCGGCGCTGACTATTGAAAGCGCACCGGCGCCGGAAGCCAAGCCGAAGCGCCGCGCGCGCAAGCCCAAGGCGAAAGAGGCGCAGCCGGCGGCGGCCCCCGCGCCGGTCGTCGCCGCGGAGCCCGCCGAAAAACCCGCGCGCAAGTCCCGCGCCCCGCGCCGGAAGAAGGCGGAAGCCTCGGCATGACCGACCGCTACGCCGTCTTCGGCAATCCGGTCGCGCACAGCAAGAGCCCGCGCATCCACGCGCTGTTCGCCGCGCAGACCGGGCAGGACATGAGCTACGACGCGCTGCTCGCGCCCGTCGACGGCTTCGCGGCCGCCGTGCGCGCCTTCGTCGCCGCCGGCGGCAAGGGCGCCAACGTCACCGTGCCCTTCAAGGAGGAAGCCTTTCGCCTCGCGACGGAACTGACGCCGCGCGCCCGCGCCGCCGGCGCGGTGAACACGCTCTCCTTCGCCGGCGACCTCATCCGCGGCGACAACACCGACGGCGCCGGGCTGGTGCGCGACCTCATCCACAACCTCGGCTGCGACCTCGCTGGCCGCCGCATCCTGCTGCTCGGCGCCGGTGGCGCGGCGCGCGGCGTCATCCTGCCGCTGCTGGAGGAACGGCCGGCCGCGCTCGTCATCGCCAACCGCACGGCGGAGAAGGCGGCCCGGCTGGCCGCCGAATTCGGCATCGCGGGCGGCGGCTTCGAAGCGCTCGCCGTACCGGCATTCGACCTCGTCATCAACGCTACTTCGGCCGGCCTCGCCGACGCCGCCCTGCCCCTGCCGGCCGGCCTGTTCGCGCCCGGCGCCCTCGCCTACGAGATGGTCTACGGCCGCGAGACGCCCTTCATGCGGCAGGCGCGGCAGGAAGAAGCGTCCGACGTACGTGTGGCCGACGGCCTCGGCATGCTCGTCGAGCAGGCCGCCGCGGCCTTCGCCCTCTGGCGCGGCGTGCGGCCCGACACCGCGCCGGTGCTGGCGGCGCTGCGCTGAACGCTCAGCGGCGCTCCCACGCCTCCACCGCGCCCGCGCGCACCGCGAACAGCGGGTGCGGCTCCGGCGCCGCCGTCCGCCGCCATTTCTGATAAAGCGCCGCGTTGCGCGCCTCCAGCTTGCCCATCAGGTGCGCCCACTCGTACTCCATCTGCCCGGACGTCACCTCCAGCAGCGCCGCCCCGGCTGCCGCGCGGATCTTGCCCGCGTCGAAGGCATAGCCGCGCGCCGTCGCCTCCGCCTGCACGCCCTCCAGATAGCGCGCGATGGCCGTCAGCGGCGCCGCGTGCCGCCGGAAGCGTTCAAGCTGGGGATGATTGCGGTAGCCGCGCGTCTCGCCGCGCAGCACCGCCTGCGCCAGCAGCGCCTCGCGCCACAGCGCCACGAGGCCCTGCGGATCGAGATAGCGCGGGTGGAGAGACCAGAGTCGCATGTTCCGGGGGCGCGACGCTATGCGAGCCCTAGCTCAGCGGCGCGAAGCCGGCTTGCCGGCGTAGCGTCCCTTTGGAGCGGCGGGTTAGGTCTGTGCTTCACTCCCATTGGCCCTCACCTTGCGGGAACTTCTTGGACAGGAGTTCTTGATCTGTGAGCGGGCGACCCGTCCAGACGATGACTTCGGACGCGCCGGCACCAGCGGCCATTTCGCGGAATGCGCGCCGCTCAACTTGAGTGAAGCCGCCAGCAGGGGAGCCCAGCGGGTGAATAACAATTCGTGGCGAAAGGGTGAACAACGAATTGCCAAGCGCTCGACGAATTTGGTACTTGAGCAACTGTTCGGCGACAGTAAAGTCAGACACCATTGAACGAGGATGCGCAAAAGGATTGATTAAGTCGGCATGCTGCGAAGCAGCCGCGAGCCTAGCGTTCGAGCCAACAGCAAGGATAGTTGGCTTTGGCACCCTGCCAATTGCAACCTCCGGTATCTCAGCGAAGACTTGACCGGACTTGACGTTTCGAATAGTGACCTTGTCTGGTGCGATTTGCACATAGATGATTGGCACGACTGACGAGAACATGCGATTACCTTAAGCAGACCTAACGTTCAAGTTCAGGCGCCTTGCGCGGCTCTATGCGCAAGGTCCGGTGGAATGATGGGTTGGGCCTATTTGGCACTGCGCGACCCCGCCAGCGCGGTGAAGACGCCAAGACCGATGAACACTCCGCCACCGAGACGCCGACCAATGCCGCGAGCAACGCTGCCGCGTAACACTGGCGCGGCCGTACCCGCGGCTAAAGCATAGGCGCTGTCGGTTGCTGCGGCAATTGCTACGAAGAGAGAACCAAGCACCATGCTCTGAAACATGGGCGCTGCATTGGGACTAAGGAACTGCGGCAGAAACGCAGCAAAGAAAACTGTGGTCTTGGGATTGAGGAGAGCAACGACGAAACCGTCGCGGAAGACGCGCCTAAGGGGTGCAGCAGCGGGAACAACGGCCGAATTCTCACTCGGGGAAGAACGGAGCATCTGCACGCCGAGGTACACAAGGTAGAGCGCGCCAGCATATTTGACTACCGAGAAAGCAAGGGACGAAACCGCGAACAAAGCGGCAAGGCCCACTGAAGCGGCAAGCGCGTTGCCAAGATTGCCAAGGGCAACACCGGCTACCGACACCAACCCGAAACGGCGCCCCTGAACAAGGCTGCGCGTAACGATGTAGAGCACACCAGGCCCGGGCGTGACAGCGAGGACAAGGCTCGCGAGAAGGAATGCGGAGAACAGTGGCGCAGGTGGAAAGAGATCAGTCATAGCGGCAACCTTGGATAGGCCCAACGTAATGTGGACACCAAATGGTGTGTTAATCGGTTATTCGGACTGACATATAATTCGGGCGCCTGTCCGTAACCTATTGTCTGCATTGGGTGCTGCGATGGGTTATCCGACAACTTCCGCTCCTCCCGCCCCGGCTGATCCGCCGCTGCTGCCTGGTCGCGTTCGTGACCGCATCCGGCGCAAGGGCTACGGCATCCGCACCGAGAAGTCATATGCCCGCTGGATTAAACGCTTCATTCTGTTTCATGACAAGAGGCATCCGCGGGCGATGGGGGCGCGCGGCGTGACGAGCCTGCCGGACCGGCCGTGAGGCGCATGCGAATGTTCAAGAAAGTCAGTCCCGGCGGGACGGCGCGGTCGGGCGCGCGCCGCATGCTGACGCGCGGGCTCGGCGCCCTCGCCCTGCTGCTGCTGCTCTGGCAGGGCTGGTATCTCGGCTGGGTGGTGTGGTGGCGCTTCGTCGATCCGGGCGAGACGAGCTTCATGGAGCGGCGGCTCGACGCATTGCAGGAGAAGAACCCCAAGGCCGAACTCCGGCACCGCTGGGTGGATTACGAAAAAATCTCGCCGCACCTCAAGCGCGCGGTGATCGCCGCCGAGGACGACAAGTTCATCGACCACGAGGGCTTCGACTGGGAGGGCATCCAGAAGGCCATCGAGAAGAACCGGAAAAAGGGCAAGGTGGTGGCCGGCGGCTCGACGATCAGCCAGCAGCTCGCCAAGAACCTGTTCCTCTCGGGCGCCAAGACGCCCTGGCGCAAGGCGCAGGAGGCGGTCATCACGGTCTGGCTGGAGCTGCTGTGGGACAAGCGGCGCATCCTGGAGGTGTATCTCAACGTGGTCGAGTGGGGCGAGGGCGTGTTCGGCGCCGAGGCGGCGGGACGGCGCTATTTCGGCGTCGGCGCCGGCCAGTTGTCGGCCGAGCAGGCGGCGCGGCTGGCGGTGATGCTGCCGGCGCCGCGCAAGTTCGGCAGGAACCCCTGGTCCGACTACATGAACCGGCGCACCGCGCTGATTTTGGGGCGCATGCGGTATTCCGTCATTCCTTGAGCCTAGAATGACAGGCGATGGACGAGCCGACCGAAACCCCCGTCCCGCCGGCCGCCGAGCCGCGTGAGGACACGCGCCAGGAGGATTTCGCGCTGCACCTGCGCGAGATCAGGGATTTGTTCGCCCGCCAGAATCGCGTCGAGGCCTTCGTGCATAAGCAGGACATGCCGCGCCACGAGCTGGTGGAGCAGCTCGTGCACAAGCAGAACATGGCCAAGCTGGCGCAGAAGCTGGAGCGCCTGCACGCCGCCGACATCGCCTACATCCTCGAGGCGCTGCCGCTCGACGAGCGCCTCATGGTCTGGGATCTGGTCAAGGCCGAGCGCGACGGCGAGATCCTGCTCGAAGTTTCCGACGCGGTGCGCGAATCGCTCATCGAGGCGATGGAGCACCACGAGTTGCGGGCCGCCGCCGAGCAGCTCGACGCCGACGAGCTGGCCGACCTCGCGCCCGACCTGCCCTCGGCGGTCATGGAGGACGTGTTCCGCAGCCTCGACACCGAGGAGCGCGAACAGCTGCGCGCGGCGATGTCCTACGACGAGGATGCCGTCGGCGCGCTGATGGACTTCGACATGGTGACGGTGCGCGCCGACGTCACGCTCGAGGTCGTGCAGCGCTACCTGCGCCGCCTCGGCGAGCTGCCCGACCAGTTCGACCAGCTCTTCGTCATCGACCGCGAGGACCATCTGGAGGGCGTGCTGCCGATCACCGCGCTGCTGATCAACGACCCGGAAACCGAGGTCGCGGCGGTGCTGCGCCGGGACGCGCTGACGCTGCATCCCGAGGACAACGCCGAGACCGCGGCGCACGCCTTCGAGCGCTACGACCTGGTGTCGGCGCCGGTGGTGAGCGCCGACCGCAAGCTGATCGGCCGCGTCACCGTCGATGCCGTGCTCGACTACATCCGCGAGAGCGCCGAGGCCGAGCAGCTCGCCCACGCCGGCCTGAAGGAGGAGGAGGACATCTTCGCGCCGGTGATGGACTCGGTGCGGAACCGCTGGGCCTGGCTGGCGCTCAACCTCGTCACCGCGATCATCGCCTCGCGCGTGATCGGCGCCTTCGAGGGCACGATCGAGAAGCTCGTCGCGCTCGCCGCGCTGATGCCGATCGTCGCCGGCATCGGCGGCAATTCGGGCAACCAGACCATCACCATGATCGTGCGCGCCATCGCGCTCGGCCAGATCGGCGAGGAGTCGGAGCGCCGCCTCTACCGCAAGGAACTCAAGGTCGCGCTGATCAACGGCGCGGTCTGGGGCGGGCTGCTCGGCCTGATCGCCTGGTGGCTCTACGGCGACTGGCGCCTCGGCGCGGTGATGACTTCCGCGATGACGCTCAACCTCGCGCTCGCCGCCGCCGTCGGCGTCGCCATCCCGATGACGCTGCAAAAGCTCGGCCGCGACCCGGCCGTCGGCGGTTCGGTGATGGTCACCGCCGTCACCGACTCGGGCGGCTTCTTCATTTTCCTCGGCCTCGCCACGCTGTTCCTGCTTTGATCCGTCCGCCGGGAACGGCGCACCGTGCATTGTCGAATCCAGGCCACATATCAGACTGTTTCATAGCTTTTAATAGCTATTCTTTTCCCATGACACGGTATCATCGAGACCAAGTTCATGGACGGGCGGTGCCTTGCCATGGGATAACGCCGCTCAGACTGCCGAACGACATGCTGCAAGCACCCGACACCTCCGTTTTTTCAGAGGCCATCGACGCCATGGATCAGGGCATGCTCTGGCTCGACCATGACTTGCGCGTGAGCGGCTGCAATGCGGCCTACCGCCGCCTGCTCGACCTGCCGCAAGCTGACGATTACGCCGGCCGCCCCTACCGCGAACTGCTGGCCCATCTGGTCGGGCGCGGCGAGTTCTTCGCCGACGACCGGGAACGCTACCTCGACGAACGCATGCGGGCGCTCGACCGGCGCGAGCCCCTCGACTTCGAGCGGGTGCGGCCGAACGGCCGGGCCCTCGCGGTGAAGGCCCGGCCGCTGCCCTCGGGCGGCTACATCTATACCTATCTGGACATCACGTCCCAACGCCTGGCGCGCGAGATGCAGCGGCGCAACGCCAAGGCGACCGTCGTCGCCATGGCCAACTTCGCCGAGCACCGCGACACCGACACCGGCGTGCATGTGCTGCGCGTCGCCCGCCTGGTCGGCCAGACCGCGCGCAAGCTGATGGCCGGCGGTCGCCACGCGGGGATCGACGAGGAGTTCGTCGAGCTGGTCGCCACGGCCTCGATCCTGCACGACGTCGGCAAGATCTCGACGCCCGACAGCATCCTGCTGAAGAACGGCCCCCTTTCGGCCGAGGAGCGCGAGATCATCAAGCAGCACACGCTCGACGGCGCACACCTGCTCAGGCAGGCGAAGCAGACGATGGGGCAAAGCCCGTATCTGGCCCTGGGCGTCGAAATCGCGCTCACCCATCACGAATGGTTCGACGGGCGCGGCTATCCGCATGGCCTCGCCGGCGACCGGATTCCCCTTTCCGGAAAGATCTGCGCGGTCGCCGACGTCTTCGACGCCCTGACCTCGCGCCGCCCGTACAAGACGCCGTGGGAAACGGAACGCGCGGTCGCGCTGATTCGCGAGCAGCGCGGCACGCAGTTCGATCCCGACGTCGTCGATGCCTTCATTGCCGTGCTCGAGGAGCGCGCGCGGGTTTCCATCGTGCAATGGCAGGACGCCTTCAGCGTCGGCGACCTGCACATCGACGAGCAGCATTCGATCCTCATCGACACGATCAACCAGCTCGCCAGCGCGGAAAGCCTGCACAACCACCACGCCGTGCTGATGATCATCGACGAGCTGGCCAGCTATGCCGCCTTCCATTTCGACTACGAGGAGCGGCTGATGGAGCGGGCCGGCTATCCGCACATCGAGGCGCACAAGGTCATCCATCAGGCCTTCGTTTCCTGGGTGGCCGACCTGCGCGACGAATACGTCACCTACGGCAAGCGGCCGCTCGGCACCCCGGTGCTGAACTACCTGCGCGACTGGCTGAGCCACCACATCCTCGGCGAGGATCGCCGCTACAGCAGCTATCTCGCGGCGGCCTGAGCACCGTCGCTCAGCGATTGGTCCAGGCCAGCCGGCCGTCCTCGATCAAGCTCGCCCTGCCGTAGTCGAAGCGCAGGGAAAACCAGTCGGTTTCGCCCGCCAGCACGGCGGCGCAGACCTTGATGACACCGGCGTGGACCACCAGCACCGCCGCGTCCGGCAGTTCGGCGAGGAAGGCCGCGACGCGCGCGCGCAGGCTGGCCACGCCCTCGCCGCCGGGCGGCACGAAGTGGAAGGGATCGGCGGCCCAGGCGTCGAGCAGGCGGCGGTCGAGGCTGTCCCAGGCCTGCATCTCCCAGTCGCCGAAATCGATCTCGCGCAGGCGGCCGTCGAAAACCGGGGCGGGATGGAGCGCTTCCGCCAGCAGGCGGCAGCGCGCGAGCGGGCTGGAATAGAGGGGCACATCCCGCGGCAGCAGCGGTCGCAGGGCGGCGGCGTGGATGGCCGGATCGCCCGCCAGCGGCAGGTCGGTGGCGCCGTAGCAGGTGCCGGGCGGCACGGCGGGCGGCGGGTGGCGGATCAGCCAAACGCGCATAGCAGACCGAGGTAGAAGGCGATCTCGGCCAGTTGCTGCGTGGCGCCGAGACAGTCGCCGGTGTAACCGCCGATGCGCTTCACGAAATGGCGGGCGGCGAGCAGCGTGACGAGCGCGACGAGCGCGAGGCCGGCGGCGAGTCGCGGCGGCGGCAGCGCAGCGAGCAGCGGCAGGCAGGGCGCCAGTCCGCACAGCGCGGCGACGGCGAGGCCGCCCGCGTCCAGCCGCGTGGCGAGCGGCTTCGACTTCGAGCTGTCGTCGTCGCGCGCGTAAGCGAGAAAATGGATCAGCGTGGTGGCGGCGAAGCGCGAGGCGGCGTGGCCGGCGACCAGCACCCAGAAAAAAGTCAGGTCGGACGAGACGGCGAGGAGCTCCTCCAGCGCCATGAACTTGGTCAGCAGGGCCATGCCGATGCCGATCGCGCCGTAGCTGCCGATGCGCGAATCCTTCATGATGCGCAGGACATCCGCGCGCGTCCAGCCGCCGCCGAAGGCGTCGATGCTGTCGGCCAGCCCGTCCTCATGGAAGGCGCCGGTGACCAGCAGCGTCGCCGCCATGCCGAGCGGCACGGCGATCTGCGGCGGCCAGAACAGCGCGGCGGCGAGTGTGACGGCGGCGCCGAGCGCGCCAACGATCCAGCCGACCGCCGGGAACCAGCGCGCCGCCTGGTCGAGCTGCTCCGCGGAATGGCCAACCCGCGCCGGCACCGGCAGGCGCGTGAAGAAGCGGACGGCGGCGAGGAAGGCGGCGGCGTGGCGCTGCAACATGCGGCCTAGTCGTGATGCAGCATGTTCCGCAGCAGGCGCTTGACCACGGACGGCTCGAAGGGCTTGTCGCAGATGCCGGAAACACCGGCTTCCTGCACGGCGGCGAGGCGGCCGGCGTTGGCCTCGCTGGTGACCATCAGCACCGGCACCGAGTTCTGCCAGCTCTGGGTGCGGATGTATTCGACCAGCGCCTGGCCGTCCATTTCCGGCATGTTGTAGTCGGTGACGACGAGGTCGACCATCGTCTCGGCGAGGATGGCGACGGCGGCGCGGCCGTTTTCCGCCTCGTGGAATTTCTCGATGCCAAGGTTCTCGAGCACGCGGCGCATGAACTTGCGCGCGCTCGGACTGTCGTCGACGAGCAGCACGTGCAGGTTTTCGCCGTCGAGCTCGGCGGCCATGTCGCTGTCCTGGCGCAGAAAATCGAGCGTGGTGCGCAGGGCAGTCTTCAACTGCTCGGCGCTGAACGGCTTGGGCAGGATGCCGCAAACACCGAGCTGGCGCACCGGTTCCAGCGCCTGCGGGCGCGTCTCGCTGGAGATCAGGATGAAGGCGACCTGTTCGAGGCCGCCCTCGCCGCGCATCGTGCCGACGAGGTCGGTGCCCGACATGTCGGGCAGGTAGAGGGCGCTGATGACAAGGTCGGGCCGCGATTCGCGCATCGCCTGCAAGGCCGCGGCGCCGCTGTCGAAGGTGCGCACCACGGCGATGCCGAGCGACTTCAGCTGCGCCGCGATGAACTTCGCCTGCGACGCCGACGGCTCGACCAGAAAGACGACCAGGCTCTCGAACGAACCGGACATGCGCGCTCCCCCCTGCTTGTTGCGGCCCATTCTAGGCGAATCAGCCGGTGCGGTCAGGCCACGCTCCCGCTCACGCCGGCCGACTCGAAACTGGCCATCTCGTTGAGAAAGGCGCAGGCGGCGCGCACCAGCGGCCAGGCCAGCGCCGCGCCGGTGCCTTCGCCGAGCCGCAGGTCGAGCGTCATCAGCGGCACGGCGGGGAAGGCGGCGAGCTGCACGCGATGGCCGGCCTCGGCCGAGGCGTGGCAGAACACGGCATAGTCGAGGAAGGCCGGCGCATGCCGCGCCGCGACCAGCGCCGCCGCGCCGCAGATGAAGCCGTCGACGAGCACCAGCATGCGGCGCCGCGCGGCGGCGAGCATCGCGCCCGCCATCATGGCGATCTCGAAGCCGCCATAGCGCGCGAGCACCGCGAGCGGATCGTCGCCGTGGCTGGCGCGCTCGGGCCAGATGTCGAGCGCCTGCTGCAGCAGCGCCTGCTTGCGCGCGAGGCCGGCGTCGTCGAGGCCGGTGCCGCGCCCGACGCAGGAGGCCAGCCGCGCGCCGCTCAGACAATGCGTGATGAGCGCGGCGGATGCCGTGTTGCCGATGCCCATTTCGCCGAAGCCGACGACCGCGCAGCCGGCGTCCGCGAGCCCGGCGACGATCTCCGCCCCGCGCCCCATGGCGGTCGCGCATTGCGCCGCCGTCATCGCCGCGCCTTCGAGATAGCTCGCCGTCCCGCCGGGACTGACTTTTTTGTCGACCAGGTTCGGGCGTGGGCCGCCAGCGTTGAAATCGTGCGCGACGCCGGCATCGACGATGGTCAGGCCGAGGCCGTTGGCGCGCGCGAAAACGTTGATCGCCGCGCCGCCGGCGAGGAAGTTCTCGACCATCTGCCAGGTCACTTCCTGCGGGTAGGCGGAGATGCCGTGCCTGGCCGCGCCGTGGTCGCCGGCGAAGACGACGATGTGCGGCTGCCCGAGCGCCGGCGTCAGCGTGCCGCGCACGCGGCCGATCTGGAAGGCGAGGGCTTCGAGGCGGCCGAGGGCGCCAAGGGGCTTGGTCTTGGCGTCGATCTTGCGGCGCAGTTCGGCGTCGAGGCCGGCGTCCGGCGGGGTAAGCGTGAAGTCCATGGCGTTTCGATCAGGGTGGGAAAATCAGTGGCCGCCGTCGCCGACCAGCGCGTAGGGCGCCCAGAACATCGGGTGGGCGTAGGCGAAGCGGAAATCGCCGTCGCTGGCGTCCGCGCCCATCAACTTCAGCATCGAGCGGCGCAGGGCCTCGGCGCGGTTCAGCGCCGGGTCGGCGCCGAGCGCCTCGAACACGCCGACGACGAGCTTCTGCGCCGAGACGGTCTCGACCGGCCAGTGCGTGACGAGCAGCGCGCGGCTGCCGCTGTAGAAGAAGCCGCGCCCGAGGCCGGAGATCGCCTCGCCGCCGCGGCCGTCCCCGGCCGCCGTGTTGCAGGCGGAGAGCACCACCCAGTCGGCGTCGAGCTTGAGGGTGAGGATGTCGTCGAGCGTCAGCAGGCCATGCCCGCCGCCGCCGGGGTTGGCGAGCGCCAGCGCCGGCTGGTCGACGCCCGGGTATTCGCCGGCGAGCAGGCCGTGCGTGGCGAAGGCGACGATGCGGCGGCGCGACAGGTCGGTCTTGAGTACCGTCTCGCGGCTGGCCGACTTGCCGAGGTAAACGTCGCGCTCGGGATCGGCGCGTAGCGCCCTGGCGAGGGAGAGGATCTCGGCGCGCGTGTCGGGCAGCGGCGGAATGCTGGCGTAATCGTAGCCGTCCGCGCCGCGCGTGGCGGCGGCGGTTGCCGTGGCGCGCAGGCGGCGCGTGCCGGCGGCGGTCATGGCCGCGCCGCCGAAATCCGGGTCGCCGAAACCGATGAAGGCCGCGCGCGCCGCGCCGCCCTTCGCCATGCGGCGCAGGGTGAGCAGCGCGGAAGACGAGGGCAGCTGGCTGATGCCGAGGTCCCTGATCAGCCATGGCCAGTCGCGGTAGAAGCGGAAGGCGGGCCCCGTTCCTGCCGGCGGGTCGGCCGGCGGCGGCGCGGTGAGCAGCACCGCGAAGGGGAGCCGTGCCAGCGCGCCGCCCGCCGCGACGAACAGGTGGCGGGCGCCCCGCCAGCCGACGGCGACCGGCGCCAGCAGTTCGCGGTAGAGCCGGTGGGCCGCTTCCGGGTCGAAGCGCGGCAGGCGCGCGAGGTCGACGTCGCCGGGATCGAGCGCGGCCCGCAGCCTGCCCACCAGCGCCTCGGTTTCCTGCCGGCCGAGCGGCACGGCGGCGAAGGCCGGCACGCCCTGCGCGGGGATGGCCCAGACCAGCGACTGGTCGCCGGCGGTCAGGATGCTGAGCAGCGCTTCGCCGGGTCGCAGCGCGGCCTGCACGGCGGCGAGGGTCGCCGGCCTGGGCGCGATCAGGTCGGCGTAGTCGGGAAAGCGCTCGCGGATCGTCCGCATGGCGGTGCGCGCCTCCTGGTCGAGCGCCGCCGCGCGTTGGCGCATGCTGGCGACGGTTTGCGGCAGGCCCTGGTCGGCCGGGCGCGAAAGCAGGTCTGCGAGGATGGCGTAGAGCGCGTCGCGCTCCTGCCGGCTGTCCTGTTCCCTGCGCACCAGATCGGCCAGCTCCGGCGTGCCGGCGGCGGCGCGCGCGGCCGAGGCGAGCATCGCCTGCTGCACCGCCTGGCCGCGCAGCACGTCGGCGGCGACGAAGGCCTCGGCGGCGGCGTCGATGCCGAGCGTCTTTTCCAGCGGCGTGCCGCGCACGCGCGCCAGCGCCTTGAGGTAGCTGGTGACGATGAATTCGAGCCGGGCGAAGCGCAGCCCGGCGCGATCGCCTTCCTGCGCCACGGCGGGGATCATCGTCGCCAGCGCCTCGCGCAGCGGCGGGATCGCCTCGCCGTCGCGGTTGAGCACGACGAGGATCGCGCCTTCGTAGGCGCGCGCCTCCGCCGTCTCGTAGGCCGCCGCGCCATAGCGCTGGGTGAACTTCTCGTGCAGCAGACGCGCCTTTGCCAGCGCCTCGTCGCGGCGGCCCGTGGCCATCAGGGCGCGAATCCAGCCGATGCTCGGGATGGCGAAGCTGGCGGCGAGCTGGGCGTCGGCGCCGACGCCGGTCACGGCCGCCTCGTATTCCGCCAGCGCCTCGGGCCAGCGCTTGAGGCCGGTAAGGATGCCCGCGCGCTGGCGCCGCGCGTGCGCGAACAGCAGGGATTCCGGCACGACGCCGGCGCGCCCGAAGTTGTCGTTCACGCGGTCGACCACCGCCAGCGCCTCCGCGAAGCGCCCCTGCTGGGCGAGCACCTGCGCCAGCGTGAGCAGCATCTTGCCGACCTGCACGCCATCCTGCCCGCCGCGGCCGATCGAGTTCAGCACTGCCTTGCGCGCATTGACCTCGGCCTCGTCGAGGCGACCCTGCGCCGCGAGCGCCTTCGCCAGCCAGACGAGCATGCCGTCGAGCCGGCTCTCCATCTGGTCCTGCGACGCGCCGAGTTCGTTCGGTTCCTCCTTGTCCGCATGGCGGGCATTGTCCTTTTCCTTGAAGTCGATGGCGCGGCGGAAGCGCGCCTCGGCCTCGGCGTAGTGGCCGGCGCCCAGCTCGACGCGGCCGAGAGCGTCCTCGACCTCGGCTTCCCAGCCGAAATGCCTTTCGTCCCAGTTCTTGCCGCGCCGGAGCATGAAAAGCACGCCCTCGGCGTCGCGCACGGCCTGGCGCGCCCGCTCGAATTCGCCGATGCGCCGATAGGCGTCGGCGAGCATGGCGTAGTCGCTCGGCAGCTGGCCGCTGCGGTTGCGCGGCGTCAGCTCGATGGCCTTGAGGCGCGCCGCGATGGCCTGGCGGAAATCGCCGCCGTTGTATTCGGCGGTACTCAGTTCCTTCCAGACGCGCGAGGGATTGCGGCCGCCGCCCAGAGCGATCGCGGCGCGCAGTTCGTCGATGCGCGTCTGCACCAGGCCGAGCTGCTGGGCCGCCCGCGCCCGCCGCACGCGCAGCACGACCAGCTCCTCCGGCGCCGCGCCGTCCGGCAACGGGGCGGCGAGCAGCCGCCGGGCCTCCTCGTTCTTCCCGGCATTGACCGGATACCGGTCAAGCGTGGCGAGGATCTCCTCGGCGGTGCGCGCGTGGGCCGGCGCGGCGCCGGCGGCGAGCGGCAGCCACAGCAGCGCGAACAGGAGCGGGCGCCAGTCCATCTCAGGCCGTCCCCATCCAGAAGGCGACGTCCATCTTGAGGAACTCGTCCCAGGGCACGTAGTGCGAACCGTCGCAGGAGAAGGTCAGTCCGACGATGCCGTTGAAGAGGTTGAGCGTGCCGGTGCGCAGGTAGAAGGTCTCGTCCACGAAGCGCAGGCTGCGCAGCGCGTCGAGGATGGCGCGGATGCGCTCCCGCGGCACCAGCGCATCCGCCGGATAGGGCTGCTTGCGGAAGGCGAGGCAGATGTCGGGGTCGGTGAGCGCGGCGATGTCGAGCAGGTGGTAGCGGAAGGGATCGTCCACCGTCCAGTACACCGCCCGGCTGCTGGAAAAGTGCAGCATGACGTGGTGCATGCCGTGGTCGGTCATCAGCTCCTCGACCACGCCCAGCACCGTGTCGATGTGGCGGTCCATCAGGCTCTCGCTGCGGGTCTGGTGGAAGACCTGGCCGCGGATGGCCGGATCGCCCTTGAGCTGGCGCCATTCGCGCCGCTCCTCGAAGCGCGCGCGCGTGAGCGGCAGGTCCTGCAGGTAGAAGTCGGCGCCGACGAAGCCGAGCGCGCGTCCCGCGCCGTCGCGCACGATCTGGATCGCCGTCAGGCCCGGCCGGCGGCCGCGCAGCGTGATGTAGGAGCGCGATAGCAGGAACCCGGCGGCCGGCAGGGATTCGCGCAGGTAGGGCCGGTGGCTGCGGTCGCGCCCGAAGTCGTCGGCGCCGATCGTGTCGCGGCTGCCGATGTTATCGGAGATCTGGATGCCTGCCGTGTTCATGGCGTAGAGGTAGCGGCAGTGCGGCACCGTAGGAAACAGCCGCGTCAGCGTCGCGTTGAGCGCCGCGCGATCCGGCCACGCGGACGCGCAGGCCTCGGCCACGCCCCGCAGCGGGGCTTCGAGGATCTGCTTCAGGTCCGCGCGCTGGCGCGCGATGCTGTCGCGCAGGGCATCTGCCGGTTCGGTCATGATCGTGGCGGGGCGCATCTCCGGAATGGAAGCGGGAAGATGCATTCTAGCGGCACCGGTATACTGCGCGGCCTGCCAACCAGACGCCCGCGAGGAAACCCCATGTCCGCCATCACCACGCCCAGCGGCCTCATCATCGAAGATCTCGTCATCGGCGCCGGCGCCACGGCCGACGCCGGCCAGACCGTCAGCGTGCACTACACGGGCTGGCTCGCCGACGGCAGCAAGTTCGATTCGAGCAAGGACCGCGACGACCCGTTCGAGTTTCCCCTCGGCGCCCGCCACGTCATCGCCGGCTGGGACGAAGGGGTGCAGGGCATGCAGGTCGGCGGCCGGCGCAAGCTGACGATCCCGCCCGAGCTCGGCTACGGCCGGCGCGGCGCCGGCGGCGTGATCCCGCCCGACGCCACGCTGGTGTTCGAGGTCGAGCTGCTGGCGGTGTACTGACCGCGCGCCGATGCGCGTCCTCGTCATCGGCGGCGCCCGCTCCGGCAAGAGCGCCCACGCGGAACGCCGGGCGCTCGACACCGGACGCGCCGTGACCTACGTCGCCACCGGCGAGGCGCGCGACGCCGAGATGGCGGCGCGCATCGCCCACCACCGCGCGCGCCGGCCGGACGGCTGGCGCACCGTGGAAGAGCCGTTGCGGCTCGCGACGGCGCTGCGCCGCGCCGCCGCGCCCGACGCCTGCCTGCTGGTCGATTGCCTGACGCTCTGGCTGACCAATGTCATCCTGGCGGAGCGCGGGGAGGAAATCGACGCGCTGCTGGAAGCCCTGCCGGCGCTGCCGGGCGACCTCATCCTCGTCAGCAACGAAGTCGGCTGGGGCATCGTGCCCGAAAACGAACTCGCGCGGCGCTTCCGCGACGAGCAGGGCCGCCTCAACCAGCGCGTCGCCGCCCTCGCCGACGAAGTGACGCTGGTCGCGGCCGGGCTGCCGCTCCACCTCAAAGCCAGCGGCTAAGGAGCTTCCAGTCGAGCGCGGCTTCGACCGCGTCGGCCAGCCGGTCGAGATCGGCCTCGCGCCGCGCGGCGAGGTCGACGGCCGCGATGTCCCGCGCGCCGGCCCAGCCGAGCAGCGCCCGCAGCGCCTCCGGCCGGTCGAACAGGCCGTGGCAATAGGTACCGATGATGTTCCCGTCCAGCGCGCCGTCCGTGCGCCCGTCGTCGAAGCGCACGAGCGGGGCGGCGAGCGCCGGCCCGCGCGTCACGCCCATGTGGATTTCGTAGCCGGCCAGCGGCGCGTCGTCCAGCGCCAGCCGTCCGCTCACGTTGCGCAGCTGCTTCTCCGCTTCCAGCGTGGTCTCGCAATCGAGCAGGCCGAGGCCGGCGACGCTGCCCGGCCCGCCTTCGATGCCGGCCGGGTCGTGCAGCGCGCGGCCGAGCATCTGGTAGCCGCCGCACAGGCCGATCAGCCTGCCGCCGTAGCGCAAATGCCGCTGGATCGACGCCTCGTGCCCCTGCTCCCGGAGCCAGCGCAGGTCGGCCTGCACCGACTTCGAGCCGGGCAGCACGATCAGGTCGCAAGGCGGCAACGCCTGCCCCGGCCCGACCCAGCGGAAGTCGATCTCGGGATGCAGGCGCAGCGGATCGAGGTCGTTGGCGTTGGAGATGCGCGGAAACACCGGCGCGGCGACGCGCAGTCTTGCCTCTCCGTCGCGTTCGGAATGATGGGCGAGCGCGTCCTCGGCGTCGAGAAACAATCCATGCAGATAGGGCAGCACCCCCAGCACGGGCTTGCCGATGCGCTGCTCCAGCCAGTCGAGGCCCGGCTGGAGCAGGCCGATGTCGCCCCTGAAGCGGTTGACCACCAGCCCCTGCACGCGCGCCTGCTCGCGCTCCGACAGGCAGGCCAGCGTGCCGACGAAATGGGCGAGCACGCCGCCGCGGTCGATGTCGCCGACGATCAGCACCGGGATGTCGACGGCCTCCGCGAAACCCATGTTGGCGATGTCCCGGTCGCGCAGGTTCACCTCGGCCGGGCTGCCGGCACCTTCGACGATCACGCAGTCGAACTCGTCCGCCAGCCGCCGCCACGAGGCCAGCACGGCATCCAGCGCCACGCGCTTGTAGTCGTGATAGGCACGCGCGTCCAGATCGGCGATCGCCCGGCCGTGGATGACCACCTGCGCGCGCCTGTCGGTGTTGGGCTTGAGCAGCACCGGGTTGAAGTCGATGCGCGGCGCCAGCCCGGCCGCCTGCGCCTGCAGCGCCTGCGCGCGGCCGATCTCGCCGCCATCGACCGTCACCGCCGAGTTGAGCGCCATGTTCTGCGGCTTGAACGGCGCGACCTTCACGCCGCGCCGCCGCAGCACGCGGCACAGCGCCGCGACCAGCACGCTCTTGCCGGCGTCGGAGGTGCAGCCTTGTATCATCAGTGCCTTCATTCGCGATATTTTCCCATGCCTGTCACCCCCCTCACCGCCCTCGCCGGCGTGCTGCTCGACCGCCTGCTCGGCGAGCCGCGCCGCTGGCATCCGCTGGTCGGCTTCGGCCGGCTCGCGGACGCGGCGGAACGGGCGCTGCGCGCGGGCACGCCGGGCCATCCGCTCGGCAACCGGCTGCGCGGGCTGGCGGCGTGGCTGCTGCTCGTGCTGCCTTTCGTCGCGCTGGCGGCATGGTTCGCGCATCCCGTGTTTGACGCGCTGCTGCTCTGGCTCGCGCTGGGCGGCAGGAGCCTCGGCGAGCATGCGCGCGCCATCGCCGCGCCGCTGGCGGCGGGCGACCTGCCCGGCGCGCGGCAGGCGGTCGGCATGATCGTCTCGCGCGACACGACGCAGCTCGACGAAACCGGCGTGGCGACGGCCGCCGTCGAGTCGGTGCTGGAGAACGGCAACGACGCCGTGTTCGGCGCGCTGTTCTGGTTCTGCGTCGCCGGCGGCGCCGGCGCCGTGCTGTTCCGCCTCGCCAACACGCTCGACGCGATGTGGGGCTACAAGGACGCGCGGCGCGTCCATTTCGGCTGGGCGGCGGCGCGCCTCGACGACCTGCTCAATTTCGTGCCGGCGCGGCTGACCGCGCTGACCTACGCGCTGCTCGGCAGCACGCAAAACGCGCTGGCCTGCTGGCGCGCGCAGGCCGCCGCCTGGAGCAGCCCGAACGCCGGCCCGGTGATGGCGGCGGGCGCGGGCGCGCTAAAAGTCAGCCTCGGCGGGACGGCGCGCTATCACGGCCAGGACGAGGCGCGCCCTCTCCTGGGCACCGACCTGCCGCCCGGCGCCGCCGACATCGGCCGCGCCGTGGCGCTCGTCGAGCGCGGCCAGTGGCTGTGGCTCGGCCTGTTCGCCGCCGGGAGCCTCGCCCTTGCTTGAACACGGCGGACGACTCGGCGCGGCGGCGCGACGCTGGGGCATCCCGCGCGCCGGGTGGCTCGACCTGTCGACCGGCATCGCGCCCTGGCCCTATCCGTTGCCGCCGGTGCCGGCCGAGGTCTGGCAACGCCTGCCCGAGGACGATGACGGCCTCGAAGCCGCCGCGCGCGACTGCTACGGCGCCCGCGACACGGCCGGCCTGCTCGCGCTGCCCGGCTCGCAGGCCGCGATCCAGGCCTTGCCGCGCCTGTTCCCCCCCGGCCGCGTCGCCATGACGACGCCGCTCTACGCCGAGCATCCCGCCGCGTGGCAGGCCGCCGGCCACGCGCTCGTCGGCTGGGACGCGGATGCCGATTACGCCGTGCTGTGCAATCCGAACAACCCGACCGGCGCGCGCAGCGGCCGCGACGCCTTGCTCGACCGCGCCGCCCGCGTGAAATGGCTGGTCGTCGACGAGGCCTTCATCGACGCGACGCCGGACGAATCGCTGATCGGCCGCGGCGGGGAAAACATCGTCGTGCTGCGCTCGCTCGGCAAGTTCTTCGGGCTGGCCGGCGCGCGCGTCGGCTTCGCCAGCGGCGCGCCCGCGTTGCTCGAACGCCTGCGGGAAAGCCTCGGGCCCTGGGCGGTCGCGCACCCCGCGCGCTGGGCCGCGCGCCACGCGCTGGCCGACCGCGACTGGCAGGCCGCGCAGCGCGAACGCCTGGCGGCGGCGGCGCGGCGTCTCGCCGGCCTGCTGTCCGGCATCGGCGCGCCGGTGGGCACGGCGCTGTTCCAATACGTGGCGACGCCGCGCGCCGCCGAACTGCACGAAGCCCTCGCCCGGCGCGGCATCCTCGTGCGCCGCTTCGCCGACCCGGCTGCCCTGCGCTTCGGCCTGCCGGCCACGGAAGACGACTGGCGGCGGCTGACCGCCGCCCTCAAGGAAACCGCATGAAATATCTCGCCTGCCTGCTTGTCCTCCTCGCCTGCCAGGCGCGCGCCGAAATCGTCGTCACGGACGACAGCGGCGCCACCCTGCGCCTCAAGGAGCCCGCGCGGCGCATCGTCAGCCTCGCGCCGCACATCACCGAAACCCTCTACGCGGCCGGCGCGGGCGAGCGGGTCGTCGGCGCGGTCGAATACAGCGACTATCCCGACGCCGCGAAGCAGCTGCCTCGCATCGGCGGCTATTCGAAGCTCGACCTCGAAGTCATCGCCGGCCTGAAGCCCGACCTCGCCATCGGCTGGGCGAGCGGCAACAGCCCGGCGCACATCGACAAGCTGCGCGCGCTCGGCATCCCGGTCTATCTCGTGCAGCCCAAGCGCATCGACGACGTGGCCGCCAACCTCGAACGCTACGGCGAACTGGCCGGCACGCAGAATGTCGCGCGCGCGGCGGCGGCGCGCTTCCGCGCCCGCCTCGCCGGGATGCAGGCGCAACATGGAACGCGGCCGAAGGTGCGCGTCTTCTACCAGATCTGGAAGCAGCCGCTGATGACCGTCGGCGGCGGGCAGGTGATCTCCGACGCCATCAGCCTGTGCGGCGGCGAAAACGTCTTCGCCGACCTCAAGCCGCTCGCGCCCAAGGTCAGCGTCGAGGCCGTGCTCGCCGCCGATCCCGAAGTGATCGTCGCCAGCGGCATGGGCGAGGCGCGGCCCGAATGGGTGGACGACTGGCGGCAGTGGAGCGGCATGACGGCGGTGAAGCGCGACAACCTGTTCTTCATCCCGCCCGACCTGATCCAGCGCCACACGCCGCGCCTCGTCGAGGGCGCCGCGCGGCTGTGCGTGCAGCTTGAAACGGCGCGGGGGAAACGGCCTCAGTAACCCGGCGCCGTCCCGCCGGCGCTGACTTTCCACATGTTTTCGCACAGCACGTCTTCCAGCGGCAGCCGCTTGCCCCAGCCGGCGTCCTCGAACATCGGGCGCGGGTAGAAGGCCGGCACCTTGCCGATGCAGAGCACGGCGAGCGGCCGCGCGCCGGCGGGCATGGCGAGCAGCGCGGCAAGCCGGTCGGGGTCGAAGAACGAGACCCAGCCGAGGCCGACGCCTTCGGCGCGCGCCAGCAGCCACATGTTCTGGATCGCGCAGCCGACCGAGGCGACGTCCATCTCGGGCAGGGTGCGGCGGCCGACGATGTGGCGTTCGCGTTCCGGCATCAGCGCGACGACGAGCAGCTCGGCGCACTCGCGGATGCCCTCGATCTTCACTTGCAGGAATTCCTCGTTGCGGCTGGGCAGCGCGGCGGCGGTGGCGAGGCGCTCCTGCTCGACGAGGGCGTGGATGCGGTGGCGCAGGTCGGCGTCGGTGACGCGGATGAAGCGCCAGGGCTGCATGTAGCCGACCGAGGGCGCGAGGTGGGCGGCCGTTACCAGCCGCTCCAGCAGGCCGTCCGGCAGCGGGTCGGGCAGGAAGTGGCGCATGTCGCGCCGTTCGCGGATGGCGCGCTCGACGGCGGCGATCTCGGCATCGGCATAGCGGTGGTCGGTCATGGCAGGAATAGCCTCGCGGTCGCTTCCGGGTTCGACGGGAAGTAGAAGTGCATGTAGCTCGCGGTGAGGCGCTTGCGGCGCCAGATCGCCTCGCCGCCCCTGCCGGTGGTCTTGGTTGCCTGGGCGACGGGTTCGAGCGCCGTTTCTACTGTCGAGTAGTGAAAGGTGTGGCCGGCGAGCTTGCCTTCGGGCAGTTCGGCTTCGAGCATGCCGAGGCCAGCCAGCTTTTTCTGCATGCGCACGACACCCGGCAGCAGGCCGAACATCGGGGTGGCATCCAGGCTGTCGAAGCAGGCCATCATGCCGCCGCATTCGGCGAGGAGCGGCTTGCCGGCATCGACGTGCGCGGCGAGCGCGGCGCGCATGCCGGCGTTGGCGGCGAGGACCGGACCGTGCAGCTCGGGGTAGCCGCCGGGCAGCCAGACGGCGTCGCATTCCGGCAGCGCGGCATCGGCGAGCGGCGAGAAGAAGACCAGACGCGCCCCGAGCTGCGCCAGGCATTCGAGGTTGGCGGGGTAGAGGAAGCAGAAGGCGGCATCGCGCGCGACGGCGATGACCCGACCTTCGAGCAGCCCGGAAAAAGTGTTCGGCAAAGCCGAATCCCTCGCTGCGCTCGGGACCGCCACTTCGTGGCGTCCTGCGCCCTGCGGGCTTGTCAGCCCCGGCGGGACGGCGAAGTCGACTGGCGGCGGCAATGCGGCGGCGGGCGTGGCGGCCAGCAGGTCGGCCATGCGCCCGATGCGCTGGTCGAGGTCGGCGATCTCGGCGGCGGGCAGCAGGCCGAGGTGGCGTTCGGGCAGCGCGGC
Organism: Pseudomonadota bacterium; assembly: GCA_040754195.1. Taxonomy (GTDB): domain Bacteria; phylum Pseudomonadota; class Gammaproteobacteria; order Burkholderiales; family Rhodocyclaceae; genus Sulfuricystis. Next base: position 183,615 of record JBFMDJ010000027.1, on the reverse strand, counting down.
CTCGGCGTCGCGCGGCAGCGCGCCGGCCCAGGCGATGTCGGCGGGCAGCGTAGCGCGGCACAACTCGGCGTGATACTCGCTGCCGACGCGGTTGGCGATGGCGTGCGTGATCGGTGCGCCATCTCGGTAATTCTTCAGTCCCCACGCCACGGCGCCGAAACTGCCGGCCATCGCGCTGGCGTCGATGACCAGCAGGATCGGCAGCCCGAGCCGGCGCGCGAGCTCGGCAGACGAAGGCTCGCCGTCGTGCAGGCCCATGACGCCTTCGACGAGGATCAGGTCGGCTTCACGCGCGGCGCGCGCGAGGCGCCAGCGCGCGTCCTCCTCGCCGCACATGCGGAAGTCGATGTTCTCGCAGGAATGGCCGCTGGCGAGCGCGTGGATCTGCGGATCGAGGAAGTCCGGCCCGCACTTGAAGACGCGCACCTTGCGGCCCAGCCGCGTGTGCAGGCGCGCCAGCGCGGCGACCACGGTGGTCTTGCCGTGGCCCGAGGCCGGCGCGGCGACGAGGAGTGCAGGCGTGGCTACCATTCGATTCCCGGCATCGCCTGCACGCCGGACTGGAAGGCGTGCTTCACCAGCGTCATGTCGGTGACGGTGTCGGCGGCGGCGACGAGTTCCGGCGGCGCGGCGCGGCCGGTGGCGATCAGGTGCTGCATTTCCGGCCGCGCGGCGATGGCGGCGAGCACGTCATCGCTGGCCAGCCACTTGTATTTGAGCGCGTAGGTAAATTCGTCGAGCACGACGAGGTCGACTGCCGGATCGGCCAGTGCCTGTCGCGCCACTTCCCACGCGGCTTGCGCGGCGGCGGCATCCTTGCCGTCGTCCTGCGTCTCCCAGGTGAAGCCTTCGCCCATCACATGCCAGCGCACCTTCGGGTGCGCGCGGAAGAAGGCCTCCTCGCCGGTGTCGGAGCGGCTCTTGACGAACTGGATGACGACGGCGTTCAGGCCGTGGCCGAGGGCGCGCGCCAGCACGCCGAAGGCGGCGGAGGACTTGCCCTTGCCGTTGCCGGTGTGGATCAGGAACAGGCCGCGCGCCGTCCCGGCGGCACTGACTTTTTGGTCGATCACCGTCTTCTTGCGTTGCATGCGCGCGGCGTGGCGCTCTTCCTTTTCGCTCATGGCTTGTTGATCTCCAGCAGGGTCTCGCGCAGTTGCTCCAGCCCCTTCAGCAGATCGGGGCCGGGGTGGGTGAACAGCGGGCCGTCGAGCGGCAGGATCGGCACGCCCGGCATGGCGATGGCGGCGTTGCACGCTTCGTCACGGCGATTCTTGAGCGCGAAGATGAATTCGGGCTGGCGTTCCCTGATCCAGGCGGCGACGTCGCCGTCCGGCTGGCCTGGGCGGAAGTTGCGGATGCTGTCGTGGTCGGCGACGACCGCGAAGCCGGCGGCGGTGAAGACTTCGTGCAGCGTCGTGCCGCGCCCGAAGGAATACGGCGCCTCGCCGCAGGCCGAGAGCACCAGCACGCGCCGGTTCTGCCCATGCACGCGGCTTGCCGCCGCGCGCCAGTCGGCGGCGAAGCGCTCGACGCGCGTGTCGATGTCGGCGATGCCGGCCGCGCGGCCGATGTCGCGCAGCATCGCCTCGACACCACTCATGCCGCGAAAGCCGTCGACGCGCAGCGCCACGGCGCCCCCGCTTGCTTGGGCCGCGGCCTGCCAGGTTGCCGCCTGCGTCCAGTTCGAGGTGATCATCAGTTGCGGTTCGAGCAGCGCGATGGTGTCGACATCGGGATCGATGACGCCGCCGGTTTTCGGCCGGTCGAGCGGGTCGTAGCGGCTGACGCCGACGATGCAGCGTTCGAGGCCGAGCCAGTCGAGCGCGCGCGTGATGTAGGGCGACTGGCTGACGATGCGCGGGCAGTCGGCGGCCCAGGCCGGGTCGGCCAGCAGCAAGAATGAGAGCAGGAGATATCGCATGGCTACTCCGGAACGAAAAAGTTTTCGACGCGCCGCAGCGGATGGCCGTAGAGGTCCGACAGCGTCGCGGCGTCGAGGATGTCCGCCGCCGGCCCGGCGCGGTGGCGGCTGTCGCCGTACAGCAGGACGACCTGGTCGCAGTAGCGCAGCGCGAGGTTCGGGTCGTGCAGCACCATGGCAAGGGCGATGCCGTGTTCCCGCGCGCGCCGCGCGAGCAGGTCGAGGGTGGCGATCTGGTGGTTGAGGTCGAGATGGGCGAGCGGCTCGTCGAGCAGGTAGAGGCGCGGCTCCTGCGCCAGCAGGGCGGCGATGGCGACGCGCTGGCGCTCGCCGCCCGAGAGCGTGTGCATCGCGCGCGCCTCGAAGCCGGCCAGCCCCATCGCCGCGAGCGCGGCGCGCGCGATGCCGGCGTCGACGCCGGATTCCCATGCCCAGCGGCCGAGGTGCGGATGGCGACCGGTCAGCACCGCCTCCAGCACGGTGCTGGCGAAGGGATCGCTGCGGTCCTGGCCGAGCCAGCCGCGCAGTTTCGCCGCGTCGCGCGGGCCGTGTTCGGCATAGCTGCTGCCGGCGAGCCGCAGGGTGCCGGCGTCGGGGGCACGCAGGCCGGCGAGCGTGGACAGCAGCGTGGACTTGCCGGCGCCGTTGCGGCCGAGGATCGCGAGCCGGCTGCCCGGCGCGAGATCGAGATCGAGGCCGCGGCAGACCTTGTGCAGGCCGATGCTGACGGCAAGGTCGCGGGCGGACAGGATCATTTCCGTCCCAACAAATAAAGAAACACCGGCACGCCGATCAGCGCGGTGAGTACGCCGACCGGCAGCTGGATGGGAGCGACGACGGTGCGCGCCAGCGTGTCGGCGAGCACCAGCAGGCTGCCGCCGGCCAGCACGGACGCCGGCAGCAGCAGGCGCTGGTCGTTGCCGATGGCGAGGCGCACGAGGTGCGGCACGATCAGGCCGACGAAGCCGATGGAGCCGGCGGTGGTCACGGCCACGGCGGTCGTCAGCGAGGCGACGACATACACCAGCCGGCGCAGGCTAGGCACGGCGACGCCAAGCGCGGCGGCCTGGTCGGCGCCGCGCGCCAGCAGGTTGAGCTCGCGCGCGAAGGGCAGCGCGAGCAGGATGCCGACGGCCAGCACGGCCAGCGCGGGACGCGGGTCGGCGACCTGCGACAGGTCGCCCATCAGCCAGAACAGCATGCCGTGGATCTTCTGCTCGGGCGCGAGGGTGAGCAGCAGCGCGATCACGGCGCCGCAGCCGGCGGCGACCACCACGCCGGTGAGCAGCAGGCGCGTCTGCGTCCAGCTGCCGTCGCCATGGGCGAGGCCGAACACGAGCAGCATCGCGGCGAGCGCGCCGGCGAACGACAGGCCGGCGATGCCGATCGCCGCCAGGCCGAGCAGCATCGCGACGAGGGCGCCGACGCCGGCGCCGCCCGAGACGCCCAGCACGTAGGGATCGGCCAGCGGGTTGCGCAGCAGCACCTGCATCAGCGCGCCGGCCAGCGCCAGCAGGCCGCCGCAGGCGAGGGCCGCCAGCGCGCGCGGCAGGCGCAGGTCGAGCACGATGGCGCGCGCCGCGTTGTCGGCGCCGGCCAGCGCGGCGAACACTTCGCCGGGCGGGAGGGACAGGCTGCCCGTCGCGAGCGCCAGCGCCAGGCTCGCCACGCCCGCCAGGGCGAGCAGGACGATGACCAGCAGGGCGCGGCGGCGGGCGGGCATCGGCGCAGTCTACTGCGGCGCGTAGCGCAGGCCGACGAACAGGTTGGCGCCGGGTGTCCCGAAGTCGGCCACCAGTTCGTAGCGCTTGTCGAACAGGTTGTTGACGCGGCCGAAGACCGACCACTCGGGCGTCAGCGCATGGCTGGCGTGCAGGTTGACGAGCGCGTAGCCGCCCAGCCGCACGGTATTCGCGTTGTCGTCGTGGCGCGCGCCGACGGCCTGCAGCTCGCCGCGCCACGTCCAGGCGCCGTGCGTCCGCCCCAGCGCGAGATTCAGGCGTTCGCCCGCGCGGCGCGCCAGCCGCCGGCCGGTCGTCGCATCCCGGGCGTCGAGCAGGTCGAGGCTGCCGTCGACGTCGTAGCCGCCGAGATGGCCCGCGTAGGCCAGGGTCAGGCCCTTGATGCGCGCCGCGCCGACATTGACGGGCGAGGTCCGGCCGGACCAGGAGATCAGGTTCTTCACGTCGTTGCGATACACGGTGGCGGAAACGCGCTGCCCGCGCGTCTCGTGGTGGAGGGCCAGCTCGCGGTTGCGCGACGACTCCGGCAGGAGATCGGGATTGCCCACGTAGCCGAAGTTGAGCGGGTAGTAGAGATCGTTGAAGGTCGGCGCGCGGAAGGCCGTGCCGACGCTCGCGCTGACCCGCCAGGCCGGGGCGATCCGGTAGCCGTAGGCGAGGGTGCCGGTGGCGTGGGCGCCGAACTGGGAGTTGTCGTCGCGGTGCAGGTTGACCTGGACGCGATGGGCGTCGAGGTCGGCCGCCCAGCCCGCCAGCCACGAGCGGATGCTGCGTTGCTTCAGCGTGTAGTTGGTGGTGCCGCCGATCTTCTGCTCCAGTTCTTCCCAGCCCAGCAGCAGGCTGCCGAGCGGCAGGCGCACGTCGTTCTGCCACGCGATTTGGTCCTGGTCGGTGCGGAACGTGCTGGTCGCGGCGCCGTTGCTGTAGTTGGTCGAATCGTCCAGCGTGCGGCCGAAGCGCAGCGTGCTGGACCAGCTTTCCATGACGGCGCTCTTCAGGTAGATGGCCTGGCTTTGCACGGTGAGGGCGTTTTCGTAGTCCTTGGCGCGGGAGGCCGCCGTGGTGCCGCTGTCGTATTTGTTGGTGCCGTCGCTGTGGAAGAGGGTCAGGCCGATTTCGTGGCCGCGCGCCGGCGCGAAGGAGAGGTTCGCCGTGGCGCTCTCGTTGCGGAAGCCGTCGCGGTCGGCGTTGTAGCCGCCGTTGGCGGGGTTGCGGATGTTGCTGAACCCGTCGGTGCGGAGGCTGCCGCCGGTGACGCTGTAGCGCCATCCGTTGCCGCCGCCCGCCAGGCCGCCGGCCAGGCTGCGGGCCCCATCGCTGCCGATGCCGGCCTCGGCGCTGACGCGCAGCCCGTCGGCGCCGCGCCGCGTGAAGATCTGGATCACGCCGCCGATGGCGTCCGAACCGTAGAGCGCGGAGGCCGGGCCGCGCAGGATTTCGATGCGCTCGATCTGGCTCAGCGGAATGCGCGACCAGGCCAGCGAACCGAGCGTGGCCGAGCCCACGCGCTGACCGTCGATCAGCACCAGCGCATGGCCGCTTTCGGTGCCGCGCAGGTAGATGCTAGAACTGGCGCCGGGGCCGCCATTGGCGGCATGTTCGATGCCCGGCTGGCGCGCCAGCAGCTGCTCCAGCGTCGATTGCCCGGCGTGCTCGATCTCTTCGCGGTCGAGCACGCCGACATCGGCGAGCAGCCGGTCGCTGCGCGTCGGCACGCGCGTCGCCGTGACGACGACGGGCGCGAGGTCCGCGTCCGGCGCGGCGGCCTGGGCGGCGGGCAGGGCAAGCGGAAGCAGGACGGCGGCGGCGCGGCCGGAACGGATGGAACGGATGGACATGCGAATCTCCCTGTGCGGCCAGCGTCCCCGCAGGCCGGTGATAGGACACGAATGCACAGAGAGAATGGACGATGCGGCGACGGCAGCCACCGACGCACCACACCCCGCAGCGCATTCAACCGGATCGTCCGTGGCCGGTCTCCGGGCTCGGAAGTCTTGAACCGCCGCCTTCCCGGGATGTTTCCCAGTGGCGTCGTGGCGGTTCCGCACTTCCTTACCGTTGCGGGGGCAGCACAGGTGTTTCACCTGTTTCCCGTTTCACCCGGACGCGAAAGCGCGCCGCGGGCACCTCGAACGAAGCGGTTGGATTATAGGCATCGCCGTCTTGCCGGGACTGACTTTTTTCGCGCGCCTGTTGCGTCGCAACCTTCAAAACCGGCGCGAACTGCTTGACCTGAAAACTTTTTTCACACAAACTGCGCGGCCATGAACGCGGATCTCGGCAGCCTCGAAAACAAGGTGGAGCAGATCGTCGCCCTGTGCGACGCGCTGCGGGCCGAGAACCATCGCCTGCACGACCGGGTCAGCGCGCTGGAAGGCGAGAAGGAGGCGCTGGCCGAACGCATGACCGCCGCGCGCACCCGCCTCGAAGGCCTGATGGAACACCTCCCCCCGGAATGAGCACGACACTCGACATCAAGATCCAGGGCCGCGAATACCGCGTCGCCTGCGCGCCCGAGGAAGTCGGGTCGCTGCAGGCGGCGGCCGAGCTGCTCGACGCGCGCATGGGCGAGATCGCCAAGGCGACGAAGAGCACCGGCGAACGGTTGGCGGTGATGACCGCGCTCAATCTGGCGCACGAGCTGGATGCCGCGCGCAGGTCCGCTCCTGCACAAGCGGCAGGGGCGCCGCCATCGGAAAATTCGATTGACGACCCGGGCGCGCTGCGTAGAATCAAAGCCATCGAAGCGCGGCTGGACGCGGCGCTCGCCCCGCAGGACAGCCTGTTCTGATCGGCATTCCGGGGCGGTGGCGCGACCGTTCCGCTTCCACGCATCACAAGAATTCCCTGCGGTGTTCGCCAAGGCCCTACATTCCTTGAACCAATGCGCATTGGCATCGGCCGCCGCCCAAAGACGCCGCCGTTGTGAGCACCCCGCGTCGGGTGCACCTGAAGCGGCAGGAACGCGGCCACTCTGAACTCCGGTTCAGGATGCCGGCCAAACGGCACGCGCGGGGAACCCACGCAAGGCGCGGCCACCTCCGGGTGGCCGCGCCTTCTTTTTCCGGCCGGCGCCGGGATGACGGGCTGGGTGAATCAGGCTAGCATTCGGCCCCATGACGGATGCCGCCGCGCTTTCCCACCTGTTTCTCGGTCGCCAGCCGATCCTCGACGGCAAGCAGACGCTGATCGGCTACGAGTTGCTGTTCCGCGACTCGTCGATCAATCGCGCACCCGCCGCCGGTCCCGGCGTCGCCACCGCCGACGTGATCTGCAAGGCTTTCACCGAACTTGGGCTGGCTAAGGCGCTGAACAGCCACAAGGCCTTCGTCATCGTCGATGAAGCCTTTCTGGAACACGATGCCATCGAGGCCCTGCCGCCGGACAGCGTGGTGTTCGAGCTCGACGCGCATCTCGCCGCGTCGCCGCGCGCGGTGGAGCGCTGCCTGACGCTGCGCCAATGCGGCTACAGCTTCTGCCTGACGCACCGCGGAACCGACGTGAGCGCGCACGACAGCGAACTGCTGGAACAGGCGATGTTCGTGAAGCTGGACGTCCAGGCGCTGCCGGAAGCGCGGCTACGCGAACTGCTGGCGCAGGCGGCGCCGCACCGGCTGATCACCATCGCCAGCCACGTCGAAACCCACGCCGAGCACCGCCGCGCGACCGAGCTGGGCTTCCAGTTCTTCCAGGGCTACTACTTCGCCGAGCCGGTGCTGATCGAGGGCCGCAAGCTCGACCCCGCGCTGCAGGGCCTGGTGCGCATCATCAAGCTGCTCAACGAGGATGCCGAACTGCCCGCCATCGAGCAGGCCTTCAAGGGCGAAGCCGCGCTCACCGTCAAGCTGCTGCGCCTCACCAACTCGGTCGGGGTCGGGCTGCGCACGCGCATCGGCTCGGTGCGCCAGGCCATCAACATCATCGGCCGGCGGCCGCTGCAGCGCTGGTTGCAGCTGCTGCTGTTCAGCCATGGCGACGACGCGGCGGAATTCGAGCGCAACCCGCTGATGCAGCTCGCCGCGCTCAAGGGCAATTTCATGGAGCGCCTGGCACGGCGCTGCTATCCCAACCTCACGGCCCTGCCCGATCTCGCCTTCCTCGCCGGCCTGATGTCGCTGATGCCGGCGGCGCTCGGCCTGCCGATGGCGGAGATCGTCGACCAGATCGCCATCGCGCCGCAGCTGCGCATGGCCCTGCTGGCGCGCGAGGGCGAACTCGGCCTGCTGCTCGACCTCACCGACAGCTACGACAACGACGATCCCGTCGGCGCCGGCAACCTGCTCGCCCAACTGGGTAACCGCGTCGGCCGCGAAACGCTCAACCAGTGCCTGGCCGAATCGATCGCCTGGGTGGGCAGCCTCGGCGTCGAGGCCGACTGAGAAGAAGGGACGCCGCATGCGCTGCTGGCTGATGAAATCCGAGCCCGACGTCGTCGGCATCGATCACGTGCTGGCCCTGCCGGACCAAACCGTCGACTGGTGGGGCGTGCGCAACTACCAGGCGCGCAACTTCATGCGCGACCAGATGAAGGTCGGCGACCGGGTGTTCTTCTACCATTCGAACTGCAAGCAGCCCGGCATCGCCGGCATCGCCGAGGTGGCGCGGCTGGCCTACCCGGACCGCACGCAGTTCGATCCGCACAGCCCCTACCACGACCCGAAATCCACGCCGGACAATCCGCGCTGGGTGAACGTCGACGTGCGCGTCGTCCGGAAGACGCGGCTGGTCGCGCTCGACGAGCTGCGCAGCCACCCCGAACTCGCCCGCATGCGCGTGCTCCAGCGCGGCAACCGGCTGTCGATCACGCCGGTCGATCCGGCGGAGTGGGACTTCATCGTCAAGCGGCTGATGGCGTGATCTGGCTGCTCGGTTACCTCGCGCTGGGTGCGGTCGCCGGCTTCTTCGCCGGCCTGCTCGGCGTCGGCGGCGGCGCGATCATGGTGCCGGTGCTGGCGCTGATGTTCGCCGCGCAGGGCATGCCCGACGACCACCTGATGCATCTGGCGCTCGGCACCTCGATGGCGGCCATCGTCTTCACCTCGATCTCCAGCCTGCGCGCGCACCACCGCCACGGCGCCGTGCGCTGGCCGGTCGTCAGGAGCATCGCGCCGGGCATCCTGCTCGGCACCTTCCTCGGCGCGCAGCTCGCCAGCCGGATTCCGACGCGGCCGCTGGCGCTCTTCTTCACCGTCTTCATGAGCTACGTCGCCTTCCAGATGCTGGCGAACATCAAGCCCAGGCCCGCGCGCCAGCTGCCGGGCCGGCTCGGCATGTTCCTCGTCGGCGGTGGCATCGGCGCGCTTTCGGCGCTGGTCGCCATCGGCGGCGGCTCCCTCTCGGTACCCTTCATGACCTGGTGCAACGTCAAGATGCACGAGGCGATCGGCACCTCGGCCGCCATCGGCTTTCCGATCGCGCTGGCCGGCACGGCGGGTTACCTGGCCGGCGGCCTGGAGGCGACGGCCCTGCCGGCCGGCAGCTTCGGCTACATCCATCTGCCGGCGCTGGCCGCCTGCGTGGCGGTGAGCATGCTCACCGCGCCGCTGGGCGCGCGCGCCGCGCACCGGCTGCCGGTGGCGACGCTGAAGAAGATCTTCGCCGGCGTGATCCTGCTGCTGCTGGCGAAAATGCTGCATGGCCTGTTCTGACGCGCCGCGCCCGGGTTCGCCGTCCCGCCGAAGCTGACTTTTCCGCGGCGGGACTATACTTGCCCCGCATGGACCGCCTGCTTCGCCACGTCGATCTCGTCACCCGCTGCCGCACGCGTGGCGAGGTGGAGGTGGGCGTGGTCACGGCGATCAACGACCTGCTCGGCGCGCGGCGCACCGAACTGCACAAGATCTTCATGCCGCCGGGCGACGTGCTGGTCGGCCTCTCGGTCGAGATCGCCGCCGGCGACGCGCACGCCACCACGCACGACGACGGGTTTTCCTGGCCGGAGCACACCGGCTCGATCGAAGGCCAGCCGCGACTGCAGGCCTGCTTCGGCAGCGACCAGCCCTGCATCGAACGCCTGCCGGATGGCGGCACCCGCCTGATCCGGCTGCTGCGCACCGAGCAGCACGAGCCCTACGCCTTCCTGATGGTGGTGTTCGCCACCGCGCCCGGCGCCACCGAATTCGACCGCATCGACGGCTTCGCCGCCCTGTTGCGCAACTGCCTGGCGCTGCTCGATTACTGCGAGACCGACACCCTGACACGCCTGCTCAACCGCAAGACTTTCGACGAATACCTGATCAACATCCTCGCCAGCATCCCGAACCAGGACGATGCCGCCTCGGGCGCGCGCCACCTGCCGCACCGCCGCCATCCCGGACCGGAGGCGCGCGACCACTGGCTGGGCGTGATGGACATCGACCACTTCAAGTCGATCAACGACCGCTTCGGCCACCTGATCGGCGACGAAGTGCTGATCCTGCTCGCCAACCTGATGCGCGAATGCTTCCGTGTGCAGGACAAGCTGTTCCGCTTCGGCGGCGAGGAGTTCATCGCGCTGCTGCGGCCCGCCGAGTTCGCGCACGCGCGCGGCACCTTCGAGCGCTTCCGCGCCTGCGTCGAATCCCACGTCTTCCCGCAGGTGGGCCATGTCACCGTCAGCATCGGCTTCACGCGCATCAAGCTGGGCGACACGCCATCGGCGATCCTCGACAGCGCCGACGAGGCGCTCTATTGGGCGAAGGAGCACGGCCGCAACCAGTGCCACGCCTACGAAACGCTGATCGCCGCCGGCAAGCTGCAGCGCCACGCGCTGCCGGCGGCGGACGTCGAAATCTTCTAGCTGCTCAGTCGGCGCCGGCCCAGCGCAACAGGGGCGCCCATTGCTCCCAGTCCTGCGCCGCGCGCGCGGCCGGCAAATCGAAGATCGTCATGCCATGCGCGGCGGCCTGCACGTAGTTCTGCGTGTCGCGCAGGTGGGCGACCACCGGCAGGCCGGTACCGACGAGGAAGCGTTCAAGCTCGCCAGCCGCGCGCGTGCGCGCATCGACGCGCATGCCCACCACGGCAATTTCGACGCGATGCTTCTTCACGCGCTTCTCTTCGAGCAGTTCGTCGAGGAAGGCGCGCGTGGCGAGGATGTCGAACAGCGAAGGCGCGAGCGGCACGATGATGCGGTCGATCTGCCGCAGCACCTGCACCAGCTTCTTGCCGTGCAGGCCGGCCGGCGTGTCGAGCACGACATGCGTCGCCTCCTTCGGCGGCCGCGCCGGCTCGCCGGGCCGAATCTCCCAGCTGGCAATGTAAGGCAAGGCGGGCGAGCGGATGCGCAGCCACTCGCGCGAGGATTGCTGGCGGTCGATGTCGCCGAGCATCGTGCTTCGGCCGCTCCGGGCGAACCAGCCGGCGAGGTTGGTGGCCAGCGTGCTCTTGCCGACGCCGCCCTTCGGATTGGCGATCAGGAATGTCTGCATGGCATCAGGGCAGCAGGATGGTGGAGCCGGTGGTCTTGCGCGCCTCGAGGTCGCCATGGGCCCGTGCCGCATCCTTCAGCGCGTAGCTCTGGTTGACCTCGATCTTCACGCGGCCGGAGGCCACCACGTCGAAGAGTTCCTGCGCGCTGTGCAGCAGGTCGGCGCGCTTGGCGACGTAGGTGAACAGGGTCGGCCGCGTCAGGAACAGCGAGCCGCGCTTCGACAGCTCCTGCGTATCCACCGGCGCCACCGGTCCGGCCGACTGGCCGAAAGTGACCATCATGCCCAGCGGCCGCAGGCAGTCGAGCGATTTGGCGAAGGTGTCGGCGCCGACCGAATCGTAGACCACCGGCACGCCCTCGCCGCCGGTGATCTCCCTGACGCGCGCGACGAAGTCCTCGCGCGTGTAAACGATCGGATGATCGCAGCCGTGGGCCTTCGCCAGGGCCGCCTTCGCGTCCGAACCCACCGTGCCGATCACCGTCGCGCCGAGCGCCTTCGCCCACTGGCAGACGATCAGCCCGACGCCGCCGGCGGCTGCCTGGATCAGGATGGTGTCGCCCGGCTGCACGCGGTAGGTGCGCCGCAGCAGGTATTGCGCCGTCATGCCTTGCAGCATCATCGCCGCCGCAGTCCTGAAGTCGATGGCATCCGGCAGCTTCACCAGCCGGTCGGCGGGAATGTTGCGCGCCTCGGCGTAGGCCCCCGGCGGACCGCCGGCATAGGCGACGCGGTCGCCCGGCTTCACCTCGGTCACCGCGCTGCCGACGGCCTCGACCACGCCGGCCCCTTCGAGGCCAAGCCCGCTCGGCAGCTGCAGCGGGTAGCGCCCGGTGCGGAAATAGATGTCGATGAAGTTGAGGCCGACGGCCTCATGGCGCACGCGCGCTTCCTGCGGCCCGGGCGCGGGCACCTCGACTTCCTCCCAGCGCAGCACTTCCGGCCCGCCGGTCGCATGGATGCGGATCGCGTGGGTCATGGCATTTCCTCCCGCCAGTCGTTCGAGAAACGAGAAGCTACCCCGCATGCGGCGGAAATTCAAGCCGTCCCGTCACCGCGCCTTCTACAATGCCGCCCATGTCCGACGCCCTGCCCGCTCCCTCCGCCGACGCCCAGGCCGCCAGCAACGCGCTGGCGGAACGCATCGCCGCGCGCATCGGGGCGAATGGCGGCTGGCTGCCGTTCGCCGACTACATGGACATGGCGCTGCACCTGCCAGGCCTCGGCTACTACGCCGGCGGCTCGCTAAAGTTCGGCCAGGCCGGCGATTTCGTCACCGCCCCCGAACTCACGCCCCTGTTCGGCCAGGCGCTGGCGCGGCAGGTGGCGCAAATCCTCGCCGTCCCGCCGGGACTGACTTTGCTTGAAGTCGGCGCGGGTAGCGGCCGGCTGGCCGCCGACCTGCTGCTCGCCCTCGAGACGCTCGATGCCCTGCCGGTGCAATACGCCATCCTCGAGCTGTCGGGCGAACTGCGCGCGCGCCAGCGGCAGACGCTCGCCGAAATCGCGCCGCGACTCGCGGAACGCGTCGTCTGGCTCGACGCCCTGCCGGACCGCTTCAGCGGCTGCGTCGTCGCCAACGAACTGCTCGACGCCCTGCCGACACACGCGGCCGCCTGGCGCGCGGCTGGCCCGATGGAGCGCGGGGTCGTCTGCACGGATACCGGCTTCGCCTGGGCCGAACGGCCGGCGCAAGGAGCACTGGCGGCCGCCATGGCGGAGCTGCCGGTCACGGCGCCGTATGAGAGCGAAGTCGGCCTCGCCGCGCGCGCCTGGGTGGCCGAATGGGGCCGGCGGCTCGAACACGGCGCGCTGCTGCTGATCGACTACGGCCTGCCGCGCCGCGAGCTCTACCATCCGCAGCGCGACCGCGGCACCGTGCGCTGCCACTACCGCCAGCGCGTCCATGACGATCCCTTCTGGTGGCCGGGGCTGTCCGACATCACCAGCCACATCGATTTCACCGCCATCGCCGAGGCCGGCCATGACGCCGGACTCGACGTCCTCGGCTTCACGAGCCAGGGCGCCTTCCTCATCAATTGCGGCATCGGCGATCTGCTGGCGGCGCGCCAGCAGGCCGGCGGCGCACAGGCCCTGCGCGCGCACGGCGCCTTGCAGACGCTGCTGGCGCCGGGCGAGATGGGCGAACTGTTCAAGGTGATCGCCCTCGGGCGCGGCCTGCCGGAACCATTGCTCGGCTTCGCGCGCGGCGACCGGCGCCACGCGCTGTGACCGCCCTCAGGCGGTGCGCCGGTACATCTGGAGGAAACGGTTCTGTTCGCCAAGGAACAGCTTGGTCAGCTCGTCGAGCGTTTCCTGATTCAGGTCCGCGGCGTTCAGGCGGAATTCCATCATGCCGAAGCGCTCGACGTTGCGCGTGCGCAGCAGGAGATTGCCGGCTTCGTAATCGGCCTTGATGATGAATCCCGCCTTGATCTCGCAGGGAATAAGGAAGCGCGCACGTTCCGCCTGGTTGCGGGCGTTCAGTTTCTCTTCCATGGTGAACACCACGCCGTAGTCGTGCAGCATCTTGCGCAGCGGCTCGACGCCGAGCGCCTCGCGGTCGACGGTGAGAGTCCGCGGCGCGGCGATACGAAAGCGCGCGGTCAGGCTTTCGTAGCGCCGGTTTTCGGTGGCACCCGGCACCATGCGGAAATCGGCCGCACCCTCGACCCAGCTCATGCCGGAGAACACGATGTTGCCGGGAAAAACGAACTCGCGCGGAATCGCCGGCTTGATGATGTTGAGCTGCTTGACGAGATCGTCGAGATAGTGGAAAGCCGCGCCGATGCTCGCGCTCAATGCCTGGGCGTTCGCCTCCGCGGCGGCATCGCGCTGGCTGGCGTCCTGCTGGAGGCTTTGCGCCTGCTGCTTGAGACGCGCCAGCAGGCTGTCGGCGGAGGCCGCCCCCAGCGTCGAGGGCGCCTCCAGCGTCGGCGACGCACTGACGGCAGGCTTGGGCTTTTCCCGGGAAACCGGCGCCTTGTTCAGGTCGGGGAAAGCCAGCGTCTCGCGGTGCAGTTCCGGCTTCGCGGGTGCGGAATCGACAAGCGGCCCGTTGCGCGAGAATTCCTCGATCTCCGCCAGCAACTGCGACTGCGGGTTTTTCCCGGCCCCACTCATGCCTTCCCCCTCTATCCAAGCCGGGGGAAATTCTAGCAGGGACTAGTGATCCCGTTTATTCCTGATTGCGATACAGGGCGCGCAAAAAAGCCTCGGCATCCTCGCCGCCAACCGGGGTCTCGGCGGCGTGATCGTGCGTTTCGAGGCGCAGGGCGGGCTGCGGCAACCAGCCGGCGTTCAGCACCTCGTCGACGAACTCGCCGAATTCCTCGGCGGCGGTTTCAGCGCAATCCAGTTTGTCGATACTGCCCGTATCCATGTCCATCACGATCACCATTTTCCAGTCCCTCCGCCCATTCGCAGCGACATGTTCACCATAACGACGTCGATGAAAAAAAGTTGAAGGCCGCGCTCATTTTGTCGACACGGCGGGGATGCCGTGGTTTTCGCGCCACGGCGCCACCTTGAGCAACAGCGCCATGCCCGGTAACGCCAGCAATACACACAACATGAAGAAGGGCATCCATCCCATCCACTCGACCAGCCAGCCGGTGGTGGCATTGACGAAGGTGCGCGGCACGGCGGCCAGGCTGGAGAACAGCGCGTATTGCGTCGCGGTGTAGAGCGGATGCGTGGCGCGGGCGATGAAGGCGACGAAGGCCGCCGTGCCGAGGCCGACGCCCAGCGCCTCGAAGCCGATGACCCAGGCGAGCCGGGCAAGCGCGGCGGCGTCGATGCCGGTCTGCGGACCGAGCGAGGCAAGCCAGGCGAAGCCGAAGATCGACACCACCTGCACTACACCGAACAGCCACAGCGCGCGGTTGATGCCGAGGCGCACCATCCACAGCCCGCCGAGCAGGCCGCCGATCACCGCCGGCCACAGGCCGGCATGCTTGGCGACGAGGCCGATGTCCGACTTGGCGTAGCCCATGTCGAGGTAGAAGGGCGTCGCCAGCGCGGTGCACATCGAGTCGCCAAGCTTGTAGAGGAAGATGAAGGCGAGGATCAGCAGCGCTTCCCTGAGGCCGGCGCGCGTAATGAACTCGCGGAAGGGCTCGACCACCGCCTCGCGCAGCGTGCGCGGCGCGCCGCCGGCGATGAGCGGCTCCTTCACCAGCAGCGCCATCGCCACGCCCGGCAGCATGAACAGCGCGGTAACCAGGAACACGGCGTCCCACGGCAGGTGGTCGGCGAGGATCAGCGACAGCGAACCCGGCACCAGCCCGGCGATGCGGTAGGCATTCACATGCACCGAGTTGCCGAGGCCCAGTTCGTGGTCGGCGAGCAGTTCGCGGCGGTAGGCGTCGAGGGCGATGTCGGCGGTGGCGGAAACGAGCGCCAGCGCCGTCGCCAGCCAGATGATGGCGCCGAGATCGGTCGCCGGCGACAGGCGGCCGAGCAGCGCGATGATGGCGACCAGCGTCAGCTGGGTGACCACGATCCAGCCGCGTCGCCGACCCAGCGACAGCAGGGGCAGCGCGTAGCGGTCGAGCAGCGGCGCCCAGAGGAATTTCCAGGTGTAGGGAAACTGGATCAGCGCGAACAGGCCGATGGCCTTGAGGCTGACGCCCTCGGTGCGCAACCAGGCCGGCAGCAGGTTGAGCAGCAGGTAGAGCGGCATGCCCGAGGCGAAACCCGTGAACACGCAGATCAGCATGCGGCGGGTGAGCAGGGGGGCGAGCCAGGCGGGCATGGGCAGGGGCGGCGATAGGAGCGGTCCATCCTAGCAGCGGAGCATGGCGCCTGATCCATAATGGGGGCCGTCGAACCGCCGCCAATTCGCATGTTTCCCGCCAAGTTTCCCGTCCGCTACGTCGATCCGGTCTATCGCCCGCCGAGCGAGGCCGATTCGCTGATCCTGCCGGTTACCGACGGCTGCTCGTGGAACCGCTGCACGTTTTGCGAGATGTACACCGCGCCGCAAAAGAAATTCCGCGCGCGCGGCGAATCCGAGACGCTGGAGAGCATCCGCCGCTGCGGCGAAACTTTCGGCGCAGCGGCGCGGCGCGTCTTCCTCGCCGACGGCGATGCGCTGGTGCTGCCAACGCGCCGCCTGCTGGGCATCCTTGCCGCCATCCGCGCGCATCTGCCGGCCGTGCGGCGCGTTTCCAGCTACTGCCTGCCGCGCAACCTGCGCCGGAAGTCGGTCGCGGAACTCAAGGAACTCGCCGACGCCGGCCTGAAGATCGTCTATGTCGGCGCGGAATCGGGCGACGACGAGGTGCTGGCGCATGTCGACAAGGGCGAGACCTTCGCGACGACGGCCGCCGCGCTGCACAAGCTCGGGAACGCGGGCATCGCGCGCTCGGTGATGATCCTCAACGGCCTGGGCGGCAAGCCGCTCTGGCGGCGGCATGCGGAGAACTCCGCCCGCCTGATCAATGCCGCGCCACCCGAATATCTCGCCACGCTGGTGGTCAGCTTCCCGACGGGCGAGGCGCGGCTGCGCGCCGGTTTCCCCGGCTGGGAACCCCTGACGCAGCATGAACTGTTCGTCGAAATGGAATGCTTCATCGCCGGACTGGATCTCGCGCGCACGGTTTTCCGCAGCGACCATGCCTCGAACTGGCTGGCGCTCAAGGGCACGCTGGGGGCCGACAAGAACAGGCTGCTGGCGCAATTGCGGGCCGCCATCGACCATCCAGAATCCGCCCCGCTGCGGCCCGCCTGGGCGAGGGGCCTGTAAGCGCGGTAGAATGCGCGCGGCACCAAGCGCCCGTAGCTCAGCTGGATAGAGTACTGCCCTCCGAAGGCAGGGGTCGTGCGTTCGAATCGCGCCGGGCGCGCCAGTTTTCCTTCTAGAGCGATTCCAGGATCGCCGTCGCCAGCACCGTCGGATCTTCCGCGCCGACGACGATGTTTCCGCCTCCCACGATGAAGGTCGGCACTTGGTTGATGCCGCGCGCCCGGTATGCGCGCTCCATCTCGCGCACCACTTCAACATCGGCATCGGACTCCAGATAGGCACTCGCCTCGGCCGCGGGATAGCCGCACTCCGCGGCGATGCGCGCCAGCACTGCCGCATCGCCGACATGCTCGCCGCGCCGGAACTGCGCGACGAACAGCCGCTCGACCAGCGCGTCGGCGTCGCCACGCGCCTGCACCCAGTGCAGCAGGCGGTGCGCCTGCTGCGTATTGGCGCGCAGGGCGATCTTTTCGAACGCGTACTCGACGCCGCAGGAGCGGCCGGCGGCGCGTACGCGATCGAACAGCGCCTCCACTTCCTGCCGGCCGCCGAACTTGCGGATCAGGAAGGGCAGATAGGGCTCGCCTTCCGGCGGCGTGTCGGGATTCAGGAAGAAGGGGCGCCAGAGTTTGCGGCATTCGAAATCCGGCTCCCGCGTCCGCACCATGGCGATGGCCACCGCCAGCCGGCGCGTGCCGATGAAGCACCACGGGCAGACGATGTCGGAAACGATTTCGATCGTGAGCATGGCCACGATCATAGCGCCGGCGCTACTTGCCGATGCAGAAGCGGCCGAAGATTTCGCCGAGCAGGTCGTCGGCGGTGAATTCGCCGGTGATGGACGCCAGGGCGTCCTGCGCCAGCCGCAGCTCCTCGGCGGCGAGTTCCAGGCGCGCATTCGGCTCGTTCAGCCGCCGTGCCGCCCGGGCTGACTTTTCCGCGGCCCGTGCCAGTGCCTCCAGATGGCGTTCCCGCGCCAGCAGCACGTCCTCGCCGTGGCCGCTCCAGCCGGCGACGCGCAGCAGTTCGTCGTGCAGCAGGCCAATGCCGGCGCCGGTTTTCGCCGAGAGGCGCAGATGCACCTGACCGGCGGCCTCGAAGCGCGCCGCTTCGCGGTCGGCGAGGTCGCATTTGTTCTCGACGACGATGCGCTCGATGCCGGCCGGCAGCTGCACGGCGACGGCATGGTCGGCCGGCGTCACGCCGGTGCGCGCATCGACGATCTGCAGCACGATGTCGGCGCGCTCGATCTCGCGCCAGCTGCGCTCGATGCCGAGCTTCTCGACCGCGTCGTCGGTGTCGCGCAGGCCGGCGGTGTCGATGACATGCAGGGGGATGCCTGCCACCTGGATGGTCTCGCGCACGGCGTCGCGCGTGGTGCCGGCGATGTCGGTGACGATGGCGCGCTCCTCGCCGGCGAGGCGGTTGAGCAGCGAGCTCTTGCCGACATTGGGCAGGCCGGCGAGTACCACGTGCAGGCCGGTGCGCAGCACCGCGCCCTGGCGCGCGCGCGACCGCAGCGCGGCAAGGTCGGCGGTGAGGCGTTCCAGCCGCGCCACGGCGTCGATGTCGCGCAGCAGTTCCTCGGCGGGGATGTCCTCGTCGGGAAAATCGAGCGTCGCCTCGATCAGCATGCGCAGCTCGACGAGCTGGTCGACCACGGCGCGCACCGCCCGCGAGAACTCGCCCGAGAGCGAGCGCAGCGCCGAGCGCGCCGCCTGCGCCGAGGCGGCTTCGATGAGGTCGGCGATGCCCTCGGCCTGGGCGAGGTCGATCTTGTCGTTCTCGTAGGCGCGCCGCGCGAATTCGCCCGGCTGGGCAAGTCGCGCGCCGAGTTCGACGCAGCGCGCCAGCAGGGTCTGCATCACCACCGGACCACCGTGGCCGTGCAGTTCGAGCACGTCCTCGCCGGTGAAGGAGTGCGGCGCGGGGAAGAAAAGGACCAGCCCATTGTCGAGCGGCGCGCCATCGGCCGCCAGAAAGTCAGCCCGGGCGGCACGGCGAGGGGAAAGCGCGGCGGCGTCCCGTCCGGTCAGCGCGGCGGCGAAAGGCGGCAGGTCGCGTCCCGAGACGCGCACCACGCCGATGCCGCCCCGCCCGGGCGGCGTGGCGATGGCGGCGATCGTGTCAGTGGGCTTTGAGGCCACTGGCCTCGATCATCCGGTTGCACTGCCACTGCTGGGCGATCGACAACACGTTGTTGACCACCCAGTAGAGCACCAGGCCGGCCGGGAACCAGAGGAACATGACCGAGAAGATGACCGGCATCCAGAGCATCAGCTTGGCCTGCATCGGATCGGGCGGCGTCGGGTTGAGCCTGGTCTGCACGAACATCGTCACGCCCATGATGATCGGCAGCACGAAGAACGGGTCCTTGACCGACAGGTCGGTGATCCAGCCCAGCCAGGGCGCGCCGCGCATCTCGACCGTGCCGAGCAGCACCCAGTAGAGCGCGATGAAGACGGGAATCTGCACGAGGATCGGCAGGCAGCCGCCGAGCGGATTGACCTTCTCGCGCTTGTAGAGCTCCATCATTTCCTGGTTCATGCGCTGGCGGTCGTCGGCGTAGGTCTCCTTGAGCTTCATCAGCTTGGGCGTCATCACGCGCATCTTCGCCATCGACTTGTAGCTGGCGGCGGAGAGCGGGAAAAAGATCGCCTTGATCAGGACGGTGAGCAGGATGATGGCCCAGCCCCAGTTGCCGACAAGCTTGTGGATCCACTCCAGCACCCAGAACATCGGCGCGGCGACGAAGGTCAGCCAGCCATAGTCGACCACCAGCGAAAAGCCGGGCGCCACCGCTTCGAGCTTGTCCTGTTCCTGCGGGCCAGAGAACAGCGGCACGCTCAGCTTGTCGCCGTGCAGCGGCACGACGACGCCGGCGGCGTGCAGGCCGCCATCGAGCTTGCGCGTGAAGTATTCGCGCTCGCCATTCGCCGGCAGCCAGGCCGAGACGAAATAGTGCTGCACCAGCGCCACCCAGCCGTCGGCTGCGGTCGTCGGATGCTTGCCCTTCTCGCCGAAGGCGCCGAAATCGATCTTCTTGAACTTGTCCTGATCGGTATAGATGGCCGCGCCGGTGAAGGTGGCCATCATCGCGTTGCTGCCTTCCGGCGACTTGTCGTCGCGCGTCAGCTGGAAATAAGCGTGCGCACCGGCCGGCGGAACGGCATCGACGATCGCATGTTCGACATCGATCAGGTAGCTGCCGCGCCTGAAGACATAGGTCTTGACGACCTTGCCGCCGCCTTCGATGGCGGCTTCGAGCGGCACCCGCAGCTCGTTTTCTCCCTCCCGCAGTTCGAGGCCGCCCGCCGGCAGGGTCCACTGCGACTTGTGGTTGGGCAGGCCGGGGCCGATCAGTCCGCTCTGGGCGGCATAGGCGTGCGCGGGATCGATCAGGACGAAATTCTCGTCGTTCTTGCCGGTGGCTTTGTGGCGCAGCAGTTCCAGCCGGACCAGATCGCCGCCCTGGGCGGCAATCTCGGCGATGACGACGTCGGTCGCGACCTTCACCGTGGCCCCTGCCGGACGGCTGGCGGTGCCGGGCACGGCAGCCGGCGTCACATTCGCCGTCGGCGCCGATGGCACGGCCGCGTTGCTGGCCAGGGAACCCGCGGTCGTGGCGGCCTGTTGGGGCAGAACGCCGGGCTGGGGCTGACCTTGCTGTTGCCAGGCATTCCACAGCATCATGGAGGAGAAGAGAAAGACCAGCAGCAGAATC
Organism: Pseudomonadota bacterium; assembly: GCA_040754195.1. Lineage (GTDB taxonomy): Bacteria > Pseudomonadota > Gammaproteobacteria > Burkholderiales > Rhodocyclaceae > Sulfuricystis. Next base: position 163,067 of record JBFMDJ010000027.1, on the reverse strand, counting down.
AGGCGTTGGGTGTCCATGTCGATGCGTCGCAATACGTCAGATAACCTACTTCGGGGATGGGGGGCGGCAAGGCTGCCCGCCAGCGCAAAGGCCGCATTCTACGGCACGGGATCGTGTCCGCCCGGATTCCATGGATGACAGCGAGCGATGCGCCGCAGTGCGAGCCAGCCGCCCTTGAGCGCGCCGTGACGTTGCAGGGCCTCGATGGCGTAATGCGAGCACGTCGGATGAAAGCGGCAGGATGGCGGCAGGAAGGGGCTTACGGCCAGTTGATAGGCGCGCACCAGCCAGACGAGCGGCTTGGCCAGCAGGGATTTCACGATCCGGCCAATGCTTTCAGCCGCACGAACAGGGCGAGGATCTCCTCGCGCCACGCGGCGCGCGCGCGCCGGTCGCGGGCCATTCCGGGCTCGACCGGCCGGGCCAGCCGCAGAACCAGATCCATGGCCGGCAGGGTGGAACGATGGAGGCGGAAAATCTCGCGGGCCTGACGCTTGATGGCATTGCGCAGCACGGCGGCACGGGCCTGCTTCTTGGGGATCACCAGACCCAGCCGCGCATCCAGCTGGCCGTTGGGCCGGTAATGCAGCGCGAACTGCGTGCCGCGCAAAACCCGGCGCGCGGCGAAGGTTTCGGCGTATTGCACCGCTGCCAGCAATCGATAGCGCCGGGAGAAACGGCTGTTCCCGGCATCGCTGGCTTCCCCGCTAGCTTCCCTATTGTCAGCGGAATGGGTGCTGCCGCTCAATCAGGGCTTCTTCAAACGCCCAGGCGATGACGACCCTTGGCGCGACGGGCGCGGATCACGGCGCGGCCACCACGGGTGCGCATGCGGACGAGAAAGCCGTGGGTGCGCTTGCGCCGCACGACGGAGGGCTGATAGGTACGTTTCATGGCCGGGGTTCCTTGCAGAAAAGCGCGCGATTACAACCTGTTAGACGGCATCCTGTCAAGCATTATTTCATCGGCCCGTCGCTGGATTCATGACAAGTCTGTGGATAACTTTCCCTGGATTGGCTAGAATGCGCGGCCTCGATATATAAAAATACAAAAAGCAAACCCATGAGTCCTTTCTGGTCGGACTGCCTCTCACGTTTCGAGCGGGAGCTGCCGGCGCAACAATTCAATGCCTGGATCAAGACCCTGCGCATGGAGTCGGACGCGGATGGCCGCCGTCTGCGTCTCGTGGCGCCGAACGGTTTCATCCTCAGATGGGTGCGTGACCGCTATCTGGACCGCATCGAGGATCTGTCGCGCCAGTTCTTTCCCGATCCGGTCAGCATCGACCTGACCGTGGATGAGAGCGCCGGCTTGTCCGTGCGCGAGCCGGCCGCGGCAAATGAACCGGTGCCGGTTGCCGCAAGGCAGCCAGTCGTCACGCCGGAAAGCACCCAGGACTACGAAAAAACCCGTCTCAACCCTGAATTCACCTTCGACACGCTGGTCACCGGCCGTTCCAACGACCTCGCGCGCGCGGCCGCCCAGCAGGTGGCCATCAATCCCGGTGCCTCCTACAATCCGCTGTTCATCTACGGCGGCGTCGGCCTTGGCAAGACCCATCTGGTGCATGCGCTCGGCAACGAGGTCCTGCTGCACGCACCCGACAAGGTCATCCGCTACATCCACGCCGAGGATTACTACTCCGACGTGGTGCGCGCCTTCCAGCAGAAATCCTTCGATATCTTCAAGCGCACCTACCGCACGCTGGACGTGCTGCTGATCGACGATATCCAGTTCTTCAACGGCAAGGCACGCACACAGGAAGAATTCTTCTACGTCTTCAATGCGCTGGTCGAGGCGAAAAAGCAGATCGTCATTACCTGCGACACCTACCCGAAGGATATCCAGGGTCTGGAAGAACGCCTGATCTCACGCTTCGACTGGGGCCTGACCGTACAAATCGAACCGCCGGAACTCGAGATGCGTGTCGCCATCCTGAAAAAAAAGGCCGACAGCGAAGCCATTACTCTGGGCGACGATGTCGCCTTCCTGATCGCCAAGCATCTGCGTTCCAACGTGCGCGAACTCGAAGGCGCTCTGAAAAAAGTGCTGGCCTTCGCCCGCTTTCACAACCGCGAAATCGGCATCGAACTCGCCAAGGAAGCACTCAAGGACATCATCGGCGCGCACAATCGGCAGATAACGCTTGAACTGATCCAGAAAACCGTCGCCGACTACTACAAGATCAAGGTCGCCGACATGTATTCGCAAAAACGCACGCGTGCCATTGCCCGTCCCCGCCAGGTGGCGATGTGGTTGGCGCGCGACCTGACGCCGCACAGCCTGCCAGAAATCGGCGATGCCTTCGGTGGCCGGGACCACACGACCGTATTGCACGCTTGTCGCACCATCACCGACCTGCGCACCAAGGAAAACCAGTTGAATCATGATCTTCTGGTGCTTTCGCAGACCATCAAGGGATGAACGGCGAATCCATGAACAACTGCATGAACACATCTGGGGGTAATTGTGGATAAGCCGGCAAACCTGGTTAAGGGCGAAATCTCCCCACATTTCTCCACAGCTATCCAGGCTGTTTTTCCATTACCTTACCAAGCGCACAACTTTATGTTATTCAATGTTTTTTGCTGCTTGTCCCCAGATTTTTCCGCCCTTCATCATCATAAGGAGTTTTAAAGATGCTCCTATTTAAAGGACCAAGAGATCAATTTCTGACGCCCCTGCAGGCGGTCTGCGGCATCGTCGAAAAACGACATACGCTGCCGATTCTTTCGAACGTGCTGATCGAAAAATCCGGCGAGCGGCTGACCCTGCTGGCGACGGATATCGAAATGCAGATTCGCACCGGAACGCCATCCAGCGGCGCGGAACAGGTTTCGATCACCGTGGCGGCGCGCAAGCTGCAGGACATCCTGCGTTCCCTGCCGGAAAGCGCCGAAGTCAGCCTGAATCTCGAGGAACGACGTCTGCAGCTCAAGGCCGGCAAGAGCCGCTTCAACCTGCAGACGTTGCCGGCGGAGGATTTTCCGCGCATGGCGGAGGCGACGGGTCAGGCGACCGTGATCAGCCTGACGCAGAAGCAGTTCAAGCGTCAGCTGGCCTTGGTGCAATACGCGATGGCGCAGCAGGACATTCGCTATTACCTCAACGGTCTGCTGCTTGTCGCCCAGAGCGGCGAATTGCGCCTTGTCGCGACGGACGGCCATCGCCTGGCCTACGCCAGCGAAGACATCGGTGGCCAGCAGGAGCGCATCGAGGTCATCCTGCCGCGCAAGACGGTTCTCGAACTGTCGCGGCAACTGGCCGATAATGACGAGCCGCTGGAAATTTCGCTTACCGCGGCGCAGGCGCGCTTCAGCTTCGGCAATGTCGAATTCGTCAGCAAGCTGATCGACGGCAAGTTTCCTGATTATGAACGTGTCATTCCACAGCAGCAGACCAAGGTTATCCTGCTGGAACGCGCCCAATTCCAGCATTCTCTCCAGCGCGCCGCGATTCTCACCAACGAGAAATTCCGCGGCGTGCGTCTGGTGCTGGCCGCCGGCAGCCTGAAGATCTTGTCGACCAACGCCGAAAACGAAGAAGCCCAGGAGGAAATCGAGATCGATTACGCGGGTGACGGCCTCGATGTCGGCTTCAACGTCAATTATCTACTCGACGTGCTCAACAACATCGCCATGGACAACATCGAGATTCGCCTGGCCGACAGCAATTCCAGCGCTCTGATCACCCTGCCGGACAACAATCGCTTCAAATACGTCGTCATGCCGATGCGTATCTGACGCACCCGAGGAAACCAGTTACATGACCGACAACGCACCCATGGCCGACGGCTACAACGAAGATTCGATCCAGCAGCTCGAAGGCCTGGAGGCGGTCAGGAAACGGCCGGGCATGTACATCGGCGATACCTCCGACGGCACCGGTCTGCACCACATGGTGTTCGAAGTGGTGGATAACGCCATCGACGAGGCGCTTGCCGGCCATTGTGACGAGATCGTCATCACCATCCACACCGACAACTCGATCTCCGTCACCGACAACGGTCGCGGCATCCCGGTCGGCGTCAAGTTCGACGATAAGCACGAGCCGAAGCGCTCGGCCGCCGAGATCGTCATGTGCGTCCTGCATGCTGGCGGCAAGTTCAACCAGAATTCCTACAAGGTTTCCGGCGGCCTGCACGGTGTCGGCGTGTCCTGCGTCAATGCCTTGTCGAAGTGGCTGCGCCTGACGATCCGCCGCGACGGCAAGAAGCACTTCATGGAATTCAATCGCGGCCATGCTGTCGAGCGTGTCATCGAAACGCAAAACGGCGTCGAGGTTTCGCCGCTCAAGGTTCTCGGCGAGACGAAGAATCGTGGCACCGAGGTGCATTTTCTCGCCGACGAGGAAATCTTCGGCACGATCGAATTCCATTACGACATTCTCGCCAAGCGCCTGCGCGAACTGTCCTTCCTCAACAACGGCGTCAGGATCAAGCTGATCGACCAGCGCAGCGGCAAGGAAGAAGATTTCGCCTTTTCCGGCGGCGTGCAGGGCTTTGTCGAATACATCAACCGCAGCAAGACCGTACTGCACCCGACCGTGTTCTATTCGGCCGGGGAATCCAAGGTCGGCGATTCGGGCGTCACCATCGGCGTCGAAGTCGCGATGCAGTGGAACGATTCCTACGCCGAGCAGGTGCTCTGCTACACCAACAACATTCCGCAGGCCGATGGCGGCACGCACCTGACCGGCCTGCGCCAGGCGATGACGCGCGTCATCAACAAGTACATCGAGGAAAACGAGATCGCCAAGAAGGCGAAAGTCGACATCGCCGGCGACGACATGCGCGAGGGCCTCGCCTGCGTGCTGTCGGTGAAGATGCCCGATCCCAAGTTCGCCTCGCAGACCAAGATGAAGCTGGTGTCCTCCGAGGCGCTGCCGGCGGTGCAGGAAGTGGTGGCGCAGAAGCTCGCCGAGTTCCTGCTCGAGAAGCCCGGCGACGCCAAGGTCATCACCGGCAAGATCGTTGAAGCTGCCCGCGCCCGCGAAGCCGCGCGCAAGGCACGCGAGATGACGCGCCGCAAGGGCGTGCTCGACAACATCGGCCTGCCCGGCAAGCTGGCCGACTGCCAAGAAAAAGATCCGGCGCTCTGCGAGCTTTACATCGTCGAGGGCGATTCCGCCGGCGGCTCCGCCAAGCAGGGCCGCGACCGCAAGTTCCAGGCGATCCTGCCGTTGCGCGGCAAGGTGCTCAACGTCGAGAAGGCGCGCCTCGACAAGGTCATTTCTTCCGAGCAGATCGTCACGCTGCTCACCGCGCTCGGCTGCGGCTTCGGCAAGGAGGACTACAAGCCCGAGAAGCTGCGCTACCACCGCATCATCATCATGACCGACGCGGACGTGGACGGCGCGCACATCCGGACTTTGTTGCTGACCTTCTTCTACCGCCAGATGCCCGAGCTGGTCGAGGGCGGCCACATCTACATCGCCCAGCCGCCGCTCTACAAGATCAAGCACGGCAAGAGCGAGCGCTACATCAAGGACGACAACGAGCTCAACCAGTACCTGCTGACGCTGGCGCTCGACGGCGCGGTTCTGATACCACGGCCGGGCGCGCTGGCCATCGAGGGTGCCGCGCTGGAGGAGCTGGCGAAGAGCTACCTGACCTCGGAAGCCGTGATCCGCCGCCTCGGTGATTTCGTCGATGCCGATGCCCTGCATGCGCTGCTGGCCCACGATATCGCTCTCGATCTCGTTGACGAAACGGCCGCGCGCACGAGCGCGGAGAATCTCGGCCGCGTCCTCGCCGGCAGGCTCGGCGTGCGTGCCGTGTTCGACGAGAAGACGGATGCCTGGCAATTGCGCATGGAAAAAATGCGCCATGGCAACCTGCGCGCCACCACCATCGACGAGGAGTTTCTGGTGTCCGGCGACTATGCGCAACTGCGCAGGACTTCGCAGCTGCTGGCGGGGCTGGTCGGCAGCGACGCGACGGTTCGGCGCGGCGAGAAGGCGCAAGCCGTCGCCAGCTTCGCCGAGGCGATGGCCTGGCTGCTCGGCGAGGTCGAGCGCAACCTCGGCAAGCAGCGCTACAAGGGCCTTGGCGAGATGAACCCCGAGCAGCTTTGGGAAACCACCATGGACCCGACCGTGCGCCGCCTGCTCAAAGTGCAGATCGAGGACGCCATCGCCGCCGACGAGATCTTCACCACGCTGATGGGCGACGTCGTCGAGCCGCGCCGCAAGTTCATCGAGGACAACGCGCTCTACGCGCGGAACATCGACGTGTGATCGGCGCGAAAAAAGTCAGTCCCGGCGGGACGGCGAAATAAAAAAGGCGAGCCCAGCGGCTCGCCTTTTTCGTGGATGCGACGGCTCAGTTGGCTTCGGCGCCGACTTCCTTGAGCAGGTAGGCGATCACGTCCTTCAGCTCGTTGTCGGTCAGGTCGGCCAGCCCGCCGCGCGCCGGCATCTTGCCATGGCCGCGGATCACGGTCTTGGTCACGGCGGCGATGCCCTTGGAAATGCGCTGTGTCCAGGCCGCCTTGTCGGAGAGCTTGGGCGCGCCCTGGTCGCCGGATTCGTGGCACTTGAAGCAGGTGGCCTTGGCGATCTCTTCGGGGTTTCTGTCGTTCGCCGCCGGCTTGGCGCCGGCTGCGGGTTCCTTGAACTTGGCGCCGGACTTGTTCGTCATGTAGACGATGGCGCGCGTCAGTTCTTCGTCGGTGGCGTCGGAGCCGCCCTTGGGCGGCATGGCGTTCTTGCCGGCCTTGGCGGTCTTGGTCAGCACGTCGAGGCCGACGCCGATGCGCGGCGCCCAGGCGGCTTTGTCGCCCGTCTTGGGCGCGCCAGCGACGCCGGCATCGTGGCAGGCGCCGCAAACCGCCTTGTAGAGTTCTTCGCCGGAGCGGCTGCCGGCGGTGGCGGCGGCGTTCGCGGCGGGCGCCAGGCTGAGCTTGGCGACCGGTTGGATGCGGGCCTTGAGGGCCTCCTCATCGGCGTCCTGCGGGCGGCCGCCCATGGCCATGACCAGCGCCGGCGTCAGCGCGAACAGGCTGGCCATGGCCAGCGTCCGTGAATACTTCTTGCTCATCTGCGTCCCCTCGTCAGGTTTTTGCCCGTGTCTTGCCGTGGCCGGCGCGGGCGATAAAAGTTTGTAAACACCCGCGATTATAATTCGGTCGCGCGCCGGAAGGGTTGCCAATCGGCAATTCCCGCGCGGCCCACCCATCCACCCTGCATGGCATCCACCCTACCTTTCGATGTTGCGGCCGCCGGCTGGTTCGTCTGCGGCAATAGTCAGTTCCGGCGGCACGGCGCTCAATGAGTCCCGATGCCGTGTGGCCGGGCCTGTTGCTGGCGGCGGCCTTTGCCGGCTTCGTCGATGCCGTCGCCGGAGGCGGCGGACTGATCCAGGTGCCGGCGCTGTTCGCCGGGCTGCCGCGCGAAGCGCCCGCCACCCTGCTCGGCACCAACAAGCTGGCCTCGATTTTCGGTACCTTGAACGCCGCGCGGCGCTATGCCCGCGAGGTGACGATGCCCTGGACGGTGGTTTTGCCGACGGCGCTGGCCGCCTTCGCGTTTTCCTTTTGTGGTGCGGCGCTGGCGGCATGGCTGCCCAAGGAGGTGATGCGGCCGCTGGTACTTGTGTTGCTGATCGCGGTGGCGGCGTATACCCTGTGGCGACCGGATTTCGGGGCACGGGTCGGTGCGCCGGTGGCGGACGAACGACGCTTGCGCTGGCTGGCCCTCGCGGCCGGGATGCTGCTGGGGTTTTACGACGGCGTGTTCGGGCCGGGGGCGGGCAGCTTCATGATCTTCGCCTTCGTGCGCCTGTTCGGCATGGATTTCCTGCATGCCTCGGCCTCGGCCAAGGTGGTGAATGCCGCCACCAACGCCGGCGCGCTCCTGCTGTTCGCCCCCACCGGGCACATGCTGTGGGCGCTCGGCCTCGGCATGGCGGCCTGCAATATCGTCGGGGCCCAGTTCGGCGCCCGGCTGGCGATCCGCCATGGCAGCGGCTTCGTGCGCGCGGTGTTCCTCGTCATGACCGCGTTGCTGATCGCCAAGATCGGCTGGGATACTTTCGCGGTCTGAAGGAAAACCGCAGCGGGTGCATGGACGGATGGGCGGCGGGGTGTTAAATTCGCCGCTTTCGCCAGTTGCAGACGACAATCAAAGGGGAGGAAACTCATGAAAAGTTCGCAGTCACTGCTGTCTGTCGCCATCGTCGCCGCCTTGTCCATGCTGACTGCGCCGGCCCAAGCCGACATCAATGTCGGCGTCGTCGTTTCGGCGACCGGCCCGGCGGCCTCGCTCGGCATTCCCGAGAAGAACACCATCGCCCTGATGCCGACCAGCATCGGCGGCGAGAAGGTGAACTATATCGTCCTCGACGACGCCTCCGATACGACGACGGCGGTGAAGAACACGCGCAAGCTGCTGACCGAGGACAAAGTCGACGTGATCATTGGCTCCACCATCACGCCGAACTCGCTGGCGATGATCGACGTGGTCGCCGAGGCGGAGACGCCGATGATTTCGATGGCCGCTTCGGCCAAGATCGTCGATGCCGCCAACCCGAAGGTCAAGTGGGTGTTCAAAACGCCGCAGAACGACGTGCAAATGTCCACCGCCATCACTGAGCACATGGCGAACGCCGGCGCGCAGAACGTCGCCTTCATCGGCTTCGCCGACGCCTATGGCGAGGGCTGGTTCCATGAGTTCAGCAAGATCGCCGAGGCGCGCAAGATCAAGCTGGTCGCCAGCGAACGCTACAACCGTTCCGATACCTCGGTCACCGGCCAGGTGCTGAAGGTCATGGCGGCCAAGCCCGACGCCGTGCTGATCGCCGGCGCCGGCACACCCGCCGCGTTGCCGCAGAAGACGCTGCGCGAGAAGGGCTACAAAGGCGCGATCTACCAGACTCACGGTGTCGCCAACAACGCCTTCCTGAAGGTCTGCGGCAAGGATTGCGAGGGAACGTTCCTGCCGGCCGGTCCGGTGCTGGTGGCCAAGCAGCTGCCTGATGCCAATCCGGTGAAGAAGAGCGCGATGGCCTACGTGCAGAAATACGAGGCTGCCAATGGTGCCGGTTCGGTCACCACTTTCGGTGCCCATGCCTGGGACGCCGGCCTGCTGCTCGCCAATGCCGCACCGCAGGCGCTCAAAAAGGCCAAGCCGGGCACCAAGGAGTTCCGCGCCGCCCTGCGTGATGCGCTGGAGGGCACCAGGGAGCTGGCGGCCGCCCACGGCATCTTCAACATGAGCGCCAGCGACCACCTCGGCCTCGATCAGCGCGCGCGCGTCATGGTCGAAGTCGTCAAGGGTGACTGGAAGCTGATCAAGTAAGCACGGGAACGCGCAAGCCAGGGGCGCCGGAGGCATCCGGCGCCCTTGTCGTTTGATTGTCCGGAACGATTCGATGGATCTGCAAATCGCGCTGCTGCTGGCCCAGGACGGCATCGTCAACGGGGCGATCTACGCCCTGCTGGCGCTGGCGCTGGTGCTGGTCTTCGCCGTCACGCGCGTCATCTTCATTCCACAGGGCGAGTTCGTCGCCTATGGTGCGCTGACGCTCGTCGCGCTGCAGGCCGGGCGCCTGCCGGGCACGCTCTGGCTGATGCTCGCGCTTGGCGCGGCGGTGGCCGCGCTCGACGGCCCAGCGGCCTGGCGCCTGGGCCGTCGCCGGCTGGCCGGCCTGCTCGGGCGGCAGCTTGTTTATCCGTTTGTCATTGCTGCGCTAACCTACGGCGCCGCGCCGCAGGACTGGCCGATGCTGCTGCAGGTGGCGTTGGCGCTGGCGATCGTCGTGCCGCTCGGGCCGCAGATCTACCGCGTCGCCTATCAGCCGATCGAGGAGGCGCCGGTGCTGATCCTGCTGATCGTCTCGGTGGCGGTCCATCTGGTGCTGGTCGGTCTCGGCCTGCTGTTCTTCGGCGCCGAGGGCTCGCGCACGCCGGCCTTCTCCGAGGCGAGCTTCGAACTTGGCGACCTGACGATCAGCGGGCAGAGCCTGTGGGTGGTCGGCGCGAGTCTCTTCCTGATTGTCGCGCTGTATGTTTTCTTCGAAAGGAGCCTCTACGGCAAGGCCCTGCGCGCGACCGCGATCAATCGCGCCGGCGCGCGCCTGATGGGCATCTCGACGACACTGGCGGGCAAGTTGTCCTTTTTGCTCGCCGCCGTGATCGGTGCGCTGTCGGGCATCCTGATCGCGCCCATTACCACCGTGTATTACGACACCGGCTTCCTGATCGGCCTCAAGGGCTTCGTCGGCGCCATCGTCGGCGGACTGGCGAGCTACCCGGTGGCGGCGGCCGGCGCCCTGCTGGTCGGGCTGCTCGAATCCTTTTCCTCCTTTTGGGCCTCGGCCTTCAAGGAGGTGATCGTGTTTACCCTGATCATTCCCGTGCTGGTCTGGCGCTCGCTGACCACGCGTCACGTGGAGGACGATGAATGACGCGGGGACGCCTGCTTGGTGCCGCCGCGTTGGCCCTGCTGGCGCTCGGTCCCTTCGTGCTGCCCGAGTTCCATGTCACCCTGCTGAACTACATCGGCCTGTATGCGCTGGTGACGCTCGGCCTGGTGCTGCTCACCGGCGTCGGCGGCATGACCTCCTTCGGTCAGGCGGCCTTCGTCGGGCTGGGCGCCTATGCCACGGCCTGGCTTACCACTGTCGAGGCGGCGACCGGGCTGCCGGCCATGCTCCTGCCGCTAGCCAATCCCTGGGGCGGGCTGCTGGCCGGTCTGACGCTAACCGCGCTGGTCGCCTGGCTGGTTGGCCTGCTGACTCTGCGCCTGTCCGGCCACTATCTGCCGCTCGGCACCATCGCGTGGGGCATCTCCTTCTACTTTCTTTTTGGCAACCTTGAGTTCCTCGGCGGCCATACCGGCATCACCGGGATTCCGCCGCTGGCGCTCGGCGGCATCGAATTGCGCGACGGCCGCCACTACTTCTACCTGATCTGGATTGTCCTGCTGGCCGCGATCTGGCTGACGCACAACTTGCTCGACTCGCGCGCCGGCCGCGCCATCCGCGCGCTCAAGGGCGGTGTCGTGATGGCGGAGGCGATGGGTGTCGATACCGGCCGCGCCAAGATCGTCATCTTCGTCATCGCGGCGCTGTTCGCCGCGCTGTCCGGCTGGCTCTATGCCCACCTGCAGCGCTTCGTCAATCCGACACCGTTCGGCCTGCACATCGGCATCGAATACCTCTTCATGGCGGTGATCGGCGGCGCGGGGCACGTCTGGGGCGCGATCGTTGGCGCGGCGGTGATCACCGTCCTCAAGCAATGGCTGCAAGACCTGCTGCCGCAGCTGCTGGGCGCCTCGGGCAATTTCGAGGTGATCGCCTTCGGCCTGATGATGATCGTCGTGCTGCACCGCGCGCGCGACGGCTTGTGGCCCTGGCTGGCGCGCTGGCTGCCCGCTCAAAAGCCAGTGCCGGCGGGACGGCGGCGGGCGGCCGCGGCCCTGCCGCGCCGCGCAGTGCCGCCGCCCGGCACGCCACTGCTGGAAGTGAAGGACGCCGTCAAGCAGTTCGGCGGGCTGATCGCCAACGACCGCATGAGCCTGACGGTGGCGAGCGGGGAAATTCTGGCATTGATCGGCCCGAACGGCGCGGGCAAGTCGACGCTGTTCAACCTGATCACCGGAGTGAATCCGCCGACCGCGGGCGAGGTGCGCTTTCTGGGCGAGCGGGTCGACGGCCAGCGCTCGCGCGCCATCGCGCGCATGGGCATGAGCCGCACTTTCCAGCATGTCCGCCTGCTGCCGGGCATGACGGTGCTGGAGAACGTCGCCCTCGGCGCGCACATGCGCGGCCGGCACGGCGTGCCGGCCGCACTGCTCCACCTCGAGCGCGCGGAGGAGCAAGGCCTGCTGGCCGAGGCGGCGCGCCAGTGCGAGCGCGTCGGCTTGGGCGAGCACCTGCACGATGCGGCTGGCAGCCTGCCGCTGGGCAAGCAGCGCATCGTCGAGATCGCGCGGGCGCTCGCGGCTGACCCAGTCCTGCTGCTGCTCGACGAGCCGGCCGCCGGCCTGCGCTTCCTCGAAAAGCAGTCCCTCGCCGCGCTGCTCGGGCAGTTGCGGGCGGAAGGCATGGGCATCCTGCTGGTCGAGCACGACATGGAATTCGTCATGGATCTGGCCGACCGCGTCGTGGTGATGGAGTTCGGCAAGAAAATCGCCGAAGGCCTGCCGCACGCGGTGCAGAACGATCCGGCGGTGATCGAGGCCTATCTGGGCGGGGTGGATTGAGATGAGCGAACCCATCCTCGCAGTCGATGACCTGTGCGTCTCCTATGGCAAGGTCGAGGCCCTGCACCATGTTTCGCTCCGGGTGCGGCCCGGCGAGATCGTCACCGTGATCGGGCCCAACGGGGCGGGCAAGACCACCCTGCTGGCCGCCATCATGGGCGTGCTGCCGTTCGGTCGCGGCGAAATTTGCTACCAGGGCGAACGCCTGCGTCATGTGGATATCGAGCAGATGGTGGCGCGCGGCATGACGCTGGTGCCGGAAAAGCGGGAATTGTTCGGCGAGATGAGCGTGGCGGACAACCTGCTGCTGGGAGCCTTCATGCGCCGCCGGCTGGGGTTCCGTGACGAGGCGCAGACTCTGGAGAAGGTCTATGCGATCTTTCCGCGCCTCAAGGAGCGCCACCAGCAAATGGCCGGCACGCTCTCGGGCGGCGAGCGCCAGATGCTGGCGGTTGGACGTGCGCTGATGGCGCAGCCGCGGATCCTGATGCTGGACGAGCCGAGCCTCGGGCTGGCGCCGCTGATCGTGCGCGAGATCTTCCGCGTCATCGCCGACCTGCGCGAACTTGGCGTGGCGGTCTTGCTGGTCGAGCAGAACGCCCGCGCCGCGCTGCAGGTGTCCGACTACGGCTATGTGCTGGAGACCGGAGAAATTGCACTGGAGGGGCCGTCCGATCAACTCGAGGACGACCCCAAGGTGGTCGAAGCCTATCTGGGGCTGGGCGGGAAAAAGGACTGATTTGTTTCACGTGAAACGCCGCAGAAGGGTGTTTCACGTGAAACACGCTTGCCGAACCCGGGCGGCGGCGTATGATTCGCACCCTTTCCGCTCATTCCGGTTTTCGTCGCCGTCCCGCCGGCACTGACTTTTTCCATGCAGTTTCCAGTCTCCTTCGATGTCATCGTGATCGGCGGTGGCCATGCCGGCACCGAGGCGGCCCTTGCTGCCGCGCGCACGGGAGCGAACACCCTGCTGCTGACGCACAACATCGAAACGTTGGGCGCCATGTCCTGCAATCCGTCCATTGGCGGCATCGGGAAGGGACATCTGGTCAGGGAGGTCGATGCGCTCGGCGGGGCGATGGCGCTGGCGACAGACGCATCCGGCATCCAGTTCCGCACCCTCAATGCGTCGAAGGGGCCGGCGGTGCGCGCCACGCGCGCACAGGCCGACCGGGCGCTCTACCGGCAGGCCATCCGCCAGCGGCTCGAAAATCAGCCCAACCTGACGCTGTTCCAGCAGGCGGCGGACGACATCATTGTCGCCGGCGACCGGGTGACCGGGGTCGTTACCCGGCTCGGCGTCCGTTTCGCGGCGCCGGCCGTGGTGCTTACCGCCGGCACCTTTCTCAACGGTCTGGTGCATGTCGGGCTGGAGAGCTATCGAGCCGGCCGCTTCGGCGACCCCCCATCCCTGTCGCTGGCTGCTCGTCTGCGCGAGCTGCGGCTGCCGGTCGGCCGTCTCAAGACCGGCACGCCGCCGCGTCTCGACGGCCGCACCATCGACTTCGCCGTCCTGCATGAGCAGCCGGGCGACGCTCCAGTGCCGGTGTTTTCCTTCATGGGCGACCGTGCCGACCACCCGCGTCAGGTACCCTGCTGGATCGCCCATACCAACGCGCGCACCCACGACATCATCCGCGGCGGCCTCGATCGCTCGCCGATGTTCACCGGTGTCATCGAGGGCGTCGGCCCGCGCTACTGTCCGTCGATCGAGGACAAGATCCACAAGTTCGCCGGCAAGGACAGCCATCAGGTCTTTCTTGAACCCGAGGGCCTGACGACGTACGAATACTATCCGCAGGGCATCTCGACCAGTCTGCCCTTCGACGTTCAGCTCGACCTCGTGCATTCGATCCGCGGTCTCGAGCGCTGCCACATCACGCGGCCGGGCTACGCCATCGAATACGACTATTTCGATCCGCGCGCCCTCAAGGCGACGCTGGAAACGCAGGCCGTCGGTGGTTTGTTCTTCGCCGGTCAGATCAACGGCACTACCGGCTACGAGGAGGCGGCGGCGCAGGGCCTGCTCGCCGGCCTCAATGCCGCGCGGCAGGCGGCCGGGCAGGAAGGCTGGTGGCCGCGCCGCGACGAGGCTTATCTGGGGGTGCTGGTGGACGACCTCATCACGCGCGGTGTGACCGAGCCCTATCGCATGTTCACCAGCCGCGCCGAATACCGCTTGAGCCTGCGCGAGGACAACGCCGACCTGCGATTGACCGAGACCGGTCGTCGTCTCGGACTCGTCGATGACGCGCGCTGGGAGGCGTTCAACCGCAAGCGCGACGCCATCGCCGCCGAGATCGAGCGGCTCAAGGGTATCTGGATCAACCCCAACGTGGTGGCGACGCACGAGGTGGAGCGGGTGCTGGGCAAGCCGATCGAGCGCGAGTATTCCCTCTTCGACCTGCTGCGCCGTCCCGAGGTGAGCTACGCGCACCTGATGACGCTGCCTGGCGCGGGGGGGGCGCGGGAGGCGGACGACGTCATCGAGCAGGTCGATATCCAGGCGAAATACCACGGCTACATCGAGCGCCAGAAGGAAGAAGTTGCGCGCATGGCGGCGCAGGAAGGCACGCCGATTCCGGCCGATCTCGATTACGCGCGACTGAACGGTCTCTCGATCGAGGTGCGCCAGCGCCTCGCGCAGCATCGCCCGCAGACCGTCGGCCAGGCGAGCCGCATCCAGGGCGTGACGCCCGCTGCCATCGCCGTGCTGCTGGTCCATCTCAAGAGGTTGCGGGGATGATGCTCGCTGAAGGCGTCGCGGCGCTGGGGCTGACCCTTCCGGAAGGCGCCGCGGACAAGCTGGCGGCCTATCTGGCCTTGCTGGCCAAGTGGAACAAGGTGTACAACCTGACGGCGATCCGCGCGCCCGATGAGATGGTGACCCATCACCTGCTCGACTCGCTCGCCGTACTGCCCGTTCTGCAAAAGTCGGCGCCGGCGGAACGGCGCTTCAGTCTGGCCGACGTCGGCAGCGGCGCGGGCCTGCCGGGGTTGGTGCTGGCCATCGCCCGGCCGGGCTGGGAGGTTGCCTCGATCGAGGCGGTCGACAAGAAGGCGGCGTTCCAGCGGCAGGCGAAGATCGAGCTCGGCCTGGCCAATGTGAGCATTCACTGCGCCCGTGTCGAGGACATCGAGCAACGTTTCGACGCGGCGATTTCTCGCGCCTTCGCCAGCCTCGGTGATTATGTCCGGGTGGCCGGACACCTGGCCGACACCCTGTGGGCGATGAAAGGCGGTTATCCTGCCGACGAAATCGCCGGGCTGCCCCCGGTTTTCCGGATGGCGGCCTGCCATGTCCTGGCCGTTCCCGGTCTCGGCGCCGAGCGTCACCTGCTTCAACTGGAGAAAAACTGATGCACATTTTCGCCATCGCCAACCAGAAGGGCGGGGTCGGCAAGACCACGACCTCGGTGAACCTCGCCGCCGCGCTGGCCCAGGCCGGGCAGCGCACCCTGCTGGTCGACCTCGATCCGCAGGGCAATGCCACGATGGGCAGCGGCGTCGAGAAGCGCGGCCTGGGGCGCTCGGTCTACCACGTCCTGCTGGGACTCGCCGCGCTTGAAGAGGCGCGCGCCGTTTCGCCCAGTGGCGGCTTCGCGGTGCTGCCGGCCAACCGCGATCTCGCGGGCGCCGAGGTCGAGATGGTCGATTTCGAGCGACGCGAACTGCGGCTCAAGGAGGCGCTGACGCGGCATGCGGCCGACTACGACTTTGTCCTGATCGACTGCCCGCCCTCGCTGTCGATGCTGACGCTGAACGGCCTGTGCGCCGCGCATGGCGTCATCATTCCGATGCAATGCGAGTATTACGCGCTGGAGGGGCTGTCCGATCTGGTCAATACCATCAAGCAGGTGCACAAGAATCTCAACCGCGACTTGCGCATCATCGGACTGCTGCGCGTCATGTTCGATCCGCGCTCGACGCTGTCGAACCAGGTGTCGGCGCAACTCGAACAGCATTTCGGCGACAAGGTGTTCAAGACGCTGGTGCCGCGCAACGTGCGCCTCGCGGAAGCGCCCTCCTACGGCGTGCCGGGAGTGCTGTTCGACAAGAACGCCAAGGGCGCGCAGGCCTATCTGGCCTTCGCGCAGGAAATGATCGAACGCGTCAAGACATGGGAGCAAGAGCAATGAATCCACCGAAGATGAAGGGCCTCGGCCGTGGCCTCGACGCCCTGCTTGCGGGCAACAATGCGCCTGAATCGCAGCGTCAGGACACCCTGCCGATCGGTGACCTGCAGCCGGGCAAATACCAGCCGCGCACGCGCATGGATCCGGGCTCGCTCGAGGATCTGGCGGCCTCGATCAAGGCGCAGGGCCTGATCCAGCCGATCTCGGTGCGTCCCGTCGCCCATGGCCGCTACGAGATCATCGCCGGCGAGCGGCGCTGGCGCGCTTCGCAGATCGCCGGACTGACCGAGGTGCCGGTGCTGATCCGCGAGATTCCCGACGATGCGGCGCTGGCGATGTCGCTGATCGAAAACATCCAGCGCGAGGATCTCAATCCGCTCGAAGAAGCCGCCGGCCTGCAGCGGCTCATCGACGAATTCGGCATGACCCACCAGCAGGCGGCCGATGCGGTTGGCCGCTCGCGCTCCGCGGCCTCCAACCTGCTGCGCCTGCTACAGCTCGCCAAGCCCGCCCAGGACCTGCTGATGGCTGGCGACATCGAGATGGGCCACGCGCGCGCACTTCTTGCGGTGCCGAAAACCGAACAGGGCCGGCTGGCTGCCGAGGTCGCCGACAAGGGTTACTCGGTGCGCGAAACCGAGAAGCGGGTGGCGCGGGAGCTGCACCCCCCCGCGCACAAGGCCACCGGCGAAAAAAATCGCGACCTTGTTAGACTTGAAGAGGAATTATCAGATTCCATGGGCGCTAACGTGAAAGTGAGCGCAAACCGCAAGGGTGCCGGTACCCTGACGATCCGGTTCTCCAGCCTTGATCAGCTTGACGGCATCCTGAAAAGGTTGCGCAACGCCTGATCCCGAGAAGATTGGTCGCCCATAAATTTGTTGCATCGCGGTAGATATATTGACTTATTTAAGCAAACTCTATATATTCGCGCGCTTTGTGCGGTGGAGCGGATCGTCGGGCGCTTGAAGCGGTCGATGGCACGCGGGAATCAGGCAAGGAAAGAAGGCGCTGCGGGGCATGTTCAAGACTCTCCTGCTCCAGGCGGCGGCGATCCTGGTGGTGGCGGCGGTAGCCGGCCTGCTGGCGGGTACGGGTGGCGCGTTGTCAGCGCTGGCCGGAGGCGCGGCCTACTTTCTGCCCAATCTGTTGTTCGTGTTGCGGCTGCGGCTGGCGGTGGCGATGCGGCAAGCGGGGGCGGCGGGATTCCTGATCGGCGAAGCCGTCAAGCTGTCTGCCGTGATCGCGTTGCTGCTGGTGTTGCCGCGCGTGATCGAAGTGAATTGGCCGGCGTTGATCGCCGGGTTGTCCGTCGTGCTGTTCGTGAATCTTTTTGCTTTGCTGCTTAAGACTTGAAAAACATGGCTACCGAGCACGCCCCCACCGCTTCCGAATACATCGTTCACCACCTGACCTTCCTGACCAATCATAAACAGGCGGGACTGGTTGACTGGTCGGTGTTCCACCTCGACACGTTGTTCTATTCGGTCGGCCTCGGCCTGCTGGCCGTCTTCGTGCTGGCGCGACTGGCAGCGCGGGCGACGTCCGGCGTGCCCGGCCGATTCCAGGCCGCCGTCGAGATCGTCGTCGAAATGGTTTCCGACCAGGCCAAGGGCATCGTGCATTCCGCCGAGTCGCGCAAATTCGTCGCCCCGCTCGCCCTCACCGTTTTCGTCTGGATCTTCCTGATGAACGCGATGGACCTCATTCCGGTCGACTGGTTGCCGAAGGCGGGCGAGGTCGTGGGCATTCATTACATGCGCGTCGTGCCCACCGCCGACCTGAACGCCACGCTCGGCATGTCGCTCGGCGTGCTGCTGCTGTGCCTCTATTACAGCGTCAAGATCAAGGGCCTCGGCCACTGGATGCATGAGTTGTTCACCGCGCCGTTCGGCAACCACCCCGTGCTGTGGCCGATCAACTTCGCGATGCAGATGATCGAGTTCGTCGCCAAGACCGTCTCGCACGGCATGCGTCTGTTCGGCAACATGTATGCCGGCGAACTGATCTTCATGCTGATCGCGCTGATGGGCGCCGCCTGGAGCGGCACCTTCGGCAGCGGCCTGCTCTGGCTCGGCGGCGTGCTCGCCGGCACCATCTGGGCGATCTTCCATATCCTGATCATTACCCTGCAGGCCTTCATCTTCATGATGCTGACGCTGGTGTATATCGGTCAGGCGCATGAGAGCCACTGAATCCAAACCCTACTTTCTTAACCTTCACTTTTAAACACAAGGAGTCATCATGGAAGGCAACATCGTTGGTTTCGTCGCGCTGGCCGCCGGCCTGATCATCGGTCTCGGCGCCGCGGGCGCCTGTATCGGCATCGGCATCATGGGCAGCCGTTTTCTCGAGGCATCCGCGCGTCAGCCGGAGCTGATGAACACCCTGCAGACCAAGATGTTCCTGCTGGTCGGCCTGATCGACGCGGCGTTCATCATCGGTACCGGTATCGCCCTCTGGTACACCACCGCCAACCCGTTCATCAAGTAAGCGGCGCCCCTTTACGTTCATCGACGCTTAAAGGAGCGATACCGTGAATCTGAACGCAACGCTATTCGCGCAGACCGTTGTGTTCTTCATTCTGGGCTGGTTCACGATGAAGTTCGTGTGGCCGCCCATCATGAAGGCACTCGACGAGCGCGCGTCCAAGATCGCCGATGGTCTGGCGGCCGCGGACAAGGCGAAATCCGATCTTCAGCTGGCCGAGCGCCGCGCCACCGACGAGCTGCGCAAGGCGCGTGAAACCGCCAACGAGCTGCGTGCCGGGGCCGAGCGCCAGGGCGCCCAGATCCTCGACGAGGCGCGCGCGGAAGCGGCGCGCATCGTGGCCGCCGCGCGCACCGCGGCCGAGGGCGAGGCGGAAGTCGCCGCCCAGCGCGCCAGGGAAGTGCTGCGCGACCAGGTCGCCTTGCTCGCCGTGGCCGGCGCCGAACAGATCCTCCGCAAGGAGATCGACGCGGCGAGGCATGCCGACCTGCTCAACCAGCTGAAAGCGGAGCTCTGATCCGCCATGGCCGAGAACGTCACCGTCGCGCGCCCCTACGCCGAAGCCGCCTTTGCGCTGGCCCAGGCGGGCAGCGCACTGCCCGTCTGGGAAGCCGCGCTTGAGCGCATGGCCGCGGCGTCCGCCGACGCGCACATGCGCGAATGCATTGCCGACCCGCGCGTTTCGCCCGCCGCCCTCGCCGAGCTGTTTCTTGGCGTGACCGGTGAGTTGAGCGTCGAGCAGCGCAATTTCGTCAGCGTCCTCGTCGACAACCGTCGGCTGGATGTGTTGCCGGAAGTCAGTGCCCTGTTCGCCGACCTCAAGAACGCGCAGGAGGGCACGCGCGAGGCGCAGGTCAGTTCCGCCTTCCCGCTCGACGCCGCGCAGGTGAGCAGCCTGGTGGCCGATCTCGAGCGCAAGTTCGGTTGCAAGATCAAGGCAACCGTGCAGCTTGCGCCGGAACTGATCGGCGGTGTCCGCATCGCCCTGGGCGACCAGGTTATCGACGCTTCCGTCCGTGGCAAATTGGATGCCATGGCGGTCTCGCTCAAGAACTAGGAGTTTTTCCATGAACCTCAATCCCTCCGAAATCAGCGACCTGATCAAGAGCCGGATCCAGAACATGCAGCTCGCGCCCACCGCCAAGAACGAAGGCACGGTGGTGACGGTGACCGACGGCATCTGCCGCATCCACGGCCTGGCCGACGTCATGCAGGGCGAAATGCTCGAATTCCCGGGCAACACCTTCGGCCTTGCGCTGAACCTCGAGCGCGACTCCGTCGGCGCCGTGGTGCTGGGTGAATACGAGCACATCACCGAAGGCGACACCGTCAAGTGCACGGGCCGCATTCTCGAAGTACCGGTCGGCCCCGAACTGATCGGCCGCGTGGTCAACGCACTGGGCGAGCCGATCGACGGCAAGGGTCCGATCGAAGCCAAGCTGACCGACAAGATCGAGAAGGTCGCGCCGGGCGTGATCTGGCGCAAGTCGGTGTCGCAGCCGGTGCAGACCGGCCTCAAATCGGTCGACTCCATGGTGCCGATCGGCCGTGGCCAGCGTGAGCTGATCATCGGCGACCGTCAGACCGGTAAGACCGCCGTCGCCGTCGACACCATCATCAACCAGAAGGGCAAGGACCTGATCTGCATCTACGTTGCTGTCGGCCAGAAGGCTTCGACGATCATGAACGTGGTGCGCAAGCTGGAAGAAACCGGCGCGATGGAATATACGATCGTCGTCGCCGCGACAGCTTCCGAGTCGGCCGCGATGCAGTTCATCGCTCCCTACTCCGGCTGCACGATGGGCGAATACTTCCGCGACAACGGTCAGGACGCTCTGATCATCTACGACGACCTGACCAAGCAGGCCTGGGCCTATCGCCAGATCTCCCTGCTGCTGCGCCGTCCGCCGGGCCGCGAAGCCTATCCGGGCGACGTCTTCTACCTACACTCGCGCCTGCTCGAACGCGCCGCGCGCGTTTCCGAAGCCTGGGTCGAGCGCCACACCAATGGCGCAGTCAAGGGCAAGACCGGTTCGCTGACCGCGCTGCCCGTGATCGAAACGCAGGCCGGCGACGTGTCCGCCTTCGTGCCGACCAACGTGATCTCGATCACCGACGGCCAAATCTTCCTGGAAACCGACCTGTTCAACGCCGGCATCCGTCCCGCCATCAACGCGGGCGTGTCGGTGTCCCGCGTCGGCGGCGCCGCGCAGACCAAGGCGATCAAGAAGCTCGGCGGCGGCGTGCGTCTCGCCCTCGCGCAGTATCGCGAATTGGCGGCCTTCGCGCAGTTCGCCTCCGACCTCGACGATGCCACGCGCAAGCAGCTGGAGCGCGGCCGCCGCGTCACCGAACTGATGAAGCAGGCCCAGTATTCGCCGCTGCAGGTGGCCGAGATGGCTGTCTCACTCTACGCGGTGAACCAGGGTTACTTCGACGACATCGACGGCGCCAGGATTCTTGCCTTCGAGGCGGCGCTGCACCAGTTCATGCGTCAGCAGCACGGCGCCCTCATGGACAAGATCGAGTCGACCAAGGATCTGGACAAGGAAGGCGAGGCCGAACTGGCCGGCGCCGTCGCCGCGTTCAAGAAAACCTGGGCCTGATCGACTAGGAGAAGAGCGCCATGGCAGGCGGCAAGGAAATTCGCACCAAGATCAAGTCGGTCCAGAACACCCGCAAGATCACCAAGGCCATGGAGATGGTGGCCGCGTCCAAGATGCGCAAGGCGCAGGACCGGATGCGTGCCGCCCGCCCCTACAGCGAGAAGATCCGCCATCTGGCGGCCAACCTCGCGGCGGCCAATGTCACCGAGTATCGGCATCCCTTCCTCGGCAAGCACGGTCATGAGGCGACGGCACCCAAGCGCGTCGGCGTGGTGGTGGTGACGACCGACAAGGGCCTGTGCGGCGGCCTCAACACCAACGTGCTGCGGCAGACGCTGAACGCCGTGCGCAAGTGGGAGGCGGAAGGCGCGACGGACATCCGCGCCACCTGCATCGGCAACAAGGGTCTGGGCTTCATGCAGCGCCTCGGCGCCAACGTGGTGTCGCACGTCGTGCATCTGGGCGACACGCCCCACCTCGAAAAGCTGATCGGGCCGATGAAGGTCATGATCGACGCCTTCCAGAACGGCGAACTCGACGTAGTGCATATCGCTTACACGCGCTTCATCAACACCATGCGCCAGGAGCCGGTGATGGAGCAGCTGCTGCCCCTGACCGGCGAGCGCCTCGGCACGCCGGCCGGCAGTTGGGACTACCTCTACGAGCCGGACGCGCGCGTCGTCATCGACGACCTGCTGATCCGCTATGTCGAGGCCCTGATCTATCAGGCGGTGGCCGAGAACATGGCGTCCGAGCAGTCGGCGCGCATGGTGGCGATGAAGGCGGCGACCGACAACGCGGGCGTCGTCATCAAGGAGCTGCAGCTGGTCTACAACAAGGCCCGCCAGGCTTCCATCACCAAAGAGATTTCTGAAATTGTCGGCGGCGCGGCCGCCATTGCGGGGTAATCATGAGTCAAGGAAATATCGTTCAGTGCATCGGTGCGGTGGTGGACATCAAGTTCCCCCGCGGTGAAATGCCCAAGGTTTTCGACGCCCTGATGATCGACGCGAGCGAGCAGGGCGCCGAGGAAGGCCTGACCTTCGAGGTGCAGCAGCAGCTCGGCGACGGCGTGGTGCGCACCATCGCCATGGGTTCGTCCGACGGCCTGCGCCGCGGCATGAAGGTGAATGGCACGGGCGCGGCGATTTCCGTGCCGGTCGGCCACGCCACCCTCGGCCGCATCATGGACGTGCTGGGCCGCCCGATCGACGAAGCCGGCCCCATCGGCACCGACGCGCGCCGTGCCATCCACCAGAAGGCCCCGGCCTTCCGCGAGCTGTCGCCCTCCGTCGAACTGCTCGAAACCGGCATCAAGGTCATCGACCTGATCTGCCCGTTCGCCAAGGGCGGCAAGATCGGCCTGTTCGGCGGTGCCGGCGTCGGCAAGACCGTGAACATGATGGAGCTGATCAACAACATCGCCAAGCAGCACTCCGGCCTGTCGGTGTTCGCCGGCGTCGGCGAGCGCACCCGCGAGGGCAACGACTTCTATCACGAGATGAAGGAGTCCAACGTGCTCGACAAGGTCGGCATGGTGTTCGGCCAGATGAACGAGCCGCCCGGCAACCGCCTGCGTGTCGCGCTGACCGGCCTGACCATGGCGGAAGCCTTCCGCGACGAGGGCCGCGACATCCTGTTCTTTGTCGACAACATCTACCGCTACACGCTGGCCGGTACCGAAGTGTCCGCGCTGCTGGGCCGCATGCCTTCAGCCGTGGGCTACCAGCCGACGCTGGCCGAGGAAATGGGCCGCCTGCAGGAGCGCATTACCTCCACCAAGACCGGCTCGATCACCTCGATCCAGGCCGTGTACGTGCCGGCGGACGACCTGACCGACCCCTCCCCCGCCACCACCTTCGGCCACCTCGACGCCACCGTCGTGCTGTCCCGCGACATCGCCTCGCTGGGCATCTACCCCGCGGTCGATCCGCTCGACTCCACCTCGCGCCAGGTCGACCCGAACGTCATCGGCGAGGAGCACTACAGCACGACTCGCAAGGTGCAGGCGACGCTGCAGCGCTACAAGGAACTGCGCGACATCATCGCGATTCTCGGCATGGACGAACTGTCGCCCGAGGACAAGCTCACCGTGTCGCGCGCGCGCAAGATCCAGCGCTTCCTGTCGCAGCCCTTCTTCGTCGCCGAGGTGTTCACGGGTTCGGCCGGCAAATACGTCACGCTCAAGGAAACGATCAAGGGCTTCAAGATGATCGTCGAAGGCGAGTGCGACCAGTTGCCTGAGCAGGCCTTCTACATGGTCGGCGGCATCGAGGAAGCCTTCGAGAAAGCCAAGACGCTTCAGTAAAGGGGTAACCCCATGTCAATGACCGTTCATGTCGACGTCGTCAGCGCGGAAGAGAACATCTTCTCCGGTCTGGCCGAGTTCGTCGTGCTCCCCGGCGAAGCCGGCGAGCTCGGCATCCTGCCCGGCCACATGCCGCTGATGACGCGCATCAAGCCGGGTGCCGTGCGCCTCAAGGTGCCGCAGCAGGAGCAGGAAGAGCTGATCTTCGTCGCCGGCGGCATTCTCGAGGTGCAGCCGGGCCTCGTTACCGTGCTGGCCGATACGGCGATCCGCGGCAAGGACCTCGACGAAGCGAAGGCGCTCGACGCCAAGCGCAAGGCCGAGGAGGCGATGGCCGACAAGAGCGCCGAGCTTGACTACGCCCGCGCGCAGGCCGAATTGGCCGAAGCGGTGGCGCAGCTCGCCGCGATCCAGAAGCTGCGCAGGAAGTAAGCGCTCGCAACGGCGTGAAAAGGCGGCCGCGGCCGCCTTTTTTCATCGCCGGAAAAAAGTCAGTCGCCGCGGGACGGCGGCGCGGTCAGTGTGACGCTGCCGACGACCTCGTTGCCGGCCTTGCGGTATTCCAGCGTGTCGAAACTGAGCAGCCGGGACATGGCGATGCCGCGCCCGTGGGTATCGAAGGCACGTGCCGGCGACAGGTCGATATAGGGCGACCAGTCGAAGCCGAGGCCTTGGTCGCGCACCGTGAAGCGCACGGCGTCCGCGTCGCGGTCGATCTTCAGGCGCGCGCGGCGCCCGGCGTATTCGGGCAGGGCGAGACGACGCTCCACCTCGGCCTCCAGGGCGTTTTCCGCGAGGAGGCGGGTCTTTTCGTCATAGGTGATGCCGAGGTTGCCATGCTCGACGGCATTGAGCATCAGCTCCGTCAGGCCGAGCACGACGCGTGTCGGATCCGGTGCGACATGTGCGCTCAGCGTGGCAAGATCGCGCGCGTCGTCCTGCGTCCGGAACCAGAACTCGGCGCGCTCGAGGTGGGTCAGGATGTGGCGGGTCTGCCGCAGGCCCTGCTGCAACAGGACATAATCGCGGTGGTCCTGCACCGCCGAACGCACGATGGCGAGCAATGTCTCCGGCGGGAAGGGCTTGGTCAGGTAGTAGTAGGCGCCGGCGCGCAGGCCTTCCTCCACCTCGCTTTCGCCGGCCAGCGAAGTCTGCATGATGACGGGCACATGGGCCAGACCGGGATCGGCCTTGAGGCGCGGCAACAGGGCCAGCGCATCCATGTCCGGCAACAGGCGGTCGAGCAGGATGGCGTCGATCCGGCTGCGCTCCGCGGCGATGATGCGCCAGGCATCTTCTCCCGTGGTGGCGACCTTGAGCGCGTAACCGCTCTCCTGCAATGCCCCGACCAGCAGTTCCCGGCTGACGGGTTCATCCTCGACGACGAGCAGAAGCGGCTTGATCATGGGCAGGCAAATCCACGCGGTCGCCCATCATAGAACAAAATGGAGGCTTGCAGAATGGATAGAATCGCCGGAAACAGGGGGGCGGAATGCGGCACAGCAAAAAGACCAAGGAAGCGGCGGTGGTGGACATGCGGTCGGGCGAAAGGCCGCTGCTCGATCTGGCGCGCGAATACGGCGTGTCGACGAACACGCTGCGCACTTGGTTGCGCGAAAGCGAGGCGCGCGCGCGCGCGCAGGACAGCGCCAAGCGCGTGGCGAAGACGCTGTCGGGCGAGAAATACACGAGTGCCAGCCAGCGCCAGCGCCTGCTGATGCACGCCCTGGAGCAGAGTCCCGCCACCATCATCGTCACCGACGCCGAAGGCAAGATCGTCTATGCCAACCCCAAGTTCGTCGAAACCACCGGCTACGCTGTCGACGAGGTGATCGGGCAGAATCCGCGCCTGCTGAAATCCGGCGAGACCACGCCCGGCGAATACCGTCGGCTCTGGAAAGCGATCACCGCCGGAAAGGAGTGGCGCGGCACCTTCCACAACCGGCGCAAGGACGGCAGCCTCTACTGGGAGCGTGCTTCGATCTCGCCGGTCTTCGACGCCAACGGGCGGATCGCCAACTTCATGGCGGTCAAGGAAGACATCACGGAATACATGGAGGCGGAAGCGGCAAGGCGACGCACGGCAGCGGGATTCCACGCGCTGTTCGCCGCCCTGCCCAGCGCGGTGCTGCTGGTCGATGGGCTGAATCGCCTCCTGCTGGCGAACGCCGCTGCTGAAGCGCTGATCGGTGTCGCGCTGCCTCCCGGCACACGTCTTGACCGCCTGAACCTGCGCTGGGTCGATGCCGCAGGAACGGCGCTGGACGCCGAGACGCATCCGCTGCGGCAGGTGCTGGCGGGGGAGGTGGAAACGAACGGTCTCGACCTGCGTCTGGGCCTGGTACCGCCGCGCGGCGGCACGCGCTGGCTTCGCGCCGCGCTGCGCACGGTGCGCCTGCCGGAAGAGGAGGCGCCCGCCGCCCTGCTCGTCCTCGACGCGGCGGACTGAAAAAGTCAGCCCCGGCGGAACGGCGGCGGGCTTTTCCTAGAGGGCCTTTTTCGCGGTGATCGCGCCGCGGATCTGTTTCAGGCCGTAACCGGTGGCCTTGTCGTCCGGATACAACTCCTTCAGCTTGGCCTGCACGTCGGCGGAGACCTTGTCCGGCGTACCGTGGCAGTTCAAACAGAGTTCCTGGGTGGGCAGCGCCTTCATGTAGCGGAAGGTCTTCTGTCCGTCGATGGCGACGACCTCGCTTCTGTCGAGCGTGGCGGGATTTTCGCCGGCGGCGAGGCGGCGCTCGAAATCTTCCAGCACGGCCTGCTCCCAGGCATCCGGCACCGCCTTGGGGTTGCGATTCTTGAGGCTGACGCGGCGAATCGACCAGCCAGTTTTTTCCGACAGGGCCTTGGCCATGGCCGGCGCCTTCTCGCGGCAGACGGAAATCGCGCCGGCGTGACCGCCCTTGTCGATTTCCTCGGTCAGAACCTCCAGCAGCTTGGGCACCATCTTGGCCGGCAGGCCGCGCGCCTCTTCCGCCAGCTTTGCCTCGTCGGCGAACGCCGGCGCGGCCAGCAGGGACAGCGTGGCAAGGACAGTCAGTCTTGTTTTCATGGTCCGGGTCTCCTCCTGAAGTTTGGACGGGAACTACAGTCTCGCGCGCTTTTCGAGCGTGGCCAGTGCGGCATTTAGTCGCACCACCTCGTCCTTGAACGCGGCGAATTCCTGCGCGCCGACGAGCAGCCGGCTTTCCAGAGCGAGATACTCCGCGAGATTCTCGCCGAGACGCCGCCCCGCCTGAGCCTGCCAGCCGACGAAGTTTCCGGCGCCCTGGACGATGCGATGCGCGGCGATGTCGCCGACGACGCGCGACAAATCCTCCTCGACATCCCAGCGCAGATTGCGGAAGATGAAGGACAACTCGGTGGCGAATTCGGCATTGCCGTCGACGCGCGCCGTGGCCATCACCTTGTCCAGACCTTGAGGCATCAGGAAAGGCGTGTCGGCGGGCAAGTGAATGGTCACATCCGGAACGGTGGAATCGGGGGCCGGTTCGAAGCGTCCCTCCGCCTCAACGCCGAGGGCGAAACGGAAGGGCGGCATGTCGATAACCGCCTTGCGGCCGGAGAAAGGTGCCAGCCGTGTACGCGCCCACTGGGCGCCGCCAAGCAGGTGATTGAGGCCCGCGATCAGCGCGGCATCGAACATCGGCAGGTGTCAGGCCTGCTGCTGAATGCCGGCGACGCGCCAGCCAAAGCCGCCGCTCACGGGCTTGGCGAGATGCCAGATTTCGCCGAAAGGCGCTGGGGCGGCGCCCTCCTCCTCGCGCATTAGGCCGTGAAAATGCACGCTGGCGATATGCATGTCGCCCTCGGTGACGACCTCCATCAGGTCGGCGTCGAGCTGGACGACATCAGTGAGCTGGGTCGTCCGGCCGCGCTCCTCGTATTGCATCTGGATCTCGGCAAAGACTTCCGGCAGCGTGAAGGTCTTGATGTCGTCCATGTCGCCGCGGTCGTTGGCCGCCTGCAGGCGGATGAAGTTGAGCTTGGCCTGGCGCAGGAAGCCCTCCGCGTCGAATCCGGCCGGAATTCTGGCGGCGGGCTGCGGTGCCGCCGTCCCGCCGGCACTGACTTTTCCGGCGTCGAAAGGCATCGGCGCGCCGGCGCCCGCATACTGGACGCGCTGCGGCTGGCGTGCTGCCGTCAGGAGGCGGAACAGGAAAAAGGCGCCGCCGACGAGCAGCATGACGAGCAGGAGGGAACCCATTTCCTCGCCGAAGCCAAGGTGGGAAGCCAGCGCGGCGAGGCCGAGGCCGGCGGCGAGGCCGGCGACCGGGCCGAGCCAGCCGCGGCGGGCGGGTTGCGCCGCCGTCGCGGGACCGGTCGCGGCGGGGGCCGCCTGCTGGCCTGGCCTGGGTGCGACCGCTGGCTGGCTGGGGGTCACGCTGCGTTTCATGCCGAAGGAACTGCCGCCGCCGAAGCGCTTGGCTTCGGCGTCCTGCAGCGGCAGGGCGACGCCCACGAAAACCACCACGGCGGCGGACAGAACGGCTAGTGCTTTCTTCATCAGGAATTTCCCCTCAAATCTTGTAGCCCCGATGGAGAGCGACCACGCCCGCCGTCAGGTTGAAATAGTCGACGCGGGCAAGACCCGCCTGTTCCATCATGTTTTTCAATGTGTCCTGGTCGGGATGCATGCGGATCGATTCGGCCAGATAGCGATAGCTGTCCGGGTCGTTCACGATCTTCTGGCCCAGCCAGGGCAGTACCTTGAAGGAATAGAAATCGTAGGCCGGCGCCAGCGGTTCCCAGACCTTCGAGAACTCCAGTACCAGCAGGCGGCCGCCGGGACGCAGCACGCGGCGCATTTCCGCCAGCGCCTTGTCCTTGTGCGTCATGTTGCGCAGGCCGAAGGCGACGGTGACGATGTCGAAATGGTCGTCCGGAAAGGGCAGCTTCTCGGCGTCGCATTGTGCCACCGGCCCCAGCCGGCCCTCGTCGAGCAGGCGGTCGCGGCCGCGCGTCAGCATCGCGTTGTTGATGTCGGTGAGCCAGACTTCGCCGGCCGGACCGACGGCCTTGCGGAAGGCGGAAGCGAGGTCTCCGGTGCCGCCGGCAATGTCGAGTACGCGCTCGCCTGCGCGCGCACCGGCCACCTGCAGGGTGAACACTTTCCACAGCCGGTGCAGGCCGGCCGACATCAGGTCGTTCATCAGGTCGTATTTTTCGGCGACCGAGGAGAAGACGCCGCGCACGCGCCCCGCCTTTTCGTGCTCGGGGACGGTTTCAAAACCGAAATGGGTGTCGGCCATCAGTGCGACTTTCCGCAGCCGCCGCCGGTCTTGGGCGGCAGGGTGGTGGAATCGATATCGCGGCTGGCGCCGGCCGCTTCAAGTCGGGCGAGGTAGTCGGCCCAGAGTGCGTCCCGATTGGCGCCGAGCCGATAGAGCAGGTCCCAGGAGTAGATGCCGGAATCGTGGCCATCCGAGAAGAACGGCTGGACGGCGTAGTTTCCGACGGGCTCGAGGGCCTTGATATCGACGTTGCGCTTGCCGGTTTGCAGGGTTTCCTGGCCCGGGCCATGCCCGCGCACCTCGGCGGAGGGGGAGAAAACGCGCAGAAATTCGAAACTCAGGCGAAAATGGCTGCCGTCGGCGAAACTCAGCTCCATTTCGCGCGACTTCTGGTGCAATTTTATTTCCGTCGGTGTGGGGACGGTCTTGTCGAGTCCGGCCATGAATGCTCTCGAATCGTGTGGGGAACGCTGCCCTATATGGGGACCGTCTATCATAGCGCAAGGCATCCATCGTGCCGGCCCGGCATGTCACAAAACCATCATTTGTCTGCAATAGACTGCCTGAACCACATGAAGGAAGAAAACACACCATGCCAGCTGCCATTCTGGTTGTCGAAGACGAGCCGGCGATCCAGGCGCTGATCGCCACCAATCTGCGGCGTCACGGTCATGCCGTCGTCGCGGCGATGGACGCCGAGGCCGCGCTGCGGCAGATCAACGCGGCGCTGCCCGACCTCATCCTGCTCGACTGGATGCTGCCCGGCATGAGCGGACTCGATTTCGCGCGCCGCCTGCGCACCGACGCACGCACGCGCGCCATCCCGATTATCATGCTCACCGCCAAGGGAGAGGAACGCGACAAGGTGATGGGACTCGAATCCGGCGCCGACGATTACGTCACCAAACCGTTTTCCCCGCGCGAACTGCTGGCGCGCATCCAGGCCGTACTGCGGCGCGGCCGGCCGCAGGCCACGGAGGATGCCGTCGAAGCCGGCGGCCTGAAACTCGACCCCGCTTCGCATCGCGTGATCGCCGGCGGTGTCCAGGTCAACCTCGGCCCCACGGAATTCCGCCTGCTGCATTTCCTGATGACCCACCCCGAGCGCGTCCATTCGCGCGACCAGCTGCTCGATCAGGTGTGGGGCGACCACGTGTTCGTCGAGGAGCGGACCGTCGATGTCCATATTCGCCGCCTGCGCGCCGCTCTCGAAGCCTCCACGCTGGATCGGCTGATCCAGACGGTGCGCGGCAGCGGTTATCGTTTTTCGGTCGAGGCAGGCTGATTGAAAGGTCTCCTGGCCGCTGCCCTGCTGTTTTTCGCGGTGGTCCTGCCGTCCTGGTATCTGATCGGACCGGCGGCGGCGGTGATCGCCGTCGCCCTCGTCGCGCTGCTGCTGCTGGCGCGGCATGAACGCCAGATCGGCCGGCTCGCGGCATGGGCCGAGCAGCCGCTCGGTACCCCCGTGCCGGAAGCCGGCGGCAGCTGGTCGCGCGCCTTCCTGGCGCTGCATCGGCGTTCGCGCCAGGCCGCCGCCCAGCGCGAGGAACTGCTGGAAATGGGCGAGCGCTTCCGGCTCGCCGCCGAAGCCCTGCCGGAAGGGGTGGTCATCCTCGACCGGGGCCAGACGATCGAATGGATGAATCCGCGCGCCGAAATCCTGCTGGGGCTGGATGCGCGGCGCGACATCGGCATGCAGGTCACGCATCTCGTACGCGAACCTGAGTTCGTTGCCTTTCTCGATCGCCTCGGCTGGAATGGCGAACCGTCGCAGCCCCTGATGGTGCGGCCGCTGCGCAGTCCCGGCCATGTCCTGCATATCCGGGGAGCGCCGTTTGCCGCCGGCCGCACCCTGCTGCTGGTTGAGGACCTGACCCAGCTGGAACGCCTGGAAACGGTGCGCCGCGACTTCGTCGCCAACGTTTCGCACGAAATGCGCACGCCGCTGACCGTGGTGCAGGGCTTTCTCGAAACGGCGCGCGACAGCCTTGCCGACCGCGAACACCCGACGCCGACCGAGGACATCGTCGCCTATCTGGGCATGGCGCTCGATCATGCGCACCGCATGCAGCGCCTGATCGAGGATCTGCTGACTCTGTCCACCCTCGAAACCGATGCCCCACCGCAGGAGGAGCGCGTCGATATCGCCGCCCTGCTCGCGCTGGTGCGCGAAGAGACGCAGGCGCTGTCGGCGGGACGACACGAACTTGTGCTGGAGAATGCCGGACCCGCCAGCCTGCTGGGCAGCAGCCGCGAACTGCACAGCGCCTTCAGCAACCTGGCGAGCAATGCCGTGCGTTACACGCCGAATGGCGGGCGGATCACGTTGCGCTGGCAGGCGCGGGAAGATGGCGGCGCGACATTCACGGTGGCCGACACGGGCATCGGCATCGATTCGAAACACATCCCGCGCCTTACTGAACGCTTCTACCGGGTCGATCGCGGTCGTTCGCGCGAGAGCGGTGGCACCGGCCTCGGCCTGGCCATCGTCAAGCATGTGCTGGAGCGCCACCAGTCCGCGTTGTCGATCGAAAGCCGGCTGGGGAGCGGTAGCAGCTTCATGGCGACGTTTCCCGCGCGGCGCGTCGCCGTTTCGGCCTAATCCAGTTCGCTGCCGTCGTTTTCGAGCGCCTGCTGCTGGCGCTGCAGGAACTCTTCCATGCTGTCGATGCCGCGCAGCAGCAGGATGGTCGAACGCACCGCCGCTTCGAGCAGCACGGCGAGGTTGCGGCCGGCGGCCACCGGCAGCACCACCTTGCGCACCGGCACGCCGAGCACGTTCTCGGTCAGCGCGTCGAGCGGCAGGCGCGCCATCTCGGGCAGGCCGACATTCGGCTTTTGCAGATGGACGATGAGCTTGAGGCGCATCTTGCGGCGACAGGCGGTTTCGCCGAACACCGTGCGGATGTTAAGCAGGCCGAGGCCGCGCACCTCGATGAAATCCTTGAGCAGTTCCGGACAGCGGCCTTCGAGCGCGTCCGGCGCGACGCGCGAGACCTCGACGACGTCGTCGGCGACGAGGCCGTGGCCGCGCGTGATGAGTTCCAGGCCCAGTTCGCTCTTGCCGACCCCCGAGTCGCCGGTGATCAGGACACCGATGCCGAGCACATCCATGAACACGCCGTGCAGCGTGACGGTTTCGGCGAGGCGCCGCGAGACGTAAACGCGCAATGCGTCGATCACCTGCGCGGTCGGCAGGGGCGTGGTGAACAGTGGCGTGTCGCTCGCCTCGCAGGCGGCGCGGATTTCGTCGAGCACGTCGCAGCCGTCGGCGACGATGATTGCCGGCGGATGCGCCTCGATGATCTGCAGGAAGATGTGGTGGCCCTTGCCGTCGCCGAGGTTGAGGTGGCGCTTGTACCAGATGATCTCCGGCGAGCCGAGCACCTGCACGCGCTCGGGGTGGATCATGTTGAGGTGGCCGATCAGGTCGGCGGGCGAGACGTCGTCGCGATTGACGGCGATCGGGCGGTTGAGGGTGCCGCCGACCCAGGAGAGTTGCAGCCGTTCGCGATTCTTCTCGAACAGCTGGGCGACGATCAGCTGGCCGACTGCCACTGCGCGAAGAGCGCGTGCGCCGCTGCGGCGTCGGGCGCGTTGGACAGCTGCTCGCGGAAACTCTTGTCGCTGAACATCTGCGCGAGTTCCGAGAGCAGTTGCAGGTGGTGTTCGGTGGCGGCTTCAGGCACGAGCAGGACGAACACCAGATCGACCGGCTGGCCGTCCGGGGCGTCGAACTGCACCGGCGCCGCCAGACGCAGGAAGGCGCCGCGCGCCTCCTTCAGCCCCTTGATGCGGCCGTGCGGGATGGCGATGCCAAGGCCGAGGCCGGTCGAGCCCATCTTCTCGCGCGCGAACAGCGCGTCATAGACGGTGCTGCGGGCGATGCCGTGATGGTTTTCGAAGAGCAGGCCGGCCTGCTCGAAGACGCGCTTCTTGCTGCTCGCGTCGAGGCCGATGACGATGTTATCGACCGACAGAAGTTTGCTTATGAGATTCATCGGGGTGAAGGGGATCGCCCGGGCACCAGAAATAATTCGCCGCTGGGAGGGTTTCCCGATGGCGGTGGCGAAGTATACCCTTCGCCGCGCCGCGCGCAAATGGGGGAATTCCCCCGCTTGCGCAACGGCCAGGCGACGGATCAGTCTTCGACCTGGGGCCGCTCGCGGCCGTGGTGATCGTGGTTCTTATCCTTGTATTTGAGGACCTGGCGGTCGAGCTTGTCGATCAGCATGTCGATGGCGGCGTAGAGGTCGGCATCGCTGGCGTCGGCATGGATGTCCTTGCCCTTGACGTGCAGCGTGATCTCGGCCTTCTGCACGAGCTTTTCCACCGTGAGAATCACATGGACGCTGGTGACGTGGTCGAAATGGCGGATGACCTTGTCCACCTTGCCGGTGACGTATTCGCGCAGGGCGGGGGTGACTTCGACATGGTGTCCAGTGATGTTGAGGTTCATGATCTCTCCTCTTTCATAGTGTCTTGCGTAGATTGACCGGCGGGATGTTCAGGGACTCGCGATACTTGGCGACCGTGCGCCGCGCGACGACGATGCCCTGCTCGCCGAGGATTTCCGCGATGCGTGAGTCCGAGAGTGGCTTGTGGCCGTCCTCGGCGCCCACGAGCTGCTTGATCAGCGCCCGGATCGCGGTGGATGACGCCGCGCCGCCGGTATCCGTGGCGACGTGGCTGCCGAAAAAGTATTTGAGTTCGTAGATGCCGCGCGGACTCGCCAGAAATTTCTGCGTCGTCACGCGCGAAATGGTCGATTCGTGCAGGCTGACGGTGTCGGCGATCTCGCGCAGCGTCAGCGGCCGCATCGCCACCTCGCCATGGTCGAAGAAGGCGCGCTGGCGGTCGACGATGGCCTGGCTGACGCGCAGGATGGTATCAAAGCGCTGCTGCACGTTCTTTATCAGCCATTTCGCCTCCTGCAACTGTCCGGCGAGGTTGCTGCCGCCGTTGTTGCGCTGCTGGCGCAGCAGGTCGGCGTAGAGCCGGTTGATGCGCAGACGCGGCATGGCTTCCTGGTTGAGCTGCACGACCCACTGGCCACGCTGCTTCCGGACGGTCACGTCGGGCACGATGTAGCGCGTGTCGAGCGGTGCGAACTGCGCGCCGGGGCGCGGATTGAGGGAGCGGATCAGCTCCTGGGCGTCGCGCAGCGCCTCGTCCTCGCAACCGAGCGCCTTCTTGATGCGCGCATAGTCGCGGTTGGCCAGCTGTTCGAGGTGGTCGCGCACGACGATGCGCGCCAGATCGTTGGTCGGCGACGGGGTCAGATTGGCGAGCTGCAGCAGCAGGCACTCGCGCGGATTGCGTGCGCCGATGCCTGGCGGGTCGAGGCTCTGCAGGTGCTTGAGGGCGATCTGCAGGTCTTCGAGCAGTTCGTCCGGTTCGCCGGCGAAATCCTCGGGCAGCACATCCACCAGCTCTTCGAGTTCCTGCGCGAGATAACCGTCGTCGTCAAGCGCCTCGACCAGGAAGGCCACGCGCAAGCGCTCGCGGCCCGAGAGCTGCGAGAGCGCGAGCTGGGAAATCAGGTGGTCGCGCAGGCTGGTTGCCGCCGCCTGCAGTTCGCCGGCATCGGTGTCGCTTTCGTCGTTGGGGTCGCGCTGACCGCGGCTGCCGCCCGTACTTGGCCAGTCCATGCCGTCCTGACCCCACTCGGCCTCATCGCCGCCCTGGCTGGCCCGCTCGTCGACGGCCGGCGCAGGTTCCTCGCTGCGGGTATGGGTCAGCGCGTCGCTGGCTCCCGCGAAGGCCTGACCTTCGACCGGCTCGTCGCGCTCCAGCAGGGGATTTTCCTGCAGGGCCTGCTCGATTTCCTGGTTGAGCTCCAGTGACGAAAGCTGCAACAGGCGGATCGACTGCTGCAACTGCGGCGTCAGTGCCAGATGCTGCGAGAGCCTGAGCTGGAGCGTTTGCTTCACTGCGTCACATCCGGAAGTGCTCGCCGAGATAAACCCGGCGCACGCTTTCATTATCGATGATCTCGGCCGGATGTCCAGCCGCGAGCACTTCGCCTTCGTTGATGATGGTGGCGCGGTCGCAGATGCCGAGGGTTTCACGCACGTTGTGGTCGGTGATCAGCACGCCGATGCCGCGCTCCTTGAGGAAGCGGATGATCTTCTGGATGTCCAGCACCGCGATCGGGTCGACGCCGGCGAAGGGTTCGTCGAGCAGGATGAAGCGCGGGCTGGTCGCCAGCGCGCGGGCGATCTCGACGCGGCGGCGCTCGCCGCCCGAGAGCGCGGCGGCGTGCTGGTCGCGCAGGTGGGTGATGTGCAGCTCTTCGAGCAGTTCCTCCAGCCGGGTTTCCAGCGTCGGCGCGTCGTAGTCCTGGAGTTCCAGCACGGCACGGATATTTTCCGTGACCGTCAGCTTGCGGAACACCGAGTTTTCCTGCGGCAGGTAGGATAATCCCAGTTGCGCGCGCTTGTGGATCGGCATGTGGGTGAGCTTGGTCTCCGCGTCGGCGGTGACGAAGATTTCCCCGCCGTCGGAGGCGATCAGGCCGACGATCATGTAGAAGCAGGTGGTCTTGCCCGCGCCGTTGGGACCGAGCAGGCCGACGACCTCGCCGCCGTCGACGTGCAGGCTGACGTCCTTCACGACGACGCGCGAGCGGAACTTCTTGTGCAGGTTGTAGACGGAGAGGCGGGTCATGCGTCCATGTCCCCCGTGTCCTTCAGCAGCTTGCGGATGGTCACGGCGGAAAAGCCTCGCCCCTGGAGGAAGCGCGCCTGCTTTGCCCATTCGCGCGCGTCGGCCGGCGGCGCGGCGTATTTCTTCGCCCAGACCGCGCGCGCGCGTGCCAGCTCGTCCGGCAGCTCCCCGACACCGATGTCGATCAGTTCATCCGCCACGCCCTTGGCGCGTAGCGTCTGGCGCAGGCGCGCCGCGCCCAGGCGCGTGGCCTGGCAGCGAATATAGCTTGCGGCGAAGCGCGCATCGGATTGCAGGCCGGTGCGGGCCAGTTCGTTCAACACGGTGTCGATTTCCTCGGTTGTGCCATGGGAGGCGAGTTTCCTGGCCAGCTCGGCGCGGGTGTGCTCGCGCCGGGCCAGCAGGCTCACCGCGCGGCGGCGCAGGTCACTCACCTGCCTCGCCGGCCGCCAGCACGGCCACGCCCACGGCGGTGCGGATCTTGTTCTCGATCTCGCGGGCGATCTCGGCATGTTCGCGCAGGAATTCGCGGGCGTTGTCCTTGCCCTGGCCGATCTTCTCGCCGTTGTAGGCATACCAGGCGCCGGACTTGTCGACGAACTTGTGCTCGACGCCCAGTTCGAGGATCTCGCCTTCGCGCGAAATGCCCTCGCCGTAGAGGATGTCGAAGTGGGCTTCGCGGAAAGGAGGCGCCACCTTGTTCTTGACGACCTTGACGCGGGTTTCGTTGCCGATCACCTCGTCGCCCTTCTTGATGGCGCCGGTGCGGCGGATGTCCATGCGCACCGAGGCGTAGAACTTGAGGGCGTTGCCGCCCGTGGTCGTCTCGGGGTTGCCGAACATGACGCCGATCTTCATGCGGATCTGGTTGATGAAGATGACCAGCGTGTTGGTACGCTTGATGTTGGAGGTGAGCTTGCGCAGCGCCTGGCTCATCAGGCGGGCCTGCAGGCCGGGGAGCTGGTCGCCCATCTCGCCTTCGATTTCCGCCTTCGGCGTCAATGCCGCGACGGAATCGACGACGATCAGGTCCACGCCGCCCGAGCGCACCAGCATGTCGGCGATTTCGAGGCCCTGCTCGCCGGTGTCGGGCTGGGAGATCAGCAGGTCCGGGACGTTCACGCCGAGCTTGCCGGCATACACCGGGTCGAGCGCGTTTTCGGCGTCGATGTAGGCCGCCGTGCCGCCGGCCTTCTGAATTTCGGCCACCACCTGCAGGCACAGCGTCGTCTTGCCGGAGGATTCCGGGCCGTAGATCTCCACGACGCGGCCACGCGGCAGCCCGCCGATGCCGAGCGCGATGTCGAGACCGAGCGAGCCGGTCGAAACGGATTGCAGGTCGTTCTCGATCTGGCTTTCCCCCATCTTCATGATGGAGCCCTTGCCGAACTGCTTTTCGATCTGCGCCAGCGCGGCTTGCAGTGCCTTCGCCTTGTTGTCGTCCATGTTGCTTCCTTCCCTGAGATGGCTGGATTATGGCATGTTTCTTGCGCGGGCTAACAGCCCGGAAAGCGCATGAACCACCGATTGGCGCCGAATCGTCTCGCGGTCGCCGTCGAACAGCCGGCGTTCGCAGGAGGGCGGCCCGTCGCGCAGGCACCAGGCAAAACAAACGGTTCCCACCGGCTTTTCCGGGGAGCCGCCAGTGGGGCCGGCGATGCCCGTGATCGCCAGGGAAATTGCGGCAGCGGAGCGCTTGAGCGCTCCGCTGGCCATTTCGCAGGCGGTTTCGAGGCTGACGGCGCCGAATGTTTCAATGGTGTCCATACGAACACCCAGCATATCCGTTTTCGCCGCGTTTGTATAGGTGACGAAACCGCGGTCGAACCAGCCGGAGCTGCCGGCCGTGTGGGTGATGACCTGCGCCACCCAACCGCCGGTGCAGGATTCGGCGGTGGCGATCGCGAGGCCGCGCTCCAGGCACAGCGCGCCTAGCGCCGCCGAAAGGTCGGCCAGTTCCCGGTCCATCAGAGCAGCCGCTCCACCAGCGCCTTGAAGAGCGCCAGCGTGAAGACCGTGTAGGCGGCGGCGACGAGGTCGTCCATCATCACCCCGAGGCCGTTTTTCACCTGCCGGTCGAACCAGTTGGCCGGTGGCGGCTTTACGATGTCGTAGAAGCGGAACCACAGGAAAGCCGCCAGCTGCCAGAGCAGATTGTCCGGCGTCATCAGCAGCACGGCCCAGAAGGGTACGATTTCGTCCCAGACGATGCTGCCGTGATCGACCACGCCCAGCGCCCGGCCGGTGATGTGACAGGCGGTGACGCCCAGCGCGAAGGCCAGCAGCAGGAACACCGCGAAGCCGACGTCGTCGGGAAACAGGGTGCGCAGGAAGGGGTAGGCGAGCCACGCGAACAGCGTGCCGACCGTGCCGGAAGCCACCGGCGCGAGGCCGCTGCCGAAGCCGCAGGCGATCAGGTGGGCCGGATGGCGCCAAAGGAAGGCAACCGGGGGCGGTGGCGATTTCTTGATCATGGCGGCAGCTTACCCAAAGTGGTCGTAGCCGCGCCGCCCGACCTCGACCGGGGTGCCGGCGAGGTCGGTGACGGTCAGCGCGTTCGCCGGCCCGGCTTCGATCCGGCCAATACAGGCGAGCGGCAGGCCAAGGTCATTGCCGAGAGTGAGCACTTCTTCATGGCGGTCCGGCGGGGTGGTGAAGACCAGTTCGTAGTCGTCGCCGCCGGAAAGGTAGCAGCGCTCGGAAAAAGTCAGTCCCGGCGAGACGGCGAGCCGGAGCGTCGCCGCCGCGCCGGAGGCCGCGAGAATGTGGCCGAGGTCGGCGAGCAGGCCGTCGGAGACGTCGATGGCCGCCGTCGCCAGTCCGCGCAGGGCGAGTCCGAGCGCCACGCGCGGCTGGGGGCGGTGCAGGGCGGCGAGGCAGTCGGTGAGCGCTGGCACCTCCAGGATGAACTGACCCTGCAAGTGGGCGAGCCCCTGCGCGGCGCGGCCGGGGGTTCCCGAAACCCAGATTTCATCGCCGGGCCGGGCGCCCGAGCGCAGGAGCGCCTGACCTTCCGGCACCTCGCCGAAGATGGTGACGCAGAAGTTGCGCGGCCCCTTAGTCGTGTCGCCGCCGATCACGTCGATGCCGAATTCCTCCGCGCAGGCGAAGAAGCCGGCGGCGAACTTTTCGACCCAGCTTTCGGTCGCCGCCGGCAGCGCGGCGGCCAGCAAGGCCCACTTCGGTTGCGCGCCCATCGCCGCCATGTCCGAGACATTGACGGCCAGCGCCTTCCAGCCGAGGTCGGCCGGATCGGCGTTGGGGAGGAAGTGGGTGCCCGCCACCAGCATGTCGGTCGAGATCACGAGTTCGCAGCCAGGCGCGGGGCGGACCAGCGCGCCGTCGTCGCCCACGCCCAGCACCGTATGGGTCGTGGGCCGCCGGAAATGGCGGTCGATCAGGGCAAACTCAGACAAATGCGCCGAGTGCATGCCGCAGACTTACTTGGCGGCTGCTTCGTGCGGCCGCAACTCCGGTCCGAGCTTGTCGAGCACGCCATTCACGAACTTGTGCCCGTCGGTGCCGCCGTAGGACTTGGCCAGTTCGATCGCCTCGTTGAGGACGACGCGGTAGGGCGTATCGGCGTGGTCGCGCAATTCGCAGGCCGCCATCAGCAGGATGCCGCGCTCGACGGGCGAAACCTCCGCCCACGGGCGGGCGATGTGCGGTTCGAGCAGAGCCTGCAGGGCGGCGATGTCCCGCAGCGAGCCGTCGAGCAGCGCGTCGTAGAGTTCGCGGTTGACCTTGTCGAATCCCCCGGCCGATTCGGCCTGCGCGATGATGGCGGCGGCGTCCTGCCCGCCGACCAGGTGCTGGTAGAGCCCCTGCACGACGAACTCGCGCGCCCGGTGGCGCGGGCTGGTCGGTCCCCGCTTCGGTTTGTCGGCGCTCACTTCACCGCCTTCAAGAGGTTGGCCATCTCGACGGCGCATTGCGCGGCCTCGGTGCCCTTCTGGATCATGCGCACCTGCGCCTGGTCGTCGTTCTCGACGGTCAGTACGGCATTGGCGACCGGAATGCCGGTGGCAAGCTGGACGTCGGTGACGCCGCGCGCGGATTCGTTGGAGACAACCTCGAAATGATAGGTCTCGCCACGGATCACGCAGCCGAGCGCGACCAGCGCGTCGAACTTGCCGCTCTGCGCCATGGTTTGCAGCGTCAGGGGAATTTCCAGCGCGCCCGGCACCGTGGCGAGCGCGACCGAGGTCACGCCGAGGCGGCGCAGTTCGTGGCAGCAGCCGGACAGCAAGCCTTCGCCGACTTCCTTGTTGAAGCGCGCCATGACGATGCCGATGCGCAGGCCGGCACCGGCGAGGTCAGGCTCGATTTCCCTGAGGTCGTCGCAGCGGCCGGCGGGGAGAGTGGCGGAAGCGGTCGGAATGAAGCTCATGACGCGACTCCTTCGGGAGACAGATAGCCGCAGATCTCGAGGCCGAAGCCGGCCATCGAGGGCATCTTGCGCGGGCTGGCGAGCAGGCGCATCTTGCCGACGCCGAGTTCGCGCAGGATCTGCGCGCCGATGCCGTAGAGGCGCGGGTCCCACTTCTGCGCCGGGCGTGCTTCGTCGGCGTTGAGCGCGGTCAGGAGGTCGGCGCCGGACTCGTCGCGGTGCAGCAGCACGATGACGCCCTGGCCGGCCCTGGCGATGGCCTGCATCGCCTGGTCGACGCTGAAGGTATGGCGCTGGCTCTTGCAGTCGAGGAAGTCGAGTACCGACACAGGCTCATGCACGCGCACCAGGGTTTCAAGCGTTGGCCCGATCTCGCCCTGCGTCAGCGTCAGGTGCACGTCGCCGCTGGTCTGGTCGCGGAAGGCGCGCAGGCGGAAGCTGCCGTGGGTGCAGATGACTTCCTTGTCGGCCACGCACTCGACCAGCTTCTCGTTTTCCGAACGATACTGGATCAGGTCGCGGATGGTGCCGATCTTCAATCCATGTTCCTGCGCGAAGACCAGCAGGTCGGGCAGGCGCGCCATCGTGCCGTCGTCCTTGAGGATCTCGCAGATCACGGCGGACGCCTCGCAGCCCGCCATCAGGGCGAGGTCGCAGCCCGCCTCCGTATGGCCGGCGCGCACCAGCACGCCCCCCTTTTGCGCCATCAGCGGAAAGATGTGGCCGGGCTGGACGATGTCGGCCGGCTTGGCATGCTTCGCCACGGCGGCCTGCACGGTGCGGGCGCGATCGTGGGCCGAAATGCCGGTGGTCACGCCCTCGGCGGCCTCGATCGACATGGTGAAGGCCGTGCCGTGCTGCGCCTTGTTATCGCGCACCATCAGCGGCAGGTCGAGCTGGCGGCAGCGCTCTTCGGTCAGCGTCAGGCAGATCAGGCCGCGCCCGAACTTGGCCATGAAGTTGATCGCCTCCGGCGTCACGTGTTCGGCGGCGAGAACGAGGTCGCCCTCGTTCTCGCGGTCTTCCTCGTCGACGAGGATGACCATTTTGCCGGCGCGCATGTCGGCAACGATGTCTTGTACTGGGCTGATGGTCACAGAAGCCTCCTTGGGGGAAGGGACGCATTTTACGCCGGCCGGCCGGTCGGCGCCGCAGTGGTGCCCAAAAGCCTGCACCGTCGGCGCTGCGCCGCAAAAAACTTCCCGCCGTCATTTGCATTTCATATATAAAAGTATATAGTTTCAGTCCGCTCTGGAGGTTGATGGTCCAACGGGAAAACGACGACGTGAAGAAATCCGGACTGATCCTGCTGCTGTGCGGCTTCTTGCCCGCATCGTCGGCGTTCGCCGGCGATGAGGAGGAAATTCGCCGACTGCTGGCATTGAGCCTGGAGGAACTCATGTCGATCACCGTCGACATCTCCACCCAGACGAAGCAGCCCATCTCCAAGGCCCCCTCGGTGGTGTCGGTGATCACCGCCGACGACATCCGCGCCACCGGCCCGACGAATCTCATGGAGATCCTGCAGAGCGTGCCGGGCCTCTACGTCAAGACCAACCTGTTCGGCTTCAAGCCGCTGCTCACCTTCCGCGGCGCCTCGGGCGCCAACGTGCTGCTGATGGTGAATGGTTCGCCGGCGAAGGATCTGGTCTGGTCGCCTGGCATCTACTGGAAGGGCATGCCGGCGAACCTGATCGAGCGCGTCGAGATCATCCGCGGTCCCGGCTCCGCCCTGTTCGGCTCGGATGCTGCGGCCGGCGTCATCAACGTCATCACCAGGACCGCCGGAAAAATCGGGCAATCCGAGGCCGGCGCGCGGGCTGGCAGCTTCGGCGCCGCGGCCGCGTGGCTGCAGCACGGCACGCGCTGGAACGACATCGACGTCGCCTTCACCGCCGATCTCGCGCGCACCGACGGCCATGATCCCTACATCGCCCGCGCCCGGAGCAATACCAAGGGAAATGCCCAATACGGCTGGGAGAACGCCGACCTGCACCTGTCGCTTGCCAAGGGCTCCTGGCGTCTGCTGGCCGACCATACGCGGCACGACGACGTCGAAATCGGCCTGACCGGCGCCGCCGTGCTCGACCCGCTGACGCGCGCCAAGGACAGCCTGACCGGCCTGGCACTGTTCTACGACAACCCGGACTTCGCGCGCGACTGGGGCCTCAACGCCGAAGTGCGCTACCGCGACATGGAATACAGCTCGGGCAACGGCTTTTGGGAAGGCATCACCGGTGTTGTCAACCTGAACCGGATGGATTCGGCCGAACGTCGGCTGAATCTGGAGGCCAGCGCGGTCTATCGCGGCTTCCCCGGTCACCGGCTGCGCTTCGGCGGCGGTTTCCAGGTGCAGGACCTTTACGAGTTCGAGCA
The DNA here is from genome assembly GCA_040754195.1 of Pseudomonadota bacterium. Taxonomy (GTDB): domain Bacteria; phylum Pseudomonadota; class Gammaproteobacteria; order Burkholderiales; family Rhodocyclaceae; genus Sulfuricystis. Next base: position 120,651 of record JBFMDJ010000027.1, on the reverse strand, counting down.
ATACTGGGACGGCGTGCGCAAGCCGCTCGACGCGCCGCGAAAGCGCAAGACCCACTACGCGTTCGTGCAGGACATCTGGAGCTTCGCCAGGGACTGGGAGCTGACCGCCGGCGTGCGCCACGACCACTATTCCGATTTCGGCGGCACGCTCAACCCCCGCCTCGCGCTGGTGTGGCAAACCACGGAGCGGCTCACCACGAAGCTGCTCTACGGCCAGGCCTTCCGCGCGCCTTCCTATCTGGAACTGCACCTCACCACCTCCGCCAATCCGCCCAACGCCAACCTGAAGCCGGAACGCTCGAAGACCTGGGAAGCCTCGCTGTCCTGGCTGGCGACACGCGACCTGCGGCTGGGACTGAACGTGTATGACTTCAAGCGCTCGCAGGTCATCGCGCCGGACGCCGCCTCGCCCTACCAGTTCCAGAATTTCGACCGCTTCGATACGCGCGGCGTCGAAATCGAGGCGCAGTGGCAGGCCAGCCGCACCCTGCGCCTGAGCGGCAACCTGTCGCACATGAAGAACGCGGGCATCGACTCCACGCTGCGCGATGTTTCGATCCCGATGACGCAGGCCTATCTGCGCGCCGACTGGGCCTTCCTGCCGAAATGGAACTGGAACGTGCAGGTCAACTGGTTCGACAAGCGGCCGCTGCCGGCGGGGGATGCCCGCAGGCCGCTTGACGACTATGCGTTGACCGACACGACGATCCGCTATTTCCATGGCAGCGAATGGGAATTCGCCGCCTCGATGCGCAACCTGTTCGACGTCGATGCCCGCGAATATTCGAGCAAGACCCTGTGGCACAACCTGCCGCTGCCCGGGCGCAGCATCTACGCGGAGGCGATCTTCAAGTTCTGAGCGCCGCCGCCGTCCCGCCGGGACTGACTTTTTTGCGCCGCGCGCGGAGGATAATGCGCGCCATCATGATGGCTGCCGTTCCCGACCTGCAGCGCCGCTTCGGCGGCCTCGAACGCCTCTACGGCCCCGGCCGCCTCGCGCGCGCCACGGCGGCGCATGTCTGCGTGATCGGCATCGGCGGCGTCGGCTCGTGGACGGCCGAGGCGCTGGCGCGTTCTGGCATCGGGCGGCTGACGCTGATCGACCTCGATCACGTCGCGGAGAGCAACCTCAATCGCCAGGCGCACGCTCTGGAAGACACGCTCGGGCAGGCCAAGGTGCAGGCGATGCGGGAGCGCATCGCACGGATCAACCCCGCCTGCCGCGTGGATTGCATCGAGGATTTCGTCACCCCGGAGAACGTGGCGACCCTGCTGCCCGTCTGCGACATGGTGATCGACTGCATCGACCAAGTGGCGGCCAAGGCCGCGCTGATCGCGCACTGCAGGCGCCGCCAGTGCCTGGTGGTCACCACCGGCGGCGCGGGCGGGCGTGGCGATCCGACGCGCATCCGCATCGACGATCTGGCGCGCACCACGCAGGACGCGCTCGCCAGCAAGCTGCGCGCGCGGCTGCGCAGGGACCATGGCTTCCCGCGCGAGGCGAAGAAGAAGTTCGGCGTGCCCTGCGTGTTTTCCGACGAGCAGATCAGGCGGCCGCAAACCCTCGCCTGCGATGTGGACGAGGCCGGCCTGCATGGCCTCAACTGCGCGGGTTACGGTTCCTCGGTGGCGGTCACCGCCGGCTTCGGCCTCGCGGCGGCGGCGCACTGCCTCGGTATACTGCTCGGATGAATTCCCCGGTCGTCCTGATCACCGGCGCCGCCCGCCGCGTCGGCGCGGAAATCGCCCGCACGCTGCACGCGGCGGGCGCCCGCGTCGTGCTGCACCATCGCGCCTCGGCCGCCGAGGCGGAGGCGCTGGCGGCCGAGTTGAACGCCCGGCGGGAAAAGTCAGCCCTGACGGCACGGTGCGACCTGCGCGACACGGCCGGGCTGGCGGCCATGGTGACGGAAGCGGTGGCGCATTTCGGCCGGCTCGACGCGCTGGTGAACAACGCTTCGAGCTTCTTCCACACGCCGGTCGGCAGCATCGACGAGGCGGCATGGGACGACCTCGTCGGCAGCAACCTCAAGGGGCCGCTGTTCCTGTCGCAGGCGGCCGCGCCGCATCTGTCTGCCGGGCACGGCTGCATCGTGAACATCACGGACATCCATGCCGAACGGCCGCTCAAGGGCTATCCGCTCTACAGCATCGCCAAGGCCGGCCTGCTCGGCCTGACGCGCGCGCTGGCGCTGGAACTGGCGCCGGCCGTGCGCGTCAATGCCGTGGCGCCCGGCGCCATCGAATGGCCCGAGAACGACGACCACTTCCCGCCCGCCGAACAGCGGGCGATCATCGACCACACCCTGCTCCAGCGCGTCGGCACGCCGGCCGACATCGCGCGCGCGGTGAAATTCCTGACCTTCGACGCGCCCTACGTCACCGGCCAGGTCATCAACGTGGATGGCGGCCGGACCGCGCACCTGTGACGACATACAAGGCGGCCCACAAGGCCGAATTCGAGAACAACAAGCTCGCCAAGCGGCTGCGCCGCGAGGTCGGGCAGGCCATCGCCGACTTCAACATGATCGAGGCCGGCGACCGCGTCATGGTCTGCCTCTCCGGCGGCAAGGATTCCTTCGGCCTGCTCGACGTGCTGCTCCACCTGAAGGAAAAGGCGCCGATCGACTTCGAGGTCATCGCGGTCAACCTCGACCAGAAGCAGCCGGGCTTCCCCGCCGAAGTGCTGCCGGCCTACCTCGACGGACTGGGCATCCCCTACCGCATCGTCGAGGAGGACACCTACTCCATCGTCAAGCGCGTGATCCCCGAGGGCAAGACCACCTGCTCATTGTGCTCGCGGCTGCGGCGCGGCATCCTTTACCGCGTGGCCGACGAACTGGGCGCGACGAAAATAGCGCTCGGCCACCACCGCGACGACATCCTTGCCACGTTGTTCCTCAACTTGTTCTTCGCCGCCAAGCTCAAGGCCATGCCGCCCAAGCTGGTGTCGGACGACGGCAGGCACATCGTCATCCGCCCGCTCGCCTACTGCCGCGAGAAGGACCTGGTGGAATGGGCGCAGGTGCGTGCATTCCCGATCATCCCCTGCAACCTGTGCGGCAGCCAGCCGAACCTGCAACGCCAGCAGGTGGCCGAGATGCTGCGCGACTGGGACAGGCGCTTTCCGGGGCGCATCGAGACCCTGTTCCGCAGCCTCGCCAACGTCGTGCCATCGCACCTGATGGATGCGCGGCTCTACGACTTCGCCGGCCTCAGGGCGACCGGCGTGCCCGATCCGGACGGCGACATCGCCTTCGACAGCGAGGATGTGCCGCCCGGGAATCCGCCGCTTATTCGGCTTTGAGGCACTGGCTCATGAAGGCCTTGCGCGCGTCGCCCTTGAGCGCCTTGGTCTTGGCCTCGGCGTTGCAGTTCTTCATCCTTTCCTGCTGGGCCTTGCGCGCGTCCAGCTTCTGCGCGCGCGCCTCCTGGTTTTCCTCCCGGCGTTCCGCGCGGGCCTCCTGACGCTCCTCGCGGCGTTCCTCGCGCGCGGCCTTGTTCTCGGCCTGCTTGCCGGAGAGGCACTGCTTCATGAAGTCCTTGCGCGGCTGGCCCTGCATGCCCGCCGCGTCGCGGTTGCAGTCGCGCATGCGCTGCTGTTGCGGGGCGGGTTGCCTGGCCTCCTCGGCGACGGCGAGCGGCGCGAGGGCGAACTGGGCGGCGAGCAGCAACGGGGCGATGATCGACTTTTTCATGACGGCTCCTTCACGGGTTGCGGGATGGGCTACAGGGGCGGCACGTGGTGGGTTTCGGCAGCCGCGTGGTGGTGGCCGGCGTGCGGCCAGTGGGGATTGCGCGGGCCGAGCAGACCGCCGGCCAGCATGCCGAGCGCGCTGGCGACGAGGCCGTAGAGCTGCGGCTCGATATCGCCCTCGGGCACGAACAGCTCGAACAGCAGCCAGGTGCCCAGGCCCAGCACGATGGCCAGCGTCGCGCCGAGGTTGTTGGCGCGCTTCCAGAACAGGCCGGCGGCGAGCGGCACGAAGGCACCGGCGAGCGTGATGCGGTAGGCGTTCTCGACCATGCCGTGGATGCTTTCGCTGGTGGAGACGGCGTAGAGCGTGACCAGCCCGGTGAACGCCGCCACCGTGATGCGCGTGGCCAGCAGCAGCTGGCGGTCGCTCATGTCCTTCCAGAAGCCCTTGAGGACGTTTTCGGAGAAGGTCACCGAGGGGGCGAGCAGGGTGCCCGAGGCCGTGCTCATGATGACCGAGAGCAGCGCGCCGAAGAACACCACCTGGGCGAAGAATGGCATGTGGCCGATGATCAGGTTGGGCAGGATCAGCTGCGAATCCTCGACCATGAAGCGCTTGACCAGCCCGGGGTCGATCAGCGTGGCGGAGTAGGCGAGGAACAGCGGGATCGCGGCGAAGAAGAAATAGCTCAGGCCGCCGAGCGTCGTGCCCCAGATGGCGACGCGTTCGTTCTTCGAGGAATTGACGCGCTGGAACACGTCCTGCTGCGGGATCGAGCCGAGCATCATGGTCAGCAGGGCGGCGATCCAGCCCAGCAGGTCGAGCGGGTCGAGGGTCGGCAGGAAGTCGAACTTGCCTTCGGCGGCGGCGCGGGAAATCACGGTCGAGACGCCGCCGGCCATGTCGCCGGCCAGCCAGGTGACGTAGAGCAGACCGAGCACGATGACGATCATCTGCACGAAGGTGGTGAAGGCCACCGACCACATGCCGCCGAACAGCGTGTAGACCAGCACCACGGCGGCGCCGATCAGCACGCCCTGGTTCAGCGACACGACGTCGTTGGACAGCACGTTGAACACCAGTCCCAGCGCGGTCATCTGCGCGCCGACCCAGCCGAGGTAGGAAATCACGATGCAGATCGAGAGGATCAGCTCGGTCTGGCGGTTGAAGCGCACGCGGAAGAAGTCGCCGAGCGTCAGCAGGTTCATGCGGTACAGCGGCCGCGCGAAGATCAGGCCGAACAGCACGAGGCACAGCGAGGCGCCGAGCGGGTCGGAGATCAGGCCGCGGGCGCCTTCCTCGATGAAGGTGGCGGAAATGCCCAGCACCGTCTCGGCGCCGAACCAGGTGGCGAACACCATCGCCAGCACCATGTGGAAGGGCAGGTGGCGTCCGGCGACGATGTAGTCGCGCGCGTTGTGCACCCGCGTCGCCGCGAACAGGCCGATGCCGACCGAAACCACGAGGTAGAGGATGACGAACCACAGCAGCATGTTGGCCTCTCCGCAAGACCCGCCCGCCGGCGGGGTGAATGGCGGGCGATTTTATAGCGTTCCGCCCGGGAACGGACTTATCATGGCGGCATCATGGATGCACCCGACGGAAACTACGCCTTCGCCTACCAGCCGGTGCTCGACGAGCGGCAGGCCTCGGTCGCCATCGAGCTGCGCTACCGGCCGCCGACGCTCGCCGCCGGGCCGATGCAGCTGGCCAACGTCATCATCGGCGCCTTCATCCATTCCGGTCTCGACGACCTGTTGCGCCACCGCCATGCCCACGTGCCGGTCACCGCAGGCCTGCTGGCCAGCGAACTGCCGACGCTGCTGCCGGCCCGGCGCGTCGTCTTCGAGCTGGACGATGACGCCATGGGCGGCCCCGGCGCGCTGGCCGCCTGCCGGGCGCTCAAGGCGCGCGGCTTCGGCCTGGCCTGGCGCTGCTGCCCGGCGACGGACGTGGCCGGCGCGGGCGAATGGCTCGCGCTGATGGACATCGTCAAGCTCGACGTGCGTCACCTGCGCGAAGGCGGCTGGCTCGACGCACTGACGCGCCTGCGCCAGTGGCCGCTGCGCTTGCAGGCCAGCCACGTCGAGCGCCGCGAGGATTTCGACCTGGCGCGGCGCAACGGCTTCGCCCTGTTTCAGGGCTACTATTTCGCGCAAGCCACCGAGATTGCCGGCGCGCGTGCCGATCCCGACAAGCTGGCGGTGCTCGACCTGCTCGACAAGCTGGCCGCCGACGTCGACGACCCGGTGATCGAGGCCGTTTTCAAGGACAGCCCGCGCCTGACGCTGCACCTGCTGCGGCTGGTCAATTCCTCCGCCTTCGCGCTGCACACCACCATCCGCTCGCTCAAGCATGCCTTCGCCATTCTCGGCCGGCGCGAACTGGCACGCTGGCTGCAAATCCTGTTGTTCGCCCTCGACGGCGACGGCGAACGCGCTTCGCCGCTGATGGAGCTGGCCCTGCGCCGCGCGCGCTTCATGGAATACATCCTGCGCTACCGCACCCACGCCACCAGCAGCCTGCTGCAGGATGAGAGCTACCTCACCGGCATCCTTTCGCTGGCTGACGCCCTGATGGGCTGGCCGCTCGCCAAGGTGGTGGAGCGGCTGCACGTCGCCGACGAGGTCAAGGCCGCGCTGCTCGAACGCGCCGGCCCGCTCGGCCGGCTGCTCGACCTCTGCGAGGCGCTGGAGGCCGCCGATTTTGATCGCGTCTCGGCGGTCGCCGCCACGCTGCAATTGACGGAAGAAGCGGTGATGCACAGCCAGAGCATGGCGCTGGCGTGGGCCAACCGCATCGGCGATCCGCCGGCCGGCGGGGCGGACGAGGCAGACGCGCCCGCCGCGTGACGCGCGCCGTCCCGCCGGGACTGACTTTTCCTAGAGCAGGGCCACCAGCAGCGCGGCCAGCGCGAGGATGACGGCCGCGCGGGCGAGCTGGCGGCTGGCGGTGGCCTCTTCCTTCAGCCGGGCGATTTCCGCCGCCGCGGTTTCGCGCTCGTTGATGCGCGTCAGCGCCTGGTGGGCAAGGCGTGGCAGCTGCGGCAGCAGCGTCGCCCATTGCGGCCCTTCCTTTTTTACATGATTGATGAGGCCGCGCCAGCCGATCTGCTCGGTCATCCAGCGTTCGAGGAAGGGCTTGGCGGTGTCCCACAGGTCGAGGTCGGGGTCGAGCTGGCGGCCGAGGCCCTCGATGTTGAGGAGGGTCTTTTGCAGCAGCACGAGCTGCGGCTGGATCTCGACGTTGAAACGGCGCGAGGTCTGGAACAGACGCAGCAGCACCTTGCCGAAGGAGATTTCCTTGAGCGGGCGGTCGAAGATCGGCTCGCAGACGGCGCGCACGGCGGCTTCCAGCTCGTCGACGCGCGTTTCGCGCGGCGCCCAGCCGGATTCGATGTGCGCCTCGGCGACGCGCTTGTAGTCGCGGCGGAAGAAGGCGAGGAAGTTGATCGCGAGGTAGTTCTTGTCGGTCTCGGTCAGCGTGCCGACGATGCCGAAGTCGAGCGCGATGTAGCGGTTGAAGCTGGCCGGGTCGGTCGAGACGAGGATGTTGCCCGGGTGCATGTCGGCGTGGAAGAAGCCGTCGCGGAACACCTGGGTGAAGAAGATCTCGACGCCCGCGCGCGACAGCGCCTTCATGTCCACCCCGGCCGTGCGCAGCCGGTCGAGCTGGCCGATCGGGATGCCGTGCATGCGCTCCATCGTCATCACTTCGTGCGTGCAGTAGTCCCAATGGACCTCGGGCACCAGCAGCACTTGCGAGCGGGCGAAGTTGCGCCGCAGCTGCGAGCAGTTGGCGGCCTCGCGCATCAGGTCCAGCTCGTCGGCGAGGTGCTTGGCGAACTCGGCGACCACTTCGCGTGGTTTGAGGCGACGGCCGTCGGACCAGAAGCGCTCCAGCAGGCCGGCGAAGGTGTCGAGCAGCGCGAGGTCGTGGGCGATGACCGGCTCGATGCCGGGGCGCAGCACCTTGACGGCGACTTCCTTGCCGTCGGGCAGCGTGGCGAAGTGGACCTGCGCGACGGAGGCCGAGGCCACGGGCTCGCGTTCGAAGCTGGCGTAGATGTCGGCGAGTGGCCGGCCGAAGCTCTGCTCGATTTCGGCCACCGCGGCGTCGGACGGAAACGGCGGCACGCGGTCCTGCAGCAGGGCGAGTTCGTCGGCAAGGTCGGCCGGCAGCAGGTCGCGGCGCGTGGACAGCACCTGGCCGAACTTGACGAAGATCGGCCCCAGCGCTTCGAGCGCCTGGCGCAGGCGGACGGCACGCGAGGCCGACAGATCGCGCCAGAAGTACAGCGCATTGACGAAGCCGAGCGGCAGCGCGAGGCGGCCGCTAGGGTCGTGTTCGAGGATGAGCCGGTCGAGGCCGAATTTCAGGCCGACGCGGGCGATCTTGGCGAGGCGGAAGAGGCGCACGGCTAAGGCTGGGAGGCGAAGTGGCGCACTTTAGCCGACTTTTCCGGCATGCGGCTAAACTGCCTGCCCGCAAGGAAGGAACGACGATGGCCCGCTACAAATTCCAATGGGACGACCCGCTGCGGCTCGATGCCCAGTTGTCCGGGGACGAGCGCATGGTGCGCGACACGGCGCAGCGCTACGCGCAGGACAGGCTGGCGCCGCGCGTCCTCGACGCCTTCCGCCACGAGCGCACAGATCCGGCGATCTTCCGCGAAATGGGCGAACTCGGGCTGCTCGGCGCGACGCTGCCGCCCGAATTCGGCTGCGCCGGACTCAATTACGTCAGTTATGGCCTGATCGCGCGTGAAATCGAGCGCGTCGATTCGGGCTTTCGCTCGATGCTGAGCGTGCAGTCCTCGCTGGTCATGCTGCCGATCTTCGAGTTCGGCACGCCGGCGCAACGGGAGAAATACCTGCCCGGGCTTGCCCGGGGCGAACTGATCGGCTGCTTTGGCCTTACCGAGCCGGATCACGGTTCCGACCCCGGCGGCATGACGGCGCGAGCGCGGAAGGTCGCGGGTGGCTGGCGGCTGGCGGGCGCCAAGACCTGGATCACCAACAGCCCCATTGCCGACGTCTTCGTCGTCTGGGCCAAGGACGACGCCGACGAGATCCGCGGTTTCGTTCTCGACAAGGGCATGCCGGGCCTGACGGCGCCGGCGATCCACGGCAAGGTCGGCCTGCGGGCCTCGATCACCGGCGGAATCGTCATGGATGACGTGTTCGTGCCGGAGGAAAACGCCTTCCCGGAAGTGCGCGGCCTCAAGGGACCCTTCACCTGCCTCAACGCGGCGCGCTACGGCATCGCGTGGGGCGCGCTCGGCGCGGCCGAATTCTGCTGGCACACGGCACGCAGATACACGCTCGACCGCAACCAGTTCGGCCGCCCGCTGGCGGCGAACCAGCTGATCCAGAAGAAACTCGCCGACATGCAGACGGAGATTACCCTCGGCCTGCAGGGCTGCCTGCGCCTCGGCCGTCTGAAGGACGAGGGCGGCGACGCGCCCGAGATGGCCTCGCTGCTCAAGCGCAATTCCTGCGGCAAGGCGCTCGCCATCGCCCGCGAGGCGCGCGACATGCTCGGCGGCAATGGCATCTCGGACGAGTTCGGCGTCATCCGCCACCTCGTCAATCTCGAAGTCGTGAATACCTACGAAGGGACGCACGACATCCACGCGCTGATTCTCGGCCGCGCGCAGACGGGCATCGCGGCGTTTTAATCCCGGATCAGCCGGTAGCTCGGGTTGTCGATCAGGCCGACCGCCGTGATGATGGCCTTGATCGCCTGCGGGCGCGTGTAACCCTGGCGCCAGGCCAGCGCGACGCGCCGCGAGGGCGCGGGCGCCTCGAACGGGATCGCGGCCACCAGATCGGTCTTGTAGATGCCGCCGAGCGCGCCGGCCGGCAGCACCGAGATGCCGTAGCCCGAGGCGACCATGCAGCGCACCGTCTCGATCGAGTGGCCCTCGTGGGTCGAGCCTTCGGCGTGGCTGATCTCCGGGCAGGCGTCGAGCACCTGCTCGCGGAAGCAGTTGCCGGCCTTGAGCACCAGCACGTCCTCGCCGCGCACCTCCTTCGCCGCGATCCTCTTGCGCTTCGCCCACGGGTGGCCCTTCGGCACGACGACTTCAAAGGGTTCCTCGTAGAGCGGCTGGGTCTTGATGCCCGGCAGGTCGAAGGGCAGCGCGACGATCGCGGCATCGACGGTGCCGTATTTGAGGTAGTCGGCCAGCAGGGCGGTCATGCTTTCCTCGATGTAGAGGCGCATGTCCGGCGCGGTCTGCTTCATCGCGCCGATCAGCTCGGGCAGCAGGTAGGGGCCGATGGTGTGGATCACGCCGAGGCGGAAGTCGCCAGCCAGCGGGTTCTTGCCGAGCTGGGCTACCTGCTCGACGCGGCGGGTTTCGTCGAGCGCCTTGCGCGCCTGCGCCGCCACCTGCCAGCCGAGGTCGGTGAGCGCGACATGCCCCTTGCTGCGCTCGATGAGAGTGACGTCCAGCTCGGACTCGAGGTTCTGCAGCGCGACGCTCAGCGTGGGCTGGCTGACATGGCAGCGCTCGGCGGCCCGGCTGAACGAGCCTTCGTCGGCGAAAGCCACCAGATAACGGAGTGCGGAAAGTTTCATGAATTCGCGTATAGGGAAAGGCTATGTGAAAGATAGCAAAAAACTATAATAAAATCATTGACTTATGTCAACATCCGTAAACATTGTAGGGGTATCTTGACGCCCGATTCAAGGTGTTAGGCAGTTTTTTTCAATGACAGAAAAGGAGCCCCACATGCAAGTCCGCACCCTCGTCGCATCCCTGATGCTCATCGGCGCCGCCGCTGGCGCGAAAGTCGCGCTGGCCGACGAGCCGATCACCCCGATCAAGCCGCCGCAGGCGATCAACCTCGGCATGGTCGAGCTTGGCAAGAAACTCTACTTCGATCCGCGTCTGTCGAAGTCCGGCATCATGTCCTGCAACACCTGCCACAACCTGTCGATGGGCGGCACCGACAACATCCCGACCTCCGTCGGAGACCACTGGCAGCAGGGCCCGATCAACGCCCCGACGGTGCTGAACTCCAGCCTCAACGTCGCCCAGTTCTGGGACGGCCGCGCGGCCGACCTCAAGGCCCAGGCCGGCGGCCCGATCGCCAATCCGGGCGAGATGGCCTTCACGCATACCCTGGCGATCGGCGTGCTCGAATCGATTCCCGAGTATGTGCGCGAGTTCAAGGTCGTCTTCGGCAAGGACAGGATCGACATCGACCAGGTCACTCTGGCGATCGCCGAATTCGAGAAGACCCTGGTCACGCCGAACTCGCGCTTCGACCAGTGGCTGCTCGGCAAGAAGGACGCCCTGACCGCCGACGAAATGGCTGGCTACAAGCTGTTCAAGGACAGCGGCTGCGTCGCCTGCCACAACGGCGAGGCCGTCGGTGGCAACTCCTTCCAGAAGATGGGTCTGGTCGAGCCCTACAAGGGCAAGATGGCCGATGGCCGCGCTGCCGTCACCGGCAAGGATGCCGACCGCTTCAACTTCAAGGTGCCGACGCTGCGCAACGTGGAAATGACCTACCCCTACTTCCACGACGGCGCCGCCAACACCCTGACCGAAGCCGTCGACATCATGGGCCGCATCCAGCTTGGCAAGAAATTCACCGCTAAGGAAAACGCCCAGGTCGTCGCCTTCCTGAAGACGCTGACCGGCGACCAGCCTAGCTTCATGATGCCGATCCTGCCGCCTTCGAGCGACAAGACGCCGCGTCCGACGCCGTTCAAGAAGTAAGCAACGATTCAAGCATGGAATGCCCCGGCTTGCCGGGGCATTTTTCTTGCCGGCTCAATCCGGAACGAACTTCAGCACGTTGCCGTTGATGCAATAGCGCTTGCCGGTCGGCGGCGGGCCGTCGTCGAAGACGTGGCCGAGATGGATGCCGGAGCTGGCGCTCCTGACCTCGACGCGGCGCATGCCGTGCGAACTGTCGGCATGCTCGGTCAATGCGCCGGACACGGGATTGAAGAAGCTCGGCCAGCCGGTGCCGCTGTCGAACTTGGCGTCGCTCCTGAACAGCGGCGCGCCGGTGATCGGGTCGACGAAAGTGCCGGGGCGCTTTTCGTCGAGATGCGAACCGGTGCCTGGCCGTTCGGTGCCCTGCTCGAAGGCGATGCGCTGCTGCTCCGGCGTCAGCAGGTGGAAGCCGAGCCATTTCCAGAAACGCGGCTTTTCTCCGTTGTAACCGGTGAAGCGCGACACCTCCTTGCCATTCTCGAACAGCACGATGGTCGGCGTGGCGAACAGCGCCTTCTCCAGCTTCCAGTCTGCGGGCGGTTGCGGGTTTAGCGTGCGCACGACCGGGACTTCGGATTTCCAGTGATCGAGGATCTCGGCCTTGAACTGCTTGCAGTAGGGGCAGTCCTCCGCCTCGAAAACGATCAGCTGGCGCTTGGGATCGAGGGCCTTCGGGTCGAGCGGCCTGGCCGGCGGTGCTGCCTTTGCCGCGGGAGCCGCGCCGGGATACTTCACCCCGGTGCCGCCGAGTCCGCAGTAGCCGTTCGGATTTTTCTTCAGGTAGTCCTGATGGTATTCCTCGGCCGGGAAATATTTTTTCAAGGGCCCGATTTCGGTGGTGATGGTCCCGCGCCCGGCGGTTTTCAGCGCGGCCTGATAGACGTCGCGGGTTTTTCGCGCCACGGCGAGTTGCGCGTCGTTGCTCGTGTAAATCGCGCTGCGGTAGTTGCTGCCGACGTCGTTGCCCTGCCGGTCGCCTTGCGTCGGATCATGGCTTTCCCAGAAACGCGCGAGCACGGCCTCGAGCGTCACCCTGGCGGGATCGAAGCTGACCTTCACCACCTCGGCGTGATTGCGCTTGTCCGACTGGCCGCGCTTGATGGCGGCTTCAAGCGCCAGCACGGACTGGTAGTCGCCGGCGATTTCGCCGTTGGCGTAGCCGCTCTCGACGTCGACGACGCCGGGCAGTTCGCCCATGCGCTTCTCGGCGCCCCAGAAGCAGCCCATGCCCAGCACGATCGATTCGGTTGCTGCGGCTTGGGCGGAGATCGAGGACAGGAGAGCCATGAGGATGAGCGTGAGCAGTGTGCGCATGAACCTGTTGGATCGCCCGGGACGGAAAAGATTCAGAAAAAAGTCAGTCCCGGCGGGACGGCGAAGCGGGTCAGGCGATGGTCACGGCGGGCGACAGATAGACGTCCTGGATCGCGTTGAGCAGCTGCACGCCCTCCGCCATCGGCCGCTGGAAGGCCTTGCGGCCGGAGATCAGGCCCATGCCGCCGGCGCGCTTGTTGATCACCGCCGTGCGCACCGCCTGCGCGAGGTCGTTCTCGCCCGAGGCGCCGCCCGAGTTGATCATGCCGGCGCGGCCCATGAAGCAGCTCGCGACCTGGTAGCGCACCAGGTCGATCGGGTGATCCGAGGTCAGTTCCGAATACACCTTGGGATGCGTCTTGCCGAAGCTGATGGCGTTGAAGCCGCCGTTGCAGGTGGCCTGCTTCTGCTTGACGATGTCGGCCTCGATGGTCGCCGCCAGATGGTTGGCCTGCCCGGTCAGGTCGGCCGCCTCGTGGTAGTCGGTGCCGTCCTTCTTGAAGCCGGGGTTGCGCAGGTAGGCCCACAGGAAGGTGACCATGCCCAACCGGTGCGCCTCGGCGAAGGCCTGCGACACTTCCCAGAGTTGGCGCCGCGATTCGGGCGAGCCATAATAGACCGTCGCGCCGACCGCGACCGCGCCGAGATCGAAGGCCTGGCGCACGCCGGCGAACAGCGTCTGGTCGTGGATGCCAGGATAGGTGAGCATCTCGTTGTGGTTGAACTTCACGAGGAAGGGAATCTTGTGGGCGTATTTGCGCGACATCGATCCCAGCACGCCGAGCGTCGAGGCCACCGCGTTGCAGCCGCCCTCGATGGCGAGCCTGACGATGTTCTCGGGATCGAAATATTCAGGATTCGGCGCGAACGAGGCGCCCGCCGTGTGTTCGATGCCCTGATCGACCGGAAGGATCGATAGGTAGCCAGTGCCGGCCAGGCGACCGGTGTTGAAGATTTGCTGGAAGCCGCGCAGCGTGGCGGGCGTGCGGTCGCTGCCCGCCACCACGCGGTCGATGAAGTCCGGCCCCGGCAGGTGGAGCGTGCTGGCGGGGATGGTGCGACAGGCGTGCGTGAGCAGGGATTCGGCTTCGGTGCCGAGCAGTTTCGCGATATCGGTCATGGTGTCTCTCCTTTTCTCAGCGGTAAAAGGGTGAGGTGGCATCCGTCAGGGGCCGGATGCCGCTTCGTCCAGAAGCAGGGCGAGCTTGCGAATTCATTCTAGACCCGGCGGCTTGAACGCGCCGTCCCGCCGGCGCTGACTTTTTCAGTGGTGGCCCTCCTCTTCCTCCCAGCCCGTGATCATCGTCTTGATGTGGGCGAAGGGCGTGTGGCCGGTGGTGGTCAGATAGACGTGGGCGATGACGAACACCAGCATCATGAAGGCGCCGGCCGTGTGGGTCAGCGCCACCGTCTCCAGCGAAAGCCAGCGGTCGATGCCAAAGTCCTTCCAGTAGGCGAAGAACAGGTAGAACAGGCCCGAGCTCCAGATGATCGGCGAGACGAGCGAGAGCAGCGCGAGATAGGCGAGCCGCTGCAGCGGGTTGTGCTTCTTCGCCGCCGTCTTCTGGAAGGGGTGCGGCGCGCCGGTGAAGATGCCGTAGGCGTAGTAATGCACCATCGCGCCGACCTTCTTGAAGGTCGGCAGGTATTGCCGCCATTCGCCGGTGGTGAATTGCCAGAAGATCGTGAAGGCCCAGAGCAGCAGTAGCGTCCACGCGGCGAGCGTGTGGTATTCCACGGCGCGGCGGAAACCGAAGTTTTCATACGCGCCGTGGATCTCGAAGCCGGTGATCAGCATGAACATGATCAGCGCGGCCTGCGACCAGTGCCAGAATCGCTCGTAGCGCTTGTAGAGATAGATGTGGCCGGGACGGACGGGGGTGTTCATGAGGTTTTCCTCGGTTTGCGGCACAGCACGCAGATGCGCGCGCCGCCGTGGATCAGGACGCCGACGAGCGCGAGCAGGGCGGCGGCCCAGCCAACCAGGTCGAGCCAGTCGTTCTTGTGGTGGCCAGGCAGCCAGATGCCGGCGATGCCCGCGAGCCGGCTCGCGGCGCCGTGGCATTGCGCGCAGGGCACGGCGTCGGCCTTGGGCGCCACCATGTGGGTGATCGGCCAGCTCATCTCGGTGGATACGAAGTCGTATTTTCCGCTCCAGGGCAGACCGGCGGTTTCCATGCCGGTCTTGATCGCCTTCGGCCAGTCGAAGTTGTGCCAGAGCGCGGTGTCGTCCTCGCCGGCGGTATGCACGACGAGCAGGTTCTCGAGCTCGGGATCGTAGGCCTGCTTGCCGCGATGCACCTTGAAGGGCCAGATGCGCGCGCCCGGCTCGCGCGGCGCGCCCTCGGGCCGGTTGATCTCGACGGTCCGGGTCGGGTCGATCTTCTCGCCGACGGCCTTGAACGCGACCTGGCCGTTGAACCAGCGATACTCGGGCGTGAGCCAGGAATCCCATGCGAAGCCGCCCTTTTTCGAGTCGAATGCGCGGCGGCCGGCGCTGTCCTTGACAAAGAGCGGCTTGCCATCCGACCCCATCCGGGTCGCCGTCGACCAATCCCAGCTCTTCTCAGTGCCGACGTTGTCGCGGGCGAACTGCGGGATGTGGCAGGTCTGGCAGGCCAGCGTGCCGGTGTGGGTGTTGAGGCGCTCGGCGTGCAGGAGGCTTTCCTTGTGCGGCTTGTCGCCGTGGCAGGAAGCGCAGGAAGCCGGATCCTCGTCGTGCTTGCCGCGCGGCTGCGGCTCGCCGGTGCGCGCCGCGTTCCAGGTGTAGCGGCTGCCGGCGATCTGGTGCTGGCTGGTTTTGTGGCAGGTCGTGCAGGCGAAGTTCAGGCCCTTGGCGTCCATGTGCACGTCGAGCGCCTTGCCCGGATTGCGCAAGGTGCTGTCGAGGTCGCCGTGCTTGGTGCCGTCGCCGCCCGCGCCGAAGAAGTGGCAGGAACCGCAGTTGGCGCGGCTCGGCAGGCCGACGTTCTGCGCCACCTTCTTCAGGTCCGTCGCTTCGACGAACTTGCCCGAACCGTGCGGGAACTCCTTGCGCTCGTACACCGGATGCCCGGAGTCGCCGGGCAGCTTGCGGTAGGTGCCGGTGCCGTCATGGCAGATCAGGCAGTCGACGTTTTCCTCCTTCGCGAAGTCGAAGTGCTTGTCTTCCCAGCCGTAGCCGGCGTGGCAGGCCATGCAATCCTTCTCGTTGGAGATCGTGCTGGTGCAGAAGTTGTTGATGATGTTCTTCTTGCCGAGCTTTTGGCCGGTCCTGGCGTCGACGACCTCCCAGGTCCAGTGCTTGGTGTGCTGCACCTGTTTGGCCGCATCGGTGTGGCAGGCGAGGCAGGTCCGTGTCACCTCGGGACCGGACTTGAAGTCCTTCTGCAGCTCCTTGAACTTGCCATGGTCGGCGGTGCTCTTCGGCGGCGGCAGCTTGTCGGCCAGCGTGGGCATGGCCTGCACGGCGAAGTTCGCCAGCAGGCCGGCGATCGCCCATAGGGTTTTCAGTTTCATGGCGATTCCCTCAGCAGCCGCCGGCCGCGCCGCCGCCGGCACCGCCCTCGCTCCCAGCCTTCGGCAGGATCAGCGGCGGGGCGGGCTTGGCCGGGTCCATGACGAGGAAGTTTTCCTGATCCTTGACGACATGGCCCATGATGTCGCCGACCTTGCTGCCGAACAGGCCGCCGATCAGCCCGGCGTTGAGGATGCCGATGTAGACCTTGCCGTCGCTCTTTTTGTAGACGCCGATCTTGCAGGGCATCAGCAGCGAGAGGAAGCGCAGCCGGTCGTCCTGCAGGATCGGGCCGGAATACTTGGTGCTGCATGCCTCGATCAGCATGGCCGGCAGCGCGTTGATGCCTTCGGCCTCCAGCGGGCGTGTCGGATAGCGCAGGCCGGAGAGCGACCAGCCGTTGCCGGCCGCCACGACATTGTGCTGGATGCGCGCCACGGTCTCCTCGACCGTGAACGGGCTTTCGCGTTCCTCGAACATCCAGCCGCCGGACAGCTTCCAGACAGCCGCCAGCGCGATGACGATGCCAAGCGCGAGTCCGACGAACATGCCCCCGATGAGTCTTGCCATGCTGCCTTCTCCTACCGTGGTGTTGAAAAATTCGATGCATCCGTCGCGGCCGGTTGGCCGCAGCGCCGGTTGATCGCCAGAACGTCGGCCGTGCGCGCGGCCCCCGCAGGTTCTTCCTCACGCGCTTCGAGCGTCGCGAAGCGGTCGCGGCTCATGCCGCGAAACAGGGGGTTGGTTTCGCGTTCCTCGCCGATGCAGCTCACGCGCCGGCCGGCGAGGCAGCGGCCCGGATAGACGAGCGTTTCGCCGGGAAGGGCGAAGAGACGGCGCGTCACGCTGTCATAGAGCGTCGCGGCATCGCCGCCAGATTCGTTGGTGACGCCGCAGGCGCCGATCAGCAGGCAGTCGCCCGTGAAGACCCGGTCCTGCCAGAGGTAGCTCAGGCAGCCGGGCGTGTGGCCGGGCGTGGCGAGCGCGCGCAGGCTCACGCCTCCGCAGGCGATCACATCGCCATCGTCGAGCAGGCGGTCGGCCCCGTCGATGCCGGTGAGACGGCCCACGGCGACGCGCGCGCCCGTGGCGGCGCGCAAGGCGTCCGCCGCCGTGACATGGTCGGCATGCAGATGGGTCTCGACCACCCAGAGCAGGTCGAGACCGAGCTCCTCAAGCATGCCGAGAACGAGCGTTGCCTGCTCAAGCGCCGGATCGAGCATAAGCGCCGTCCTGCTCTCGCCGCAGCCGAGCAAATAGGAAAACGCGCCACCGGGCGCGTCGAGCAGCTGGCGGAAAAACGCCATCCGCTAGACGACGTCCTTGATCGATCTCGCCCAGGCCTCCATAGCGTCGTTGGCCGGCTGCATCGGCGCCTCCATGAAATCTATGACGAACTTGTCGCCGCAGTCGGCGATGCCGATCGAGCGCGGCCGCACGGCGAGCACCTGCGGGTTGGGCAGTTGCAGGCCGAAACAGAACACGAGGTTCTTCGCCGCCTTGATCTCGGGCGCGATGGTGCCGCCAACCTTTTGCGTGTGGGCGTAATGGTCGAACTCGGCGATCCAGGCCACGCGCGCGTCGGCCGTGATCTTTGCCTTCAGGCGGGCGACGATGTCGTCGACGCTCGCACAACGGGTTTCCTGCTTGCCGATTTCGAGGACGAAGACCGGGTATTTTTCCTGCAACAGCATTTGTTTCATATTCGTCTCCGCTGGGAGGGTCAGGATTCGTTGCCAGGCTCGACTTCGTGCCACATTGCATTGACGACGGCGAGCAGGATGGCCATCGCGAGGCCGAGCATCCAGGTGAAATACCACATGGTTTTTTCCTTTCTCAGTAGGCGGAGCGGTCGTGGGCCTCGATATAGGCCGGCGTGATCTTGCCGGCCATGACCTTGTAGGCCCAGCTGGTGTAGATGATGATGATCGGGGTGAAGATCAGTGCAGCCCAGAACATGATCTCCAGCGTCAGGTGGCTCGACACGCTGTCCCACACGGTCAGCGAAGAGCGCGGATCGGACGACGACGGCATGACGAAGGGGAACATCGCGACGCCGGCCGTGCCGATCACGCCGAGTTCGGCGATGGCGCTGAAGATGAACGCCGTGCCGGGACGATCCTTCCACGCCAGCAGCAGTGCGAGCAGGCCGCCGGCGAAGGCGGCGCCGGGTACGAGCCAGAGCAGCGGCTGCTGGTCGAAGTTCGCCAGCCAGGCTCCGGCCTGCTGCGCGACTGTCTTGGCGAGCGGGTTGGGCAGCGCCCCGGCGTCGACGGCCGAGGTGATGACATAGCCGCTGATGCCGTTCGCCACCCAGACGCCGGCGGCGGCGAAGGCGGCGAGCATGAGACCGCCGAAGATCAGCGATGCGGCCCTGGCACGGGCGTAGATGGCGCCCTCGGTGCGGATCATCAGGTAGTTGGCGCCATGGAACACCAGCATGGACAGGCTCACCACGCCGGCCAGGAGCGCGAAGGGATTGAGCAGCGCCCAGAACGTGCCCGTGTAGACCGGCATCAGGTTGTCCTCGAAGTGGAAGGGTACGCCGAGCAGCAGGTTGCCGAAGGCCACGCCGAAGATCAGCGCCGGCACCGCGCCGCCGACGAACAAGCCCCAGTCCCACGCGGTACGCCAGGTCGTGTTCGCCACCTTGGAGCGGTAGTCGAAGCCGACCGGCCGGAAGAACAGCGCCCACAGCACCGCCAGCATGGCCCAGTAGAAGCCGGAGAAGGCGGTGGCATAGACCAGCGGCCAGGCGGCGAAGATGGCGCCGCCGCCGGTGATGAACCAGACCTGGTTGCCGTCCCAGTGCGGGCCGACGGTGTTGATGACGACGCGACGCTCGACGTCGTCCTTGGCGACGAAGGGCAGCAGCGCGCCGACGCCCATGTCGTGGCCGTCCATGATGGCGAAGCCGAGCAGCAGCACGCCGACCAGCAGCCACCAGATCACCTTGAGGGTTTCATAGTCGAACATGTTCAGGCTCCTTGGCGCACGGGTTGATAGGCGGCTTCGCCTTCGTAGCGGCCGGTGCCGAGGCTGGCCGGGCCGAGACGGGCATACTTGAACATCAGGTACATCTCGACGATCAGGAGGCCGGTGTAGAAGAACAGGAAGCCGGCGAGCGAGCCATAGAGGCTGGTCGCGGAGATCGTCGAGGTGGAGAGGTGCGTGGGCAGCACGCCGAAGATCGTCCAGGGCTGCCGGCCGTATTCGGCGACGAACCAGCCCATCTCCGAGGCGATCCAGGGCATCGGCAGCCACCACACCGCCCACCTGAGCAGCCAGCGCCGGTTCTCGAACGTGCCCTTCGCCGAGTGCCAGAACGACAGGCCGAACAGCACGATGAAGGAGAAGCCGAGGAAGACCATGAGGCGGAAGGTCCAGAACATCGGCGCGACCTTCGGGACCGAGTCGCGCGCGGCCCGTTCGATCATTCCGGGCGTCGCGGCGGCGACGTCGGGGCTGTATTTCTTTAGCAGCAGACCGTAGCCGAGGTCGTCCTTGTGCTCCTCGAAGACGGCGCGGTTTTCCGCCGTGTCGCCGCCGTCCTTGCGCAGGGCTTCGAGCGTCTTGACGGCGACGATGCCGCGCTCGATGCGCCGCGCCGCGTCCTTTTCGAGGTCGTGGATGCCAGGTAGCTCGGTCTTGGTCGAGCGCGTCGCGATCAGGCCGAGCGCGTAGGGAATCTTCACCTCGGCGCGGTTTTCGCGCTTCTCGTCGTCGGGGATGGCGAACAGGGTGAAGGGCGCCGGCGCCGGCTCGGTGTGCCACATGCCCTCCATCGCCGCGAGCTTGGTCTTCTGGTGCTCGGTCACCGCGTAGCCCGACTCGTCGCCGAGCACGACCACCGAGAGGGATGCCGCGAAGCCGAACGCGGCGGCGATGCGGAAGGAGCGCCTGGCGAACTCGACGTGCCGGTTCTTGAGCAGATACCAGGACGAGATGCCGAGCACGAACAGCGCGCCGGTGACGTAGCCGGCCGAGACGGTATGCACGAACTTCGCCTGTGCCGCCGGGTTGAAGACCACGTCCCAGAAGTTGGTCATCTCCATGCGCATGGTCACGTAGCTGAACTCGGAGCCGACCGGGTATTGCATCCAGCCGTTGGCGATCAGGATCCAAACGGCCGAGAGGTTGGAGCCGATGGCGGTCAGGTAGGTAATGAGGAGATGTTGGCGCTTGCCGAGCTTGTCCCAGCCGAAGAAGAACAGGCCGATGAAGGTCGACTCCAGGAAGAAGGCCATCAGGCCCTCGATGGCCAGCGGCGCGCCGAAGATGTCGCCGACGTAGTGGGAGTAGTAGGCCCAGTTGGTGCCGAACTGGAACTCCATGGTGATGCCGGTGGTGACGCCGAGCGCGAAGTTGATGCCGAACAGCTTGCCCCAGAACTTCGTCATGTCGCGGTAGATCTCCTTGCCCGTCATCACATAGACGGTTTCCATGATGGCGAGCAGGAAGGACAGCCCGAGCGTCAGGGGCACGAACAGGAAGTGGTAAAAGGCCGTCGCGGCGAACTGCAGCCGCGAGAGGTCGACGACTTCTTCGGTGATCATGGTGAGCCTCTCGTTGGGATTGGGGGGTGTCGTTGTTATGGTTTGGGAGTTGGTGTGGCGACGATGGCAGCGGCGACGCGGCCGGGGTCCATGCCCTCGGTCATCTTCGGCAGCACGGGATCGCTGAAGAAGGCGGCGCGGATCGCCATGAGCAGGGCGATCTTCGCCGCCAGCAGCAGCGCGATTTCGCGGCCGAGCGCCGATTTCAGTCGTGGCAGCCGCATGAGTGGGACTCTTCTTCGACGTCGCCGGGATGGTCGTGGCAACTGGCGGAGGGCGGTTTGAGGTGTCCGGCCAGCAAGCCATGCACGGCGGTTTCCGGATCGGTCTCGCTGGTAACGACGACGCGCACGCCCTGACGCGCCATGCGGAAGGCGAAGCCCTCGCCGCAGCCGCCGGTGATGAGCACGTCCATGCCGTGCAGCGGATGGCCCCGGCGATCGTCGAAGCCGTGCATGGCCATGTCGAGGGGCAGGTCGAGGCGTTCGGTCTCGCGCACCGAGGCGCCTGCCCCGACTTCGTAGACGAGGAAGCGCCGAGCCTTGCCGGCGTGGCCGGTGACGGTACGGAAGTTTTGGCTGGTGACGGCGATGCGCATGCTTATCGACCTTCGTTGGGACGTTTGCCGCTTACTCGCCGGTAGATGACCATCGGCAACCAGACCGGCAGACTGATTGTCAGGATCACTGCGAGAAACGGCAGGCTGCTGAAGATTTCCGCGGCGTGGAGCCATTGGTCGCCATGCAGATGAATAGTCATTGCTTTCTCCTTTAGTCAGACGGTGGACTTGTCTTCGCCGATCAGCAGACGCGCTTCGGCAAGGTACTGGTGCGGCGGGATTTCGAGATTGGTTGGTGCCGGCATGTTTTTCAGCACGCGGCCGGCGAGGTCGAATTGCGAGCCGTGGCAGGGACAGAAGAAGCCGCCGTCCCAGTCGGGCGACATGCCCTGCGCCGCGCCCACTTCGAACTTCTCGGTTGGGGAGCAGCCCAGATGGGTGCAGATGCCGATGGCGACGAAATATTCCGGCTTGATCGAGCGGTGCGTGTTCGTCGCGTAGTCCGGTTGCTGCGGCTTTTGCGAGTCGGGGTCGGCGAGCTTGGGGGCCACCTTGTCGAGCGTGGCAAGCATTTCTGGGGTCCGGCGGACGATCCAGACTGGCTTGCCGCGCCACTCGACAACCATCATCTCGCCGGGCGCGAGTCTGGAGACATCTGCCTCGACCGGTGCGCCGGCGGCGCGGGCGCGCTCCGAGGGAGAGAAAGTGGATACGAAGGGTACCGCCACGGCCAAGCCGGCTGCCGCAGCCGCGGCACTGGTGGCGAACAGCAGCTGGCGGCGCTTCGGGTCGGCGGAGCCGCCGCACGAACAGCTTGCACAGGTGGTCATCTTGATGTCTCCTTGGATTGTTTGTTACCCGCAACTCAAGGAGCGTGCCAATGCATCTATTTCATAACATTATGATTAAAAAGAAATAAAAAATAACCAACTTGCATTAATTTGCAGAAATGCCAAATATGGCGGCATCCGTTTAATTCAAAAACGCCATTTTTGGCGTTTGAGGAGGGTTCAATTGAATCTCCAGGAAATCAGCTCCTTCCTCGACTCGCTCGACGAGCCGCGCATCGTCATGGATGCGCACTACCGCATTCTCGCCGCCAATCTCGCCTACAAACGAGATTTCGGCGACGGTCGGCCGGTGGTCGGCCGTCTCTGCTATGAGGTCTCGCACCGCTTCACCGTGCCCTGCGATCAGGCCGGGGAGTCCTGTCCGCTACGCCAGAGCCAAGCCAGCGGCCAGATCGAGCGCGTTCTGCATCTTCATCACACGGCGCGCGGCGAGGAGCATGTCGACGTCGAGACCGCGCCGATCCGCGACGCGAACGGCGAGATCGAGTTCTTCGTCGAGACGATGCGCGTCGTGCGTCACGCCAGCAGCCGGCCGGCCGCGCAGGGGCTGGTCGGACGCTCGCCGGCCTTCACGCGCATGCTCGCGCGCGTGACGCGCGTCGCGCCCTCGGCCGCTGCCGTCATGCTGCTCGGCGAAACCGGAACCGGCAAGGAGCTTGTCGCCCAGGCGATCCACGAGGCCAGCCCGCGCGCCGAGGGGCCGTTCGTCGCGGTCGATTGCTCGGGTCTGACCGAAACCCTGTTCGAGAGCGAACTGTTCGGTTACGAAAAGGGCGCCTTCACCGGCGCTACCCACCGCAAGCTGGGCCTCATCGAGGCGGCCAGTGGCGGCACGCTTTTCCTCGATGAGATCGGCGACCTGCCCCTGCCCTTGCAAGTCAAGCTCCTGCGCCTGCTGGAGACCGGAACCTACCGGCGCGTCGGCGGCATCGACGCGTTGCGCGCCGACTTCCGCCTCGTTTCGGCCACCCACCGCGATCTCGCGGCGATGGTCAGGGCCGAGACCTTCCGCCGCGATCTTTACTTTCGCATCAATACGTTCCCGATCCACACGCCGGCGCTGCGCGAGCGCGAAGGCGACTTGTCGCTGCTCGCCGAATCGCTGCTCGCGCGCGTCGCGCCGGGCCGCGCGTTGCGGCTGACGCCGGCGGCGCGCGAACTGCTCGCCGGCCTGCCCTTCGAGGGCAATATCCGCGAACTGCGTAACCTGCTCGAGCGCGCGAGCCTGCTGGCCGACGGCGAGGAAATCGAGCCACGCCACCTGCTCGACAGCGATGTCGAGGCGACACCGTTTCCTGCGCCGGCCGCTGCCCCGCCCCGACAGGAGTGGCTGACGCTGGAAGAAAACGAACAGCGTTATCTGGCCTGGGCGCTCGCCCATCATGCAGGCGACCGCGTGGCCCTGGCGCAGCGGCTCGGGATCAGCGAACGCACCTTGTTCAGGAAAATCAAGGGCCGCAAATCCCTGTAGCTGTTATTGTCTCCATAAGCAAAATTTTTTGTTGTTGCGAATGGTTCTCATGTATATTGAGAATAATTATCGATATTAAAAGGAGCGTTCCATGTCATTTTGTTTTCCTCTCAAGAAACCGTTTCTCGGCGCAACCGCGTTTTCCCTTGTCGCCACCCTCGCGGCTTCCCCAGTCCTCGCCGGCGAGGATGTGCAAGACATGCTGCGCCAGATGAACGCGCGTCTGCAGCAGCTTGAACAGCGCAATCAGGCGCTGGAACAAGAAGTCAAAACCCTGCGGCAGGCGGCCGCCCCCGCGCCGGCGGCCGCGGCGCGCATCGAGCAGCTGGAGCAGCGCGTCAAGGAGCTGGCCGAGGCGCCGCACGAGCATGAGGCGGGCGGCGCTTCCGGCGTGGAGATCGGCGGCAGTTTCGTCGCCGTCCACCAGAAGGCCAACAAGGACGGCGTCGCAGCGGGCAACGCCACCAGCGCCACGAACTATCGCGGCGATGTCGAGGTTTCGCTGCCGGCCGGCACGCTCGGCGGCGCGCAGGGCACGGCCTTCGCCCATGTCCGCTTTGGCCAGGGCGGCGGTCTCGGCCTGCGGAATACCCATGTCGGCGTGCCCAACTCGCTGGCTTTCGAGCAGGCCACCAATACGAATGCGACGCGCGAGGACTCCTTCGCCATCCTCGCCCAGGCGCACTACACGCTGACCTGGCCGCTCGCGGCCGCCAAGGCCGAAGGACAGCCGGGCGACCGCGTCGAACTCACGGTAGGCAAGATGGATTTCTTCGGCTTTTTCGACCAGAACGAGGCGGCCGGCGACGAGGCCAGCCAGTTCCTCAACAACGCCTTCGTCCACAACGCCCTGCTCGATACTGGCGGCGACATCGCGGCCGACAACTACGGCTTCGCGCCGGGCATGCGGCTGGCCTACTACAACGAGGGCAACGCCGACTTCGGCTGGGGCGCCTCGCTCGGCGTGTTCGCCTCGGGCAACGGCGCGAACTTCAGCGACAAGGTCAGCGGCGGGCCGCTGACGATCGTCCAGTTCGAGGTGGCGCCGAAGCAGGCCGATGGCGAGAAGAGCGGCAACTACCGTCTCTATGCCTGGACCAACGGTCGCACGCAGGATCTCAACAGCGTGCAGCAGCGCCATGGCGGCTGGGGTATCTCGGCCGACCAGAAGGTGGCCGGGGACTGGAACCTGTTCGGCCGCTACGGCAAGCGCACCTCGGGCGACGGCGCCTTCGACACGGCCTTCACCGCCGGCTTCGAGCTGGCCGGCGCATCCTGGAATCGCGGCGAGGACGCGGTCGGCCTCGGCCTCGGCTGGCTGAAGACCGGCCAGGCCCAGCAGATCGCCTCGGGCATCGGCGGCAAGGAAAAGCTGGTCGAGCTGTATTACCGCGCGAAGCTGAACGAGCAGATCGAGGTGTCGCCGCATGTGCAATACATCCGCGATCCGGAAGGCGACGCTTCGGCGCCGACGGTCAAGATTTTCGGCCTGCGCGCCGGCATGTCCTTCTGATCGCGAAAAGTCAGCCCCGGCGGGACGGCGACGACACGATGGGCGCACCGGCATTTTCCCTAATGATGGCCAGTGAAGGCGCGCGCGTGCGTGTCGTCGCCCTGCGCGGCGGCGCCGGTCTCGACCGGCGCATGACCGAGATGGGCCTCAACCTCGGCGCCGAACTCACCGTGCGCCACCACCGGGGTGGCGGCGTCGTGGTGATGCGCGGCGAGACGCGTTTCGCGCTCGGCGGCGGCATGGCGCACAAGATCATGGTGGAACCTGTTTGAAACCTTCAAGGAAAACGCAATGACGACACTCGGAGAACTGCGGATCGGCGACCGCGCAAGGGTGGCCGGCTTCAGCCAGAGCGGTGGCGGCTACCGGCGCAAGCTGCTGGCGCTGGGCCTCACGCCCGGCGCGCAGATCGACATCGTGCGCGTCGCGCCGATGGGCGACCCCGTCGAGATCAAGGTGCGCGGCAGCAACCTGTCGCTGCGCAAGGAAGAGGCCGCGGCCCTGAACGTGGAGAAACTGTGATGACGCAAGCCAACTACACCATCGGCCTGGTCGGCAACCCGAACTGCGGCAAGACCACGCTCTTCAACGCGCTCACCGGCGCGAGGCAGCGCGTCGGCAACTGGCCGGGCGTGACGGTCGAGAAGAAAAGCGGCGAATACCGCTTCGACGGCGCCGGCTTCGAGATCGTCGACCTGCCTGGCACCTATTCGCTCGACGTCATCGACCGCGAAGTGTCGCTCGACGAAATGGTCGCGCGCGACTATGTGCAAGCGGCCCATAACGACGGAGCCGACCTGATCATCAACATCGTCGACGCCTCCAACCTCGAACGCAATCTCTATCTCACCACCCAGCTCGCCGAGACGGGCGTGCCGCTCTTGGTGGTGCTCAACATGACCGACGTCGCCGCCGAGAAAGGCATGCAGGTCGACGTTGCCGCGCTGGCGCGCGAACTCGGTTGTCCGGTGGTGCCGGTCGTCGCTTCGGCGGGCAAGGGCATCGCCGAACTGAAGGCGGCCATCGCCCGTGCGGCGGCCGAACAGCCGCGCCCCGGCGCGCGCGTCGCCTATGCCGCCGCGCTCGAACAGGCCATCGACGGCATCGCCGCTCAACTCGAAACGACAGCCGGCAAGGTCGCGCCGCGCTGGCTGGCCGTGCGCCTGCTCGAAGGCGACGACCTGGCCCGAGCGGTCGCCGGCCCCGCGCTCGCCGCCGCCGCCGCGCAGCAGGCCGCCGGAATCGGCGACGATCTCGACATCCTGATCGCCGACGCGCGCTATGGCCTCGCCAACCGCATCGCTACCGCCAGCGTCAGGGTCGAGGGCCGCGTCGCGCGCGACCTCACAGACCGCATCGACCGCGTCGTGCTCAACCGCGCGCTGGGCATTCCGATTTTCCTGCTGCTGATGTATCTGATGTTCATGTTCACCATCAATATCGGTGGTGCCTTCATCGACTTCTTCGACCAGACGGCCGGTGCATTGTTCGTCGATGGCTTCAGCGCACTGCTGGCCGGATCCGGCGCGCCGGAATGGCTCGTCGTGCTGCTGGCCAAGGGCATTGGCGGCGGCCTCCAGACCGTGGCGACCTTCATTCCGGTGATCGGCTTCCTCTACCTGTTCCTCTCGATGCTGGAAGATTCCGGCTACATGGCGCGCGCCGCCTTCGTCATGGACCGCTTGATGCGCTGGGTCGGCCTGCCGGGCAAGTCCTTCGTGCCGCTGATCGTCGGCTTCGGCTGCAACGTGCCGGCCATCATGGCGACGCGCACGCTGGAGCAGCGCCGCGACCGCCTGATGACCATCGCCATGGCGCCCTTCATGTCCTGCGGCGCGCGCCTGCCGGTGTATGTGCTGTTCGCCGCCGCGTTCTTCCCGAGCAACGCGCAGAACGTGGTGTTCGGCCTGTATCTGATCGGCATCGCCGTCGCCGTGCTCACCGGCCTGATCCTCAAGCACTCGCTGCTGCAAGGCGAGGCCACCCCTTTCATCATGGAGCTGCCGCCCTACCACCTGCCGACCCTGCGCGGCATCCTGACTCATACCTGGGGGCGCCTGAGAAGCTTCGTCATCACCGCCGGCCGCATCATCGTGCCGATGGTGCTGGTGCTCAACTTCCTCAACGCTGTCGGTACCGACGGCAGCTTCGGCAACGAGGACAGCGACAAGTCGGCACTTGCCGCTGTTGGCCGGTCGATCGCCCCTGCCTTCTCGCCCTTCGGCATGACCGCGGAAAACTGGCCGGCCGCTGTCGGCATCTTCACCGGCGTGCTGGCCAAGGAAGCCGTCGTCGGCACGCTCGACGCCACTTATACGGCGCTGGCGGAAAGCGACGCGGCCGCCAAGGCAGCCGCCGCCGGCAAAGCGCCCAAGGAAGAGGAGGCGTTCAGTCTCGTCAGCGCCTTGTCCGCAGCGGCCGCCACGATCCCCGCCAACCTCGGTGACGCGCTCGGCGCTTGGGGCGACCCGCTGGGCATCGGGGTGGGCGATCTGACCGACCAAACGGCCGTGGCCGAGGAGCGGGAAGTCTCGACCGGCACCTTCGGCGCCATGGCGGCGCGCTTCGACGGCGCGGCCGGCGCCTTCGCCTACTTGCTGTTCATCCTGCTCTATTTTCCCTGCACGGCGGCCATCGCGGCCGCCTATCAGGAAAGTGGCACCCGCTGGACGCTGTTCGTCGGCGCCTGGACCACAGGGCTGGCCTATGGCCTCGCGACCCTGTGGTATCAGATCGCGACCTTCGCCGGACACCCGCTGGATTCAGCTCTGTGGGTCGGCGGCGTGGGCGCCATGTTTGCCACGGCCTTTATAGCCATGCAGCGTTTCGCCCGGCGTTCGGATCGATGGGTCATTCCGCTGACGCCGGTTGTGGCGACTTGCGCTTCCGGCGGCTGCGGTTCCGGCTGCGGCAAGCGTTGCGGGTAAGATCATGACGACCATGCCGCAGCACGACCTTTCCTTCTGGCAGCACCGCCACGATTTCAGTGGCGCCGGCCAGCAGCAGGCCGAACGCCGCACCCGCTGGGTGGTCGGCCTGACCTTCGTCGCGATGCTCGTCGAGCTTGCCGCGGGCTGGCTGACCGGCTCGATGGCGCTGCTCGCCGACGGCTGGCACATGGCGAGTCACGTCGGCGCGCTCGGCATCGCCGCCTGGGCCTACCGCTTCGCGCGCCGTCATGCCGGCGACACGCGCTATACCTTCGGCACCGGCAAGGTCACCGCGCTCGCCGGCTATTCGAGCGCGTTGTTCCTCGGTGCCGTGGCGCTCTGGATGGCCTGGGAGTCGGTGGCGCGCCTGCGCGCGCCGGTCGAAATCCATTATGCCGAGGCGATGATCGTCGCCGTTTTCGGTCTTGCCGTAAACCTTGCCTCGGCCTGGCTGCTGGACCATGATCATCACGACCACGACCACGCGCATGGACACGACCACGTCGACCACAATCTGCGCGCCGCCTATCTCCATGTGCTCGCCGACGCGCTGACCTCGGTGCTGGCCATCGTCGCGCTCGGCGGCGGCCTGCTGTTCGGCTGGACCTACCTTGATCCGGTCATGGGCATTGTCGGCGCGCTCGTCGTCGGCCGCTGGGCTGTCGGCCTGGCGCGCGATTCCGCCGGAGTGCTGCTCGATGCCGAGGATCACGGCCATGTCGCCGGGGAGATCCGGGGAATCATCGCGACCTTGCCAGACCACGAAATCGCCGATCTGCACCTGTGGCGCATCGGTCCGGCCAGCCGTGCCTGCATTCTGTCCCTGGTCAGCCATGCGCCCCTGACGCTGGAAGCCTATCGTCGGCAACTCTCGGTCATTGAGGGGCTGGACCACGTCACCATCGAAATCAACCAGTGCCGGACCTGCCGGACAGAGGACTGACGCCGTCCCGCCGGCGCTGACTTTCAGTGCGCGTTGCGCGGCTGCCCTGTGGCCTGTTGCAGTTCGAGCAGCGCCGCGAGTACTTCGTCGCGTGCCGTCAGCAGTTCGGGGATCAGGGCGCGGGCGTCGTCCGCCTGCCCGTCGCGCCAGAGGCGGTCGATACGCCGCGCCATTTCATGCACCTGCCGGTGCGGCGCCTCGATGCGGGCGTAGGCCGGCAACTTGGCGTAGCGCATGCGTCCGTTGCCCTCATACCACTGACCAAAACGACAATGCTGCACGTCGACGAGATGCGCGCGCGACACTGGCTGCCCCTCGTTGACTGCATAGACGAGCTGGGCGATCCAGTTGCGGTGTTCGACTTCGGCGATGAACATCGGGTAGTCGCTGTCCTGCCAGTAAAGGTCGCGGATGGCCTGCCAGGAGGGATCGGGCCGCCAGCCGCGCACCCAGTCCGGCAGCTGGTCGGCCGGCATCGGCCGGGCGATGCCGTAGCCCTGCGCGAGGTCGCAGTTGAGCTGCATCAACAGGCGGCCATGCTCGACGGTTTCGACGCCTTCGGCGATGGCGCCGCGCTGGAAGGCGCTGGCGAGGCCCACCACGCTTTGCACGATGACCAGGTTGTTGTGGTCGCTCAGGATTTCGCGCACGAAGCTCTGGTCGATCTTGATCGTTTCGGTCGGCAGGCGCTTCAGGTAGGTGAGCGAGGAATAACCGGTGCCGAAGTCGTCGAGCGCGAAGCGCACGCCGAGGGCGCGGCATTCCTCGATGACGCGCGAGGTCTGGACGACGTCCTCCAGGGCCGCGGTTTCCAGCACTTCGAGTTCCAGCCTTGGCGCGACGTCGGGATGCAGGAACAGAGCCACCTTGAGCTTCTCGACGAATTCAGGCGCCTGTAGCTGGCGGGCCGCGACATTGACGCTGACCGCCAGGTCGAGGCCCTGGGCGTGCCAGTGGTCCATCTGCGTCAGGGCCGCCTCGATCACCCAGTCGCCGATGGCCTTGATCAGCTCGTCGTCCTCGATCAGCGGCAGGAATTCGATCGGCGGCAACACGCCGAGTTCGGGATGGTTCCAGCGGATCAGGGCCTCGGCGCCGAACACGACGCCCTTGCGCATATTCACCTTGGGCTGGAAATAGAGTTCCAGTTCATGGTTCTCCAGTGCCTGGCGGATGCGTTCGACACGGTTGTGCCGGGTGCGCACCGAGCGGTCTTCCTCGGCGTCGAACAAGTGGTAGCAGTTCTTGCCGGCCTGCTTGGCGGCATACATGGCCTGGTCCGCGTGGCGCAGCAGCGTGTCCGGGTCGCTGTCGTCATGCGGAAACAGGGCCAGGCCGATGCTGCCCGAGACCGTGACCGGGTCCGGCAGCAGCGTCAGCGGCCGTGCGATCTCGCCGAGCAGCCGCTGCATGGCGGTATCGCACTCATCGGCGTCGGAGAGGCCCAGCAGCAGGAGTACGAATTCGTCGCCGCCGAGGCGGGCCACCGTGTCGCCGCCGCGCAGGCCGTCCTTGAGGCGGTTGGCGATTTCCACCAGCACGCGGTCGCCGGCGTCGTGGCCCCAGGTGTCGTTGATCGGCTTGAAGCCGTCGAGATCGAGGTAGCAGATCGCCATCAGGGTGCCCGTGCGTCGCGTCTGGGCGATGGCCTGCACGAGGCGGTCGGCCAGCAGGGCGCGGTTGGGCAGCTCGGTGAGGGCGTCGTAGTAGGCCATCATGGAAAGCTGCTGCTCCTGCGCCTTGAGGCGGCCGATATCGGCGAACACGGCGACGTAGTTGGTGAGCTGCCCCGAGGCTTCGTCGCGCACCGCCGAGATCGACAGCAGCTCGGGATACACCTCGCCGTATTTGTTGCGGTTCCAGATTTCGCCGCGCCAGCTGCCGGTTTCGGTGATGCTCTTCCACATGGCGGCGTAGAAGTCGCGCTCGTGGCGTCCCGACTTGAGCACGCGCGGATTGCGGCCGATGACCTCGCTGCGCTCGTAGCCGGTGATGCGCGTGAAGGCGGGATTGATGTCGAGGATGTTGCCGTCCGCGTCGGTCAGGGTGATGCCGTCGTGGGCGTTGCGGAAGGCGGTGGCGTGGAGCTTGAGCTGCTTTTCCGCCGCCAGCTGGGCGGCGTAGCGCTGGCTGACCTCGCGGTGGGCGGTTTCGAGCGAGCGGCGTGCGCGCTCGAGGCGCGCGAAGGTCCAGGCCAGGAAGAGCGAAAGCGCGACGACCAGCGCATACAGGAAGAAGCGATAAAGCTCGGCCTGTTCGAGTGCGCGGCCGTGGCCCTGGCCGTAGGCCTGGTTGAGCGCTTCGAGCCGGCTGCCGGTCGGCAGCGCGAAAACGTCGGCCATCTGGCGGTCGAGTTCGGTCAGGCGCGCTAGGACGACTTCGCCGTGGCGGCGCAGGTTGTCGACCAGCGGACGATGGGCGGGCGCGAAGGGCATCGCGTCGAGCTGGTCGCGAGCGCGACGCACGGCCGCCGCCGCGCTCTCGTCCGGCAGGCGGGCGAAGGCCAGCAGGCTGCGCACGTAGTTGCCGATGCGCGGCCGCGTGGCCGCCGGCAGCGGCGGCACCTGCGCGACGTCGAGCAGGTTGGCGGCGGCCAGCGGAAAGTAGGCCAGCGAGTTGCGCAACACGGCGTCGTTGCGCTTGAAGCTGTCGACCAGCCCGGCCTTGCGCGCGATGCTGTCGGCGAGCGCGGCGGCGGCGGAACGTACCGAGGCGCGGCTGGCGGCGGCAAGATAGGCGGGCGGGTCATCGACCAGCGCGACGCGCGCCTGCGCGGCGGCGGTGTAGCGCGTCAGGGCGTCGTAGTTGCGCGTGAACTCGAGGCGATTGGCGAGCAGTTCGCCGTCGATGCGCGCGTCGAGTTCGCGCAGGTCGCGCAGCTGCTGGGCGTAGGCGAAATGCTGCCGGGGATCGACCGCTTCGGCGCGGAAATACAGGCCGGCCAGCGCGACGAGAAAAGTGGCGCCCCCGATGAGCGTGACCGACCGCCAGCTGCGCGGCAGGAGGGCGATCTCGCTCATTGCAGTTCGCGTCCCTGCCAGGTGCCGGTAAGCGAGCGCAGGAAGGCGACGATGGCGGTGACATCCTCGTCCGGCATGTCGCGGCCGATCTGATAGCGCGCCATGACGACGACCGCCTGTTCGAGCGACGCGGCCGAGGCGTCGTGGAAATAGGGCGCGGTCACCGCCACGTTGCGCAAGCCCGGCACCTTGAAGACATGGCGGTCCTCCTCGCGGTCCGTGACGTTGAAGCGACCCAGGTCGGCCGCGGCAATCTCGCGGCCGGCGAAATAGTCGTCCATCACGCCGAAGCGCTGGAACATGTTGCCTCCAAGCAGCGCGCCCTGATGGCAACTGGCGCAGCCGTAGTCGAGGAAGCGCTGGTAGCCGGTCCGTTCGAGCGGGCTCAGCGCCGTGCGCTCGCCGCGCAGGAAACGGTCGAAGCGACTCTCAGTGAGCAGGGTGCGTTCGTAGGTCGCGATGGCATCGACGATCGTGGCGCCCGTGATGCCGCGGTCGGCATAGACCTGCCGGAAGGCGGCGACATAGGCCGCATCGCTTTTCAGCTTGGCGACGACCTGCTCCCAGCTCGAAGCCATTTCGAGCGGATTGTGCACCGGCCCGGCTGCCTGTTCCTCCAGGCTGGCGGCGCGGCCGTCCCAGAACTGTACGAAGTTCAGGGCGGCGTTGAAGACCGTCGGCGCGTTGATGGGCCCCGTCTTGCCGCCGACGCCCGCCGAGACCGGCAAGCGGTCGGTACCGCCGCGCGCGAAATCGTGGCAACCGGCGCAGGCGAGCGAATCGTCGGCCGATAACCGCTTGTCGAAGAACAGCCGTTCACCGAGCGCCACCTTCCCGGCAGGCAGTTCGGGGGCGGGCGGCAGGGGCAACAGGGCCGCCCGACCGCTCTCGGTGCCAGCCGGCGGCAGCGGGTCGACCCTGACGTCGCCGGCGAAGACGCGCCATGCCAGCGTGGCGGCGACCAGCACGCACGCCGCGAGGGCAAGCAGGAGGATGGGCGGGAAAAGATCGCGACGTGCAGCCATAAGACCATTCTAGGACTAATGGAATGCGCCAGCATGCCAGTCCTCATCTTTGGTGGCGCCGTGCCACCGGGACTGACTTTTTTCAGGCCAGATCGTTGGCCAGCGAGTCTCGCGTGGCGCGGGCAAGCGTGGTTTCGACCTGGTAGTGGGGGTGGTCGATGCCGACGCGGATCGCCGCGCCATCCTTGACCGCGCGGCACATGTCGGGTGTCAGCTCGAAGCGCAGGAAGTGCACCGAGGAAGTTTTCTCGTCGGTTTCGCGGTCGAGGTCCTCGTTGGCGATCGACGTCACGCGCGCGAAGTCCGCGACCTGCACCCAGACGGCTTTTTCGATGCCGATCAGCTTCGCCAACTGCGTCCGGCGCTCCCCTTCG
This sequence comes from Pseudomonadota bacterium, assembly GCA_040754195.1. Taxonomy (GTDB): domain Bacteria; phylum Pseudomonadota; class Gammaproteobacteria; order Burkholderiales; family Rhodocyclaceae; genus Sulfuricystis. The sequence continues at coordinate 87,163 of JBFMDJ010000027.1, read as the reverse complement.
TCGGAATACTCGATCATGAAGGTCGCCTTCCAGTTGCTGCCGTCCGGGATCAGCGGGTTGTAAACGTCGAGTTCCTCCTGGATCGGCCCGGGTTCGAACATGCGCTCGAGGCGCAGCATCTCCTGCACCTGATACTGCATGGTGAGCCGGTCCTCGAAGTGCAGCGTGGCGTTCGGCCCCACCGGCACGAGGCGGATCTTCTTGTGTGCCATGACCCGGGCGCGGAATTCGGGACGCTGGCGGGCATATTGTTCGAGGCTGAAGAGCTGGTCGTGGGTCAGCATGGTCACACTCCGTAGGCTTTGCGCAGCAGGGTGATGGGATGCTCGGGCGCGCTGCCGTCGGCGCGCGCGTGGCCGATGTGGTGGCCGGCCATCGCGCAGTCCGAGCCGTAGTGGCCGGGCGCGTTCTGGTTGATGCGGCCGACCACCGGCCTGACGATCTTCATCGCGTATTGATGGAACTCGGCCTTCACTGCGTAGGTGCCGTCGTGGCCGGAGCAACGCTCGATGATGTCGACCTCGGTGTCCGGCACGAGCGCCAGGCATTCCTTCGTCTTCGGGCCGATGTTCTGCACGCGCTGGTGGCAGGCGGCGTGATACGACACCTTGCCGAGGCCGTGCTTGAAGTCGGTCTTCAACCGGCCTTCCTTGTGGCGCAGCATCAGGTATTCGAAGGGATCGAAGAAGGCGTTCTTCACCTTCAGCACGTCGGGATCGTCGGGGAACATCAGCGGCAGTTCCTGCTTGAACATCAGCACGCAGGAGGGAATCAGCGCGGTCAGGTCCCAGCCTTCATCCACCAGTCGCGCCAGTACGGGAATGTTGGCTTCCTTGGCGCGGCGCACCGACTGCAGGTCGCCCAGTTCCAGCTTGGGCATGCCGCAGCACTGTTCCTTGGGCGCCAGCGTCACCGGGACGCCGTTGTGTTCGAAGACGGCGACCAGATCCTCGCCGGGACCGGGTTCGTTGCGGTTCATGTAGCAGGTGGCGAACAGCGCGACCTTGCCGGTGGTCCGGCCGGCGGCTTCGCCCGGCGTCGCCGGGTCGAGCACCTTGAAGCGGCCGCGCAGCGGCTTCGACGTGAATTCCGGCAGCCAGGCCTCGCTGTGCACGCCGACCACGCCTTCGACGAGCTTGCGCACCGGCCTGATCTTGTTTACCGCATTGACGGCGGGCGCGACGATGGGGATGCCGCAGAACCTGCCCATCAGGTCGGTGCTGGTCAGCACCTTGTCGCGCAGCCGGGTGTCGCCGGTCTGGTAATGCACCGCCTTGGCGCGCAACATCAGGTGCGGGAAATCGAGGTTCCACTCGTGCGGCGGCACGTAGGGGCATTTCGTCATGTAGCAGAGGTCGCACAGGTAGCAGTGCTCGACGACCTTCCAGTAGTCGTCCTTGCGGACGCCATCGACCTCCATCGACTCGGAGGCGTCAACGAGGTCGAACAGGGTAGGAAACGACTGGCACAGGCTGACGCAGCGGCGGCAGCCGTGGCAGATCTCGAAGACGCGTTCCATTTCGGCGTAGAGCGACGCCGCGTCGTAGAAGGCGGGGTTCTTCCAGTCGAGCGGATGACGGGTCGGAGCTTCGAGGTTACCTTCCCTTGTGGCGGTGGGGCCGGCCATGACTTCCTCCTCTGCGATCTAGCAGCAAGTGGGGTGTCGGGGTTGGGGGGTGCCCGGCGGCTGCGTGGCCGCCGGTGTCACGTGAATGCGGCTCAGCCGAGTTCGTTCAGCGCCTTCTGGTAGCGGTTGGCGTGCGAGCGTTCGGCCTTGGCCAGCGTCTCGAACCAGTCGGCGATCTCGTCGAAGCCTTCGGCGCGCGCATCCTTGGCCATGCCCGGATACATGTCGGTGTATTCGTGGGTTTCGCCCGCGACGGCGGCCTTCAGGTTGTTGGAAGTGCTGCCGAAGGGCAGGCCGGTGGCGGGGTCGCCGCAAGTTTCGAGATACTCGAGGTGGCCGTGGGCATGGCCGGTTTCGCCTTCCGCGGTCGAGCGGAACAGCGCGGCGACGTCGGCATAGCCCTCGACGTCTGCCTTGTTCGCGAAATAGAGGTAGCGGCGATTGGCTTGAGATTCGCCGGCAAAGGCATCCTTCAGGTGCTGCTCGGTCTTGCTTCCTTTCAGTTGCATCTCGCTCTCCTCGTTTGGGTGGTCGGGAACCAGGGCTGGACCCTGACGCTACCCATCCTAGGACCCCGCCCGAAGGAATGGAAATTGTTTTTGCCAACCGGATTGATAGCCATCGACTATTGTCCGCCAGCCCATGACGATAGCCATTGGCTATTCTATGAATCGCAATAATCAATTTGAGACATGTTGCGGCCGCACATAGAATCCATTCCATGCAGTGCTTATGACTGCGGAAATGCCCAAATCCTTCAACCCATACAGGAGATCTTCCATGGCGCTCATCAACACCGAAATCAAGCCCTTCAAGGCCACCGCCTACCACGACGGCAAGTTCGTCGAGCTGACCGAGGCCAGCGTCAAGGGCAAGTGGTCCGTGTTCTTCTTCTATCCCGCCGACTTCACTTTCGTTTGTCCCACCGAGCTGGGCGACCTGGCCGACCTGTATCCGGAGTTCAAGAAGATCGGCGTCGAGTGCTACGGCGTGTCCACCGACACCCATTTCGTGCACAAGGCCTGGGCGGATGCCTCCGACACCATCAAGAAGATCAAGTATCCGATGATCGGCGACCCGACCGGCACCATCAGCCGCAACTTCGACGTCATGATCGAGGAAGCCGGCCTGGCGCTGCGCGGCACCTTCGTCATGAACCCGCAGGGCGTGATCAAGGTTTGCGAAATCCATGACTTGGGCATCGGCCGCGATGCCGCCGAGCTGCTGCGCAAGGTCAAGGCCGCGCAATACATCGAGTCGCACCCGGGTGAAGTCTGCCCCGCCAAGTGGAAGGAAGGCGATGCCACGCTGAAGCCCTCCCTCGATCTGGTCGGCAAGATCTGACAACAACGATACCTCCAACCCCAACGCATGGAGGGGGGCGCCCCGCGGCAACACGTGGCGGCGCCCTTTCTTGAACCATGGCAATAGTTATTTTCGATTGATAAGGAGTTTGCGATGCTTGACGCCAATATGAAAGACCAGGTCCGGGCCTATCTCGAACGTCTCGAACGCCCGATCGAGCTGGTCGCGGCGCTGGACGACGGCGCCAGCTCGCGGGAGATGCGCGGCCTGCTTGAAGACTTGGCAAGCCTGTCGGACAAGGTGAGCGCCCGCTTCGACGGCAGCGACGCGCGTATTCCCTCCTTTACCGTCGCCCCGGCAGGAGAAACCGCGCGCATCCGCTTCGCCGGCTTGCCGATGGGCCACGAATTCACCTCCCTGATTCTCGCGCTGTTGCAAAGCGGCGGCTATCCGCCCAAGGTGGATGCCGATACCATCGAGCGCATCCGTCGCCTGCAAGGGGAATTCCGCTTCGAGACCTATGTCTCCCTCGACTGCCACAATTGCCCGGACGTGGTGCAGGCGCTCAACCTGATGGCGACGCTCAATCCGCACGTGACGAGCACCATGATCGAGGGCGGACTGTTCCGCGCCGAGGTCGAGGCGAAGAACGTGCTGGCCGTGCCGATGGTCTTCCTCAATGGCGAGCACTTCGGCCAGGGCCGCATGACCCTCGAGGAGATCCTCGCGAAAGTCGGCGACGGCGACACGGCGACCCAGGCCCACGCGCTGTCGGCGCGCGCGCCCTACGACGTGCTCGTCGTCGGCGGCGGTCCGGCTGGAGCCGCGGCAGCGATCTACGCCGCGCGCAAGGGCATCCGCACCGGCATCGTCGCCGAGCGTTTCGGCGGCCAGGTAATGGACACGCTGGGCATCGAGAACTTCATTTCCGTCGATTACACCGAGGGCCCGAAGCTCGCGGCGGCAATGGAGGAGCACGTCAAGCAATACGGCGTGGACATCATGCGCGGCGAACGGGCGGCGGCCCTTGTGCCGGCGGCCCGGCCCGGCGGCATGGCCGAGCTGACCCTCGCCAACGGCGCGCTGCTCAAGTCGAAGGCGATCATCATCGCCACCGGCGCGCGCTGGCGCGAGATGGGCGTGCCCGGCGAGCAGGAATTCCGCGGCAAGGGCGTGTGCTTCTGTCCGCACTGCGACGGCCCGCTGTTCAAGGGCAAGCGCGTCGCGGTGATCGGTGGCGGCAACTCGGGCGTCGAGGCGGCCATCGACCTTGCCGGCATCGTCGGCCATGTCACGCTGATCGAGTTCGACACCAGGCTGCGTGCCGACGCGGTGCTGCAGGACAAGCTGCGCAGCCTGCCCAACGTGAACGTCGTCATGAACGCGCAGACCACCGAGGTCACCGGCACCGACAAGGTGAGCGGCCTCACCTACAAGGACCGCGCCACGGGCGAGACCCACAAGGTCGAACTCGAAGGCATCTTCGTGCAGATCGGCCTGCTGCCGAACACGGATTTCGTCAAGGACACGCTGACCCTGACGAAATTCCGCGAGATCGAGGTGAACGCCAAGAGCGAGACTTCGGCCGCCGGCGTGTTCGCCGCCGGCGACTGTACCACGCAGCCCTACAAGCAGATCATCATCAGCATGGGCGCGGGCGCGACGGCCTCGCTGTCTGCCTTCGACTACCTGATCCGCAACTCGACGCAGTAAAAAAAGTCAGTGCCGGCGGGGCGGCGACATCGCCCCGCCGGCACTGACTATTCCGGCCATGTCGTGCGAGGTAACATGCAGCCATGAACGGCATCTCCTCCGCGACGCGGCGGCTGACCGCCATCCTTGCCTGGCTGGCGATCGCCGCTTGGTCGGCGACCCTTGGCGGTTCGCTGCTCTGGAACATCCGCCATGCCGAGGAGGACCAGGCCTCCGCGGAAACGCGTCATGGCCTGGAGATCATCCATGGCGCCATCTGGCTGTCCGGCCTTGCCGCCATTGGCCTCGCCGCCCGCATGGCGCGTCGTCGCGCGCGGGAGCATGAGCGCGCGGAAGGCCGCTATCGGGTGCTGTTCGAGCAGTCGCGCGACGGCATCCTGACCGTCGATCCGGGCACGCAGCGTTTCGTCGAATTCAACACCGTGGCGCACGAGCAACTCGGCTACAGCCGGGCGGAATTCGCGGCGCTTGGCATCGCCGACATCGAGGTCGTCGAGACGCCCGCGGACACCGCGCGCCATGTCGAGAAGATCCGCCGCGACGGCTGGGACAGCTTCGAGACGCGCCACCGCCGCAAGGACGGTTCGATCCGCGACGTACAGGTGGTCGTGCAACTGCTGGTCGTCGATGAGCGCCCGATGCTCCATTGCACCTTCCGCGACATCACCGAGCGCAAGCAGACCGAAGGCGCGCTGCACCTTTACGCCAACATCTTCCGGCACAGCGGCCAGGCCATCATGGTTACCGACCGCGACAACCGCATCGTCGCCGCCAACCCGGCGTTCACCCAGCTGACCGGCTATGCCCTCGAGGAACTGCGCGGCGAGGATCCGCGCGTGCTTTCCTCCGGACGCACGCCGCCGGAAACCTACCAGCAGCTCTGGGCCGGCCTGCGGGAAAGCGGCTTCTGGCAGGGCGAACTCTGGGACCGGCGCAAGAACGGCGAGATCTATCCCAAGTGGGCCGCCATTTCCGCGATCCGCGACGCGCAGGGCGAACTCAGCCATTACATCGCCAGCTTTTCCGACATCAGCGCGCGCAAGGCGGCCGAGGAGCGCATCGACTTCCTTGCCCACCACGACGCGCTGACCGGCCTGCCCAACCGCTTCAGCCTCGACGGCCGGCTGGGCCAGATGCTGCTGTGGGCACGCCGCGAGGGCGAGCAGGTGGCGGTGATGTTCATCGACCTTGACCGCTTCAAGACAATCAACGACACGCTCGGCCACCATATCGGCGACCTGCTGCTGGTCGAGGTGGCCGGTCGCCTCAAGGCCTGCGTGCGCGAAAGCGACATCGTCGCGCGGCTGGGCGGCGACGAGTTCGTGGTGGTGCTGAGCGGCATCGCGGCCGGCGTCGATGCGGCGCCGGTGGCCGAAAAGATCCTGCGCAGCCTGGGCTCGCCCTACAGCATCGAAGGCCACCTGCTGCATTCGAGCCCGAGCATCGGCATCGGCACTTTCCCGGACGACGGTGCCGACGGCATTGCGCTGATGAAGGCGGCGGATACCGCGATGTATCACGCCAAGGAACAGGGCCGCAACAATATCCAGTTCTTCACCGCCAGCATGAATTCGGCGGCTTCCGAGCGGCTGTTCCTCGAACGCGAGCTGCGCGACGCCCTGCTCGCCGGCCGGCTCGAACTGCACTATCAGCCTCAGGTGTACGCCGCCAGCGGCAAGGTCTGCGGCGTCGAGGCGCTGGCGCGCTGGCAGCATCCGGAACGCGGCGCGATTCCACCCGACAAGTTCATCGCCGTGGCCGAAGAGTCCGGACTGATCGAGACGCTGGGCCGCTGGGTGCTCGACGCCGCCTGTCGCCAGCTGGCCGCATGGCGCGCGGAGGGCATCGTGGGCATCCGCATGGCGGTCAATCTTTCCGCGCACCAGTTGCGTTCCCCGGCGCTGGTCGATGAGGTCCGCGCCGCGATGCGGCGCCACGGCGTGGGCGGCGGCGAGCTCGAGATCGAAATCACCGAAACTGCCGCGATGGACAGTCCGGAGCGCGCGATCGAACAGCTCAACGGCCTGCGCGCGCTCGGCATCCAGCTGGCCATCGACGATTTCGGCACCGGCTATTCCTCACTGGCCTACCTCAAGCGGCTGCCGATCGACAGCCTCAAGCTCGATCGCACCTTCGTGCGCGACATCGAGACCGACGGCAACGATGCCGCGATCAGCGCGGCCACCGTGGCACTGGCACACAGCCTGGGACTCAAGGTGGTGGCCGAGGGCGTCGAAACCGAGGCGCAGCAGCAGTTCCTCAAGCTGCATGGCTGCGACATGCTGCAAGGCTACCTGTTCGGCCGCCCGGAACCGGCAGCGGCGTGGACGGAGCGCTGGCGGCCCGGCGCCTGACCGCCGCGGGCATCCCGGTATCATTGCGGCATGGAAGACGAAATCGAACCGCCGTGGTGGCGCACCCCCCTGCGGGTACTGGGCGTGATCGCCGGCCTGCTGGCGCTCGCGGCGGCCTCGATGGGCTTCATCTTCCTCGTGGCGCGCGCCGTCGACTGGGTGGGGCGGCCGAGTGTCGGCGCCGTGGCTCCGCTCCAGTCTTCCCCGACGCCGGCCGAACAAAACGCGCTGACGCGCGAGGCGACGCCCTACGGCCCCTTCACCTGGCCGACCTCGCCGGGACGGCCGCCGGCGGTGAAGCGCCGCCCCGGGCCGGACGGCCGCTTCGTTGCAGGAGGCGGACCGGCCGGCGCGCCGGCCGCCCCGCCCGTGCCGGTCGGCGTGCCGGTGGAGGACTACCGCGCGGCGGTGGATAGCGGCAAGAAACTCTATATCCCCGATCCCAAGGGCGAGTGCGACCTGAGCGGCGCGAGCACGGAAAAATCGGCCAGCGGGCTGGAAGCCTGCCTCGCCCGGCGGGTGGCGCGCCAGTAGCCTGCTTCCCGCCGCCGTCCCGCCGGGACTGACTTTTCGCCGAAGGCCGGACGGTATAATCGCCAAATGCCTCCCCAAATCACCGACATCAAGTCGCATCTCGCCGAATTGCTGGGCGTCGCGCTGGCCAGCGTCGCGCCCGGCCAGACGGCGGAAATCCATCTCGAGCGGCCGCGCGACGCCAGCCACGGCGATTTCGCGACCAACCTCGCGCTGCAACTCGCGCGTGCGCTGAAGGAAAATCCGCGCAAGATCGCCGACCGGCTGGCGCATGAGCTGCCCCGCTCGCCTTGGCTGCTCAAGGCCGAGGTCGCCGGCGCGGGCTTCATCAATTTCACCGTCGCGCCCGCCGCGAAGACCGCCGTGGTCGCCGCCGTGCTGGCGCAAGGCGACGACTACGGCCGTGGCACCAAAAAGTCGGGCCGGACGCAGGTCGAGTTCGTCTCGGCCAACCCCACCGGCCCGCTGCACGTCGGCCATGGCCGCGGTGCCGCCTACGGTGCCAGCCTCGCCAGCCTGCTGGCCTTCGCCGGCCACGAGGTCTGCCGCGAATACTACGTGAACGACGCCGGCCGCCAGATGGACATCCTCGCGGTGTCGACCTGGCTGCGCTATCTGGAAACCTTTGGCGAGGCCGTGCCCTTCCCGCCCAACGCCTACCAGGGCGACTATGTGCGCGACATGGCGGCGCAGATCAGGGAAGCCCATGGCGACCGTTACGTGCATCCGGCTGCCGCCGTGCTGGCCTGCGTGCCGCCTGTCGAACCCGACGTCGAGGCCCACCTCGACGGCCTGATCGCCGCCGCCAAGGACCTGCTCGGCGAGGAATGGCACTACATCCACCAGCATGCGCTGTCCGAGCAGCTCGCCGACTGCCGCGCGGACCTGGAAGAATACGGCGTGCATTTCGACTGCTGGTTCTCGGAGCGCAGCCTTTACGACACCGGCATGGTGGCGAAGGCCGTTGCCGAACTCGAGAAGCGTGGCCACATCTACATGCAGGACGGCGCCAAGTGGTTCCGCTCGACGCATTTCGGCGACGAGAAGGACCGCGTCGTGCAGCGCGAGAACGGCCTGTACACCTACTTCGCTTCCGACATCGCCTACCACTGGAACAAGTTCGAGCGCGGCTTCACGCGCATCGTCGACATCTGGGGTGCCGACCACCACGGCTACATCGCCCGGGTGAAGGGCGCGCTCCAGGCGCTTGACCTCGACGCCGACGCGCTCGACGTGGCGCTGGTGCAGTTCGTCAGCCTGTTCCGCGGCACCGAGAAGGTCTCGATGTCCACGCGTGCCGGTTCCTACGTCACGCTGCGCGAGCTGCGCCGGGAAGTCGGCAACGACGCCTGCCGCTTCTTCTACCTGCTGCGCAAGCAGGACCAGTCGCTGGACTTCGACCTCGATCTCGCCAAGTCGCAGTCGAACGACAACCCGGTCTATTACATCCAGTATGCGCACGCCCGCGTCTGCTCGGTGCTGGCCCAGTGGGGCGACGACGCACGTACGCTGGCGGATGCCGACCTCGGCGCGCTCGGCAGCGAGCGCGAACTGGCGCTGGCCGCCCGGCTCGCCGCCTTTCCCGAGACGATCGAAAGCGCGGCGCGCGATTGCGCGCCGCATGCCGTCGCCTTCTGGCTGCGCGACCTTGCCGCCGACTTCCACGCCTGGTACAACGCCGAGCGTCTGCTGGTCGAGGACGAGACGCAGAAGCGTGCCCGTCTGGCGCTGGCCGTCGCCGTGCGCCAGGTTGTCCGCAACGGCCTGCGCATTCTCGGCGTATCCGCACCGGAGTCGATGTGATGTCCAATCAACGTGGCGGCACCCTGCTCGGCTTGGCCTTCGGCCTGGTGGTGGGCGTGCTGATCTCCTTCGGCGTGGTCTGGTATCTGAACAAGACGCCGCTGCCTTTCGTGGACAAGGTGACGCGGCCGAACGGCACCGAGGCCAAGCCTGGCGATGCACCGGTTGCCCTGCCGGGCAAGCCAGGCGACAAGCCGATCGGCCGGACCGGCGAGCGCAAGTTCGAGTTCTACGAGATTCTCGAAGGCAAGAAGGAAGCCGCGCCCAGTCCGGCAGCGGCGGGAACGCCTGCGCCGCCGCCGCCGGTGACGCTCGACGGCGGAACCCTGTTCCTGCAGGCCGGCGCCTTCCAGAAGCTCGCCGACGCCGAGAATCTCAAGGCACGGCTGGCGATGCTGGGCTTCGAGGCCGCCATCCTGGAAGTCGAGGTTCCGGAGAAGGGCACGATGCATCGCGTGCGGATCGGCCCCTATGGCAGCGCAGAGCAAATGAACCAGGCGCGTGGGCAGTTGTCACAGAATGGCATCCCGGCCACGGTGGTTCGGGTCAAGGATTGAAAGGACAGTCATGAAACGCATGCATTCCCTGCTGGCCGCGCTGGCGCTCGGCGTTCTTGCCGCCCTGCCCGCTTGGGCCACGGGCCCGATCGAGGGCAAGCAGTTCACCCGTTTGCAGATGCCGCAGCCGACCGAGTCGGGCGGCAAGGTCGAGGTCATCGAATTCTTCTGGTATGGCTGTCCGCACTGCGGCGATTTCGAACCGCTGCTCAAGTCCTGGGTCAAGAAGCTGCCCGCCGACGTGACTTTCCGCAAGGTGCCGGCGATTTTCCGCGACAGCTGGGCGCCGGGCGCGCGCATCTACTACACCCTCGAAGCCATGGGCCTGCTCGACAAGCTGAGCGATGCGGTGTTCCGCGCCATGCTGAAGGAAAAGGTCAATCTCAACGACGAGAAGACCCTGTTCGACTGGATCGAGAAGAAAGGCGTCGACCGCCAGAAGTTCGCCGCCATGTATAAATCCTTCGGGATCGATGGCAAGGTGCGCAAGGCCGCCGAGATGACCCAGGAATACGGTTTCGGCGGCGTGCCGGCGCTGATCGTCGGCGGCAAATACATGCCGACGAGCGCCGGCACCTTCGGCGACATGCTGCGCGTGGTCGAGGGGCTGATCGAGAAGAACCGCACCGAATTGTGCCGGCCGGGCCCGACGCAGACCTGCTGAACCCCGCGCCCGCCGCGGACATGGGCCGCTCCCGTCCGGGAGGGCCCATTGTTTTTTTGACCGGCGCCTCCTCGGGCATCGGCATGGCGCTGGCGCGGCACTACGCACGCCAGGGCGCGGTGCTCGGCCTCGCGGCGCGGCGGGCGGAAAAGCTGCGGGCCCTGGCCGCCGAATTGCCCGTCCCCTGCCACTGCTATCCGCTTGACGTCGCCGACGCCGCCGCGCTCGCGGCGGCGGGAGCGGATTTCATCGCGCGCGCCGGCGTGCCGGACATCGTCATCGCCAATGCCGGCGTTTCGGTCGGCACCCTGACCGAGGAAGCCGATGACCTGCCCGCCTTCCGGCGCGTGTTCGACACCAACGTGCTGGGCATGGTGCATACCTTCCAGCCCTTTGTCGCCGCGATGCGCGCGATGCGACGCGGCCGGCTGGTGGGCGTGGCGTCGGTGGCCGGCATCCGCGGATTGCCCGGGGCGGGCGCCTATTCGGCCTCGAAGGCGGCGGCGATCGCCTATCTCGAAAGCCTGCGCGTCGAATTGCGCGGCAGCGGCGTGCGCGTGGTCACCCTGGCGCCCGGCTATATCGCCACCCCGATGACCGAGAAGAACCCCTACCCGATGCCCTTCCTGATGCCCGTCGACGCGGCCGCGCGCAGCATGGCGCGGCACATCGGGCGCGGCGCGGGCTTCGCCGTGATGCCTTGGCCGATGGGCGTCGTCGCGCGCCTGCTGCGCATCCTGCCGCACCCGCTGTTCGATGCCATTTTCACGCGCGCCGGCCGCAAGCCGCGTGGGCCGGCATTAAAATAAAAAGATGAAGCCCCAATTTTCCATCGACCGCCGCCGCCTCGTCCTGGTGCTCACCTTCTTGTTGGTGGCGGGCTTCATGGCGACCTCGCTGATCGGCTACCACGTCTCGCGCCAGGCGATCCGCGATGCCATCATCGACCAGGATCTGCCGCTGACGGCGAGCAACATCTACTCGGAAATCCAGAAGGACCTGGTGCGGCCGGTACTGGTGTCCTCGACCATGGCGCACGACACCTTCGTGCGCGACTGGGTGTTGCGCGGCGAAAACACCGTGGAGGAAATGGCACGCTTCCTGAAGGAGGTAAAACTTCGCCACGGCGCCTTCAGCAGCTTCTTCGTCTCCGAAAAGACCGGGCGTTACTACACCGCCGACGGCATTCTCAAGCGAGTCTCGTCGTTCGAGCCGCGCGACGCCTGGTATTACCGCGTGCGGGGATTGAGCGAGGATTACGAGATCAACGTCGATCCCGATCTCGCCAATGCCGATGCGCTGACCATCTTCGTGAACTACCGGGTACACGACTACGCCGGCAACTTCATCGGCGTGACCGGCATCGGCCTGACGGTGGACGCGGTGCGGCGTCTGGTACGTGAATACCAGCAACGCTACCATCGCACCATCTATTTCGTGAATTCGCGCGGCAGGATCGTGGTGTTCGGCGATGGGGAGCAGGCGCGCGATCTCCATGTGGTTCCTGGCCTGGGCCCGCTGGTCGACCGCATTCTCCGCGACAAACGTGGTTCCTACCAGTATGAATCCGGCGGCGACAACCACATCCTGCATGTGAACTACCTGCCCGAACTGAAGTGGTACCTGTTCGTCGAGCAGAACGAATCCATCGCCCTCGCCGGCATCCGCAAGACGCTGATCGCCAACCTGGCGATCAGCCTCGGCGTCACCTTGGTCGTGATTTTCCTCACCCATCTTGCGCTGGCACGCTACCAGCGCCGCCTCGAGGAGATGGCCTCGACCGACAAGCTCACCGGCCTGCTCAACCGTCACGCCTTCACCATCCTCATGGCCAAGCTGATGGCGGACTACCGGCGCGAACCGAAGCCGGTCAGCGTATTGATGGTGGATATCGACCACTTCAAGCAGATCAACGACCGCCACGGCCACCTGGCCGGCGATGATGTGCTCGCCGAGGTGGCGCGCCTGTTGCAGGCCGGCCTGCGCGCCTCCGACCTGGCGGTGCGCTGGGGCGGCGAGGAGTTCCTGCTGGTGCTGCGCGGTTGCGATCTCGGGGAGGCGCGGCGCATCGCCGAGAACCTGCGCGTCGCCGTCGCGGCCCACGCGATCGCGACGGAGGGCCAGGCGATCGACGTCACCGTGAGCATCGGCGCGAGCCAGTTCGACGGGACCGAGCCGCCGATGCGCACCGTGGAACGCGCCGATGCCGCCCTGTATCGCGCCAAGCACGCCGGCCGCGACCGCGTGGAGGTCGATGCCTAGTTTCGCCGCCGTCCCGCCCGCGCTGACTTTTTGCGCGTTGACCCATGTCAAGCCTCGCCGCGGCCGGGGCACTTATAGTCCCGCGACACCGTTTTTCGCACTGTTATGACTTCAAGCTTCGAACTCGTTTGCCCCGCCGGCGGCCTGCCCGCCCTGAAAACCGCCGTCGACAATGGCGCGGACTGCGTCTACACGGGTTTCCGCGACGAAACCAACGCGCGCAACTTCACCGGCCTCAACTTCGACGACAAGAGTTTGCGCGAGGGCGTCGATTATGCGCACAAGCGCGGCGTCAAGGTGCTGATTGCCCTCAATACCTACCCGCAGGACGGCAACTGGACGCGCTGGACGGCGGCGGTGGACAAGGCCGCCGCATTCGGCGTCGATGCGGTCATCCTCGCCGACCCCGGCCTGATGGACTATGCCCGCCGCACCCATCCGCAGCTCCGCCTGCATCTCTCGGTGCAGGGCTCGGCCACCAACTACGAGGCGATCAACTTCTACCGCGAGCGCTTCAACATCCAGCGCGCCGTGCTGCCGCGCGTACTGTCGCTGGCGCAGGTCGAGCACGTCGTCAAGAACACGCCGGTGGAGATCGAAGTGTTCGGCTTCGGCGGCCTGTGCGTGATGGTCGAGGGCCGCTGCGCGCTGTCGGCCTACGCCACCGGCACCTCGCCGAACTGCAATGGCGCCTGCTCGCCGGGCAAGGCGGTGCGCTACGAGGAAACGCCGACCGGCATGGTGACCCGCCTCAACGGCATCCTCATCGACAAGTTCGGCCCCGGCGAGCGCGCCGGCTATCCGACGCTCTGCAAGGGGCGCTTCGAGGTCGATGACGAGACCTACTACGCGATCGAGGAACCGACCAGCCTCAACACGCTGGAGCTGCTGCCCGAACTTATGAAGATGGGTATCCGCGCGATCAAGATCGAGGGTCGCCAGCGCAGCCCGGCCTACGTGAAGCAAGTGACCCAGGTCTGGCGCGCGGCCATCGATGCCGCACGGCGCGATCCGGAGCATTTCGCCGTCGCGCCCGCCTGGATGGCCGAGTTGAACAAGATCTCCGAGGGGCAATCCGCGACCCTGGGTGCTTACAACCGGCCGTGGAAGTAGGGATGAAGCTCGCCCTCGGCCCCCTGCTCTACTACTGGCCGCGCCAGCGGACGATGGATTTCTACGCCGAAATGGCGGAATTGCCGATCGACGTGATCTACGTCGGCGAGGCAGTCTGCTCGCGCCGCCATGAAATGCGGCTTGAAGACTGGCTGGAAGTGGCGACCGTGCTGGCCGATGCCGGCAAGGCCGTGGCGTTCTCGACGCTGCCGCTGATCGAGTCGGAATCCGACCTCAAGGCGGTGCGGCGCCTGATGGACGCCGCGCGCGACGATGCGCGCCTGACGGTCGAAGCCAATGAAATGGGCGCGGTGCGCCAGCTCGCCGAACGCGGCCAGAAATTCGTCGCCGGCCCGACGCTCAACGTCTTCAACGGCCACACGTTGGAACTCCTCGCCGCAGCGGGCGCGACGCGCTGGGTAATGTCGCCCGAGAGCGGTCGCGCGGTGCTCGCCGGCATGGCGATTCCCGCCGGCGTCGAAACCGAAATTCTGGTGCATGGCCGCATTCCGCTGGCCTATTCGGCGCGCTGCTTCACCGCCCGCCGCTACCGGCTGCAGAAAGATGCCTGCGAATTCCGCTGCATCGAGTTTCCCGACGGCCTGCCGCTCAAGACGCGCGAGGGCGAGGAATTCCTGACCATCAACGGCATCCAGACCCAGTCCGCGAAGGTTTATCATCTCGAACGCGAGCTGCCCGCGATGGCCGCCGTCGGGGTCGACCTGATCCGGGTATCGCCGCAGTCGGAGGGCACGGCGGAGCTGCTCGCCGCCTACCGCGGCCTGCTCGACGGCCAGCCGGCCGCGATGCCGGCCGGCGATTACTGCAACGGTTTCTGGCATGAACATCCCGGACTCGAATGGGTGACCGAATGAACGCGATGACGAACTTCAAGCTGCCCGACTTCACCCTGCCCGCCCCGCTGGGCCGGCTGGGCGGCAGGCTGCCGCAGCTGCCGCCGACGCTGGCGCTGGTCGCCGGGCTCAACCTCGCGCTCGGCCGCCTGATCCCACGCGAGCCGCTCGTCCCGCTGATCGGCAAGCGCTTCGTCATCCGCGTCAAGGACGCTGGCATGACGCTGCGCTTCGGTTATGGCGAGCGCGGCTTCCGCCCGGTGTTCGACGCGACACCCGCCGATCTGACCATCTCCGCCCGCATGCGCGACTTCATCGCCCTGCTGGCGCGCGAAGAGGATCCGGACACGCTGTTCTTCAACCGTCGCCTGCTGATGGAAGGCGACACCGACCTCGGCCTGCTGGTGAAGAACACGCTCGACGGCATCGACCTGCCGCGCTTCGATCCCGCCCTGCTGACGCCGCGCGAATTGCTGCACCGCCTGCGTCTGCGGCTGGCCGCACCGCACGCTTGAGATCGCCGCGTGGCGGCGCGCGCCTCCCGGCTGCCGCTGCACCTCGCCGGCGTCTGGACGCTGCTGGCGCTCTACGCCAGCCTCTATCCCTTCACCGGCTGGCGTGACACCGGCGCCGATCCGCTCGATTTCCTGCTCGCCGGCTGGCCGCGCTATTACACGGGCTTCGATCTCGCCGCCAATGTACTCGCTTACCTGCCCCTGGGTTTCCTCTGGGCGACGACGCTGATCCCACGCCTGTCACCGGCACGAGCCTGCGGTTTCGCGACGCTCGCCGGCATCGTCCTGAGCTTCGGCATTGAAACCGCGCAGAACTACCTGCCCAGCCGCGTGCCCTCGAATCTCGACCTTGCCTGCAACGCGCTCGGTGCGCTGCTGGGCGCGACGGCGGGACTGCGCTGGGGGCATGACCTGCTCGATGGCGGACGGTTGCATGTCTGGCGCGAACGCCGTTTCCTCAAGGGCCCGGGCGGCGATGTCGGCCTGCTGCTGCTTGGCTGCTGGTTCCTGACCCAGCTCAACCCCGAGACATTCCTGTTCGGCAACGGCAACCTGCGCGACCTGCTCGGGCTGGACACGCCGCTGCCCTTCGAGGCCGGCCGCTTCTTCGAATGGGAAATGGCGACGGTGGCGGCGCAGACGCTCGCCATCGCGCTGGTCGGGACGCGGCTCGCCGCCAATCACCCCGTGCTGCTGCCTCTCGCCCTGATCGGCGCGGCGCTGGCCGTGAAGAGTGCCGCCCTGATGCTGCTGGTCGAAAGCCTGCACGGCTTCGCCTGGGCGACGCCGGGCACGCTGGGTGGCCTCGCGCTGGGCCTCGTCCTCTGGTCCGGTGCCTTGAGCCTGACGGCGGGGCCGCGTCAGGCGCTCGCCGCGCTCGCGCTGATGTTGGCCGTCGTCCTCGCCAACCTGATGCCTGACAATCCCTATCTCGAAGACACCCTGCGCGTCTGGCGTCAGGGCCATTTCCTCAACTTCAACGGCCTCACGCGCCTGGCCTCCTCGCTGTGGCCCTTCTTGGCGCTGCCCTGGCTGATGCTGTCACGGAGCGACACATGAACGATGCAATCCACGACCTGAACTCGCTGCGCGACGCCCTGCGCGCATTCGCCGCCGCGCGCGACTGGCGGCAATACCACACGCCGAAGAATCTTGCGATGGCGATGATCGTCGAGGCGGCCGAACTGGTCGAGCATTTCCAGTGGGCGACGCCTGAGGAGAGTCTGGCGCCGCCGCCGGAGAAGCTGGCGGAGATCCGCGACGAGGTGGCCGACACGCTGATCTACCTCGTCGAGCTGGCCGACGCGCTCGGCATCGATCCCATCGCCGCGGCGCGCGACAAGATCGTCAAGAACGCGCTCAAGTATCCGGTGCCCCTGCCGCAGGCATAGTCAGCCCCGGCGGGACGGCGGCGTGCAGCCGGATCGTGCCGGCGAAGGCCATGGCGGCCAGGGTCATCACCATCGCCAGCAGACCGACGTGGCCGTAGCCGACCACCTTGCCTTGCGCATCGAGCGCGATCAGTGCGCCGCCGAGATAGGCCGCCAGGCCGGAGCAGAGGTTCTGCACCGAGGCGTTCATCGCCAGGAAGGTGCCGCGCAGGCGCGGCTGCACCGCCGAGGTCATGATCGCCATGACCGGCACCATGCGGCCGGGCACGAGAATGAAGAATACCGTGGTGCAGGCGACCATCGCCCACAGCGGCACCGGCGGCAGGTGGGTCAGCACGAACAGCGGCAGCAGCGAAAGCAGGGCGACGCGGCGGTAGGCGCGCACCTTGCCCCAGGCATCGGTGCGCCGGCCGATCCAGCGCGAGGTGAAGAAGGTGGCGCAGCCGCCCGCGAGGTAGAGATAGGGGATGTCCGTCTGCGCGATGCCGACGTTCGCCGTGGCGTAGATGGTGATGTAGGGGATCACCGTGAAGCCGGAGAAGATCGCCAGCGCCATGAAGGCGAAGGCGCGCAGGTTGTTGGCGTCGCGCAGCACGGTGCTCATCGCCGCCAGCGGGTGGGCGCGCTCCACCTCGCCGACGGTTGCCGTCGGCAGGTGGCCACGCAGGGTCGGTAGCCAGCGCAGGCCGCCGAGCAGCAGCAGGATGGTCAGGCCGGCGATGAACAGGAAGGGGAAGCGCCAGCCGAAATGGTTGGCGAGAAACAGCGAGAGCGGCACGCCGGCGACGGTGGAGAGCGAAAAGGCGGACATGATGATGCCGCTCGCGCGGCCGCGCCGCTCGAAGGGGATCAGGTCGCCGACCATGGTTTGCACCAGCGCGCCGATCACGCCGCCGAAGGCGCCGGCGACGCCGCGCGCGGTCAGCAAGGTGGTGTAGTCGGTGGCCAGGCCACAGGCCAGCGTGGCCAGGCCGAACAGGGTGAACATCGTCAGCAGCAGGCGCTTGCGCTCGAAGCGGTCGGCGACGACCGCCATCGGGATGCCGGCCACGGCCGCGGTGAAGGTGTAGGAAGACACGAGCAGGCCGAACTGATGCGCGTCGATGGCCAGCTCGCTCATCAGCACCGGGCCGAGCGGCATCATGATCATGAAGTCGAGGATGTGCGCGAACTGGATGGCCGCGAGCGTGAACAGCAGCGCGCGTTCGCGCGCCGGATCGAGAGGGATGGAGGAAGCGGTCACGTTTTGCTAAATTGGGAACCCGGTCCCGGAGGTCGACATGAGCCACTACAAATACCACGTATTCTTCTGCACCAACCAGCGCGAAGCGGGAGAAACGTGCTGCAACAACCACGCTGCCCAGGCGATGCGCGACTACTGCAAGACACGCGTCAAGGAGGCGGGCGCGGCGATTCCCGGCAAGGTGCGCATCAACAGTGCCGGCTGCATGGACCGCTGCGACCAGGGGCCGGTGATCGTCGTCTACCCGGAAGCCGTCTGGTATACCTACGTCGATCAGGAGGACATCGACGAAATCGTCGATTCCCACCTTGCCCGGGGCAAGGTGGTGGAGCGCCTGCTGATCAAATGATTCGCCACGAACAGGTTTTTCTCGACGGCCCGGACGGCCGTATCGAGGTCTTTGTGGAACCGCATGCCGCGGCGACAGGCATCGCGCTGATCGCCCACCCGCACCCCCTGTTCGGCGGCACCGCCGACAACAAGGTGGTCACGACGCTGGCCAAGGCCTTCCGCGAACTCGGCTGCGCCACGTTCCGTCCGAGCTTTCGCGGCGTCGGCGGCAGCGAGGGCGAACACGACCACGGCATCGCCGAAACCGAGGACCTGCTGGCCGTGCAGGCCTACGCGCGCGGCCGCTACGGCGAGGATCTGCCCGTCTATCTCGCCGGCTTCTCCTTCGGCGCCTATGTCGTGACGCGGCTGGCGCTACGGCTCGCCGAACTCGGCGATCCCGCCCGGCGGCTGGTGCTGGTCGGCACCGCCTCGGGCTTCATCGAGGGCCTGCGCCGTTACGAGACCGCTGCCGTGCCGGCTGACACCATCGTCATCCACGGCGCGCAGGACGAGACAGTGCCGCTGGAAAACGTCTTTGCTTGGGCCGAACCGATGAATCTGCCAGTGACCGTGATTCCCGGCGCGGATCATTTCTTTCATCGCCGCCTGCACCTGATTCGCGACATCATCCAGCGCCAGTGGCGGCATTGACTACAATGCCGCCATCTCCACATCCAGCCCGGATGGTGAAATTGGTAGACACAAGGGACTTAAAATCCCTCGCCGCAAGGCATACCGGTTCGATTCCGGTTCCGGGCACCATTTGCCGAGGATGATCCCGATGCGACGTATCCCCTCTGGTTTCACGATGGTCGAGATGATGGCGGTGCTTGCCGTCATCGCCATCCTGTCCCTGCTGGCCCTGCCGACCTATCTCGACCGCATCGCGCGCGAGCAGGTCACGGGCGCGCTGCCGCTGGCGGATGTCGCCAAGAAGCCGATCGCCGAAATCTGGGCGTTGCTGCAGGTCATGCCGGAGGACAACAAGGCGGCCGGGATCCCGGCGCCGGAGAAGATCGTGAACAACTACGTGAGCAGCCTGACGGTGCGGAACGGGGCGATCGATTTGAAATTCGGCAATCGCGCCGGCAAGGCGATTCAGGAGAAGACGCTGACGCTGCGTCCCGCCGTGGTGGAGGACGAGCCGCAGGTGCCGGTCGCCTGGGTCTGCGGCTATGCCGAGCCGCCGAGCCCGATGAAACTGCTCGGCACCGACAGTACCAGCGTGCCGCAGGAATATCTGCCGCTCGAATGCCGCTCGCTCGGCAGGAAGTAGCAGCCGTCAGCCGCCACGGCCGATGCGGTAGACGGCGAGGCTGCCGAGGAAGTTGGACTCCTCGGTGACGAGCGCGCCGCGTTCGTCGAGCACCTGGCGGTCGCGGATGGCGATGCCCATGCCGTCGCACAGGCTCTCGAAGTCGAGCATGGTGAAGAAGCGCACGTTGGGCGTGTCATACCACTGGTAGGGCAGATCCTCGGATACCGGCATGCGCCCATCCATCACCGCCATGCGGTTTTTCCAGTAGGCGAAGTTCGGGAAGGAAACGACGGCTTCACGGCCGACGCGCAGCATCTCGGCGAGAATCTGCTGGGTGTGGCGCACGGTCTGCAGCGTGCGCGACAGCACGACATGGTCGAAGGCATCGTCCTCGAAGCCGGCGAGGCCGGCCTCCAGGTCGCTCTGGATGACGTTGATGCCGTTCTCGACGGCGGCCAGCACGAGGCCGGGGTCGCGCTCGATGCCCCAGCCGCGCAGGCCGCGCATGGCGAGCAGCTGCAGCAGTTCGCCTTCGCCGCAGCCGAGGTCGAGCACGCTCTCGCCGGCCTTCATCCAGCCGGCGATGACGTCGAAGTCGGGGCGCCTGAGGGTGTGGGGCGTATGGCTCATGTCTTGACGTTGTTCATGTAGGCCGCCACCACCGCGTGGTAGTAGTGGTCGTCCATCAGGAAGGCGTCGTGTCCGTGCGGGCTGGTGATTTCGACGTAGCTGACGTCCTTGCGGTCCTTCACCAGCGCATTGACGATCTCGCGGCTGCGGGCAGGCGAGAAGCGCCAGTCGGTGGTGAAGGAGACGACCAGGAATTTCGCCCGCGCCCCGGCGAGCGCGGCGGCGAGGTCGCCGTCGTAGGGTTCGGCGGGGTCAAAGTAATCGAGCGCCTTGGTCATCAGCAAATAAGTGTTGGCGTCGAACCAACCGGCGAACTTGTCGCCCTGGTAACGCAGGTAGGACTCGATCTCGAACTCGACGCCGAAGCCGTAGCTGCCGGCGCCCGGCCGCCTCTTGCGGCCGAATTTCTCGGCCATCTGGTCGTCGGAGAGGTAGGTGATGTGGCCGAGCATGCGCGCCAGCCGCAGACCGCGCGTGGGCCTTGTGCCATGGCGATAGAAATGCCCGCCGTGGAATTCCGGGTCGGTGATGATGGCCTGGCGCGCGACGTCGTTGAAGGCGATGTTCTCGGCCGTGAGTCTTGGCGCGGCGGCGATCACCAGCGCATGGCGCACGCGGTCCGGCAGGTCGATCGTCCATTGCAGCGCCTGCATGCCGCCCAGCGAACCGCCGACCACGGCGGCCCAGGCATCGATGCCCAGCACGTCGGCCAGCCGGGCCTGCGCCTTGACCCAGTCCTGCACGGTGACGACCGGAAAATCCGCCCCCCAGGGCTGGCCGGTGGCGGGATTGATCGTGGCGGGGCCGGTCGAGCCGTGGCAGCCGCCGAGGTTGTTCACGCCGACGACGAAGAAGCGGTCGGTGTCGATCGGCTTGCCGGGCCCGATCATGTTGTCCCACCAGCCGAGGTTCTTCGGGTCGTCGGCATAGTGACCGGCGACATGGTGGTGGCCGGACAGGGCGTGGCAGATCAGGATGGCGTTGGAGCGTTCCGCATTGAGCGTGCCGTAGGTCTCGTAGACGAGTTCCCAGTGCGGCAGCGCGGTGCCGGCGGCGAGCGCCAGCGGCGCGTCGAAGGCGTGGCGCCGCGAGGCGACTGGACCGACGCTGCGCGGTTCGGTCATTGCCGCCTACAGCGCGACGCGGCGCGCGCCGTTGTAGCGGCGGCTCCAGTAGCGGTCCGTCATGTCTTCGATGCGCACCTGGCCGCCGCTGCGCGGCGCGTGGACGAACAGGCTGTCGCCGAGATAGATGCCGACGTGCGAGAAGGCCTTGCGCATGGTGTTGAAGAACACCAGGTCGCCCGGCTGGAGTTCGGCCTTTTCGACGCGCGTCCCTTCCTTGCTGATCGCCGCGGCGCTGTGCGGCAGCACCCGGCCGACGCTTTCGTTGAAGACGTGGCGGACGAAGCCGGAGCAGTCGAAGCCCGTCTCGGGCGAGCTGCCGCCGCGCCGGTAGCGGATGCCGAGGTAGCCGAGCGCCGCGTCGAGCGTCGCCTGTGCGCCGTCGAGGGCACGCGTCATCAGCGCGGGCGAGGGGGACAGCGTCGTGTCGAGTTGCAGGGAGAGCGGCTCGTCGGCATGCGCGGACAGGACGCAGAGCGCGAGGCAGACGGCGGGCAGGAGTTTGCGCATGGGGGCGAACTTTACCAAAAAAGTCAGCGCCGGCAGGGCGGCGGCGGGCATGCCGTCAAAGCCGCTCGACCTGCTCGGCGATGCGTGCCGGGTCGTCGCAGCGCAGGATGCGCGCCACCTTCGCGGCGAGCTGCTCGGTATCCGCCATCACGACCTGCTGCTTCACTTCGAGCAATTGGGCCGGGTGCATCGAGAACTGTCGCAAACCCATGCCGAGCAGCAGACGCGTCATCTTGGGGTCGCCGGCCAGTTCGCCGCAGACCGCCACCGGCATCTCCGCCTTGTGCGCGCTCTGGATGACGTGCGACAGCAGCCGCAGCACGGCCGGGTGCAGCGGATCGTAGAGATGGGCGACCGCCTCGTCGGTGCGGTCGATCGCCAGCGCATACTGGATCAGGTCGTTGGTGCCGATCGAGAGGAACTGCAGGCGCCGCAGGAAGGGCCCGAGGGCCAGCGCGGCGGCGGGAATCTCGATCATGCCGCCGATCAGGATGTGCTCGTCGAACTTGCAGCGCCGCTCGCGCAGCTGCTGCTTCGCCTGCTCGACCATCGCCAGCGTCTGCTCGATCTCGCTGGCGTGCGCCAGCATCGGCACGAGGATCTGCACCCTGCCGAAGTGCGAGGCGCGCAGAATTGCGCGCAGCTGGGCGAGGAAGATCTGCGGCTCGGCGAGGCAGTAGCGGATCGCGCGCAGGCCGAGCGCGGGGTTGGGTGCCTGGCGCGAGGCCGCTCCCAGCGCCCCGGCCGTCTTGTCGGCGCCGATGTCGAGGGTGCGTACCGTCAGCGGCCTGCCGGCCAGCATCTTCGCCACCGTGCGATAGGACTCGAACTGCTCGTCCTCGCTGGGCAGGGTGTCGCGGTTCATGAAGAGGAACTCGGTGCGGAACAGGCCGACGCCATCGGCACCCATTTTCCTGACCTGCTCGATGTCCTGCGGCAGCTCGATGTTGGCATGCAACGCGACATCCACGTCGTCGAGCGTGGTGGCACGCGCCGTGATCAGACGCTTGAGCTTGGAGCGCTCCAGTTCCAGTTCGCGCTTCCTGAGCCGGTATTCCTCCAGCACGCGCGCGTCCGGACCGACGATCAGCACGCCGCGCGTGCCATCGACGATGATCAGGTCGTCCTCGCGCACCAGCGGGCGCGCGTGGTGCAGGCCGACCACCGCCGGGATGGCGAGGCTGCGCGCGACGATGGCGGTGTGCGAGGTGGCGCCGCCGAGGTCGGTGACGAAGCCGGCGATCTTCAGGTTCTTGAACTGGATGGTGTCGGCGGGAGAGAGGTCGTGGGCGACGATCACCAGCTCCTTGTCGCCGCTGCCCTTCTTGCCCAGCTTGCGCGACTTGCCCAGCAGTGCGCGCAGCACCCGCTCGACCACCTGCACGATGTCGTGCTTGCGTTCGCGCAGGTAGCTGTCGTCGATCTCCTCGAACTGGGCGACGAGCTGCTCCATCTGCTGCACCAGCGCCCATTCGGCGTTGCAGCGGCGCTCGTAGATCAGCGCCTTGGGCATTTCCGCCAGCAGCGGGTCGTCGAGGAACATCGCATGGACATTGACGAGGGCCGACAGCTCGCTCGGCGAACCCGGCGTCAGCGCTTCGGCATGCAGGGCGGTGAGCTCCGAGCGCACCGTCGCCAGCGCGGCCTCGAAGCGCGCCACCTCGCGCGGCACGTCGCGCTCGCGCACCGTGTAGTGCGCCACCTCGAGCGTGGCGTGCGACACCAGATGGGCGTGGCCGATGGCGATGCCCTGCGAGACGGCGAGGCCGTGCAGCGTGAAGCTCATTCTTCCTCCCCGAACTTGTCCGCGATCAGCGCCAGCAGGGCGGCCAGCGCCGCGTCGGCCTGTTCGCCGTCGGTGTCGACGGTGACCTGGCTGCCCTTGCCGGCGGCCAGCATCATCACGCCCATGATGCTCTTGGCGTTGATGCGGCGGCCGTTGCGCTCCATCCAGACCTCGCAGGGAAAGCTGCCGGCGAGCTGGGTCAGCTTGGCGGAGGCGCGGGCGTGCAGCCCCAGCTTGTTGGTGATCTCGACGTCGGCCCTGGGCATCGCGTTTCGCTCAGTGCCTCAGCATGTTGAGCACGCCGTCGCGGCCGCCGCCGGTGGCGCGCATCAGCAGCGTTTCCATGCCCTTGTCGCGGTAGCTGATCGCGCGCAGCAGCATCGGCAGGTTGGCGCCGGCCAGCCCCTCGACCCGGCCGGCGTCGAGCAGCTTGGCGGCGAGGTTGGACGGCGTGGCGCCGTAAATGTCGGTGATGAGCAGCACGCCCTCGCCGGTGTCAACGAGCTTGATCAACTGGCGCGCCAGCGGCAGCAGGTCCTTGGGGTCGTCGCCGGCGGCGACGCCGAGCTGCATCAGCTGCACCGGCCGCTTGTTGAGCACGTGGCAGGCGCACTGGATCAGGGATTCGCCGAGGGTATCGTGGGTGATGAGCAGGATGCCGATCATGGGGCGGGATTATGGCATGACGCTTGCGGGCGCATGCGCCGACTCGAAGGCCAGGCGCGCCTTCATCGCCGCCGTCACGGTGATTTTCCCCGCCGCATCGACTCGCAGCACTTGCGCGACGCCGAGCTTCCGCGCCAGCGCCGGCCAGTCGTCGCCGGCGACGAACAGCGGCTTCGACAGCACGTCAGAGCGCATGCCGGCATCCACTCCGGGCGGGATCAACACGGTGAGGGCCTGCGTGCCGGTGGCGGGCGCGCCGGTGCGCGGATCGATGAGGTGGCAGTAGCGCTTGCCGTCGAGCTCGAAGAAGCGCTGGTAGTCGCCCGAAGTGCCGATGGCCTCGCCGTCGCGCAGTTCCAGCGTGGCCAGCGGCGCGCCGCCGGCCTGCTCGGCGCGCGGGTGGCGGATGCCGACGCGCCAGGGTTGCCCGCCTTTCCGGCCCAGCGCCAGGACGTTGCCGCCGATGTTGATCAGCGCGTTGGCGACGCCGTGCGCCCTGAGAATCGTCGCCGCGCGGTCGAGGGCGACGCCCTTGAGGTAGCCGCCGAAATCGAGCGCGACATGAAAGTCAGCGCCGGCGACACGGCGGCCGTCCACCGTGAGCTTGGCGATCGACGGCCGCGCCGCGACGAGCGCGGCCAGCGCGCCGGCGTCCGGCAGCGCGGGCTTGAACTCGTCGTCGTGGAAGCCCCAGAGCGCCACCAGCCGGCCGATGCCGGGATCGAACAGGTGGTCGCCCTGCGCCGCCAGCGTCCGGGCGGTGCGGATCAGGTTGGCGAGCTCTTCCGAGACTTCGTGTGACCGGCCGGCGGCGAGGGCGTCGTTGAGGGCGGTGAGTTCGGAGGGTTGCCAGGCATGGTAGGCGCGGTGCAGGCGGTCGAACTCCCGCAGCACCTCGCCCATCGCGGCGTGCGCCTGCGCCTCCGGCGCGCCCCAGACCAGCAGCTCGACGCGCGTGCCGAACACGTAGGCTTCCTGCCCGACCGGCGCGCGCGGGCCGCAGGCGGAGAGCAGCAGGGCGCACAGCCCGACGAACCAGACTCTCATGCGGGGGGCGTGTTCTGCTCCAGTTCGCGCGCCGCCGCCAGCAAGGCCAGCCGCGCCACCACGCCGTAGGCGTAGAAACGGTTGGGCGGGGCGTCGGGGCCGAGCGCGCCGTCGGGCAGGGTGCAGCCGGTCTCGAAGGCGAGCGGCTTGAAGTGCATGCCCGGGGCGTTGAGGTTCTCGTCGATGCCGCGCTGGGTATGCACGCGGTAGAAGCCGCCGACGACGTAGCGGTCGATCATGTAAACCACCGGCTCGGCGACGCCATCGTCCACGCTCTCGCAGGTCGGGACGCCTTCCTGGATGATGACCTCATGCACCTGCAGGCCCTCCTTGCCGACGGCCATCTTGTTGCGCTGGCGGCGGTTGAGGTCCTTAACCTCGCTGGCGTCCTTGACCGTCATGATGCCCATGCCGTAGGTGCCGGCGTCGGCCTTGACGACGACGAAGGGCGTGGCGCCGATGCCGTATTCCCTGTATTTGGCGCGGATGCGGAACAGCAGCGTGTCGACGTTGGCGGCGAGACAGTCCATGCCGCTCTTTTCCTGGAAGTTGACCGCGCCGCACACCTCGAATTCCGGATCGAGCAGCCAGGGGTCGAGTTCGAGCAGCGCCGCGAATTCCTTGATCACGCCGCGGTAGGCGGCGAAGTGGCGCGACTTGCGGCGCGCGTGCCAGCCGGCATGGAGCGGCGGCAGCACGAACTGCTCGTGCAGGTCGGCGAGCATGGCCGGCACGCCGGCCGACAGGTCGTTGTTGAGCAAGATCGCGCAGGGATCGAAATTGTCGAGGCCCAGGCGCCGGCCGCTCGGGCCGAGCCGCCGGAGCGGCTCCAGGGTCAGCGTCTGCCCGTCGGGCAGGGCGAGTTCGGTCGGGCGGTCGATCTCGGGCAGCAGCGAGCCGATGCGCACGTCGAGGCCGGTGTGGCGCAGCAGTTCGGCCAGCCGCGCGACGTTCATCAGGTAGAACTGGTTGCGCGTGTGGTTTTCCGGCACGATCAGCAGGTTTCTCGCCTCGGGGCAGATCTTCTCGATCGCCGCCATTGCCGCCTGCACGCACAGGGGCAGGAAGGCCGGATTCAGGTTGTTGAAGCCGCCGGGAAACAGGTTGGTGTCGACCGGTGCGAGCTTGAAGCCGCTGTTGCGCAGGTCGACCGAGCAGTAGAACGGGGGCGTGTGTTCCAGCCACTGGCTGCGCAGCCAGCGCTCGATGGCGGTTTCGGCTTCGAGGAAGCGTCGCTCCAGTCCCAGCAGGGGGCCGGCGAGAGCGGTGGCGAGGTGGGGAACCATGGGGTCGTCGGAGGGGCGCGAACGGTCTGATGATCTTACACCAGCCGCCCGGGCGGCTCCGCGCCCCGGCGCGTCAGCGCTGCTCGCGCTGGCGCCGTTCGATGTCCGCCTGCTTGTCCGCCATGCGCTGCACGGCTTCCGCTTCCTTGCGGCGTATTTCTTCGGCGCGCCGGGCGCTCTCGGCCGCCCGTTGCGGCGCTTCCTCGATGCGCTGGCGCTCCCGGCGTTCGCGCTTGAGCGCGGTGCTCTGGCGCTTGAGCTTCCCGGCCTCGACCTCCAGGGCCTTCGCCTCGCGTCCGGCGGCGCGCAGCGCGTCCTTGGCGTCATCGAGGCAGGCCGAGACGAGGAATTTGTCCCAGCAGGTTTTCTGCGCGGCCGCATGGGCCTGCTCGGCGGCGCCGCGGATCTCGCCGGCCTGCCGGCGCAGGGCGTCGGCGCGGGCTTCCAGCTGCTCCGGCGTGGCCAGCTCCGCGGGGCCTCCCGTCGCCTCCTGCGCTTCCTGGGCCGCCACGCCCAGCGTCACTGCCCACAGCAACGCGATCGTCAGTCGTCTCATGTCTGCCTCTAGAATGCCCTGCTTTCGATCCGCCCATTCTAATGATCCTTCTGCGCAAACTCGCCTTCGCGCGCGCCGGCAAGCCGCTGGTCGCGGATGCCTCGCTGCAGCTGCATCCCGGCTGGAAGATCGGTCTCACCGGCGCCAATGGCTGCGGCAAGTCCTCCTTCTTCGCCCTGCTGCGCGGCGAATTGCATGCCGAGGCCGGCGATCTCGAAATCCCCGCCGGCTGGCGCATCGGCCATGTGGCGCAGGATACGCCGGCCCTGCCGACGCCCGCGCTGGACTTCGTGCTCGACGGCGACGTCGAGCTGCGCGCGGTGGAGGGGCAGCTCGCGGCAGCCGAGGCCGCGCACGACGGGCACCGCATCGCCGAGCTGCATGCGCGCTTCGCGGACATCGATGGCTACGCGGCGCCGGCGCGCGCGGCGGAGATTCTCGCCGGTCTGGGCTTCGCCGAAACCGATCTCCGCCGTGCCGTGGCGGAATTTTCCGGCGGCTGGCGCGTGCGCCTCAACCTCGCCCGCGCGCTGGTGGCGCGCGCCGACCTGCTGCTGCTCGACGAACCGACCAACCACCTCGACCTCGACGCCGTGCTGTGGCTCGAAGGCTGGCTCAGGAGTTTTCCCGGCACGCTGCTGATGATTTCGCACGACCGCGACTTTCTTGATGCCGTGGTGGGACAGATTTTGCACATCGAAAACGGCGGCATGAAGCTCTACGGCGGCGACTATTCGACCTTCGAGCGCACGCGCGCCGAGCGTCTCGCCCTGCAGCAGGCCATGCACGAGAAGCAGCAGCGCGAGATCGCCCACCTGCACGCCTACGTCGAGCGTTTCCGCGCCAAGGCGACGAAAGCACGGCAGGCGCAAAGCCGCCTCAAGGCGCTGGCGCGCATGGAGCTGATCAGCGCCGCCCACGTCGATACGCCGTTTTCATTCCGCTTTCGCGAGCCGGAGGGCGTTTCCGATCCGCTGCTGACGCTTGAGGATGCCGCAGTCGGTCATGGCGCGACCGCGCTCCTGGACGGTATCCGGCTGACGCTGCGACCCGGCAGTCGCATCGGCCTGCTCGGCCGCAACGGCGCGGGCAAGTCGACGCTGGTCAAGCTGCTGGCGGGAGAAAAGTCAGTCCTGGCGGGACGGCGGCTGGAAGGCCGCCACCTGAAGATCGGCTACTTCGCGCAGCACCAGATGGAGCTGCTGCGCCCCGAAGAGTCGCCGCTGCGCCACCTTGCGCGCCAGGAACCGCAGACCCGCGAGCAGGAACTGCGCGACTACCTTGGCGGCTTCGATTTTCGCGGCGCGATGGCCGATGCCGCCTGCGGCAATTTCTCGGGCGGCGAGAAGGCGCGGCTGGCGCTGGCGCTGATGATCCGCACGCGCCCCAACCTGCTGCTGCTCGACGAGCCGACCAACCACCTCGACCTGGAAATGCGCGAAGCGTTGACACTCGCGCTGCAGGAAACCGAGGCGGCGGTGGTGCTCGTCTCGCACGACCGCCACCTGTTGCGCACCACGGTAGACGATCTCTGGCTGGTCGCGGACGGCCACGCGATCCCGTTCGACGGCGACCTTGACGACTACGCCGCCTGGCTGGCGCAGCGGCGGGCCGCCGCGAAGCCGGCGGTTTCCGACCGCGCGACGCAGCGCGAGCAGCGTGGCGATGAGCGCGCCGCAAAAAAAGCGGCCCAGGCCGAGCGGCGCAAGCTCGAAAAGGAACTGGAAAAGCTGGAAAAGCAGCTGGCCGGCTGGCAGACGGAATGCGTCGAACTGGAAGCGCGGCTGGCGGACCCGGCACTGTATGCGCAGGCCGGGCGCGTGACGCTGGACGAGTTGGGTCGGCGGCGGATGGAGCTGACCGCGGCCATCGAGGTCGCGGAGGCGCGCTGGCTGGAAATCCAGGAAGCGCTGGAATCCGCCCATACGCCCGCCCTATAATGACATTTGTGTGACTGTTCCCCGCTTCTTGGGGTGGTTGAGGCATAATCACGCGCTCGCATAGGGGGTATTCATGTTCGGCATACCACGCAGGGAATTCGAGGCGGTACAACGCGAACTGGCGGCGGCGCAGGAGCGCGAACGGGCGGCGCAGGAACGCGTCGCGGTGCTGGAGCAGGCACTGGCCGAGGCCGAGGCGCGCTGCGCCGGCGACCGCCAGCGCATCGGGTTTTTCGAGGAGCTGGTCAAGCACCTCTATGAATTCGGCGAATCGACCAAGTCGGTGCAGGGCAGCATGGCCGTGATGGCGCAGTCGCTGCGCAAGGAAACCCAGGAATCGGTCAGGGCGGCGGGCGAGACGGCCCACAGCCAGCAGACCGTGCAGCGGCTGACCGGCCATATCGGCGGCCTCACCGAGCGGGCGCAGGCCAGTGCGGCGGCCATCGACCAGCTGCACGACCGCACCGGCCGCATCAACGGCATCGTCCAGCTCATCAAGGAAATCGCCGACCAGACCAACCTGCTGGCGTTGAACGCCGCCATCGAGGCGGCGCGCGCCGGCGAACAGGGGCGCGGCTTCGCGGTGGTGGCGGACGAGGTCAGGAAGCTGGCCGAGCGCACCACGGCTTCCACGGCCGAGATTTCCCAACTGGTGACGCGCGTGCAGGAGCAGGCTTCCCAGCTCAAGGCGCAGGCGGAAGTCAATCCGGAGGAAATGGCCAGGATTCGCGGCGACGGCGACGAGGCCTTCGCCAGCATCGACGGCCTGCTCGACATCTCGCAGCACATGACGCAGACCATCGCCGCCACGGCGCTGCGCAGTTTTGTCGAGACCGCGAAAAAGGACCACCTCGTTTACAAGATGGAGATCTATCGCGTGTTCCTCGGCATTTCCGAGAAGAACCCGGACGATTTCGCCAGCCACATGGCCTGCCGGCTCGGCAAGTGGTATTACGAGGGCGACGGCAAGACCTGCTTCTCGCAGTTGCCCGGCTACGCGGCGGTCGAGCCGCCGCACATGCGCGTGCATGCCCACGGCAAGGCGGCCGTGCAGGCATACCGCACCGGCGATCTGGAAAGGGGCCTGGTCGAGCTGGGCCAGATGGAACAGGCGAGCATGGAAGTGCTGAACCATCTCGAAACCATGGCCAGCTCGGGCGAACGCGATCCCAGCATCCTCTGCGTCGGCAACATCTAGACGCGGCGGGGCCGTCGACCGTGCATTAGAATGGCGGCTTTTTCCGGGAGCCTGCCGTGCAACTCGTCTGTCTCGACCTCGAAGGGGTGCTGGTCCCCGAAATCTGGATCGAATTCGCGGAGCGCACCGGCATTCCGGAACTGCGTCGCACCACGCGCGACGAGCCCGACTACGACAGGCTGATGACCTATCGGCTCGACCTGCTGAAGAGCCACAAGCTGGGCCTGCCCGACATCCAGAAAGTCATTGCCGCGATGGGCCCGCTGCCCGGCGCGAAGGAGTTTCTCGACGCCCTGCGCCGCGACTACCAGGTCGTGATCCTTTCCGACACCTTCTACGAGTTCGCCATGCCGCTGATGGCCCAGCTAGGCATGCCGACGCTGTTCTGCCACAAGCTCGAGGCAGACCTCGAAGGCTTTCTGGTCAATTACCACCTGCGCATGCCGAACCAGAAGAAGGAGGCGGTGCAGCGCTTCAAGGAGCTCAATTTCGAGGTGATCGCCGCCGGCGATTCCTACAATGACACTGCGATGCTCGGCGAGGCCCATGCCGGCATCCTGTTCCATCCGCCGCAGAACGTCATCGACGAATTTCCGCAATTTCCGGTGGCGCTGAGCTACGCCGAGCTGCGCGCCGAGATCGACAAGGCGTCCGCCCGCATCTGATGCATCGCGACCGCTTCTATACGCTGGCCGCTTCCTGCCCCGACCGCACGGGCATCATCGCGCGCGTCACCGGCTTCATCGCCGAACACAACGGCTGGGTGCTCGAATCGAGCTTTCATGCCGACGACGAGGCGAAGCGCTACTTCATGCGCATCGAAGTCAAGGCCGCTTCGCTGCCCTTCATGCTCAGCGAGTTTCGCGAACGCTTCGCGCCGGTTGCCACCGAACTGGAGATGGACTGGAAGATCACCGACAGCGCCGTGAAGAAGCGCGTTGTCATCCTCGTCAGCAAGCAGGAGCACTGCCTCTATGACCTGCTGGCGCGCTGGCAGTCGAAGGAGCTCGATATCGAGATTCCCTGCGTGATTTCCAATCACGACACGTTCCGGGGTTTCGTCGAGTGGCACGGCATTCCCTTCCATCACGTGCCGGTGACGGCGGACAACAAGCCGCAGGCGTTCGCCGAGATCAGGCGCCTGTTCGAGGAATCGCGCGGCGACACGATGGTGCTGGCGCGCTACATGCAGATTCTCGCGCCGGAACTGTGCGCTGCCTATCCCGGCCGCATCCTCAACATCCATCACAGCTTCCTGCCCAGCTTCGTCGGCGCCAGGCCCTATCATCAGGCTTGGCAGCGCGGCGTGAAGCTGATCGGTGCCACCTGCCACTACGTCACCTCCGAGCTTGATCAGGGGCCGATCATCGAGCAGGACGTGATCCGCATCGACCACTCCGATGCGCCGGAGGACATGGTGCGCTACGGCAAGGACATCGAGAAGACCGTGCTGGCGCGCGGGCTGCGCTACCATCTGGAAGACAGGGTGCTGGTCCACGGCAACAAGACGGTGGTGTTCCGTTAGCCATGAATTGGGAAAAAATCCGGCAGCAACTCGCGCGCGAGGCCAGCGAATACCTGACCGACCTGCGCGACATCCGCGAGAGCCTCAAGAGCGCCGAAGGCTGGATCGCGCTCGGCCTGGTCATCGCGGCGATCCTGATGACGGTGGCCTGGCTGCTGGTCAGCCTCGGCTTCAACCCCCCCAACGAGCATGTCACCTCGTTCATGAACCGCCTGGGCCTGCGCGTCTGTCGGCCTATCAGCAATTTCAGCGGCGTGATCGTCATCGTCGACATGTTCATGCTGATCTTCCTCACCGCCGTCACC
Source organism: Pseudomonadota bacterium (assembly GCA_040754195.1). Classification (GTDB taxonomy): domain Bacteria; phylum Pseudomonadota; class Gammaproteobacteria; order Burkholderiales; family Rhodocyclaceae; genus Sulfuricystis. Next base: position 55,064 of record JBFMDJ010000027.1, on the reverse strand, counting down.
TTCGGCAACATCGTGCGCATGAGCGCGCGCGTCAAGCGCGGTTATCCGCGCGAGCCGCGCGACCTGATCGTCACCGCGTCCCTCATGCTGGCCGTCGGCATCGGCGGCATCGGCTACATGCTCTGGATCTGCTGAACAGTCCGGCTCCTATTGTTGCGCCGGCCGAATGGCGGAGAGCTCGATGGTTTCCTTGAATCTCCCCTGGCCATATCGTTTATATGCCGTCTGCTTTAGAAGGCGGCGATGCTCCTTCGAATACCAGATCGTGACCTGACCGGTCCCATAATTTTTGATATTGCCCATTTTCAGTTGCCCGTCAATGCGCACGGCGGAGAAGGTGCCGGCCGGGACGGTCAATTGCTCCTCGCCTGTCACATGGGCCTCCAGCTTGCAGAAATTGTCCGCCGTAATGCACATGCCGGTGCCCCCCTCGACCAGGATGTCTCCCAAATCCTTGCCGTCCCAGTGGGGGGCGAACAGGAATTCCGCTTCGTTTGGCGTCCCGATCGCGGCGGCTTGTGTACCGAATACCCATTCCAGACGCGGCTTGCCATTCCAGATGAGCGCCTCCAGCACGCCGGCAGGCGAAACGGCCTGCACGCGCATCACCAGTTTCTGACGCTTGCCGAACATTTCATCGATAACGCTGTATTCCCATTCTTCACCCGGCGCGGAATCAAACTTGCTGGCCGCAGGGGATGTTTGGGGAGTGGCAGGAGAAAGCATGGCAAAGGGCCGCGCCTGTTCCGCGGCCAGCGCTTCAGCGCGCGCTCTGCGCTCGGCTTCGAGCGCTGCTTGCTGCTTCGCCAGGCTTTCTTTCAGCAGACGTTCCATGGCAGCCTGCATTTCCGCGCGTTCGCGTGCTGCTGCCTCGCTGGAGCGGCGCAGGGCTTCTTCGATTGCCCGGTCGATCGCCGCCTGCTGCATTGCTGGTGATGGTGCAGGCGGTTCCGCGCGCGTCAGGAAATAAAACTCGCCTTCGATGCTGCCCTCCATCCAAGGTTCCTGCTGTCCCTTGGAGGCGGCTTTTACGCCGGATACGACCCGCTTCAAGGCGAGTTCGATGGCCAGGTTCGGCACATCCATCGCCTCGATCAGGTACCGCGTGTACAGGCCGTTGCGCCCATCGCCGTCGGCCGCAATGCTGCCTGGACGGGTGGCGAAGGAAATCAGCGTGCCGCTGGGGGCGACTTGACGGGCCAGACCGCTGCTGGCGGAACGGAAGCGGCGGTTGAAGGGGTTGTTGCGACAGGCATCGAGAAACACCAGGTTCAGGCGCGTCTTCGACTCGTCCAGAAGTTCGAGAATCTGGCGAATGCTCAGACTCTGGTTCGGCACGTCTTCTTCGCCTTCGATGATCGCGTCGACGGTGGGGAGGTAGTTTTCCCCCTTGATCTGCAGGCCATGGCCGGCATAGAAAACGAGCGCGACAGCGCCGCTCGTCAGCTTCGCGCGAAACTCGCGCAACGTGCGGCCGATCTGGCTGGTCTTGAGGTTGTTGCGCTCGATGACCACGAAACCGCGTGCCCGCAGTTTGGCGGCGATGTCGGCGGCGTCGTTGAGGGGATTTTGCAAAGGCGCATCCTGATAAGCGCTGTTGCCGATGACGAGGGCAACGCGCCGCTCGTCGACAGGCGGCGTGGTCACGTCCGTGGCGCGGACGGCCAAGGCCAAGGCGCAGAGGATGATCGCGACGTGGAAGCGCACCATGAATCTCCAGGTAAATCGGACCGCTAGGGCGGATATTATCGCCGAGCGGAACGTCCCATAAAAACGGGCGCCGCTGGGGCGCCCGGAATCCACTTTGAGAGCGGAGGGAGGGTAAAGGAGAATTCCTCCTGCGTCCCCACCCGCAGGCGGGGACGCAGGGTGCATCAGTAGTGGTAGGCCGATTCGCCGTGGGCCGTGATGTCGAGGCCTTCGCGCTCCTCGTCTTCCGGCACGCGCAGTCCGACCAGCACATCGACGATCTTGTAGCAGATGAACGACATGACGCCCGACCAGACGATGACCGTGCCGACACCCCAGAGCTGGCTGGTGACTTGCGCGGCCATGTTGAACTCTCCGACGGCGTTGGCGACGTAGTCATACACGCCCGTGCCGCCAAGCGTCGGCGAGGCGAACACGCCAGTCAGCACCGAACCGAGGATGCCGCCGATGCCGTGCACGCCGAACACGTCGAGCGCGTCGTCGGCCCCAAGCAGCTTCTTCAGGCCATTCACGCCCCAGAGGCAGATTACGCCAGCCAGCAGGCCGATGACGATCGCGCCCATCGGGCCGACAAAGCCGCAGGCCGGGGTAATCGCGACGAGGCCGGCTACGGCGCCCGAGGCGGCGCCCAGCATCGAGGGCTTGCCCTTGAACAGCCATTCAGCGACCATCCAGGACAGCGTCGCGGCGGCGGTGGCGGCGAGCGTGTTGACCATCGCCAAGGCAGCCAGGCCGGTGGCTTCGAGGTTGGAGCCGGCGTTGAAACCGAACCAGCCCACCCACAGCATGGCGGCGCCGACCATGGTCAGCGTCAGGCTATGCGGGGTCATCGGCTCCTTGCCATAACCGATGCGCTTGCCGACCAGGAAGGCGCCGACGATGCCGGCCATGGCGGCGTTGATGTGCACCACCGTGCCGCCGGCGAAGTCGAGCGCGCCCTTGGCCCAAAGGAAGCCGGCGCCGGCCAGAACCTTGTCAAGGCTGGCGGCATCGGTGATCGCATCCGGACCATCCCAATACCAGACCATGTGCGCCATCGGCAGGTAGCTCAGGGTGAACCACAGCGCGGAGAACAGCAGCACCGCCGAGAACTTGATGCGCTCGGCGAAGGCGCCGACGATCAGGGCCGTGGTGATGGCGGCGAAGGTGGCCTGGAAGGCGACGAACACCAGTTCGGGGATATACACGCCCTTGCTGAAGGTGGCGCCGAGCGATTCGACGGTCACGCCAGCCAGGAACAGCTTGTCGAGGCCCCCGACGAAGGCCGAGCCGCCGGTGAAGGCCAGGCTGTAGCCATACACCACCCAGAGCACGCTGATCAGCGAGAAGATGACGAACACCTGCATCAGCACCGAGAGCATGTTCTTGGCGCGCACCAGGCCGCCGTAGAACAGCGCGAGGCCGGGAATGGTCATCAGGATGACCAGCACGGTCGAGATCATCATCCATGCCGTGTCGCCCTTGTCGGCGGTGGGCGCCGGAGCCGGCGCGGCTTCGGCCGACGCGGCCGCGGGGGCCTCGGCCGCCGGAGCGGCGACGGCAGCGGCGGGCGCGGCGTCGGCGGGCTTGTCTTCCGCCGCCGCCAGGCCCGTGATGCCGAGGCTCAGGGCCGTCAGCACGATTGCGAACAGTTTCTTCATGATCATGTTCTCCTTAGAGGGCGTCCGTGCCGGTTTCGCCGGTGCGGATGCGGACGACCTGCTCGAGGTCGAAGACGAAGATCTTGCCGTCGCCGATCTTCCCGGTGCTGGCCGATTTCTCGATGGCTTCGATGGTCTGGTCGAGCAGTTCGGACTTGATGGCGGCTTCGATCTTCACCTTGGGCAGGAAATCGACGACGTATTCGGCGCCGCGATACAGCTCCGTGTGGCCCTTCTGCCGGCCGAAGCCCTTGACCTCGGTGACCGTGATGCCCTGCACGCCGACGGCGGCGAGAGCTTCACGCACCTCGTCAAGCTTGAACGGCTTGATGATGGCGGTGACGAGTTTCATGTGGATGCTCCTTGAAAGAGGCGATTAGAAGGACTTGGTGAAGCTGAGGACGGCGGTGCCCTTGGACACGTCCTTGAAGCTCGTGGCGCTACCCCAGGTGGTCCAGCAGTAGGCGTTCGTGCCGCCGGTCGAGGCGCAGGTGCCGCTGGTGTCTGTATCGGAATAGGCCAGGCCGACGACGCCGAAGCCGACATCCTTGGTCACGCCAATCTTCCAGTCAGTGTAGTCGGCATCGGTGATCGCGCCGGTGTCGACGACGTTCTTGACCTTCTGGTGGCCGACATGGCCGGTGATGCCCCAGCCGTCACCCAGATCGTAGGCGGCGTTCAGCTCGAGGTAGCCGGATCCCTTGGTGTCGGTATTGCCGTTGTTGCCCAGCCAGCCGACGAAGTGGCTCGAAATCGCGTGCGAATACTTCAGGGTGACCCACTTGTAGCTGATCGCGCCATACACCTCGGTGGTGTTCGGGTTGGCGTTGGTGCCGGCGATCGGGTTGCCATGGCTCGGGTAGTTGTAGTGGATCAGGCCGACGTCGTAGCCCAGATCGGTGGCGAGGCTGCCCTTGTAGCCGCCGTAGAAATCGATCTCGGTAGTGCCCGAGCCGTAAGCGTCGTCCACCCAGCTGATGGTGGAGCCCCACACGCCGGCGTAGAGGCCGCTGCTATGCGAGTAGTCGACGCCGCCCTGGAGCGCGGCGTCGCCGTGGGTCTGGCTGATGCCGCGGAACAGATAGTCGGACACGATGCCCACGTTGTAGGCAACGCTATGCGGGGAATCTTCGGCCACGGCCGCCAGCGGGGAGGTCAGGGCACCGGCGACAGCCAGGGTGATCAGCTTTTTGTTCATGAAGGTCTCCAAAGTTATTGCTGGGAAAGAAAAAACTTGCAATCCAGCTCTGCACTTTGTGTGCCAGCGTTAAGAAAATATTAATATTCAATTGGATATGCGCTGTTCCCCATGGTTGGTGTCGGGTGCCGCGCGGGCGCGATGCACTGCTTTGACCCACTTTCCCAGCTGTCTGCACCACGCCGGTGCAAAGGGGAGGCCGCCGGGATGCATTTGCCGATGGCATCCAGCCCGGTGCTACACTCGCCGCCTGACCGTTTCCCACGAGGCCGTCATGCCGGATCCCAAACTGTTCGAAGAGCTGAGCGCCCGCATTGCGGCGGGACTGGCCGCCACGCCGGCCGCCGACATCGAGAAGAACCTGCGCGCCATGCTGACGGCGTCGTTCGCCCGTCTCGACCTCGTCACGCGCGAGGATTTCGAGGTGCAGAAGGAACTGCTTGCCCGCGCGCAAAGCCGCCTCGCTGCGCTCGAAGCGCGCCTGGCCGAGCTTGAAGGCGCTCGCAAGAGCTAGCCGCCGTCCCGCCGGGACTGACTTTTTTCACCGCCGCTGATGCCGCTGGCCGTCCTCAGAAGCCGCGCCCTCGCCGGGCTGGACGCGCCGGAAGTTGCCGTCGAGGTGCATCTGGCCAACGGCCTGCCCGGCTTCACCCTCGTCGGCCTGCCGGAAACCGAAGTCAAGGAGGCGCGCGACCGTGTGCGCGCGGCGCTGCAGAACAGCAAGTTCGATTTTCCCGCGAAGCGCATCACCGTCAACCTCGCGCCAGCCGACCTGCCCAAGGAATCCGGCCGCTTCGACTTGCCCATCGCGCTCGGCATCCTGATCGCCTCGGGCCAACTCGACGCGCGTGAACTCGACGCCCATGAGTTCGCGGGCGAATTGTCACTCTCGGGCGAACTGCGCCCGGTGCGCGGCGCGCTCGCCATGTGCCTCTCGGCCGCCGGGGCGGGGCGCGCCTTCGTGCTGCCCGCCGCCTGCGCCGACGAGGCCGCGCTGGTGGAGGGCGCCACGATCCTGCCGGCGCGCAGCCTGCTCGACGTTTGCGCCCACCTGGCTGGCACTGCGCCGCTCGCGCCGCACGTGCCCGCCGTCCCGCCGGGACTGACTTTTTGCGCCGACCTCGCCGAGGTGCGCGGCCAGCTGCCAGCGAAGCGGGCGCTGGAGGTCGCGGCGGCCGGTGGCCACAGCCTGCTGATGTCAGGCCCGCCCGGCACCGGCAAGTCCATGCTCGCCCAGCGCCTGCCGGGCATCCTGCCGCCGATGACCGCGCAGGAGGCCATCGAGAGCGCTGCGGTGCATTCGCTCGCCGGCGGCTTCGATCCGGCGCGCTGGGGGCGGCGGCCGTTCCAGGCGCCGCACCATTCGGCTTCCGCGCCGGCACTGGTGGGCGGCGGCGGCGTGCCGCGCCCCGGCGAGATCTCGCTCGCCCACCACGGCGTGCTGTTCCTCGACGAACTGCCCGAGTTCGAGCGGCGCGTGCTCGAAGCCCTGCGCGAACCGTTGGAGACTGGCCACATCCGCGTCGCCCGCGCCGCGCGCCGAGCCGAATTTCCCGCACGCTTCCAGCTTGTCGCGGCGATGAATCCCTGCCCCTGCGGCTTCCTCGGCGACGCCCGTTGCCGCTGTACGCCCGACCAGGTCGCGCGCTATCGGGGCAAGCTTTCCGGCCCGCTGCTCGACCGTATCGACCTGATGATCGACGTCCCGGCGGTGACGGAAAGCGAACTTGCGGCGCGCGGGGATGGAGAATCTTCCGCCATCGTGCGGGAGCGCGTGGCGGCAGCGCGCGAACGGCAGGTTGCCCGGCAGGGCAAGCCCAACGCCCAGCTCACGCCCGACGAGATCGAGCGACACTGCCTGCCTGATTGCGCAGGCGCCGCGCTGCTCAAGCAGGCAATGGCGCGGCTCGATCTTTCGGCGCGTGCCTACCACCGCATCCTCAAGGTCGCGCGCAGCATCGCCGATCTTGCCGGCGACTACATCATCCGCGGCCCGCAAGTGGCCGAGGCGATCCAGTATCGGCGCGGATTGGGCTAGAAAAGTCCGCGCCGGCGAAAAAATCATAAAAATTCATTGCTTTATTTGAAAATCGGGCGCATAGTGCGCGCCAGCGATTTTCAAGCTGTGTCGTTTTGGTCGGTTTTGCCTGCGGTTCCGCAGCGTTTCTTCCCTTCATCGTTCCGCCGCCTTGATTGTCGTCCCGCTCGGGGAGGGCATCCCCATTTATTTGTTTTTATTAGGATATTCAAGACATGGCAACAGGCACCGTGAAGTGGTTCAACGACTCCAAGGGCTTCGGCTTCATCACCCCGGAAAACGGCGGCGATGATCTCTTCGCCCACTTTTCCGCGATTCAAGGCCAGGGCTTCAAGACCCTGAAGGAAGGCCAGCGCGTTACTTTCGACATCACCACCGGCCCCAAGGGCCAGCAGGCGTCGAACATTCGCGACGCCGGCTGATCGGCTGGACGACCGACCGTCGTCTCACCGGAAAAGCCCGGCGCATGCCGGGCTTTTTTCTTTTCGCCTTTCCCCAGGAGACCGGCTCATGGCCAAGGAAGAACTCATTGAAATGAACGGCGTGGTGGATGAAGTGCTGCCCGACTCGCGCTACCGCGTCACGCTCGACAACGGCCACAGCCTCGTGGCTTACAGCGCGGGCAAGATGCGCAAGCACCACATCCGCATCCTCGCCGGCGACAAGGTCACCCTCGAGCTCTCGCCCTACGACCTCAGCAAGGGCCGCATCAATTTTCGCCACATCGAAGGCCGCGGCGCCACGCCACCGGCCGCCCGCGCCCCGCAGCGCAAGCGTCACTGAACCTCGCCGCCGTGCCCGGCTATGCGGTGCGGTTCGATCAGGTCGCCGTCGCCGCCGGACAGCCGCTGGAAATCCGCGCGCTGCTCGACCGCCAGCAATACGCCGATCCGCTCGGTGAAGCCGCCGCCGCCGGCATCTCGCCCGCCTGCTGGCCGCTCTTTGGCCAGATCTGGCCTTCCGCGCAGAAACTCGCCGACCTCATGCAGGTCTGGGAAATCGGTCACCGCCGCGTGCTGGAAATCGGCTGCGGCCTCGGACTGGCCAGCCTCGTCATCCATCGCCGCCTGGGCGACGTGACGGCGAGCGACTGCCACCCCCTGACCGAAGCCTTCCTGCACGCCAACCTGCTGTTGAACCACCTGCCGGTGATGAAATACCGCACCGGTCACTGGGCGCGCCCCAATCCGCTGCTCGGCAGCTTCGACCTGATCATTGGCAGCGACGTGCTCTACGAGCGCAACCATCCGGAACAGCTGGCGGACTTCATCCAGTGCCATGCCGCGCCGGCGGCCGAGGTGCTGATCGTCGATCCGAACCGCGGCAATCGCGCCGCCTTCCATCGCTGCATGGCGCGGCTGGGCTTCGAGATGACGGAAAGCCGGATCGAGGCCCCGCTGGGCGACGGCAGTCCCTACCGCGGACGCCTGCTGCACTACCGGCGCTGATCCCGACGTTTCAGCCCGCCTGCCGGCAATGCGTTTCGCGCGCGAACGGCACCAGCAGCAGCGCGGCGACCACGGCGGCGAACAGCAGGCCGAAGCCGGCCTGCCAAGCCGCCGCGTCATAAAGACGCGCGCCGCTTTCCAGCGCGCCGTTCCAGTTGCGGTCCAGCAGCCAGCCCACGCCCGGTTGCAGGAACATGCCGCCCATCAGCGGCCCCATGTTGACGACGCCCGAGGCCGTGCCCATCAGGCGCAGCGGCAGCGACTCCTTCGCCCAGGCGAAGCCGATGATGATGTTGCCCGAAGCGAAGCCCGTCACCGCCAGCAGTACCGCCATCAGCCAGAGCGGGAGGGCAAGGAAAAGCACCGCCGCCCAGCCGGCCAGCGCCACCGCTCCGGTGGCGAGGTAGAGCGGCTTGCGGCGCCCCATGCGTTCCGACCAACTGCCCAGCAGCGGCCCGCCGAGTGCCCACGCGACCAGCAGCACCGACGTCATCGCCGCTGCCGCCTTCGGCTCCAGCCCGTGCGCCTGCTTGAGCCAGGGCACGCCCCACAGGCCGCCGAAGGTCAGCACCGCGCCGGAAAAGCCGATTGGAGCCAGCATCAGCACCCAGATGTTGCGGTAGGAGAGCACCTCGGCCAGACCGGCGAGCACGGGCGGATGGCCGTGCGCCTTGCCCGCCTCCTGTTGATGGCTCAGGTAGCCGCGCTCGGCGGGATCGTCGCGCACCAGCAGCCAGACCGCCGCGCACAGCAGCGCGGCGAAGATGCCCGCGCCGCCCATCACCGGACGCCAGCCGAAAGTCTCGACCAGCAGGCGCAGCGGCACGCCGGCCATCACGCCGCCGACCACGCCGAAGAACAGCGCCATGCCCGAGACGAGCGCGTATCGATGCGGCGGGAACCAGTGGCTGGCGAGCTTGAGGCAGGAGACGAAAGCCACGGCGACCGAGGCCCCTACCAGCAGCCGGCCGACGCCGGCCCAGCCGAAATCTGGCGCCAACGCGAACAGCAGGCTGCCGAGCGCCGCCACGCCCGCGCCGCCCGCCAGCACGCGACGCGGCCCGAAGCGGTCGGCCATCACGCCGGTGGGAATCTGCATCGCCACGTAGGCGTAGAAGTAGAACGCCGAGAGATTGCCGAGCGCCGCCCCGCCGATGGCGAAGTCGGCCATCAGCCGGTCGGTCATCACCGCTGGCGCGACGCGCTGGTAGAAGGCGAACAGGTAGAAGAGGGCGCCGAGGCCCCAGACGGCCCAGGCGAGGCGCAGCGGCGGAAACGAAGGACACATTGATGCATTGTCTCAAATCCCCGATTGGAATTGACTCGCGGCCGATCAGCGATAAACTGTTGCGCATGGAGAATAATTTGACGACCGCCGATGCAGCGCTAGTGCTAGGCATCAGCCAGGCGCGCGTCAGACGCCTGATCAAGGAGAACCGTCTGTCGGCCGAAAAGAGAGGACGCGACCTGATCCTGAATCGGGCCGATGTCGAGTCTTTTGCGAGACATGGCCGCAAGCCTCCGGGCCGGCCGCACAAGGAAGCGGCGGCGGAATTTCTTCTCGAGGACAGCGCGAAGCCGGCCTACGAGGTCGATTGCTATTCTGTCGAAGTGGGGCACGGCGAAATCATTTGCGGAGATGCGGTGCGCGCGCTGGAACGGTTCGCTCCGGGCCAGTTCCAGTTGATCGTCGCCGACCCGCCTTATTTTCAGGTGCTGCTCGAACATGATTGGGACAATACTTGGGAAAGCCCGGAAGCCTATCTCGACTGGACGCTGCAATGGGTGCGCGCCTGCAAGCGCGTGCTGAAGGACGACGGCCTGCTCTACATCTTCGGCCAGCTCGGCAAGCGCGAGCACGTCTGGCTGCACACCTGTTCGCTGCTGGCGCGCGAGATGCAGTTCCACGACATGCTGATCTGGGATCGCGCGGTGGGCTACAACGAGCGCTACGATTCCTTCACGCCGCAATACGAGATGGTGCTGGTGCTGCGCAAGAGCGCCGACAGCAAGCCCTATTTCGACAAGGATGCCGTGCGCCTGCCCTACGACGAGGAAACCATTCGGATGTATCTGCGCGACAAGCGCTACAAGGACAAGACAGCGCGCGAAAAGCACCTGCGCAAGGGCAAATACGCCACCAACATCCTGCGCATCCCCTCATTGAAGGGGGCGTCGAAAGAAAAGATCGGCCATCCCTCGCAGAAGCCCATCGCCCTCATCAACCAGATCGTCGCGTCGAGCAGCCGGCCGGGCGATTGGGTGCTCGATCCCTTCCTCGGCAGCGGCACCACGGCGGCGGCCTGCGAAAGCGCGGGACGCCGCTGGGTCGGCATCGAGTCGAATCAGGGCTTCGCGGAGATGGCGAAGAAGCGCATCGAGGCGCTGCTGGCACACCCGGAATTGCCGTTTATTTGAAGCTGCGCGGCGAAGATTTGACCGGATTTCTGAACGTGCGCCCGAACAGCCTCGGCTGTTCCTGTCGTTGCGGTTCGCGGCCTGCATGCTCCCAGAAGACCTTGAACGGCAGCGAGCACTGGATGCGGCGCTGATCCTTCGAGTCGATCTTCGGATTGACGACGATGCGGCAGGATTTCAGTTCCGGCGTGTTTTTCTTCCAGTTTCTGGCGAACAGTCGCGCCGCCTCATGCTGGCCGACGCCGTGAGATTTCACCTTGGCATCGAGCGCACAGATCGACTGCGGGGAAAGATCGCCCCAAAGGCCGCTCCATGATTCCGCCGAGAATCTGGCCCAGCCGATTTCTTCGAACCACTTTTCCGTTTCCGAGTGCTTGCGCCAGAAGCCCACGATCATCAGGAAGGGTTGTTCGATGCGGCGCTGCCGGAGAATGTCGCCCAGCCCGATTGGTGTGCCGAACCCGGCAGTCTTGACGGATACCGGCAGCCCTCGCAGATCGGTCGGCAGTAATGTGGAGTGGTTGGCATCGGCGGGAATATCCCATTCCTGACCGTAGTCGCCCGCGTAGCCGTCAAACAGCGTGTCGCGCACCCAGCGTTCGAACGTGAAGCCATGGGATTGCACTTCCACCATCAATATTCTCCTTGGTTCTCTCGGGCGTTGTCTGCGGGGAACCGCGACGCCCACCACAGCCTGAACCGCAGTCCCCATTCGGTGGCGTAGCCGACGACGCGGAAGCGGATGCGGCCGGCCGGGTCGAGGATGAAGTGGGTCGGGGTGCCGCGCACGCGCCAGGCGGCGGCGATGAAGCCGTCGTCGTCGACCACCGCCGGCAGATCGACGCCGCGCTCCTTCAGGTATTGCGCCACCGCGTGCGGGTCTCCGGATTGCAGCGCCACCGAGACGACCGGCCAGTCCGCGGCCACGGCGACGATGTTGTCCTCCTCGGCGCGGCAAAACGGGCACCAGGTGGCCCAGAAAACCACAAGGGTCGCCGTCCCGCCGGCGCTGACTTTTTTGCCGAGGTCTTCTGTCGCCCCGTCGGTGCGCAAGCCGACCAGTTGCGGGGCCGCGCCCTCGGGCAGGCCGTGGTTCTGCCAGACGGTGACCGCGCCGACGATGGCGATCAGGATCAGGGCTTCGATCAGCCAGCGGCGCCAGCGCGCGGGGTCGCGCAGGGCGGCGAGGAAGGGGGCGAACCTGGGCATGGCGCGATGTTACAGTGCCGGCCACCATGAAGACGCGCAAGACTCCCCTGGCGGATGTCTGCCCCTGCGGCAGCGGGCGCGGGTTCGCGGACTGCTGCGGCCCGTATCTCGCGGGCACCGCCGCGCCGACGGCCGAAGCGCTGATGCGTTCGCGTTATACGGCCTACGTGCGGATGGATGAAGCCTACCTGCTCGCCACCTGGCATGCCGGCACCCGCCCGGCCCGCCTCGACCTGGAGCCGACCCGGTGGATCGGCCTGACCGTCCGGCGCCACGAAATGCAGGACGCCGATCATGCCGTCGTCGAGTTCGTCGCGCGCTACAAGGTCGGCGGCCGCGCCCACCTGTTGCACGAAACCAGCCGCTTCGTGCGCGCGGACGGGCGCTGGTTCTATGTCGACGGCGAAACCGGCTGAACCGGCGCGGGTTCCAGCGCCGCCAGCAGCATGTCGAGGAAGGCGCGGGTCTTCGCCGGCATCAGGCGGCGGCCGGGGAAGACCGCCCAGGCCGGATGGGCCGGCAGATGCCAGTCGGGCAGCACGCGCCGCAGGCGCCCCGCGCGCAGGTCGGGCGCGGTGAAGGTGTCGGGCACTGCAGCGATGCCGGCGCCGGCGCGGGCCAGCGCGATCAGCAGTTCCGGCGAGTTGGCGCCGACGCGGCCGGGAGGGTGGCCGGTCCAGCGTTCGTCGCCCCGCATCAGCGTCCAGCCGCCGCGTTCGCCGTTGCGGGCCAGCAGGCAGAGGGCATCGTGGCGCGCGAGATCGTCCGGCGCGGCGGGTTCGCCGCGTTCGGCGAGGTAGGCCGGGGCGGCATAGAGGCCGGCGGAAAAGTCGGCAAGGTGGCGTGCGGCGAGCAGGCTGTCGTCGGGCAGTTCGCCCATCCGCACCGCGAGGTCATAGCCCTCGCCGAGCAGGTCGACGCGCCGGGGCGAGAGGTCGAGTTCCAGCGTCACGGCCGGATGCAGCGCGACGAAGGCGGCGAGCATGTCGGCGAGCAGCAGGGTGGCGAAGTCGCTGGGCATCGAGACGCGCAGGCGGCCCGAGGGGCGCGCCTGCCGGTGTTCTGACAGCGCCTTGACCGCATCCACCTCGGCGGCGACCTGCCGTGCGTGTTCCAGCAGTTGCAGGCCGAATTCGGTGATGGCGAGGCGGCGCGTGGTGCGCAGCATCAGCCGTTCGCCGAGTCGGGTTTCCAGCGCGGCGATGCGGCGCGAGACCGTGGATTTCGGCAGGCCGACGCGTTCGGCGGCGCGGCTGAAGCTGCCGGCCTCGGCGACGCGGGCGAACAACAGCAGGTCGTTGGGTTCGTATTGTTCCATTTATGGAACGATCTTAGCCGATTTGCGGACTTCTGTTGACGAATGGAAGTCAATACAGTGAGGGCATCTCAAGGAGATCGCCATGCAAACCCTTCCAGACCAGATGATCGAACGTCCGCGTGCCGTCGAAAGACAGGTGGTCGGGCGCGAGACGTCCGATGGCGCCGGTGTGCGCCTGACCCGCGTGCTGACGCAGGACCTGCAACGCCGCCTCGATCCCTTCCTGATGTTCGACGCCTTCGGTAGCGACGCGCCGGACGATTATCTCGCCGGCTTTCCCGACCATCCGCACCGCGGCTTCGAAACCATCACCTACATGCTCGCCGGGCGCATGCGCCACCGTGACAGTGCCGGCCACGAAGGACTGCTGGAAAACGGCGGCATGCAATGGATGACGGCCGGACGCGGCGTGATCCATTCCGAGATGCCCGAGCAGGAGGAAGGCGTGATGGCGGGCTTCCAGCTCTGGCTCAACCTGCCGGCGCGCGACAAGTTGTGCGCGCCCTGGTATCGCGACTTTGCCGCCGCCGAACTGCCGCGCTTCGTGACCGGAACGGGCGCGACGGTCATCGTACTGGCCGGCGCGAGCCGCGGCGTGAGCGGCGCTGTCACGCGGGAAACCACGGCGCCGCTCTACCTCGACATCCATCTGCCGGCTGGCGCCCGCTTCGGACAGCCGCTGGCGGCGGAGCTGAACGTCTTCGCCTACGTCTATCGCGGCGCGGCACGTATCGGCGACAGCGTGGTTGCCGCGCAAACCATGGCGATTTTCGCCAACACGGGTGACGGCGTCGCGATCGAGGCGGCGGCGGACGATACCCGCCTAATCCTCGTCGCCGGGCAGCCGCTCGGCGAGCCCATCGCGGCCTATGGCCCATTCGTCATGAATTCGCAGCAGGAAATTTACCGGGCGTTCGCCGACTACCGCGACGGACGCCTTGCCTGAACATCATCCCAACCCAAGGAGAAACGCCATGAGCAAGATCGCAGTCGTCTTCCATTCCGGCTATGGCCACACCCTGCGCATGGCGCAGGCCGTCGCGGCGGGTGCCGGCGCGCAACTGGTTCCCATCGACGCCGAGGGCAACCTGCCCGCCGACGGCTGGGACAGCCTCGCTGCCGCCGACGCCATCATCATGGGCACGCCGACCTACATGGGCAGCGTGAGCTGGCAGTTCAAGAAATTCGCCGATGCCTCGTCCAAGCCCTGGTTTTCCCAGGCGTGGAAGGACAAGCTGTTCGCCGGCTTCACCAATTCGGCGTCGATGAACGGCGACAAGCTGTCGACGCTGCACTACCTGTTCACGCTGGCGATGCAGCACGGCGGTCTCTGGGTGGGCAGCGGGATGATGCCGGCGAACACCAAGGCGGCCCGGCGCGACGACATCAACTACCTTGGCTCGTTCGGCGGCGCGATGGCGCAGTCGCCGTCCGACAGCAGCACGGACGAGATGTCGTTGGGCGATCTGGAAACGGCGAAGCTGTTCGGCCAGCGCGTGGCGGCCGCCGCCGCCGCTTGGGACCGCGCGAAGCTCTGAGTCAGCACTGTTCCCAGGGCAGGCCGTCGAAGCGCCAGCCGTTTTCGCTGCCCCGATGGTGATGGTCGTCAAGCTCGCCCTCGAAGCCGTGCAGCACGTTGTAAACGCGGGTGAAGCCGGCCTGCTCGAGAGCGATGCCGGCGTCGACCGAGCGGTTGCCGGAACGGCAGATCAGCACGACGGGGCGATCATGCACATGGCCGGCGAGCTTCTTCACCTCGCCGACGAAGTGGGGATTGACTTCCCAATCCGGTCCGTCGTTCCAGGCGACGTGCAACGCGCCGGACGGATGGCCGACGAAGAGGAATTCCATTTCGCTGCGGCAGTCGATGAACAGGGCCTTGGGATTGTCACGGAGGAATTGAGCAGTCTCTTTGGGGGTCAGATGTTCCATGGGCGGTTCTCCTTGCATGTGTTTTGGAACAGTAATACTAATTGCTCCATAAATCAAGCATATAAAAGCCGCATGATAAAATACGCCGCGATTCAATCACTTCCGTCATATTTTCCATGCAGCCAGACCGCTCCAGCGAACTGCGCGACCTGCTCGCGCGGCGCATTCTCATTCTCGACGGCGCCATGGGCACCATGGTGCAGCGGCACGGACTGGCGGAGGCGGATTATCGCGGCGAACGCTTCGCCGGACATGAAAAAGACCTCAAGGGCAACAACGACCTGCTCTGCCTGACACGGCCGGACGTCATCACCGGCATCCACGCCGAATACCTCGCGGCCGGCGCCGACATCGTCGAGACCAATACCTTCAACGCCACGCGCGTTTCGCAGGCCGAGTACGGTCTGGCCGCTGTCGCTTTCGAGTTGAACGTGGCCGCCGCGCGGCTGGCGCGTGCCGTCGCCGACGAGCATTCCACCGCCGACCGGCCGCGTTTCGTCGCCGGCGTGCTCGGCCCCACCTCGCGTACCTGCTCGATCTCGCCCGACGTGAACGATCCCGGCGCGCGCAACATCACGTTCGACGCGCTGGTCGCCGACTACATCGAGGCGGCGCGCGGTCTCGCCGAAGGCGGCGCCGACATTCTGCTGGTCGAAACCATCTTCGACACGCTCAATGCCAAGGCGGCGCTGTATGCCATCGAGCAGTTCTTCGATCAGGCCGGCCGCCGCTGGCCGATCATGATCTCCGGCACCATCACCGATGCATCGGGCCGCACCCTGTCGGGCCAGACCGCCGAGGCATTCTGGAATTCGCTGCGCCACGCGCGGCCGCTGTCTTTCGGCCTCAACTGCGCGCTCGGCGCGAAGGAACTGCGCCAATACGTCGAGGAGATCGGCCGTGTGGCGGATTGCTGCGTCTCGGCGCACCCGAACGCCGGCTTGCCCAATCCGCTCGCCCCCACGGGCTACGACGAGACGCCGGAGATGCTCGCCGGCGAACTCGCACAGTGGGCAAGGGACGGCCTGCTCAACATCGCCGGCGGCTGCTGCGGCACCTCGCCCGACCACATCCGCGCCATCGCGGAGGCGCTGAAGGACATCGCGCCACGGCGCCCCGCCGCGCCTGACTTTTCCCTGCGGCTGGCCGGACTCGAACCCTGCAACATCGGCGCCGACTCGCTGTTCGTCAACGTCGGTGAGCGCACCAACGTCACCGGCTCGCGCGCCTTCGCGAAGATGATCCTCGAAGGCCGCCTCGACGACGCGCTGACCGTGGCGCGCCAGCAGGTCGAGAACGGTGCGCAGATCGTCGACATCAACATGGACGAGGCGATGCTCGATTCGCGCGCGGCGATGGTGCGCTTCGCCAACCTGATCGCCAGCGAGCCGGACATCTCGCGCGTGCCGCTGATGTTCGACTCGTCGAAATGGGAGGTCATCGAAGCCGGCCTGAAGTGCGCGCAGGGCAAGGGCATCGTCAACTCGATCTCGATGAAGGAGGGCGAGGCGAAGTTCCTCGCACAGGCGCGTCAGGCGCGGCGTCTCGGCGCGGCCGTCATCGTGATGGCCTTCGACGAAGCCGGTCAGGCCGACACCTACGCGCGCAAGATCGAGATCTGCAAGCGCGCCTACGACCTGCTGGTCGCCGATGGCTTCCCGGCCGAGGACATCATCTTCGACCCGAACGTCTTCGCCATCGCCACCGGCATTCCCGAACACGACAACTACGCCGTCGACTTCATCGAAGCCTGCCGCTGGATCAAGCTGAACCTGCCGCACGCCCACATTTCCGGCGGTATCTCCAATGTGAGCTTCAGCTTCCGCGGCAACGAGCCGGTGCGCGAGGCGATCCACACCGTTTTCCTCTACCACGCCATCAAGGCCGGCCTCACCATGGGCATCGTCAATGCCGGTCAGTTGGGCGTGTATGACCAGCTCGATCCGGTGTTGCGCGAAAAGGTCGAGGATGTCGTGCTCAACCGCAAACCCGGCGCCGGAGATGCGCTGGTGGAGTTCGCCATCTCCGTCAAGGGCAGCGCCAAGGAACAGGTCGTCGATCTGGCGTGGCGCGAATGGCCGGTCGAGAAACGCCTCGAACACGCCATGGTGCGCGGCATTACCGAATACGTCGTTGCCGACACCGAGGAGTGCCGCGCCGCGCTGGCCGCCGCCGGCAAGCCGCCGCTGCATGTCATCGAAGGCCCGCTGATGGCCGGCATGAACGCCGTCGGCGACCTGTTCGGCGCGGGCAAGATGTTCCTGCCGCAGGTGGTCAAGTCGGCGCGCGTCATGAAGCAGGCGGTCGCCCACCTCGTGCCCTACATCGAGGAAGAGAAGCTGCGCACCGGCGCGGCGGCCAAGGGCAGGATCGTTCTCGCCACCGTCAAGGGCGACGTGCACGACATCGGCAAGAACATCGTCGGCGTGGTGCTCGCCTGCAACGGCTACGAGATCGTCGACCTCGGCGTGATGGTGGCGACCGACAAGATCATCGCGGCCGCAAAGGAACATGGCGCCGATGCCGTTGGCCTCTCCGGCCTCATCACGCCTTCGCTGGAGGAAATGGCCCATGTCGCCGCCGAGATGCAGCGCCAGGGCCTCGCCGCGCCGCTGCTGATCGGTGGCGCGACGACCAGCCGCGCCCACACGGCGATCAAGATCGCGCCGCACTATCAGGGCACGGTGGTCTATGTGCCGGACGCCTCGCGCGCCGTCGGCGTCGTCACCAAGCTGCTGTCGGACGAGCAGGCCGCCGGCTTCAAGGACGAGATCGCCGCCGACTACGCGAAGGTCCGCGCGCTGCACGCGGGCAAGCAGGGCGTGAAGCTGCTGACGCTGGAGGCCGCGCGCGCCAACGGCCCGCGGCTGGATTACGCGCCCTTCCAGCCGCGTCGTCCCGGCCTGCGTCCCCTTTGCAGGATCGACCTCGCCACGCTGGCGCGCTACATCGACTGGGGCCCCTTCTTCCAGACCTGGGATCTCGCCGGCCGCTACCCGCAGATTCTCGACGATGCGAAAGTCGGCGAGCAGGCACGTGCCGTTTTCGCCGACGCGCAGGCGATGCTGAAGAAGATCGTCGAGGAAAAGTGGCTCGTCAGCAACGCGGTGTTCGGTCTGTTTCCCGCGAACCGCGTCGGCGACGACATCGAGATATATCGGGACGAGACGCGCGACTCCGTAGCGATGACGTGGAGAGGCTTGCGCCAGCAGCACGAGCGGCCGGGCGATCAGGCCAATTTCTGTCTGGCCGACTTCATTGCCCCGCAGGGAACGGCGGATTACATCGGCGCATTCGCCGTCACTGCCGGCATCGGCATCGAGGCCAAGCTGAAGGAATTCGAAGCCCAGCACGACGACTACCATGCGATCATGCTCAAGTCGCTCGCCGACCGCCTCGCCGAAGCCGCCGCCGAGTGGTTGCACGAGCGCGTGCGAATCGACGACTGGGGCTACGCCCGCGACAGCGAGCACGGCAAGCTGACTTGTGACGACCTGATCGCCGAAAAATACCAGGGCATCCGTCCGGCGCCGGGCTATCCGGCCTGCCCCGACCATACCGTGAAGAAGGACTTGTTCACGCTGCTCGATGCCACTGCCAAGATAGGGATCGATCTCACCGAGAATTTCGCCATGACGCCAGCAGCGTCTGTCTCCGGTTTTTATTTCGCCCACCCACAGGCGAAATACTTCGCCATCACGAAAATCGGTCGCGACCAGCTTGAAGATTGGGCGAAACGCTCCAATTACCCGGTTCCAGAAGCCGAAAAATGGCTCGCCCCGCTGCTCTAACCCCAATCAGGAGACGATGATGAGCGAAGAAAATGATGGCCGCCTGTCCTTCAAGGAAGCCGTGGCTCATGTGATGCGCAACAAGCAGCCGGCCTTCGCCGCTGTGCCGGTCTTCGGCGAGCGTACCGACGACGAGGAGCAGACCGCCGAGGGCGTGCGCGTCTTCATCGTCGAGCCGGACCCCGAGGCCGACGGCGATGACTGGCGGCTGCGCTTCATCGCCGGCCCCTTCTTCTCCAACGCCTACGCCGCGAACGAAATCCTGGCGCCGGAGGAAACGCCGGACAGCGTGCGCGAACTGCGCTTCATGCCGACGCGCTGCGAGGAGGACTGGTTCGCCGAGCAGATGCAGGTGCTGGTGCAAAAGCTGGTCAAGGCGGCCGGCATCGGCGCCGTGCAGATGCCAGACTACGAGAACGTCGCGACCCCGGCTGCCGGCCCCGAGGCGGTCTTTCCGGTCAGCTTCATCGGCCGGGACGGCGCAGCGCACTGACGCCGATCGGGTTTATCATGGCGCCCTGTATCGCAGGGAGCCATGCAGCATGACCGATGACACCGCGCGCGGCACGCGCGCACACGACCCCGACCTCGACTGGAGCCAGATCCGCGAGACCGTCCTGATGCTCGAACTGGCCGCCGGTCAGGTCGAGGCGGCGATGAAGGACTCGAACAGCTCGGTCGATGTTCTGACCGACACCTTCACTTCGCTGGCCGACACGCTGCAACTCATCGAGGCAGCCGTCGATACGCTGCCCGACACCATCGGCAACGGCCTGGTCAAGGCGGAGATCCAGGGCAACACGCGGCTGGTGACCAGCAAGGTGCATCAGGCCATCGTCGCCTTTCAGTTCTACGACAAGCTGGTGCAGCGGCTCGACCACGTCTGCCACGGCCTCGAAGGCCTGTCACGGCTGGTGTCGGACCAGCGGCGCCTGTATCGTCCCGACGAATGGAAGACGCTGCAGGAGGAAATCCTCGCCAAATACACCATGGCGGAGGAGCGCGCGATGTTCGAATCGGTGCTCAAGGGCGCGACCGTCAAGGAGGCGCTCGACACCTACATGGCCGTGCGCATGAAGGAAGTGGAAAGCTCCGGCGGCGAGATCGAATTATTCTGAGGGCTTCAGACGCCCCAGACCACCGGCTTCTTTTCCCCGAGGGATTCTTCCAGCATCGAGAGCAGCGGCAGCACGCGCTGCGTCAGGCTGACGCGCGGGCGCGTGCCGCCGTCATCCGCCGTTTCCATTCCCGGTTCCTCGTCGAGGACATGCCGGCGGTGGCATTCCCTGTCTGCTTCGATGGCCCTCTTGAGGCGGGCAATGGCGTCGGGCAACTGCTCGATGGTGAGGATGCCCTTGTCGGTCGCCTCCTTGCCCATCAGTTCCATCATGCGCCGTGCCACGTCGCCGAAATAGATCACGTCCGCGCAGGCGGCTGACTTGAAGGTGACGATGCCGCCTGTCACAGCAGGCGGTCGGCCGCGTAAGCCAGATGGCCGTCGATCAGGGTGTAGCGCACTTCGCCGGCCAGCTCGTGACCGAGGAAGGGCGTGTTCTTGCCCTGGCTCTTGAGGCGCTCGCGGCTGACCGTGGCGGTCGCCGCCGGATCGAAGACGCAGATGTCGGCCGGCAGCCCGGGCTTGAGGCAGCCGCGCTCAAGACCGAGGATGCGCGCCGGGTCGCAGGTGACGCGCGCCAGCGCCGTGGCTAGCGGCACGGCGGCGTCGGCGGCCCATTTCAACGTCAGCGGCAGCAGCAGTTCCAGCCCGGTGGCGCCGGCTTCGGCTTCGGCGAAGGGCATCTGCTTGGCATCGTCGTCGACCGGCGTGTGATCGGACACGAGCACGTCGATGCTGCCGTCGGCGAGTCCGGCGGCCAGCGCCGCGCGGTCCTCCGCGCCGCGCAGCGGCGGGTCGAGGCGCGCATGGGCGTCGAAGAAGCCGATGTCGCGGTCGCACAGGTGCAGGTGGTTGATGGTGATGTCGCAGCTCACCGCCAGCCCTTCGGCGCGCGCGGCGCGGATCATGGCAAGGCCGGCAGCGGACGAGAGGCGGCGCACGTGCAATCGCGCACCGGTTTCGCGCGCGAGCTGGAGGTAGGTGGCGAGCGCCACGGTTTCGGCCACCACCGGAATGCCGGCGAGGCCGAGGCGCGCCGCGACCGCGCCGTCGTGGGCGACGCCGTCCCTGGCCAGATGCGTGTCCTGCGCCTGCAGCCAGACGCTGTAGCCGAACGTCGCCGCGTATTGCATCGCGCGCAGCAGCACCTGGGTATCGACGATGCTGACGCTGGCCTGGCCGAAGGCGATGCAGCCGGCCTCGGCGAGTTCGGCCATCTCGGTCAGACGCTGGCCGGCAAGGCCGACGGTGAGCGCGCCCATCGGATGCACATGGGCGAAGCCCGGTTGACGCGCGCGGTGCTTGAGCATCTCGACGAGGCCGGGTTCGTCGAGCGGCGGATCGGTGTCGGGCGGGCAGACCAGACGCGTCACGCCGCCGGCCGCCGCCGCCGCCATCTCGGATTCGAGCGTCGCCTTGTATTCGAAGCCCGGTTCGCGCAGGCGCGCCGACAGGTCGATGAGGCCGGGGCAGACGACGCAGCCGGTCGCGTCGAGGACGCCCTCGGCGCGGAAGCCCGCCGCCGTGTCGCCGACGCTGACTATTTTCCCGTCGGCGACGCACACGCTGGCCGGCCGGTCGAGGCCGCTGGCCGGGTCGATGACGCGGCCGTTGCGAATTTCAATTTTCATTGGCCGCCTCCGCTTGCGCCCGCCAGCATGCTCATCACCGCCATGCGCACGGCGATGCCGAAGGTCACCTGCGGCAGGATCACCGCCTGCCGGCCGTCGGCCACCGCCGAATCGATCTCGACGCCACGGTTCATCGGCCCCGGGTGCATGACGATCGCGTCGGGCTTCGCCAGCGCGAGTTTTTCCGGGGTCAGACCCCAGGACTTGAAGAATTCCTGCGTGCTCGGCAGCAGGGCGCCGTTCATGCGCTCATTTTGCAGGCGCAGCATCATCACCACGTCGGCGCCGCGCAGGCCGTCGGCGAGGTCGTGGCAGACGCGCAGCGGCGCGCCCTCGATCATCCGGTCGGCCGCCGCCGGCAGCAGGGTCTTCGGGCCGACGAGGCGGATGTCGGGCACCCCCAGCGTCGCCAGCGCATGCAACTGGCTGCGCGCCACGCGCGAGTGCAGGATGTCGCCGACCACCGCCACCGCCAGCCCGGTGAAGTCCCGCTTGTAGTGGCGGATCGTGTACATGTCGAGCAGGCCCTGCGTCGGATGCGCATGGCGGCCGTCGCCGGCATTGACGACGTGGATGTGGTCGCGCCCGGTCGCGGCGAGATGGCGCGCGATCAGGTAGGGCGCGCCGCTGGAGGCATGGCGCACGACGAACATGTCGGCCTGCATCGCGGCGAGGTTGTCCACCGTGTCGAGCAGGCTCTCGCCCTTGGCGGCGGACGAGGTGTTGATGTTGAGGTTGATGACGTCGGCCGAGAGGCGCTTGGCGGCGATCTCGAAGGTGGTGCGCGTGCGCGTCGAATTCTCGAAGAACAGGTTGAACACGCTCTTGCCGCGCAGCAGCGGCACCTTCTTCACTTCGCGCTCGGCCACCGCCGTGAAAGGGGCGGCGCGGTCGAGGATGCCATGCAGGATCTCGCGCGGCAGGCCTTCGAGGCTGAGCAGGTGGATCAGCTCGCCGTGCGCGTTCAGTTGCGGGTTGGCCGTGGTCATTTTTCCCTCAGACTGAAGTTCAGCGTTCCATCCTCGCCCTTGGTCAGGTCGAGACTCTGGCTGGCCGGCAGGGCCAGCACGTGGGCGCAGTAATTCGCCATCACCGGCAGTTCGCGGCCGCCGCGATCGGCCAGCACCGCGAGTTCCACCGTCGCCGGCCGGCCGTAATCGAAAATCTCGTTCAGCGCCGCGCGGATGGTGCGGCCGGTGTAGAGCACGTCATCGACGAGGATCAGGTGCGCGCCTTCCACGTCGGGCAGCTGCGAAGCGCGTCCGCCGGCCTTGAGGCCGCTGCCGAGGTGGTGGTCGTCGCGGTGCAGCGAGACGTCGATGCTCGCGGGCGCGGGCAGGCCGAGCGCGGCGGCGAGCGCCTCGGCGGCCCACACGCCGCCGGTGTGGATGCCGACCAGCACGGTCGCGGGCGTGAGGCGCGGCCGGATCTGCGCGGCGAGCCGGTCGATCAGTTCAGTGACGGGTGGCAGGAATGGCATGGCGTTGGTCGAACCAGGCTTGCAGGATGATGGCGGCGGCCTCGGCATCGAGGCGCGCCTTGTGCTTGCGCTTGTCGCCGTCGAGCCTGGATGCGGCGACGGCGGAGGAATAGCGCTCGTCGGCGAATTCCACCGGTAGCCGGTAGCGACCTTCGAGCTGGCGCGCGAAGCGCTCGCAGCGCGCGGCGAATTCGTGTTCGGCGTCATCGACATGGCGCGGCAGGCCGACGACGAGGCGCGTCGGGCGCCACGCGTCGATCAACCGGCCGATGGCGGCGAAGCGGCGGTCGTTGGCGGATTCGGCCACGGTGGCGAGCGCGCGCGCCTCGCCCAGCAGGGTCTCGCCGATGGCCACGCCGATGCGCTGCTCGCCGAAGTCGAAAGCCATGACGGTTTCCGACTCAGGCATGGCCCGCCACTTCCGACAGGTTGGCGAAGTCGATGCCGAGCAGCTGCATCGCGGCGGGCAGGCGCTCTTCGGCCGGCATGGCGAAGATGATCTCGGGATCGGCGGCCACGGTCAGCCAGGCGTTCTGCGACAGCTCCCATTCGAGCTGGCCCGCCGCCCAGCCGGCATAGCCGAGCGAGACCAGCACGTCGCTGGGCTGACCCTCGTCGCTCATTGCCTGCAGGATGTCGCGCGAACTCGTCAGGCCGACGTCGGCGCCGACATGCAGGGTCGACTGCCACTGACCGACCGGCCGGTGCAGCACGAAGCCGCGATCGGTCTGCACCGGCCCGCCGAAGAACACCGGCAGGTCGTTGTATTTCTCCTGGTTCTCGCCCGGCGCCAGCGGCATGCTGACGCGCTCGAACAGCGCGCCGAGGCTGATGTCGAGCGGCCGGTTGATGATGATGCCCAGCGCGCCTTCGGCGTTGTGCTCGCACAGAAAGGTCAGCGTGCGCGAAAAGTTCGGATCGGTCATGGCGGGCATGGCGATCAGGAAGTGATTCGCGAGGCTGATGGATTCGACGGTGCTGGCGGTATTCATGGGTGGCCCAATTGTAATCCGTCGTCCGACCCTTGGCGAACCGTGACAGGCTGCTCAAGTCGGAACAGGCGCTGCCGATAGATGCGGTAGGCATGTTGGATGAACCGGGAGGTGAAAGATGACTTACAGCGCGCTACTGGCACTCGTGACGCCCCCGCTCGTCCATGCCAAGCCCGATGCCAGCCGTACCAATCCCGACGGCCAGTCGCGGCACAAGCAGCAGGAACAGGGGCAGCGGCAGGAAAAGGAAGAGCCTGCCCGCCCCGTGCCCAACATCCAGGGCCAGGTCACCGGCAAGGTGATCGACACGACAGCCTGATCCGGCTCAGAAGCCCGCGGCCTTGAGGAAGGCCTCGAAGGCCTCCTTGCGGTAGCCGTTGGCGCGCTGGCTGCCGGAGAGCGTGACGGGCACGCCCCTGCCGCCGATCGCGCGGAACTCGGCCTGGTAGGCGGCGTTGACGCCGATGTCCTTCTCGACGAAGGCGATGCCGCGGTCACCCAGATGCCGCATCGCGCGCTTGCAGAAGCCGCAGTTCGCGGTCGTGTAGATCCACACCTCGCCCTTGCGCGGCGCCGCCACCGCCCTGGCGAATTCCGCGTCGGCGCCTTGCGTCGTGTCCATGCCGGGCACCAGGGTGATGCCGTCGCCGACCGAGACCGTGCCCCGCAGCGGGGCGGTGGTGCCGCCCTTGCCGACGGGCGGCCGGTCGCCGTAATGCACGCGGCCCTGCGCGTCGATCCACTTGGTCACGCCCGCGCCGGCCGGCAGGGCCAGGGCCAGCGCGCAAACCAGCAGACAGATCGTCCTCATGCCTTGCTCAACTCCGCTATGCGCGCCAGCAGCGCGTCCTCGTCGTAGGGTTTGCCCAGATAGTCGCGCACGCCGAGTTCCAGCGCGAGCTGGCGATGTTTGGCGGCGATGCGCGAGGTGATCATGATGACGGGAATGTCGGCCAGCCGCGCGTCGGCGCGCAGCGCGCGCACCAGCTCGAAGCCGTCCATGCGCGGCATCTCGATGTCGGCGAGGATGACGGCGGGACGCTGTGCGGCGAGCTGTTCGAGGGCGTCGGCGCCGTCCCGGGCGGCCATGACGCGATAGCCGGCGCGTTCCAGCAGGCGGCCGGTGATCTTGCGCACCGTGAGCGAATCGTCGACGACCATCACCGCCGGCGCCGCGATGGCGGCGGCGGAAAAAGTCAGTCCCGGCGGGACGGCGGCGGCGAAGGCGCGGACGCCGTCCCGCCGCGCCAGCGCGACGGGATTGACGATCAGGGCGACCGCGCCGTCGGGCAGTACCGTCGCGCCGGCAAGCCCGGGCACGCGCGCGAGCATGTCGCCGACCGGCTTGACCACCACTTCCTGGTTTTGCTTCAGCGCGTCGACAGCGAGGGCGAGCGCGTCGCCGCCGCTGCGGAGCAGCAGCAGTCCGCCCGCCTCGGCAGCCGTCGCGTTGGCCGACGCGACCATGCCGTACAGCCCGCCGAGGTCGCTCAGGGGGTAGCGGCGGCGGTTGCGCGTCACGCCGCCGGCCGCGCGCAGTTCGGCGGCTTCCGCCGCGTCGAGCGCGCGCGCCTCCTCGACCAGTGCGGCGGGAATCGCCCAGGGTCGTCCGTCCGCCATGACGAGCATCACGGGGATCACCGCCAGCGTGAGCGGCAGGACGATCTCGAAGCGCGTGCCCGTGCCGGGATTGCCGTCGACCGCGACGCGTCCGCCGAGCCGGGCGACCTCCTCGCGCACCACGTCGAGGCCGACGCCGCGCCCGGCGACGGCGCTGACCGTCGCGGCGGTCGAGAAGCCGGGGCGGAAGATCAGTTCGGCCAGCGCGGCCGCATCGCTGGGGGCGTCCTCCGCCAGCAGGCCGCGTTCCAGCGCGCGCCGGCGGATCGCTTCGAGGTCGAGTCCGGCGCCGTCGTCGGCGAGCGTCAGGACGATCGCGTCGTCGGCCGGCGCGATGTCGAGCACGATCTGCCCGGCCGCCGGCTTGCCGGCCGCCGCGCGCGCCGCCGGCGGCTCGATGCCATGGGCGACGGCGTTGCGCAGCAGGTGTTCGAGCGGGGCAAGCATGCGCTCCAGTACGTTGCGGTCGACCGGCGCGTCGCCGCCGCGGATGTCGAGGCTCGCCTGCCGGTCGAGTTCCCGGGCGGTCTGGCGCACCACGCGGTGCAGGCGCTCGGCGACGGTGCCGAAGGGCACCATGCGCGCGCGCAGCAGTGCGTGCGCAAGCTCGCGGTTGTGGCGCGACTGGGCGGCGAGGGCCTCGCCGGCGCCGTCCAGCCGGCGCAGCAGCGCGTGCTGCACCGTGGAAACGTCCTCGACGCTTTCCGCCATCATGCGCGTCAGTTCCTGCAGTCGCGTGAAGCGGTCGAGTTCGAGCGGATCGAAGTCGGGCCGCGCCGCGCCGGCCTGCCGCGACTGCATGCGCGTCTCGGCGAGAATCTCGAATTCGCGCAACTGGCCGCGCAGCCGCGCGACGTTCTCGGTCAGGTCGAGCAGGCCGCCCTTGAAGCCCTTGAGGTCGCCTTCGATGCGGGCGCGGGCGATCGCCATTTCGCCGGCTTCGTTGACGAGGCGATCGACGAGGTCGGCGCGCACGCGCAACTGCGCGGCCGCCGCGGGCGCGGCCGGAGCCGCCGGGGCGGCGGTGGTCGATGCCGGCCGCAGTTCGGCGACCAGGTGGCCGGCGCGGCCGAGGGCGGCATCGAGCGCGTCGAGCAGGGCGGGCGCCGCGCCGGCGTCGGTGAGCGCCGCCTCGATGCGGGCCTCCATGCCGTGCGCGAGTTCGCCGATGCCCATCGCGCCGCACATGCGCGCGCCGCCCTTGAAGGTGTGCAGCAGGCGCGCGATGCGCCGGCCGATGTCGGTCTGCGCCGGCGCGGCGCGCCAGGCGCGCAGGTCGGCGTCGAGCTGGAGCAGCTGCTCGTCGGCCTCTTCGAGGAACAGTGCCACGAGCTGTGGGTCGAGTTCGTCCGCCGGCCGCGACTGGCGGCGCTCGGCGAACGGGGAAACCGCCGGCGCCTCGGCCGGCAGGGCCGCCAGCGCGTCGGCCAGCCCGGTTTCGGCCGCCGGCGTCCGGCGTTCCGCGATGGCGCCGAGCATGCCTTCGAGCGCGCCGACGGCGCGCGCCAGCAGCATGCGCGCGGCCTCGGCCGGCGCGCCGCCGGCCAGCGCCAGGCGGGACAGCGCTTCCGCCAGCGCGTCGGCGAGCGCCTGCACGTCCGCGCGGCCGCCCTCCGCCGGCAACGCGGCCAGCGCGCGCGCCGCGTCGATGGCCGCGCGCGACGGGGCGCCGTCCGGCGTCGACAGTTCGCCGCGCAGGATGGATACGAGTTCGCCGGCCGCCGCGACGGAGGGAATGTCCGGAGCGGCCGGAAAAGTCAGCTCCGGCGGGACGGCGTCAGTAGTCTCCCTGCCCGCGAGGGCGGGGCTGGGGGTGGGCGGGTCGAGCGCCGCGCAGCGGTCGAGCAGGGTGGTCGGGTCGGGTTCGGCCTGTCCGGTTTCGAGGGCGGTCGTCCAGCGCGCGAAGAGCGCGTGCGCCGCGTCGATCAGGTCGAGCAGCGCGGCGTCGGCGGGGGCATGCGCGTCGAGGCGGTGGTTGAGCAGGTGTTCGACCGCAAGGGCGGCGGCGCCGAGGGCGTCGAGGCCGACCATGCGGCCGCTGCCCTTGAGCGTGTGGAAGCCGCGCCGGATGCGGGCGAGCGCCGCGCGGTCGCCGGGCTGCGCGGCCAGCGCCGGCTGGGCCGCCGCGAGTTCAGCCAGCACGTCGCGCGCCTCCTCGGTGAAGATGGCGAGGAGTTCGGCGTCGCCGCCGGTGGCCGGGGTCGAGGCCGGCTCCGGGGGCGGGACGATTGCCGCGGCCGCACCGGCGGCATCCTCCGCCGCGGCCGCGGCGTCGAACGGCGCCAGCAATTCGGGCTCCGGCCGGCCGCGCGCCAGCGCGGCGGCGAATGCGCCGAGGGCGGCGATGCGCTCGGCGATGGCGGCGCGATCCGATTCATCCCGCACCTCGGCCAGCCGCCCGGCGGCGGCGGACGCGACCCGCGCGGCGGCATCCTCGGCCAGCAGCGCGCAAGCGCCGGCGACCTGATGCAATCCCGCCGCGACGGCCGGCGGCACCGCCGCTCCGGGGTGCCGGAAGTGGGCATCAAGCAAGGGCTCGACGGCTTCGAGCGTGACGCGCATCTCCTCCGCCACCTGGCGCACCAGACGGCGCTCGCGCCAGCGCTGGCGCGCCGGCGGCAGGCGGACGGCCGGGTCGTGCAAGGCGACGAGCCGTTCCCCCTGGGCATGGACCTCGGCCGCGAACAGCTCTTCATCGACGGGGTTGCGGGCGCCTTCCTCCTCGATCGCGTCTTCCGCGAGGACCAGCGCGCCGGCGACTTCCAGCGCCATGTCCGGATCGGCGCGCTCCGGCTGCTGGCGCAGCCAGGCGGCGAAGTCGGCGATGGCGGCGGCCAGCTCCGCCAGCGCGGCATCGTTGCTGTCGCGCGCCGTCGCGGCGAGCAGCAGCGCGACGTCGTGGAAACGCATCAGGGCGATGGCCGCGCCCTGGCTGAAGCGCTCCCACTCGGCCATGGCGGTGGCGAGCGGCGCGCGGCAGGCCTCGCGTCGCGTCTCGACGACGGCGCGTTCCGCCGCCGGGATCAGGTCGGCGAGACGGTAGCAGGCGCGCACGCTTTCGCGTAGCGCGTCGCCCGGCGGCGCGACGGCGATGGCGTGGAGCATGCCGGCCATCAGGGCGTCGATCGGGAGCGGCCTGCCACCGTCGACAAGGAGGCCGAAATGCCGGTCGAGCTCGTCGAGCAGGGCGTCGCTTGGCGCGGGCTGCGCGTCGAGCCAGGCGCACGCGACCCACCAGAGCGCACGTTCACCCGGCCGGGCGAGGCTTTGTTCGACGCGCTCGACGGCATTTTTCATTTCGGCCAGCCCGCGAGCCTCCCCGCCGCGCCATTTCGTCAGGCCGCGCGCGAAGCCGAGCCGCAGCGCCTTGAGGCGGGGCGGCGCCAGCGGTGACGGTTCCTCCGCGCGTCGCGGCGGCCGCCGCGATAGATCGGGGAAAAACAGTTCGACCGGCGCCGGTTCGGGCAGGCCGGCGGCGAGCAGCAGCGCCCGGTAGGCCGGGAAGAGACGCAGCGGTTGGTCGGGCAGGCCTGTCGTCAGGTCGTCGAGATAGCGGCGCAGGGCCGCCAGCGCCGCGCCGGCCGCCGCGCAGACGGCCACGGTGGCGTGCTCATGGACACCGGTGAGCGCGGCGAGGCGTGCCTCGACGGTTTCGGCGAAGCGGGTGGCGCCGGCCAGCCCGACGAGGGTCAGCGCGCCGCAGGCCTGGTGCAGGTGGCCGCGCGCCTCGGCGAGCGGCTTCGGCTCGGCGGGGGAGGCGGCATGGCGCGCCAGCGCCGCGCCAGCCCGTTCGAGGGCAAGGTCGATCTCGTCCCTGACCCAGGACAGCGTGCCGGCGTCGAAGGCAGGTGCGTTCATCGGCGCCGCATCAGACCTTGAAGCCTGCCACGGAGCCCTTCAGCTCGCCGGCGAGGGCGGCGAGTTCGCCCACCGCGCCCGCGGAACGGCGCGTGCCGGCCGAGGTTTCCTCGGTGATGCGCAGGATGCCCTGCATCGCTTCGGCGACCTGGCGCGCCACGTCGACCTGGCCGCGCGTGTCCGCCGCGATCGCCTCGATCAGGGCGGCGAGGCGGTTGGTGACGGCGCGAATTTCGGCGAGGGCCTGGCCGGCGGCGTCGGAACGGCGCGCGCCCTCGACGACGCCGAGAGTCGAGTGCTCCATCGCCGCCACTGCGTCATGCGTGTCGGCCTGGATGGCCTTGACGAGGGTGGCGATCTCGCGCGTCGCCTCGGCCGAACGTTCGGCGAGGCGCTGCACCTCCTCCGCGATGATGGTGAAGCCGTGGCCGGCGGTGCCGGCGCTGGCGGCCTGGATGGCGGCATTGAGCGCGAGCACGTTGGTCTGCGCGGTGATGTCGGAGATCAGCTCGACGATTTCTCCGATCTCCTGCGAGGATTCGCCGAGGCGCTTGATGCGCTTCGAGGTTTCCTGGATCTGGCCGCGGATGTCGTCCATGCCGGCGATCGCTTCCACCACGGCGGCGTCGCCCTTGTCGGCGGCAGCCAGCGAGGAGCGCGCCACGTCGGCCGTTTCTCCGGCGCGTCCGGAGACGGCCTGCATCGAGTCGGCGAGCGCCAGCACCTGGGCGCTGGCGTCGCGGATCTCCTCCGATTGCCGCTCCGAGGCGGTCAGCAGGGTCGCCGAGACCGTCTGCGCCTCGCGCGTCGCGCCATCCACGCGCTGGGCGGCGTCGTTGATGCGCTTGACCAGCACGGCGAGTTCCTCGATCGCGTAGTTCACCGAGTCGGCGATGGCGCCGGTGATGTCGGCGTTGACGGTGGCGCGCGCGGTGAGGTCGCCGTCGGCGAGGCTGCCCATCTCCTGCGTCAGGCGCTGGATGGCTTCCTGGGTGGCGTCCTTGGCCGCCTCGGCGGCGCGGCGCTGGCGTTCGGTCTCGGCCTGGCGCGCGGCGGCGTCGTCGTTGAAGACCTTGAACATCAGCACCAGCAGGCCCAGCGCCAGCGAGCCGAGCACGGTGGCGGCGGCGGTGCGCAATTCGCGGCCTTCGAGCGCGGCGGCGTAGTCGCGGCCGAGGCGTGCCGCCGCGACATCGAGGGCGCCGACGCCCTTCAGCAGGCCGATGGCGGCGTCGGCGACGGGCGGCGGCGGTGCCTGGCCGGAGGCGATGGCGGCGAGCTGCGCCTCTTGGGCGAGCAGCAGGACGACGTGGCGCTCCTGTCCGCCCCAGGCCGCGCGCAGCGCGTCGAGCGCGGCCTGCGCCGGCTTGCCGGAGGGCGGAATGGTCTGCCCCTCGAAGTTGCCGCCCGCAGTGAGCAGGTTCAGCGTCGCATTGAAACGGTCGCGCGCCTGCGCCAGCTCCTTGAGTCCGGCCGCGTCGCCCGCCGCCATCGCCGCCAGCGCGGCCTTGCCGATCTGCTGGTTGAGCGTGCGCATCTGGCCGGTGGCGGCGAGCCAGGCTGCCGTGTGGCTGGCGCTGCGGTTGTCGACGAAGACGATGTAGGTCGCGATGGTCAGGAACAGCAGGAAGACCGTGCCGAGAATCTGCAGTTCGAGTCCGAGCGGGCGTCCGCGCTTCGCGGGCGCGGCAGCGGCGGGGCCGGGCAGCTTGAGACGGAAGGCCATGCGGATTTTCTCCCTACGTGGGAATGCCGGCCGTTTCCGGCAGCGCGGCATCGATGAATTCGGGGTCGGCGAGCAGGCGCTCGACGTCGAGCCTCACCCAGCGTTCGCCCTGGGCGTCGCCCAGGCTGGCGCCGCGCCAGGCGGCGGCCGGTCCCGGCGCGGGGTCCGTCGGGACCAGGGCGTCGACGCGCTTGAGGCCATGCACACGGGCGACGAGCAGCGCGACGTTCGAGCCATGCCGCGCGCCGATGCGCAGCAGGCGCGCCGCGCCGCCGGGCGGGGTGGACGGGCCGCCGCAGAACGCCGCGAAATCGACGACCGCGCCGAGTTCGCCGTGGAGATTGGCGAGGCCGGCGAACCAGGGGCGCGTCAGCGGCACGGGCGCCAGCGGTGGCGGCGGCAGCACCTCGCCGGCGGCGGGCAGATCGACGAGCCAGCGCGTGCCGCCGGCCTCGAAGCCGAGCAGCGCCGGCGCGCCGGCATCGTCCCGGGCGGCGGCAAGCCGGGCGGCGATGCTGTCCTGATAGGCGCGCAGGTCGATGCGTCGGGCCATGGCGTCGCGCCGCCGCTTCAGCGCCGCGGCCCGTGCCGGGCGACCGCGGCGAGCAGCGCGTCGCGGGTGAAGGGCTTGGTCAGGTAGTCGTCCGCGCCGGCGAGCTTGCCGCGCGCGCGGTCGAACAGTCCGTCCTTGGACGAGAGCATGACCACGGGCGTGGCGGCGAAGCGCGGGTTCTTCTTGATGAGGGCGCAGGTCTGGTAGCCGTCGAGCCGCGGCATCAGAATGTCGCAGAAGACGACGTCGGGGCCGTGGTCGGCGATTCTGGCCAGCGCGTCGAAGCCGTCCTCGGCCAGCAGCACTTGGCAGCCCGCCTCGGCGAGGAACAGCTCGGCGCTTTTGCGGATGGTGTTCGAGTCGTCGATCACCATGATCTTCAGACCTTGCAGGTTGCCGTCCATCTTTCAGCGGGCCATGGGGGGCGGGGGCTTTCGGTTAGAATCGCCGGCATCATACCGCAAGCCTTTTTCGCGCCCACCGCCGCCTCGCCATGACCCGCGCCTCGCCTCCCGTCGTGATGACATTCGCCGCCTCGGATCCCACCTGCGGCGCCGGCCTGCAGGCCGACCTGCTGACGCTCGCCGCCCACGGCTGCCATCCGCTCACCGTGGCGACGGCGCTGACCGTCCAGGACACCGCCGGCGTCGAGGACATGCTGCCGTTCGACGGCGGCTGGGTCGCCGACCAGGCGCGCGCCCTGCTCGAAGACATGCCGGTGGCCGCCTTCAAGCTGGGCATGCTTGGCAGCGTCGAGGCCGTCGCCGCCATCGCCGAAATCCTTTCCGACTATCCCGACACGCCGGTGGTGTTCGATCCGGTGCTCGCCTCGGGGCGCGGCGACGCCTTCGCCGACGAGGATATCGTCGCGGCGATGCTCGAACTTCTGCTGCCGCAGACCGACGTACTCACGCCCAACAGCCTTGAGGCGCGTCGTCTCGCCCAGGAATTGGGCGCCGCCGCCGCCGATCTGGCCGAGTGCGCGCGCCGCCTGGTCGGCGCCGGCTGCGGCCATGTGCTGGTGACGGGCACCCACGAGAACAGCGCCCGCGTCGCGAATGTCCTCTACGGCTCGCACGGCCCCGTGCGTCGCGACGAATGGGAGCGCCTGCCCGGCAGCTACCACGGTTCCGGCTGCACGCTGGCCTCGGCGATCGCGGCCAACCTCGCCTGGGGGCAGCCCCTGCCCGAGGCGGCGCAGGCCGCGCAGCATTACACCTGGCATAGCCTGGCGGCCGGTTACCGGCCCGGCATGGGCCAGCACGTGCCGAACCGGCTGTGGCGCCGCCCGCCGGAACATTCCCGGGATGCAACGTCGCTGGAGGTCGCCAATGCCTTCGTCGCCTGAGAACGCCCTGTCGCTGCGCGGGCTGTATGCGCTGACCCCGGACGACAACCTGCTGCCGCGCCTGTCGGCGCTGGTCGAGAGCGCCCTCAAGGGCGGCGTGAAGTGGGTGCAATACCGCAACAAGATCGCGCCGCCGCCGCTGCGGCGCGCGCAGGCCGCCGAACTGCTGCGTATTTGTCGCGCCCACGGCGCGAAGCTGATCGTCAACGACGACGTCTGGCTGGCCGTCGAGATCGGCGCCGACGGCGCGCACCTCGGCCGCGAGGATATCCCCGGCGGCAGCCTGCAGACGGCGCGCGAGGCGTTGGGGCCGAAACGCATCCTCGGCGTTTCCTGCTACGACGACCTCGATCGCGCCGAGGTGGCGGTGGATGCCGGTGCCGACTACATCGCCGTCGGCAGCGTGTTTGCCTCGGTGAGCAAGCCGCAGGCGACGCGCGCCTCGCTCGCGACGCTGGCCGAGGCGAAGCGCCGCTTCAGGGTACCGGTGGCCGCCATTGGCGGGATCACCGTCAAGAATGCCCCCGAAGTGCTCGCCGCCGGCGCCGACATGCTGGCCGTGCTTTCGGACCTGTTCGACGCGATGGACATCCAGAAGCAGGCCGAAAAGTTCCGCCACCTGTTCAACCACTCCGCCTGATGCCGCCGTCCCGCCGGCGCTGACTTTTCGGGAACGACCATGACACGCAATGAAGACCTTTTTGCCCGCGCCCAGCACAGCATTCCCGGCGGCGTGAATTCTCCCGTGCGCGCCTTCCGCTCGGTGGGCGGCGTGCCGCGCTTCTTCGCGCGCGGCGAGGGCGCCCGCGTCTGGGACGCGGACGGCAAGGCCTATCTCGATTACGTCGGCTCCTGGGGGCCGCTGATCCTCGGCCACGCCGAGCCCGATACCGTGAAGGCCGTGCAGGATGCCGCCGCGCATGGCCTCTCCTTCGGCGCGCCGACCGAGGCCGAAATCGAGCTGGCCGAGCTGCTGGTGCAGCGCGTGCCGAGCATGGAGATGGTGCGCCTCGTCTCCTCGGGCACCGAGGCGACCATGAGCGCGATCCGCCTCGCGCGCGGCTTCACGGGCCGCGACATGCTGGTCAAGTTCGAGGGCTGCTACCACGGCCATGCCGACAGCCTGCTGGTCAAGGCCGGCTCGGGCATGCTCACCTTCGGCAACCCGTCGTCCGGCGGGGTACCGGCCGACCTGGCGAAACACACCTTGGTGCTCGACTACAACGACGCGCAGCAGCTCGCCGACGCCTTCGCCCGGCACGGCGACAAGATCGCCTGCGTGATCGTCGAGCCGGTGGCCGGCAACATGAACCTGATCGCGCCGAAGCCCGAGTTCCTCGCGGTGATGCGCGCGCTGTGCACCCAGCATGGCGCGGTGCTGATCTTCGACGAGGTGATGACCGGTTTCCGTGTCGGCCCCGGCTCCGCGCAGGGCCTGTTTGGCATCCGTCCCGACCTGTCCACCTTCGGCAAGGTGGTCGGCGGCGGCATGCCGCTCGGCGCCTTCGGCGGCCGCCGCGACATCATGGAGAAGATCGCGCCGCTCGGCCCGGTCTATCAGGCCGGCACGCTCTCCGGCAACCCGTTGTCGGTGGCCGCCGGCCTCGTCACGCTCAAGAAGATCGCCGCGCCCGGCTTCTACGAGGCGCTGACGGCGAAGACGCAGGCGCTCGTCGATGGCCTCGCCGCCGCCGCGCGCAAGCATGGCGTCGTTTTCAGCGCGCAGTCGGTGGGCGGCATGTTCGGCCTCTACTTCGCCGCCGCGTGTCCGACCTCCTACGCCGAAGTGATGGCGACCGACAAGGAAGCCTTCAACCGCTTCTTCCACGCCATGCTCGAAAAGGGCGTGTATTTCGCGCCCTCGGCCTTCGAGGCGGGCTTCGTCTCGGCCGCGCACTCCGACGCCGACATCGCGGCGACGGTGGCGGCGGCCGACGCGGTATTTTCCGGAAAATAAAAAGTCAGTCGCGGCGGGACGGCGATGTTCAATCTCACCCGCTACTTCTCGACGCTGTCGTTCATTCTCATCGTCCTGGCCGGCGGGGCGCTCGGCTCCCATTACCGCAGCAACGCCCTGAGCCAGCTGGTGCTCGACACCGAGGAACGCAACGTCGCGATGACGCGTGTCTTCGCCAATTCGCTGTGGCATCGCTTCGAGCGTTTCGTTGATCTGTCCTACCTGCGCGATGCCGAGACGCTGCGCGCGGCCGATGAGGGCGTCACGCTGCGGCTGGCGGTGGTTGCCCTGATGGCCGGCACCGACGTGATCAAGGCCAAGCTCTACAATCGCGACGGCATGACGGTTTTCTCCACCGATCCGGCGCAGGTCGGCGAGAACAAGCGCGACAACCCCGGCTTTCGCTCCGCCCTCGCGGGCCGTCCCGCCAGCGAGCTCACCCACCGCAACCAGTTCGACGCCTTCGAGGGAACACGCTCCGAACTCGACGTGATTTCCAGCTACGTGCCGCTGGCGGATGCGAGCGGCCAGATCGTGGGTGTGTTCGAGCTTTACCAGGACGTGACGCGCACCGTGCGCGAGATCGACCGCGTCCTGTGGCGCGTCTCGCTGGCCGTGTTCGGCGTGCTCGGCGCGCTGTTCCTGTTCCAGTTGCTCGTGGTGCGGCGCGCGCAGGGCATCCTGCGCGACCAGAGCGCCGCGCTCGAGGAGGCCAACCGCGAACTCGACCGCCGCGTGCAGGAGCGCACGACGGCATTGCAGGCCGAGGTCGCCGAGCGGCGCGCCGCCGAGGCGCAGCTCGACCATCTCGCCCATCACGATCCGCTCACCGGCCTGCCCAACCGCCTGATGTTCGCCGAGCAGTTGAGCCGCAGCATCGGCCTCGCGGCGCGCGGCGAGCGCCAGCTCGCGGTGCTGTTCGTCGACCTCGACCGTTTCAAGGAGGTCAATGACTCGCTCGGCCACGCCATCGGCGACGAACTGCTGATGGCGGTGACGCGCCGCCTGACGGCGCGCCTGCGCACCGGCGACACGCTCGCGCGCCTCGGCGGCGACGAGTTCATCTGCATCATCGAGGACGTCAAGGACGCGCGCGAGGCGAGCATCGTCGCCGACATGCTGATCGAGTTGCTCGCGCAGCCCTTCGAGATCGCCGGCCACGAGCTGTTCATCGCCGCCAGCGTCGGCATCTGCCTGTATCCGGCCGACGGCGAGGATGTCGATACCCTGGTGCGCAACGCCGACACGGCGATGTATCAGGCCAAGGCTCACGGGCGCGGCCGCAGCCACTTCTACACCCCGGAAATGACCACCTACGCCCGGGAGCGCGCCCGCATCGAGACCCTGTTGCGCCACGCGATCGCCGCGAACGAGCTGGAACTGCATTACCAGCTCAAGGTCGACATCGAGGGCAGGCCGACCGGCGCCGAGGCCCTGCTGCGCTGGCACAGCGCCGAGCTCGGCGAGGTGCCGCCGCTGCGCTTCATCCCGATCGCCGAGGATACCGGCCTGATCGTCGAGTTGGGCGCATGGGTACTGCGGCGCGCCTGCCGGCAGATGACGGACTGGCGCGCCGCCGGCCTGGCCGTGCCGAAGATTGCCGTCAACCTGTCGGTCAAGCAGATCGAGCGCGGCGACATCGAGGCGACGGTGCGCGCCGCACTCGCCGAGACCGGCCTGCCGCCCGCGGCGCTGGAACTGGAAATCACCGAATCCGTGATCATGAACAGCGAGGACGCCCTCGCCATCCTCGAAAAGCTCGACCAGCTCGGCGTGTGGCTGGCGGTGGACGACTTCGGCACGGGCTACTCCTCGCTGTCCTACCTCAAGCTGCTGCCGATCGACACGCTCAAGATCGACCGCAGCTTCGTCATCGGCATCGGCGCGGACACCGGCGACGAGGCGATCATCCGCACCATCGTCGCCCTGGCCAAGAGCCTGCGGCTGACCACGGTCGCCGAGGGCGTGGACAACGGACGCCAGCTCGCCTTCCTGCAGGCGCACGGCTGCGACGAGATCCAGGGCTACTTCTTCGGCAAGCCGCTGCCGGCCGAAGGCTTCGCCGCCCTCTGGCGGGAACGGGCATGATGCCCGTGCCGCCGGCGCTCACCCCCGCCGCCGCCTGGGCCGTGCTGCTGGTCGCCGGCCTGTGCGAGGTCGGCTGGGCGATCGGCCTCAAATACACCGAGGGCTTCAGCCGCCTGTGGCCGAGCGTGTGGACCGTGGGCGGCATGGTCGCCTCGGTGGCGCTGCTCGGCTGGTCGCTCAAGGCGCTGCCGGTCGGCACCGCCTACGCGGTCTGGACCGGCATCGGCGCGGTCGGCACCGCGCTGCTCGGCATGGTGCTGTTCGGCGAGTCGCGTGAGGCGGCGCGGCTGGTCTGCATCGGCCTGATCGTCGCCGGCATCCTCGGCCTGAAGTTCCTCGCAAAGTAGCCGCACCCCCTTACGTTCCGCCGCGGCGGAACTAAACTTGGAGCCAGCTTCCTTGTCCAACAGACATTGAAGGAGGTAAAGGCATGGCCCTGTCGAAAAGCGCGGTTAGCGCCATCAGCAGTTATGGCCGGGTATTGTCGCAGGCGCTATGCGAGCGCGACGGCTTCACGCGGCGGCATTGCGATCGCGTCATCGAGCTCGCCGGCGGCTTCGGCCGCGCCTTCGGCCTTGATGGCGCCGACCTGCGACGCCTGCGCCTGTGCGGCCTGTTCCACGACATCGGCAAGATCGGCATTCCCGACCACGTGCTGCTCAAGCCCGGCCGGCTGGTCGATGACGAGTGGGTCATCATGCGCACGCATCCCGAGCGCGGCCAGCGCATCGTCGAATCGATCGGCATTGACGGCGTCGCCGACATCGCGCAGGGCGTGCGCCACCACCATGAACGCTACGACGGCCAAGGTTACCCCGACGGTCTTGCCGGCGAGGACATTCCATTCATCGCGCGCATGATCGCCATCGTCGACGGCTACGATGCCATGGCTGCGTCGCGCCCCTATCACAGCGGCCGCAACCATGAAGAGATCATGGGCATCATGCAGGGCGAAACCGGCGGCAAGTACGACCCCTACCTGATGGCGCGCTTCACGGCAATGATCGGCGAAAGCAACCGCAAGGCACCCGCCGCATGAGCGCCGCCACGCCGGCGGCATTGCATCAGGTCTTGAGGTAGGTAGCCATCAGCTCGGCGCTGGCGATCACATGCCCCGCCATCGCCTTCAGCAGTTCCGGCTTGTCCGGCTTGCCGAGGTCGGGCAATGCGCAGTCGAGCGCGTAGAGCTTGAAGAAGTAGCGATGCCGCCCGATCGGCGGACAGGGGCCGCCGTAGCCGGTGCGCTTCCAGTCGTTGCGTCCGCCCAGCGTGCCGGGCGGCAGCGCGCTTTCGGCGACTCCCGCCGGCAGGCCGTCCGTGGCGGGCGGCAGGTTGTAAAGCAGCCAATGCACCCAGGTCATCCGCGGCGCCGCCGGATCGGGCGCGTCGGGGTCGTCCGCGATCAGCACAAGGCTTTGCGCATTGGCCGGCACTCCGGACCAGGAGAGCGGCGGCGAGGTGTCGCCGCCCTGGCAGGTGCACTCGCGCGGGATTTCGCCGCCCTGCGTGAAGGCGGCGGACAGGATCGACAGACTCATGGCTTCCTTCCTCCTCTGGCGGCGATGCTGGACATAGCCTACGCCAAAAAGTCAGTCCCGGCGGGACGGCGGCTGCGCTGGGCGGGATGGGCGTGGCGGGTAGAATGACGGCATCGCATTGCGCATCACGACACGACCATGTCCGCCTTTCCGCGCCGCCTCGCCTTCATCGCCCTCGCCCTCGTCCTCCTTGCCGCCGCCGGCTGGTGGCTGACGCGGCCCAAGCCGATCCCGGTGCGCCTGCACGCGGTCGCGGCCGGCAAGGTCGAGGCGACACTGGCGAACACGCGCGCCGGCACGGTGGAGGCCTGCCAGCGCACCAAGCTGTCGACCATTCTCGGCGGCCGCATCGAATACCTCGGCGTCAAGGAGGGCGATCGCGTCGAGAAGGGACAGGTGCTGATGCGCCTGTGGCATCAGGATTTGCGTGCCCGGACGCAGGTCGCCGAGGCGCAGCTGGCGACCGCGAAGAGCCGCACCGCCGAGGTCTGCGCCGTGGCGGCCAACGCCGAGCGCGAGGCCGGGCGCCAGGACGCGCTGGCGGCGCGCGGCTTCATCTCCGCCTCGCGCGCCGAGTCGGCGCGCACCGAGGCCACCGCGCGGCGCGCGGCCTGCGCGAGCGCGGGCAAGGACGCCGTCACCGCCGAACGCCAGCTTGCCGCCGCCGGCGCCGATCTGGGCCGGACGCTCATCGTCGCGCCCTTCGCCGGCACGGTGGCGAAGATCGTTGGCGAGGTGGGCGAATACTCGACGCCCTCTCCGCCCGGCGTGCCGACGCCGCCGGCCATCGATCTGATCGACGATTCCTGCCTCTACGTGAAGGCGCCGATGGACGAGATCGACGGGCCGAAGATTCGCCCCGGCCAAGGCGTGCGCGTCCGCCTCGACGCCCAGCCCGGCCGCGTGTTCGCCGGCAAGGTGCGCCGCGTCGCGCCCTATGTGACGGCCGTCGAGAAGCAGGCGCGCACGGTCGATGTCGAGGTCGATTTCGACCGGCCCGAGGAAGCGCGGGGGCTGCTGGTCGGATACAGCGCCGACGTCGAGATCCTGCTCGAAGTCCGGGAGGGCGTGACGCGCGTGCCCACCGCCACGTTGCAGGAGGGCAACCGCGTGCTGCGGCTCGGCACGGACGGACGGCTGGAGGCGCGTCCGATCAAGCCGGGGCTGGCGAACTGGGAATACACCGAGGTGCTGGAAGGGCTCGCGCCGGGCGACCGCATCGTGCTCTCGCTGGAGAAGGAGGGCGTCAAGCCCGGCGCCCGCGTGGTCGAGGAAACCTCCGAGGCCAAGTAATGGCCCTAATCGAACTCCAGGGCATCGAGCGCGTCTTCACGCTCGGCGACAGCGAGGTGCATGCGCTCGCCGCGCTCGACCTCGCCATCGGCGCCGGCGAATACGTCGCGATCATGGGGCCGTCCGGCTCGGGCAAGTCCACGCTGCTCAACTTGCTCGGCTTGCTCGACCGGCCCGATGCGGGCACCTACCGGCTCGAAGGCCGCGACGTCACCACGCTTTCCGCCGACGAGCAGGCGCGCGTGCGGCGCGAGCGCATCGGCTTCGTGTTCCAGAGCTTCCATCTCGTACCGCGCCTGACCGCCGCCGAAAACGTGGCCCTGCCACTGATGCTGGCGGGCGTCGCGCCCGCCGAGCGGGCGGACCGCGTCGGGCGTGCACTCGCCGACTTCGGCCTCGCCAACCGCGCCGACCACCGGCCCGACCAGCTCTCGGGCGGCCAGCGTCAGCGCGTCGCCATCGCGCGGGCGACGATCATGCGGCCGGCGGTGATCCTCGCCGACGAGCCGACCGGCAACCTCGACCGCGCCACCGGCGAGGAGGTGGTGCATCTGCTCGAAACCCTCAACGCCGGCGGCGTGACGCTGATCATGGTGACCCACGATGCCGCGCTCGGCGCGCGCGCGGGGCGCCGCGTCGCGATGGAGGACGGCCGCAAGGTGGCGGACGGCCCCTGACATGACGCCCGCCGACACGCTGCGCTTCGCCAGCCGCGCCGCCACCGGCTATCCGCTGCGCACGGCCCTGATGGTGCTGGCGATGAGCATCGGCGTCGCCGCCGTCGTGGTGCTCACCGCGCTCGGCGACGGCGCGCGGCGCTACGTGGTCAACGAGTTCGCCTCGCTCGGCAGCAACCTCGTCATCGTCCTGCCCGGCCGTTCCGAGACCGGCGGCTTCAGCCCGGTGAACGCCGTGACCAGCACGCCGCGCGACCTCACGGTCGGCGACGCGCAGGCGATCACCCGCGCGCCGGCCGTGCTGCGCACCGCGCCGATCACCGTCGGCACCTCGGAAGCGGTGTGGAGCGGCAAGCTGCGCGACGTCACCGTCGTCGGCACCACGCCGGACTATCTCAAGCTGCGCCGCATGGACATCGCGCAGGGCCGTTTTCTCCCGGCGGGCGAACCCAATGCCGCCGTCGCCGTGATCGGCGCGAAAATCCAGTCCGAACTGTTCGGCGTCGAATCGGCCATCGGCAAGGTGCTGCGCATCGGCGACCGGCGCATGCGCGTCATCGGCGTGCTCGGCCAGACCGGCCAGGGCCTCGGCATGAACGCCGACGAGGTCGTCATCCTGCCGGTCGCCGTGGCGCAGGCGATGTTCGACACCAACACGCTGTTCCGCATCCTCGTCGAGGCGAAGGGCCGCGCGCTGATCGAGCCGGCGCGCGCGCAGGCGCTGGAGATCGTCAAGGCGCGCCACGACGGCGAGGAGGATGTCACGGTGATCACGCAGGATGCCGTGCTGGCCACCTTCGACCGCATCCTCGGCACGCTGACCTACGGCGTCGCCGGCATCGCCGCCATCAGCCTCGCCGTCGCCGGCATCCTGGTCATGAACGTGATGCTGGTCGCGGTGACGCAGCGCACCGGCGAGATCGGCCTGCTGAAAGCCCTGGGCGCGGAAGGAGGCGCGATCCGCGATGCCTTCCTCGCCGAGGCGGCGCTGCTGTCCGCCACCGGCGCGGTGACCGGCTACCTGCTCGGACAGGCGGGCGCTTTCGCCTTGCGCACCGCCGTGCCGGCGCTACCGGCTTTTCCGCCCGACTGGGCGGTGATCGCCGCGCTGGCCACCGCGCTGGTCACCGGGCTGCTGTTCGGCGTGATGCCGGCGCGCCGCGCCGCGCGGCTCGATCCGGTGCAGGCGCTGGCGAAGCGCTAGCGGAAGGCCGGCGACTTCAGCAGGTTGCGCCATTCGTCGGCGATCTTCGCCATCTTGACGTTGCCCGGATCGTGCTTGCCGACATAGGCGAGCGTGCGCTCCATGCGCTCGCAGTAGCGCCGGTGCTCGGGCGGCGACACGACCTGCCGGCCCTGGTCGATCTCGTGATAGAGCTTGATGATGGCGGTGGCGGCGTTGAGGTAGACGGTGACGCTGCGGTTGTTGTCGGCCAGCCGCAGGAATTCCTCGATCGCCTCCTTGAACTTGCCGTGCTTGGCGAGGTTGACGGCCGCGACGTTGAGCTGGCGCAGTTCGTCGCCGGCCTTCGCGCGCAGCCGGGCGGCGGCATCGTCCAGCCCGGCGCCCGCCATCGCCGCGTCGATGCGCGCGGTCATCGAGGTGTTGCCGAGGTGGTCGGCGTAGAGGGCGTAGGCGCATTCCTCCGCCATCTCGGCGTCGCCCATCGCGGCGGCGGCGGCGAGCATCGCCAGATGCTCGCTGGTATCGACGTTGTCGCCGGCCGCCAGCGCCTTGCGCAGCGTCTGGCGCATCTGCGCGTAGGCCTGCTTCGCCTCGTCGCTCCGGCCCGCCGCGGTGGCGGCGGCATAGCCGACCATCTGGCCCGCGAACTGGAACTCCGGGTCGGCGCGATGGAAGTCGCGCAGGTTGGCGCCGAGGTTGTCGAGCCGGTCGCGCGCCGCCTTGCTGCCGGAACTGGTCAGCAGATTGGCGTATTCGCAGAAGTCGCCGGGGCGGATGAAGCTCGAACCCTTGCCGTGCTGGTGCATCAGCGCGAAGGCCTCGATCGCCGAGTCGGTGTCGCCGGTGGCGGTCGC
Organism: Pseudomonadota bacterium; assembly: GCA_040754195.1. GTDB lineage: Bacteria > Pseudomonadota > Gammaproteobacteria > Burkholderiales > Rhodocyclaceae > Sulfuricystis. Next base: position 12,444 of record JBFMDJ010000027.1, on the reverse strand, counting down.
CACGCGCACCACTTCGCGGTGGCGGTGCAGCGCCTTCGGGTTCTTCTGCAGCACCAGCTTCAGCAGGTCGCGCGCCTCTTCGAGGTTGCCGCGCTTTTCATGCACCTTGGCGAGCAGGTCGTGCGCCTGCAGGAAGTCCGGATTGCTGGCGACCAGGTCCTGCAGGATCTCGTGCGTCTCGTCGTGGCGATCCATGTGGAAGAAGGCGCGCCCCTTGCCGAGCTTGGCCCAGGGCAGGCGCGGGAACTCCTCCAGGATCGCCTCGTAGTGGTCGTGGGCGTCGCGGTAATACTCCAGCGCCAGCAGGCATTCGCCGGCGATGCGGCGGAAGCCGATCGAGAAGCGCGCGCGCGATTCCGTCATCTTGCGGCAGACCTCGATGGCTTCGGCGTAACGTCCGGCATCGTAGAGCTGCGTCGCCGCCTTGAGCGAGCTGCGGCGGTCCCAGGCGCGCTGGATGCGGTCGGCCAGCAGCGCCGGCGTGATCGGCTTGATCAGGTAGTCGTCGGGCGCCAGCTCGGCGGCCGAGAACACCTGCTCGTATTTCTGTTCGCCGGTGATCATGATCCACAGCGTGGCCTGCGGCAGCATGCGGTTGCGCCGCACCTCGTCGAGCAGCTGCTGGCCGTCGCGCGCGTCGGACAGGATGTAGTCGCACAGCACGATGTCGTAGCCGCCCTTGGTGCGGATGCGGTTGAGCGCGTCGAAGTAGGTGTCGGCCATGTCGATGCGCTTGCCGCCGGCGTCGGCGATGGCGTTGCGCAGCCAGGCGCGCATCGTCGGCGAATCCTCGATCACCAGATAGGACAGGTCGCCATAGGGCACCGGTCCCGGACGGGCGCCGCGCGGCGCCTCCGTCGCGACGGGCGTGGCGGCGTCCGGCTCCGCCCAGTCGTCCGCCGCGACCGCGAGCAGGTCGTTCAGGGCGTCGGCGTCAAGCAGGTTGCCAGCAGGGTCTTTCGGGGCCATGGCGGCGGATGTTACATAATTCGTTCCAGCCCATGTTCGCCAGCGACCTCCTCTCCCTTTCCCTGCGCGCCCTTGCCGCGCACCGGCTGCGCAGCTTCCTGACGCTGCTCGGCATCGCCGTCGGCATCGCGGCGGTGATCCTGCTGACCAGCATCGGCGAGGGCGTGCATCGCTTCGTGCTGGCGGAGTTCACCCAGTTCGGCACCAACGTGATCGAGATCGCGCCGGGCAAGACGCGCGCCAGCGGCGGGCCGGGCGGATTGCAGACCACCGTGCGCCTGCTGACGCTCGACGACGCGCGCGCGCTGGCGCGCGTGCCGGGTGTCGTCGCGGCGACGCCGATCGTCTGGGGTAATTCGGAAGTGAACGCCAACGGCCGGCTGCGACGCACCACCGTGCAGGGCGTCGGGGCGGCGATGCGCGAGATCGTCAAGATGCAGGTGCAAAGCGGCGGATTCCTGCCCGACGAGCCGTTCGAACATGCCCGCCCGCTGGCCGTGCTCGGGCCGAAGCTCAAGCAGGAGTTGTTCGGCAGCGAATCGGCGCTCGGCCAGCGCCTGCGCATCGGCGGCCTGCAATTCCGCATCGTCGGCGTGATGGCGCCGAAAGGCCAGTTCCTCGGCATGGATCTCGATGACACGGTGTTCATTCCCACCGCGCGCGCGCTGGAGCTCTACAACCGCGAGGGTCTGATGCGGATCAACCTCACCTACCGCGAGGGACTGCGCACCGCCGACGTGGTGGCGAACGTGACGGCCGTGCTGGCGGCACGCCATGGCCGCGAGGATTTCTCGCTGACGACGCAGGAGGACATGCTGCGCACGCTGTCGAAGATCCTCAACGTGCTGACCATGGCGGTGGGCGCGCTCGGCGGCATTTCCCTGCTGGTCGGCGGCGTCGGCATCGTCACCATCATGACCATCGCGGTGACCGAGCGCACCAACGAGATCGGCCTGCTCAAGGCGCTCGGCGCGCGCGAGCGCACCATCCTCGGCATCTTCCTCGGCGAGGCCGTGGCGCTGTCGGCGGTCGGCGGCCTGCTGGGCCTCGCGCTCGGCATCGGCGTCGCGCAACTGCTGCACCTCGCCGTGCCGGCCCTGCCGGTGCAGACGCCGCTGTCCTTCGTCGTCCTCGCCGAGGCGGTCGCCGTCGTCATCGGCCTCGCCGCCGGCGTGCTGCCGGCGCGCAACGCGGCGCGGCTCGATCCGGTCGAGGCGCTGCGCGCGGAGTAGCCGGGGAAAAGTCAGTCCCGGCGGGACGGCGCGGTTTTAGTGCGCCCTCAGTGCGCTTCGTCCCAGTTCGCGCCGACGCCGACTTCGGCGAGCAGCGGCACGGCGAGCCTGGCGACGCCGGCCATCAGCGGCGGCAGGGCGCGCCTGACGGCTTCGAGTTCTTCGTCGGGGACTTCGAGCACCAGTTCGTCATGCACCTGCAGGACGAGCTTCGCCGCCATTCCCTGTTGGTCCAGCCAGCCCTGCACGGCGATCATCGCCAGCTTGATCAGGTCGGCGGCGGTGCCCTGCATCGGCGCGTTGATGGCGGCGCGCTCGGCGCCTTGGCGCCGGCCGACGTTGCCGGAACGGATGTCGGGCAGCCAGAGGCGGCGGCCGAACACGGTTTCGACGTAGCCGCGCTCCTTCGCCGCCGCGCGCGTCTCCTCCATGTAGCGCGCCACGCCGGGGTAGCGGGCGAAGTAGCGGTCCATGTAGGTCTGCGCGGAGGAGCGATCCACGTCGATCTGCTTCGCCAGCCCGAAGGCGCTCATGCCGTAGATCAGGCCGAAGTTGATGGCCTTGGCGGCGCGGCGCTGCTCATGCGTCACTTCGAGCGGCGTGACGCCGAAAACCTCTGCGGCGGTGGCGCGGTGCACGTCCTCGCCGCGCGCGAAGGCGTTCAGCAGGCCGTCGTCCTTCGACAGGTGGGCCATGATGCGCAGCTCGATCTGCGAATAGTCTGCGCTGACGAGACGGTGGCCGGGCGGGGCGACGAAGGCGGCGCGGATGCGGCGACCTTCCTCGGTGCGGATCGGGATGTTCTGGAGATTGGGATCGCTGGAGGCAAGCCGGCCGGTGACGGCGACGGCCTGCGAGTAGCTGGTGTGCACGCGGCCGGTGGCGGGATTCACCATCTTCGGCAGCTTGTCGGTGTAGGTGCCCTTGAGCTTGGCGAGCGTGCGGTGTTCCAGCAATCTTTTCGGCAGCGGGTAGTCCTCGGCGAGCTTCTGCAGCACCTCCTCGTCGGTCGAGGGTGTGCCCGAGGGCGTCTTCTTCACCACCGGCAGGCCTTGCTGCGTGAAGAGGATCTCGGCGAGCTGCTTGGGCGAGTTGAGGTTGAAGGGCTGGCCGGCGAGCTGGTGGGCGTCGGCCTCGATTTCCAGCAGGCGGCGCCCGAGCGCGTCGCTTTGCCTTGAGAGCGCCTGCGTGTCGATGAGTACGCCGTGGCGTTCCATGCGGAAGAGGATCTCGGCGACGGGCAGCTCGATGTCGCGGTAGAGGCTGTCGAGCCGCGCGTCTTCCTTCAGGCGGGGCGCGAGAACCCGATGGACGCGCAGCGTGACGTCGGCGTCCTCGGCGGCGTAGCTTGCCGCGCGGTCGAGGTCGACCTGGGCGAAGGAGATGCGATTGACGCCCTTGCCGGTGACGTCGTCGTAGCTGATCGTCGCCAGGCCGCAATGGCGCGCCGCGAGCGAGCCGAGTTCGTGCGGCTGGCCGGATTCGAGTACGTAGGATTCGAGCAGCGTGTCGTCGCCGATGCCTTTGATCCGGATGCCGTGGTTGGCGAACACGTGGCGGTCGTATTTGAGGTGCTGGCCGACTTTCCTGTGCGCGGCCGATTCGAGCCAGGGCTTGAGTTTTTCCAGCGTGGCGTCGAAAGGCAGCTGGTCGGGCGCGCCGGCGTAGTGGTGGCCGAGCGGCAGGTAGGCCGCCTGGCCGGGTTCGATGCAGAAGGACAGGCCGACGAGGCGCGCCGCCATCGGGTCGAGCGCGGTGGTTTCGGTGTCGAGGGCGACAAGTTCCGCCGCCGCGAGCCGTTGCAGCCAGTCGTCGAGCTGGGCCGGGGCGAGGATGCAGGCATAGGCCGAACGATCCGGTGCCGCCGTCTCAAACGTCGGTGCCGGCGCCGGCCCGCCGGGACTGACTTTTTTCGCCGGCGCTTCAGCCGCCTCGCCGTTCAGTTCGCGCAGCCAGTTCTTGAACTCCAGTTCGGCGTAGAGCGCGGCGAGCTTGTCCTTGTCGGGTACGCCGGGCGTCAACTCGATCGCCGGCAGGGAAAGATCACAAGCAACGGTGACGAGCTTCTTGCCCAGCGGCAGGAAGTCGAGGTGTTGCCGCAGGTTGTCGCCGGCCACGCCCTTGATTTCGCCGGCATGCGCGACGACGCCGTCGAGCGAGCCGTATTGGCCCAGCCACTTCACGGCGGTCTTGGGCCCGACCTTGGCGACGCCCGGCACGTTGTCCACTGCGTCGCCGACGAGGGCGAGGTAGTCGACGATGCGCTCCGGCGGCACGCCGAACTTGGCGGCGACTCCGGCCGGGTCGAGTTTTTCCTCGGTCATGGTATTGACCAGCGTGACATGGGCATCGACCAGCTGGGCGAGGTCCTTGTCGCCGGTGGAGATCACGCAGTCCTCGCCGGCCGCCGCGGCGCGCGCGGCGAGGGTGCCGATCACGTCGTCGGCCTCGACGCCATCGATGCACAGCAGCGGCCAGCCGAGCGCACGGATGCAGTCGTGCAGCGGCGCGATCTGGGCCACGAGGTCGTCCGGCATCGGCGGCCGGTGGGCCTTGTAGTCCGGATACCAGTCGTCGCGGAAGGTCCTGCCCTTGGCGTCGAATACAATGGCGCGGCGCGTGGCGTCCGGGTAGTCGGCTGTCAGCCGCCGCAGCATGGAAAGCACGCCATAGACCGCGCCGGTCGGCGCGCCCGCCCGGTTTCTCAGGTCGGGCAGGGCATGGAAGGCGCGGTATAGATATGACGATCCGTCAACGAGCAGAAGCATGAGGAAAAAATGAGCGCGAAGGACAAGTTGCCGAAGATCGCCGATCCGCGGCTGGCGGCGCCGGCCTCCACGGCCCGCGAGGCCTGGCGGGTGTTCGGCATTATGTCAGAGTTCGTCGAGGCGACCGAACGGCTGGCGGGGGTGCGCCCGGCCGTGTCGATCTTCGGCAGTGCGCGCGTCAAACCGGACTCGGCCTACTATGCCCTGACGGAGCGCATCGCGCGCCTGCTCTCGGATGCCGGCTTCTCGGTGATCTCGGGCGGCGGCCCCGGCGTCATGGAGGCGGCCAACAAGGGCGCCTTCCACGGCAAGAGCCCCAGCATCGGCCTCAACATCCAGCTGCCGATGGAGCAGCAGGCCAACCCCTACCAGGACATCTCGCAGAGCTTCCGCCATTTCTTCGCGCGCAAATACATGTTCGTGCGCTTCGCCGCCGCCTATGTCGTGATGCCCGGCGGCTTCGGCACGCTCGACGAGCTGCTGGAGGCGCTGACGCTGATCCAGACGGGCAAGACGCCGCGCATGCCGTTGATCCTGGTCGGCGACGGCTTCTGGAACGGGCTGCTCGACTGGTTCCGCGCGCGGCTGGTGGCGGAGGGCATGATCAATCCCGAGGACATGGACCTGATCCAGATCATCGACGAGCCCGAGGCCATCGTCGCGGCGATCTTCCGGCACTACGAGACGCGCAGCTTCGAGCGCGTACCGGCCGAACACGACCTGTTGCTGAATTTGTAGATAGAATCGCGTCATTCCCGCATTCCCGACCCAGGCCATCGCCATGCGCCCCCATCTCTCCGCCCTCCTGTTCGCGCTGCTGTGCGGCGCCTGCGTCCTGCCCGCCGCCGCGCAGCAGGGCCGTCCCGCCGATCTGCAGCCCCTGCCCGAGCCGCCTCCGCCGCCACCCGGCATGATCGAAGCGCCCGACGAGCCGCAAGTGACGATCCGCAAGCGCGGCGAGGACAAGGTCGAGGAATACCGCATGAACGGCAAGCTCTACATGATCAAGGTGACGCCGCCCCACGGCACGCCCTACTACCTGGTCGACCCGCGCGGCGATGGCGGTTTCGTGCGCGAGGAATTCGTCGGCGGCGAGAAGGCCTTGTCCGTGCCGATGTGGGTCATCAAGACCTTCTGACCCGGACGCGATGCAGGCGCGCCGCTTGCCCGCCGAGCGCGGCACCTACTGGCTGCTCGAAGGCTTCCGGCTGTTCCGCCGCAATCCGCCGCTCATTACCGCGCTGACGCTCGTCTATCTGCTGCTGGTGCAGGCGCTCGCGCTGCTGCTGCCCGGCATCGGGCCGATCCTGCTGCCCCTGCTGCTGCCGGCGTTGACGCTGATCGTCGCCAACGGCTGTCGGCTGGTCGATGAGGGGCGCGTTCCCGGCCAGGCCCTGCTGCTGCGCGGCCTCGCCGGCAACCTGCCGGCCATGCTGCGGCTGGGCGGGCTGCAACTCGCCGGCGCCGTGCTGCTGGTGCTGCTGAACCTCGCGCTCAACGGTGGCGCCGATCCGTTCGCCGTCATGGAGGTGCCGGCAGGCACGCCAAACATGGGCGCGCCCGCCGGCGATGCCGATACCGCCGCCCAGATCGCCGCGCTGAACGCGCTGTTGCGCCTGTTGCTGCTGGCCACGCCGCTGATCGTGGCATTCTGGTTCGCGCCCTTCCTGGTCGGCTGGGACCGCGTGAGCCCGTTCAAGTCGGTGTTCTTCAGCACCGTCGCCGCCTGGCGCAACTGGCGGGCGATGGGCATGTTCGCCTTCGGCAGCCTGGTGCTCGCCGGCATCGTGCCGGGCGTGATCCTGATCCTCGTCAGCCAGGTCGCCGGGCTGGCCCTGTCGGTCGCCTTCGTCGTGCTGCGCATGGTGCTGGTGTTTCTCGTCGCGCCGGTGTTGACCGCGAGCATCTACATCAGTTACCGCGACATCTTCCACTCGGGCATCGACGAGAATGCCTGAGCCGCGCGGCCAGGACGGGGCCGTGGGCATCCTCGGCGGCACGTTCGACCCGGCCCATAACGCCCACCTCGCACTGGCGCGCGCCGCGCGCGACCGGCTGGGCCTTGCCGAAGTCGTATGGATTCCCGCCGGGCAGCCGCCGCACCGCACCGCGCCGCTGGCCGCGCCGGCCGACCGGCTGGCCATGGTGCGGGCCGCGATCGCCGGCGAACGCGGCTTCAGCCTCGATGCCAGCGAGGTGAACAGCATCGCGCCGAGCTACACCGTGCATACCCTGCTGCGCCTGCGGGAAACATTCGGCCCGGACCGGCCGCTGGTGCTGCTGATGGGTGCCGATGCCTTCCTCGGCCTGCCGGGCTGGCACCGCTGGCGCGAAATCCTCGATCTCGCCCATGTCGCGGTCGCGACCCGTCCCGGTTTTCCGCTCGACGCCGTCGATCCGCCGCTGGGCGACTTGCTGGCCGCCCGCCGTGCCACCGGGACTGACTTTTCCGCGCGGCCGGCGGGAGCCATCGTTCTTTTCGAACTGGTCGCCGGCACGGTTTCGGCCACCGAGGCACGCGCGCTGATCGCGGCCGGCGCGTCCCGCGCCCGGCTGCTCGAATTGCTGCCGGCGCCGGTTCTCGACTATATTCATCAACATTCCCTTTATTCCTCCTGACAGCATGGACATCCGCAAATTGCAAAGAATCGTCGTTGGCGCCCTCGAAGACGTCAAGGGCAAGGACATCGAGGTCATCAACACGCGCAAGCTTTCCGACATGTTCGCGCGCATCGTCATCGCCAGCGGCGACTCCAATCGCCAGGTGCGCGCGCTCGCGCGCAGCGTCGCGGACAAGGTACGCGAGGCAGGCGGCGAGGTGCTCGGCGTCGAGGGCGAGGATGCCGGCGAATGGGTGCTGGTCGATCTCGGCGACATCGTCGTGCATGTCATGCAGCCCAACGTCCGCAGCCATTACGACCTCGAAACGCTGTGGCAGGCGACGCCGAAGCGGGCGGCGAAGGCTGGCGCGTCTGCGTGAAGCCGCTGGCATGCGATTGATTGCGGTGGCCGTGGGCACGCGCCTGCCGGACTGGATGAACGCCGGTTTCGCGGAATACGCGAAGCGCATGCCGCGCGAATTGCCGCTCGAACTCGTCGAGATCAAGCCCGAGCCGCGCACGACCGGCAAGACCGTCGAGGCCATGATGGCGGCCGAAGCGAAACGCATCGAGGCCGCGCTGCCGTCGCGTTGCCACCGCGTCGCGCTCGACGAGCGCGGCGACGCGCCGGACACGCATGCGCTGGCGCAGCGTCTCGGCCAGTGGCAGGAGGGCGGCGCGGATGTCGCGTTCCTGATCGGCGGACCGGACGGCCTCGATCCCGCGTTGAAGGCCGGCGCGCACGAGCGCCTGCGCCTGTCGTCCCTCACCCTGCCGCACGGCCTTGCCCGGGTGGTGCTGGCCGAGGCGCTCTACCGCGCGCACAGCCTGCGTTCCGGACATCCATATCACCGCGACTGACATTTTCCCCATGGCGACCCTCGAACCCCGCATCTACCTGGCCTCGCAAAGCCCGCGCCGCCGCGAACTGCTGGCGCAGATCGGCGTGCGCTTCGATTTGCTGCTGTTCCGCACCGGCGGCCGCGCCGACGCGGAGACCGACGAGGCGCCATTGCCCGGCGAGGCGCCGGATGCCTATGCCCTGCGCGTCGCCGCGGCCAAGGCACGGCATGGCGCGAACCTGCTGCAATTGCGTCGGCTGCCAGCGCGCCCGGTGCTGGCGGCCGACACCACGCTCGACGTCGATGGCGGCATCGTCGGCAAGCCGGCGGACGATGCCGAGGCGGCGGCGATCCTCGCGCGGCTGTCGGGCCGGACGCATCGCGTGCTGACCGCCATCGCGGTCGCCCACGCGGAACGCGTGGAGACCCGGCTGTCGGTCAGCGAGGTGGACTTTCGCCCGCTCGGGGCCGACGAGATCCAGCGCTACGTAATGAGCGGCGAGCCGCACGACAAGGCGGGGGCCTACGGCATCCAGGGGCGCGCGGCGATGTTCGTCGCGGCGATCCGCGGCAGCCATTCCGGCATCGTCGGCCTGCCGCTGTGCGAGACCACGCTGCTGCTGCGCGAGTTCGGTTATCCGGCATGAATGGCATGAACGAGGAATTCCTCATCAACGTCACCCCGCAGGAGACGCGCGTCGCGCTGATGCAGCAGGGAGCAGTGCAAGAACTGCATGTCGAGCGCACCGGCGGGCGCGGCATCGTCGGCAACATCTACCTCGGCCGCGTGGTGCGCGTGCTGCCCGGCATGCAGTCGGCCTTCGTCGAGGTCGGACTGGAACGCACCGCCTTCCTGCACGTCGCCGACATCTGGGGCGAGAAGAACGGCAATACGCGTCCCATCGAGCGGCTGATCGCCGAGGGCGAGACCCTGATGGTGCAGGTACTCAAGGACCCGATCGGCACCAAGGGCGCACGCCTGACAACGCAGATTTCGCTGGCCGGCCGCCTGCTGGTCTATCTGCCGCAGGAGCGCCACATCGGCATCTCCCAGAAGATCGACGACGAGGCGGGGCGCGAAGCCCTGCGCGAACGCATCCAGAAACTGCTGCCGGCCGACATCGCCGACGAGGGGGGCGGCTATATCGTGCGCACCATGGCCGAGAATGCCAGCGATGCCGAACTCGCCGCCGATATCGCCTATCTGCGCCGTCTCTGGCAGGAAATCCGCCACCGCGCGCAGAATGTCGCCGATCCGGCGCAGCTGCACCACGACCTGACGCTTGCGCAGCGCGTGCTGCGCGATCTCGCCGGACCCGAAACCACCCGCATCGTCGTCGATTCTCGCGAAAACTTCCAGAAACTATCCGTCTTCGCGCAGGAATACATGCCGCAGCTCGCCCCGCTGCTGTCACATTACACGGGCGAGCGGCCGCTGTTCGATCTCTATGCCGTCGAAGACGAAATACAGAAGGCGCTGGCGCGGCGCGTCGACCTCAAGTCGGGCGGCTACCTGATCATCGACCAGACCGAGGCGATGACGACCATCGACGTGAATACCGGCGCCTTTGTCGGCGCGCGCAACTTCGACGACACCATTTTCAAGACCAACCTGGAGGCGGCGCAGACCATCGCCCGCCAGTTGCGCTTGCGCAACCTCGGCGGCATCATCATCGTCGATTTCATCGACATGGAATCGCCCGAGCACCAGGCCGCCGTGCTGGCGGAGCTGGACAAGGCGCTGGCACGCGACCACACGCGCATTTCGGTGAACGGCTTTACCCAGCTCGGCCTCATCGAGCTGACCAGAAAGCGCACCCGCGAATCGCTAACCCAGATCCTTTGCGAGCCTTGCCCGACCTGCGGCGGGCGAGGCGTGGTCAAGACCGCCCAGACGGTGGCCTACGAAATCCTGCGCGAACTGCTGCGCGAGGCGCGCCAGTTCGCGGCCCGCGAGATGCGCGTGCTGGCCGCCCCGGCGGTCATCGACCTGTTCCTCGACGAGGAATCGCAGGCGGTAGCCATGCTCTCAGACTTCATCGGCCGCCCCATTTCCCTCCAGGCTGAGCCCAGCTACAACCAGGAACAGTTCGATATTGTCCTGATGTAAGTTTGAAACGACATATAAATGGGACTTTTTTCGGCTTTTATGTAAATAAATCATGCCTTGCGCCGTAGTCTGATAAGTTACAGAATAGTCATGGATTCGTACGGAATCCACAAGAGGGGAATACATGAAACTGCGATTGCTTGCATCCTGCCTTCTTCTGGGTCTGGCGCTCGGCGTCCACCCGGTCGGGGCTCAGGATGAGAAATTCGACATCTTCCGGTTCGAAGTCCAGGGCAATACCCTGTTGCCGCAGGGGCAAGTGGAGGCGCTGGTCGCGCCATTCACCGGGAAAGGCCGGGTTTACGGGGATATCCAGAAGGCGCTCGAGGCGCTGGAGAGCGCATATCGGGCCAGGGGCTACGGCACGGTCAATGTCCATGTGCCGGAACAGGAAATCACCAGCGGCGTGGTCCGGCTCACGGTGACGGAGGCGGTACTCGGCAAGGTTGCGATTACCAGCAACGGGTACTTCGACGAAAACAATATTCGCGCATCCCTGCCCAACCTGAAGGAAGGCGCTGCGCCCAACCTGCGGCAGATCTCCGAAAACGTTCAGCTGGTCAATGAAAACCCCGCCAAACAGGTTGAGGTCACGCTCGGCGCGAGCGAAGAGGAAGGCAAGGTCGACGCCAAGGTGACGCTGACCGAGCAGAATCCCAAACGTTACATCGTGACCTTCGACAATTCCGGAACCCTGACGACAGGCAGGCACCGCCTTGGTCTTGCTTATCAGGACGCCAACCTGATGGGCCGGGATGAAATGCTGACGCTGGCCTACACGACATCACCCGATCCCTGGCTCGACCATCCCGACGGCGTCAGGATGGATGTTTTCAGCGTCGCCTTCCGCAAGCCGTTCTACGGCATTGGCGACAGCCTGGACGTGATTTACGGCAACTCCTCGCTCAACGTTCCCAGCACGGTGCTTGCCCTGGGCAGCCCGTTCGGCATCATCGGCAAGGGCGACGTTCTGGCCGTGCGCTGGAACCACCTCTTCCCGCGCCGCGGCGAATACACCGGCAAGCTCGTCTTCGGTTTCGACTGGAAATACATCAACACCACCTGCACGCCGGATGCGCGCGGCACGACCTCCACCTGCACTCCGTATACCTTGCGCCCGCTGTCCGCGACCTACAGCGGACAGCGCCAGGGTGCGGCGTCCCAATACGCCTATAACCTCGGCGTTGCCTGGAACATGCCGATGGGTGCGCGCTACACGCATGCGCTCTCCGGCAAGAACGACCGCTACAGCTTCATCGCGGGACGGCCGGTGGCCGACGCCTTCACGATCGTCCGTTACGGCGGCAGTTATGCCCGGATCGTGGATGGCTGGCAATTGCGTGCCGCCCTGTCCGGGCAGGCGACACTGAGCGGCGCATTGCCGTCCGCGGAGCAGTTCGGTCTGGCGGGTGCCACTTCCGTGCGCGGCTTCGACGAGCGCGCCGTTTCCGCCGATACGGGCCACGTGGTGAATCTGGAGGCCTACACCCCGAACTTGGCGGGCATGCTGAACGTGCCGGGCAACCTCAACGGCGTGCTGTTCTACGACATGGGGCGCGGCCGCAATATCGGTGCCAACAATGCGCCCTTCAACAACGTCGGACTCGCGTCGGCGGGGGTCGGCCTGCGCTACGCCATGGGTAAGGACCTCAGCTTCAGCCTTGACGCGGCCGAGGTACTCAACCAGGGCCCGAACAATCTGGACCGTCGCAACAACTGGGGCGGTCACTTCAAGATGATGGTGGCCTTCTGAAAAGCAGGCCAGGCAGCGAGAGAGCAAACATGAGGCGACAACACACGATACCGGGGCACAGCCGGATGTTGGCAGCGGCGATCGCGGCGTGTTTTGCCGGAGGCGCCTACGGTCTGCCGACGGACCCGGTGGTGGCAGGAGGGAGCGCGAGCTTCAACCAGACGGGCAAC
>JBFMDJ010000026.1:0-2387 GCA_040754195.1 Pseudomonadota bacterium | reverse complement strand
GGCGCATTGGTGGTCGGCGTGTACATCAGGATGCGCCGCCGCGGGTCGGTGCCGGCCAGGCGCGTCGGATCGATGCCGAGACTGGCGACGACGCCGGAGCGGGTGCGCGAGCGCGCCTGCAGGGCGGCGCGCAGGGTGACGCCGGCTTCCTGGGTCACGCGTACCGACGGGATCGTGATGCTCGGGTCGCTGCCGCTCAGGCCGGTTGGATCGCCTGGCGCGTTGTCCGCCACGATCATGCCGATCGCCCCGGCGGCCTGGACATTGCGCGCCTTGTCGACGAACGGGCATTCGCCGCGCGAGACGAGGGCGATGTTGCCGCGCACGGCCAGCGCATTGTTGGCGTTCAGGGGAGTGCAGGCCAGGCCTGTACCGTCCGGCTGTTCGACCACCGGCATGAGCTGGCCGGTGACGGGCGTGGCCCCCAGCGGCGGGCCGAAGGACGCGTCGCCGACTTCATAATTGCCGGCAGCGCCGCCGGCGGCGCTGCCGCTGATGGTCAGGCGCGAGCGCGGATCGAGCACGCGGGGGACGGCGGCGGTGACGGCCGGTCCGTTCCACGACAGCCGGTCGCCGCTGATGGCGGAGGCCGCGCGCTCGGCGTTGGTCATGTTGACCCAGAGCTGTTCGGTGCGGTTATCGACCAGGTAGTGATCCCAGATCGACGGAATGTCGAGGATCTGGGCGCCGGTTTCGTCGTCGGTGAAGGTCTGGAAGCCCAGGCCGTGCGCCATCTCGTGCAGCAGCACGGTGACGAGGTCGATGCCGGCGCCGGCATTGTTGTCCAGCCCGAGGTAGAAGCCGGGACCGGGCAGGCAATCGGGGAACAGGCCGAGCCGCGAATTGAAGCGCGAGATGATGTGCGGCTCGCCCGGCGTGGCCACGTCGGCGCCGGCGAGCTTGCTCGCCAGGGCGGACGGATACCAGGTATTAGGGCGTGGCGCGTTGGTGAAGTCGGACCAGATCTCGTTGGCGCCGGCCGAACCGAGCACGGCGCTGTTTTCCGTGCACGACAGCGGCACGAAGGAGGCGCCGATGCGGATCGGCACCGCGCTGGTGAGGGTGGCGCCCCAGATGTCGGCCGCATGCTGGAAGGCGTTCAGACGCTGCTGGCCGAGCGTGGTGCCGGTATTGCCGCCCACTGGCGCGACCGGGGTCGGGTCGTTGAAGCCGACGCCCGGCGCGTTCTGGTTGACGATGATGATGGTCGCCGCCTGCGCGCCGGCGGCGACGGCGCACGAGAGGACGAGGGCGGCAATGGCGCGCAGTGGTGATTTACTCATGGCGATGTCCTTCGTGGTGCGCGGCGGAGGAAGTGGAAGCGTGGACGGCCTGCTCGGCGGCTGCGCTGCCGTGGACGCACTGCCCGGCGAGCTTGCCGTCGGCGTCGCGCGTGACGACCGAATAGACGAGAGCCCGTTCGCCGAGCCGCACCTGGCGCCCGCCGCCCGGATGGGTGATCATGGTCGGCTGCGACGGCGCACTCATCCGTGCCGAGGCCGATGGGGGCGTCAATGCGCGGATTTCGGCAGGGGTCGGGGCGCGCAGCTGCCCGGTCTGGGCGTCGCGCACGACGACCATGCCTTGCTGTGCAGCTTGAGACTGCGGCTGCTGCTGCGGCTGCTGGGCGCCCGCTTTCGGCGGCAAGGCCGCCCAAAGGGCGGCGCACGGCAAGACGGCGATGAGTTTTTTATATGACATGGCGGGGTTCTCCGATCAATCTACAAATGAGCTGCAAATGAGCTGCAGATGACGCTACAGACGAGGCTACAGACGAGGCTACGGACGAGACTACAGACCAGGCTACGGATGCGGCTACGAATGAACCCCGAGCGGGGCTGCGAACGGGGCTTCAGATCTTCGACTTGCGGCGCATCACACCGAACGCGCCCAGGCCGACGGCCAGCATGGCGAACAGCGACGGTTCAGGCACTGCGGTGACTACTCGGACAGTGTCGATGCCGATGTAGTTCAGGGTGCCGGCAGCACCGACATAGCGAAAGGCGAAGCGGCCTTCGCCTTCGACGTTGAGGTTGCCGCTCCACTGGGTCCAGTCGGCCGGGTAGGCGGACTCGCCGCCGATGGTGCCGAGCAGGGTGGTGAAGCTGCCGGTATCCCCTCCGCTGCCGGAAGCGAAGCGCACTTCGAGCACGTCGTTGAAGCCGGCGATGTTTTCGTGGCGGGTCCAGAACGACAGGCTGGTGATGCCGGTAAGCGTGAGCACGGGCGTGATCAGCCAGTTGTCGACCAGGCCGAGGCCGGCCTCGGCGCCGAGGAAGCTGGCGGCGGCGTAGGCATTGGAGGCGCCCGATTGCGCACCGAAGATGGCGGGATTGCCCTGGAACCAGCTGTTGCCGGCAGGGACGCTGTTGTTGGTGAAAGTCCAG
>JBFMDJ010000025.1:0-211640 GCA_040754195.1 Pseudomonadota bacterium | reverse complement strand
ACCGGCAGCCAAGCCGGCAGCCAAACCTGCCGCCAAGCCAGCTCCGACCAAGGGTGCCGCCCGGCCGGAGCAGCCCAGGGCCAAGGCCGGCAAGCCAGCTCCAGCGCAACAGGCCGCCAAGCCCGTCCAGCCGGAGGCCCCCGTTCCTGTCGCGGCACCTGCCCCGGCGCCGGTCGAAGCGGGCAGCGGCAAGACGTCCGCGAAGTCCAAGAAGATCAGGGACAAGCAGATGCTGGCCGCGCTGGAACAGGCCCAGCCGACCACGATCGACCTCGAGGCGCGCCGCACCCGGCTGAAGAGTCTGATCACGCTGGGCAAGGAGCGCGGCTTCCTGACCTACGCCGAGATCAACGACCATCTGCCGGACGATCTGGTCGATGCCGAGCAGATCGAAACGATCATCAGCACCTTCAACGACATGGGCATCCAGGTCTTCGATCATGCGCCCGCGCCGGAAGACATCCTGCTCGCCGAGCAAAGCAGCGCGCCCGTCGATGCCGACGAAGCCGAGGAAGAGGCCGAGCAGGCGCTGAACTCCGTCGATTCCGAGTTCGGCCGCACCACCGATCCGGTGCGCATGTACATGCGCGAGATGGGCACCGTCGAGTTGCTGACGCGCGAGGGCGAGATCGAGATCGCCAAGCGCATCGAGGACGGCCTCAAGCACATGGTGCTGGCGATTTCCGCCTGCCCGACGACGATCACGGAGATTCTCGAGATGGCCAACAAGGTGGCCCTCGAGGAAATGCGCATCGACGAACTGGTCGATGGCCTGATCGATCCGAACGCGCCGGACGAGGACATCGAGGCGAAGGCCGGCCGCGAGGACGACGAAGTCGAGGATGAGGAGGAGATCGACGAGGACGACGAAGATGCCGCCGAGGCGCGCGTATCGGCGTCGCTGCTGCAGCTCAAGCAGGATGCCCTCGAGCGCTTTGCCGTCATCCACCAGCTCTACGGCAAACTGATGCCGGCGTTGGTCAAGCGCGGCTCGCAGGACAAGACCTATCTGCGCATCCAGAAGCAGATTTCCGACGAGCTGATGAACATCCGCTTTACCGCGCGCTCCATCGAGCGCCTGTGCGACTCGGTGCGCGGCATGGTCGAGGCGGTGCGCGCCCACGAGCGCAAGATCCTGCACCTTTGCGTCGACAAGGCGCACATGCCGCGCCCGCACTTCATCAAGGTCTTCCCCGGCAACGAGACCAACATGGAATGGCTCAAGCACGAAGTGCAGTCCGGCAAGCCCTATGCCGCCGCGCTGATGCGCGCGGCGCCGGCGATCCTGGAAGAGCAGCAGTCCCTCATCAACCTGCAGGACCGCATCGGCATTCCGCTCAAGGAACTCAAGGACATCAACAAGCAGATGTCCACCGGCGAAGCCAAGGCGCGGCGCGCCAAGCGCGAGATGACCGAGGCCAACCTGCGCCTGGTGATCTCCATCGCCAAGAAATACACCAACCGCGGCCTGCAGTTCCTCGACCTGATCCAGGAAGGCAACATCGGCCTGATGAAGGCGGTGGACAAGTTCGAATACCGTCGCGGCTACAAGTTCTCGACCTACGCCACGTGGTGGATCCGCCAGGCGATTACACGCTCCATCGCGGATCAGGCAAGAACCATCCGCATCCCGGTGCACATGATCGAGACCATCAACAAGATGAACCGCATCAGCCGCCAGATCCTGCAGGAAACCGGCGCGGAACCCGATCCGCAGACGCTGTCGGAAAAGATGGAAATGCCCGAGGACAAGATCCGCAAGATCCTCAAGATCAGCAAGGAGCCGATCTCGATGGAAACGCCGATCGGCGACGACGACGATTCCCATCTGGGCGACTTCATCGAGGACCAATCGACGCTGGCGCCAGCCGACGCCGCGCTGTTCGCCTCGTTGCGCGAGATCACCAAGGAGGTGCTCGACAGCCTGACGCCGCGCGAGGCCAAGGTGCTGCGCATGCGCTTCGGCATCGAGATGAACACCGACCATACGCTCGAGGAGGTCGGCAAGCAGTTCGACGTCACGCGCGAACGCATCCGCCAGATCGAGGCGAAGGCGCTGCGCAAGCTGCGCCATCCCTCGCGCTCCGAAAAACTGCGCAGCTTCCTCGACGGCAGCGAATAAGTTTCGGGCCTGTAGCTCAGTCGGTTAGAGCAGAGGACTCATAATCCTTTGGTCCTGGGTTCGAGTCCCAGCGGGCCCACCAGCTATTTCCATCCGTATTGAATACAATGGACGGATGGCGAACCCAGGCGTCACACCGACCCCCCCCCTGTCCAACAGCCCCGAAGACGAGCTGCGGCGGCTGAGGGCGCGGCTGGACGCGGAGATCGCCACGCGCCAGGGCGTCGAGCAGCGCCTGGCGAAGGTGCAGTCGGCCTATTCCCGCTTCGTTCCGCCCCAACTGCTCGAACTGCTGGGCAAGGAGAGCATCCTCGACGTGGACTGGGGCAACCAGGCCGAGAAGAAGATGACCATCCTGTTCTCCGACATCCGCGGTTTCGCCTCGATGTCCGAGAGCATGTCGCCGCAGCAATGCTTCGACTTCATCAACGCCTACCTGAGCTTCATGGAGCCGGTGGTGCTGGCGCACGGCGGCTTCATCGACAAATACATCGGCGACTCGGTGATGGCGCTCTTTCCGGCGCGCGGCGACGATGCCCTGAAGGCGGCGCTCGGCATGCTGGCCGAGCTCGACCAGTTCAATGCGCAGCGCGCCGTGCTGCAGGGCGAACTGCCCTTCGAGCACCCGGAGCGGCGCGGCGGCAGCGAAACGCACATCGGCATCGGCATGAACTCCGGCCTGCTGATGCTCGGCGTGATCGGCGGCAGCAACCGCATGGAGGTCACCGTCATCAGCGACGCCGTGAACCTCGCCTCGCGCGTCGAGACGCTGACCAAGACCTACCAGACGCCGATCCTCATCACCCAGCACACGCTCAACAGCATCCGCTATCCCAACGATTTCTCGATCCGCTTCATCGACCGCGTGCGCGTACGCGGCAAGCACCTGGCGCAGTCGATCTACGAGGTTTTCGACGCCGATCCAGCGCCGCTCAAGGCGGCCAAGCTCGCCAGCCGCGACACCTTCGAGGACGCGCTCGCCCACTACCATTTCCGCCGGATGGACGATGCCCTGACGCTGTTCAGCGACTGCCTCGAACGCAATCCGGGCGACACGCCGGCGGCCGTCTACTGGCAGCGCTGCCGCCAGGCCAACCGCATGCACCAGGGCGATGATGGCGGCGAGACCGATACCGCCACCCACTGGCGCTCGGAATACCTGCTCGATTTTCCCGGCCTCGACGAGATGCACCAGGTGATCTTCAGCCATATCGTCGCGCTGTCCGAGGCGCTGCAGCGGGAGGCGGCCGGCCAGGCCGGCCAGCTGGTGGTCAAGCTGGTCGAATGGACGCAGGAGCATTTCGAATCCGAGGAGCGCCTGATGGAGGCGCACGGCTATCCCCATTCGCCGATGGCCGAACACCGCCAGCAGCACCACAAGTTCAAGGAATTCCTCGAAGCGCTCGCCGCCGAGATCCATGGCGGCGCGACCTCGCCGCTGCGTCTGGCGTTTCGCTGCCAGTTCCTGCTGCTGGACTGGTTCATCAGCCACATCAGCATCACCGACCGCCACCTCGAGCGCTATCTGGTGGGCCGCATCACGCCCGATGCCAAGCTCTGACGGAGGGATCGGCTAGAGCAGCGGCAATTCGGCGCCCAGCCGCTGCAGTTCGTCGCGACGCAGATTCCAGTCCGGACACAGCTCGCCGACCAGTTGCCAGAAGCGCGCCCCGTGGTTCATCTCGACGAGGTGGGCCGCCTCGTGGGCGACCACGTAGTCGCCCAGCCGGGAGGGCAGATGGATGAGGCGCCAGTTGAGGCGGATGCCGCCAGCGGCGCTGCAACTGCCCCAGCGCATGCGCGCCGAACTCAGCGCCAGCCGCGGTGCGGGCCGACCGAGTCGCGCCGCGGCGTCCGCGACGCGCGGCGAGAAATGCTCCAGCGCGCGGCGCTGCAAGGCGCGGCGCGCCAGCGCGGCGAGGTCGGCGGCCGGCCGCGCGGCGAGCCAGAGTTCGTGGCCGCCCTCGTCATGACGCCAGAAACCGCGGTTGGCGCCCGCCGTCACGCGCACGACCACGTCGTGGTCCAGCACCGGCAGCCGCGCGCCGTCGTGCAGGCTGACATGGCGCGGCCGGGTCCGGCGGGCGAAGGCGTCGAGTTTTTCCAGCACCCAGTCGGCGTGTGTCGCGATGAAGGCATCGATGTCCGCGAGGGCGAGACCGCGCGGGGCGCCGACGCGCAGGCCGCGTTCGTCGATGCGCAGGACCAGGCGGCGGCGGTCGCGGCGCAGCGCGTAGTCCACGATGCGGCCGTTCAGGATGACATGCCGGCTCGCGGCCGCCGCGTCCCCGCCGGGCGGCGGCAGGCGGAACAGTTCGAGCTGCCCCGACATCAGGCCGACGCGAACAGATCGGCGCAGGCCGGCGCCGCCTGCGCCTGCGCCGCGGCGCGTTCCAGCACCTGTGCGATGGCGGCCAGCGGCTGCTCCACCAGCCGCCAGTGGCAGCGCAGCAGTTCGCCCTCGTGCCTCACCCAGTCGCTGCGCTTGCCGAAAACGAGCGTGACGCGCAACGGTCGCCGTCCCGCCGGGACTGACTTTTGCTGCACGATCGCCGTGAAAATCCGCTGCGCCTCGTCGCGCAGCCAGCTTTCCGCGGCGTCGCGGATCTGGCGGGCCTCGGCTGCCGGCGGCAGGGGCAAATGCAGTTCGTCGCCGACGCGTTCGGGCAGGCGGCAGGCGGTATCGAGCACCAGCGTCAAGGCCTTGCCGAGATAGACGATGCGGCCGCCGGCGCGCCAGGGCGCGCCGGCATCGGGGGCGGCGGCATCAAGCCGCAGCTGGAGTTGCGGCGCCAGTGCCTTTTTGGCCTTCATGCGGATAGCGATGCGGGCTGATGCGGCGCATTTCGCATTCGATCCAGCTTTCGGCAGCGGCATTCACCTCTTCGGCCGTCTTGCCGGCGGGATCGATGGGGGGGCCGATGCTCACGGTCACCGTGCCGGGATGCTTCAGGAAGGCGTTGCGCCGCCAGCATTCGCCTGAGTCCAGCGCGACGGGCACCACGGGCGCGTTGGCGGCCACCGCCAGCCAGGCGCCGCCGACCTTGTAGCGCTTGTGCCGTCCGGGCGCCACGCGCGTGCCCTCGGGGAAGACCACCACCGAATAGCCCTCGGCGAGCCGCTGCGCGCCGCGCTCGGCGACCTGGTTCAGCGCCGCCTTGCCGGCGGCGCGGTCGATGCCGACGAAGGGCATCAGCCGGATGCCCCAGCCGAAAAAGGGCAGCCAGTGCAGCTCCTTTTTGTAGACGAAGGCGGTGAGCGGGAAGATCACCTGCAGCGCGAAGGTTTCCCAGGCCGACTGGTGCTTGCAGAGGATCACGCAGGGCCGGCCGGGAATGTTCGCCGCGCCTTCGATGCGGTGGTCGATGCCGAGCAGGCGGCGGATCAGCCACATCACCAGCCGCACCCAGGGCATGACGAACAGCCGGCGCTGGCGTGCCGGCAGCCAGAACACGCACAGCAGGGCGAGCACGATCAGCGGCGTGGTGACCACCATCGCCAGCATGAACAGCAGCGAACGCAGGAAGATCATGCGGTGAGGCTCTTCACGGCGGCGGCGAGGTCGGCGAAGACCGGCGTGCCTTCCGGCAGGGCGGGATCGAGTCGGGTCTTCGTGCCCTTGCCGGTCAGTACCAGCAGCGGCTGGGCGCCGACCGCGCTGGCGGCCTGCAGGTCGCGCAGCGAGTCGCCGACCACCGGCACGCCGGCGAGGTCGAGGTTGTAGCGCGTGGCGATTTCCCTGAGCATGCCGGCCTTCGGCTTGCGGCAGTCGCAGTTGTCGGCATTGGTGTGCGGGCAGAAGAACACCGCGTCGATCGTGCCGCCGACGTGGGCCGCCGCCTTGATCATCTTGTCGTGGATCGCATTGAGCATGTCCATGCCGAACAGGCCGCGGCCGATGCCCGACTGGTTGGTGCACACGACGACGCGCCAGCCCCACTGGTTGAGGCGCGCGATCGCCTCCAGGCTGCCGGGCAGCGGCACCCATTCCTCCGGCGACTTGATGTAGAGGTCGGAATCCTGGTTGATGACGCCGTCGCGGTCGAGGATGATCAGCTTCGATGTCGGCATGGCGTGGTCAGGCGCTCAGCCGGGAAAGGTCGGCGACGCGGTTCATCGCCTCGTGCAGCGTCGCCAGCAGGCCGAGCCGGTTGTTGCGCAAGGCTTCGTCCTCGACATTGACCATCACGCCGTCGAAGAAGGCATCGACCGGCGCCTTGAGCGCGGCGAGGGCCTGCAGCGAGGCGGCGTAGTCGCCGCGCTCGAAGGCGGCGTCGGCCTGCGGCTTCACGGCGCCGAGCGCCGCGTCGAGGGCGACCTCCGCCGGCTCCTTCAGCAGCGCGGCGTCGACCTTCGCCGTCACGCCGGCGCTGACTTTTTTCAGGATGTTGCCGACGCGCTTGTTGGCCGCCGCGAGGCTGGCTGCCTCGGGCAGCGCGGCGAAGGCGCGCACGGCGGCGAGCCGCTTGGGAATGTCGCCAAGGCGCTGCGGCCGCAGGCCGACGACGGCATCGACTTCCAGCGCCGAATAACCCTGCTCGCGCAGGCTGCCGGCAAGGCGCTCGTAGATGAAGTCGGTGATTTGCTCAATGACCTTGCCGTCGGCCAGCTTCGCCTCATGGAACAACCACATCAGCTCCAGCGGCAGGTCGCGCTCGATCAGCATGCGGATCACGCCGAGCGCATGGCGGCGCAGCGCGAAGGGATCCTTGTCGCCCGTGGGCAACTGGCCGATGCCGAACATGCCGGCCAGAGTTTCCAGCTTGTCGGCCAGCGCGACGCAAACGCCGACATGGCCGCGCGGCAGTTCGTCGCCGGCGAAGCGCGGCTTGTAGTGGTCCTCGATGGCATCGGCGATTTCGACCGGCTCGCCGTCGTGCAGCGCGTAGTAGCGCCCCATGATGCCCTGCAACTCGGGGAACTCGCCGACCATGTCGGTCAGCAGGTCGGCCTTCGCCAGCACCGCTGCGCGGTCGGCGGCATTCGCCAAGCCCTCGCCGCCGAGTTGCGCGCCGATGGCGCGCGCCAGCGCGGCGACGCGCTCGACGCGTTCGCCCTGTGTGCCGAGCTTGTTGTGATAGACGACCTTCGCCAGGCCGGGGATGCGGTCCATCAGTGACTTCTTGCGGTCCTGATCGAAGAAGAATTTCGCGTCGGCCAAACGCGGGCGCACCACGCGCTCGTTGCCGCCGATGACGGCCGAGGGATCGTCCGGCTTGATGTTGCTGACGACGAGAAACTTGTTGGTCAGCTTCCCGGCGGCGTCTAGCAGCGGGAAATACTTCTGGTTGGCCTTCATCGTCAGGATCAGGCATTCCTGCGGCACATCCAGATACTCTTGCTCAAACTGGCAGGTCAGCACGTTCGGCCGCTCGACCAGCGCGGTCACTTCGTCGAGCAGCGCCTCGTCGTCGATGGGCTGCAAGCCTTCCTTGGCGGCGGCGGCCTTGAGCTGCCGCTCGATTTCGGCGCGGCGTTCGGCAAAGCCGGCGATCACCGCACCCTCGGTCTTCAACTGCTCGGCGTAGCTGTCGGCATCGCGGATCGAGACGATAGCTTTGGCGGCCTCGAAGCGGTGACCCTGCGTCTCGCGACCGGCATCGAGGCCGAGCACGGAGATCGGCACCACGTCGGCGCCGTGCAGTGCGACCAGCTTGTGAGCGGGACGAACGAAGTTCACGCTGCTCCAGCCGTCGGCGAGTTGGTAGGTCATCACCTTCGGAATCGGAAGCGTCTTTAATGCCTCTTCGACGGCGGATTCCAGACCGACTTGTAGCGAACCGCCCTTCGACATCGAGCGAAGAAACACAGCATCAGCCTTTCCATCGCTCTGCACGAACAGTCGGTCCGAGCCATCTACCGCGTTTGGCCACATATCCGCCATCGCTTCCCGGCCTATCTTGGCGAGACGCTTACGCATCGTGTCAGTAGGCTTCCCGTCGGCCCCAATAGCAATGGACACCGGCAGCAACTTCTCCAGGATCTCCTTATCCGGAGCCGTTTCGGCAACAGTCGTAACGTGGGCTGCCAGACGACGAGGAGACGCGTAAGACGTCACAGCACTGGTTGACCCAAGCAGGTCACGCTCTTTCAGGGCGGCAAAAAGTGCGTTAGCGAAAGACGCGCCGAGTTTCTTCAGCGCCTTGGGCGGCAGTTCTTCGACGAACAGTTCGACCAGCAAATTCTTCATGCCGCTTTCTCCAGTTTCGCCAGCACTTCGGCGGCATGTTCTTTCGGGGCCATCGGGAAGCCGAGGCGGGCGCGGCTGTCGAGGTAGGCTTGCGCCACGCTGCGCGCGAGGTTGCGGATGCGGCCGATGTAGGCGGCGCGCTCGGTGACCGAGATGGCACCGCGCGCGTCGAGCAGGTTGAAGGTATGCGCGGCCTTGAGCACCTGTTCATACGCCGGCAGCGCGAGCCGTTGCTCCATCAGGTGCTTCGCGTTGCCCTCGTGCGCGCCGAAGGCGTGCAGCAGGAATTCGACGTTGCTGTGCTCGAAGTTGTAGGCGCTCTGCTCCACCTCGTTCTGGTGGAAGACGTCGCCGTATTTCAGGCCCGGCGCATAGACGAGGTCGAAGACGTTCTCCACCCCTTGCAGATACATCGCCAGACGCTCCAGCCCATAGGTGATCTCGCCGGTGATCGGCTTGCAGTCGATGCCGCCGACCTGCTGGAAGTAGGTGAACTGCGTGACTTCCATGCCGTTGAGCCAGACTTCCCAGCCCAGTCCCCAGGCGCCGAGCGTGGGGTTCTCCCAGTCGTCCTCGACGAAGCGCACGTCGTTCTTCTTGAGGTCGAAGCCCAGGGCTTCGAGCGAGCCGAGATAGAGTTCGAGGATGTTCGCCGGCGCGGGCTTGAGCACCACCTGATACTGATAGTAGTGCTGCATGCGGTTGGGGTTCTCGCCGTAGCGGCCATCCTTCGGGCGGCGCGAAGGCTGGACGTAGGCGGCCTTCCACGGCTCGGGGCCGAGCGCGCGCAGGAAGGTGGCGGTGTGGCTGGTGCCGGCGCCGACCTCCATGTCGTAGGGTTGCAGCAGCGCGCAGCCCTGTTTGTCCCAGAATTCCTGCAGGCGCAGGATGATTTGTTGAAACGTCGGCTTCATGGCGGGGGGCGGATACGAGAAAAGCCGATTTTACCGGCTCCGGCGCTGGCGATAAGCGCGTAAGAGCGCCGGTAATACCGCGCCTATCGCCAGCAGCAGCGCCAGCGTGTCGCCCCAGCGGGCGTAGGGCGTCAGGCCGGCGTAGCCCTGGGCCTCGACGCGCAGCGCGCCGGCCGTGAAGGCGGGCAGGGCGGCGAGCACGCGGCCGTCGGGCGCGATGGCTGCCGTGATTCCCGTGTTGGTGGCGCGCAGCATGGTGCGCCCGGTCTCGATGGCGCGCATGCGCGCGATCTGCAAATGCTGCGGCTGGGCCAGCGAGTCGCCGAACCAGGCGGTGTTGGAGAGGTTGATCAGCAAGGTGGCGGCCGGCAGGGCGTCGAGGATTTCGGCGCCGAACAGGTCTTCGTAGCAGATGTTGGGCGCGACCTTCTGGCCGGCGAGCGCCAGCGGCGGCTGGTTGGCCGGCCCCGCCGAAAAGTCCGACATCGGGATGCGCACGAGGTCGAAGAACCAGGTGAAGCCCGGCGGCACGTATTCGCCGAAGGGCACCAGGTGGCGCTTGGCGTAGCTTTGCGCGCCGCCGTCGGCGGCCACGGCCACGGCCCCGTTCACGTAGCCGCCGGCGCGATGCTTGACCGCCATGCCGAGCAGCACGTCGCCGTGGCGCGTCAACTCGCGCAGGACGTCGCGCGGCAGTTCGTCGAAGAACAGCGGAATCGCGGTTTCCGGCAGCACGGTGAGCGGCGCCGGATTGGCCTGCGCGAGGCGCACGTAGGTGTCGATCGACAGCGGCAGGCGTTCGGGCTCCCATTTCAGGCTCTGCGGCACGTTGCCCTGCAGCAGGCTGACGGCGACGGGCGCGCCGACCGGCTGCGTCCAGTCCATGCCGCGCAGCAGCGCGCCGCTGCCGGCGACGGCGAAGAGCAGTCCCCAGGCCGCCCGGCGGCGCCAGTCGAGGGCGAAGGCGGCGGCGAGCAGCGCCGCGAGCAGGCCGACGCCATGCACCCCGAGCGTGGCGGCATGGCCGGCGAGCGGGCTGGGCGGAGTCTGCGAATAGCCCAGCGCCAGCCAGGGAAAACCCGTCAGCAACCAGCCGCGCAGCCATTCGGCGAGCATCCACGTTCCGGCGTACAGCAGGATGTCCCGGAAAAAGTCAGCCCCGGCGAGACGGCGACAGACATAGCCGGCCAGTGCCGGAAACAGCGCGAGCCAGGCGCAGAACGCCAGCGTCGCTGCGAGAGCGAGCGGCGCATCCATGCCGCCGACGTCGTGCAGGCTGACATAGACCCAGGACACGCCGGCGAGGAAGAAGCCCGCTCCGTAGCAGAAGCCAAGCCAGGCGGCGACGCGCGGCGACGGCGCGGCGCGCCAGCGCCGGAACAGCAGGGCGAGCGTCAGGACGGGCAGCGGAAAGAGGCCGAACGGGGCGAAGCCGAGGACGCCGAGGGCGCCGAGCGCCAGCGCCTGCCACGCCGCGGCTGGCCTCATGGGCGCGCGTCGAGCGCCAGTCCCTTCTGCGGGTCGACCAGCAGGGTGTGCACGCGCCGGCTGTCGGCGCGCAGCACCTGGAAGCGCAGGCCATCGACGACGACGATCTCGTTGCGCTTGGGCAGGCGGCCGAGGCGGTGGATCAGCAGGCCGCCGACGGTGTCGTAGTCCGTGTCGGAAAAGCGCGTGTCGAAGGCGGTGTTGAAGTCCCCGATTTCCGTGGTGGCCTTGACGCGGTAGCGGCCGGCATTGTCGAGCACGATGTTGCCGGCCGATTCGTCGAAGTCGTATTCGTCCTCGATGTCGCCGACGATCTGCTCCAGCACGTCCTCGATGGTGACGAGGCCGGCGACGCCGCCGTATTCGTCGACGACGATCGCCATGTGGTTGCGCGATGCCCTGAACTCGCGCAGCAGCACGTTGAGGCGCTTCGATTCGGGGATGAACACCGCCGGGCGCAGGCTGTCGCGCAGGTCGAATTCCTTGCCGGCGAAATGGCGCAGCAGATCCTTCGCCAGCAGGATGCCGACGACGTCGTCCTTGCTGTCGCCGATGGCCGGGAAGCGCGAGTGGGCGGTGTCGAGCACGAAGTCGACCAGCTTCTCGGGCGGATCGGCGAGGGCGATGACGTCCATCTGCGCGCGCGGCACCATGATGTCGCGCACCTGCATCTCGGAGACGGCCAGCGCGCCCTCGATGATCGAGAGGGCGTCGGCGTCCATCAGGTTGCGGCCATGCGCGCTGCGCAGGATGCGCAGCAGCTGTTCGCGGTCTTCGGGTTCGCCGGTCAGCAGCAGCGACAGGCGTTCAAGCAGCGAAGGTCGACTGGAGGGGTCCATGGTTCAGTTGTATGGATCGGGAATGCCGAAGCGGGCCAGAATTTCGCGCTCCCGCGCCTCCATGCGGGCGGCGTCGCGCGGGCCGGTCTCGTGATCGTATCCCTGCAGGTGGAGCATACCATGCACGATCATGTGCGCCAGGTGGGCCTTGAGCGGCTTGCCCTGCTCCCTGGCCTCGCGCAGCACCACCGGTAGGCAGACCACGAGGTCGCCCGCCACGTCCGGGTCGTCGTCATACACGAAGGAAAGCACGTTGGTCGCATGGTCCTTGCCGCGAAAGTCGCGATTGAGCGCCCGCCCCTCGGCGGCGCCGACGAAGCGCACGGTCGCCCGCAGCGGCCGCTCCTGCGCGGCGCGCGTCCAGCGGCGCACCTGCGGCCGCGAGGGTAGTCGCGCATCGTTGCAGGCGTATTGCACCGCGAGCGAAAGCTCAGGTTTTGCCGGCGTGGCTTTCATAGGCGGCGACGATGCGCGCGACCAGCGGGTGGCGCACGACGTCGGAGGCGTCGAAGTCGGTGAAGGCCAGCCCGCGTACGTCGGCGAGGATGCGGCGCGCTTCGACGAGGCCGGATTTCTGCCCCTTGGGCAGGTCCGTCTGCGTGACGTCGCCGGTGATGACGGCCCGGGCGCCGATGCCGATGCGCGTGAGGAACATCTTCATCTGCTCGGGCGTGGTGTTCTGCGCCTCGTCGAGGATGATGAAGGCATGATTGAGCGTGCGGCCGCGCATGTAGGCGAGCGGCGCCACCTCGATCGCCTGCTTCTCGAACATGCGCGCGACCTTGTCGAAGCCCATCAGGTCGTAGAGCGCGTCGTAGAGCGGGCGCAGGTAGGGATCGACCTTCTGCGCGAGGTCGCCGGGCAGGAAGCCGAGCCGTTCGCCGGCCTCGACGGCGGGGCGCGTCAGCACGATGCGCTGCACCTGGTCGCGCTCGAAGGCGTCGACGGCGCTGGCGACGGCGAGAAAGGTCTTGCCGGTGCCGGCCGGGCCGATGCCGAAGGTGATGTCGTGTTCCTGGATCTTTTTCAGATACTCGACCTGATGCGGCGTGCGGCCGTGCAGGTCGCTCTTGCGGGTCAGCAGGCCGGGCCCGGCCTGCGCCGGCGGCGCGCCGAGGCCGCGGTTGCGCAGCTCGATCAGGCCGAGCTGGATGTCGTCCACCGACAGCGGCGCCTTCGCCAGCGCGTAGAAATGCCGCAGCGCCGCCGCCGCCAGGCGCGCCTGCGCGGGCTCGCCGTCGATGCGGAAGCGCTCGCCGCGCCGCGCGATGGTGACGTCGCAGGCCGTTTCGATCTGGCGCAGGTTTTCGTCGAGCGTGCCGCACAGGCTGGCGAGCTGGCCGTTGTCGACCGGCGCGTCGAGCGCGACGGAGAGCCCCCTCGAACTCAACGGTTCTCCGGCAGGCTGGCTTCGGCGGCGGAGAGGATCCACACGCGATGGACCGCGCCGCTGTAGTCGGTCATGAAGCGCACCTTGACGGGCTGCTGGATCATCGACGGCATCACGATCATGTTGAGCGCGTCGCGGAACTGGGCGCCGGGCGAGAGCGGATAGGTCTTGCCGTCGATGCGCACTTCCCATTGCGCCGGCGGCAGCATGAGGCCCCGGCGCGATTCTTCCGGCATCATGCGCACGATGCCGTAGGCCGGCTCCTGCGGGGCGGGCGTCAACGCGCTTTCGATGGCCGAGCCGATGACCGAGCTGACGATGGCGGAGGTGATGGGATCGAGCGGCATGGCCGAATGATAGTCTCATCGCGGCGCAAAGAGAAACGCCGGACCGGCGCGCCGGCTTGGCCTATTCGGCGACCAGCAGGGCGACCGGAAACGCCGCCAGGACGTCGGCGAGCGGCAGCGTGGCGGCGGCGCCGTGGCGCGCCGCCGTCAGCGCGTCGCGCCAGCCGCGCCGGGCGAGGGCCGCCGGCAGCTCGATCTGGGTGTTGCCCCAGACCGCGTCGCCCAGCGGCAGGCCGCCGCGCTCGCGTAGCAGCTTGAAAGTCAGTCGCGGCACCACGGCGACGAGCGCCTGGTCGCCATGGCGGCGGGCGAAGGCGCAGACGTGGGAGGCGCGCGCGCCGCGCACCGCCAGCGGCAGGTAGCCGCCGTCGCGGAACAGTTCGGGGCGCGCGGTGCGCAGCGCCAGCGCGCGACGGATCAGCCAGAGCTTGGCGCGGCCGTCGTCCATGGCGTCGAGCAGCGCGCGCAGCGGAGCGGCGAGCGCGGCGGCGTCGAGCCCGTCGAGCCGGCGCAGTTCCGCGAGCAGTTGCCGGCGCAGCGCGTAATCGACCGGACGGCGGTTGTCCGGATCGACCAGGTTGAACTGCCACAGTTCGCAGCCCTGGTAGATGTCGGGAACGCCGGGCGACGTCAGCTTGAGCAGCGTCAGCGCCAGGCTGTTGAGCAGGCCGTGGTGCGCGATGCGCCGTGCCGTCGGGGCGAAGTCGGCGAGAAACAGGTTGCGCTCGCCGGGCGCGAGCAGCGCGGCGATGAATTCCGCCAGCGCCGCCTCGTAGGCCGCGTTGATGTTGATCCAGCTGCTGTGCTCCTTGGCCTCGCGCACCGCCTTGACCATGTAGGCCTCGATGCGCTGCCGGTAGGCGTCGAGATCGACCGCGGCGGCGAGCGGCCAGGTGCCGACGAGCGTCTGGTAGAGCAGGTATTCGTCGTTGGCCGAAGGCGCGGGCCGGCCGTCGATGTCGCGCTTCCTGGCGCGGTTGAGCCGGCTCCAGCGCCTGAGCATCAGCTTCCACGCCGCGGGCATTTCGGCGAGCACGTCGATGCGCGTGCGCACGTCCTCGGCGCGCTTGCTGTCGTGCGTCGAGGTGGCGAGCAGGTTGTGCGGCCAGCGCCGGGCGCGCTCGCGCGTCGCCGCGTGGTAGGCGGCGACCGAGACGCCGAAGCGGCGCGGCTCGCCGCCGACGTCGTTGAGCGCGACGAGGCGGTGATGGCGGTAGAAGCTGGTGTCCTCCACGCCCTTGGCCATGACGGGCGAGGAGAACTGCTGGAACTTCATGGCGAAGGCGAGCACCGCCGCGCGGTAGGCCTCGGGCCGGCCCTGGGCGATGTCGGTGGTCAGCACGCCCAGCACGAAATCGAAGATGTCGAGGTCGGCGGCGGGGCTGCGCTTCTTGGCGACGGCGACCGCCCACTCGATGTGGCGGCGGTCGTCGGCCGACAGGCCGCCCTCCATGTTGTGGCTCACGTAGGTGCGATACACCGGGAAGCTCGCGACCACCTCGGCCAGCGCGTCGCGCAGGCCGTTGCGGGTGAAGTCGCAGGTGTGGCGGTCGAGCGCGGCGATGCGCGCGAGGCGGTTGGCCAGCACGTTGAGTTCGCTCGCCAGCGCGGTGTCCATGATCAGCTGCTTGGCGCGATGGACGAGCGCCTCGAAGTCGACGGCCGCGCCGACGAAGTCGTCGTAGATGCGCGTCATGCGCCGGGCGGCGGCGGGATCGACGAACAGGTTGTTGGCGAGGTTGGCGAAGCGGTAGCCGGTGGCGCCGTGGATCGGCCACTCGTGCGGCAGCTGCTCGTGCTCGGCGAGGATCTTCTCGATCACCAGATAGAGCGGTGCCGCCGCGCCGGCCGGCAGCGGACGGCCGGCGGCGCGTTCCTGCAGCCGGGCGAAATACTGGCCGGGGTCGTAGAGGCCGTCGGGGTGGTCGATGCGCAGGCCGTCGACCTTGCCCTGCGCGACGAGATCGAGGACGTGGCGGTGCGTCGCCTCGAACACCGCCGGCTCTTCCATGCGCAGCGCGGCGAGGTCGTTGATGTCGAAGAAGCGGCGGTAGTTGATTTCCTGCGAGGCGACGCGCCAGTAGGCGAGCCGGTAGCCCTGGGCCTGGATCAGGGCGTGCAGGGCGTCGAAGCTGGCCGGGTCGCCGGGCCGGCCGTTGAGTTCGGCGAGGTTCGCCTCGATGTGGTGCGGCAGGTCGGGGCAGGTTTCGCACAGCGCGGCGAGGTGGCGCTTGTGCACTTCCTTGTCGCGCTGGCGTTCGGCCATGCGCGCCGGCTCGGTGTCGAGCCGGCCGGGCAGGCGCGCGAAAGCCGTCAGCAGCGCCAGCAGTTCGTTGTGGCGCGCGCTGCCGTCCGCGTCCTGGCCGAGCGCGGCGGCGAGCCGCTCGCCGCGCAGGCCGACGATCGCCGGATAGGTGGCGGGGTCGACCGGCAGGCGGTGCTGCCAGTAGAAGAGGCTGAACTCGCCATGCGCGGCGTCGAAGCGCAATTGCAGCTCGCCGCGGTCGAGCACTTCGCCGTAATGGCCGCCCAGCAGCGGCAGCAGCACCTTCCCCTTCAGCTCCGGGTTGAGCGGGTCCCAGTCGATGTCGAAGAAGCCGCCGTGAGCGGCGGCGGGGCCGTTTTCCAGCACGTCCAGCCACCAGGCGTTGTCGGCGCCCATCACGCCCATGTGGTTGGGCACCACGTCGAGGATCTGCCCCATGCCGTGTGCGTGCAGGGCGGCGACGAAGCGCTCGTAGTCCTCCGGCGTGCCGATTTCCGGGTTGAGCGCGTTGTGGTCGACGATGTCGTAGCCGTGGCCGCTGCCGGGGCGCGCCTTGAGGTAAGGCGAGGCATAGCAGTGGCTGACGCCGAGCTCGGCGAGGTAGGGCACCAGTTCGGCGGCGGCGGCGAAGGTGAAATCCTTGTTGAACTGCAGGCGGTAGGTGGCGCGCGGGATGACGGCGCTCCGCGGCGCGGGCGGCTCGTCGGGATGGGGCGTCACCGAGCTGCCGCGCTCGCGCCGCAGCGTCTCGCCCAGCAGCAGGAAGCGCGCATCCTCGCGCCAGTCCTCGAGGTCGAGGGGCAGGCGCCGGCGCCAGTTCGGGTGGCCGTCGTCGGAGCTGCCCGGCAGGCAGGCCTGCTCGACGACGCCCAGCATGTCCTCGGGGCGGATCGCCAGCATCCGGCACGGCGTGCGCGCCAGCCAGGCATGGATGGCGGCGAGGAAGGGCGCGGTCAGCTCCGGCACGGCCACCGGATGGATGCCGGCGCCTTCCGGCAGCAGGCCTTCGCGCTCCAGCGCGACGAGCAGGCGGGCGCGATCCTGCGCGCGCCCGACGATCATTCGTTCGCGCAGCGCCTCGTCCGGAAAGAGGCCGAGCGCGGTGCGCGCATCGAGATCCCGGCCCTGCCACAACCCGGCCAGCGTGGGCTGGTCGTGGGCGCCGGCGCTCGCCAGCGCCTGCCGTTCATGGTCGGCGGGCGGCTTGAAGCCGCCGTCGGCGCTGCGTTCGGACAGGAACGGACGGTGCGCGAGAAAGTCAGCCCCGGCGAGACGGCGGCAAAATTCCCCGGGCGCCGCGTCGAGGCCGTCGCCGATGACGAGGCACTGGTTGCGCCGGCTTTCCAGCGCGAGGATGCCGAGCAGCGCGTCGGCATCGTGATGCACCCAGGCGCCCGCGCCGTCCGGACTGCCGGCCGGCACCCAGAACTGGCGCGCCAGCTCCGTGACGCGGCCGATGCGCAGCGCGCCGGCGTGCCGCATGTTCGCGCGCAGCAGCTCGACGAAGGGCGCGTAGGCGGCCGCGCGCAGCCGGTGCGGCACCATGGGCAGCGATGCGGGCGGCGCGCCGGCCTGGACTCCCGTTGCATAAACGTCCTGCCAGCCCCAGGCGTCCGCCCCGCCCGGATCGACGCCGGCGGCGCAATCGACCAGCAGGCCGACGCCGAGGCCGCGCCGCCAGGAGTGGCGGCCGACCTCGGCGAGCTGCGCGTCGGCGAGCCATTGCAGCCAGGCATGGAAATCCACGGCGTCGGCCTGCGCGGCGGCGAAGGCGGCGACCGCCGGCCCGGCGGGATCGCGGTATTCCTCCGGCCAGTCGGGCCAGCCCCGGCTGGCCGGATCGGCGGCGCGGAAGTGCGCGTGCAGCGCTTCGAAGCGTGCCAGGCGCTCCAGCGCCGCCCCGCCCTCCGCGCGATGACGGCGGAAGGCCTGGGCGCGCTCCCCGTCCTGCGCCAGATGGCGTTCGCGGAAATGGCGCCACAGCAGGTCGAGCGCCTCGCGCTTCGCCGCCGCCACGGCGGGATAGTTGACCAGCTCCTCGGCGCGCAGCCCGCGCAGCCGCGCCTGGAAGGCCGGCGCGGCGACCAGCGCCTGCGCCGCCGCGCATTCGCGGAATTCCGGAATGGCCTCGATGTCGAGGTGGAGCGGGTTCAGCGCGCCGCGCGCGGACGGGCGGAAGGGATCGACGCGCGCCGGATCGTCCGGAAACAGCGCATGCAGTGGACTGGTGCCGACGATGCCGCCGCCGGCGTCGGCCGTGAGGTCGACGAGGTTGCGCAGGTCGGTGAAGTCGCCGATGCCCCAGTTGCGGCGCGAGCGCAGGCCGTAGAGCTGCGCGTCCGGCCCCCAGACGCGCCCCTCGCCCCGGATCGCCTCGGGCTGGTAGCCCCGCGCCGGGACGACGATCAGGCGCGTGGCGGCGCTTTCCCCGCCGGGCGCGTCGAGGACGAAGCGGTGGTAGCCGGTCGCGGCGATGCCCGGCAGTTCGAGCGCGCCGCGCCAGAAGTCAGTCCCGGCGACACGGCGCGTTGCCACCCGCGGCAGCCGGGCGGGCACCAGATCGCCCTGCTGCGCCGCGCCGCTCTCCAGCTGCAGCGTCCAGCGCCATGGGCGTCCGAGCTGCGCGGCGGGCAGGCAGAGTTCGATGCGCGGCGGGGCGTCGGCGCCGACCACGAGCACCGGCGGCAGCCGGCGCAGCCAGGCGTCGTCCTCCAGCGCGCGCAGGATGCGCGCCGGGTCGTCCCCATGCACCGGCAGGCCCATCGCCGCCAGCAGCGCGCGGCGCGTGGCGTCGGTGGTCGCGCGGCGTTCGTCCCGGAGATCGACAGGGTCGGGGGCGATGCCGCAATGCGCGGCGAGGCGGTGCAGGGCGTTCATGGCAGCCCGGCCCGCTGCCGGGCCTCGTGCAGCTGCCAGCGGACCGACCAGGGCGGCAGCGCGTCCGCATCCGTGTCCATGTCCATATTTGGCGGCTGGGCGTGGAGCAGGCGCCCGGTCGCCGCCGGCACGCCGGCGACCGGCGACGCGCCGAGGTTGGCGGTCAGGGTCAGCGCGCTGCCGTCGCCGAGCGTCCAGACGACGCGCAGGGCCATCGCGCCGAATCGTTCGGCCCGCGCGCCGCCGCCCATGCCGGCCAGCCGCGGAGCGATCTCGCGCCGCCGCAGGGCGAGCAGCGCGCGGTGGAGCGCGAGCATTTCGCGGTGCGGCGCGCGTTCGGGCGCGCTCCAGTCGAGCCGGCTGGCCGCGAAGGTTTCCGGCGCGCCGGGATCGGGAATGCGCGCGCGCGCGGCCGGGTCGGCGAAGCGCGCGAAGCCGGCGAATTCGCGGCGCCGGCCGTCGGTCACGGCCTGGGCGAGGTCGGGGCCGAAATCGCAGAAGAAGAGGAAGGGCGAGGCGGCGGCGAATTCCTCGCCCATGAAGAGCATGGGCGGCTGCGGCGCGAGCAGCAGCAGGGCGGTGACGGCGCGCAGGGCCGCGGGCGGCGCCAGCTGGCTCAGGCGCTCGCCAAAGGCGCGGTTGCCGATCTGGTCGTGCGTCTGCAGGAAGGCGACGAAGGCGGACGGCGGCAGGTGGGCGCTGGGTTCGCCGCGCCTTTCGCCCGCGCGGAAGGGCGAGGGCTCGCCCTGCCAGGCGAAGCCTTCGGCGAGGCAGCGCGCCAGGTGCGCGACCGGGTCATCGACGAAATCGGCGTAGTAGCCGTCGGTCTCGCCGGTGGCGATCACGTGCAGGGCGTGGTGGATGTCGTCGTTCCACTGCGCGACGCCGTGCCGCCAGGATTGACTTTCCGCCGGCGCGAGATAACGCGCCTGGTTGCGGTCGTTTTCGAGGATCAGATGGACGTGGCGCTCCCGGCCGGGGCCGCGCCCGATGGCGGCGCGGATTGCCGCGACGATGTCCGGCGCGCCGTCGTCGCGGATGGCGTGGATGGCGTCCAGCCGCAGGCCGTCGAGGCGGTATTCCTCGATCCAGTAGAGCGCGTTGTGGATGAAGAAGTCGCGCACGACGCGGCTGCGCGCGCCGTCGAAGTTGATCGCCGCGCCCCAGGGCGTGTGGTGCGCCGGATTGAAGAACTCGGGGCAATAGCAGTGCAGGTAGTTGCCCTCCGGGCCGAAGTGGTTGTAGACCACGTCGAGGAAGACCATCAGGCCGCGCGCGTGGGCCGCCGCGACCAGGCGCTTGAAATCTTCGGGCCGGCCGTAGCAGGCGGCGGGCGCGAAGGGCAGCACGCCGTCGTAGCCCCAGTTGCGCGCGCCGGGAAAGGCGGCGACCGGCATGATCTCCAGCGCGGTGACGCCGAGGTCGACGAGATGGTCGAGGCGCGCCGCGACGCCGGCGAAGTCGCCCGTCGGCGTGAACGTGCCGACGTGCAGCTCGTAGATGACGGCCTCCTCCCACGGCCGGCCGCGCCAGGCGCCTTCCGTCGCCTCCGGCCAGTCGAAGGCCTCCGGAGCGACGACCTCGGAGGCGGCATGCACGCCGTCCGGGTTGCTGCGCGAGGCCGGGTCCGGCACGAGCATGCCGTCGGGCAGCAGGAAGCGGTAGCGCGTGCCCGGGCCGGCGGTGCCCGGGGTGGTGATGTCGCGCGTGTGCCAGCCGTCGGCGTGGCGCAGCATCGGAAATTCGGCGGGAGCGTGGTTCTCGACGCGCAGCATCACTTGCGGCACCGACGGCGCCCAGAAACGGAAGGCGACGCCGCCGTCCGCGCGCGGCGCGGCGCCGAACGGCATGGCGTGCGCCCGTCTCATGGCGCGTCCCGGGCGATGTCGAGCCGGCGCAGCAGGCTGAAGAGCGGCACGGGCAGCCAGTCGGGGCGGTGCTCCATCTCGTAGCGCAGCTCGTCGAGCGCCTTTTCCAGCACGAAGAATTCGATCAGCGGCCGCGTCCACTCCATGCCGCTGTCGAAGGCCGGGCACTGCGCGGTCGCGGCGTAGTAGCCGGAGAGGAAGGCGACGGTGGCTTCGGTTTCCCAGCGCTGCACCAGCGGGCCGAGGCGGTGGCGGTCGGCGGGACGCTCGGCGGTGGCGCGGTTGGTGGCGACGGCGGCGACGTAGCTGAAGCAGCGCAGCATGCTCGCCACGTCGCGCAGCGGGCTGTGCTTGCGCCGGCGCTGCGCCAGCTCGCGCTCGGGATTGCCCTCGAAGTCGGTGATGACGAAGTCGTTCTGCACCAGCAGCACCTGCCCGAGATGGTAGTTGCCGTGGTAGCGCGTCTTGAGGCCGGCGACGCCGGCGAGGCAGCGCGGCGCGAAGTGGTCGAGCAGCGTCTGGCGCTGCGCCAGCAGGCGGTCGATGCCGGCCTGCACCTCGGGGCTGGCGAATGTCTCGCGCCTGGCTTCGAGCGCGTCCAGCGCGCCGACCGCGAGGGTGCGCGCCTGCCGGCACCAGTCTTCCGCGTCGGCCGGGACGATCGGCTCCGGCGCGAAGGCCGGATCGTCGCCCGGCTGGCAGAGCGCGAGGTGCAACTCGCCGGTGCGGCGGCCGAGCACTTCCATCAGGGCGAGGAAAAAGCCGTGCGGGCTGTCGGCGGCGGTTTCCAGCTGCGGCGCGACGGCGGAGAGCTGTTCGGCGAGGAAGCGGTCGACATAGTCGAGCGCGTAGCTCCAGCCGATGTTCTGGTGCTCGACGAAGGGTTGCAGCAGCGCCAGCGTGTAGGGGGTGCCCGCGCCGTCGCGCAGCTCGATCGAGCCGGCCACGGGAACGATGTGCGCGAAGCCGGCGTGTTCGGCGAGGAAGCGGCCCATCTCGACTTCCGGGTTGGTGCCCGGCTGCACGCGGCGGTAGCCCTTGAGGAACAGCCGGCTGCCGAAATAGACGGCGGTGTTGCTCTGTTCGAGCGCGGGGTGGCGTACCGGCAGGTCGATGCCGTCGGCCAGCGCGGCGAACGCGGGACAGGCGCGGAATTCGATCCGCGCCTTGCCGCCGCCACCCCCGCCACCGCCGCTACTCATGGGCAGGTCGAGGTTGGCGCCGATGGCCTGCACCAGCGCGCGGCAGAAGCGCTCGTCGCCGAAGGCGCCGTAGAGGATGCCCATGCGCGCCTTCTGCCGCACCTTCGCCAGCGTCCAGCTGGCCAGCGCGGCGAACTGTTCCTCGCCGGTTTCGTCTTCCCAGCGGATCGCCAGCGGCAGGAAGTAGCGCTGCGGTTCCAGGCCGGCGCAGGCGACCTCGATGATCGTCAGCAGCCAGCTGCCTTCCGTCGTGTTCCATTCGCCCTTTTCCACCAGCGCGACGCTCTCGATGGGGTGGTTGCGTCCCTTGAACCAGCGCTTGGTGGCAAGGTAGGGGCCGATGACCTTGTGCGCGAGCTGGTCGGCGGTGGCGGCGGCGATGGTGCGGCGGACCAGGCCGGCGTCGGCGTGGCCGCCCGCCAGCGTCATCCAGCCCTCGGTCAGGACCAGCACCGGCAGTTCGGGGCGCGGCAGGCGTTCCTCGTGCCAGTAGGGCACCTCGACGTCGGTGGCGAGGCGGAAGCCGTAGGTGCCGTAACCCTTGAGCGTGAGCAGGTAGGGCAGCTGGCCGATCGGCGGAAAGGCGGTGCCGCCGAGCAGCTCCACCGGCACGCGTCCCTTCCAGGACGCGAGGTCGAGTTCCACCGGCTGGGCGGTGCGCGACAGGTTGACGACGCAGAGGATGATCTCGTCCTGCCAGGCGCGCACGAAGGCGAGCACCTTGCGGTTGCCCGGATCGAGGAAATGCAGGCTGCCGCGGCCGAAGGCCTTGTGGCTCTTGCGCACGGCGATCAGGCGCTTGGTCCAGTTCAGCAGCGAGGAGGGGTTGCGCTGCTGCGCCTCGACGTTGACCGCCTCGTAGCCGTAGATCGGGTCCATGATCGGCGGCAGGTAGAGCCGCTGCGGGTCGGCGCGCGAGAAGCCGGCGTTGCGGTCCGGGCTCCACTGCATCGGCGTGCGCACGCCGTTGCGGTCGCCGAGGAAGATGTTGTCGCCCATGCCGATCTCGTCGCCGTAGTAGAGGATCGGCGAGCCGGGCAGCGTCATGAGCAGGAAGTTCATCAGCTCGATCTTGTCGCGGCTGTTGTCCATCAGCGGCGCGAGGCGGCGGCGGATGCCGACGTTCACGCGCATGCGCGGGTCGGCGGCATACATCTGATACATGTAGTCGCGCTCGCGGCTGGTGACCATCTCCAGCGTCAGTTCGTCGTGGTTGCGCAGGAAGATCGCCCACTGGCAGTTGTCCGGGATGTCGGGGGTCTGCTGCATGATCTCGACGATCGGGTGGCGGTCCTCCTGCGCCACCGCCATGTAGATGCGCGGCATCAGCGGGAAGTGGTAGGCCATGTGGCATTCGTCGCCGTGGCCGAAGTATTCGCGCACGTCCTCCGGCCACTGGTTGGCCTCGGCCAGCAGCATGCGGTTGCGGTAGTGGGCATCGATCACCGCGCGCATCCGGCGGATGACGGCGTGGGTCTCCGGCAGGTTCTCGTTGTCGGTGCCTTCGCGCACGCAGAGGTAGGGAATGGCGTCGAGCCGCAGCCCGTCGACGCCGAGATCGAGCCAGAAGCGCATGATGCGGATCACCGCCTTCACCACCGCCGGATTGTTGTGGTTGAGGTCGGGCTGGTGGGCGAAGAAGCGGTGCCAGTAGTAGGCCTGCGCCGCCTCGTCCCAGGCCCAGTTGGACTTCTCGCTGTCGGTGAAGATGATGCGCGTTTCGGGAAACTTCTTGTCCGTGTCGCTCCAGACGTAGAAGTCGCGCTTGCTCGATCCGGCCGGCGCGC
This sequence comes from Pseudomonadota bacterium, assembly GCA_040754195.1. Lineage (GTDB taxonomy): Bacteria > Pseudomonadota > Gammaproteobacteria > Burkholderiales > Rhodocyclaceae > Sulfuricystis. The sequence continues at coordinate 188,350 of JBFMDJ010000025.1, read as the reverse complement.
GCCGCGCCGCCTGGAACCAGGGATGCTGGTCCGAGGTGTGGTTGATGACCAGTTCGGTGATGACCTTCAGCCCGCGCCGGTGCGCCTCGCGGATGAAGGTGCGCACGTCCGCCAGCGTGCCGTAGTCGGGATGCACGGCCCGGTAATCGGAAATGTCGTAGCCGTCGTCCTTGAACGGCGACGGATAGAAGGGCAGCAGCCAGAGGACATTGACGCCGAGGTCCTGCAGGTAGTCGAGCTTCTCCGTCAGGCCGCGGAAGTCGCCCAGCCCGTTGCCGTCGCTGTCGCAGAACGCCTTGACGTGCAGCTCGTAGACGATGGCGTCCTTGAACCAGAGCGGGTCCTGGCTGGTGACGTCGCTCATGGCCGGTCGGGGGCGACGGGGAAGGACGGCGCGGAACCGTCCTTGAGCCGGCCGGCGTAGAGCGTCAGGTGCGGGAAGGGGATCTCGATGCCGGCCGCGTCGAAGGCCTGCTTGAGGCGGCGCAGGTATTCGCGCCGCACGTTCCACTGTTCGATGGGCGCCACCTTGAGGCGGCAGCGCAGGATGACCGCCGACTCGGCCCAGTTCTCGACGCCGGCGATCTCGATGTCCTCGAGGATGCGGGCGTGCCACGCCGGGTCCGCGCGCAACTCCGCGCCGACCCGGCGCATGACGTCGAGCGCCGCGTCCACGTTTTCCCGGTAGGCGACGCCGGCGTCGATGACCGCGTAGGCGTAGCCGCGCGTCTTGTTGGTCACCGTGCCGATGGCGCCGTTCGGGATGAAGTGGACGTTGCCCTCGTAGTCGCGCAGCTGCACGTAGCGCAGCGTCATGTCCTCCACCACGCCGCCGATGCCCGCGACCACGACGACGTCGCCGTGGCGCATCTGGTTTTCCAGCAGCAGGAAGAAGCCGCTGAAGTAGTCCTTGACCAGGCTCTGCGCGCCGAAGCCGACCGCGAGCCCGACGACGCCGGCGGCGCCGAGGATCGGCGCGACGGAGATGCCCAGCTCGCCGAGGATCAGCATGCCGGTGATCAGCACGATGACGACCGAGGCCAGGTAGCGGAATACCCGGCCCAGCGTGGTGACGCGCTTGACCTCCTCGGGATCGTCGAGGTTGCGGCTGACGTAGAGGCGGAAGCCGCGGATCAGGCGCTGCGAGAGTCCGTGGGCGATCCAGGCGAGCGCGGCGATCAGCAGGATGCGCAAGCCGGTCGCCACCTGCGGCGTCATCTGGCTGTCGAAGGAAAGAAGAGCGTCGATCAGTGGAAGATCCGTGGCCATGGCTGGTTCCCCTGTCCCGGTCGAACGTGCCGGAAAGTTATTGTGCGCGGTCCATTGTTGCACAAACAGGCGGATCGGACAAAGCGCGCCCATGCCATGCGCATGGACGGCGGCGCGTCGCGCGCCGGCTAAGCGGTCAGCGGACGCGCCGCGCGGCGCCGATCAATTCCGCCAGTTGCCGTTTTTCCGCGGCGTCGAAGCGGTCGATGTTCCGCTTCCAGTCGTGGGTCGGGTAGTTCTTCTCGACGAATTTCCAGCCGAGCGGACCGAAGGCATCGATGTCGGCCTTCAGCTTCGGAATCGCCTCGATGACCGACTTGAACTGCTTCCAGTCGAGACTTTGCAGGTCCTTGGCAAGCCGGGCGCTGTCGGGCGCGCTTGCCTGGGAGGCGGAGGCGCGCGGCGCGGCGCCTTCCCCGGGCAGCGCGAGGGCGGGCCAGCAGGCGAGCAGCAGCAGGGCGGCGAGACGGCGGATCATGGCGCGATTATCACTCAAACGAACGGCGTTCCGGCGCGATCCGCAGCGTGGCGTCGCCGACGACCAGCCACAGTTCGCCTTCCTGCACGGTGCAGTTGATCTGCATGCCGCGCTCGACCAGGGCGGCGAGCGCCTGCGTCGCCGCGGCCGGCAGGTCGATGACGGCGAGCTTGTCGAGCTTGCGCAGCGCTTGGCGGTTCTGCTGCCACCAGAGGTCGGCGGCGCGGCCGCCATAGGTGAGCACCACGACCCGCGCGGCGCGCCCGCAGGCGCGGCGCAGGCGCTTCTCGTCGGGCAGGCCCACCTCGATCCATTCCTCGATGGCGCCGGTCAGGTCGCGCCGCCAGAGGTCGGGCTCGTCCTCGGTCGACAGGCCCTTGCCGAATTCGAGCGCCGCGTCGGCATGCAGCGCGAAGGCGAGGACGCGCACCATCATCCGCTCGTCGGTTTCGGAGGGGTGGCGCGCCAGGGTCAGCGCGTGCGTCTGGTAGTAATCGCGGTCCAGGTCGGCGACCTGCAATTCGATCTTGAATATCGTGGATTTGAGGGCCATTTGAATCGGAAATAAAATAAAGCCTGAAAATCGGATCGCCGGTTATTAATATCCGGATATATTTTGATATATTGACGCGGGTCGCGCCGGATTATATTAACCTCGAGGAGAGATATTCATGGCAAGAGTCAGTGTTGATGCCCAGCTGGCGAAGATTCGCAAGGCCCGGGCCGAGCTGGAAAAGAGGGAAAAGGCCCTGCTGAACAGGACGCAGGGCAAGGTTATCGCGAAAATCGTCCAGCTCGCGGTCGATAATGGCATCAGCGCCGCCCAGATCGCCGAGGCGCTCAAGGCGGGCAAGCCGGAAAAAACCAGGCGCGCCCCCAAAAAGGCGGCCGGCACGCGCGGCAAGGTCGCCCCCAAATATCGCAATCCGGCGAATGCCGAACAGACCTGGACGGGGCGCGGCAAGGCGCCGCTCTGGGTGCAGGAACTGAAAAACGCCGGCACGCTGGACGCCGCGCTCATCAAGCCGGCCGGGACGCCGGCCTAGAAAGAGAAAGGCCCCTGAAAATTCAGGGGCCGCTAGAATTGGTGGTGATGGGGGGACTTGAACCCTCGACCTACGGATTATGAATCCGTCGCTCTAACCAGCTGAGCTACATCACCACGCGAAGGGGCGGGATTATCCCGGCCCGGCGCCCAGCTTGTCAAGACCGACGGCGGACGAACCCAGTGAAGACAGCATACGACGCGATCATTGTCGGCGGAGGTCTGGCCGGTCTGGCGCTGGCGGTGGCCCTGCGCCGCAGCCGCCTGTCGGTGGCGCTGGTCGAGGGGCGCGCGCCCCGGCGTCCCGAGGGCTGGGATGCGCGCATCTACGCAATCAGCCCGGCGAACGCGCGTTTTCTCGACGAAATCGGCATCTGGCGCCACCTCGACGCCGCGCGCCTCGCCCCGGTGCGCAAGATGCAGGTGCGCGGCGACCGCGGCGGCGAACTGGGCTTTTCCGCCTACGACAGCGGTGTCGGCGAGCTGGCCTGGATCGCCGAGGCCTCCCTGCTTCAGCAGGAGCTGTGGGAGTCGGCGCGGCGTCAGGGCAACGTCGAACTGTTCTGCCCGGCGACGCCCGCCCTGCTCGACATCGGCGACCGCGAAGCGGTGCTGGATCTGGCCGACGGCCGCAGCCTGCGGGCGAAGTTGGTGGCCGCGGCCGATGGCGCCGATTCCTGGACGCGCGCCGCCGCCGGCATCGCCGTCGATTTCCAGCCCTACGGCATCTCCGGCGTGGTGGCCAACTTCGCCACCGCGCGGCCGCACCGCGATGTTGCCCACCAATGGTTCCGCGCCGACGGCGTGCTGGCTTGGCTGCCGCTGCCCGGCGACCTGATCTCGATCGTCTGGTCGACGCCCGCCGCCCACGCCGAGGAACTGCTGCGGCTGCCGCCGGCCGAATTCTGCGAGCGCGTGGCCGCCGCCGGCGATTACGCGCTGGGCGCCCTCCGGCCCGTCACGCCGCCCGCCGCCTTCCCGCTGCGGCTGATGCGCGCGCCGCGCACCGTCGCGCACCGGCTGGCGCTGATCGGCGACGCCGCGCACACCATCCATCCGCTCTCCGGCCACGGCATCAACCTCGGCTTCCAGGACGCCCGCAGCCTGGCCGCGACCCTCGCGGCGGCGCCCGCGCACGTCGATTGCGGCGACGTCCAGTGGCTGCGGCGGCACGAGCGCGCGCGGCGCGAGGAGGTGGTCGCGCTGCAAGCCGCCACCCACGGCCTGCAGCGCCTGTTCGACATGCCGCAGGCGCCGGTGGCCGGCCTGCGCAACCTCGGTTTGAACTTCGTCGACCGCCTGCCGGTCATAAAGGACGCCCTGGTGCGCTACGCCATGGGCTGAACGCTTTCCCCAACCCCGATTCCGGAGACTTCATGAAAATCGATGCACGCTTCACCCTGGGCGCCGCGCTGGCCGCGCTGCTCGTCTCGCAATCCGCGCTGGCCGGCGAAGCCGAGGTCAGGAAGGGCGTCGAAGCCTGGCTGGGCGGCGGCGGCAACGCGCCGAAGATCGAAAGCGTGCGCAAGGTCGGCGCGCTCGGCCTTTACGAGGTCCAGATCGAGGGCGAGCTGATCTATACCGACGAGAACGTCAGCCACGTCGTGATGGGCGACATCATCGACGTCAAGGGACGCAAGAACCTGACCGAGGAGCGCAAGCGCAAGCTCTCGCAGATCAAGTTCTCCGACCTGCCGCTCGACCTGGCGGTCAAGCAGGTCAAGGGCAACGGCAAGCGCGTGCTGGTGACCTTCGAGGACCCGAATTGCAGCTACTGCCGCAAGCTGGCCAAGGAGCTGCAAGGCATGAGCGACGTGACCGTCCACACCTTCCTCTACCCGATCCTTTCCCCGGATTCGAGCGAGAAAGCGAAGAACCTGTGGTGCGCCAGCGACCGCGTCAAGGCCTGGAACCAGTTGATGCTGGACGGCAAGACCCCGGCCGGCGCCGACTGCGACCATCCGACCGAGAAGGTCGTCGCGCTCGGCCGCAAGCTCAACATCCGCGGCACCCCGACCATGTTCTTCGCCGACGGCAGCCGCGTGCCGGGCTACATGCCCACCGCGATGCTGGAAAAAGCCCTCGACAAGGGCAGCGCGGCGAACCTGCGCTAAACCTCGCCGTCCCGCCGGCGCTGACTTTTATTTGCGCCGACAGAAAATCAAATAAGGCCGGGGATATCCCGGCCTTATTTATTTTCCTCGGCTGTGATTCGGCTGAAACGGATCTTAGAGTGGATATGAACATGACCCTTTGGTTCTGTTTGGGTCTTTGGTTTAGAGTAAGTATCAATATGGCTAAATTACATGGATAGAAAAATCTCCATCAAGCGTGATGGGTGGCGTTAGTTGTGGTTGAAATTTCATTTCCATCATGAATGCCCCTGAGAAGGTGTTGCCATTTAGTGTTCCAATTGCGCGTGTGATGGTGTGGGCAGTTATTTCAAACGGCATCGGCGCGCGTTGCCAAGTATTTAAATTAGTTACAACCGTACCTTTCGGGAGGATCACGACCCTATCGCTGATGAATGTTGTTGGCCTACCGGGATCAACTGAAACAACAGAGTCTGTGGATGTCATTTCGAAGCCATCGTAGCCAAGCTGCTCATTTAATTCCTGCATCTCCCTAATGGGTGCATGGGTCTTAAGATAGGCGACAAGCCGATTATCAACACGTTCAACTGATCCGCTAGTAATGAATGTTTGCATTCTTAGCAGAGCTGGGTTATCAGGTTGAGTGCTCTTCAAGTAGCGGATAACACCGCTTGTAACTCTGATGATTGACCTCAATCCTGGGCCGATGGGGGGCGACGCATTCGGAGCCAAGTTGGGAAAGTCACGTTCGATAGCGGCTGGCCCGAGCAGGTTGACTATGTCTGCTAGGCGCGTAGCAAACTCGCTATAGGCAACATCGAGGAGCGCGGGGGCATTTGGCCCTTGGTTCGTGGAATAGATGATTAATCGTTGGCCATTGCAGAGGACAAAATAGACGGCCCTGACTTCTGGATGATTGGCGTAAGACCATGCTTGTTCAATATCATTTGGGCCAAGTTCTACGCTCGGTGCCTTTGCTTCGATAACCCACCGCACCCGCTCTCTGACCTCAAGAATGTAGTCTGCCTTACCCCTGAGAATCGGGTCGCGCTCTGGAACTTTTCGCCCCAAATATAGATGTTCGTAACGTAGCCCCTGTTCTCGAACGATATTAAATTCAGTGCCAATACGGTAGCCAAGTTGCTTGATCAGAGGCGCAATGACATCTTCCCGAACATCTGCTTCGTTCATGGTCTCGAAGGGGAGTAATCGAAAAGCTTCCATATGATTACGCCTATGTCAGAAGGGATAATCGTAGCTTGCCGACGGTCAAGCTAATCGAATCAAAGATGCCAAACTTACGCTGCCACTAGCGACCAAGAAACGCCGATAGCATACCCGTAGCACAGACTATTGTCTTTTCCAGAGCAGAGTCGCCCAGTAGATACCGAGAGCAATAAAAAAAGCCGGGCGACTCGCCCGGCCTTTTTCAGTCTCGTTCCCGACAAACTTTATTGCCTTCTGATCGGAAGAAATAAAGTCTGTCGGATTGGGCCTCAGCTAATGCGCAGACTTACCGAGAGCGGAAAATTAGCGAATGTCGGGCAAAGTCTGTCGTGCTGTATCGGTTATCGCTTTGTCATTTAAGCAGTTGCAATATAGTCTGTCGCACCCTGACGGAGTGGCAGATTCGCATAGCCCAATAGGACTCGCAACAGTTCGCCCGTGGCACATATCACCGACTCGTCGGCCTAGAAACCGCATCCCCAATCGATGGCAATGCTTCAGTAACTTGCCGCCCAGCCATCCTTCTTCTCATGAATCCATCAGTCGTGGAAGGTCTTTCTTCTGCAGTGGTCGTGTTTGCAGTCTTAATGGGGCCTCTCCAAGGCCTGAGTGCTGCATCCATGAGAACACAGAATCGACCGTCACAGTATCTATCCGGCCTGCCATGCGCCGGTCGAACGGATGATCACTGAAGCTGATGTGAGCCGCGGATAGGCGAGCGCCAAGCCGCGTTAGTGCCGAAATATGCAAGGTCGTCGGCCGGTAACCATGATTGCGCAACCAGTCCTTCGCGTCGTCCCTGTTGACGACTGTCTGGTCGATCAGCATGGCCAGCGTTTCTATCGCCCATTGGTTGCTCTGTTGATAGGGGCCGGACCAAGGATACGCCAGCATGTTGTAGCGCGGCTCGTGCAGCGTGCCTATCAGATCGTTATCTCCGAGCCTCTCGGGTAAGTGACGAGCAAGATTGCCTTTGATTACCACCACGCCCGCTTCATGGCGAAATAGACCATCGCTAAAAAATTCAGCCAGCCCTTGCCGATAAAGGACACTTCGGTCCGTGCCGCATTGATTGAGCTTGTGTACCACGCGCCAGGCTCCACGTCCGCCGAGTGCGGTGGCGTCCTTGTAGGCGATACCCAGATGCGAATAGCGAAGGCCATATCTGCCAAGATCCTGGCCGGCGCGAGCGATCAACACGACCCCAATACCTCGACGCTCGGCCAAGTCGTCAAGCTGCTCGGCCACGCTGGCGGCGAGCGCAAGATCTCGTTTCATCGATTCGGGGCTGGGGTGTCGCGGTACGCAGTCCTGTCCGGCGACCGCCGCCCCTGCCAGTACCACCGCCATCATCAGGATGGCGATAATCGACCTCAAGAATTTCCCCAGGCTGTCCAGCGAGCAGATTCTGGCTTTCATCATCGCACCCTCTCGTTGTAAAGCAACGACTCGCCAAGGGCATTGGGAATCAGGCACAACACCTCACCGGCTACTGAAAGAAGCCAGCCCGCTGCAACAACCGTTACCGAAACCAGGGAGCCGGCTGCCACTGCGGATGCAGCCGCCGCCTCGCCGGTAAACTGGATGCTTGCGGTAACTCCATCCGATGCACGCTCCAGCAGCCACGCGGTGCCGTTCACGGTCGCCTCGACTGCAATCACCGTCAATACCACCCCGGCACCGAGAATCATCACTGGAGCGACGCTGAGCGCAGCCACCGGCAAGGACAGGGCAATGCTGGATGCCGCACTGGCATTGGCTGCATCATTGCGATGAGCCATGCCCGTTGTCGGGAGCAGCAGTGATCCTGAGGTCAGAATCAGTCCGGGCAATCTGGACAGAGCCTCCCGCCGGGATATTGAATGTTTCATCATTCTTCTCCTTGTCAGGTTCAGCCTACTGGCTGTAAGCCTCGTCGCCGTCAGATGCGTGGCGCGCCTCCCGGTGCTCTTCCTGCTTGTCGGCTTCATGGGCGTCCCGAAGGGTCTTCGCCAGAGTGAATGCGGAGGAAATCAAGTAGAGCCAGCTCACCAGCAGATAGGCCTTCCAGGTCGGGTTGATATCCATCCGGTACAACCCCCACCCTGTCAGCGCCATTGCAAGCGCAAATCCACCCCAGACAACCACGGACCACATTGGAGTATCGGACTGCGAATGTTCCTTGTCGCGAACATATTTGGACAACGCAAAGGCAGCTGACAGACAAAAAACATATCCCATGACCATGAAAGCGCGATCAAGGTCGGCGCCTGGCAACCATGCCAGACCAACACCGCATACCAGCAGTGCCAAGGCGAAGGAAATCCACACCTGCATCCGCCACGCATTCGTGTCGCGTCGAATCGTATATGTCGCGTGTTCCATGATGAGCTCCTTTGCATGTCGAGTGGTTGCGTCAAATGACGTCCTCATCATGATCAAGGTTGGGTAACGGCACAAGGAAGAGCCACGATGTTTTATCTTTAAGAACCTGTAGTATCTTTATTCGATACTTTATGCCGGAACCATGATCATGAGCACGACCGCAGACCTGATCGCGCATCTCAAGACGGAACTCAAAGCCGCGGGCATTACCTATGCGCATTTGGCAAGGCACCTGGGCATGGCCGAATCAAGTGTCAAGCGAATGTTCTCGAAGAGCGGTGACATGCCTGTCTCGCGCATTGACGACATCTGTCGCGCCATCAACATGGATTTTGCCGATCTGGCCCGTCGCGTCGCCGATACCCAGCCCCTGATGCTTGAATTGACCCAGGAACAGGAAAAGGCGGTGGTAGCCGACCGCACCCTGCTGGTGGTTGCAATCTGCGTTATCAGCCAGGTGCCTGCCGAAGAGATATTGGCAACATATGAGCTAAGCGAAGCCCAACTGGTGCGTGCGCTAACCCGACTTGATCGGATTGGCATCATCGAACTACGCCCAGGCAACCGCTATCGGCTCAAGGTAGCCAAGGGATTTCGCTGGCTACCGCATGGCCCGGTGATGGAGTTCTTCCGCAAGGAATTACTCCATGATTATTTCGCCGGCGGATTCGATGGCGAATCGGAAATGCTGATGGTGGTGCATGGAGAAATTGGCCGTGGTCTCGCCAATTCCTTTCGCGAGCGACTGAGGCGCATCGGACAGGATTTTTCCAATCAGCATCTGGCCGATCAGAAGCTTCCGGCCGACCAGCGTCGCCCCTACACCATAGTGATCGGCATGCGCTCATGGCTGATGGCCGCCTTGGCGGACATGCAACGCCGCACGGCACCAAGCGGACGCAAGAACACTTGTTAGCGCGTATCGCCCCGCAGGGTGCGAAGAGCTGAAGACAGCAAGCCTGGTTGAACTTCATCCTCGCTCAAAGGAACTCCAGCGACCAGCTCGACCCGGCAGAACAGCTTTCCCAATACTGGCTTGGCCGGTTTTCTGGAAAACAGGCTGCCCCAAAGTCCGCGCAGCGCCAACGGAATAACCGGGTGCGACATCCTTCTCATGATGCGGGCGATATCGTTTCCACATGGTCCGATTTCACCATCGGGTGTCATGTTGCCTTCCGGGAAAATTGCGACGAGATCCCCTGCCTCAAGGGCTGAAGCGATGATTCCAATGGTTTCTTCTGGCAAACCCTCGGTCCCCGGAGATGCCAAAGTCACGATGGCACGGCTTTCGCGCAACACCATGCCAAGAATCGGCTTGCAGGCAATCGACGGGGTGACGACAAAGCGTATCGGCCGCCGGCTGCCAGCCATGATTACAAGGGCATCCACTGAACTGACATGGTTGCAGACAATCAGCGCCGGGCCTTCGTCCGGAATCCGCGACATGCCTTCGATACGCAATCGATAGATCGTGTGGACGAGCATCCAGACGATGAAGCGCATCAGGAACTCGGGCACCAGCCCATAAATGAAGAGCGCCACCGCCGCGTTGCAAACCGCGGCAGTAGCGAACAGCGCTGGAATCGACAGGCCGTTCGACAGCAGCAAGGCAGCCGCGATGGCGCCACCCACCATGAAGAGGGCATTGAAAATGTTGTTCGCCGCGATCACGCGGGCGCGATGTTTTTCGCTGCTGCGTTGCTGAACTATCGCATACAGCGGCACAATGAAGAAGCCGCCGAAGATGCCGATCAGTACCAGGTCACCGAGAATCCGCCAGGTGTTCGCCTGGGCCAACAAGGTCATGGCACCCATTGAAATCTCGGTCGGAGGACCCGCTGGGGAGGCAAGGGCGAGGTCAAGTCCGAAGAGCGTGAGACCGATCGAGCCGAACGGCACCAAACCCAATTCAACCTTTCCCGCGGACAGGCGCTCGCAAAGTAGGGAGCCCACGCCGATGCCGAAAGTGAAGACGCCCAGCAGCAGTGTCACCGCCGTTTCGCCACCGCCCAGCACGTTTTTCGTATACGCGGGGAACTGGGCCAGGAGGAGCGCGCCATAGAGCCAGAACCAGGAAATGCCGAGAATCGAGAGAAAGACGCTGCGGTTTTCCTGCGCAAAGCGGATGGTACGCCAGGTCGCCGTCACCGGATTGAGGTCGATGGCGAGGTTCGGCGCCGGCGGCTGCGCGAGGGGAATGCCGCGACTGGCAAGATAGCCGACGATGGCGATCACGAGCCCCGCCAGCGTGATGGTGGATGTCGCGCCTGCGGTGCCCGCCAACAAACCGCCAAGCAAGGTGCCGATGAGAATGGCGACGAAAGTCCCCGCCTCGATCAATGCGTTGCCGCCGACGAGTTCCACCTCCCTCAAGTGTTGCGGCAGTATGGCGTATTTGACCGGCCCGAACACGGTCGACTGCAGACCGAGCAGGAACAGGGAAATCATGAGCACGGTCAAATCCTGCATCATGAATCCCACTCCGGCAATCAGCACGATCGCGATTTCGAGCACCTTCGACAGGCGGGCAAGCCGGGCCTTGTCATACTTGTCCGCCAGTTGGCCCGCGGTCGCGGAAAACAGGAAGAACGGCAGAATAAACAACCCGGCCGCCAGATTGGCCAGAACTTCGGGCTTCAGCGTCGTCCAGCTTGCCGCCTGAAAGGTCAGCAGCACCACCATCGCGTTCTTGATCACGTTGTCGTTGAGCGCGCCGAGGAACTGGGTAACAAAAAGTGGCATGAAACGACGGCTGCGCAAAAGGTGTGTCTGGTGGCTCATGCAATACTCCTGTCAAAGAAGCTGCGTGTCTCGAAGACACTGCTTGGCAAGCGCTGGGCATCGGCATCAAGGTGGCGCTTGAGGACGAAATCGAACAGTAGCGGATTGTGCGCATGCAGCTTGCCGAGCATGGGCACCAGATCCTCCGCCAGCAGGCCGGCGCGAGCGAAATCGGAGGGGGCAAAGAGCGGCATGACTCCCGGCAATGGGTAGTCGGAACCGTTGAGCAGGCGTTCATGCCACTCGCGCCGTTCAATGATGGTGCGTACGACCTCAATGGAACGATTGCGTTGCGTGATTGCCGAAATGTCCGCGAAAAGGTGGCCACGATGAGCCTTGTCGTCCATCATCCGCGCGAACAGATCGAAGCTTGCAACCCGTTTGCCGTCGTGATCCAGATCGGCATCTTCGCCTATGGAAGCGCAATGGGCGATGATTACGCGCACTCCGGCGTCAAGGGCACGCCGCAACCTGAGCGGGTTGCCATATTCCGGCCGGCCGGCGCCATGCACGGCCTTTTCTTCGCCCGCATGAGTGATGAGCGGCAGATCGAGTCGCGCCATGGCTCGGTAAAACTCGTCACAGCGCGCCGAGGCCGGGTCGATGCCCATGGCTGGGGGCAGCCATTTCACGGCGCGGGTTCCTTCCCGCTTCGCTTGCTCCAGAGCTGAAACTGCGTCGGTGCGGTAGGGGTGAATCGATGCAACCCACTCGAAGGAGTTGGGATATTCGCGCGCCAGCTTGCGGGCATAACTGTTGGGCACGAAAAAGGCGCTGCGCTCAGGATGCGCCTGACCAGCTTCGTCATGGACATGATCGAAGGCGAAGAGCATGAGCTTGACGCCTGTCGGCATGCCGTCCAGCAGGTTGTGCATGCGCTCGACGTAGCTTTGGTCGACGCGCCCGGGCGCATCGTGAGCGCAACCGGCATTGAGATAGAAAAGCCGCTGGGCGAACTGGACCGGATGCAGCAGGCTTTCCATTTCCTTGGAGGCGGCAATGCCGCTGCCGGAGTCGCCTGTCCCGGCGATATGGGCGTGGCAATCCCATGCTCGAAAAGGGTCGATGTTGTCCCATGCCGCGCGAATCGCAGGATGTCCGGCTATATCCGGAGGAATGCTTGCATGACAAGGATTCCAGACACGGGGGGCAGTTCGCGAGGCGATTACTCCCAGCGTGCCAACCCCGAGCGAGGCCAGAAGCATGCGACGGCGGGAGCTGAAGGCACGCATCAGGCGCTCTCCGCCATGCGCTTGAGTGTCACATAATCGATTTTCCCCGTCCCAAGCAGGGGAAGCGCCTCGAGAAAGACGATCTTGCGTGGTACCGCGAGTTCGGGGTAACCCAGTTCGCGGGCCTTGAACTGCAATGCTTCACGCACGAGGGCAGGGTCCGTCGAGAACAAGACAAGAGCTTCGCCTTTCGCCGGATCGGACTGGCTTGAGGCGGCGTGGGGCTTGTCCGGCGAGGCTGCGGTAGCGAGCTTTTCCACGGACTCGAGGCTGACCATCTCCCCCGCCACTTTGGCGAAGCGCTTGACGCGACCGACAATGCGGATGAAACCGTCATCGTCCAGTTCGACGATATCACCGGTTTCATACCATCCGTCCCCAACATCCGAGGCAGGCGCCTGCAGCACGCCGGGCTGGTCGTGCCTGAGGTAGCCGGCCATCACGTTGGGACCGCGCACGTGCAGGAGACCGCCATTGTCGATGCCGGGTACCTCGACAAGACGATGTTCAATGCCCGGCAGGAATTGTCCAACGGTTCCGGTGCGATAGGCCATCGGTGTATTGACCGCCAGTACCGGCGCGGTCTCCGTTGCGCCATATCCCTCGAAGATGCGCAAGCCGAATTTTTCGAACCAGAGCTGGCGCACCGCCTCCGAGAGCTTCTCGGCGCCGGCGATCACATAGCGCAGTCGGTAGAAGTCGTAGGGATGCGCGAATTTTCCATAGTTCGCCAGAAAGGTGCTGGTCCCGAACAACACGGTGCAACCGCGGTCATACGCCAGCTCCGGAATGACCCTGTAATGCAACGGAGAGGGATAGAGAAACAGGCTGGCGCCGTTGAGAATCGGCAAGAGAGCGCCCGCCGTCAGGCCGAAGGAATGAAAGATCGGCAGTGCATTGAGAATCTTGTCGTCCGCCGAGAAATCGATCACGGCGCGGATCTGGGCGATGTTCGCCAGGAGGGCGCGATGCGGCAGGACGACGCCCTTGGGTTTTCCCTCCGAACCGGAGGTGAAGAGTACGACTGCAGCCTCCTCCGGGGAAACAGGCAATTCGAAGCGGCGCGGAAACCAGAGGGCATAGGCCATCAGCCAGAGCTTGTCGCCCAAGGTCACGGTTTCCCGCAGGTCCTCCAGGTAGATGAAGCGGATGCCGGCCAGCCCCGCCAGTTTTTCCGTTAGCTTGGCCTGCTCGACGAAGGCGCGCGAGGTGACGATCACCTTGATTTCGGCCGCCGTGCAGGCAGCCTGCATTCCCTCCGTGCCGGCAGTGTAGTTCAGCATGGCGGGCACTCGCCGGCGAGCTGACAGCCCGAAGACAAGTCCCAGTGTCGGAGCCAGGTTGGGCAGCAGCAGGCCGATGCGCTCCCCGGCGGCGACTTCCGGAGCGGCCCGCTCCACAAGGCGCGCCAGCATCAGGGTCATCTTCATCAGATCCTGATAGTCGTATTCGATCTGCTTCATGTCCTCGAGCAGGCGGTGGCCGCGGCCATGGATCTCGACGGCGTCGCACAGCGCGGAGAACAGGGTCTGTTGTGGCCTGGAGCTGAACAGCATGTCCTGCATCAGCTTGCGCATCTTTTCGCCGGCCTTGCGGCGGCGCAGCTTGGCGGTCGGCGCCTCGGGCATCTCGATGCGGGTCGGCGGCAGGATGGAGAGCGTGATCTTCGGGAAGATGTGGCGCGGAGCCTTGCCCGATACCCGGGCGAAGTAGGTGCGGGCGGTTCCATCGAGCCTGACAGGAAGAATGGTAGCCCCTGTTTTCGCGGCGACGAAAGCGGGGCCTTCATATACCTTCATCAGGCTGCCCGTGACCGTAATGCGCCCCTCGGGGAAAATCACAACCGGCCGCCCCGATTCGATGAGCCGGATCACCTGCTTCATGGCCATCGGGCTGGTTGGATCGACGGCCAGATAATCCACTTGCGACAGGATGAGACGGAAGTACCAGGAACGCGCGACCCCCGTATGGACCACGAAAACGGGATCGATCGGCAGGAACAACCCGAGCAGGAGTCCATCCAGCAGCGACTCGTGATTGGCGATGATCAGCAACCGCTGCCCGAAGCAGGCCTGCCTGTCGCCTTTGAGGCGTACCGAAAAAAGAATACTGGCCAGGAAGCGAAGGATGAGTCGAAACAGGCTGCGCATGCGGATACCCCTTTTGTCGGTATATAACCAAATGCCTACATACATCGATATGTTGAACAAAAAAACTAGGTCGAATCCCTGATGTAATCGGCCACATTGCCGAAGACGGACAGCAGCCATTTCTTGTCAATCCAGAACCAGACTTCCTTGGCGATCTTTTCCGATTTCAGTACGCCAGACTCGCGCAATACCTTGAGATGGTGCGAAACGGTGGAACGCGCCAATGTTGAGGCTTCGGCGATCTGCCCGACATTCAGTCGCTCGCCGGGTTCGAACAGCAGAAGAATCCGCTGGCGGTGCTCGTCTCCCAAGGCGGTAAAGACCTTGGACATTGCCTGCCAATGCTCTGGAATGACATGCCTGTAGTTTTTTCTCATGTCGACGATGGTAGTTATGTCGATTCATCATGTCAACCCCCCCTGTTCAATTATTCCAATAGCAATGTAGACTGGCAAAACTGAGGATTAGAAACCTGTTCCTCGATCCGTAAAGAGCTTCCATGAATCCAGGTGATCCAATGCGCTCAAGCAAACAAACCGGTGCAGCACGCAATTTGCTGATGGCTTTTTTGTTCTTTGCCGCAACGACGGGCACCAAGGCTACGGAGCCTCCGGCGCCGCCCATAGTCGATGGGGCCGGCCCCGATGCAATCGATCCGGCCGTGAGCCGATCCGAGTGCGTCGAGCATAGGGGCTGGCATCTATCCGGCACGCCGGACGAGCAATTGCGGTTAATCGAAACCGAATTGCTGAATTATCAGTCGCTGGCCGAGGAAGTCTTGGCGATGCGTGCCAAGGCGATACGTCTGAGAGGCGCGCTGCGCGACAAACTGGATCGCGGCGAGCCGCTCTCCGGGCGGGATTTGCAGCGGTTGAACCAAGGCGCGGCGGAGATGCTTGACCAGCGCGAGGCATTGTTCAAGATGAGCCTTGCGCATGAGTGCTGGCTCGACGACCCCGTTTCCGCGGATCCACAATCCGCAAGGATTCAGCGCATCGGCATCGGCATGTCCTTGTCCGCCGCACTGATCCTTTACGACAATTATTTGGCGGCCATTTCTTACTATCGCTCCGATCCGACCCTGCGTCGCCATCTGAACCGCTCCGACTCGGGTTTTCACATCCCGGACGGGAAGCTGAACAATATTGCCGCCTCATTCGCCTCCCCGGATAACCGGGCACGAGTCCGAAAAGGGCTGGTCTGGTTCGAAAGGCATGGTCAGGCAAACGGTGAATGGGTAGCGACGGAAAAGGACGGTTACCAGTATCTGTTGCAACTCATTGAGCAGAGTCCCTCACGCAACATGGTGCGACACGCCCGGCCGGTCGAGTTTCTGGGCAACATGCTGGGCATGTTTTCGACGATGACGCTGGATACGCTGCTTGGGCTGAAAAACGAGGGTACGCATCTGACCAGTCTGCTGTTCGGCAATGCAGTCGGTTTGGTGGAAAGCCGTCGCGGCAAGCTGGACGGCAAGGCCGCGGTCAGGGAAAGACTCTCATCGACGGTGCAGGCCGGGGATATCCTGCTGGAAAAGACGCCTTTCCGCCTGACCGATACGTTTATTCCCGGCCATTGGGGACATGTGGCGCTGTGGGTTGGCACGGAAGCCGAACTGCGCGAACTGGGTATATGGGATCATCCGGTCGTCCAGCCCTTTCAGGACCAGATTCGCAGGGGAGTTGGCGTGGTCGAGGCTTTACGTTCGGGCGTGGTCATGAACCCCCTGGGCCATTTCCTGAACATCGACGATCTGGCCGTATTGAGGCATGACAACCTCGAAGCCGGACAAAGAGCGGAGATCGTTTTGCAGGCCCTGCGGCAGGTCGGGAAGGATTATGACTTCAATTTCGATGTGCAGACAACCGACAAGATTGTCTGCTCCGAGTTGATCTACCATACTTACCTGCATCTCGACTGGCCAATCGACCGCGTATTGGGCCGCGTCACAATAAGCCCCGATAACGTGGCAGTGCGGGCCACCAGGGTTGGCCCGCTAGGTATTCATCTGCTGTATCTCAATGGCGAAGAGGTTGTCGCTGAGCAAACTCGCGTCATGGAGCGGCTGGTGAAGAAACAAGTGGTTCATATGGCGCGCCAATAGCCGGGGAGCAGACTGGAGGTTGTTCTATAGGAGGGAAGCCGGACTTCCCCGGTGGCAACTTGACGCTACATAGCTGCCGCCGAGACCATACAGCACCATTAGCCGCTTCGGCCGAGTAACTGCCGGAGGAAACAAAAAGGCCGAGCGAGTCGCCCGGCCTTTTTCAGTTTCGTTCCCGACAAACTTTATTGCCTTCCGCCCCTACCAGAGCGTTTCGCGCTCCGCGCTGGCGGAGATTTGGTGGATGCTGAGGTCGGCGCCGTTGAATTCTTCTTCGGCGTCGAGGCGGATGCCGACGGTGGCTTTCAGGCCGCCGTAGACGGCGAAGCCGCCGGCGAGGGCGATGGCGACGCCGAGCACGGTGCCGGCGAGCTGGCTCATGAAGCTGACGCCGCCCATGCCGCCGAGCGCCTGCGCGCCGAAGATGCCGGCGGCGATGCCGCCCCAGGCGCCGCACAGGCCGTGCAGCGGCCAGACGCCGAGCACGTCGTCGATCTTCCAGCGGTTCTGCGTGATCGTGAACATGACGACGAAGAGGCCGCCGGCGATGCCGCCGGTGACCAGCGCGCCGAGCGGGTGCATCAGGTCGGAGCCGGCGCAGACGGCGACGAGGCCGGCGAGCGGGCCGTTATGCACGAAGCCGGGGTCGTTCTTGCCCATGAAGAGGGCGACCAGCGTGCCGCCGACCATCGCCATCAGCGAGTTCATCGCCACGAGGCCGGAAACCTTCTCCAGCGTCTGCGCGCTCATGACGTTGAAGCCGAACCAGCCGACGATCAGGATCCAGGCGCCGAGGGCGAGGAAGGGGATGCTGGAGGGCGGATGCGCGCCGGCGATGCCGCCGTCCTTGTGGTAGCGGCCGCGCCGCGCGCCGAGCATCAGCACGGCGGCCAGGCCGATCCAGCCGCCGACCGCATGCACGACCACCGAGCCGGCGAAGTCGTGGAACTCGGCGCCGAAGGTCGCCAGCAGCCAGGCCTGGATGCCGTAGCCCTGGTTCCAGGCGATGCCCTCGAAGAAGGGATAGATGAAGCCGACCAGCAGGAAGGTGGCGGCGAGCTGCGGATTGAAGCGGGCGCGCTCGGCGATGCCGCCCGAGACGATGGCGGGGATCGCGGCGGCGAAGGTCAGCAGGAAGAAGAACTTGACGAGGTCGTAGCCGCTCTTCGCCAGCAGGGTTTCGGCGCCGGCGAAGAAATTGACGCCGTAGGCGATGCCGTAGCCGATGAAGAAATAGGCCAGCGTCGAGACCGAGAAATCGCACAGGATCTTCACCAGCGCGTTCACCTGGTTCTTGCGGCGGACCGTGCCGAGTTCGAGGAAGGCGAAGCCGGCATGCATGGCCAGGATCATGATCGCGCCGAGCAGGATGAACAGCACGTCGGCCGATGTCTTGAAATTCTCCATTTTGGTGCCCCGAGGAAGTCAAAATGGGGCTACCGGAGCAATTATTATTCCTGCCGTCGCTTCATTAAGAATCAATATGTTGGATCATTTGCCGCGGCTCCGGGCCGCATGGGCGCACCAAGATGGTGTTCGCGACGCGCCATTGGTGTGCGCCTTGTTGCTTCGCCGTCCCGCCGGGGCTGACTTTTTCCGCGATGCCCCGATTCAGTGCGCGCGGCGGCGCTGCGCCCAGGCGACCAGCGCCAGCAGGGCCAGCGCGGGCAGGAACATCCATTCCTTGTCGGGCCGCCCGGCCGGCAGTTCGAGCGCGGTGATCGCGAAGCCCTGCTCGATGCCGAGCTTCTCGGCGCGGCTGCCGAACCTGACGGCCAGCACCCGCACCTCTTCGCCTTGCATCATGACCTTGACGCCGGCGGCGTCGAGGCGGGCGCGGCTGTCGGCCGCCCGCGGGCCGAGCGGCAGCAGCACGCCCTTGCGGACCTCGTCCCCTTCCAGGCTCAGGCCCTCGATCCAGATGCGCAGCCGTTCGTTGGCGGGCAGCGTGTTGGCGACTTCCAGCACCCGGGCGCCGGGCAGGCGCTGGTAGGGCGGATACAGCATGTCCATCCAGAAGCCGGGCCGGAACAGGGTGAAGCAGACCAGCAACAGGGCCAGCGATTCCCACCAGCGGCTCCGCGCGAGGAACCAGCCCTGCGTGGCGGCGGCGAACAGCAGGTTGGCGACGATGGCGCTCGCCACCACGACCAGCAGGTGCGCCCAGGAATCGATGCCGATCATCAGCAGCTGGGTGTTGAAGATGAACATGAAGGGCAGGATCGCGGTGCGGATCGAATAGCCGAAGGCGGTGACACCGGTGCGGATCGGGTCGCACCTGGCGATGCCGGCGGCGGCGTAGGAGGCCAGCCCGACCGGCGGCGTGACGTCGGCCATCAGGCCGAAGTAGAAGACGAACAGATGCACGGCGATCAGCGGCACCAGCAGGCCGTTCTGCGCGCCGATCTCGACCACCACGGGGGCCATCAGCGTCGACACGACGATGTAGTTGGCGGTGGTCGGCAGGCCCATGCCGAGGATCAGGCAGATCAGCGCGACGAGCAGCAGCATGACCAGCAGGTTGCCGCCCGAGACCGTCTCGACGAATTCGGTCATGACGAGGCCGATGCCGGTCAGCGTCACGGTGCCGACGATGATGCCGGCCGCCGCCGTGGCGATGCCGATGCCGATCATGTTGCGCGCGCCGATGGTCAGGCCGTCGTAGAGGTCGCGCCAGCCCCGCCGGAACGCGGGCCAGAGCGCGCCCTGCCGGCGGAACAGGGCGAACAGCGGCCGCTGGGTGACGAGGATGAACATCATGAAGCCGGTGGCCCAGAAGGCCGAGAGCGCGGGCGACAGCTCCTCGACCATCAGGTTCCAGATCAGCGCGGCCACGGGCAGCAGGAAATGCAGCCCGGACTTCAGCGTCGGCCCGGCTTCCGGCAGTTCGGTGATCGGATCGTCCGGGGCGTCCATGTGCAGCTCGGGATAGCGCGCGGCGAAGCGGATCAGCGCGACATAGGCCAGCAGCATCGCGACTCCGATGATGGCGAAGGAGGCCGCGCCGGCCGCCGCCTTGATCCAGCCGAGGCCGTAATACACGGCGCCGGCGAACACGACGAAGCCGGAGAGATTCATGGCGAAGGACAGCAGGCGCGCGTTCCAGGGCTGCAGCGTGCGGCGCGGCAGGCCGCGGATGTCCGCCTTCATCGCTTCCAGATGGACGATGTAGAACAGCGCGATGTAGGAGATCAGCGCCGGCAGCAGCGCGTGCTTGAGCACCTGCGTGTAGGGGATGCCGACGTATTCGACCATCAGGAAGGCCGCCGCGCCCATCACCGGCGGCATGATCTGGCCGTCGACCGAGGCGGCGACCTCGACGGCGGCGGCCTTGTCGGCGCGGTAGCCGACGCGCTTCATCAACGGAATGGTGAAGGTGCCGGTGGTCACGACGTTGGCGATCGACGAGCCGGAGATCAGCCCGGTGGTGGCCGAGGCGACCACCGCCGCCTTGGCCGGCCCGCCGCGCAGGTGGCCGAGCAGGGAGATCGCGCTCTTGATGAAGTAGTTGCCGGCGCCCGCCGTTTCCAGCAGGGCGCCGAACAGCACGAACAGGAAGATGAAGCCGGAGGAGACGCCGAGCGCGACGCCGAACACGCCTTCCGTGGTCAGCCACAGGTGCGACATCGCCTTCGACAGCGAGGCGCCCTTGTGGGCGATCATCTCGGGCATGTGGGGGCCGAGGAAGACGTAGCCGATGAAGACGGCGGCGAGGATCACCATCGGCAGGCCGAGCGCGCGCCGCGCGGCTTCGAGCAGCAGCACGAGACCCGTCACGGCGACGGCGAGGTCGAAGGGCGTCGGCTGGCCCGGCCGGGTGGCGAGTTCCTGGTAGAACAGGAACAGGTAGGCCATGCAGAAGGCCGCGACGCCGGCAAGCAGCCAGTCGGCGGGGGGGATGCGCTGGCGCGGCGAGCGCTTGCACGCCGGGTAGGCGAGGAAGCCGAGGAAGACGGCGAAGGCGAGGTGCAGCGAACGCGCCTCGGTGTCGTTGAAGACGCCGAAGCCGACGACGAAGGGCAGCGGCGAGGCGAACCAGAGCTGGAACAGCGACCAGAGCAGCGCCAGTCCCACCAGGATTCCCGCGGCGACGCCGCGGGGCTTGCGCCCCCCGGTGTCGGCCTCGGCGACGATCTGCCTGAGTTCGTCGCCGCTCAGCTCATGATGAGCCGGCAAGGCTTACATCCAGCCTTTTTCCTTGTAGTACTTCACCGCCCCGTCGTGCAGGGGGGCCGACAGGCCGTTCTTGACCATGTCCTTCGGCTCGAGGTGGGCGAAGGCCGGGTGCAGCTTCTTGAAGTCCTCGAAGTTGTCGAAGACCGACTTGACGAGCAGGTAGACGATGTCGGCCGGCACCTTGCTCGAACTGACGAAGCTGGCGACGACGCCGAAGGTCTTCACCGGATCGGGATTGCCGGCATACATGCCGCCGGGGATCGTCGCCGTGGCGTAGTAGGGATGCTGGGCCACCAGCTTGTCGACGCCGGCGCCGGCGACATTCACCAGCTTGGCGCCGCAGGTCGTGGTCGGGTCCTGGATGTTGGCCGAGGGGTGGCCGACGACGTAGGCGAAGGCATCGATCTTGTTGTCGCACAGCGCGGCGCCATGCTCGTCGGCCTTCAGCTCGGAAGCGAGCGAAAAGTCCGACAGCTTCATGCCGACGGCGGGCAGCAGCACGTCCATCGTCGCGCGCTGGCCGGAGCCGGGGTTGCCGATGTTGAAGCGCTTGCCCTTGAGGTCCTCGAACCTGCCCACGCCGGCTTCCTTGCGCGCCAGCACGGTCATGGGTTCGGGGTGGATGGAGAAGACCGCGCGCAGGTCGCCGACCGCGCCGCCATCCTTGAACTGCACGAGGCCCTTGACGGCGTTGAACTGCACGTCGGACTGGGCGACGCCGAAATCGAGTTCGCCGGCCTTGATGGTGTTGATGTTGTAGACGGAGCCGCCGGTGCTCTCGACCGAGCAGCGGATGCCGTGCTTGGCGCGGTCCTTGTTCATCAGCCGGCAGATGGCGCCGCCGGCGGCATAGTAGACGCCGGTGACGCCGCCGGTGCCGATGGTGACGAAGCGGGTCTGGGCCTGGGCCGGGGCGGCCATGAAGGCCGTGCCGATGGCGACCGCGGAGGCGATGGCTGCGATTTTTTTCATGGTCTCTCTCCTTGTCTTGTTATCGAAGGAACGGCCATGATAGCAACATGCGCGGGCTTCAGTAATGCGCGTCGGGATCCCACATCTCCGCGGTGAAGCGCACGACGCGGTTGCGTCCGCTCGACTTGGCCTGATACAGGGCGACGTCGGCGAACTTGACCACCTGCCAGAAGGTGTCGGAGTCGCTGGGGTATTCCGCGACGCCGATCGAGATGGTCTTTTGCAGCATGCCGCCGGGCAGCGGAATCTTGGTGCCCTCGACCTCGCCGCGGATCTTTTCCGCGACCTTCATGGCGTGCTCGACGCCGGTGTCGACGAGCACGATGAGGAATTCCTCGCCGCCGTAGCGCACCGCCATGTCGGAGCTGCGCACGTTGCGCTGCAGGATGTCGGCCAGCGTCTTGATGACCTTGTCGCCCGCTTCGTGGCCATGGGTGTCGTTGACCTGCTTGAAGAAGTCGAGGTCGAGCATCAGCACCGAGAAGGCGCTCTTGCGCCGCTGGCTGCCGGCCACGAGGGCGCTGACGTATTCCTCGAGGAAGCGGCGGTTGTAGAGGCCGGTCATGGCGTCGCGCAGGGCGTTGTCGCGCAGGTGTTCCATGAGGCGCTTGGCCTCCAGCACCGGGCCGGCTTCGCGCAGGTAGACCGAGACGAAGGGCACCATCAGGCGCGCGAGCGCGGCTTCCTCGGCATCGACGACGATCTGCACCACGCAGCCGGCCATGCCGGACTGGGTGATCGGCAGGCAGATGTGGGTGTCGCCCGCGGCGGCGGGACGGAACATCGTGCACAGGCCGGGGTAGTCGACGGCGTTGACGTCGTGGCCGGTGCGCTTGGCGCGGCAGAACGAGGCGTCGATGGTCACCTGCGGATCGCAGTAGCGGCAGGCGGCGCCTTCCTCGTCGTCGATCAGGATCGGCGTCATGCGGTTCTTGCTGGCGGCGATCTCGTAGATCGTGAAGCGGCTGAAGTCGTATTTCCGGCGCAGCATCTCGGCGAGGCGCCGGTAGATGTCGATCTTGTTCTGGTCTTCCTCGATCGCCTGCTTGAACTGCGAGGCCTCGACCAGGCTCTTGACCATCTCCGTGGTCAGCACCAGCTGGTTGCCGCCGTCGCTCACCTGATGGCCCATCAGCTGGCCGACCTGGGTGCGGATGGTGGTGATCTCGCGCTCGAGGAAGTCCATCAGCTGGTTGATGTTGAGGGCGATGGCGCCGACCTCGTCGGTGCTGCGCTGGCGGATGCGGCCATGGAAGTTGCCGCCCACGGCCAGCGAGGTGACTTCCTGCACCGATTGCGCGGTTTCCGACAGCGGATTCATCATGCGGCGCAGCAGGAGGAGCGCGAGCAGGGAAGCGGCGAACACCGCGACGCTGACCAGCAGCACGGCGATGATGCCCTGGCGGCGCACCTCGCCGAGCGAGATGTCGATGCTGACCGCGCCGAGGACGGTGCCGTTGGGCACCATGTGGCACTGGAGGCAGTTGGGTACGCCGCGGTCGTCGGCGATGTAGGGAATGACGGCATGGAACATCAGGTCGCCGTCCTTTTCCTCCACCTGGAAGGATTCCTTGCCGGTCGTCAGCACCGCGTCGATGCCGTTGACGCCGTCGCTCTCGTGCGCGAGGCCGGGACCGAACTGCTGGACCACGGCCTGGCCGCGCACCACCCGCACCTGCTGGACGCCCGGCACGGCGGACAGGCGCGCGAGGAACTGCTGGCGCTTGTCGATGGTGCCGTTGATCATGCTTTCGGTCAGGCCGACCTTGACCGTTTCGGCCACCGAGCGGGCGTGGCGCTCGGCCGTGTAGATGGAGAAGTGGCGGAAGCTCAGGGCGGAGAGTACCGTCAGCACGACGACCAGGGTCGCCAGGATGCCGACGAAAAACACCAGTATCTTGTATTTGAGTTTCACTGCCCGATTTTCTCCCCTAGCGGCGGCATCCTAGCAAATATCCTCTATTCCGTTAAGGATATTTTATGGCGCGTGATGGCGCGGCAGCAGCACCCACATTTTGCCCGGCTGTTTCATGCGGCCGGCCAGGCTGCCCGCCTCCGCGCCGCTGCCCCAGTAGAAGTCGGCGCGCACCGGGCCGCGGATGGCGCCGCCGGTGTCCTGAGCCAGCATCAGCCGCGCCAGCGGCTCTTCGCTGTCCGGCCGGGTCGTCGCCAGCCAGACCGGCGCGCCCAGTGGCGTATGGCGCGGATCGACGGCGATCGAGCGCCCGGGCGTCAGCGGCACGCCGAGCGCGCCCGGCGGGCCGCTGCCCTCGGCGGGCAGTTCGCGGAAGAACACGAGGCTCGGATTCGCGTCGAGCAGTTCCCGGAGGCGGGCCGGGTTGGCCGCCGCCCAGGCCTTGATGCCCTGCATGGAGGCCTGGTGCCGCTCCAGCTCGCCCTGTTCGATCAGCCAGCGGCCGATGGAACGGTAGGGATGGCCGTTCTGGTCGGCGTAGCCGATGCGCACCCGGCCGCCATCGTCGAGCGCGACCTGGCCGGAACCCTGGATCTGGAGAAAGAAGAAGTCGATCGGGTCGTCGACCCAGAGCAGTGCCGCGCCGGCGCGCCGCTCCGCCTCGGCGGCCCATTCGGCGCGGCTGAAGAAGGGGATGAGCTTGCGGCCGTCGACGCGCCCCCGCAGGCGCATGTGTTTCAGCTCGGGATAAATCGCGGAGAGATCGACGACGATCAGGTCGTCCGGCGGACCGAACACGGGTGTCTCATAGGGCGGCTTCCGCACGCGGCTGCCGCGGATCAGCGGTTCGTAGTAGCCGGTGACGAGACCTTCGCGTCCGCCGTCCGGATTGACCAGCGCCCAGGGGCGAAAGCGCGCCTCGAACCAGGCGCGCGCGCTTTCCGCCGCCGCGTCGCCGGCCTCTTGCGCGGACTCGCAGGTGGCAAGCCAGAGCGGCCGCTTTGCCAGCGTTGCGCATTCGGCGCGGAACAGCTCCAGCATGGCCGCATGATCGTCGTTTTCCCAGCCGGGCAGCTCGCTCCATTCGGCGGGCTGCAGGGGCTTGGCCGCCGGCTTCGGTTTTTCCGGCTCCGCGCAGGGCGGGCAGACGGGCGGCGGCGGCACGGCGGCGCAGCCGGCGAGCGCGATCAAAAGGACGGAGAGTGATAAATTGCGTCGCATCATGGAAGGAAGCTTACCCGATGCAAGGACTTGAATCTCTCATCCGTCGTCTCGAAGGCCTTGTCGAGCGCGCCGAGCGCCTGCTGCCGCCGCCGCCCGCGCCGCCCGACTGGAACGCCATCGCCTTCCGCTGGCGCGGGCGGCTTGAGCCGGTGCGCCATCCGCACAAGATCCGTCTCGCCGACCTCAAGGGCGTCGATGAGCAGAAGGCCGCCATCGAGCGCAACACGCGCCAGTTCGTCGCCGGCAAGCCGGCCAACAACGTGCTGCTCACCGGCGCGCGCGGCACCGGCAAGTCCTCGCTGATCAAGGGCGTGCTGGCGAAATTCGCCCGCCAGGGCCTGCGCCTGATCGAGGTCGACCGCGACGACCTCGTCGGCCTGCCCGAGATCATCGACCTTGTCGCCGGTCGTCCCGAGCGTTTCGTGGTGTTCTGCGACGATCTCTCCTTCGAGGCTTCCGAGCCGGGCTACAAGGCGCTCAAGAGCGCGCTCGACGGTTCCATCGCCGCCCCGCCCGCGAACCTGCTGATCTATGCCACCTCGAACCGCCGCCACCTGATGCCCGAGCGCTTCGCCGAGAACCGCGAGACCGTGCGCGGCGACGACGGCGAGATCCATCCGGGCGAAACCACCGAGGAGAAGGTTTCCCTTTCGGAGCGATTCGGGTTGTGGCTGTCCTTCTATCCGTTCGGCCAGGAGCAGTATCTCGACATCTGCGACCATTGGCTGCGTGTCTTCGGCGTCGCCGAAAAGTCAGTCCCGGCGGCACGGCAGGAAGCCCTGCAATGGGCGCTGCAACGCGGCTCGCGCAGCGGCCGCGTCGCCTGGCAGTTCGCGCGGGACTACGCGGGCCGCCAGAAGTGAAGCTCACCGAGGTCGCGGCCGCCGTCATCCTGCGGCCGGATGGCGGCTTCCTGCTCGGCCAGCGCGCCGCCGACACCTTCTATCCCGGCTACTGGGAGTTTCCCGGCGGCAAGGTCGAGCCGGGCGAGACTCCCCGTCAGGCCCTCGTGCGCGAACTGCGCGAGGAACTCGAAATCGACGTCCTCGCGGCGACGCCGTGGATCGTGCGCGAGCATGTCTATGAGCACGCCCACGTGCGGCTCCACTTCTTCCGCGTCACCCAATGGGCCGGCGAACTGCGCGACCATGTCCATGCCGCGCTCGCCTGGCAGCGCGCGGACGCCTTGGCGGTCGCGCCGATGCTGCCGGCCAACGCGCCGGTGCTGGCCGCGCTGGCGCTGCCGGATTTCTACGGCGTCACGCAGGCCTGGCGCGGTGGCGTCGCAGCGCAGCTTGCGGCGCTCGACGGCGCGCTGGCGCGCGGTTTGCGGCTGGTGCAGTTGCGCGAGGCGGCGCTGCCCGAGGCGGAGCGCGAATCCTTCGTCGCGGCGGCGGTCGCGCGCTGCCAGCGGCATGGCGCGCGCGCGCTGGTGAATGGCGACGCGCAACTCGCGCGCGCGGCCGGCGCCGACGGGCTGCATCTGCCGGCGGCGCAGCTCATGGCGCTCGACCGGCGGCCGCCGTTTCCGCTCGTCGCCGCGTCCTGCCATGATCGCGCGGAGCTCGACCAGGCCGCGCGTCTCGGCCTCGATTTCGCCGTGCTGGGTCCGGTCGCGGCGACCGCGAGCCATCCGGGGCAGGAAGGGATGGGCTGGGAGGCGTTCGGGAAAACGGTCGCGAATTGTCCTCTGCCGGTCTATGCGATCGGCGGGCTGGGGCCCGCGGACGTCGCCGTGGCGCAGGCCAGCGGCGCCCAGGGCGTCGCCGCTATTCGCGCGGCGTGGCAGTGACTTCAGGGATGCCGAATTCGTCGGCGGGCGCCTCGGCAGCGATCCGGTAACTGTCGTTCGCCCAGGCACCGAGGTCGATCTGGCGGCAGCGTTCCGAGCAGAACGGCCGCTGCGGGTTGTTCGCTTCCCAGGCCACCGCGGCGCCGCAGGTCGGACAACTGACGATGCGGACGCCGTTCACAGGTTGCAGTAGGTGAGTTCGAATTCGATGTCCGCCTCCGACTGCTTCGGCCGCATGTCGGTGTCGGGCACGGTGAAGCGGACGTTGAGCGCGTATTTGTTGGCGCTGATTTCCGGCACGGCGGCATGGGTGCGCGACAGGCGCAGGCGGATCAACTGGGCGGTGCGGCCCGAGAGCATCTGCTGGAAGGCACCGCGCGCCGCCACCTGCCGCTCGGGACGACCAGAGGAGCGCAGCAGGCGCAGCACGATGGCCAGGGCGGCATTGATCGGCAGCAGCGGCGTGACCCAGCCCGTGAGGTCCTCGTGGCGCTGGGCGGGGTCGCGGTTGAGCCAGAAATGATAGGAAGGCAGGTCGAATTCGCAGACACCACCGGGAATGCCGGCGCGGTTCTTGATGCCCATCAGCCATTCGTTCTCGCGCAGATACTGGCCGGTCTTGCCCTGCATGCCCAGCAGCGCGGCGGAAGACTGCTCGATCTCGCGCAGCGCCTCGGCCAGCGCTTCCTCGGAGATGTCCGGGTTGTTGCGGAACGACATGAGAATCTGCCGCTGCCGCTCGAGCTCCTGCACGAGGTCGAACTTGAGGTCGGCGCGGCCGGCGACTTCGAGGATCTCGAACAGCGTCACCAGCGCGACATGATGCTCGTGCGCTCCATCGGTGCCGGTGAAATAGAGCACTTTCTCGAACAGGTCTTCGAGTCGCAGCAGGGTGCGAATGCGCTCATTCAGCGGATATTCGTAGGTAATCACGCGCCGATCCGTGGGTCAATGCCAGGGATTCTGAACGATTCGGCCATGAATCTCAACACGAACTCGACCGGAAACCCCCCTCAATCGCGGCTTTCGGGACGATCGGCGCGCTTCGCCGCGGCCAGGGCGAGATAGCGGGCATGCAGCGCGGCGACCCGCTCGCGCAATGCCTCCGGCATGCCGGCGTTGTCGATCACGTCGTCGGCGACCGCCAGCCGCGCGGCGCGCGGCGCCTGCGCGGCCATGATGGTGGCGACCGCTTCGCGTTCCAGTCCGCTGCGGGCCATGACGCGGGCCGCCTGCGTCGCCTCTGGACAATCGACCACGGCGACGCGGTCGACGCGCTGGCGATAGCCGCCGGACTCGACGAGCAGGGGCACGACCAGCACCACGTAGGGAAAGTCAGACCCGGCGGCACGGCGAACCTGGCGCTCGCTTTCGGCGCGGATCAGCGGGTGGAGGATGCCTTCGAGGCGCCGCCGGATCGCCGGGTCGGCGAAGGCGCGCTGCCGCATCGCGGCGCGGTCGAGCGCGCCCTCGGGCGTCAGGGCCTCCGGCCCGAAGGCGTCGCGCAACGCGGCGATGGCGGCGCCGCCCGCGCCGGTCA
Source organism: Pseudomonadota bacterium (assembly GCA_040754195.1). Lineage (GTDB taxonomy): Bacteria > Pseudomonadota > Gammaproteobacteria > Burkholderiales > Rhodocyclaceae > Sulfuricystis. The sequence goes on along the minus strand of JBFMDJ010000025.1, from coordinate 159,988 downwards.
GCGCGTGCGCGATCGCATCGGTGTCGACGATGGCGGCGCCCAGCGCGGCGAAGCATTCCGCCGCCGCGCTCTTGCCGCTGCCGATGCCGCCGGTCAGGCCGACGACGAAGCTCATCGGCCAGGGCACTCCACGAGTTCCGCCTGCGCCAGCGGCGCCATCAGCTCGGCGAGCCGGACGCTCATTTCCGCCGTGCCGGCGCGCAGGTCGAGCGCGAATTTTTCCGGCGGCGTGTCGCGCTTGAGCAGGCGCGCCGAGCGCACCCCCTTTTTACCTACCGCCTGCAGGTATTCCTCCGCGGTCTGCTGGCCGCGGAAGACGCCGAGCGAAACGGCGAAGGGCCCGAATTCGGCATTCTCGACGATTTCGCCCTCATTGACGCCCAGTTGGCGCAGTTCCCCCTTCTTCTTTTCCGCCAGCGCCCGGCTGCCGAGTTCGGCGATCACCACCCAGTAGGTGGGCGCCTCGGGCCGGGGGCTGCGACCGGCTTCCCAGCCCGGCAGCGCGGCGACGAGCGCCTGCACGGCGTCGGCTTCGCCGGCGGAGAGCCACTGGATGCGCTTGCAGACCGGCTCCGCCGCCGCCGGCGCGGCGTCGGTCTCCGTCAGGATGCGCAGCCTGTCGGCCTCGATCTGCCGGCGCATGCGCTCGGGTTCGCGCCCCGCCTCGCGTCCGTCCCAATAGCCCTGTCCCCAGACGAACAAAGCCGCATTGACGAGCAGCAGGAGGAAGAACGCGAGCCGCATGCCGGCGTCAGCCTACCCGCGGGAGGTGGCCGAGCGAGGCCTGGATCGCCTCGGCCGGATACTCGAAGTCCTCCAGCTTGCCGGCGAAATAGCTCTCGAAGGCCGTCATGTCGAAGTGGCCGTGGCCGGAGAGATTGAAGAACAGCACCTTTGGCTCGCCGGTCTCCTTGCAGCGCAGTGCCTCGTCGATGCAGGCGCGGATGCCGTGGCAGGATTCGGGCGCCGGGATGATGCCCTCGGCGCGCGCGAACATCACGCCGGCCTCGAAAGTCGCCACCTGCGGCACGGCGACCGCCTCGATCAGCTGCTCGTGAAAGAGCTGCGAAACCAGCGGCGAATCGCCGTGGTAGCGCAGGCCGCCGGCGTGGATGCCGGGCGGCATGAAGTCGTGGCCGAGGGTGTACATCTTCATCAGCGGCGTGTAGCCGGTCGCGTCGCCGAAGTCGTAGGCATAGACGCCCTTGGTCAGCGTCGGGCAGGAGGCCGGCTCGACGGCGACGCAGCGCAGCTTGTTGGCGCGCTTGTCGCCGGCGGCCTTGTCGGCGAGGAAGGGGAAGGCCGCGCCGCCGAAGTTGGAGCCGCCGCCGCAGGGCGCGAACACCATGTCCGGATAGAGGCCGAGCTTCTCGAACTGCTTCTTCGCCTCCAGGCCGATGATGGTCTGGTGCAGGATCACGTGGTTGAGTACCGAACCCAGCGCGTATTTGGTGCCGGGCACGCTGACCGCCTCCTCGACGGCCTCGGAGATGGCGATGCCGAGGCTGCCCTGGTTGTCCGGATCCCTGGCGAGGATGTCGCGGCCGGCCTTGGTCAGGTTCGTCGGGCTGGCCAGCACTTCGCCGCCCCAGGTCTGCATCATCATGCGCCGGTAGGGCTTCTGCTCGTAGCTGACCTTGACCATGTAAACGCGCACCGGCAGGCCGAACATCTGGCCGGCGAAGGACAGCGACGAGCCCCACTGGCCGGCGCCGGTTTCCGTCACCAGACGCTTGGTGCCGGCGATCTTGTTCAGCCAGGCCTGCGGCACGGCCGAGTTGGGCTTGTGCGAGCCGGCCGGCGAAACGCCTTCGTATTTGTAGAAAATCTTGGCGGGCGTGCCGAGCGCCTGTTCGAGACGGTGGGCCCGGCACAGCGGACTTGGGCGCCACAACGCATAGACCTGGCGCACCTCCTCCGGAATCGGGATCCAGCGTTCGGTCGCCATCTCCTGCTCCAGCACCGGGCCGGGGAAAATCGCCAGCATCTTGTCCGGCGTGACCGGCTGGCCATCGGGGCCGAGCGGCGGCGCCGGCGGGTTCTTCAGGTCGGCGGCAACGTTGTACCAGTGCGTTGGAATTTCGGATTCGTCGAGAACGACGCGTGTCTGACCCATGTTTTTCTCCCTCACGAGTGGTTTTTATCAAGGCGCAACCATACTGCAATCCGCCGTCCGGTCAAGGCCCCGGCGGGGCTTTTCGTGCTTGCGGCCATGTGTAGAATGGCCCCACCGAACAGCATGGGATTGACGCCGATGGCTATACCGAACGGACGTTGCTGGCTTGTCGCGGCCCTGATGGGCAGCTTGTTGCTGACCGGATCGTCCGTCTGGGCGAAGAATTACGCCCTGCTCATCGGCAATTCCAACTACTCGATCGGCCAGCTCGACAACCCGAGCAACGACGCTCGCGACCTGGCCCGGGTGCTCAAGGACATCGGTTTCGAAACCAGCGTGCGCCTCGACGGCGACGCGGAAGGCATGAAGGCGGCGATCCGCGACTTCGGCGCCAAGCTGAGCAACAACGATGGCATCGGCCTGTTCTTCTTCGCCGGCCACGGCGTGCAGGTCAATGGCGAAAACTATCTGCTGCCGGTCGGCTATCCGTTCCGCAGCGAGGCCGACGTCGAGAAGGCCGGCGTGCCGGCCAACCTCGTGCTGCGCTACATGGAGGATTCGAAGAATCGCGTGAATGTCGTGGTGCTGGATGCCTGCCGCAACAATCCCTTCATCAAGACGCGCTCGCTCAAGTCGCGCGGCCTGGCGCCGATGGACGCGCCGAGCGGCTCGCTGGTCGCCTTTTCCACCGCGCCGGGGACCGAGGCCTCGGACGGTTCCGGCAACAACGGCCTCTACACCAAGCACCTGATGGCCAACCTCAAGGTGCCGGGGCTGACGGTCGAGCAGGTGTTCAAGCGGACGCGCGAGGGCGTCGAGACCGAATCCGAGCGCGAAATCGGCCGCCGGCAGTCGCCGCGCGAGGAGAGCAGCCTCAAGGGCGCCGACATGTATTTCGTGCCGCCGCCGGAGGGCGGCGCCGGCACGGCGAATGCCGCGGCCGTCGAACTGGCCTACTGGAACAGCATCACCAGCAGCACGAACCCGGCCGACTTCGAGTCCTATCTCAACCAGTATCCGCAGGGCCAGTTCGCGGCGCTGGCGCGTAACCGTTTGCAGGCGCTCAGGAATAGCCAGACGGCCGCGCGCGGCGAGTCGCGCGCCGCGACCGAAGGCACCGTCGCGAGCAGTGCGGGCGGTTCGGCGCCGGCATTCGCGCCGCCCCGACCCCAGGTCGCCGCGCGCCCGGCCAGCGGGGTGTTCGGCTCTAGCAGCGGCTTCAAGTTTTCCGACCATGAGGGCGGGAACGCGATCAAAGCCGCCGAATTCCTTTCGATCTCCTGCCGCGACGTGATCCGCAACAAGCGCGTCCGCCTCCAGCTCGACGATCGCAGCGGCGGGGGCGCCGTGGTACGCCAGTCGCTCGAAGGCAAGCTGCGCTCCGTCGGTGTCAAGATCGCCGCCGGCAAGCAGGCGGCCGACCTGATCGTCCGGGGCGTGATCGAAAGTTCGCAGGGCGTCAACCGCATGCTGGGCATCAACGAGGTCGACCTCAGCGCGGACTTCACGTTGCTGCTGTCGAACGGCAACGCCGTGGCAGCGGCCTCGGCGAGCGGCGGCAGCTTCGCCGGCGGCAACACGAAGCAGGCGATTCGCGCCCTCTGGGACGAGAAGAGCGAAGAAGTCATCGGGCAATTGTTCAACGATTACTGCGCCGAGTAGCTCAGGGCGCCAAAGGAGAGAAAATGTTCGCGAACGGCATGAAATCCACCGTCGGCCTGCTGGCCGCTGCCCTGACGATCGGCGCCGCGCAGGCGCAGCCCGTGTTCGACAGCCCGTCGCCGACGGCGGGCAGCAGTTCGTCGGAAAAGGCGAACGAGATGGCCGACAAGGGGATGTACAAGCCGGTCGAGTATGCCAACGCGGCGCAGCGCGGTCCGACGCTGATCGTCATTCCCGGCGACATCAAGAGCAACAACGCCACCTTCACGCAGAAGTTCGGCCCCAACAACATCGCCGACTTCGCCGAACTCGAACTCGGCCGCGCCAACTTCGGCATCCTCGAACGCGCCGATCTCGGGCCGATCCTCAACGAGTTCCAGCTGGCCTACACGCTGGGCGATCCCCAGGAGGCCGGGAAGTTCCTGAAGCGGGGCAAGCTCAAAACGACCCAGTGGGTGGTGAAGTTCGACGTCCTCAAGGCGGAGCAGGTCGCGCAGGCGCAGGAGGGTTTCGACGGCCAGGCGATCGGCCAGCTGCTCTCGATCTTCGGCGGCGGCAGCCAGGGCGGCGCGGCCGCCGGCACGGTGGTCGGTTCGGTGAAGACCGCCGAGGGCACGGGTGTCTGGATCATCGGCATGCGCTACAAGATTCTCAACGCCAACACCACGGAACAGATGGCGACCGGCTACACGGAGGAGAAGATGGAGGTCGGCGCGAAATCGACCTCGGTGCTCGGCATTTCGCAGGGCGCGCAGGGCGGCCTGACGCTCGACGGCATGGTGCAGCGCCTCGTTCAGAAGCTGGTCTGGGAAATCGATTCCAAGCACAAGTGAGCCGCAAGGACCCCCTACTTTTCCGCCGCGCGGGCGAGGCCTTCCAGGACGAGGTTATCGACCTGCCGCAAGGGCAGGTCGAGCAGGGGTGCGAGCAGAGGCGCGTCGCCGCCGGAAAGCAGGCATAAAAAGTCAGTCCCGGCGGCACGGCGCGCCATGCGCTCGATCGCGCCGAGCGTCGCCTGCACTGCGCCGCTGGCGATCGCATCGTCGGTGTTGGTCGGGATTTCCCGGAAGCCGCCCCGCGCCTCGGGCAGCCCGGCGGTGTTGCGCGCCAGCGCGTCGCGCATGAGCGCGAGGCCGGGGAGGATCAGGCCGCCCGCGAAGCGCCCCGTGGCGTCGAGGATGTCGATGGTGGTCGCGGTGCCGGACATGACCACCAGCGCATGGCCGGCATGCAGGCCGCGCGCGCCGATCAGGGCGGCCCAGCGGTCGTCGCCGAGCCGCACCGGATCTGCGTAGCCGTTGATCACACCATGTGCCGCGGCGCCGCTGCGGAACCAGTCGAGCGGCGCGCCGAGGCCGGCCGCGAGTGCCGCGATGCGTCCCGCGACCGCGTCGCCCGCGACATTGCAGGCGACGATCCGCGTCGGTCGGCCTGGGAGCGCGGCAACGAGCGTTTCGACCGCCGTCGTCGCGCAGGCCCCCTGCGCCAGCCAGCGGCCGTCCGCGCGCCATCCCCATTTGAGCCGGGTATTGCCGGCGTCGAGGCAGAGCAGGGTCATGCCGGCCTCAGGCTGATTTCGCCCGACAGCACGCGCTCGACGCGGCCATCGGTTTCCAGCAGCAGGGCGCCGTCCGCATCGACGCCGCGGCAGATGCCGTCGCGCGGCGGCGCGAAGGCGGACAGCAGGCGCACCGGGGCATCCGCGTAGGCATGGTGTGCCGTCCAGCCGGCGCGCAGCGCGGCGAAACCCTGTTGGCCGAAGGTTTCCAGCACGTTCAGCAGTTCGGTCAGGATTGTCGCCAGCAGCCGGTTCGGATCGGTGGCGTCGTTCAGCGCGGCGCATTGCGCCGCCAGTTCCGCGGGCAGCGCCGCCGGCAGCCGCAGGTTGAGGCCGATGCCGATGACCGCTGCAAATCCGGAAGAACTGCGGACGCCGGGCACGAGCTCGACGAGGATGCCGCCGAGCTTCCTGCCGTCGCGCAGCAGGTCGTTCGGCCATTTGAGCTGAATGGTCGCCGTGCCGCCGGCGCTGACTTTTTCCAGCGCGTTGGCGACCGCGAGGCCGACGGCGAGCGACAGGCCGGCCGGCGCGGTGCGCGGCGCGAAGCGCCACAGCAGGGAAAAGGTCAGGCTGTCGCCAGGCGCGGAAATCCAGTCGCGTCCCTGCCGGCCCCGTCCGGCCGTCTGGTGCGCCGCGATCACCACCGTGCCGGAGGGCGCGCCCGCTTCGGCGCGCGCCAGCAGGACGGCATTGGTCGAGTCGCAGGCAGCCAGCAGGTCGGCATCGAAGCGGCAGGCCTGGGCGCCGAGGGCGCGGAGGATGGCGGCGAGGTCAAGCGGAGCGGGCATGGCGCGACTATACCGAAGCCCGCCGGCGGTGCTACTCCGGTTTTTCGTCCAGCCCGAGTTCCTGGATCTTGCGCGTGATGGTGTTGCGGCCGATGCCCAGCAACTGGGCGGCCTCGATGCGGCGGCCGCCTGTGGCGGCGAGCGCGCGGCGGATGAGCGTGGCTTCGAAAGCATGGGTGAGGTTTTCCCAGACGGCGCCGGGTTGCCTGGCGAGCAGGCCATCGGCGGTTTCCGCCAACAGGGCCTGCCAGTCCGTCGCCGCGGTCGTGCTGGCGGTGCCTTCGCGCATTTCGGCGGGCAGATCGTCAAGTTCGATCTGCTGGCCAGGCGCCATCACGGTCAGCCAGTGGCAAAGGTTTTCGAGCTGGCGCACGTTGCCGGGCCAGGGGGCGCCCTGCAGGAACTTGAGCGTCGTTTCCGAGAGCCGCTTCGGCTCGACGCCGAGCTGCTGGGCGCTGTTGGCGAGGAAGTGGCGCGTCAGCGCGGGGATATCCTCGCGTCGTTCGCGCAGCGGCGGCAGCCGCAGGCGGATGACGTTGAGGCGATGGAACAGGTCCTCGCGGAACAGGCCTTCCTTGACGCGCTGCTCGAGGTTCTGGTGGGTCGCCGTAATGACGCGCACGTTGGCGCGGATCGGCTGGTGGCCGCCGACGCGGTAGAACTGGCCGTCGGAGAGCACGCGCAGGAGGCGTGTCTGCAGTTCCGCCGGCATGTCGCCGATCTCGTCGAGGAACAGGGTACCGCCCGCGGCCTCTTCGAAGCGGCCGCGCCGCTGGGCGTTGGCGCCGGTGAAGGCACCCTTTTCATGGCCGAACAGTTCGGATTCGAGCAGGTCACGCGGAATCGCGGCGGTATTGAGCGCGACGAAGGTGGCATCCCGGCGTGGACTGTGGCGGTGCAGGGCGCGGGCGACGAGTTCCTTGCCGGTGCCTGATTCGCCGTTGATGAGCACCGTCGCGTGGGATTGCGAAAGACGGCCGATGGCGCGGAACACTTCCTGCATGGCGGGCGCCTGCCCGAGAATTTCGGGGGCGAGCGGTTCGGCGGACGATGCACCAAACTGGGGCGCCCCCTGCTCCAAGGCCCGGCGGACCAGCGCGACGGCCTGGTCGACGTCGAAGGGTTTGGGCAGATACTCGAACGCGCCGCCCTGGAATGCGGCGACCGCCGAATCGAGGTCGGAATAGGCGGTCATGATGATCACCGGCAGGTCGGGATGCTGCTGCTTGACCTGCTTGAGCAGATCGAGCCCGCTGGCGCCCGGCATGCGGATGTCGGATATCAGCACGCGCGGTGTTTCGCCGGCGCCGAGTTTCGCCAGCGCCTCGTCGGCGGAGCCGAAGCTCGCGCAATCGATGCCTTCCCGCCCCAGTGCCTTTTCCAGCACCCAGCGGATCGAGCGGTCATCGTCGATGATCCAGACGGCATGGTTCATTCGTTCGTCCTGTCTTTCTGTTGTTGCAGCGGCAGGCGCAGGGTGAAGCAGGTGCGCCCCGGAACGGACTCGGCCTCGATGCTGCCTTGATGCTGCTGCACGAAGCTTTGCGCCAGCGCGAGCCCGAGCCCGGTGCCGCCCTCGCGGCCCGACACCAGCGGATAGAAGATCCGGTCACGGATTTCTTCCGGGATGCCTGGCCCGTTGTCGATCACTTGCAATTCAAGTGCCAGGCGGTAGCGCTTTTTCGCCAGCGTGACCTGGCGCAGGGCGCGCGTGCGGCAGATGATCTCGCCTTCGCCGTGCATCGCCTGCGCGGCGTTGCGCACGATGTTGAGGATGGCCTGGATCAGCTGCTCGCGGTCGCCGGTGATGTCGGGCAGCGAGGTGTCGTAGTCGCGCTGCACGCGCACGCCGGGAAATTCGGCGTGGATCAGGCGCCGCACGCGTTCGAGGATTTCATGGATGCTGATCTGCGCGGGCTGCATGGCGCGATGCGACGACAGCAGGCGGTGCATGAGATCTTGCAGGCGGTCGGCCTCGTGGATGATGACCTGGGTGTATTCCTTGAGCGCGGGCGCGTTTTCCACGCCGGCTAGTTCGCGGTCGAGCAGCTGGGCGGAGCCGCGAATGCCGCCGAGGGGGTTCTTGATCTCGTGCGCGAGGTTGCGGATCAGCTCGCGGTTGGCGCGCTGCTGCACGGCTTCCTGTTCCTCGCGCGCCGCCTTGAGCTGCTGGTCGATGGGGCGGAATTCGAGCAGCAGGCTGGCTTGGGGCGTCTCGATCGGCGTCACGGTGCAGTCGAGATGGATGTCGTCGGACTTTTCGCGCGCGAACACGATGTCGTGGCCGGTGTAGCTCCACTTGTTGGCCAGCGCGTTTTCCAGTGCCGCCGCCAGCGCCGCCGGCGTGCCGAGCAATTGCGCGATCGGCCGGCCGATGCAGACGCGCTGGCTGGCGGCGAACAGGTTTTCCGCCGCCGGATTGCAATGGCGGATGCGCAGGCGGTCGTCGAGGAGGATGACCGCCGACGACAGCAAATCGAGTCCGGCAAAAGCGGAGTCGGCGGGAGATGTTGCCTGGGAATTCATGGCCGAATTCATCGCAAGAACCGCGCCAGGCGAATGGTTATTTCAGATTCGCGATTTCCCGGCGAATCGATTCCAGGTTGCGCTCGTGCAGGCTGATCTTGTCGCGCCAGGTCTGGATGCGCGCGGCGCGCTTGCCTTGCTGGATGCCGCCGCCGGCAATGCGCTCCTCGGGCAGGATCAGGTTCTCCTGCTCGGCCAGTTGGGCCTTCGCCTCGGCGAGGTTTTTCTCCTCGTTCGCCAGCTCCTGTTCGAGAATCGCGCGCCGATCGTTGTCGCGCGCCTTCTGTTGCTCGCCGTTGACGCGCGGGAAATCCGCCGGCGTCGCCTGTTTGGGCCTGGCCGGCGGGCTGGAGAAGGTCGAGACCGGCTTGTTCTGCGAAATGACCTGGCAGTCCTTGCTGGTCCGGGTGTTGGTGTAGGTCGTGCGGCCGTCCTGCCCCTGGCACTTGTATAGCGTGTCCGCATGCGCGGGCAGGATCGCCATCAGAGCGGCGGGGACAAGGAGGGCGGGCGGCGGGCTTGGTCGCTTCATGGTTTCCCAGTGTATGCCAGTCGGAACGAAATGGGCGCAAAAAAAGGACGGGCAAGGCCCGTCCTTTCTCAACGCACCGGTCGTCCCGGCGCTGACATGACGATCAGATCGAGTAGTACATGTCGTATTCGACCGGATGGGTCGTCATGCGGAACTTGGTGACTTCCTCCATCTTCAGATCGATGAAGGCATCGATGAACTCGTTGGAGAAGACGCCGCCGCGGGTGAGGAACTCGCGGTCCTTGTCGAGGTAGTCCAGCGCCTGATCCAGCGACGAGCAGACGGTCGGGATCTTGGCATCCTCTTCCGGCGGCAGGTCGTACAGGTTCTTGTCGGCGGGATCGCCCGGGTGGATCTTGTTCTGCACGCCGTCGAGGCCGGCCATCATCAGGGCCGTGAAGCACAGATAAGGGTTGGCGGTCGGGTCCGGGAAGCGGGTTTCGATGCGGCGGGCCTTGTCGCTGTGCACGAAGGGGATGCGGATCGAGGCGGAGCGGTTGCGGGCCGAGTAGGCCAGCTTGACCGGGGCTTCGAAGCCGGGCACCAGACGCTTGTAGCTGTTGGTGCCGGGGTTGGTGATCGCGTTCAGCGCGCGGGCGTGCTTGATGATGCCGCCGATGTAGTACAGCGCGAATTCAGACAGGCCGGCGTAGCCGTTGCCCGCGAACAGGTTTTTGCCGTCCTTCCAGATCGACTGGTGCACGTGCATGCCGGAGCCGTTGTCGCCGACGATGGGCTTGGGCATGAAGGTCGCGGTCTTGCCGTAGCTGTGGGCGACGTTATGCACGATGTACTTGAGGACCTGCGTCCAGTCGGCGCGCTGCACCAGGGTGCTGAACTTGGTGCCGATCTCGCACTGGCCGGCGGTGGCGACTTCATGGTGGTGGACTTCGACGGGCACGCCGCAATCCTCCAGCGCCAGACACATGGCGGCACGGATGTCGTTGAGGCTGTCGACCGGCGGGACGGGGAAGTAGCCGCCCTTGACCATCGGACGGTGGCCGGTGTTGCCGCCTTCGATCTTCTCGGCGGAAGCCCAGGCGGCCTCTTCCGAGAACACCTTGCAGTAGGAGCCGGACATGTCGACTTTCCACTCGACGCTGTCGAAGATGAAGAATTCGGGCTCGGGGCCGAAGTAGGCGGCATCGCCGATGCCGGAGGACTTGAGGTAAGCCTCGGCGCGCTTGGCGATCGAGCGCGGGTCGCGGTCGTAGCCCTTGCCGTCGGCCGGTTCGACCACGTCGCAGGACAGGATCAGCGTGGTTTCGTCCATGAAGGGGTCGATGTAGGCGGTCGCGGGATCGGGCATCAACTGCATGTCGGATGCCTGGATGCCCTTCCAGCCGGCGATCGAGGAACCGTCGAAGGCGTGGCCATCCTCGAATTTCTCGGGGCCGAAGGCGGAAACCGGCACGCCGACGTGTTGTTCCTTGCCGCGAATATCGGTGAAGCGGAAGTCGACGAACTTGACTTCCTTTTCCTGAACCATCTTGATTACATCTTGAGGCGTCATGGGGCTACTCCTGGGCAGTGATATCTGAGAAAAGGCAGAAAAACGCGCGGTAGATTAGCAGTTAGCGTGCCAAAAAGCCAAACCGGAAAAATAATTATCCTACAAGGCGTTGGCGCGATTTATTTTTATTTGGCGCACCGAAAAAGTGCATCAAAGCATGAATGCGCACCATTATTGTGCAATATCGGGGTGCATGTCATTTTCGGCGTCCAGATGGATCAGGACATCCAGCACCTGGGGGTGTGCGGCAAGCACCCGGCGGCGCGCGCTTTCGCCGATCTCGTGGCCTTCCCGCACCGTGATGCCGCCATCGACCTGCAGGTGGACGTCCACGAGGACGCGATGCGCCATGCGGCGGGTGCGCAGTTCGTGCAGGTCGACGACGCCGGTGGTTTCGGCCAGCGTCAGCCGGATGGCCGCCACATCTTCTTCCGAGAGGCCGGTATCCACCAGTTCGCGCAGGGTCTCCCAGGCGAACTGGAGCCCCATCTTCAGGATCATGAAGCCGACCAGTACTGCGGCCAGCAAGTCGAGGAAACGCCAGCCCAGCAGGCTGCCGCCGATGCCCACCGCGACCACCAGCGCCGAGGCGGCGTCGGCGCGCGTGTGCCAGGCGTTCGCCATCATCACGGCGGAGTGCAGGCGCTCCGCCACCGCCTTGAGATAGTGGAACAACCCCTCCTTCGCAGCCAGCGTCAGTAGCGCGATCCAGAGCGCGAGCGGCTCGACGGCCGGCACCGCGCCCATGTTCTGCAGCTGCTGCCCGGCGGTGAGAAGGATGCCGCCGCCCACCAGCGTCAGCGAGATGCCGAGCACCAGCGTGGCGGCCGTTTCGATGCGCGCGTGCCCGTAGGGATGCGCGGCATCGGCCGGATGCGCGCCCTGATGGTTGGCCCAGAGGACGAGAAAGTCGGACAGCAGGTCGGAAAAGGAGTGCAGGCCGTGGGCGATCAGCGATTGCGAATGGGCGGTCCAGCCCACGATCAGCTGGACGATGGTCAGCACGAGATTGACGGCGACGCTCGCCCACGTGGCGCGTTGCGCGGCCTCCAGTCGCTCGGGCGATCCGGCGGCGGCGCTTAGTGAGTTCGGGGGTGGATGGTCGTGGAAATGGTGGCCGGACACTTGTCTTATACTCCTTGGTTCACATTGTATCGCCCACATCATGCAGACCGCCCCGATCCAGTTCGACGCCTTCAACGCCCTGAGCGACAAGGCGGCCCAGGCGCGCATCGAGGCCGCGCGCGCGCGGCTCGGCCCGCGCGCCGTGCTGCTGTGCCATCACTACCAGCGCGCCGACGTTTATCGCCATGCCGACATCACCGGCGATTCGCTGAAGCTTTCCCGCCTTGCATCGCAGTCCGACGCGGAGTTCATCGTCTTCTGCGGCGTGCACTTCATGGCCGAGGTGGCCGACATCCTGTCGCGGCCCGAGCAGGTCGCGATCCTGCCCGATCTCGCTGCCGGCTGTTCGATGGCCGACATGGCGAGCCGCGCCAAGGTCGAGCGCTGCTGGCGCGAACTCTCGACCGTGCTCGATCCGGATGAAGCGGTCACGCCGGTCACCTACATCAACTCCGCCGCCGATCTCAAGGCTTTCTGCGGCGAACATGGCGGCATCGTCTGCACCTCTTCGAACGCGCCGAAAATTCTCGAGTGGTCCTTCGCGCGCCGCGAGAAGGTGCTGTTCTTCCCCGACCAGCATCTTGGGCGCTGGAGCGGCCACAAGATGGGCATTCCGCTGGACAGGATGGTCATCTGGAACCCCGACCTCGAGATGGGCGGATTAAGCGCGCAGCAGATCCGCGACGCGAAGATCATCCTCTGGCACGGCTACTGTTCCGTGCATCAGATGTTCCAGCCGAGCCAGATCGAGAAATTTCGCGCACAGTACCCGGACGGCAAGGTGATTGCGCATCCCGAGTGCAGCTTCGAGGTCTGTGCGAAATCCGACGCGATCGGTTCGACCGAGACCATCATCCGCGTCGTCAAGGAATCCGCGCCCGGCACGCGCTGGCTGGTCGGCACCGAACTCAACCTCGTCGATCGTCTGGCCGAGGAAGTGAAGCACGAAGGCAAGGTCGTCCAGTTCATGGCCGGCACCGTCTGCATGTGCTCGACCATGCAGCGCATCGACCCGCAGCACCTTGCCTGGACGCTGGAAAACCTAGCGGAGGGCAACGTGGTCAATCCGATCAAGGTGCCGGAACACGAAGCGCAACTCGCCAAAATCGCTTTGCAGCGCATGCTCGACGCATCCTGAAAAACCCGGAGACCATCATGCCCGCCTACCGTTCCCGCACTTCCACCCACGGCCGCAACATGGCTGGCGCGCGCGCCCTGTGGCGCGCCACCGGCATGCAGGATGGCGATTTCGGCAAGCCGATCATCGCGGTGGTCAACTCCTTCACGCAGTTCGTGCCGGGGCACGTCCATCTCAAGGACATGGGCCAGCTGGTGGCGCGCCAGATCGAGGCGGCCGGCGGCATCGCCAAGGAGTTCAACACCATCGCCGTCGACGACGGTATCGCCATGGGCCACGGCGGCATGCTGTATTCGCTACCCTCGCGCGAGCTGATCGCCGACTCGGTGGAATACATGTGCAACGCCCACACCGCAGACGCGATGGTCTGCATCTCGAACTGCGACAAGATCACCCCCGGCATGCTGATGGCCGCGCTGCGCCTCAACATTCCGGCGATCTTCGTTTCCGGCGGGCCGATGGAGGCCGGCAAGGTGAAGTGGCATGGCGAATACCGCATGGTCGACCTGATCGACGCGATGATCGAGGCGGCCGACGACCACAATACCGACAAGGAAGTGGCGGCGATGGAGCGTTCGGCCTGCCCGACCTGCGGTTCCTGCTCCGGCATGTTCACCGCCAACTCGATGAACTGCCTGACCGAGGCGCTGGGCCTCTCGCTGCCCGGCAACGGCTCGTTGCTGGCGACGCATGCGGATCGCGAGAAGCTCTTCGTCAAGGCCGGCCGCCGCATCGTCGAGTTGTGCCGGCGCTGGTATGAGCAGGACGACGCTTCCGTGCTGCCGCGCTCGATCGCCACGTTCGCTGCCTTTGAAAACGCGATTGCGCTCGATATCGCGATGGGCGGCTCGACCAATACCGTACTGCACCTGCTGGCCGCCGCGCAGGAGGCGGGCGTGAATTTCACGATGAACGACATCGACCGCATGTCGCGCCGGGTGCCCTGCCTCGCCAAGGTGGCGCCGGCGACGCAGAAATACCACATGGAGGACGTGCATCGCGCTGGCGGCATCATGGCGATCCTCGGCGAACTGGATCGCGCCGGCCTGATCAACCGCGACTGTTCGACCGTACTCTACCCCTCGCTCGGCGAGCAGCTCGATTGCTGCGACGTGAAGCGCAACACCGCAAAGCCGGTACATGAGTTCTACCGCGCCGCGCCGGGCGGCGTGCCGACCCAGACCGCCTTTTCGCAAAGCCGTCGCTATCCAACTCTCGACCTCGACCGCGCCAACGGCTGCATCCGCGACAGGGCCCACGCCTACTCGCAGGATGGCGGCCTCGCCGTGCTGTTCGGCAACATCGCCGAGAAGGGCTGCATCGTCAAGACGGCGGGCGTCGACGACTCGATCCTCAAATTCACCGGCCGCGCGCGCGTCTGCGAGTCGCAGGAGGAGGCCGTCGAGAAGATTCTTTCCGACCAGATCGTCGCCGGCGACATCGTCATCGTGCTGTATGAAGGCCCGAAAGGCGGACCCGGCATGCAGGAGATGCTCTACCCGACTTCGTATCTCAAGTCCAAGGGACTCGGCAAGGTGTGCGCGCTGCTGACCGACGGACGTTTCTCCGGCGGCACATCGGGCCTGAGCATCGGCCATGCCTCGCCCGAGGCGGCGGCGGGCGGCACCATTGGCCTGATCGAGGAGGGCGACACCATCGAGATCGACATTCCGAGCCGGAGCATCAATCTCGTGATCGAAAAGTCAGTGCTGGCGGCACGGCGCGCGGCGATGGATGCGCGCGGCGCGGCGGCGTGGCGGCCCGCCAAACGGGAACGCCCGGTGTCGGCGGCGCTCAGGGCCTACGCGGCGCTCACCACCAGCGCCGACACCGGCGCGGTGCGCAACGTCGCCCAGCTGTCATGAGCGACTTCCATTCCCTCTATAGCGGCCGGCTCTGGTCGGTGATGTCCTGGGAGCAGCTCGATGCCTTCTGGCGGCGCATCGACCCCGCCGCCGGCTGGTATGTCTATGCCGTCGGCGAAGCGGTGCCGGACGTTCCGGCGGACGCGGGCGCGGTGAGCACCTTCATCGAGAAGATCGACGCCCTGCTGCACAAGGAACACCATCACGACTATTGCGGTATCGTGTATGCCGATCAACTGGACGCGCCGAGCTTCGTGAAGATCTTCGACCCGAACAATCTCGGCGTATCCTGCGGCTTTTCGGACAACCCGCCGCCGCCGGGCTGGATTCTCTGCCGGGTGCCGCCGGAGGATCTCCGGCCCGCCGCGCCGCTGCCCGAAGGGCGCAAGCGCTGGTGGCGCGCGTTGTTCGGCGGATGAATTTTCAAGAAGGGGAGCAACGATGGCGACAAGCACCAAGGCCAGGACCGTGAAGGCGGCGGCGAAGAAACCGGCGGCGAAGCAGCCCGCCGTCGTGAAAAAAAACGTGGCGAAGAAGCCGACGGCGATGAAGTCTGCGGCGCGCCGGCCGAAGCAGGCGACTGGCGAAGTCCTGAGCGAGCTGAAGCTGCTCGCCAGGGAACTCAATCAGGCCGCGAAGGGCCTGTCCAAGCGTTCCTCGAACAATCCCAAGGAAGTCTCGGCGATTCTCGGCAACGTCGAACGCATCACTGCCGAAGCCGCGACGAAGTCCCTGCTCGAGGCAGAGTCCGCCAAGGAGCAGGTCGGCGTCGCGCTCGCCTCGCTGGGCAAGGACTGGAGCCGCAAGCAGCTCGAGGAACTGCTGAGCAAGGTCAGCAGCCATCTCACCAACATCATCGTCGCGCAGGAGTTCCAGGACCTCGCCGGGCAGTCGCTGCGCAAGGCGATGAAGGCCCTCGTCGGCGCGATCATCGTCGTCGAGAGCGGCGGCCCCACCGAGGACCAGCGCCTGTCGCAGAAGGATGTCGACAGCCTTCTCAAGGAACTGATGCCCTGACAGGGCATAGTAGACAAAAATAATCGGGTATAGTGAGCCTCCCAGCAGCGGAGGCTCCATGCCCGAGATGTCGAACCGACTGGCGGGGGAAACCTCGCCCTATCTGCGCCAGCACGCGCACAACCCGGTGGCCTGGCAGCCATGGGATGCCGAAGCGCTTGCGCAGGCGCGTCGCGAAGACCTGCCGATTCTGCTGTCGATCGGTTATTCGGCCTGCCACTGGTGCCATGTGATGGCACACGAATCCTTCGAGGATGCCGGGGTGGCGGCGGTCATGAACCGCCTGTTCGTCAATATCAAGGTCGATCGCGAGGAGCGTCCGGACCTCGACCAGATCTACCAGACCGCCCACCAGATGCTTACCGGCCGTCCCGGCGGCTGGCCGTTGACGCTGTTCCTGGCCCCCGACGGCACGCCCTTTTATGGCGGCACCTACTTCCCGAAGGAAGCGCGCTACGGCCTGCCGGGTTTCGCCGGGCTGTGCGAACAGGTGGGCCTGGCCTGGCGCGAAAAGCGGGCGGCGGTCGAGGCGCAGAATCGCGAAGTTCTCGCCGCTCTCGCCCGCCCCGCATCCGAGCCGGATGCCGATGGCATCGATGCCGCCCCCGTCAAGGCGCTGCGCGTCCTGCTGCTGGGCAGCTTCGATCGGGAAGCGGGCGGCTTTGGCGGTGCGCCGAAGTTTCCGCATCCGGCCGATCTGGCTTTTCTGCTGCGTCGGACGGATGATCCGCCGGCACGGGAGGCGGCGCTGTTCACACTGGAGCGGATGGCGGCCGGCGGCATCCACGACCAGATCGGCGGCGGCTTTTGCCGTTACAGCGTCGATGAGCGCTGGGAGATCCCACATTTCGAAAAGATGCTCTACGACAACGGGCCGCTGCTGGGCCTCTATGCCGACGCTTGGGCGTTGACCGGCGCGGCGCGCCATCGGGAAGTCGCCGAAGGCATCGCCGGCTGGCTCATGCGCGAGATGACCGGACCCGAGGGAGCCTTTTATGCCGCGCTCGACGCAGATTCTGAAGGTGAAGAAGGCAGGTTCTACGTCTGGGACCGTGCCGAGATCGCCAGCCTGCTGACGCCGCAGGAGTCAGTCCTGGCGGGACGGTGCTTGGGAGTGGACGGTCCGCCTAATTTCGAGAACCGCCACTGGCATTTGCGTCGCGCGGCGGAACCGGTGGGGGGGGAGGCTGTCCTGCTCGAATCGGCACGCGCGAAGCTGTTCGCCGCGCGGGAGCGGCGCGTGCGCCCCGCGCGTGACGACAAGATTCTCACGGCCTGGAATGCGCTGATGATCGAGGGGCTGGCGCACGCGTCCCGCGTATTCGGGCGCGGCGACTGGCTGGCGGCCGCGCGGCGCGCCCTCGATTTCCTGAAAAATCAGCGCTGGCGGGACGGCGCGCTTTTCGCGACGGACCGCCTGTCCGCCTATCTCGACGACCACGCCTTCCTGCTCGCCGCGCTGCTCGAACTGCTGCAGGCCGGCTATCGTCCCGCCGATCTCGCCTTCGCGCGGGAGATCGCGGAGGCCATGCTCGGGCGCTTCGGGGACGCGGAGCGCGGTGGATTCTTTTTCACCGCCCATGACCATGAAGCACTGATCCAGCGTCCGAAGAGCGGCCACGACAATGCCATGCCGGCCGGCAACGGCGTGGCGGCGCTCGTCTTGCAGCGCCTCGGACATCTGCTCGGGGAGCCACGCTATCTCGAAGCCGCGCGACGCGCGATCGAGTGCTTCATGCCGCAGCTGCGTCGCCAGGTCGCGGGGATGGCCACGCTGGCCGGAGCGCTGGAGGAAGCGCTGGCGCCGGCCGCCATCGTCATCCTGCGCGGGCCGGCGGAGGAGATGCCGGCGTGGCGGCCGCTGCTTGCGGCGCGGCGCGACGTCATGGCGATCGAACTGCCCAATGGATCGGGGCCGGCCGAACTGCCGGACATGCTGGCGAAACCGGAGTCCGCGCATGTCAACGCCTGGGTCTGCCGGGGCGTTAGTTGCCTCAGGCCGATGGCGAATGTGAGCGAGCTGGCGGAGGTTTTGCAAGCGAGCTGATTTCCGTTAGACTTCCGGCTCGAATTTATAGCCACCCTGATAATTTCACGAGGAAAAACATGAAACTGATCGCTGCCACCCTGATCGCCGCCGGCGTGATGGTCTCCGCCCCCGCGATGGCCAACATGGATCTGGCCAAGAAGAGCAACTGCATGTCCTGCCATACCGTCGACAAGAAGCTCGTCGGCCCCGCCTACAAGGATGTCGCCGCCAAATACAAGGGCAACGCCGGTGCCGTCAAGATGCTGGCCGAGAAGGTGAAGAAGGGTGGCAAGGGCAACTGGGGCGAGATTCCGATGCCGCCGAACGCCGCCGTCAAGGACGCCGACATCGAGACCCTGGTCAAGTGGATTCTCGCCGGCGCCAAGTAACCAGACTGGCGCGCATCACGAAAAACCCGGCTGCGGCCGGGTTTTTCGTTTCCGGAGCCGGTGCATTGACATGCCTGTCATGCCGCGCAAGAATCACCCACCCCATTCCTGACCCAACCCACGGAGATGCCCCGATGAACACTTCAGCGAAAGTCCTGTCTCTTTCCGTCGCCGCCGCCGTCCTGATGATGGGTTGCGGCAAGGAAGAACCCCCGCCGCCCCCGCCCAAGGTGCAGGCGCCACCCCCCGCGCCACAGGTGACGACGGTCAGGATCGGCCACGTCGCGCCGCTGACCGGCGGCATCGCCCACCTCGGCAAGGACAACGAGAACGGCGCCCGCCTCGCACTCGACGAGGTCAATGCCGAGAAGCCGATGCTTGGCGGCAAGCCGGTCAAGTTCGAACTGGTCGCCGAGGATGACCAGGCCGATCCCAAGGTCGGCAACACCGTCGCCCAGAAGCTGGTCGACGCCAAGGTGGTCGGCGTGGTCGGCCACCTGAATTCCGGCACCACCATTCCCGCCTCGGCCATCTACAACCAGGCCGGACTGCCGATGATTTCCGGTTCCGCGACCAACCCGGCGCTGACCGAGCAGGGCTTCAACAACGTGTTCCGCGTCGTCGGCCGCGACGACCAGCAGGGTCCGGCCGTCGCCAACTACCTGATCGCCACCGCCAAGCCGAAATCCGTCGCCATCATCGACGACGCCACCGCCTACGGCGAGGGCCTCGCCAACGAAGTCGAGAAGACGCTCAAGGCCGCCGGCGTGAAGGTGCTGCCGCGCGAGAAGGGCACCGACAAGACGGCCGACTGGAAGGCCGTGCTGACCAAGGTCAAGGGCAAGAAGCCGAGCGCCGTCTTCTACGGCGGCATGGACGCTACCGGCGGCCCGCTGCTCAAGCAGGCCCGCGAGCTGAAGATCGCCGCGGTGTTCAGCTTCGGCGATGGCGCATGCACCGACAAGATGGCCGAGCTGGCCGGCGCGGCGGCCGAAGGCCTGATCTGTTCGCAGGCCGGCATCCCGGTGCAGGCGGCGGGCCAGAAGTTCCTCGCAGGCTACAAGGCCAAGTTCGGCATCGACCCGATCCTCTATGCGCCCTTCACCTACGATTCGACCAAGCTGCTGATCGAGGCGATGAAGAAGGCGGATTCGGCCGATCCGGCCAAGTATCTGCCCGCGCTGGCGGCCATCGACTACAACGGCGCTTCCGGCAACATCCAGTTCGACGAGAAGGGCGACCGCAAGGACGCCGAGATGACGATCTTCACCCTGAAGGAAGGCAAGATCACGCCGCTGGCGATCATCAAGGGCGGCAAGTCGCTGACGCTGGACGAGTATGCCGCCATGGCGACCCCGGCACCTGCCGAAGCCGCTCCTGCTCCAGCACCTGCTGCCCCCGAAGCGAAGCCTGCCGAGGCCCCCGCCGCGCCGGCCAAGATGTAAGCTGGTCCGGCCCCGGAACAACGGCACCTGCGGGTGCCGTTGTTTCATCCATCCAAGGTAATATCTCCGCGTGGACATCTTCCTGCAGCAGATCATCAACGGCCTGACCACGGGCAGCGTCTATGCCATCGTCGCGCTTGGCTACACGATGGTCTATGGCGTCATCCAGTTGATCAACTTCGCCCACGGCGAGGTGGTGATGATCGGCGCGATGGTGGCGTTTAGCGTCATCATGGCCCTCGCGGGCGCCGGCCTGCCCCTGCCGCCGCTCGTCATCGTGCTGGCCGGCGTGGTCGCCGCGATTCCCGTCTGCATGGCGATCGGCTACCTGCTCGAACGCCTGGCCTACCGGCCGCTACGGCATGCGCCGCGCCTCGCGCCGCTGATCACCGCCATCGGCATGTCGATCATCCTGCAGCATCTCGCCCTGCTGATCTGGGGGCGCGATCCGCGTGCCTTTCCGCAGATCATGGAGAACACCAGTTTCGTCATCGGCGGCGCGGCGATCAGCAGCGTGCAGATCGCCATCATCCTGCTCTCGGTGGCGATGATGGCGGGCCTCACCTGGTTCGTGTATCGGACGCGCTTCGGCATCGCCATCCGCGCCACGGCCGAGGACGTACGCGTCGCGGCGCTGATGGGCGTCGATGCCAACCGCGTGATCGCCGCCACCTTCGTCATCGGCGCCGCGCTCGCCGCAGTCGCCGGCGTGATGGTTGGCACTTATTACGGCATCGCCCACTACACGATGGGGTTCACCCTCGGCCTCAAGGCCTTCTCGGCGGCGGTGCTGGGCGGCATCGGCAACCTCGCCGGCGCCATGCTCGGCGGCATCCTGCTCGGCTTGGTGGAAGCGCTCGGCACCGGCTACATCGGCGACCTCACCGACCTGTGCCACTGGCCGCTGGTGGGCGACTGGCTCACCGAGCGCTGCGCCGACGGCGGCCACGCCGTCCTGTTCGGCAGCAACTACCAGGATGTGTTCGCCTTCCTCGTGTTGATCCTCGTGCTGGTGTTCCGCCCCTCGGGCCTGCTCGGCGAAAGAGTGTCGGAGCGCGCATGACGCGGAAAAAAGCCTTCGGCGTCGCCCTGGTCGCCCTCGCGCTGCTGATGCTGCCGCTGGTGCTGACGCAGGTCGGCACCGCCTGGGTGCGCATCGCCAACTTCGCCATCCTGTTCATCTTCCTGTCGCTCGGCCTCAACATCGTCGTCGGCATGGCTGGCCTGCTCGACCTCGGCTACATCGCCTTCTACGCCGTCGGGGCCTACACCTGGGCGTTGCTCGCCTCGCCGCATTTCGATCTGCATCTGTCCTTCTGGGCGATCCTGCCGGTGGGCGCGCTGCTCGCCTGCGTCGCCGGCGCCGTGCTCGGCGCGCCGACGCTGCGCCTGCGCGGCGACTACCTCGCCATCGTCACGCTCGGCTTCGGCGAGATCGTGCGCATCTTCATGAACAACCTGTCGTCGCCCTTCAACATCACCAACGGGCCGAAGGGCATCACGCGCATCGACGGCATGAGCCTGGGCGGGATGAACTTCACCCGCACCGACACGCTGCTCGGCATCGACTTCACCGGGCCGACGAAGTATTACTACATGCTGCTGCTCCTGCTGCTGGGCGTCATCGTCGTCAATCTGCGCCTGCAGGACTCGCGCATCGGCCGCGCTTGGGTCGCCATCCGCGAGGACGAGGTCGCGGCCAAGGCGGCTGGCATCAACACGCGCAACGTCAAGCTGCTGGCCTTCGCGATGGGCGCCTCCTTCGGCGGCGTCGCCGGCGGCATGTTCGCCTCGATGCAGGGATTCATCAGCCCGGAAAGCTTCGTGCTGCACGAGTCGATCATGGTGCTGTCGATGGTGGTGCTGGGCGGCATGGGCAATGTCTGGGGCGTGATCGCCGGAGCGACGCTGCTGTCCTTCGTACCGGAGTTCCTGCGCTACACCGTCGAGCCGGCGCAGAAGGCGCTGTTCGGGCGCCTGCTGGTCGAGCCCGAGGTGCTGCGCATGCTGATCTTCGGCGCCGCGCTGGTGCTGACCATGCGCTTCCGCCCCGCCGGCCTGTGGCCCGAGTCGCGCCACCGCCGCGAGATGAGCGAGAAGGACGCATGACCGGGGTGTTGCTCGAAGCCCGCGGCATCGGCAAGCGCTTCGGTGGCGTGCAGGCGCTCAAGGACGTTTCGCTGACGATCCGGGCGAACGAAATCTACGGCCTGATCGGTCCGAACGGCGCGGGCAAGACCACCTTCTTCAACGTGCTGACGGGCCTGTATGCGCGCGACGACGGCGACGTGCTGTTCGACGGCGCGCCGCTGCGGCTCGGCGCGCCGCATCGCGTCGCGCAGTCCGGCATCGCGCGCACCTTCCAGAACATCCGCCTGTTCGGCAACATGACGGCGATCGAGAATGTCATGGTCGGCCGGCACGTGCGCACGCATGCGGGCGTGTTCGGCGCGATCCTGCGCACGCGCGCCCAGCGTGAGGAGGAGGCAGCCATCCGCCGCCGCGCCGAGGAGTTGCTGCACTATGTCGGCATCGCCCATCGCGCCGGCGATCTTGCGCGCCACCTGTCCTACGGCGACCAGCGTCGGCTGGAGATCGCCCGGGCGCTGGCCACTGATCCGAAGCTGCTGGCGCTCGACGAGCCGGCCGCCGGCATGAACGCCACCGAGACCGCCGGGCTGCGCCAGCTCATCGAAGGCCTGCGCGCCGACGGCCTGACGGTGCTGCTGATCGAGCACGACGTCAAGCTCGTGATGGGCCTGTGCGACCGCGTTGCCGTGCTCGATTACGGCGAGAAGATCGCCGAGGACGTGCCCGAGGTCGTGCAGCGCGACCCCAAGGTCATCGAAGCCTATCTGGGAGGCAGCGTTGGCTGAGTCCGCCCGCGATCATGCCCTGCTGGAGGCGATCAACCTCGAGGTGCATTACGGCGGCATCGCGGCGGTGAAGGGTGTGTCCTTCGCCGTCGAGGCGGGCGAGTTGGTCTGCCTGATCGGCGCCAACGGCGCCGGCAAGACCTCGACGCTCAAGGCGCTCGCGCGCATGATCCCGGCACGCGGCGAAATCCATTACCGCCGGGAGCGCCTCGACCGCCTGCCGAGCCATGCGCTGATCCGCCAGGGACTGGCGCTGGTGCCGGAGGGGCGCGGCATCTTCGCGCGCCTGACCGTCGCGGAAAACCTCGCCATGGGCGCCTATCACCGCGACGACAAGGCGGAGATCGGGCAGGATCATGCGCGCATCTACGACATGCTGCCGCGCCTCAAGGAGCGTGCCGCCCAGGTGGCCGGCACGCTCTCCGGCGGCGAGCAGCAGATGCTGGCCATCGGCCGCGCGCTGATGGGCCGCCCGCGGCTGCTGCTGCTCGACGAGCCTTCGATGGGGCTGGCGCCGCTGATGGTCGAAAAGGTCTTCGAGGTGATCCGCACGGTGGCGGCGCAGGGCGTGACCATCCTGCTCGTCGAGCAGAACGCGCGCCTTGCCCTGCAAACCTGTTCGCGCGGCTACGTGATGGAAAGCGGCGCGATCACGCTGGCCGACAGCTCGGCGAGCCTGCTGGCCGATCCGCGCGTGCGGGCAGCGTATCTGGGCGAGTGAACCTTCCGCCGTCCCGCCGGGACTGACTTTTTTCAGCGCGGCGCGTAGGAGAACACGTCGGCGAAAAACTCTTCCTTGGGCAGGCCGCGTGCCGTGAAATCCTTCAGCGCCGCCTCGCACATCGCCGGCGCGCCGCAGACGTAGGCCTGGAAGGGCGACAGGTCGGGATGGTCGGCCATCACGACCTCATGCACCAGTCCGGTCCGGCCGTTCCAGTCGGCATCCGGGTCGGAAAGGACCGGCGTGAAGCTGAAATGCGAATGGATGGACGTCCAGCTTTCGGCCAGCGAATGCAGATACAGGCCGGCGCGGTCCTTCGCGCCCCAGTAGAGATGCATCGGACGCTGGATGCCGATATGCAGCGCATGCTCGACGAGACCCTTGATCGGCGCGAAGCCGGTGCCGCCGGCGACGAGGATGATCGGCTTCGTCGATTCCTCGCGCAGGAAGAAGGTACCCAAGGGCCCTTCGATGCGCAGGATGTCCTTCTCCTTCATCGTGTTGAAGACATGTTCGGTGAAGTTGCCGCCGGGAACGTAGCGCACGTGCAACTCCAGCAGGTCGTCGGCATGGGGGGCGCTGGCCAGCGAGAAGGCGCGGCGCTTGCCGTCGGGGAGCAGGAATTCGATGTATTGGCCGGCGAGGAACTGCATGCGCTCGTTGGTCGGCAGCCTGAGGCGAAGGACCATCACGTCCGCGGCGACGCGCTCCAGCGATTGCACGCGGCAGGGCAGCGTCTTGACCGGGATTTCCTTGGCGGCGGCGACCTCGCGCACTTCGAGCGTCAGGTCGGTGAGCGGCTTCGCGCAGCACAGCAGGGCCATGCCGGCGGCGCGTTCCGCGGCCGGCAGGGCGTCGTCCTGTGCCGCGCCGTGGTCGACCGTGCCCGCGAGCACCTTGCCCTTGCATGCTCCGCAGGCGCCATTCTTGCAGCCGTAGGGCAGGATGAGGCCGGCGTCGAGGCCGGCGTCGAGGATCGTGGCGCCGTCCGCGACGGCGAAGCCGTGACCGCTGGGTTGGAGGGTGACTTGATGGGCCATGCGATAATCGTCCGGTGAAGAAAAGAAGATTGCTGATCGTCGGTTGCGGCGACGTCGTGCGCCGCGTCCTACCCGTCCTGACACGCCGCTGGCGGACCTACGCGCTGGTGCGCGGCTTCGATCCGGCCCTGCGCGCGGCGGGCGTGACGCAAATCCGCGGCGACCTCGACGCTCCGGCGACGCTGCGCCGTCTGGCGGGGCTGGCGCACGCCGTGCTGCACAGCGCGCCGCCCCCGGCGGAAGGTGATGGCGATCCCCGTACGCAACGCCTGCTGGCGACCCTGACAAGGCCGGGAAGTCTACCACGCCGCATCGTCTACATCGGCACCACGGGCGTCTATGGCGACTGCGCGGGCGCGCGGGTGAGCGAGATTCGTCCGCTTGCCGCCACGACCGCCCGCGCCCGCCGCCGCGCCGCGGCGGAGCGTGCGTTGCGCGCCTTCGGTCGGCGCCACGCACGCGTCAGCGTGTTGCGCGCGCCCGGCATCTACGCCGCCGACCGCCTGCCGCTCGAACGCGTCCGGCGCGGCGCCCCGGTGCTGGTCGCGGCCGAGGATGTCTATACCAACCACATCCACGCCGAGGATCTGGGCGCGGCCTGCGCTGCCGCGCTGGAGCGCGGCCGCCCCAATCGCACCTACAACATCTGCGACGACAGCGACATCGCGATGGGTGACTGGTTCGACAAGCTGGCCGACGCCTTCGACCTGCCGCGTCCGCCGCGCGCGAGCCGTGCCGAGGCGCGCGCCCGACTGTCGCCGCAATTGCTGTCCTTCATGGGCGAGTCGCGGCGGCTCGTGAATGCGCGCATGAAGCGCGAACTGCGTTTGCGCCTGCGCTATCCCACCATCGATGACGGCATCGCCGCCGCCCTGAGGAACTCCCCATGCTCTGGTTGAAAGCCTTCCATATCTTCCTCGTCGTCAGCTGGTTCGCCGGCCTGTTCTACCTGCCGCGCATCTTCGTCAATCTGGCGATGGTGTCGGCCGACAGCGGAGCGGAGCGCGAACGCCTGCTCCTGATGGCGAAGAAGCTCTACAAGTTCGTCACGCCGATCGGCGCGCTCGCCGTCGTCACTGGGTTGTGGCTGTGGTTCGGCTTCGGCTTCCATGGCGGCTGGCTGCATGCCAAGACGACGCTGGTCGCCCTGCTGGTCGGCTACCATTTTTATTGCGGCAGCCTGCTCAAAGCGTTCGCCGCCGGCGCGAACCGGCGTTCGCATGTCTGGTTCCGCTTCTTCAACGAGCTGCCGGTGCTGGTGCTGCTCGCCGTGTGCATCCTTGTCGTGGTGAAGCCGTTTTGAGCGCGAGCGGACGACCGGTGCGGCGCGTCGTCCGCAAGGCGGAGGCGCCGCGCGACGAGCGCTGGTTCGCCACCTGCCCGCGCGGACTGGAGGCGTTGCTGGCAGAGGACATCGCCGCCGCCGGCGGCCGTGAGGTGGCGCCGACCCACGGCGGCGCGGGCTTCATCGGCGGCAAGGAGGCAGGCTACCGGCTCAATCTCGAATCGCGCATCGCCACGCGCGTGCTGCGCCGTGTCGCCGGGGCTGACTTTCGCGACGAGCAGGACATCTACCGGCTCGCCTACGATACAGACTGGCCGCGCCTGTTCGACGTCGGGCGCAGCATCCGCGTCTATGTCACCGCCGTGAAGGCGCCATTCAAGAGCACCGAGTTCATCACGCTGAAGGTCAAGGATGCCGTCTGCGACCGTTTCCGCGCCGTCGTCGGCAAGCGCCCCGACGTGAATACCGCCGCGCCCGATGTGCGTATCCATCTCTATGTCACCGACCGGACGGCGACGCTGTATCTCGATACCTCGGGCGAACCGCTCTGGCTGCGCGGCCAGAAGGTCGCCAAGGTGGCCGCGCCGCTCAAGGAGAACCTCGCTGCCGGCATGCTGCGGCTCGCGGGCTGGACGCCCGGCACGCCGCTGCTCGACCCGATGTGCGGTTCGGGCACGCTGCTGCTGGAGGCGGCCGGCATGGCGCTCGGCGACGCGCCCGGGCTGGGGCGCGACATGAAGGATTTCGGCTTCACGAAATTGCTCGACTACGAGCCGGCGTTGTGGAAACGACTATGCATGGCCGTCGCCGAACGCCGCGTCGCCGCGCCGGACCGGTTGCCGATCTGGGGCAGCGACAGCGACGATGACGCGGTGGCGCGCGCCCGGCAGAACCTCGCCCATGCCGGCCTCGACGATCTTGTCGAGCTGCGGCGCGCCGACATCCTGGAACTCTCGCCGCCAGCCGAGGCGGGCGTTCTCGTGACCAATCCGCCTTACGGCGAACGCTTGGGAGAGGCCACGGCGCTCGCCGCCATCTACCCGCGACTGGGCAACGCGCTGAAGCAGCGCTTCGCCGGCTGGCACTGCTGGTTTCTCTCGGCCGACGCCAACCTGCCGAAGCTCATCGGGCTCAAGCCGAAACGCAAGGTCCCGCTCTACAACGGCAACCTCGAGTGCCGGCTCTACGGCTTCGACATCGTGTCAGGACAGCACCGCTAGACGATGTCGAGGTGCTGGATGCCGCCGGCCAAATCCTTGTCGGCAGTCTCCTTGCCGTGCAGCTTGATCATCAGCCGCACCTCGTTCATCGAGTCGGCGAAGCGCAGGGCGTCCTCGTAGCTGATCTTGCCGGCCTCGTAGAGGTCGAACAGCGCCTGGTCGAAGGTCTGCATGCCCAGTTCGCGCGACTTCTTCATGATCTCCTTGATGCCATGCACCTCGCCCTTGCCGATCAGGTCGGAGATCAGCGGCGAGTTGAGCAGGATCTCGATGGCGGCGGCGCGGCCCTTGCCCTCCTTGAGCGGGATCAGGCGTTGCGAGACGACCGCCTTGAGGTTGAGCGAGAGGTCCATCAGGAGCTGCGGCCGGCGCTCCTCGGGGAAGAAGTTGATGATGCGGTCCATCGCCTGGTTGGAGTTGTTGGCGTGCAGCGTGCCCATGGCGAGGTGGCCGGTCTCGGCGAAGGCGATGGCGTGCTCCATGACCTCCCTGTCCCGAATTTCGCCGATCAGGATCACGTCGGGCGCCTGGCGCAGGGTATTCTTCAGTGCCGCTTCCCAGGATTCGGTGTCGACGCCGACCTCGCGCTGCGTGATGATGCAGTTCTTGTGGTCATGCACGTATTCGACCGGGTCTTCGATGGTGATGATGTGGCCGTAGCTGTTCTCGTTGCGGTAGCCGATCATCGCCGCCATCGAGGTTGACTTGCCGGACCCGGTGCCGCCGACGAATAGCACGAGGCCGCGCTTGGTCATCACCACGTCCTTGAGCACCGGCGGCAGGTTGAGGTCCTCGAACTTCGGGATGGTCGTCGTGATGGTGCGCAGGATCAGGCCGGAACGCCCCTGCTGGACGAAGGCATTGACGCGGAAGCGGCCGATGCCGGCCGGGCTGATGGCGAAGTTGCATTCCTTGGTCGCCTCGAACTCGGCGGCCTGCTTGTCGTTCATCACCGCGCGCGCCAGTTCGATGGTGTGCTGCGGCGTCAGGGCCTGCGCGGTGACCGGAGTCATCTTGCCGTCGACCTTCATGGCGGGCGGAAAGCCGGCGGTGATGAAGAGGTCGGAGCCCTTCTTCTGGATCATCATCGCCAGCAACTGGTGCATGAACTTGAGTGCTTCGTCTCTTTCCATGGTGCGACTCCGGAATTAGCCAGGGAACGTGTCCTTGTTGGCGGCCTTGCTGCGCGCCTCGGCCGACGACACGATGTTGCGCTTGACCAAGTCCTGCAGGTTCTGGTCGAGCGTCTGCATGCCGAACTGCTGGCCGGTCTGGATCGACGAATACATCTGGGCGATCTTGTTCTCGCGGATCAGGTTGCGGATCGCCGGCGTGCCGATCATGATTTCGTGCGCCGCGACGCGGCCGCTGCCGTCCTTGGTCTTCAGCAGCGTCTGCGAGATCACCGCCTTCAGCGATTCGGAGAGCATCGCGCGCACCATCTCCTTCTCCGCCGCCGGGAAGACGTCGACGATACGGTCGATGGTCTTGGCCGCGGAGGAGGTATGCAGCGTGCCGAACACCAGGTGGCCAGTCTCGGCGCCGGAGAGCGCGAGGCGGATGGTTTCGAGATCGCGCATTTCGCCGACGAGGATGACGTCCGGGTCTTCGCGCAGCGCCGAACGCAGCGCGTTGTTGAAGGACTTGGTGTGCGGCCCGACCTCGCGCTGGTTGACCAGGCACTTCTTCGACTCATGCACGAATTCGATCGGGTCCTCGACAGTGAGGATGTGGCCGTATTCGGTATCGTTCTTGTGGTCGATCATCGCCGCCAGCGTGGTCGACTTGCCGGAGCCGGTCGGGCCGGTGACCAGCACGATGCCGCGCGGCTGGTCGGCGATTTCCTTGAAGATCTTCGGCGCGTTGAGCTGTTCGAGCGACAGCACCTTCGAGGGAATCGTCCGCAGCACGGCGGCGGCGCCGCGGTTCTGCACGTAGGCGTTGACCCGGAAGCGCGCCAAGTTCGGCACGGCGAAGGAGAAATCGCACTCCAGATTCTCCTCGTAGAACTTGCGCTGCCCGTCGTTCATGATGTCGTAGATCATCCCATGCACGTCCTTGTGCTCCATCGCCGGCAGGTTGATGCGGCGGATATCGCCATGGACACGGATCATCGGCGGCAGGCCGGACGAGAGGTGCAGGTCGGAAGCCTTGTTCTTGACGACGAAGGCGAGCAGTTCTGTGATGTCCATGGGGGCTCCAGCGAGATTGGGACGGCAGGCATGCTTGGGTATACTGATCCGCGTATATGACAACAATTTCCGTCAACCTGCAAGCCGTAATACAGCGCATCGCGGCCGCCTGCGCCTTGGCCGGACGCGATCCGGCGACAGTCGCGCTGCTGGCGGTGTCGAAGACCTGGCCCGCCGGGCCGGTGCGCGAGGCGGCGGCGGCGGGACAGCGCGCCTTCGGCGAAAGCTATGTGCAGGAGGCCATTCCCAAGCTGGCGGCGCTCGCCGACCTGGAACTGGAATGGCATTTCATCGGCCCCCTGCAGAGCAACAAGACGCGCCCGGTGGCGGAGAGCTTCGCCTGGGCGCACTCGGTCGAGCGCCTGAAGATCGCCGAGCGCCTGTCGGCGCAGCGACCGGCGGAGCTGCCGCCGCTGAACGTCTGCGTGCAGGTGAATGTCAGCGGCGAGGAGAGCAAGAGCGGCTGTGCGCCGGACGAGGCGGCGGCGCTGTGCCGCGCCGTCGCCGCGCTTCCCGGCCTGCGCCTGCGCGGGCTGATGGCGATTCCGGAACCCACCGACGACATGATGCTGGCGCGGCGGCGTTTCGCGCTGCTGCGGGAACTGCGCGACGCGTTGACCGCGGCGGGCCTCGCGCTCGACACGCTGTCGATGGGCATGTCGCACGACCTGGAGGCGGCGATCATGGAAGGTTCCACACTCGTGCGCGTGGGCACGGCGATTTTCGGAGAAAGAGTGAAGACATGAAGATCACGTTCATCGGCGGCGGCAACATGGCCAGCGCCCTCATCGGCGGCCTGAAGAAGCAGGGCTTCTCGGTCGCCGGCATTCAGGTCGTAGAGCCGTTCGCCGAGGCGCGCGAGCGGCTGTCGGCGAGTTTCGGCGTGCGCTGCGCACCGGCCGTCGACGCGGCGGCGCTGCACTGCGACGTGCTGGTGCTCGCGGTCAAGCCGCAGCAGATGAAGGAGGCGCTCGCGCCGGCCGCGGGCAAGCTCGACGGCCAGATCGTCATCAGCATCGCCGCCGGCCTGCGCCTCGCGGATATCGGCCGCTGGCTGGGCGGCCACGACAAGCTGGTGCGCGCCATGCCCAACACCCCGGCGCTGATCGGCGCCGGCATCACCGGGCTGTTCGCCGATCCGAGCGTGGATCGCGAGGGGCGCGACACGGCCGAAAAGATCTTGCGCGCCGTCGGCCGCACGCTCTGGGTGGACGACGAGACGCTGATGGACGTGGTGACCGCCGTCTCGGGCAGCGGTCCGGCCTACGTGTTCTATTTCATCGAGGCGCTGCAGAATGCCGGCGCTTCCCTCGGCCTGCCCGCCGAGACCGCGCGCCTGCTGGCGATCGAGACCTTCCTCGGCGCTTCCCGGCTGGCCGAGGCCGGCGACGAGCCGGTCAGCGAGCTGCGCGCGCGCGTGACCTCGAAAGGCGGCACGACCGCCGCCGCGCTCGAAGCCTTCAACACCGAAGGGGTTGGCGCGGGCATTGCCCGCGGCGTCGAGGCGGCGGCGGCTCGCGGCCGCGAACTCTGCGATCTGCTGGGGAGCGACTGATGCTGCTCCAGATCGTCAGCCTGCTGCTCGGCACGGCGGCCAACCTGCTGGCCATCGCCCTGCTCGCCCGCGCCTATGTGCAATGGGTGCGCGCACCCTTCCGCAATCCCGTGGGCCAGTTCATCATCGCCGTCACCGACTGGGTGGTGCTGCCACTGCGCCGCCTGATTCCCGGACTGTTCGGCATCGACCTCGCCAGCGTGTTCGCCGCCTGGCTGACCCAGATCGCCTATTTCGGCGTGATGGCGGGATTGACCGGCCTGACCGGCCTCGCGCCGGCCGCGCTGTTGGGCGTCGCCTGGATCGCCGCCGTCGCGGTGCTGCGCATGACGGTCTATCTGCTCATGGGCGTGGTGATCGTCGCCGCCCTGCTGTCGTGGATCAACCCCTATTCGCCGGTCGGGCCGCTGTTTGCCGCCCTGTCGCGGCCGCTGCTCGGGCCGGTGCGCCGCCGTCTGCCGCCGCTCGGCGGCATCGACCTCTCGCCGCTGGTCGTGCTGCTGCTGCTCGAGGTGGTGCTGATCGTGCTCGCCAACCTGCAGCCCATGTTCATGGCCCTGCCATGACCACCTGGCTGCGCGCGGATGGCGACGACGTGATCCTGACCCTGCACATCCAGCCGGGCGCGAAGAAGACCGAGGTGGCGGGACCGCACGGCGACGCGCTGAAGATCCGTCTCGCCGCGCCGCCGGTCGACGGCAAGGCCAATGCCGCGCTGCTGGCATTCGTCGCGGAAAAAGTCAGCGT
This sequence comes from Pseudomonadota bacterium, assembly GCA_040754195.1. Taxonomy (GTDB): domain Bacteria; phylum Pseudomonadota; class Gammaproteobacteria; order Burkholderiales; family Rhodocyclaceae; genus Sulfuricystis. The sequence goes on along the minus strand of JBFMDJ010000025.1, from coordinate 128,646 downwards.
CGGCAGGACGGCGGTGGAACTCGTGAGCGGGCAAACCGCGCGCGCCAAGCGCGTGCGGGTGGCCGGCGTGACGCCGCAGGCCGTGCTGGCCGCGCTGGCCGGCTGAGGACGGCGATGGCGACATATGCGATAGGCGACCTGCAGGGCTGCTACGACCCGCTCGCGCGGCTGCTCGATTACCTGAAGTTCGATCCGGCCGTCGATCATCTCTGGTGCGTTGGCGATCTGGTCAATCGCGGCCCGCAATCGCTCGAGGTGTTGCGCTTCGTCAAGGGCCTCGGCCCGGCCGCCGCGACGGTGCTCGGCAACCACGATCTCCATCTCGTCATGCAGGCCGCCGGCTACGGCAAGGCGAACAAGGAGGACACGCTGGCGGACATTCTCGCCGCGCCCGACCGCGGCGAATTGCTGGCCTGGCTGCGCGCGCAGCCGCTGTTCCACGTCGAGAACGGCTGGGGCATGGTGCATGCCGGCCTGTTGCCGGCCTGGGACGTGACCAGGGCGCAGGCACTCTCGGACGAGGTGCGCGCGGCGCTGAACGGGCCTGATTACATGGACTTTCTGGCCCACATGTGGGGTTCCGAGCCCGCTGTCTGGCGTGACGACCTGACCGGCTGGGACCGCCTGCGCGTGGTGGTAAACGCGATGACGCGCATGCGCTTCATCTGGCCCGACGGCCGCATGGAGTTTCGCGCGCCGGGTGCCAAGGGCCCGCCGGAGCGCGGCCCGGAAGGTTGCGTGCCCTGGTTCGAGGCGCCGGACCGCAAGAGCGCCGATCACCTGATCGTCTGCGGCCATTGGTCGGCGCTGGGTTTCAGGCAGACGGACAGGCTGCTGGCGCTGGACTCGGGCTGTCTGTGGGGAGGCAGTCTGACGGCGGTGCGTCTGGATGACCGTCGGGTGTTCCAGATGCCCTGCGGCCAGTCGGCGCAGCCGTCGGGTTGGGAATAGGCGAACCGGGCGATCCGGCATCGGCGTGCCCGAGATGCCAGGCGATGGCGTGATGGCAACGGGCGGCCAGGTGGCGCCGGTCGGCCGCCGCGCCGTCGAGCGGCGCCAGCACGCGTACCTGCGCGGTCAGCCCGCCCGCGCGCGCGATTGCGCGCAGGCATTGCCAGAGCGTGATGTCGCCATCGTAGGCCGGCGCCCGACTTGGCTGGCCGGATGCGTCGGCATAGCGGAGCGCGAGCGGCACGACCGGCGTGCCGGCATCGATCGCGCTCTGGAACAGCGCGGCATGGAAGGGCAGCACGCGGTCGCCGGCGGTCGTCGTGCCTTCCGGGAAGAGCGTGACGTGCGTGCCGGCGCGCAGTTGTGCGATCATCGTTTCGCGCGTGCGCTGCGCCGCCGCGCGCGAGCCGCGCTCGAGGAAGATGGTTTCGGTGCGTTCGCACAGCCAGCCGATCAGCGGCCAGTGCTTCACGTCATCCTTCGAAACGAAGGCGGCGGGCGCCAGCGCGTTGATGACATAAATGTCGAGCCAGGAGATGTGATTGGCTACCAGCAGCCCCCGGGGCAGCGCCGCCGCGTCGCCGCCGCTGACTTTCAGCTTCAGCCCCAGCGTGCCGACAAGCTGACGCGACCAGCGCCGCTTCAACGCGCGCCGGAACGGCAGGCTGGCCCAGGGGTAAACCGCGGCGACGGTCGCCGCGCCCCACAGCAGGTGCAAGCCGACGCGCGCCAGCCGGAAGGCCGCGCGTAGCTCCACGAAAAAGTTGTTCAGCTCTGCCTCTCGACGAAGTGCTTGGAATAGCGTGAGTCTACACGCGACATCGGCAGCATGATCAACAGGTCGGCGGTGTTGAAGTCCGGATCCCAGGCGGGTTCGCCGCATACCCAGGCGCCGGCGCGCAGATAGCCCTTCAGCAGCGGCGGAATCTCGGGGGCGGCGGCGGCCTCGATCTTGTCGAGCGGCAGCGGATAGCGCGGGAAAACGCGGTATTCGGGCGGCGCCATGTGCGCGTCGAGCGCGCGGTAGATGCCCGCGGCGTTGTGGCCGCCGTCCTGCATGCCGATGCTGGCGCAGCCGATCAGGTATTCATGACCGTTCTGGCGCATGTAGCGCGCCAGTCCCGCCCACAGCAGCGCGATCGTGGCGCCGGTGCGGTAGTCGGCGTCGATGCAGGAGCGGCCGATCTCGACAATGCGGGGACGCAGGTGGGTGAAGCGCGTCAGGTCGAACTCGCTTTCCGAATAGTAGTTGCCGATCTTGCGCGCCGCCTCCGGCGGCAGGATGCGATAGGTGCCGACGATGCGGCCGTTGGCCTCGTCGCGGACCAGCAGGTGGTCGCAGTAGGGGTCGTAGAGGTCGCGGTCGACGCCGGGCGTGCGCGACGGCAGGCGCGCGCCGAGCTCGTCGGCGAAGACGCGCCAGCGCAGCTTTTGCGCCTCGAGTATCTCGGATTCGGTGGCCGCCAGGGCGACGTGCAGCTTGGGGCGCGCGCCGCGCGCGGGGTGGTCCGCGACGCGCGGATGCTGAATGTTCCGGTTTTCCATGGCCGGTTCTCCTTTTCGGTGTCGTTGTGCGACGACACTGTAGGAGGCCGGCGTTACGGTAATTTTGTGGCCAGGTTACGGCAAGGTTTCCGCTCCGGAATACGGCAGCCTAGCGGATCTTGACCAGCGGAAAGCCCTGTCCGGTCGGCGACACGATCGGATACTGCCGGTGCTTGAACACCGTTTCGGCGAGTTCGGGCACCTGGGTATCGACGTAGTCCGCCAGCTCCAGCGTCTTGACATAGCCATCCTTGTTGACGTCGGCGGCCCCGCTCAGTCCGGCGGCGACGACGAAGGTAAACAGGCCGTGGTCCTTGTAGCCTTCCAGCGCCTCCTGCACCGAGGTCGCCGCCGACAGCACCGTCGAACCGACCGCGCGCGACAACACCTTCATGGCCGTATCGTCGCTCATGCCGCGAGTCAGCATCGCCACCTGGATCGCGTCGCCCAGCTGTCCGGCGCTACAGGTATCGAGTACGACCAGTTTCTTCGAGGCGGGAATGTTCGAAATCAGTTCCTTGAGGGTGTCCTGGGTCAGGGCATCCTGCTTGAGGCGGGCCGCCGAGGTCGAACCGACGTTGGAGGTAATCAGCAGATACTGACCGTCATCGATGGTGCCGTGGCTGGCGACGTAGAACACGAACAGGTCTTCCGGACCGACCTCCTGGCGGGCCTGCTTGAGAGCGGCGACAATCGCCGTACTGGTGGTCTCCGCGGGCTTCAGCAAGCGCCGCACGCGGATGTCGCTGTACAGCCCCTTGCCCCCGCTTTCGAGCGCGCTGGCAAGCAGCTCGGCGTCGGCCACCGAGTATTTCAGCGCCAGACGCGGGTTGGCGAACTCCTGAATTCCGACCACCACGGCATGCAGTGCCGGCGGACGCGGGGCGATATCCGCCTGTACATCGAATTGCGCGTCGCGGCTTTGCATGCTGTTGTCGGCATTGAAGGCGAGCGCCCGCAGGGTGTTCTGCCCCGGCTCCAGGCTGATGTCGAAGGTCAGAACCTGGCCGCCGCGGCCGTCCGCCCTGGCGGCCAGATTGCGCGCGTTCTCCAGCACGACCGCCGAACCGTTGCGATAGAGGCGGATGTCGCCGATGCCGCCGCCCTGATCGCCGACCTGCAGCGACACGGTGATTTTCTGGTTGCGGGTGGTCGCCGGCGTGTCGACGATGGCGACGGTCGGCGGCGGCTTGAGATCGGCGACCTTGCGGTATTCGCCCAGCGTTCCGCCGGCGAGCGCGACCTTGACGAGGTCGGGCCGGTAGAAGGATTCGCGCAGCTGGGCGATGCTGAAGGGCTGTCCGCCGACGCTGACGCTCAGGTACTCGTCGCCCTTCTCCGAGGCGTTGTAGTAGCCGCTGGGCGTGGTCACCAGCCACTCGCCGTCGTCGAAGGCGATCATCGCCGCGGCTTCCTCGCCGCTTTCGACCTGATAGAGGCGCACCGAGGCCGCCGAAGTGATCGCCACCAGCTTGCCATTCGGCGAGAAGGCGATCTTTGCCGGGCTCATGTCGAAAACGATCTTTTCATTCGGCCGCTGCAGCTGGCGGATCAACTGGCCGCTGGACAAGTCCCACAGCTTGTACTCGCCCATGTGGTTGCCTGTCAGGAAGCGGCGGCCGTCCGGCGCCACCGCCAGGGCGACCAGTTTGCGGAATTCCTTGTCGGTGGCAAGAAAGGTACCCTCTACGTTGTAGCGCAGCAGTTCCCGCTGCTGCATGCCGGTTGCCGCATCGAGCTGGATGACCGAGATCGTCGCCGAGGTGCCGAGCGTGCCGTGGTACTCCGAACGGGAAATCAGCACTTGCCGGCCGTCGGGCGTAAAGGCGGCCGCATCCCCGCTCCGCTCGCCGGCACGCCATAGCTCACGTCCGGATGGCAGGTCGACGAGGGTCAACCCGCGTTCGCCATCCCCCAGCAGCAGGGCTTTCTGGCCATCCGGCGCGAGCGCGCCGAGCATGGCGTGGGGATAGCTGCGCACGATTTGGTTTGCCGCGACATCGAGCTGCTCGACGATGTAATAGGGGTTGGACATCAGCCCGCCGGTTTCGAAACGGTTGCCGAGCAGATAGCGGCCATTGCCCGAAAAGGCGAGTTTGTAGCCGAACTTGTCGCTCGGCACCGTCTTGAGCAACTCGCCGGTGGCGGCATCCCAAAGCTGGGTACGCGAATCGCCGAAAATTCCGGTGAGGGCGGAGGCTGCATAGGTTTTGCCGTCACGCGAGTAGGCAACATCGACGATGCCCCAGGGAGCCTCCATCTGGTGGGTACGCAACCCCTTGCCGGCCGCCATGTCCCAAACACGCACGACCGGCGTGACGCCGCCGGAGACGAGCTGCTTGCCATCGGGGGCGTAATCGAGGGTACCGACCGCCATCACCGTGCTCTTGACCGTCACTTTGCGGTCGGGAGACCCAGAACTCAGCTCCGGAGTGGCCTGCATCATGCCTGCACAGCCTGACAGCACCAAGGCGCAAAACAGCGGGACGAGAGTTGGGAGCGGGCGCATGGAGGCCTCCGGGCCGGTGGAAACTAGACGTTGAACAGGAAATTCATCACGTCGCCGTCCTTGACGACGTATTCCTTGCCTTCCGCGCGCATTTTGCCTGCTTCCTTGGCGCCCTGCTCGCCCTTGCAGGCGATGAAATCCTCGTAGGCGATGGTCTGGGCGCGGATGAAGCCGCGCTCGAAATCGGTATGGATCACGCCGGCCGCCTGCGGGGCGGTGTCGCCCCGGTGGATGGTCCAGGCGCGCACTTCCTTGACGCCGGCGGTGAAGTAGGTTTGCAGGCCGAGCAGGTGGTAGGCGGCGCGGATCAGGCGGTTGAGGCCCGGTTCGTCCATGCCCATGTCGGCGAGGAAGATCTGCTTGTCCTCGTCGGCGAGATCGGCGATCTCGGCCTCGATGGCGGCGCAGATGGCGACGACATCGGCGTTTTCCTTGGCCGCGTGCGCCTTGACGGCATCAAGGTGCGGGTTGTTCTCGAAGCCGCCTTCCTTGACGTTGGCGGCGTAGAGTACCGGCTTCGCCGTGAGCAGGAAGAACTGGCGCAGGTTGCCCCATTCCTCCTTCGACAGGTCGAGCGCGCGCACCGGCTTGGCCTGGTCGAGCTGCGCGCGGCATTTTTCCAGCACATCGACGAGCAGCTTGGCCTCCTTGTCGCCGCCGGCCTTGGCCTGCTTCGAGTAGCGCGCCAGCGCCTTCTCGACGGTGGCGAGGTCGGCGAGCGCGAGCTCGGTGTCGATGACCTCGATGTCGGAGAGCGGGTCGACCTTGCCGGCGACGTGCACGACGTTCTCGTCGGCGAAGCAGCGCACGACATGCACGATGGCGTCGGTCTCGCGGATGTTGGCGAGGAACTGGTTGCCGAGACCCTCGCCCTTGCTGGCGCCGGCGACCAGGCCGGCGATGTCGACGAACTCGACGATGGCGTGCTGGATCTTCTGCGGCTTGACGATGGCGGAGAGCGCCTCCAGGCGCGCATCCGGTACCTCGACGATGCCGACGTTCGGCTCGATGGTGCAGAAGGGGTAGTTTTCCGCCGCGATGCCCGACTTGGTCAGGGCGTTGAACAGGGTGGACTTGCCGACGTTGGGCAGGCCGACGATGCCGCATTTCAAACTCATGTCTCTTCCTTTTTCGGTGCCGCAGGGCGTGCGTTGATGCGCTGGGTGGCGGCGTTGAAGTCGCCCTTCGCCAGCAGCGGCCAGGCGAGCAGCGCGCGGTCGATGGCGGCGTCGATCTCGCCGGCCTCTTCCTTGCGCGGCGGCTTCAGTACGTAATTGACGACATCGTTCCGGTCGCCCGGATGGCCGATGCCGATCCTGAGCCGCCAGTAATCCTGCGTGCCGAGGTGGGCGGTGATGTCCTTGAGGCCGTTGTGGCCGCCGAGCCCGCCGCCGAACTTGAGGCGCAGCTGGCCGGGCGGGATGTCGAGTTCGTCATGCACCACGAGCATTTCGGCCGGCGCGATGCGGTAGAAGTGCGCGAGCGCCTGCACCGACTGGCCGGAACGGTTCATGAAGGTCTGCGGCATCAGCAGCCACAGATCGTTGCCGCCGAGGCGGGCCTTGGCGACGTGGCCGTGATAGCGTGATTCGCGGGAGAGCGAGGCGCCCAGTTCGCGCACGAGGCGCTCACAAAACCAAAACCCGGCGTTGTGCCGGGTTTCGGAATATTCGGCCCCGGGGTTGCCGAGGCCGACAACGAGGCGAAGCACAGGCTGCAATTACTTCTTCTCGGGCTTCTTCTCGGGCGCGGCGGCCGGCTTCTTCTCGGTGATGACCTGGGTCTCGACCGGCGCCGCAGTTTCCTCTTCCGAGGCTGCGCCACCACCGCGCACGACGATACCGGCGACGACCGGATCACCTTCGCCATGATGCACGACCTCGACGCCGGCCGGCAGCACGAGCTGGGAGATGTGGATCGACTGGCCGCCCTTGAGGTCCTTGAGGTCGACCTCGATGAAGCCGGGCAGGTCCTTCGGCAGGCACTTGACGTCGAGTTCGGTCATGACGTGCTGGACCATGCCGCCGTCGAGCTTGACGCCCGGGGCGATCTCGGCGTTGATGAAGTGCAGCGGCACCTTCTGGTGGATGGCGTGGGTGGCGTCGATGCGCTGGAAGTCGACGTGCTTGATCTGCAGCTTGTAGGCGTGCATCTGCACGTCGCGCAGCAGGCACATTTCCTTGGCGCCGGCGATGTTCATGTTGATCACGGAGGAGTGGAAGGCTTCCTTGCGCAGCGCCTGATAGAGCTCGTTGTGGTCGAACTCGATCATTTGCGGCTTGGCGGCGCCGCCGTAGAGGATGCCGGGAACCCGGCCGGCGCGACGCAGGCGGCGGCTCGCACTCGATCCCTGCTGTTCGCGTTGGGTTGCGTTGATTTCGAATTGCATGGTTTGCTCCAGTAAATTTCCCTGCCCGCGACCAGGCAGGGAGGTTGAAAAAACGGTTATTCCATGAACAAGGAGGAAACGGACTCCTCGTTGCTGATGCGAATGATGGTTTCGGCCAGCAGGCCGGAGATCGAAACGACGCGGATGCGCTCGCAGGCGAGCGCGTCCTCGCGCAGCGGGATGGTGTCGGTGACCACGACCTCGTCGAGGTCGGATTCGGCGATGCGTGCAATGGCGCTGCCCGACAGCACCGGGTGGGTGCAGTAGGCCATGACCTTTTTCGCGCCGTGTTCCTTGAGGGCGCGCGCGGCCTTGCACAGCGTGCCGGCGGTGTCGACGATGTCGTCCATGATCACGCAGCTGCGGCCCTCGACGTCGCCGATGATGTGCATCACCTCGGAGACGTTGGCCTTGGGGCGGCGCTTGTCGATGATGGCGAGGTCGGTTTCGAGGCGCTTCGCGGCGGCGCGGGCGCGCAGCACGCCGCCGACGTCGGGCGAGACGACCAGCAGGTCGTCGTGGCGCTGCTTCCAGATGTCGCCGAGCAGGATCGGGGTGGCGTAGATGTTGTCCACCGGAATGTCGAAGAAGCCCTGGATCTGGTCGGCGTGCAGGTCGACCGTCAGCAGGCGCTGGACGCCGGAGGCCTGCAGCATGTTGGCGACCACCTTGGCGGCGATCGGCACGCGCGCCGAGCGCGGGCGGCGGTCCTGGCGGGCGTAGCCGAAGTAGGGCACGGCGGCGGTGATGCGGCCGGCCGAGGCGCGCTTGAGCGCGTCGGCGAGGATCACCAGCTCCATCAGGTTGTCGTTGGCCGGCGCGCAGGTGGGCTGTAGGATGAAGACATCCTTGCCGCGCACGTTTTCGAGCAGTTCGACGTTGCTTTCGCCGTCTGAGAAGCGGCCCACTGCGCAGCGGCCGAGCGAGATGTTCAGGCGCTTGGCGACGTCGGTCGCCAACTTGGGGTTGGCGTTGCCGGTGAAGACCATCAGGCTGTCGTAGGCCATGCGCGCGTCTCTGTGTCCACTAAAGCGAAGCGGGCAGACGCAGCTTTCGGTTCTGGGTCTGCCCGGGGATGTTATGGCTGGGGAGGTAGGATTCGAACCTACGCATGCCGGAATCAAAATCCGGTGCCTTAACCAGCTTGGCGACTCCCCAAGGTCCGGCGCGTATTGCCAGCTACTGCCAGCCGTGGTGCCGAAAGGACGCGGATTTTCCGGGTTTTACCGTTTCGTGTCAATGCGCGAACGACAAAAGCGGGTGGGCCGGCAGGCCCGCGACCGCCAGACCGCGCATGCCGGCCGGCAGCGCGGCCAGCGCGGCGCGCGCGCGCGCGAGGTCCGGAAAGCCCGCGAAACAGCAGGCGCCCGAGCCGGTCATGCGGGCGTCGCCGAAGCGGCGCAGCTGTTCTAGATGGCGCGCGACTTCCGGGTAAAGGGCACAGGCGACCGGCTCCAGATCGTTGCCGCCGAATCCCGGCCGCCAGTCGGCGGGCGCGATGGCCGGGGTGTCGCGCCGGAGGTCGGGCGAGCGGAAGATCTCCGGCGTCGGCACGGCCGCGTCGGGAAAGCTCAGCAGATAGGCCTCCGGCGGAACGCCGACGGCGGTGAAGCGCTCGCCGATGCCTTCGGCGAAGCAGTTGCGGCCATGGACGAAGATCGGCACGTCGGCGCCGAGTGTCAGGCCGATGGCCTGCAGTTGTGCGTTCGTCAATCCGCAGTCCCAGAGGTGATTGAGCGCGATCAGGGCGGTCGCGGCGTCCGAACTGCCGCCGCCTAGCCCGCCGCCCATCGGGATGCGCTTTTCGAGGTGGATCGTCGCTCCGCCCGCCGTCCCGCCGGGACTGACTTTTCTCAGGGCCTCGGCGGCGCGTACGACGAGATTCTGCTCCGGCGGCACGCCGGGCAACGGCGTCGCGAGCACGACGCGGCCGTCGGCGCGCGGTTCGAAGCGCAGCGTGTCGGCGAGGTCGATGAAGCGGAACACCGTCTGCAGCAGATGGTAGCCGTCGGCGCGCCGGCCGACGACGTGGAGGAACAGGTTGAGCTTGGCCGGCGCCGGCCAGATCATTTCCCATCCACCGCCCCGGCCGCTCATTTCGCTTCGACCCATTCGTCGATTTTCAGCTGCACGTGAATGTCGTCGCGTTCGAGTTCGATGACGGCTGGCAGCGCGCCGGGGGCGTCGCTTTCCCGCTCGGTCACGCGAATGCGCCAGCCTTCGCCGCCAGCCATCTCCCCCAGCAGCCAGCTGGATGAGTCGCGCAGCGGCAGGCGGAAGCCGAAGACCCGTTCGGACAGGCCGTCCCAGTCGTCCGCCTCGAAATGACGACGATCGGCAAGTCGCAGGCGGGCGCCGCCGGCATCGCGGGTGATTTCCGCCACGCCCTGGCCGAGCGGCGTGGTGAGCAGGATTTCGTCGCCCGCCGGATCGTGGCGCCAGTCGATGTTGACATGGTGGCGACTGTCGCCCTGCCGCACGGTGAGGCGCCCCTGGAAGGCAAACGTGGCGATGGTCGAGGGGTCCGGGCGCACGGCCGGGGGCGGATAAGTCGCGCAGCCGGCCAGCAGCAGAAGGGACAGCAGCAGCGGACGGATCAAGGCAGGAAGCGCTTGATGGTTTCCGCCAGCACCGCGTTGGCGGGATGCGCGCGTCGCGCGGTTTCCCAAGTCTGACGAGCCTCCTCGCGGCGGCCGAGCGTCCAGAGCACTTCGCCCAGATGGGCAGCGATCTCCGGGTCGGGGCGGATGCCGAAGGCGCGGTTGAGCGTGTCGAGCGCCGCCTGGCGTTCGCCGAGGCGGAACAGCACCCAGCCTTGGCTGTCGAGGATGAAGGGGTCGTGCGGCGCGAGTTCCAGCGCACGCTCGATCAGCGTGCGTGCCTCTGAGAGCCGCTCGTTGCGGTCGGCGAGCGAATAGCCCAGCGCGTTGAGGGCGTGGGCATGGTCCGGCTTCAGTTCGATCAGGCGGCGCAGGCGGCTTTCCAGTTCGTCGAGGCGGCCCAGTTTTTCCGCGAGCAGCGCGATTTCATAGAGCAGTTCGGGCTGGTCGGGCAGTTTCTCCAGTCCGGCGGCGAGGGCGGCGTGGGCGTCGGCGAAACGATTGGCCTCGCGCAGGATCTGGGCTTCGCCCAGCAGCAGCTGCACCTGTTCGCGCGGGCCGGCGGTTTTCGTCGCGGCGAGCTGGCGCCGCGCTTCGTCGAGCTTGCCCTGCCGCGCCAGCACGTTGGCGGCGTGCAGGCGCGCGACCAGATAATGCTCGCCCGGGCCGACCTGGGCGAACCAGCGCAACGCCTCGTCCCAACGCTTGTCCTCCTCGGCGATCTGGCCGAGGAAGTAGCGCGCCTTGTCGGCCTCGGCATAGCCGATCTCCACGAGGCGCCGCAGATGGCGTTCGGCGTCGGCCGTGTCGTCGAGCTGCAACGACAGCACCGCGAGGGCGAAGACCACGTCGCCGTTCTTTTCCGGGGCGTTGCCGCCCTGCTCCAGCAGCGTCGCGAACTGCCGCCGTGCCTCCGCATAGCGCTTGGCATTGACGAGGGCGCGGGCATGGGCGAGCCGCGCTTCGCGCGCGCGCGGGTTGGCGGCCACGAAGTCGGCGAGCCCCGCCAGCGCGGCGTCGCGGTTCTCGGCCAGTTGGGCGCGCAGCAGGGCGGCGGTTTCCCAGTCGGGCTTGAGCTCGAGCGCGTGCTGGATGGCGCGGCGGGCGGCAACGGCGTCGCGCGCGTCGAAGGCCGCCAGCGCGCGCGCGTAATGCGCTTCCGGCAGTTGCAGGTAGGGTTCGGTCACGGCCTCGACGAGTTCGCGTACGGCCTTGCGGTCGGTGGCGCGGGAGAACAGGCGGTTGAGGTGGCCGAGGTTCTGGGCGAGATGCTTGGGTTCGGCCGCCAGCAGCGCGGCGATGGAACCCCGCAATTCGTCGAAGCGGCCCTGCGCCGCCAGCAGGCTGATGAAGGCCTGGCGCGCGCGGGTCGAAGCGGGGTCGGTTTCCTGCCAGATGCGCGCGGCCGCCAGCGCCAGGTCCAGGCGCCGGCCGTGCAGCCCGATTTCGGTGGCGCGCCGCGCCACCCGGGGGTCGCGCGTTTCCTCGGCCAGGTCGAGATACAGCTGCGCGGAGTTGCCGAGCTGCCCCCGCTGGCCGGCGATTTCCGCCAGCAGAAAACCATGGAGCAGACGGGGCGTGAGTTCGACGGCCGGCAGGCGGGCTGTTTCGGCCTTGACGGACTCTTCGTCCGGCGTGGTGGCAGACGTCGGCTGCGCCGCCGGGGCGGGCGCGGCTTGTTCCGGCCGGACGTCCTGGGCATGCGGCAGGCAGCCGGCGAGCAGCAGGGCGACGAAGGGCAGGGCGAGGAGCGGATTCATGGACACGCTTGGGCTGGGTCGATGGGGTGCATACAATCGTGCCATGTTAACAGTTTTCCCCCCTCCCCATGCCTGAGCTTCCCGAGGTCGAAGTGACGCGGCGCGGCATTGCCGGGCGGCTGGAAGGCCGCCGCCTCGAACGTGCCATCCTGCGGGTGCCGGCCCTGCGCTATCCGCTCCCGGACGGGCTGGCGCGGCGGCTGGCAAGCCGGCCGCTCCTGGCGGCGAAGCGACGGGGCAAATACCTGCTGCTTGACCTCGATGGCGGCCATCTGCTGATCCATCTGGGCATGTCGGGCAGCCTGCGCTTCGTCGCGCCCGGCACGCCACCGGAGCGGCACGACCACGCCGATTTCATTTTCGGGGACGACGCGCTGCGCCTGACCGATCCGCGCCGCTTCGGCGCGCTGCTGTGGCTGGAAGGCGACCCGCTGGCCCATCCGCTGCTGGCGAAGCTCGGCATCGAGCCGCTGACGCGCGCCTTCACTCCGGCCTGGCTGCAGCGGGCGTTGCGGGGGAAGAGCATGGCGATCAAACCGGCGCTCATGGACGCCGGACTCGTCGTGGGGGTCGGCAACATCTATGCAGCGGAAAGCTTGTTCGACGCCGGCATCGACCCGCGTCGCGCGGCGGGCGCGGTGAGCCTCGCACGTCTCGAAAGACTGGTACCGGCCGTCAAGGCGACACTGCGCGCCGCCATTCGCGCGGGCGGCAGCACGCTGCGCGACTTCTGCAACACGGAAGGCGGGATGGGCCATTTCCAGACCCGCCACAAGGTCTACGACCGCGCCGGCGAACCCTGCGTGCGCTGCGGCACGCCGGTCCGCCAGATCCGCCAGGGGCAGCGCTCGACGTTCTTCTGTCCGCGCTGCCAGCGCTGACGGGATGGTGTTCAGCCGCCGGTGAGGCGCTTGAACTTCGCCATCAACTGGTCTTGCGTCTCGACGTGGTTGGGGTCCTGCGGGATGCAGTCGACGGGACAGACCTCGCGGCACTGGGGGGTGTCGTAGTGACCGACGCACTCGGTGCACTTGTCGGGATCGATGACGTAAATCTCATCGCCTTGCGAAATCGCGTTGTTCGGGCACTCGGGCTCGCACACGTCGCAGTTGATGCATTCGTCGGTGATGATCAGGGCCATTGCTGTTTCCTCTCGCTTTCGAACTAAGAACGTTTTTGACTCATCTTCTCCGCCAGACGTTCTGCCACCAGCGGATGCACGAACAGAGAAACATCGCCCCCCAGGAACGCGATCTCTCTCACCATGGTCGCCGAGATGAACATGTATTGCTCCCCCGGCGTCAAAAACAGCGTTTCAATGTCCGGATGCAGGCTGCGGTTCATCCCCGCCATCTGGAACTCGTATTCGAAATCGGACACGGCGCGCAGGCCGCGCAGGATCACGCGCGCGTTGCGCTCGCGCAGGAAATCCATCAGCAGCCCGGAAAAACCGAGAACCTTGACGTTCGGCAGGTCGGCGCAGAGCGTGCGGGCCATCTCGACCCGCTCATCCAGTGGAAAGAGCGGGCGCTTGCTGTGGCTTTCCGCGATGCCGACGACGACATGGGCGAAAATTCGCGCGGCGCGGCGCACCAAATCCTCGTGTCCCCGCGTGAAGGGGTCGAAAGTGCCCGGATAGACGGCGATGCCGTTGTTCATTCGCGTTCCAGCAAGTGATAGAAAACCTGACCGGCCTGGCCCTGCTTGACGGTACGCCAGTCCCCGAGCGCTTCGATGCGGTGCTCGGCCTCCGCGTAAATCCTGGTTTCCGACCCGGCCAGCGTCGGCAGCAAGGGAACGACGCGGTCCAGCCAGCCTTGACGGTAGGGCGGATCGAGCAGGATTAGATCGAAAGGCCGAGTGACCGTGGCGGCGAATTCTAGCGCATCGGCGCGTTCCAGCCGCAGCCGCCCGCAGGCGAAAGGCGCGGCGTTATCCCGCAGGCGGGCTAGGGTTTTCGGGTTCTTTTCGACCAGCACCACTTCGGCCGCGCCGCGCGAGGCGCATTCGAGGCCGAGGATGCCGCTGCCGGCGAACAGGTCGAGGCAGCGCCAGCCGGAAAGATCCTGGCCGAGCCAGTTGAACAGCGTCTCGCGCACGCGGTCCGGCGTCGGACGCAGGCCCTCCGCGTCCATGACCTGGATCAGCCGGCTGCGCCATGCGCCGCCGGTGATGCGGATACGCGACATCAGTCCGCCGCGACGATCACCGTCACGAGATGCTCGGGCAGTACATGCCGGCGGAACGTGGCCTTCACGTCGTCGCGCGTCACCTGCTCGACCATGCGCGGAAACCGGTCGAGGTAATCGAGCGGCAGCTTGTAGAAGCCGATCAGCGAGAGGTAGCCGAGCAGTTTGGCGTTGCTGTCGATGCGCAGCGCCTGGCCATCGATGAGGTTCTTCTTCGCGGCGGCGAGTTCCGCCGCCGTCGGCCCCGTGGCGAGGAAATCGGCGAGCACCGCCTCGACGACCTTGAGCGCCTCGCCGGCCTGCGCGCGCTTCGTCTGCAGGCCGATCTGGAAGGGGCCTTCCAGCACGCGCGGCGCGAAATAGGAATAGACGCTGTAGGCGAACCCCCGCTTTTCGCGGACTTCCTTCATCAGCCGCGAGACGAAGCCGCCGCCGCCGAGCGTGTAATTGCCGACCAGCAGGGCGAAGTAGTCCGGGCTGGCGTCGCGTCGCATGGCCGGCATGCCGACGTGGATGTGCGCCTGCGTGGCGGGATGCGCCAGCTTGACCATGTCGCGGGCGGGCAGCACGACGGCGGGCAGGGGGGCTGGCGCGGTCCCGGCCGGCAGCGCCTCGGTGAGCCGGATGGCGATCGCCTCGGCCTCCGCGCGTCCGACGTCGCCGAGGATCGAGACCACGGCGTTGCCGGCGACGTAATGGGCGCGATGGAAGGCGACGAGGTCCTCGCGCTCGATGCGGGCCACGCTCGCCGGGACGGCGACGCGGCCATAGGGGTGGCCGGGATAGACGGCCGCGGCGAAGGCTTTCGCGGCGATGCTGTCCGGCCGGGTTTCGGCGTCCTTGAGTGCCTCGATCATGCGCGTTCTTTCGCGCGCGAAGGCATCGACGGGAAAAGTCGGGGCGGACAGGAGGGTGCGCAGCAGCGCCAGCGCGCCGTCCTTCTCCTCGGCGGAGGAAAGGGTGCGCAGCGTGAGGCTGGCGCGGTCGTGGTCGGACGCGGCGGACAGGCGCGCGCCGAGATCGACGAGGCGCGCGGAAATCTTCTCCTCGTCGAGATCGCCCGCGCCGGTTTCGAGCAGGCCGGCCGTCATGCTGGCGACGCCAGACTTGTCCGCCGGGTCGCGCGCGCTGCCGGCGACGAAGTCGATCTGCACGTCGAGGATGGGCAGGCCGCGGCTTTCGACGAAATAGACGCGCGCGCCGGTCGGCGCGACCCAGTGCTGGATTTGCGGGCCGGCATGGGCCGCGCCGGCGACGCAAACCAACAGGGCGATCAGGATGCGCATGGCGGCTTCCTCAATGGCGGACGGCGAAGCCGGACTTGCGTTTCACGGCGGCGTCGATGGGTTGCGGGTCGAGCACCGCGATCGTCAGCGTGTCGTCGCCGAAATATTTCTTCGCGACGGCCCGCACTTCCTCGGCGGTGACGCTGCGAAGCTTGTCGAGCAGCTTGTCGATGTCGCGCCAATGCACGCCCGCCGCCTCGGTATGGCCGATCTCCATCGCCTGCGCCATCAGGGAGTCGCGCTTGTAAATCTGCGTGGCGATGGTCTGGGTCTTGACGCGCTTCAGCTCTTCCTCGGTGACGCCCTCGTCCTGGATGCGCTTGATTTCCGCGCGCAGGGCGGCCTCCAGCTCGGCCACCGTGCGGCCGGCCGCCGGCTGGCCGGCGAGCAGGAACTGCGTTTCGCCGCGCACCGTCGCCTCGTAGCCCGCGCCGGCGCTCTGCGCGATCTTCGCGCCGCGCACCAGATGCCTGGGCAGACGCGCCGCGTCGTTGCCGTCCAGCAGCGAGGAGAGCACTTCAAGGGCATAGGGGTCGCGGTCCGCGTCGACATCCTCCAGCTTCGGCGCCTTCCAGGCCATCAGCAGGTAGGGCAGTTGCGCCGGCGCCTTGACCGTCACCCGCCTCGTTCCGGTTTGCGCCGGCTCGTTCTGCGGCTTGCGCGCCGGCAGCGGCTTGGCCTTGTGCCGGCCGTAGGTCAGTTCGGCGAGCTTGAACACTTCCCGATGATCGACGTCGCCGACGACGACGACGTAGGCGTTGTTGGGCGCATACCAGTCGCGATACCAGTCGCGCGCGTCTTGCCAGGTCATGTTCCGCAGGTCGTCCATCCAGCCGATGATCGGCCGGCGGTAGGGGTGGGCCATGAAGGCGGCGGCGCTGAGCGCCTCGTAGGTGCGCGCCTCGGGATTGTCCTCGGTGCGCAGGCGGCGCTCTTCCATGACCACCTGGATCTCGCTCGCGAACTCATCGGCCGCGAGCCGCAGGTTGGCCATGCGGTCGGCCTCCAGCCGCATCATCTCGGGCAGCGCGCGCTTCGGCACGATCTGGAAATAGGCCGTGTAGTCGAGGCTGGTGAAGGCGTTGTCGCGGCCGCCGGCCTCCGCCACGCGCTTATTGAATTCGCCCGGCTTGAGGGTCCTGGTGCCCTTGAACATCATGTGTTCGAGCACGTGGGCGACGCCCGAGGTGCCGTCCTTTTCGTCCATCGCCCCGGCGCGATACCAGACCATATGCACGGCGACGGGCGCGCGGTGGTCTTCGCGCACGATCACGCGCAGACCGTTGGCGAGGGTCTTCTCGAAGGTCGTTGCGGGGCTGGCGAAAGTCAGTGCCGGCAGGACGGCGGCGGCCAGCGCCCAGCCGATGGAAAACAGTTTGTTTTTCATGGGGCTGCAGGGGCTTGGATTAGAATCGGAGCCGCGCATCATAACGCGCGACCCTGCTTACGACACGATTCCCCATGTTTGGTTTCCTGAAAAAAGACGAGGCCGCCGAAATCCGCAAGCCGTCCTGGACGGACCGCCTCAAGGCGGGCCTCGCCCGCACCCGCGCCACGCTCAATACGCCGCTGGGCGAGCTGTTCGCGCGCGCGAAGATCGACGACGAGCTGCTCGAGGAACTCGAATCCACGCTGCTGATGGCCGATTGCGGCGTCGAGGCGACGACCTGGCTGCTGGCCGAGTTGCGCGCAAGGGTTAAAAAGGAGCGCATCGAGGCGCCCGCCGAGCTGCGCGCGGCGCTCGTCGAACTGATGACGCAGCTGCTTGCGCCGCTGGAGCAGCCGCTCGACCTGAGCCATCCCGACCGGAACCAGCGCCCCTTCATCATCATGATCGCGGGCGTGAACGGCGCCGGCAAGACCACTTCGATCGGCAAGCTCGCCAAGCAGTTCCAGCAGGAAGGCCACGGCGTGCTGCTCGCCGCCGGCGACACCTTCCGCGCCGCCGCGCGCGAACAGCTCGCCGAATGGGGCCGGCGCAACGACGTGACGGTGATCGCGCAGGAAGGCGGCGACCCGGCCGCCGTGGTGTTCGATGCGATCTCGGCGGCGCGCGCGCGCGGCATCGACGTGATGCTCGCCGACACCGCTGGCCGCCTGCCGACGCAACTGCACCTGATGGAGGAGATCGCCAAGGTGCGCCGCGTGATCCAGAAGGCCGAACCGACCGGGCCGCACGAGGTGCTGCTGGTGCTTGACGCCAACATCGGCCAGAACGCGATCCAGCAGGTCAAGGCTTTCGACAAGGCCATCAACGTGACCGGCCTCGTCGTCACCAAGCTCGACGGCACCGCCAAGGGCGGCGTGCTCGCGGCCATCGCGCGGCAATGCCCGAAGCCGGTGCGCTTCATCGGCGTCGGCGAAGGCATCGACGATTTGCAGCCGTTCAAGGCGCGCGAGTTCGTGGAAGCCTTGTTCGGGCAGTGATCCGCCTCACCGAACTCCGGCTGCCGCTGGAGCACACGCCGGAAGAACTCACGGCCGCCGTCCTGCGGCGACTGACTATTGCATCCGGGGATTTGCTGGAGCTGCGCATCCACAAGCGCAGCCCGGACGCGCGCAAGAAGAACGCGCTGCAATTCGTCTACAGCCTTGACCTCGCGCTCCGCGACGAAGCCGCAGTGCTGGCGCGCCTAGCCGGCGACACGCATGTCAAGCCGACGCCGGACATGTCTTACCGGTTCGTCGCGCAGGCACCGCAGACAGCCTTTCTTCGCCCCGTCGTCGTCGGCTTCGGCCCAGCCGGCATCTTCGCCGCGCTGATTCTCGCCCAGTCGGGTTTTCGTCCCCTCGTGCTGGAGCGCGGCAGGAAAGTGCGCGAACGGACGAAGGACACATGGGACCTTTGGCGCAAGCACACCCTGCATCCGGAATCGAACGTGCAGTTCGGCGAGGGCGGCGCCGGCACCTTTTCCGACGGCAAGCTCTACAGCCAGATCCGCGACCCGCGCCACCTCGCGCGCAAGGTGCTGACCGAATTCGTCAAGGCTGGCGCGCCGGAGGAAATCCTCTATGTGAATCGGCCGCACATCGGCACCTTCCGCCTCGTTTCCATGGTCGAGAAGATGCGCGCCGAGATCGAAAGCCTCGGCGGCGAAATCCGCTTCGAGGCGCGCGTCGAGGATCTCGTCATCGCGGACGGCCATGTGCGCGGCGTGGTGCTGGCGAACAACGAAACGATCCGCGCCGACCACGTGGTGCTGGCGCTCGGCCACAGCGCGCGCGATACCTTCGCAATGCTGCACCGGCGCGGCGTGTTCATGGAGGCCAAGCCCTTCGCCGTGGGCTTGCGCATCGAGCATCCGCAGTCGCTGATCGACCGCGCGCGCTACGGCAGGCAGGCCGGCCATCCCCTGCTCGGCGCCGCCGACTACAAGCTGGTGCACCACGCCGCCAACGGGCGCGACATCTACAGCTTCTGCATGTGCCCCGGCGGCCAGGTGGTCGCCGCGACCTCCGAGCCGGGCTGCGTCGTCACCAACGGCATGAGCCAGTATTCGCGCGCCGAGAGGAACGCCAATGCCGGCCTGGTCGTGAATGTGACGCCGGCGGATTTTGGTGAATATGCGCAATGGGGGCCGCTGGCCGGCATCGAATTCCAGCGCAAGTGGGAACGGCGCGCCTTCGAGCTCGGTGGCGGCAACTACGACGCACCGGGACAGTGCGTCGGCGATTTCCTTGCCGGGCGGCCCAGCTCGACATTGGGAACGGTAGAACCCTCCTACCAGCCGCGGGTGAGGCCGACCGACCTCTCCAGCGCCTTGCCCGACTACGTCATCGCCGCCATGCGCGAGGCAATTCCCGCCTTCGACCGGCAGATTCGCGGCTTCGCGCTGGACGACGCGGTGCTGACTGGCGTCGAGACGCGCACCTCCTCGCCGTTGCGCCTCACGCGCGGCGGCGACTGCCAGAGCCTCAACGTCAAGGGACTCTACCCGGCCGGCGAGGGCGCGGGCTACGCCGGCGGCATCCTTTCGGCTGGCGTCGACGGCATCGAGGTCGCCGAAGCGCTTTCATCTGCTATCGTGGGTACCCGATGATCAAGTTCGACAGAATTTCCAAGCGCTACCCGCCCGACATCACCGCGCTTGCCGACATCAGCGCCGAGATCGCCGCCGGCGAGCTGGTGGCGGTGGTCGGCCACTCGGGCGCGGGCAAGTCGACGCTGCTCAAGCTGATTCCCGCCATCGAGCGGCCGACCGGCGGCGCGGTGCTGGTGAATGGCCAGAACGTCGGCGCCCTCGGGCGCGGCGCGCTGCCCTTCCTGCGCCGGAACATCGGGCTGGTGTTCCAGGACCAGAAGCTGCTCTTCGACCGCAGCGCGCTCGACAACGTGCTGCTGCCGCTGGAGATCACCGGCTTCCCGCGGCGCGAGGCGAAGCGCCGCGCCGAGGCGGCGCTCGACAAGGTCGGCCTCGGCCGGCGCGCCCGCGCGCTGCCGATCGCGCTCTCGGGCGGCGAGCAGCAGCGCCTCGCCATCGCTCGCGCCGTCGTGCATCGCCCGGCGCTGCTGCTGGCCGACGAACCGACCGCCTATCTCGACGCCGACACGGCGCGCGACGTCGCCGGCATCTTCCTCGAATTTCATCGCGTCGGCGTCACCGTCCTGGCGGCGACCTACGATGCCAGCCTGTTCCCCGGCGCACGGCATGTGCGCCTCGATCACGGGAGGCTGGCATGAACTGGCTCGCAGCCCACTGGAAGGCCATCCGGCTGGCGCTGGCGCGGCTGGCGACGGCGCCGCTCAACACCGTGCTGTCGGTGCTCGGCATCGGCATCGCGCTGGCCCTGCCGGCCGGCGGACAACTGCTGCTGACCCATGTTGCCGCGTTGAGCCGGGGTGCTACCACGACCCCGCAGCTGACGGTGTTCCTGCCCGTCGATGCCGAGCGCAAGCGCGCCGAGGCGGTCGAGGCGCGCCTCAAGGCGCAACCCGAGGTCGCGGCGACCCGGCTGCTGCCGCGCGAGGACACGCTGGAGCGCATGCAGGCCGACGCGGGACTGGCCGACGTCATCGCCGCGCTGCCGCAGAACCCCTTCCCCGATGCCGTCGTCGTGACGCCCGCCGACGAGGCGCCCGCGACCATGGAACGGCTGGCGGCCACGGTGCGCGAGTGGCGCGAGGTCGAGCACGTGCAGGTGGATGCCGACTGGGCGCGCCGCCTGTCGGCCTTCGTCCGGCTGGCGCGCAACGGCGTGCTGCTGCTGGCCGCGCTGCTCGGCATCGGCCTCGTCACCATCACCTTCAACACCATCCGCCTGCAGGTGCTGACGCGCCAGACCGAGGTGGAAGTCAGCCGCCTGCTGGGCGCCACCGACGCCTTCATCCGCCGCCCCTTTCTCTGGTATGGCGCCCTGCTGGGGCTGATGGGCGGCGTGGCCGCCTGGCTGATCGTCGCGGGCGCGACCCTCTGGCTGCGCCTGCCGGTGGCGGAGCTGGCGGAGCTCTACGGTTTCGCGATCGCGCTGGCGCCGCTGGCCGCGACCGACAGCGCGCTGCTGCTGGCCGCCGCCGCCTTGCTCGGCTGGCTGGGCGCGGCGCTGTCGATGCGCCAGCACCTGCACCGACACTGAATCGGTGCGTGCCGCACCCGCGTGGTGCGCCGTCGCTAGAAACCGATGCGCCGCGCCGCGCCCTTGCCGCGCGGCGCATCGAGATCGGCGCGGCGCAGTTCCGAACGTCCGTCGAGCTTCGCCGTGCCGAAGGCGGCCATGAGCCTTTTCCGCATGTCGCGCGGCGGCAGGCCGGCAAGAATTTCCATCACGTCCGCCGGCGGCTCGTCGGGGAAGCCCCAGTCATGTTCGGCGACGATCTCGCGGTAGAGCCGGCAGGCGATGCGCCAGGCGCCGGCCTCGTCGGGGCGCGGCACCTCGAAGACGTTCATGCGGTTGAGGATCGGCTCGGGCAGGTGGCTGTCGTCGTTGGCGGTGGAGACCCAGAGGATGTGGCTGGCGTCCATCTCCACCTCGATGAATTCGTCCTTGAAGGCGCGCGCCGTGTCGCGCTCGAGCAGGCCGTAGAGCGCGCCCATCGGGTCGTAGCGGCTGTCGCCGCCGGCCTTGTCGACCTCGTCAAGCACGATCAGCGGGTTGGCGAACTCGCCGCCCACCAGCGTGCTCGCCACCTTGCCCGGCTTGGCGTTGGTCCACTGGCTTGAGGCGCCGGAAAGAATCCAGCCCGCCGTGAGCGAACTCATCGGCACGAACTCGTAGCCGGTGCCCAGCGCGTGGGCGAGGGCGCGCGCGAAATGCGTCTTGCCGATGCCCGGCTCGCCCAGTAGCAGCATCGGCGCGAAATGCACCGGCTCGTTGCCGCAGACCGCCAGCGCCAGCGACTTTTTCAGGTCGTCGATGACCTCGGCGAAATTCGGGCAGTCGTCATACAGGGAATCGAGCGCGTCGGCCGACGACGGCTTGATGACGAAGCGCGTGCCGCCCAGCTTCTTCATGCGCTCGTAGAAGGCCGCGAGCGATTCGTTCTTCGCGGCGGAAGGTTCTTCCATGGCTTTTTCGACGTCGGCGACGCAATAGACGCTGCGGACATCGGCGAGCGGGATGCGGAGTTCGGTGGCGGCCATGGCGGTTCTCCTTGGGTTGTGACGACGAGACCCTCTTACATGACAGTAACGGTCGGAAATGACTTCCGTTGAGTGCAGGGATTGCAAAGCATGCGACGTGCCAGAAAGTCAGCTCCGACGGGACGGCGGCTCAGATCAGCATCAGGCGTCTCAGGCCCAGCAGGATCAGCACCGCCGCCGCGCCCCAAAGGAGCCAGCGGCCCAGCCAGGCGCGGCCGGCGCGCACTTCGCGGCCCAGATGGCCGGCCAGCGGCACGATGACGAGCAAGGGGGTCATCGCCGCGCCGAGGCCGAAGGCCAGGCCGTAGGCCGCGCCCTGTGCCGCGCCGCCGGCGTGGGCGGCGAGCGCGAGCAGCGAGGCGAGCGGCGTGCAGGGCGTGAGCGAGAGCGCCGCGCCGAGAAAGAGCGGCGGCAGGCTGTCGCGTTTGCGCCGGACGCGAACGACCTGAAAAGTCAGCCGCGGCGGGACGGCGGCACATGACTTCGCGGGTCGCAGCAGCAGCCACAGGCCGGCGACGATGCTCGCCACGCCGATGAACGCATTGCCCCAGCCACCGCCGAGCGCCTTGGCGAGGCCGAGTCCGGCGGCGCCGGCGAGCGCGGCGAGGACGGTGTAGGTCGCCACCCGGCCGGCGAGGAACACGCCGGTGTGCAGGAAGGCCTCGCGCTGCCCGCTGGCGCGGCCGAGCGCCCAGGTGCCCATGAAGGGCAGGCAGGTGACGGTGCAGGCGGTCAGACCCATCGACACGCCAAGCAGCCAGACCGTCGCCAGCGTCACCTGCCCGGCGGCGAGATCCTCAAGCATCGGCTGCGGATGGCTTGGCGGCGGCCTTCGCGAACCGGACCGGCTTCACCGTGCCGTCCGGCAGTTCGGCCCTGACGCGCCGCTTGTAATACTCGCGGCTTGACGCGAACAGCGCGAACGGCCCCCACTTGAGCTGGATGACGCCGTCCTGCGGGCAGTATTCGGCGCAGCGGCCGCACAGCGTGCAGTCCTCGTTGTAGGCCTTGCGCCCCTCTTCCCTGGCGATCTCCGGGATGTCCATCGGACAGGCCTCGGTGCAGACGCCGCACTTTTCGCAGCTTTCATGCTTTTGCTTGGCAAGCCGCATCGGCGAGAGCCGCTGGAACACCGCATTGAAGGCCAGCAGCGGGCAGATGCGACAGAATGGTTGGCGAATCGCCAGCGCGCCGACCAGCGTGAAGCCGATCAGCAGGTTGGCGATGGCGCCGAGGCCGAAGCTGACGTTGTCGCCGAGGCGCAGGGCGAGCTGTTCCGTGTTGCCGGTCAGCAGCGTCGTCGCCACGCGCGACGGGCAGATGTCGCAGTAGGGGTTGCCCATCGAATGCGGCGTCACGCCCAGCCCGGTGAGCAGCGGCAGCAGGAAGACGAGGCCGAGCAGGAGCAGCCACTTGACCGGCCGCGCGCGCCGCGCCGCGCCGAGATCGCCGGCCTCGAAGCGGCGCAGGCCGATGCCGAAGCGCCGTCCGATCTTGCCGATCAGTTCCTGCAGCGTGCCGAGCGGACAGACCCAGCCGCAGAAAGCCTTGCCGAGCACGAAGAAGAAGGCGAAGAAGGCGGCGAAGGACATCAAGAGCGGCAGCACCATGCCAAAGGTGAGCTGCTGGGCGCGTACCAGCGCCTCGCCGATGCGGTGGTGGATGATGTGCTGGGTGGGAATCAGCACGCAGTAGCCGCCGTTCATCTGGTCGTAGGCGCAGGAGAGGGCCGGCAGGTTGTTCGAGATCTTGTCGGCCATGTAGGTGCCGACGAAGACGCTGCCATAGACGGTCACGAACAGCATGGCGAGTTGCACCACGAGGCGGACGCGCGCGAGGGTGGGAAACAGGGCCAACAGAGTTTTAGGCATTTTTCGCGTCTCCTGGCGTGGCGGCTTTCCTGCGCAGCAGCGGCATCGCCGCCAGCATGCCGATCAGGCCGAAGGCGGCGCCCCAGCCGAGGCTGCGGTCGCGGTCGGCATCCTGGCCATAGCTGTAGTTGAAGGCGGTCAGGTAACGCCGGCCATCGGCCTCCTTTTCCGCGGACAGCACGAACTTGCCTGTTCGTCTGCCATGCCCGCCGTCGGGCGCATCCTCCGCCGGCCCGAAGTCGCGCGGGAACAGCACGACCGCGCGGCCGGAAGCGTCGGTGACGAAGCGCGTGCGGGTGCCGAATTCGGTCTCCAGCGTCAAAGGCTGGCCGGTCAGCGGGGCGCCGTTCCAGCGCACCAGAAAGCGCCATTTCTCGCTTTCGCGGTAGCTGCCATGCTCGCGCGGCAGCGGGTCGGGCACGATCTCCAGTTCGTGCCTCGGAATCTTCAGAAGATCCACGGGCGAGTCGCCGGGATTGCCGAAATACCAGGCGGTCGAGGCGACCCGGACGGCCTCCGGCGTCTCCTCGCGCGCGACGACCCAGTGGTAATTGCCGATTTTCGGGGAGGCGGGCGCGATCTTCGCTCCTTCAGGAGCGACCGGATAATCGGCCTTGTGCTGTGCGGCATGGCCTTCCGGCGCGAATACCGTCAGGATCGCCGGCGCGATGCCCCGCGGCTGGAGCCGCGCCTGCGCCCGTTCGCCGCGTGTGGCGCGCGCCGGCAGCAGCAGGGGCTGCTGCGTCCAGGCGCGTGCCGCCGGACGCACCGCCGGGGCATCCGGCGCGCCATGATGCTCATGCTGGGCCGCGACGGCGGACGCCGCCAGCAGGCCGAGCGGAATCAGAAAACCTTTCATCTCCGTCTCCCGTCAGAAGGTTGCCGCAATGCCGGCCATCCAGTTGCGCGGCTTGCCGACGACGATCGACAGGTCCTCGCTGTTATAGACGCCGTCGTAGGCCCCGGTCAGGTAGTCGGAGGCGTCGTTGGTGCCGCGCGCGGCCGACCAGTAGCGCTTGTCGAACAGGTTGTTGATCTTGGCGAACAGCGACCACTTCGCGCCGAGGAAGCCGACTTCCTGGATATCGTAGTTGGCCGACAAGTGCCACAGCGTGCGTCCCGGCCAGCGTTCCTGGTTGATCTCGTCGGCCCAGGCGCCGGATTTTCCGTCCATCTCGAGCGCGAGGCGGAAACGGTCGTCCGGTTGCCAACCGAAAATCAGGTTGAGCTGGTGGCGCGGCACGCGCGGGACGTCGTTGCCGGTGTTGTCGTAGGCCACCAGCGTCGGGCTGGCGACGTAGGGGTTGCCCAGCGTCAGGTTGAAATTGTCGTATTGCGTGAACTTCGCCTCGATGTAGGTGTAGGCCGCGTCGAGCGTGAAAGCGCGCTTGCGGTCGGTCTTCAGCGCCAGTTCGAGGCCGCGGTTGCGCACGCCGCCGATGTTGTCGTACATCTGCTGCGCGGTCGTCGTGCTGGTACTGTATTGGCCGTTGGTGGCGAGGATGAAATCCTTGCGGTCGATCTGGAACACGGCCGCTTCGACTTCCGCGGCGATGCCCAGCAGCGCGGTGCGGGCGCGCAGGCCCAGCTCGAAGTTGAGCGCCTTTTCCGGCCGCAGGTTTTCGTTGTTGAGGGTCTTGCCACCCGTCGGCGAGAGGCTGCCGTTGTAGAGCTGGTCGGTGGTCGGCGCGCGGAAGCTGGAGGAGATGTTGGCGAACCAGTCGACCGCCTTGCTCGCCGCGTAGTTCGCCCCGGTGCGCCAGGAGGCGAAATGGAAGGACTTGCTGCGGCTGAAGGGCGTCGCGATCTCGTTCGTCGCGCCGGAGGCGAAGTCGAGTCCGATCGTGTCGTAGCGGCCGTTCAGCGTCAGTGTCCATTGCGGCGCCGGCAGGTATTTGAATTCGCCATAGACGGCATCGACAGCCTCGTCCGTGGTGTTGTTGGTCAGCACCGTGCCCGCCGTCACCAGGTCCGCGCCGCCGTTGCAGTTGTAAGGCGGGGCGAAGTCGCCGCGCGAGCAATAGTCGACCTTGGCCGTGTTGTAGTTCTTGTAGCGGTTGCGGCGCAGGTCGAGGCCGCCCAGCCAGCCGGTACTGCCCGCGTGCGTGCGCCATTCCGCCTTGATGCCGCGCTGCGTCTGGTTGTAGTTGTTGGCGGTGGTGTAGAGATCCTGGGCACCGGGCGTCGAGTCGCTGATGGTCCGGCCGTTGGCGTCGTTGCGCTGCGGGGACGACCAGAAGTAGGTGCGGTCCTCGTATTCATAGCCGCTCACCAGCAGGTTGGAAGACGGTGTCAGATCGTTGGCGTAGGTCAGGTGGAATTTCTGCAAGTTGACGTCGTATTTGCGCGTGTAGTCCCGGCCGACGGTACCCATGGGATCGTTGATGGCCTGGGTTGCGCCCTTGACCGAGCCGTGCTTGTCCTTCATGCGGTCGGACTGCTCGAAGCCGACCGTCAGGTCGGAAGTGTCGGAAAGGTAGAGGCGCAGGTTGCCGTCGATGTTCGCGGTGCGGTAGCCCGACTGCCAGTAGTAATCGTCACCCGCGCGTTCGGTGGCCTGCACGTGCCCGCTGCCCCAGTCGCCGGCGAAGCCGACGCGCGCCAGCTGGCGGCTGTAGTCCCAGGCGCCGATGTCGTTGGACACCGTGACGCCCGCGTATTTCGGCCCGCGCTTGGTGGTGATGATCACGGCGCCGGTCAGCGCGTCGTCGCCGAACAGGTAGGAAGCGCCGCTCTTGATCACCTTGATCGACTCGATGTTGTCGAGGTCGATATTCACCTTGCCCGTGCGCTCGAACACCGGCACGCCGTCGATGACGATCGCAACGCCGGGCTTTTCACCCATGTAGCGCTGGTTCTCGATGCCGCGCAACTTGATCTTGATCTCGTCGCCGGAGGAGAGGTCGGCGGTGACACCGGGAATGGTGCGGAGAATCTCGATCATGTTCTCCGGACGCTTCTGATCGACCGTCGCGCCGCTGATGTCGTGCATCGTCGCCGGCTCGCCGCGCTTGCCGAGGAAGCGGTCGTCGATGGTCGTGGACGTGACCCGGACCTCGTCGAGCAGGGTTTCCTGTGCGGGCGCGCCACCGCTCAGCAACGCGGCGACGCAGGCCCCCGACAGCAGGGCCGCTGGTTTTCTTGTTGTCATGCACTCCTCCTGAATTGATACAAATCAATCCGTATCGGATTGAAATGGAACGACTTTCGAAGGAACGAATGCTAGGGTTGGCCGAGGCTTGGAATGTGCGACACGGGGTCGCATGCGGCAACGTGCCGCATTCAGTGCGAGGCGGGTGCCTCGGTGACGAAGGCGATCTTGACGATGCCGGCGCGTTGCGCGGCCGCCATGATGTCGGCCACGGTTTCGTAGCGCGTGGCGCGGTCGGCGCGCAGGTGCAGTTCCGGATCGAGGTCGCGCGCGGCGGCGAAGCGCGCGTCGAGTCCGGCGCGCGCCACCGGTTCGCCGTTCCAGAACGTGATGCCGGTGGCGTCGATGGCCAGCTGGATGGTATGCGGCTTCTCGTCGATGCGCGTACTGTCCACGCGCGGCAGGTCGACCGGCACGGCCTGCTGGAACAGCGGCGCGGTGATGATGAAGATCACCAGCAGTACCAGCATCACGTCGACCAGCGGCGTGGTGTTGATCTCCGCCATCGGCTGGGGCGTGCCGCCCTCGTTGAAGGAGCCGAATGCCATGCTGCTTCCTATGAGGCCTGCCGCGCGCCCTGGACCAGATGCAGGCCGCCGGCGCTGCGGGCGCCGGTGGTCAGGTAGGCGTGCAGGTCGTGGGCGAAGCCGTCGAGCAGCGCCAGCGTGATGCGGTTGGCGCGCGTGAAGGCGTTGTAGGCCAGTACGGCGGGGATGGCGACGAACAGGCCGGCGGCCGTCATGATCAGCGCCTCGCCGACCGGGCCGGCCACCTTGTCGAGCACCACGGCGGTGGCCCCGGCCAGCCCGACCAGCGCGTGGTAGATGCCCCAGACCGTGCCGAACAGGCCGATGAAGGGCGCCGTCGAACCGACCGAGGCGAGGAAGGTCAGACCGGATTCGATCCCGGTCTGCGCCTTGACGATCTCGTTGCGCAGCGCGCGCGTCACCGCTTCGCTGACGTTGACGCCGGCGCCGATGCCGCGCGCGTTCTGCTCGTGGGTTTCCGCGGCGTGGGCGCCGGCCAGCGCGAGGCGCGCGTAGATGCCGGTGCGATCCTCGGCCTGGATCGCGGCCAGCGCCTGCGGCAGCGACTCGGCGGCCCAGAAGGCGGCCAGCGCGAGCTCGCGGCCGCGGCTTTCATGCCATTGGCCGAGGGTTTTGCGTGCGATCACCATCCATGAGGCGACCGACAGCGCCAGCAGGAGCAGCGAGACCGCATGGGTGACGAAGTCGCCCTGCGACCAGAAATGGGACAGACCGAGTTGGACAGGCATGGTCAGGACTCCAGCTTGAAGACGACGGGCACGGCGACCCAGGATTCGATGGCCCGATCGCCCTGGCGGGCGGGCACGAAACGCCAGCGGCGCACGGCGGCGAGCGCCGCTTCGTCGAGACGGCGGAAGCCGCTCGAATCGCGCAGTTCGACGACGAGCGGGCTGCCGTCCGCGCCGACGCGCGCGCGCAGGACGACCGTGCCTTCCTCGCCGAGGCGGCGCGAGGAGGATGGGTAGGCGGGGCGAGGGTTGTGCAGGTAGTCGGCGTCGAAGCGTGCCGCCGTCACGGGTGCCGGGGGCGCCGGGGGCGCGGGCGCGATCGCGGAGACGGCCGGCGCCGGCGGCGGGGCGACGGCGAAACTTTCCGGCGCCGCCGGCGCTGCCTCTGCCGCTGTCAGCACCGGCGGGGGCGGCACGGGCTTTTTCACCACGGGCTGAGGTTTGGACGTTGTCTGGACGGGCCGCGGCGCCGGCGGTTCCGGGGCCGGCGGCGGCAGCTCCACCAGCCGGACGAAGATTTCCTGCACGGCGGCGCGCGTCTCGGGACGGCCGGCCAGTTCCGCCGCGCCGAGGATGACCGCCAGGTGCAGGCCGAACACGGCGGCGAAGCGCAGGGCGCGCCGCGCCGGCGACTCGCACGCGGCGAAAGGATCGGACCAGGGGGGGGCGAAACGACTGTCGATGGACACGTGAACGAAGGACGGAACAGGGGCAAGGCGGATTATCCACCCGCGCAGGCCGGAAACCTAGCCTGCGACCGAATGTCGCAACGCGACATGGTTATACTGGGGCCTTGCGCTTGGTATCGAGAGAGGCCTGCCCATGACCACCGCAGAACGTCCCGAATTTGCCGTCCTGGTCGTCGATGACGAACCCAACATCGTCAATGCCATCCGGCGCGAGCTGAACACGCCGCCGCTGGGGCGCTACCGCTATGCCGTCGAAGGCTTCAGCGACCCCGCCCAGGCGCTCGCGCGGGCGCGGGAAAAAGACTTTGCCGTGGTGATCTCCGATTACCGCATGCCGGGCATGACCGGGCTGGATTTCCTCAAGGCGCTCTACGAGATCCAGCCGGATTGCGCGCGCCTCGTGCTGTCGGGACAGACCGACATGGACGCGCTGGTGCGCATGATCAACGAGACGCACATCTACCGATTCATCCCCAAGCCCTGGACGAGCTACTTCCTCAAGAGCTCGATCGGCCAGGCGGTCGATTTCCGCCAGGCCGCCCGGCGCAACCGCCAGATGGCCGACGTGCTGCGCAAGCAGGGCATCGAGCTGCCGGTCGAGTCCGGCGCGGTCGACCAGATCCTCGTCGTGGATGACGACGAGAACGTCTGCCACGCGGTGGCGCGCGACCTGACGCACCGCAGCCGGCTCGACGACGTGTTCGCCGCGATGCGCGCCGACGTCGGCCACGGCCGCGTCGTCTCGCTGGAGGACGCGCAGATCAGCGTGCAGGTCTGCACCTCGCCGGCGCACGCCGTGCGCATGATGGAGAACGTCGAGTTTTCCTGCGTCGTCGCCGACTACAAGATGCCGGAACTCGACGGCGTGCGCCTGCTCGAAATCTTCGCCGAGAAGCAGCCCGACTGCGCGCGCATCCTGCTTTCGGGCGCCGCCGGCATGGAAGACGTCATCGCCGCCGTCGACCTCGCCCACATCCACTGCTACCTCGCCAAGCCGTGGACGGATTTCGAGCTGCGCGCCGCCGTCGCCCAGGCGCTGATGCGGCGCAAGCTCGACATCGAGAACAAGGTGCTGGCCTCGATGTGCCGGGCGCGCAACCTCGACTTCGCGGCGGAATAAACAGGAAAAGTCAGTTCCGGCGGGACGGCGCCGGAAAGTCAGTCCCGGCGGGACGGTACCAGCTTTCGATCAGCCGCCGGACGGCCCGCCGACCGGCAGCGTGACGCGGATGCGCGTGCCTCGGCCGGGCGCGCTGTCGACGGCGATCTCGCCGTCGTGCTTGGTGACGATGTCCCAGGTCAGCGACATGCCCAGCCCGGTGCCGGTACCGACCGGCTTGGTGGTGAAGAAGGGCTCGAACATGCGCCGTTGCGTGGTCTCGTCCATGCCGCAGCCGTTGTCGGCCACCTCGATCCAGACCGTGTCGCCCTCCACCCCGCTTCGCAGCGTGATGGTGCCGTGTTCCTTGATCGCCTGCGCCGCATTCACCAGCAGGTTGAGGAAGACCTGGTTGATCTGCGCCGGCACGCAGCGCACGAGCGGCAGGGGGCGCAGCTCGCGCACGATGTCGGCCTTGTATTTCAGTTCGTGCCAGGCGACGTTGAGCGTGCTCTCCAGCCCGGCGAGCAGGTCGGCCACTTGCCATTCGGCCTGGTCGACGCGCGAGAAGTCCTTGAGGTTGGCGACGATTTTGCGCACGCGGTCGAGGCCGTCCTGCGATTCGCGCAGCAGGTCGCGCAGGTCGGCGCGCAGGAAGTCGAGGTCGAGTTCCTGTCCGAGCGCCTGTCCGTCCGGCGTGGCGGCGCCGAGGTCGGCGAGGCGCAGCAGGTCGTCGACGTAGCGGCCGAGCGTGCCGAGGTTGGAGTTGACGAAACCGATCGGGTTGTTGATTTCGTGGGCGACGCCGGCGGCGAGTTGGCCGATCGAGGCCATCTTCTCCGATTGCAGCAGCTCGCGCGTGCGCGTTGCCACCTCCTCCTCCAGCGAGGCGTTGGCGCGCATCAGGTCCTGGTTCATGTGCGAAAGGACGCCGTGCAGGTTGCGCAGCGCGTGCAGCAGGGCGCCGGTGGAGCGGTCGCGGCCGTCCGCGCCGGGAGCGTGGGCCAGGGCCGGCCCGCCCTTCAGGCGACGAATTTCCTCCGCCATTTCCTGATCCTCGCCGAGGATGTGGTAGGACAGCCAGGCGGCGAGGAAGCCGTGCAGCGTGTCGGCCGGCGCGCTCATCAGACCGCGCGCCTGCCACATCGACTTCACCTGGGCGACGAAGTCGCGATGGACCTTGCAGTGGTGCTGGTAGTGCGCCTCGCTGACGCCGGCCGTGCGCATCAGATGCTCCTCGTCGCGGAAATGGGTGTTGGCGTATTCCGCGAGCTGGCGAAAGATGTCCTCGATCGTTTCCTTGTCGACCGGTTGTGCGGCGATCAGCAGATCGCCGAGCCGGTTGACGATGTCCACCAGGTGGTGGTGCTGCGTATCGACCGATTCGATGCCGGTGGTGAAGTGCTCGTTCCAGACGAAGGCTTCCATGGCTTCAATGCGACTCGATGCGGATGAAGACGTTGATGGGCTCGCCGTTGATGCGCTCGAACTCGCGCAATTGCTTGATGATCACCTCGTCGAGCGCGCAGCCGCGCGCCAGCAGCAGGTAGCCTTCCTTGTGATTGAGGTTGCGCGCCAGCACCATGCCGGGCTTGAGTCGTCCGGAGGGAAGCTCCACCTCCTTCCAGAGACGCGGCGGCGGTTCGGGGCGCGGGTCGCGCAGCACGCCGGGTGCGGCGTCGTTGCGGACGAACAGCGTCAGCGCGTGGCCCTCGGCCTCTTCAAGGGCCGCGAGTTTGGCGATGATGTCGGCGTTGAGCACGCGTCCGCGCGGCAGCAGGGTATAGCCGTCGCGGTGCGTCAGCTCGCGCGTCAGCACCATGCCCGGCTTGAGCTGGCCGGTGCCGACGGACAGTTCCTTCGGCCGTGCGGCCTCTTCCTCGGCCAGCATGGCGAAGAAGGCATCCACGACCTCCGGGGCGTAGCGGTGGCCGCGTTCCTTCTGCAACACCTGCTGGGCTTCGAGTGCGGTGTGGACATGCAGGGTCAGCGTACCCGCCTGCAGCGCGTCGTAGTCGTTGGCGAGGGCCAGGATGCGCGCGCCGAGCGGAATCGCCAGCCCGGCCAGGCGGTCGGGGTAGCCGCCGCCGTCGAAGCATTCATGGTGGTGGCGGATGATGCGTGCGGCGCTGGCGAGCTGTTCGACGGACATCAGCAGCTGCTGGCCCTTGACCGGATGGCGCATCACCTCGGCCTTGCCCTGCGGCGGCAGCGCGTTGAAGGGCGCGTTGAGCAGGGCGTCGGGCAGGCCGAGCTTGCCGATGTCGTGCAGCAGCGCGGCGAGGAAGACGTCCTGCTGGTCGGCCTCGGAAAGCCCCATCTGCTCGGCGAGGCGGCGCGCGATGTCGGCGACGCGGCGCGAATGGCCGGCCAGCTTGCCGCCGCGCAGCTCGACGAGGCCGGAGAACAGCTGCACGGTGGCGAGGAAGCCCTGGCGCAACTGCGCATGGGCGGTCTCCAGCGATTCCAGCGCCTCGGCGAGCTGCGCGGTGCGCTCTGCGACCTTGCGTTCGAGACCGGCGTTGAGCTCCTTGAGTTCCTCGTTCTGCGCCTGGGTGAGCCGGGTCAGCCGCGCGTTCTCGTCCATCAGCTGGCGGTGCGCCAGCGCCTGCTGGACGGTGAGGATCAGTTCGTCGTCGTTCCACGGCTTGGCGACGTAGCGCCAGATCTTGCCGCGGTTGATCGCGGCGATCGTGGCGGCGGCGTCGGCGTAGCCGGTCAGCAGGATGCGCTTGGTGGCGGGCCATTTATCGAACACCTTTTCGAGGAACTGCGCGCCGTCCATCTCGGGCATGCGCATGTCGCTGATGACGAGGTCGACCGGCTCGGCTTCGAGCTGCGCCAGCGCCTCGCGACCCGAAGTGGCCGTCAGCACCGTGTAGCCATGGGGACGGAACACGCGCTTGAGCGCGGCGAGAATCGAGGGCTCGTCATCCACGCAGAGGATGCGGGCGGGGGTGTCGGTTGCGTTCATGGCGTATTGGCGCTCCGTTTGGGCGTGGCATCACCCGTGCTGTCCGGCGGCTCGATCGGCAGCCAGACGGTGAAGGTGGTGCCCTTGCCGGGCTCGCTGTCCACCTCGAAGCGGCCGTGGTGTTTCTGCACGATGCTGTAGGACAGCGACAATCCCAGCCCCGTGCCCTTGCCGACCGGCTTGGTGGTGAAGAAGGGGTCGAAGATGCGGTTGAGGTTTTCCGGCGGGATGCCGCAGCCGGTGTCGGAAATGGCGACGAACACCTCATCGCCGCGCCGGCCGGTGCGGATGGTGATCTCGCCCTTTTCGGGAATCGCGTGGGCGGCATTCACCAGCAGGTTCATGAACACCTGGTTGAGCTGCGAAGGCACGCACAGCACTTGCGGCAGCTCGCCGTAGTCCTTGGTCACCGTGCATTTGTATTTCAGCTCGTTCCAGACGATGTTCAGCGTTGAATCCAGCCCCTGGTGCAGGTCGGCCCACTGCCAGGTCGCTTCGCCGGCGCGCGAGAAGTCCTTGAGGTCCTTGACGATCTTGGCGACGCGCGCGAGGCCCTCCTTCGATTCGCGCAGCAGCTGGAAAGTGTCGGCGCGCACGAAATCGAAATCCTTTTCGCGCTTGAGGGCGCGCACGCGCTCGATGCCGGGACAGTCGGGCGGCGCGGCCACCTCGACCTCGCCATAGCCATCGACGATGGCGAAAACGTCCTGCAGGTAGTTTTCGAGCGAACCGAGGTTGCTATGCACGAAGCCGATCGGGTTGTTGAGCTCGTGCGCCACGCCGGCGGCGAGCTGGCCGATCGACGCCATCTTCTCGGATTGCAGCAACTGGTTCTGCGCTTCCTCGAGCTTGCGGTTGAGTTCGCGCTGGGCGGCGAGCGCCTCATGCAGGCCCTGTTCGACGGACTGGCGCACGCCGATGTCGTGCGCCAGCATGCGCGCGCGCTCTTCGGCCTGCTGGCGCACCAGCGCCGAGCGCACCAGCGCGGCCATCGCGGCGAGCAGGAGCAGGCCGGCGCCGCCGATCCACGCCAGCAGGCGGCGCGCGTCGGCATACACTTCCTCGGCATCCATCTTGGCGATCAGGTGCCAGTTGGTGGCCGGCACCTTGAGGACCGCGCCGAGTCCCGCCGCGCCGCGATAGTCGACGCCCTCGACGATCATCTCGTCGTCGCGCAGCGCGCGCGCCGCGATCAGTTCGGGCGTGGCGAGCGGCAGACGCAGTTGCAGCGGCAGGATCTGGCCGTGGCGTAGGGGACTGACGTTCTCGAGGTGGTCGCCGCTGCGCCGCACCAGCAGCGTCTCGGAACTGCCGCTCGGCGTTGGCCACAGCGCCAGCAGCGGATAGAGGCGCAGGGCAGGCGACAGTTCGAACAGGACGTAGCCGATGGCCGGGGCGCCGGGGGTCGTGCCGGGAATGAGCGGGGCGACGACCTCCATCACCAGGTCGGTTGTTGCCGGCCCGGAGCGGTGCAGGTCGACCAGCTGCGTATGGCGCGTTTCGAGGGCCCGGCGCACCGCATGCGCGTGTGCTACGGCATCCGCTGGAGCCACGACGTGCGGCGCGCCGTCGCCATTGCCGAGGCGCAGGTGACCGGCGGCGTCGAACAGCCAGACATGCTTCAGTTCCGGATGCAGGACGCGCAGGTGGGCCAGCCGTGCCTCAAGATCGTGCGCGGCGGCGCTTTCACCGGCCAGCAGGCGGGCGAAGGCGCGCGCGACGGTGCCGTCCGGCGGCTGGGCGAACATGACGAGGCGGTCGTCGACCCAGCGCTCGATTTCCTCGGTCTTCAGCGTCGCCACGGACTGGAGTGTCGCGATGGCGCTGGCGCGCGCCTGCTTGCGCAACTGGGCGTCGAGGTTATACAGGCCGAGGCCGAGCAGGGCCGCCGCGAGCAGCAGCGCCGGCAGCAGGTGGCGTAGGCGGACTTGGCCGGGGAGGATGGGCGTCGTCGTCATGGGCGTTGGCGCAGCGCGCGCACCAGCGCCAGCGCCGCCGGGTAATCATAAGCCTCGATGTGCCGTTCCAGCGCGGAAAAGTCAGCGCCGGCGAGACGGCGGCGCAGCAGGGGGGCGGCGGCGGCGAAGGCGCGGTTGCTGTCGGTGTCGTCGCTCGCCAGCAGGGTTTCGAGCTCGGCCAGCAGCGCGATGGCGTCCCCGACGGGTGTTTCCGGCGGCGGCATGGGCGGCAGGGCGGCATGCAGGGCGCTCATCAGCGTCGCCAGCGCCTGCTCCACCGCCGCGCAGGCCTCGTCGTGGTCAGCATCCATCTGCTGGCGTAGCGCATTTTCCAGCGCTTCGGCCGTCGCCGCGACGGCGACGGCGCCCAAGGTGGCCGCCACGCCCCTAAGCGCGTGGGCGGTCTGGCCGGCCGCCGTCGCGTCTCCCGCCGCCAGTTGCGCGCGCAGTCGCGCGCCGTCGCCGCCGTGATTTTCCATGAAGCGCCGCAACAGACCGGCGTAGCGCGCGACGCGGCCGCGCACGCTGCGCAGCCCTGCCCCGGCGTCGAGGCCGGGAATGCCGTCGAGCCGCGCGCGCAGCGCGGCATCGTCTTCGGCCGGCGCTTCGGCCTCTGCTGCCGGGACCGCGGTCATGGCGGTCGCCTGTGGCAGCCAGCGCAGCAGGGTGGCGAACAGGGTGGCGGGATCGACGGGCTTGGCGAGGTAGTCGTTCATGCCGGCGTCCAGGCAGCGCTGGCGATCCTCGCTGAAGGCGTTCGCCGTCATCGCCAGGATCGGCGTCTGCGCCCGGCCGGGCAGCGCGCGGATGCGCCGCGTCGCCTCGACGCCGTCCATCACCGGCATCTGCATGTCCATCAGGATGGCGTCGTAGGCCGTGCCGCGCGCCATTTCCACCGCCTGGGCGCCGTTGTCGGCGAGGTCGACCGTCAGGCCGGCGTCGCCCAGCAGGTCGTGCGCCACCTGCTGGTTGACCGGGTTGTCCTCGGCGACCAGGACGCGCAGGCCGCGCGCCCGTGCCGCGCGCGCCAGTATCTGTTCGTCGGGCGGCGGCGGGGCCGTCGTCGCCGGCGCGTCGCGCAGCAGGTTCGCCAGGGTGTCGTTGAGCGCCGACAGGGTGACCGGCTTGGCCAGCAGGACAGCGAAGCCGGCGGCCGCGGCGGCCGCGCGCGCCTCGGCCTGATCGGGGCCCACCGCCAGCAGGTGGGGCGCGTAGCGGCTCAGCGGCAGGGCATGCATTTCCTGCGCGATGTTCCGCCCCGGCAGGTCGGGCGTCTGCCAGTCGAACAGCGCGACGTCGAAGGGCACGCCTTCCCCGTCGGCGTCGGCGACCTCCGCCAGCGCGGCGTCGGTGTCCGGCGCCGCGTCGACGTGGAGACCCAGGGTATGCAGCATCTGCGTCAGGACCGACCGGGCGCCGGGGCTGCCATCGACGACCAGCGCGCGGCGGTCGCGCAGCAGCGGCGTGTTCCAGCACCGTTCGGTCCTGGCGCTCTTGCCCAGTCGCGCGGTGCTCCAGAAGCGGCTGCCGACGCCCGGCGCGCTTTCGACGCCGGCCTCTCCGCCCATCAGCTCGGCAAGCCGGCGGTTGATCGCCAGTCCCAGCCCGGTGCCGCCGTAGCGGCGCGTGATCGAGGCGTCGGCCTGCTCGAAGGACTGGAACAGGCGTGCCTGGTCGGCGGGCGCGATGCCGATGCCGGTGTCTTCCACCTCCAGCCGCAGCAGCAGGTCGCTGGCGCCGTCCTCGATGCGGCGCGCACGCAGCGTGACCGAGCCCTGCTCGGTGAACTTGACGGCGTTGCTCGCGTAGTTGAGCAGGATCTGGCGCACGCGCGTGGCGTCGCCCAGCAACAGCGGCGCTTCCGTCAGCGCGGGGTCGATGTCGATGATCAGCTCCAGCCCGCGCGCCTGCGCGCGTTCGGCCACCAGCGCGGAGACGTTTTCCAGCACGCGCAGCAGGTCGAATTCGGCGACCTCGATGGTCAGCTTGCCGGCCTCGATCTTCGACAGGTCGAGGATGTCGTTGATCAGCCCCAGCAGGTGGTGGGAGGCCTCGACGATCTTGTCGAGGCGGTCGCGCTGCTCGGGATCGGCGATGCGCCGCTGCAGCAGGTGGGCCAGCCCGACGATGGCGTTCATCGGCGTGCGGATCTCGTGGCTCATGTTGGCGAGGAAGGCGCTCTTCGCCGCGCTGGCGGCCAGCGCTTGGCGCCGGGCCTCCTCCAGCTCCGCCGTGCGCTGCTCCACCAGTTCCTCGAGATGGTGGCGGTGCTTGTCGAGCTCGGTGCCGATGCGCTTGCGTTCCGTGATGTCTTCCTGCACCGCCACGTAGTGGGTGATCCGTCCGTCCGGCTGGCGCAGCGGCGCGATGATGGCGAAGTCGACATACTCGCTGCCGTCCTTGCGCCGGTTGATGAGCTCGCCCTTCCAGGGGCGGCCGGCGTCCAGTTCGGCATGCAGTTCCGCCATGACCTGTGGCGGCGTCTTGCCCGATTGCAACAGCCGGGGCGTATGGCCCAGCACCTCCTCGGGCAGGTAGCCGGTATTGCGGACGAAGGCCGCGTTGACATACTCGATGCGGCGCGCGGTGTCGGTGATGATGACGCTCTCCGGACTCTGCTCGATGGCCAGCGAGAGCTTGCGCAAGTCCGCCTCGGCGCGCTTGCGGTCGGTGACGTCCCAGACCATCGAGATCATGAGTCCCCGTTCCGGCAGCGGAATGTTGCGTGCCGCGACGTAGGCGGTCGGCTCGCCCGGCCGCGCGAGCGGCACGTCCTCCCAGTGCATGCGCGCGGGATCGCCGCTGGCGCAGTCTTCCAGCACCCGCCGCCGGATTGCCTCGCGCTGGACCGGGTCCGCGTAAACCGCTTCCCAGAAGGCGTCCGGATCGGCCAGACGTTCCCGCGTCGTCCGGTAGATCCTCGGGAAGTTGTCGTTCATGTAGCTGAAGTCGACCGCGGGATCGACCGAGTTGACGGCGATGCCCACCGGCAGGTTGTCGAGCACCGACTGGATGAACTCCCGGCTCTCGCGCAGTTCCCTTTCTGTGGTCTTGCGCTCGGTGATGTCGAGCATCAGGCCCTGGAGATAGAGCGGCCGGCCCGTGGCGTCCCGGACGATTTCGCCGAGGTCGTGATAGTCGCGCCAGCGGCCTTGCTTGTCGCGCAGCCGGTATTCGAGCGCCAGTTTTCCGCCCGTGCGGTGCCACTCGGCCAGCGCTCCCAGCGCGGACTCGTGGTCGTCCGGATGCAGGGCCTTGATCCAGGCCTCGGGATCGGCGAGCCATTCCTCCTGCGTGTAGCCCAGGTCGGCGATGTGCGGACTGACGTAGAGGGTCGTGCTTTGCGCGTCGAGCGAGGCCCGGTAGATGATGGCCGGCACCTGCTCGGTCAGCAGGCGGAAGCTCAACTCGCTTTCGCGCAGGGCTTCCTGCGCCGCCTCGGCGCGCCGTTGCGCGGCCTGGGCATCCTCCATCAGGTTCAGCGCCGCCATGCGGGCGCGGCGCTGCTCGTCGAGGGCGTTTTCCTGCGCCGCCGCGAGCAGGGCGGCCTGCACCTTCAGCTCCTCGGCGGCGAGCTCGGCCGCCTGGCGGGCGGCCGCCATTTCCTCGTAGAGTCTCAGGTTGCCGAGGCCCACCGCCAGCGCGTCGGCGAGGGACTGCTGCAGCTCCAGTTCCTCCTCAGTCGCGCGGTGGCGCGCCGCCCAATAGCAGCCGATGGCGCCGACCGGCTGCTGGCGGCCGACGGGCACCATGCTCAGGCTCTTGACGAAGGTGGGGCGGTAGGCGTCGTGGGGGATGCGCGGATCGGCGTAGATGTCCTCGATCACCGCCGCTTCGGCGTGCAGCATCGCCCAGCCGGAGATGCAGGATTCCAGCGGGAAGCGTTGCCCTTTCCATAGCGGGCCGATGGCGTCCTCGTCGATGTAGTGGCAGTACCCGTCCTCGCGCAGCACCAGCGTGACGCCGTCGGCGCCGGTCAGTTCGCGCAGGGCGTGGCGGATGATCGCCATCAGCCCGGCGAGGTCGCGCACGCCGGCGACCGCCTCGACGGCGCCGGCGAGGCGGCGCAGGCGTTCCGCGTCGCGGGCGATGACGGCTTCCGCACGTCGCTGGCGGCGGGCACCAACCAGTATTGCGAGTACCGCCGTCGTGGCGAAGAGGAACAGCAGGATCGCGGGCAGGGCACCGCCGCCGTCGAATGCCCCGGTCATGGCGCGGCATCCCCGCCGGCGTCGCCATCCGGCAGCGCATATGGCGACGCGTGCCCGAGCTGTCGCGACAGGTTGTTGACCAGGCGCTTGAGCGCGATCATGTCGAGTTCGCGATCGACCATCGCGCGGTTGAAGCGCTCGAGTTCGGCGTTGCGTTCCTTCAGGCCGGCCTCGGCGGCCTTGAGCCGGGTGATGTCGCGGGCGACGCCGAGTACGCCGATGAGGCGCCCGTCGCTGCCGTGGAAGGGCGTCTTGATCGTCTGCAACAGCTCGCGGTGGCCGTCGCTGGCATAGGTGACCTCCTCCTCGTTTTCTGTCGGACCGCCCGCGGCCATCGCCGCGCGGTCCCTGGCGCGGAAGAAATCGGCGAGTTCGGCCGGCACGAAGTCGTGGTCGGTCTTGCCGACGATGGCGGCTTCCGGGGCGCCGAAGAACTGTCCGAAGCGCCTGTTGCAGGCGAGATAGCGTCCTTCGGTGTCCTTCAGCCAGACCAGGTCGGGGAGGGTGTCGATCAGGGTGCGCAGCATGTCCCGGGCCGCCTGTGCCTCGGCGGTCATCCGCTGGCGCTCGCGCTGCTGCTGCCCGGCGTGCAGCAGTTCGCGCCGCTGGAAGAACAGTACCGCCGAAACCAGCGCCGCCAGCCATACGAGCAGGCTGGTGACGGCGATCCAGAACGTCTCCCGGTGCGCCGCGTCGAAGGCCTCGGCGCGATCCATCTTGGCGACCAGCCACCAGGCGGTGCCGGCGACGGGATGGACGAGACCGACGGACGGTTCGCCGCGGTAGTCCCTGCCTTCGAGTAGCGTGCCGGGCCGGTAGCCGGGCGCCAGCGCCTGCACGGCAAGCACGTCCGCCGCCGCGAGCGGGACGCGCTTGGCCAGTGCGGTGTTTTCCTCGTGGCGCAGCTCGTTGAGAAACAGCACGCCGTCGCCGTCGCGCCGGAACAGCAGGGCCTCGGCCGTGGCGCTCGGCAGCGGCCAGGAGGCCAGGAGGGGAAACAGCGCCGCTTCGACGTCGGCGCGCAGGACGATCACGGCCGGTTCGGCCAGCCCGGGGATCGGCGCGGCGAAGTCGAGATGGACGTGGCTGGACGGCGGCGTGTCCATGCGGAACAGCTCGCTGGTTTCGATCCCGTCGCCCGCGAACGCGCGTAGCACGGTCGCGCGCAGGGGTTCGGCGGCATGGGTGTGGTTGGCGGCGGCGAGCAGGATGTCGCCCTTGGCGTCGCAGATCACGATGTCCTTGGCGTTCAGCGTGGCGCGGAAACCTTCGAGGCGCGCCTGGAGGCGCTGCCGGGCGGCGGCGTCGCCGCTCTTGCGCCAGCGCGGCAGGGTTTCCAGCAGCAGCGGGGCGGTGCGGATGACTTCGATGTCGCGGTGGCGCTCGGCGAGCCAGCTCTCGATCTGCGCCGCCTTCAGCGCGGCGATGGCGGCGAGGCGCGCGCCGACCTCGGCGCGGTGGCGCTGCATGTTCTGCTGGACGGCGACAGTGCCGAGCAGGGCGAAGAGGGCGGAAAACAGCGCGGCGAAGACGAGCAGGGGGCGGCGGGACGACGGGATCGCCGCCCCGTCGGGACTGACTTTTTCGCGCCCCGCGTCGGTGGCGTCGAGGTGGCGCATGGCGAAGCGCAGCATGAGGAGGAACAGCAGCACCGAGGTCGCGGCGACGAAGAACAGGCCCTTGACGGTCTGGATCGACTGGGTGGCGTCCGCGGCGAAGAACAGCAGGGCGACGGCGCGATCCGACAGCAGGATCCACAAGCTGGCGAACAGCGCGTAGAGCAGCACGATGCGCGCGATCGACAGCAACGTCGCACGTGGCAGCGCCGGCGGCAGTGCGAGCTTGTCGCGCAGCGGACTCACGCCGCCCCGCTCCGGTGCGCGCTGCGGATTTCGTAGTGGCGAAAGGCGTCGCGCACGGTGTCGAGCAGTTCGGCGTCGTCCCAGGGCTTGGCGAGAAAGCGGAACAGTTCGCCACGGTTGACCGCGCTGGTGACGGCTGCGAGGTCGGTGTAACCCGAGAGCATGATGCGCACGGTGTCGGGATGCATCTCGCGCGCGCGACCGAGGAATTCGGCGCCGCTCATTTCCGGCATGCGCGCGTCCGAGATCACCACGCCGACTTCGTGCGCGGCGAGCAGTTCGAGGCCTTCCGTGCCGCTGGTGGCGGCGAGGATGGCGTAGCCCTCGCGCCGCAGCAGGCGCCGCAGCGCGGA
Organism: Pseudomonadota bacterium; assembly: GCA_040754195.1. Classification (GTDB taxonomy): domain Bacteria; phylum Pseudomonadota; class Gammaproteobacteria; order Burkholderiales; family Rhodocyclaceae; genus Sulfuricystis. The sequence continues at coordinate 87,395 of JBFMDJ010000025.1, read as the reverse complement.
GAGGATCGAGGCCTCGTCGTCCACGATCAGGATGGTGCGGCCCGGCGTGGGCGCGTCGCTCGGCAAGGCGAGCCGGCGGCCTTCCCGCAGCATGGTCGCGATCTCCGGGGCCGGCACCGGCCGGCTGAAGTGGTAGCCCTGCATTTCGTCGCAGTTGCGCGCGTGCAGGAAGTTGAGCTGCGCCTCGGTTTCCACGCCCTCGGCGATCACCAGCAGGCCGAGGCTGTGCGCCAGAGAGATGATTGCCAGCGCGATGGCGGCACTGTTGGGATCCTGTGTCAGGTCATGCACGAAGGACTGGTCGATCTTCAGGCGGTCGATCGAGAAGCGCTTGAGGTAGCTGAGCGAGGAGAAGCCGGTGCCGAAGTCGTCGATCGACAGGGTGATGTGCAGGCCCTTGAGTTTCTCGGTGGCGTGGATGAAGGCTTCGGCGTCCGCCATCACCATGCTCTCGGTCAGCTCGAGTTCGAGATATTTCGGGTCGAGCCCGCTTTCCCGCAGGATCGAGCCGGCCAGTTCGACGAGGTCCTGCGCGGCGATCTGGCGTGCCGAGAGATTGACGGCGACGGTGACCGGCGGCAGGCCGGCAGCCTGCCAGGCCTTGTTTTGCGCGCAGGCGGTGCGCAGCACCCATTCTCCGAGCGGCACGATGAGACCGCTTTCCTCGGCGAGCGGGATGAACTCGCCCGGCGCGATCAGGCCGCGCTCCGGGTGCTGCCAGCGCACCAGCGCCTCGATGCCGATGAGCGCGCCGTTTTTCAGGCTCAGCTGCGGCTGGTAGTGCAGCACCAGTTCGCCGTTGTCGATGGCGTGGCGCAGGCCGTTCTCGAGGTCGAGCCGCTCCAGCGCGCGCGCGTTCATCTCGGCGGCATAGAACTGCGAGGTGTTGCCGCCCGCGACCTTGGCCCGTGCCATCGCCGCGCCGGCGTTCTGCAGCAGGGCTTCGCCGTGGTCGCCGTCCTTGGGGAACAGGGCGATGCCGATGCTGGCGGTGAGGAAGAACTGCCGCTTGTCGAGGGTGAAAGGTTCCGCCAGGGCTTTTAGGAGGGGGCGGGCCAGCCGCATCGCCTCGTCCTGGTGCTCGATCTCCAGCGCCAGCACGAATTCGTCGCCCTCGAGGCGGGCCAGCGTGGCGCCCGGCGGCGCGACCGCCGCCAGCCGACGCGCGGCTTCACCCAGCACCGCGTCGCCGGCGGCGTGCCCGAGGCTGTCGTTGATGCTCTTGAAGCGGTCGATGTTGAGAAGCAGCACTGCCAGCTCACGGCTGAATTCGCGGCAGCGCTCGATGCCCTGGGCGAAGCGGTCGTTGAGCAGGTTGCGGTTCGGCAGGCCGGTGAGGTCGTCGAAATTGGACTTGCGTTCGAGTTCGGCGAGATAGCGTTTTTTTTCGCCGATGTCGCGGAAAGTGACCACCGTGCCGAGCGTCTTGCCCGCCTCGACGATCGGTTCGCAGCTGTATTCGACTTCGAGCGGCGTGCCATCCTTGCGCAAGAATGTCCCTTCCATGTCGCGCAGGTGCAGGCCGCCGTTCAGGCAATGGTTGAGCGGACAATCGGCGGCGGCGCAGGAGGCGCCGTCCGGCGCATGGCGATGGAAGGTCGCGTGAGCCTCGCGGCCGAGCAGTTCCTCGCGCGCATAGCCGAGCAGTTCGGTGGCGGCGGGATTGACGAAGCTGATGTGGCCGGCGGGATCGGTGCCGTAGATGCCCTCGCCAGCCGACATGAGGATGAGTTCGCGCTGGCGGATGCGGCGCGCGACCTCGGCTTCCAGAAAGGCGTTTTCGTCGCGCAGCCGGTCGCGCGCGCGCTTGAGTTCGAGCTGGGCGCGCACCCGCGCCAGCACGATGGCGGGCCGGATTGGCTTGGTGATGTAGTCGGCCGCGCCGAGATCGAAGCCGCGCTGCTCGTCTTCGCTGGCGTTCAGCGCGGTGACGAAGATCACCGGGATGTCGCGGGTCGCCGCGTCCGCCTTCAGGCGCTCCAGCACCGCGTACCCGTCCATGTCCGGCATCATGATGTCGAGCAGGATCAGGTCGGGGTGCGGCGCGCCGGCGGCCACTTGCAGGGCGCGCGCGCCGGAGTTGGCGGCGCGCACCGCGTAATGGGGTTGCAGCAGCTCGCTCAACACGCCAAGGTTTTCCGGCATGTCGTCGACGATCAGGATCGTCGCTTTATTTGCGTTTTCAATGGGTTCCGCCACGCTACCTGCCCCCCGGCAAAGCAAACCTGTTTCATCCTACTCCGTGTGGCCGCAGCCTGCTAAATCCGTAGTAAAAAGGTCGGGAACTTGTGTTAGGATTAGCACTCTCATATGTTGAGTGCTAATATTTCCTCAAGGAGGACTTTGGAATGAGCGGAATGAGCCATGCTTTGACCCTTGCCCAGTTTTCGGTTCCGTCTGCCAGCGGCAGCATCGAGGCGTATATCGCGGCCGCCAACCGCGTGCCGATGCTGACGGAGGAGGAAGAGAAGGCCTTGGCCCGGCGTTTTCGCGACGAAGAGGATCTTGACGCGGCGCGGGGCTTGGTCATGTCGCACCTGCGGCTGGTGATCGCCGTGGCGCGCGGTTATCTCGGCTACGGCCTGCCGCATGCCGACCTGATCCAGGAAGGCAATATCGGCCTGATGAAGGCGGTGAAGCGCTTCGATCCGGAGCGCGGCGTGCGCCTCGTGTCGTTCGCCTTGCACTGGATCAAGGCCGAGATCCATGAATACATCCTGAAGAACTGGCGGCTGGTGAAGGTCGCCACCACCAAGGCCCAGCGCAAGCTGTTCTTCAATCTGCGCAGCATGAAGTCGGCCATGGCCCAGGATGCGCAGGCCGAAGCCGGCTTCGCCGGACTCGGTCCCGCCGAGGTGCGTGCCGTCGCCCGCCAGCTCGGGGTGAAGCCCGAGGAGGTGGTGGAGATGGAAACCCGCATGAGCGGGATGGATGTCTCGCTGGAGCCGCTGACCGAGGACGACGACGAGCATTTCGCGCCGATCGCCTATCTGGCTGCGGATGCCGGCACCGAGCCTTCGATGCAGTTGGAGCGCATGGAGCGCGACCGTCTGCACGACAGTGGCCTGCGCGAGGCGTTGCAGGTGCTGGATGACCGCAGCCGCACGATCGTGCAGCGCCGCTGGCTGGTCGAGGATGACGAAGAGGCCGCGACCCTGCACGAGCTGGCCGCGGAATATGGAGTGTCGGCCGAGCGCATCCGCCAGATCGAAGCCAAGGCGATGCAGAAGATGAAGGGCGTGCTGGCCGCGCGGATGTAAGCCTTTACTCGGGGCCGTCCACCGTGTCCAGCAGGGAGTCTTGGGCGAAGCGCGGCGCGCTGCCTTCCTCGGCGGGTTCCAGGTCGTCCAGCCAGTAGGCGTCGTCGTTGCGCTGGTAGATGAGGAAGCGGCCGCGCAGGCTGGCGTCCTTGGCGCGCTGGTAGCGCAGGTAGATGTGTTTTTCGTCCACGGCGAGGATTTCGATCTTGCCGGTTTCGTGCGACATGACGAAGCGCGCGCGGCGCGCCAGCCCGGAACCGTAGCGCAGGGCCTCGCGGAAGATCTCCCAGCCGCGCACGATCGACACCTTGTACGGGTCGTTGCCGGCGGTCGGCCGGCCCTGGAAGACGTAGTAGGGCGGACAGCCGATCCACGAGAGCTGGCGGAACATGTCGGACAGCACCATCGGGTCGTCGTTGATGCCGGCGATCAGCGGACACTGGTTGGTCATGATCGCGCCGGCACGGATCAGCTTGTCGAGGCAGGCCACGGCCTCGTCGGTCAGCTCGCGCGGGTGGTCGAAGTGGTTCATCACGTAGATGCGCTTTCTCGGCGTCGAGTATTTCTCGAACATTTCCAGCAGGGCGGGATCGTCGAGCACACGGAAGGGATTGAACGCCGTCATCTTCGTGCCGATGCGGATGATCCGTACATGCTCGATTTCGCGCAGCGCGCCGATGATCTCGGCCAGCCGCCGCGTGCTGAGCAGCAGCGGGTCGCCGCCGGTGAGCAGGACGTTGGTGATCTCCGGGTGGGCGCGGATGTAGTCGATGCCTTCGGACAGATCCTTGCTCGCCTCGTCGTTTTCATTCATGAACAGGCGCTTGCGGAAGCAGTAGCGGCAGTAGGCGCCGCACACCTCGTTGCACAGCAGCAGCGCGGTGTCCGGATACTTGTGCTGGACGCCGCGCATGACGGTGTTGGCCGCCTCGTTGCTGGCGTCGAGCTTGCCCCAGTCGTGCAGTTCGTCGGTGCGCGGGATGACGAGCTGGCGGATCGGGTCGGCGGGGTCGTTCCAGTCGATCAGCTTGAGGTAGTAGTCGCTGACGCGGAACGCGTAGGCGTCGACGACCGGCGCGAGCGCGGCGCGTTCGGCGTCGGTCAGTTGCGGGATGTCGGTGAGTTTCTTGATGTAGCGCATCGTCTGCCCTCCTTGCAGTTCATTTCATCTTCTTCAGCCAGTGGGTCATGGCCGCGGTGGCCTGCATTACGTTGGGGCAATACAGCTCGAGAAAGGTTCGATCGAGTTCCTGGTCGATGGGCACCTGCTGGGCCGCCGAGAGGGCGCGCGCGCCGTCGAAGTCGACGTAGGCGAGGCGCAGCGTCAATTCGGCCGGCGGCCGGCCGAAATCGGCGCCCGGCAGAGTGGCGACGCCGGTTTCCTCGAGCATGCGTTCGCACAGCGCGGTGCTGCCCTGGATGCCGTGGCGGGTGAGACGTTCGCGCAGCGGCGTGAAGTCCGGGAACAAGTAGAAGCCGCCGACCGGTTCGGAGACCGCCGCGCCGGCGTCGCGCAGGCTGCGCCAGACATGACGGCCGAGATGGCGCAGCACGCGGCGCGACTGCGCTAGATAGCTCTCGATCTCGGTGCCGCCCTCGAAGGCGCGGATCGCCGCATACTGGATCGGCGCGCTCGTGGAGGTATAGGTTTCGCTGGCGACTGTAGACATGGCTTCGAGCAGCCAGCGCAACGACAGCGGGAAGGTGAAGGTGCCGAGCCGCCAGCCGCCGGCGCCGCACCATTTCGACAGGCCGCCGCTGATGATGGTGCCCTCGGGGTAGTAGCGCGCGATCGAGACGTGCTGGCCGCGGTGGTGCAGTTCGCCGTAGATCTCGTCGGAGACGAGGATCACCTTGTATTTCTTCGCCACCTTGGCGAGCGCCTTGAGTTCGTCGGCGGTGTAAGTGTCGCCGGTCGGATTCGAGGGGTAGTTGAGGATGACGATGCGCGGCCGGCCGGGATCTTCCTGGCAGAGCCGGTCGAGCTCGTCTGGCATCAGGCGCCAGTCGTTCTCGGGCTGCGTCGGCACCCAGTGGATCTGGCGGCCGACGATGCGCGCCTGCGGCGCGTAGGAGACCCAGCTCGGCGTCGGGATGACGAGGTCGCCGTAATAGACGAGTTGCAGCACGAACATCAGCTCCTTCGAGCCGGGGCCGATCAGCACGTCGTCGCCGCTGCGTTCGATGCCGTGCATGCGGCGGTGGTAGCCGGCCACGGCGTCGCGCAGCGCGCGCAGCCCTCGCACCGGCAGGTAGTCCTTCTGGTGGGCGTTGGCGCGCAGTTCGTCGACCACCGGTTGCGGCACCGGGAACGGCGACTGGCCGAGGCCGAAGCGGTAGACCTTGTGGCCCTCGCGCATCAGCTGCGCGCTCTTCTCGTTGATCGCCAGGGTGGCGGACTGCTTCAGCCCGCGGACGTTGAGGTTGAGGTTGACGTTGGGGGACGACCCCCTGCGAGCGGCCATGGCGGACCCTCCGTGTTGTTGTCGTGGCTACTTGCCGGCCAGCAGTGCGTCCAGATCGGCGGCGAGGTGCGCCGGTGCCGCGCCGTGGGAAATCAGCAGGCGCAGCCGCCCCTGCGGATCGTAGGCATAGCTGGTGGCGCTATGGTCGATACTGTAACCCATCGCGCTCTTGTCCTCGACCCTGCTGAAGAAGACACGAAACTCGCGCGCCACGGCACGCGTGTTCTCGGGGGCGCCGTGGAGGCCGCGGAAACGCGCGTCGAACCAGGGCACATAGGCGGCGAGCACTTCGGGCGTGTCGCGTTCCGGATCGACGGTGACGAACAGAACCTGGACGCGGTCGGCCCGCGGTCCGAGCAGCCGCATCGTCTCCTGCAGCGTGGCCAGCGTGGTGGGGCAGATGTCGGGGCAGCGGGTATAGCCGAAGAAGACCACTACCGCCTTGCCGCGAAAGTCAGCCGTGGCGACACGGCGGCCCGTGTGGTCGTTCAGCGCATCGAGCGCGGCGAGGTGGCCGAAGTCGGCGCCGGTGATGTCGGTGGCGTGGAACTGCGCCGGATGTTCGCAGGCGGACAGGCTGGCGGCACCCGCGAGGATCATGATGTGGCGCAGCAAAAATTGGTACCAACGGCGCCATTCGGCATTTAATCCAATGATAAACATATAAAAATATAATTCCGCACTGCAATAGTATGGTATCTATTTCACCATAATATTCAAGTGGTTAAGTAAAGTTTCTGCTTGCACGGGAATTTTCTTCCCTCTACACTGGGACAAAGCCTGCGGACAAGACGGGCGCAATCCAACCCAATGGAGATGCCATGAAGAGACCCGTTTCTCTGCTGACGGCATTGAGCGCATGCCTGCCCCTGACGGCGCGGGCCGATTACCGGTGGAGCTTTCCGGAACCGGCTACGCCCATCGCGCGGGATACCCTGGCCATCCACAACGAGTTCATGCTGATCATCACCGTGCTGTTCGTGGTGGTGTTCGCGATCATGATCTACTCGATGGCCAGGCACCGCAAGAGCCTGGGGCACGAACCCGCGCAATTTTCCGGTCCGCGCGGACGCCTCCAGTGGTTCTGGGTGCTGGTGCCCTTCGCGATCCTGCTGTTCATCGACTTCGTGCTGATGGGCATTCCTGCCTTCCACGCGGTGATCGAGATGGAGGATACGCGCACGCGTGCCGACATGGTGGTCAAGGTGACGGGCTACCAGTGGAAATGGCAGTACGAATATCCGGACGACGGCATCAAGTTCATGTCGAACCTGGCGACGCCCCCCGAACAGATCGGGAACGCCGCGCCCAAGGGCGAGCACTATCTGCTCGAAGTGGACAACCCGCTGGTGCTGCCGGTCGGGCGCAAGGTGCGCGTGCTGCTGACGTCGACCGACGTGATCCATACTTGGTGGGTGCCGCAGTTCGGCGTCAAGCGCGATGCGATTCCCGGCTTCATTCGCGAGACTTGGGTCAGGATCGAGCAGCCCGGAATCTATCGCGGCCAATGCGCCGAGTTGTGCGGCAAGGGCCACGGCTTCATGCCGGTGGTGGTGAAGGCCGTCAGCGAACCGGAATATCTGGCCTGGCGCGATGCCAAGAAGTCCGAACTGGCGCAGGCCGCTTCCGGCAGCGACCGCGTTTGGAGCAAGGACGAGTTGCTGGCGCAGGGCAAGGAAGTCTATGCGCAGCAGTGCGCCGTCTGCCACCAGCCCGAGGGCCAGGGCCTGCCGCCGGCGTTCCCCGCGCTGGCGGGTAGCAAGGTGGTGAATGGACCGCTGCTGGGGATGGACGGCAGGCCCGCCGCCGGCAGCCATGTCGACCGTGTCATGAACGGCAAGGAAGGCACGGCGATGCAGGCCTTCAAGAACACCCTGACCGACGTCGAACTCGCCGCCGTCATCACCCACGAGCGCAACAGCTTCGGCAACCGCATGGGCGACATGATCCAGCCCGCCCAGATCAAGGCCCTGCGCCAGGAGGCCAAATGAATACCGCGACCACCACCACGGCCAACGGCCATGCGCCCCATGGCGACGGCCACTACGGCGGCGCGCTGCGCTGGCTGACGACGACCAACCACAAGGACATCGGCACGATGTACCTGACGTTCGCGCTGATCATGTTCTTCGTCGGCGGCGCGATGATCCTCGCCGTGCGCGCCGAGCTGTTCCAGCCCGGCCTGCAGCTGATGCAGCCCGAGTTCTTCAACCAGCTGATCGGCGTGCATGCGCTGGTGATGATCTTCGCCGCGCTGATGCCGGCGGCCACCGGCTTTGCCAACTGGCAGATCCCGCTGATGATTGGCGCGCCCGACATGGCTTTGCCGCGCCTCAACAACTGGGGCTTCTGGCTGCTGCCGCCGGCGGCGATCCTGCTCACGCTGCCCTTCCCGCTGGCGCTGCTGGGCATCGGCGACGGCGCCATCGCCACCGGCTGGACCTTTTATGCGCCGCTCTCGGTGCAGGGCGGCATCGGCGTCGACTTCGCCATCTTCGCCGTGCATATTCTCGGCATCAGCTCGATCCTCGGCTCGATCAACATCATTGTCACCATCTTCAACCTGCGCGCCCCCGGCATGACGATGATGAAGCTGCCGCTGTTCTGCTGGGGCTGGCTGATCACTGCCTTCCTGCTGATTGCGACGATCCCCGTGCTGGCCGGCGCGGTGACCATGCTGCTGACCGATCGCCATTTCGGCACGCACTTCTTCAACGCCGCCGGCGGCGGCGACCCGATCCTGTTCCAGCACCTGTTCTGGTTCTTCGGCCACCCCGAGGTGTACATCCTGCTGCTGCCGGTGTGGGGCCTGATGCCGCACGTGCTCGCCACCTTCAGCCGCAAGTCGGTGTATGGCTACAAGGGGCAGGTATATGGCTTCGTCGCCATCGGCCTGCTCTCGGTGGTGGTCTGGGCGCACCACTTCTTCACCGCCGGCTTGCCGGTGCCGGCGCTGCTCTACTTCATGTATTCGACGATGTCGATCTCCCTGCCGCTCGCCGTGCTGTTCTTCTGCTGGATCGCGACGATGTGGCGTGGGTCGATGAGCTTCGAGACGCCGATGCTGTTCGCCGTCGGCTTCATCGTGCTGTTCGGCATCGCCGGCCTCACCGGGCTGGTGCTGGCCGATGTCGCCGCCGACGCGCAGTATCACCACAGCTATTTCGTCGTCGCCCACTTCCACTATGCGCTGTTCGCCGGCGGCATCATGGGCGTGATGACCGGCGTCTACTACTGGCTGCCGAAATGGACCGGCCGCATGTATTCCGAGACGCTCGGCAAGTGGCATTTCTGGCTGACGGTGCTGTCTTTCAACCTCACCTTCATGCCGCAGTTCTTCCTCGGCCTCGCCGGCATGCCGCGCCGCATTCCAGACTACGCCCTGCAATTCGCCGAGTTCAACGCCATCTCGACGGTCGGCGCCTTCATCCTCGGCATCTCCCAACTGCTGTTCGCCTGGAATATCATCCAGTGCGTGCGCGGCCGTGGCGCACCTGCCGCAAGTCGGGCCTGGGAAGGCGCCACGGGCCTGGAGTGGGAGCTGTCCTCGCCGCCGCCTCACCACAGCTGGGAAGTCCAGCCGCGGGTGAAGTGAGATGAGCGCACAACCCGTCAGCCAACTGAGCGGCGCAGAACTCGACCGCCGCCGCGCCGCGAGCCGCAAGCTCGGCTGGGCGCTCGGCGCTGTCGTGCTGGCGTTCTACCTCCTCGGTTTCTTCATCCAGCGATGAAGCGCGAAACCGCCCCCGCTCCGCGCGCTCACGGCCGGCTGATCGGCAAGCTGGCCTTCGCCGTGGCCGCTTCGGCGCTCTTCGGCGTCGCGCTGGTGCCGCTCTACGATACGCTTTGCCGTGTCGCCGGCCTCAACGGCAAGACCTTCTCGCGCGGCGGCCTCGCGGCGGACGGCGACGGCACGCCGACCGTGCGCGTTGACCGTGCGCGTCTCGTCACTGTCGAATTCACCGGCACGGTGATGCCGGGCCTGCCTTGGGAGATGCGTCCGCTCAGGAACAGCGTCGAGCTGCATCCGGGCGAGATGCAGCAGGTCGCCTTTCTCGTACGCAACACGGCTGCCCATGCCGTTGTCGGGCAGGCGGTGCCGAGCGTCACGCCGGGCCAGGCCGCGCAGCACTTCCAGAAGATCGAATGCTTCTGCTTCAACCAGCAGACCCTCGGTCCCGGCGAGGCGCGCGAGATGCCGCTGATGTTCATCGTCAAGCCGGAACTGGATGCGGACGTTCGCACCATCACCCTGTCCTACGCCTTCTTCGCGGCACCAGGGACCGGGGAACGCAAGGGAGGCCGCTCATGAGTACGCATTCCGCTCCCGGCACGCCGCACTATTACGTGCCCCGACCGACCCACTACCCGGTGACGCTGTCCGGCGCCCTGTTCCTGCTGGCGCTGGGCTTCATCCTCAAGATCAATGCCTACGCGCCGGGGCCGTGGTTCATGCTCGCCGCCGCCGCGCTGATCCTCTACGTGCTGTTCGGCTGGTTCGGCGCGATCATCCGCGAGTCGGCGACACGCGCCTACGGCGACTGGGAAGACCGCTCCTTCCGCCACGGCATGGTCTGGTTCATCGCTTCGGAGGTGGCTTTCTTCGCCGCCTTCTTCGGCGCGCTGTTCTACGTGCGCATCATCTCGGTGCCCGATCTGCTCAGTCTGCTGGACAGCCACGGCTGGACGCTCTATCCGGAATACCAGGGGCTGAGCTGGCCGCAATCCGGCGCCGGGCCGAAGGCCATGGAGTTCACGCCGATGGGCGCCTGGGGCATTCCCGCGCTCAACACCGCGCTGCTGCTGTCCTCGGGCGCGACCGTGACCTGGGCGCACTGGGGACTGCTGAGGGACAACCGCCGGCAGCTCATCCTCGGCCTCGCGCTCACCATCCTGCTCGGGTTCAGCTTTCTCGGCTTCCAGGCCTGGGAATACCACCATGCCTACAGCGAACTGGGGCTGACCCTCGGCGCGGGCGTCTATGGCGCGACCTTTTTCATGCTGACCGGCTTCCACGGCTTCCACGTGACGCTGGGCGCGATCATGCTGACGGTGATCTTCATCCGTTGTCTCAAGGGGCATTTCGATGCCGGGAACCACTTCGCCTTCGAGGGCGTGGCCTGGTACTGGCACTTCGTCGACGTGGTGTGGCTGCTGCTCTTCGTCTTCGTGTATTGGCTATGAAGCGCGGCCGAACCAGCCGAGGTGATAGGCCGTGATGAGCATGCCGAACAGCAGCAGCGACACGGCGATGCGCACCGTGAGCGCGCGGGCGGCGCGCGTGTCGCGGCCGCGCGGGGCGCTGCCATCGCGGTTGATGAAGAACAGTCCGGAAAACAGGCTGACCAGCACGATCAGCAGCAACAGGATGACGATGATCTTGAACAGCATGCGCGGATTATGCACCGCATTTCCCTGCCGGGGCTTCCGGCCCGGGGCGACGCTGCTGATGCTGGCCCTGGTCGCGCTGTTCGTGAGTCTTGGCCAGTGGCAGTGGGGCAAGGCCGAACGCATGACGGCGGCGCAGGCCCTGCTGGAAACGCGCGCCGCCGCGCCGCTGCTGGCCCTCCCCGCAGTGCCGGTGCGCGATGCGCAGGCCTTCCACTACCGCAAGGTGAGCGTGCGCGGCCGCTACCGCCCGGCCGGACAGATCCTGCTCGACAACCAGATGCACGCGGAGCGCGTCGGTTATCGCGTGCTGACGCCCTTCGTCATCGATGGTGGCGCCATCGAGGTGATGGTCGACCGCGGCTGGGTGGCGGCGCCCGCAGAACGCCATCGGCTGCCCGAGCTTCCCGCCGTCCCGCCGGAGCTGACTTTGCTTGTCGGCACCGCGGTGGTGCCGTCCGGCAGACACTTCGCGCTCGCCGCCGATGCCGCGCCGCCGGGGAGCGACGCGCGCTGGCAGTTTCTCGATCTGGCGCGCTATGCGCGCGAGGCGCGCGCGGCGCTGCAGCCGCTGGTGCTGCGGCTCGATCCAGACCAGCCGCATGGCTTCGTGCGCATCTGGCCGCGCCCGGACGATCGGCAGGAGCGCCACCGCTCCTATGCCTTCCAGTGGTTCGGCTTCGCCGCCAGCGCCGTGGCCATCTGGGCCTGGTTCGGCTTCCGGAGCAGGCCATGAGTGATGTCGCGGCGCTCCCTGTTGCAAACAATAGCCGCGCCAGCGGCCGGCGCATGCTTCTGCTGCTCGTGCTGGCGCTGCTGGCCCCCTTCGTGCTGGCCGCCATGCTGATCCTTTCTGGCTGGCGTCCGGCCGTTGCGCCGCACTACGGCGAATTGCTGGCTCCGGCCGTCCCCCTGTCCCTCGACGCGCTGCAGATCCTGCAGGGGCCGGAAAAGTCAGTGCTGGCGGGACGGTGGCTGCTGGTGGCGACCGAAGGGGAGGCCTGCACCGCTGCCTGCGAGCGCCGGCTCGACGGCCTGCGGCGCGTCCATGTCGCGTTGTATAAGGCGATGCCGCGGGTGCGGCGCGTGCTGCTGGCAAGCCGTGCCCCCGCCGTCGATCAGCCGGATCTGACGGTCGCCGCCCTGGCCAGCTGGCCGGCGCTCGCTGCGCCGCGACCGGTCATTCATCTCGTCGACCCGCTAGGCCGGATCGTGCTGCGCTACGATCCGGCGCCGGCGGATTTTTCGCCGCGGCGCATGCTCAAGGACGTCGAGCGCCTGCTGCGCTACAGCTGGTCCGGATAGGAGGCCGCCATGCAAGCCGATGCCATTTCCAGTTTGTCCGTGGGTGCGCGTCTGCGCGCCTTCGCCGCGCTGTGCAAGCTGCGCGTGAACAGCCTGATCGCGTTTACCGCGATGATCGGCATGCTGCTGGCGCAAGACGGCATGCCGCCGCTCGGCCGTTTCCTTGCCGCCAGCCTGGGTATCTGGCTGGTCGCCTGCGCCGCCGCCGCGATCAACTGCCTAGTCGAGCGCACCGTCGATGCGCGCATGATGCGCACCGCCCGGCGCCCGCTGCCCACTGGCGTGATCGCTCCGGGCGAGGCGCTCGGTCTCGCGATCCTGCTCGGCATCGCCGGCCTGACGGTGCTTCACCGCTGGATCAACGACCTGACGCTCTGGCTGACGCTCGCCACCTTCCTCGGCTACGCGGTGATCTACACGGCACTGCTCAAACCGGCGACGCCGATGAACATCGTCATCGGCGGCGCCGCGGGTGCGATGCCGCCGGTGCTGGGCTGGACCGCGATGACGGGGCACCTCGCGGCCGAGCCGTTGGCGCTGTTCCTCATCGTCTTCCTGTGGACGCCGCCGCACTTCTGGTCGCTGGCAATGGCGCGCCGCGAGGACTACGCCCGCGCCGGCTTTCCGATGCTGCCGGTCACCCACGGCCTGCCGCTGACCTGCCTGCACAGCCTGCTCTACACGGTGATGCTGGCGGCGGCCAGCTACCTGCCGGTCAGTCTCGGCATGAGCGGCCTCCTGTATGGCGTGGTCGTCAGCGCGCTCAATGCGGGGTTCGTCGCCCAGGCCTGGCGGTTGTGGCGTCGCTACAGCGATACCGATTCCTGGCGCATGTTCCGCGGTTCGCTCGTCTACCTCAGCGGACTGTTCGCCGCCTTGTTCGTCGATCGCCTGCTGGTGCCGTGGCTGCCGTTCTGACCGTCCCCGCCCCGGCGACTCCTTCGCCGCTCGGCTGGCATCGACGGCTGTCGATCGCGGCGCTGCTGCTCTCCTTCTGCGTCGTCGGGCTCGGCGCCTACGTGCGGCTGTCGGATGCCGGTCTGGGCTGCCCCGACTGGCCGGGCTGTTATGGACACCTCGTTGGCGTGCCGGCTAGCCAGGCCGATCATGCCGCCGCCGCGCTGAATTTTCCCGGCAGGCCGGTGGAAGCGGCCAAGGCCTGGAAGGAAATGATCCACCGTTATCTGGCAGGCACGCTCGGCCTGCTGGTCCTGGCGCTCACCGTGCTGGCCTGGCGCCAACGCATCCAGCCGCTGGCCACCAGCCTGCTGGCGGGCGTGGTGACGGGCCAGGCTTTGCTGGGCATGTGGACCGTGACCCTGCTGCTGAAACCCGTCATCGTGACCGCCCATCTGCTCGGCGGCATGGCGACGCTGGCCATGCTGACCTGGCTGGCGCTGCCGCCCGCTCCGGTCGTCCTGCCGTCGACGACGCGGCGACTGGCGCGGCTCATCCTGCCGGCCGTCGTGGCGCAGATCGCGCTCGGAGGGTGGGTCAGCAGCAACTATGCGGCGCTGGCCTGCACCGACTTTCCGACCTGCCAGGGCAGTTGGTGGCCGACGATGGATTTTCCGCAGGCCTTTACCTTGCTGCGCGAACTGGGACAGACCGGCGCTGGGGATGGATTGCCGTTCCCAGCGCTGACGGCGATGCACTGGAGCCATCGCCTCTGGGCGGTGGCCGTGGTTCTGCTGGTCGGAGCCCTGGCCTGGCGCCTGCTTCTTGTCCCCGCATGGCGCCGCACCGGGCTGGCGCTGGCCGGCTTGCTGCTGCTGCAAGCCGGCCTCGGCGTCGCCAACGTGCTGTTTTCGCTGCCGCTGGCGCTGGCCGTGGCCCACACGCTCGGGGCGGCCCTGCTGCTTGCAGTCGTGGTAACGCTGGGTTTCAGGCAGGCCGGTTGAGCGCGCCGAGGGAGTCAAGCAGTTTCAGATGGATGCCGCCGAAGCCCCCGTTGCTCATGACCAGCACATGGTCGCCGGGGCGGGCCGCGGCCACGATGCGGGCCACCAGGTCGCCCAGATCGTCGCTGGTATCCGCTTTTTCACCGAGCGGCGCGAGCGCGGCGGCGGCATCCCAGCCGAGATTGGCGCCATAACAGAACACCTGGTCGGCGAGTGCGAGGCTGTCTGGCAGGGCATCCTTCAGCGTGCCGAGCTTCATGGTGTTGGAACGTGGCTCCAGCACGGCGAGGATGCGCGCCGCGCCGACGCGGCCGCGCAGGCCGGCGAGCGTGGTCGCGATGGCGGTGGGATGGTGCGCGAAATCGTCATAGATGGTTACGCCGCTCACGGTGCCGCGCACTTCCATGCGCCGCTTGACGTTTTCGAAGCGCGCCAGGGCTTCCAGGCCGCGCTCGAGCGGCACGCCGGCGTGGCGGGCGGCGAGCAGGGCTGCGAGGGCGTTGTTGCGGTTGTGGTCGCCAGCAAGTTGCCATGAAATGCTGCCAACCTCATCCATTTGATGGAAAACTCTCAGGCTTCCGGCGGCATCTTCACCTTCCGCATGCCAGCGTCCGGCGCCGTTGAAGCTTTCGACCGGTGTCCAGCAACCCCGCTGCAGCACCCGCTCCAGCGCCGGTTCGGCAGCGTTGGCGATGATCAGGCCATTGCCCGGGATGGTTCGCACCAAATGATGGAATTGCGTTTCGATAGCGGCAAGATCGGCGAAGATGTCGGCATGGTCGTACTCTAGATTGTTCAGGATGACCGTGCGTGGCCGATAGTGGACGAACTTCGAGCGTTTGTCGCAAAATGCCGTGTCGTATTCGTCAGCTTCGACGACGAAGAATGATGATTTGCTGAAATTGGCTGATTTTCCGAAGTTTTGTGGCACACCGCCGATCAGGTAGCCCGGTTGCAGGCCGGCATCTTCGAGAATCCAGGCGAGCATGGCCGAAGTGGTCGTTTTCCCGTGTGTTCCGGCAACGGCGAGTACCCACTTGCCTTGCAGAATGTTCTCGGCGAGCCATTGCGGCCCGGAAACGTAAGGCAGGCCTCGATCGAGGATCGCCTCCAGCAGGGGATTGCCGCGCGAAACGGCGTTGCCGACCACCCAGAGATCGGCGTCGAGCGAAATCTGGTCGGCGCCGTAGCCTTCGACCAGATCGATCCCTTCCGCCTCCAGTTGCGTGCTCATGGGCGGATAGACGTTGGCATCGCAGCCGGTGACGCGATGGCCGGCGGCGCGGGCAATCGAGGCAATACCCCCCATGAAAGTCCCGCAAATCCCGAGAATGTGGATATGCATAGTTGAAATATTGGCGGCTACAATGGATCGGCATTCTACGGGAGCCAATCGCCATGAGCCGTCGCAGCCGTCCCGCCCGTATCCTGAATCCCCACTCCCCCGCCTTGCGTTCCGAACTGGTTCATGCCGCCGCGCGCCTGATCGCCGAGGACGGCCTCGATTACGGCTTCGCCAAGCGCAAGGCGGTCCGCCAGTTGGGACTGCCGGATAGCTTTCCGCTACCCAGCAATGCCGAGGTCGAGGGTGCCGTACGGGACTACCAGTCGATCTATCAGGAGGAGGAGCAGGGGGAGCGCATCGCCTTTCTGCGTGGCGCGGCCGTCGACCTGATGCATCGGCTGGCACCGTTTTCCCCCTATTTGACCGGGTCGGTGCTGGATGGCACCGCCGGCCGCAATGCCCGCATCGATCTCCTGCTGTTTCCGGACAGCGCCAAGGAGGTCGAGATCTTCCTGCTCGATCAGGGGATCGCCTTTCACCACGGCACCCCCCGCAGCGACCGGGTCGAGGCGGTTTTCGTCGTCGACGAAGAGGACATGCCGGCGAACCTGGTCGTCCTTGCCCCCCGCGACGAGCGGGTCGCCCAGAAGGGGCATGACGGCCGCACCCGTTCGCGCGCGCGGGTCGAGGCCGTAGAGGCGCTTTGCGCGGGGTAAAATTCGCCCATCTGGACAACTTGCCCCTATTTGCGGCAAACTTGTAGCCATGTCGAACACAAAAAGCAAAAAGGCTTCTGAGAAAAACGGTGCCAAGGGCAGCCATGCAGGTCAGCCAGCCCGCATTCTCGTGCTCCATGGGCCGAACCTGAACCTGCTCGGCACCCGTGAACCGGAGGTCTATGGCCGCACGACACTCGCCGACATCCATACGATGATGGAGGCGCGCGCCCATGCCGACGGGGTGCAGATCGAAAGCTTCCAGAGCAACAGCGAGGGGGGGCTGATCGACCGCGTGCAGGCGGCAGGCGCCGAGGGCATCGAGTTCATCATCATCAATCCCGGCGGCTACACGCACACCAGCGTGGCTCTGCGCGACGCGCTGGCCGCCGTGAGCATTCCCTTCATCGAGGTACATCTGTCGAATATCCACGCCCGCGAGGCGTTCCGGCATCATTCCTATTTTTCCGACCTTGCTGTCGGAACGATCTGTGGCTTGGGGGCGCAAGGTTATGCCCTGGCGCTCGAAGCCGCATTGATCAGAATCCGCAAATAAAACAATCCCGTCACGGGACATTCCCCACTTGCGTGGGACAGGAGAACACATGGACCTGAGAAAACTGAAGACCCTGATCGACCTCGTCCAGAATTCCGGCATCTCGGAACTGGAAATCAGCGAAGGCGAGGAAAAGATCCGAATCGCCAAGCACGTGGCGGCCGCGCCGACCACGACCATGGTGAGCATGCCGATGGCGGCACCCGCGCCCGCGATGGCTGGCGTTTCCGCCGCGCCGGCCGTTTCCGAGACTGCCGCCGAGCCCGAAGGCCATGTGATGAAAGCGCCCATGGTCGGCACCTTCTATCGTTCGGGCAGCCCGGGCGCACCGGCCTTCGTCGAACTCGGCAAGGCCGTGAAGAAGGGCGAAACCCTCTGCATCATCGAAGCCATGAAGCTCATGAACGAGATCGAGGCCGATGCGGACGGCGTGATCAAGGCCATCCTGGTGGAGAACGGACAGCCGGTCGAGTTCGACCAACCCCTGTTCGTCATCGGCTGATGGCGATGTTCGAGAAGGTCCTGATCGCCAACCGGGGCGAGATCGCCCTCCGGATCCTGCGTGCCTGCCGCGAGATGGGCATCCGCACGGTGGCGGTGCACTCGACGGCCGACGCCGAGGCGAAATACGTCAAGCTGGCCGACGAATCGGTGTGCATCGGTCCGGCGCCCTCGGGCCAGAGCTACCTCAACATTCCCGCGATCATCTCGGCCGCCGAAGTCACCGATTCCGAGGCGATCCACCCCGGCTACGGCTTTCTCTCGGAAAACGCCGACTTCGGCGAGCGGGTCGAAAAATCCGGCTTCGTCTTCATCGGGCCACGTCCCGAGACGATCCGGCTGATGGGTGACAAGGTCTCCGCCAAGGACGCCATGAAAGCGGCCGGGGTGCCCTGCGTGCCGGGATCGGAAGGCGCGTTGCCGGACGATCCCAAGGAGATCGTGAAAATTGCGCGCATGATCGGTTATCCGGTCATCATCAAGGCGGCCGGCGGCGGCGGCGGGCGCGGCATGCGCGTGGTGCATACCGAGGCCGCACTGATCAATGCCGTTAACATGACGCGCACCGAAGCCGGCGCGGCCTTCGGCAATCCCATGGTTTACATGGAGAAGTTCCTGGAGAACCCGCGCCACATCGAAATCCAGGTGCTAGCCGACAGTTTCAAGAATGCCGTCTGGCTCTCGGAGCGCGACTGCTCGATGCAGCGCCGCCACCAGAAAGTCATCGAGGAGGCGCCGGCACCCGAGATCAACCGCCGTCACATCGCGCGCATTGGCGACCGCTGCGCCGAAGCCTGCCGCAAGATCGGCTATCGCGGCGCGGGAACCTTCGAGTTCCTGTTCGAGGACGGCGAGTTTTACTTCATCGAGATGAACACGCGCGTGCAGGTCGAGCATCCGGTCACCGAACTGGTCACCGGCATCGACATCGTGCAGGCGCAGATCCGCATCGCCGCCGGCGAGAGGCTCTGGTTCAAGCAGCGCGACATCGAAGTCAAGGGACACTCGATCGAATGCCGCATCTGCGCCGAAGATCCATTCAAGTTCACCCCATCTCCGGGCAAGATCACCAATTGGCACCCGCCCGGCGGGCCGGGCATCCGCGTTGATTCGCATGTCTATTCCGGCTACACCGTGCCGTCCCACTACGATTCGATGATCGGCAAGCTGATCTCCTACGGCGATACTCGCGAACAGGCCATCCGCCGCATGCGCATCGCCCTTTCGGAAATGATGGTGGATGGGATCAAGACCAACATTCCGTTGCATCAGGATTTGCTGCTCGACGAGCGCTTCATCCAGGGCGGCACCAGCATCCACTACCTCGAAGAGAAACTCGCCGCGCGCGAGGAAGCCAACAGAAAGTAATGTGGATCTCGGTTGCCATCGAGGTCGAGGCGGCCCAGGCCGAAGCGCTCTCGGATGCCTTGCTGGCGGCGGGGGCGATCTCGGTCGCGGTCGAGGACGCCCAGGCCGGCACCGAATTTGAAACGCCGCAGTTCGGCGAGCCTGGCTCCCCGACCGTGCCGTTATGGACGGAAAGCCGGGTGGTCGCGCTCTTCGAACCCGGCGACGGCCTGACCGACCGCATCGCGGCGGCGGCGCGCGAAGCCGGCCTAGACGCCCTGCCGGCACACACGGTCGAGGAAGTCGCGGAACAGGACTGGGTGCGCCTGACGCAATCCCAGTTCGACCCGATCCGCATTTCGGACCGTCTCTGGATCGTGCCCTCATGGCATGTCGCGCCCGACTCCGAGGCGATCAATCTTGAACTCGATCCCGGCCTGGCTTTCGGCACCGGCAGCCATCCGACCACGCGGTTGTGCCTCGAATGGCTGGAGCGTGAAATCGCTCCAGGCGTGTCCGTCCTGGATTACGGCTGCGGTTCGGGCATCCTCGGCATCGCGGCGCTGAAGCTGGGCGCGGGCGACGTGCTGGGCATCGACATCGATCCGGCGGCGCTCACGGCGGCGGCCGATAATGCCGCCCGCAATGGCGTGACGATGCGCCTCGCGCATTCGGGCGCGGCGCTGACCGAGACCTTCGACCGCGTGGTCGCCAACATCCTTACCAACCCGCTCATGCTGCTCGCGCCGCTGCTGTGTTCGCGCCTCAAGCCGGGCGGGCGGCTCGCGTTGTCCGGGGTGCTCGAAGCCCAGGCCGGGCAGGTGATCGCGGCTTACGCCCCCCACCTCGCGCTGCGCGTTGGCGCGGTTCATGAAGGCTGGGTGCGGCTGGAAGGTGAACGTTAAACTCGCCCCATGCTGACGCGCTGCCCCCATTGCGAAACCGCCTTCCGGGTGACCTCGGAGCAATTGAAGGTGCGCCACGGGCAGGTGCGCTGCGGCGCCTGCCAGCGCGTGTTCAATGCGCTCGACAGCCTGGCCGACGAGACCCGGCTTGGCGGCCAGGCCTTGGCGTCCGTGACCGAACCGGTTACGTTGCCCGAGGAAGAATCCGCCCCGCCCGTTCTGCCGGAAACGGAATTGCTGCCTGAGCAGGCGCCAGAACAGGAACTGGCAGCGGAGCCCGAGCCGGAACCCGAGCCGGAGCTCGAACCTGAGTCGGAGCCGGAATTCGAACCGGAGCAGGAGCCGCAAGCGGAAAGTCAGTCTCCGCAGGACGGCGAAGCGACTGCCGAAGTCGGGGTCCCCACGGTGCCCGGGGACTCCGGGGTGCCTGCAGAGGCGGTGGAACCCGAGCTGCCCGAGGAATGGCTGGTGGCCACGGAGGAACCGCCGCGCCGCTGGCCTTGGGCATTGGGCCTGCTATTCCTGCTGATGCTGACACTGCTCCAGTCGCTTTACTACTTCCGCGTCGAATTGGCGGTGATGCTGCCGGAACTGCGCCCCGCACTGGCGGCCGCCTGCGAGCAAATCGGCTGCACGGTGCCCTATCCGCGCCGGCCGGAACTGGCGAGCATCGAAACCTCCGACCTGGCCCCGGCCGGCCGGGATCGCCTGCTGCTGACCGCGACGCTGCGGAATCGCGCACCCTTCGCGCAGGAATACCCACATCTCGAACTGACGCTGACCGACACGCGCGACGAGCCGCTGCTGCGCAAGGTGCTGGCCCCGGCCGACTGGCTACCGGCGGAACAGCGCGCTACCGCCGGTTTCCCCGCGCGCGGCGAGGCCGCAGTCAACCTGCTGCTCGAAGCCCCCGGCGTGCCCGCCGTCGGCTACCGCCTCTACCTCTTTTATCCCTGACCGAAACCGGAACCATCGCCATGCACACGCTCATCTGCGGCTCGCTCGCCTACGACACCATCATGGTGTTCAAGGACCGCTTCAAGCACCACATCCTGCCCGAGCAGATTCACATCCTCAACGTCGCCTTCCTGGTGCCCGACATGCGGCGCGAATACGGCGGCTGCGCAGGCAACATCGCCTACAACCTGCGCCTGCTCGGCGGCGCGCCGCTGATCATGGCGGCCGTCGGCGACGACTGCGACCCCTACATGGCGCGCCTGAAAATGCTCGGCCTGGCGGCCGACCATGTGCGCAAGGTGCCCGATACCTTCACCGCTCAGGCCTTCATCACCACCGACCTCGACGACAACCAGATCACCGCCTTCCACCCCGGGGCGATGAACTTCTCGCACGAAAACCGGATCGGCGATGCGCGTGATGTCACGCTCGGCATCGTCGCGCCCGACGGCCGCGACGGCATGCTTCAGCATGCGCGCCAGTTCCACGAGGCGGGTATCCCATTCATCTTCGATCCGGGCCAGGGCCTGCCGATGTTCGACGGCGCCGAACTGCTCGAATTCATCCGCCTCGCCGACTATTGCACGGTGAACGACTACGAGGCGAAGCTGCTGACCGAGCGTACCGGCAGGACGCTGGAGGAACTGGCGCGCGACGTGAAGGCGCTGGTCGTCACCCTCGGCGGCAGCGGTTCGCGGATTTACGCCGACGGTGCGCAAACCGACATTCCCGCCGTTCCGGCCGAGCAGTTGCTCGACCCGACCGGCTGCGGCGACGCTTATCGCGCCGGCCTGCTTTACGGCATCGCCAAGGGTTGGAGCTGGGAGAAAACCGGCCGGCTCGCCGCGCTGATGGGCAGCATCAAGATCGCGCACCGGGGCGGGCAGAACCACAAGCCGTCGCGCGACGACATCGCCGCGCGCTACCAGGCTGCCTTCGGCGAGAGCCTCGACTAGCCCTGGGCTTCCTCGGCGGCGATGTCGGCGCGCACCTGCTCCATGTCTAGGGCGCGCACCTGCTCGATGAGCTGGTCGAGAGCCGACGCGGGCAGGGCGCCGGCCTCGGCGTAGAGGATCACCTGCTCGCGGAACACCATCAGCGTCGGGATCGAACGAATGTTGAAGCCGGCCGCCATCTCGCGCTCCTCCTCGGTATTCACCTTGGCGAAGGCGACATCGGGATATTTTTCCGAGGCTGCCTCGAAGGTCGGCGCGAAAGACCGGCAGGGGCCGCACCACTCCGCCCAGAAATCGACGATCACGATGTCGTGGTTGCTGATGGTGTCCTTGAAGTTGTCGGCGGTGAGATGGATGGTAGCCATGCGGCGCTCCGTGTCTGATAAAAATAGTCCGACCATGCTACTACGCTTTTCCCGATGAACGCCTCGTCGCCCTGTGGCCGCTTCGCGCCCTCGCCCACCGGCCCGCTGCATTTCGGCTCGCTGGTCGCCGCGCTGGGCTCCTGCCTGGAAGCGCGTGCGCGCGGCGGCCGCTGGCTGCTGCGCATGGAGGACGTCGATGTGCCGCGCTGCCGTCCGGAGCATGCGGACGAGATTCTGCGCACCCTCGACGCCTTCGGCTTCGCCTGGGACGGCACGGTCATGGCGCAAAGCGCGCGCACCGCGCGCTATGCGGAAGTCCTCGAACGGCTGAGGGGCATGGACGTGGCCTATCCCTGCGGCTGCACACGCGCCGAACTCGCCGGCGCGGCGCCCGGCGTGGATGGCGCGCCGCTCTATCCCGGCACCTGCCGCGCAGGTCTGCCGCCGGACAAGACCGCGCGGGCGTGGCGGCTGCGTGTGGAGGGCACGATTGGATTCGACGATGCCGTGCAGGGCCGGCAGGTGCAGGACTTGCCGCGCGAAGTCGGCGACTGCGTGCTGCGGCGCGCCGACAGCCTGTTCGCCTACCAGCTCGCCGTGGTGGTCGACGACGCCGATCAGGGCGTCGACCACGTCGTGCGCGGCGCCGACCTGATCCACTCGACGGCGCGCCAGATCTTCCTGCAGCGCCTGCTTGGCTTGCCGACGCCGCGATACGCTCACCTGCCGGTCGCGGTCGACGCGACGGGCGCCAAGCTTTCGAAGCAGACGCGCGCCGCGCCAGTCGATGCACGCGACCCGGCGCCCACCCTGTTTGCCGCCGCGCGCTTTCTCGGCCAGAATCCGCCGGCAGAACTGCGCCGTGCCGCCGGGGCTGACTTTTGGCGCTGGGCGCGGGACAACTGGCGACTTGAACGCGTGCCCCGCTTCATGTCCCAACCCATCGAGGAGAACCCATGATCGTCAACGACGACGCCGGCCTGCGCCGCATACTCGAAAACCACAAGATCATCGCCATGGTCGGCCTTTCGCCGAAGGAAGACCGGCCGAGCAACAGCGTCGCGCGCTTCCTGATGGCGCGCGGCTACACGGTGATTCCCGTCAATCCGGGACAACAGGAAATCCTCGGCCAGCCATGCTACGCGAGCCTCAAGGACATTCCGGTCAGGGTCGACATGGTCGATGTTTTCCGCAATGCCGCCGACGTGCCGCCGATCGCGGATGCCGCCATCGCCATCGGCGCGAAGTCGCTATGGCTGCAGCTCGACGTGATCAACCCGGCGGCGGCGGAAAAAGCCGCCGCCGCCGGCCTCGACGTGGTGATGGATCGCTGCCCGAAAATCGAATACGCGCGATTGCTTGGCTAAGGCGCTTTACCTCAGACAGTCCGCGAGCGGATTCTTGCTGCCCGGTCGGATGATGCAGTCGTTGGCGGGATCGGCGGCATCGATATGGGTTGCCCGGGGCTGCGGCTGCGGCGCCGTCACCGCTGGGCGGGCGGGCGCCGCTGAAGCCTTGATCCGCGCCATGGTTTCTTCCACGTCCTCCACGGCCTGGGACAGCTTGCGCACCTGGGCGTGCAAGGCCGCGACATCCATGAAGATCGAGACCAGCAGGACGAGCGAAATCGCGGCGATCATGGCGGCAAGAATCGAGGCCGCCGCCGTCACGAGCGGAAGCGCGGAGTCTGAATGCTCGGCCGTGGTTGCCGGCGTGGGTGTCTCATCGCTCATGGTGTTCCCCCTTCATTCTCTGTAGTCGTTGCCGCCGTAGCGGGTGATGCCGAGCAGCAGCCGCACCATGCCGTAGGCGAACCAGCGCAGCATGCGCGCGGGCAGGCTGCTGCGCGCGAAGTCGGCGTGGGTGATCTCGACGGCATCGCGGGCGATCACGCCGCCGAGGCTTTCCCGCAGCCGCGCCGCGAAGCCGGCGTCGCGCACGACCACGTTCGCCTCGCGCGCCAGCAGCAGGCTGAACGGATCGATGTTCGAGGAACCGACCGTCGCCCAGCGCGCATCGACGACCGCCGCCTTGGCGTGCAGGAAGCCGCTGCGGTATTCGAAGAGGCGCACGCCGCCGGCGAGCAGGCGGCCGTAGAGCGCCTGCGTGGCGAAGTGCAGCAGCGCGTATTCGACCTGCCCTTGCAGCAGCAGCGTCACCTTGACGCCGCGCGCCGCCGCTTCGAGCAGGGCGCCGCGAAAGCGCCGGCCGGGCAGGAAGTAGGCGCTGGCGATCACGATCTCGCCGCGCGCGCGGCGCAGGGCGGCGAGATAGGCGTGCTCGATGTCGCGGCGATGGCGCAGGTTGTCGCGGATGACGAGGGCCGCGCTGACCGTGCCGGCGACCGCATGGGCGCCGCAGGGCGTCGGCATGAGCGGCGCCGGCCGGCGTTGTAGCCGCGCCCAGCCGACCAGCCGCCAGAGGTGGTGGACGGCGGCATGGATGCGCGCGACCAGCGGCCCTTCGATTTGCACGGCGTAGTCGAAGCGCGGCCCGAAACGGGGCGAGTCCGCGTCGTCGATGATGTTGATGCCGCCGGCGAAGGCGACGCGGCCGTCGATGACGGCCAGCTTGCGGTGCAGGCGCCGCAGGCGGTTGCGCCGCAGGCGCAGGCGCGCGACCTCGGGCCGGTAGACCTCGACCGTTCCGCCCGCCGCGCTGATCGTGCGCCCAAGGCCCTGCGGGAAGTCGCGCGCGCCGAAGCCGTCAACCAGCACGCGCACGGCCACGCCCCGGCGCGCGGCGGCGGCGAGGGCGGCGGCGACGGCGCGGCCGGTGGCGTCGTCCGCGAAAATGTAGGTCTCGACGTGGATTTCGCACTCCGCCGCAGCGAGGGCGGCGAGCAGCGCGGGGAAATAGGCCGCGCCGGATTCCAGCAGCTCGATGCGGTTGCCGGAAAAAAAGTCAGTCATGGCGGGACGGTGGCGGCAGGGCCAGCCGCGCCGAGAGTGCCGCATGGTCGGAGATGGCCGACCAGGGCGGGCCGTGGTGCACGGCGCGGGCCGCGACGCTCAGGCCGCGCAGGTAGATGCGGTCGAGGCGGAAGAGCGGCAGTGCGGCCGGATAGCTGCGCGGGGGGCGGGCGTCGCCGTCGGCGAAGGCTTCGGTCAGGCCCAGCCGCGCCGCCAGCAGGTCGTGGGCGCGGTTGCGCCAGTCGTTGAAGTCGCCGGCGATGACGAGCGGCGCGGCGGCCGGGACGTTCGCCTCGATGAATGCCGCCAGCGCGTCGTACTGGTGGCGCCGCGAGCGGCCGAACAGTGACAGGTGGGCGCAGACGCAGTGCAGCGGCGCCGGCAGTCCCGGCACTGCCACCGCGCAGTGCAGCAGGCCGCGCTTTTCGAAGCGCAGGCGCGTGACGTCCTGGTTGTGGGACGACAGGATGGGGAAACGCGCGAGGATCGCGTTGCCGTGATGACCATGGTCGTACACCATGTTGCGGCCGTAGGCGTGGCTGCCCCAGACGCCGGCGGCGAGGAACTCGTGCTGCGGCTCCACCGGCCAGTCGGCGTGGCGCGCCGCATGGCGCTCGTGCCGGCCCTGCACCTCCTGCAGGAAGACGATGTCGGCATCGAGCGCGCGCAGGCGCTCGCGCAGGTCGTGCACCACCATGCGGCGGTTGAATTGCGAGAAGCCCTTGTGGATGTTCCAGGTGGCGATGGAAAGCATTCCGCGAGTTTAATCCGGCAAAATGGCGGGATGCCAAATCCACTCATTCATCCGCAGTTCGATCCCGTCGCCCTCAGTCTCGGCCCGCTGGCCGTGCGCTGGTATGGCCTGATGTATCTGCTGGCCTTCGTCGCCTTCCTCTGGCTCGGCAAGCGGCGAACGCTGGTCCAGCCATGGCACCGGCTGACGCCGCGGCACGTCGACGACCTGCTGTTCTACGGCGTGCTCGGCGTGGTGCTCGGCGGGCGGCTCGGCCAGGTGCTGTTCTACGAGCCGGCCTACTACCTCGCGCATCCGCTGGAGATCCTCGCGGTCTGGAAGGGCGGCATGAGCTTCCACGGCGGCTTTCTCGGCGTGCTGGCCGCGATGCTGCTGTTCGGGCGCAAGCTCGGCCTCGGCTTCTGGCGCATCACCGACTTCATCGCGCCGCTGGTGCCCATCGGCCTGGGGCTCGGACGGGTGGGCAATTTCATCAACGGCGAATTGTGGGGACGCGTCGCCCCGGCCGACCTGCCGTGGGCGATGATCTTTCCGCGCGTCGATGCACTGCCGCGCCATCCTTCGCAGCTGTATCAGGCGCTTGGCGAAGGGTTGCTGCTGTGGGGGCTGCTGTGGTGGTTCTCGGCCCGCGAACGGCCGCGCATGCAGGTTTCGGCGCTGTTCCTGGTCGGCTACGGCGTCGCGCGCTGGGTTGGCGAGTATTTCCGCGAGCCGGACCACGGCATCTTCGGCCAGTCCTACGCGGTCAGCATGGGGCAATGGCTTTCGTTGCCGATGATTCTCATCGGCGTCTTTTTGTTCGTCAGAGGGATAAAAAAATGACAAGACCGTTCAAGGTGCTGGGCATCCAGCAGATCGCCATCGGCGGCCCGTCGAAGGACAAGCTGCGCACGCTGTGGGTGGACAAGCTCGGGCTGGAGGTCACCGGCAATTTCGTCTCGGAACGTGAAAACGTCGACGAAGACATCTGCGCGATGGGCAAGGGCGCCTTCAAGGTCGAGGTCGACCTGATGCAGCCCCTCGATCCTGAGAAGAAGCCGGCCGTCCATGCGACGCCGCTCAACCACGTCGGCCTGTGGATCGACGACCTGCCGCAGGCCGTCGAATGGCTGACGGCGCAGGGCGTGCGCTTCGCGCCGGGAGGAATACGGAAAGGCGCCGCCGGTTACGACATCTGCTTCCTGCATCCCAAGGCCAGCGACGAGTTTCCCATCGGCGGCGAGGGCGTGCTGATCGAGCTGGTGCAGGCGCCACCCGAGGTGATCGCCGCGCTGGGCTAAGCCTGTGTGCCGCACGCCAGCCATTTGTCGAGGCAGGCGTGGAGTTCCTTGACATCGAGCGGCTTGGGCAGGAAATCGTCCATCCCGGCGCTGGCGCAGCGCTGGCGATCGGCTTCGAACACACTGGCAGTGAGCGCCACGATAGGCAGGCGGCTGCGTTGCCCCTCGCCTTCCCAGGCGCGAATGCGGCGCGTTGTTTCATAGCCGTCCATTACCGGCATCTGGCAATCCATCAAAACCAGGTCGGGCAGCGTGGCACCCAGGAAAATGTGTTCGAGCGCCTCCTGCCCATTGACCACGCTTTCGAAGCGCAAGCCGCGCTGGCGCAACAGCGCCTCGATGACGGTGCGATTGGTGGCATTGTCCTCGACGATCAGCACGCAATGCGCCGAACTGCTCGCGGGCGATACCGCTGGCGTTGGCATCGGGTTGCGTCCCGGCTGGCGGCTTTCGTCGTCATTTGCCACCCGCTGTGCGCGGATGCGGAACCAGATGCGCGAGCCTTGGCCTTCCTGGCTTTCGAGGCCGACCTCGCCGCCCATCAATTCGGCAAGGTTGCGGACAATGGACAGCCCCAGGCCGGTGCCGCCATATTCGCGCGTCGTCGAGGCATCCACCTGCGAGAAGGGCAGGAACAGCAGGGCTTGCTTGTCGGTCGGGATGCCGATGCCGCTGTCGCTGACCGCGAATTCGAGAAGGACCTCATCGCCGGCGGGCAACTCGCGGCCTTCGATGCGGATGAAACCCTGCGGCGTGAACTTGATGGCGTTGCTGACGAGGTTCGACAGCATCTGGCGCAGGCGGGCCGGATCGGAGCGATAACGTGCCTGCGACACGCCTTCCCAGCTACCTTCCATCCGCAGACCCTTGGCGCTGGCGCGTTCTGCAAACAGCAAGGAAACTTCGTGCATCACCTGCGCGGGGGCCACCACCAGGTTTTCGAGATCGATCCGGCCGGCTTCGATCTTCGACAAATCGAGGATGTCGTTGAGCAGGGTCAGCAGCGTCTGGCCCGAGGTCAGGATGGTGCGGGCATATTCCTGCCGTTCCGTTTCCTTGAGGCCGGGCATCAGCAACAGCTGGGCCATGCCGAGAATGCCGTTCATCGGCGTACGGATTTCATGGGACATGGTCGCCAGGAAAAGGCTCTTCGCCGTGTTGGCGGCCTCGGCCTGGCGGATCGCTTCGCGTAGCGCCATGTCGTGCTGCTTGCGCGCCGTGATGTCGCGCGTCACGCCGAGATGGGAGGTGATGCGGCCTTCGCTGTCGCGCAGGGGCACCGCGTGGCTTTCCATCCAGCGATGGCCGCCCTTGAGTCCGATGACCTCGTATTCGGCCGTGGCATTGTCGCCGCCAATGACACACTGGTGCAGGACCGAGAAGGCTTCCTTGCCCTCCGGGGCGATGAGGTCGAGCACCGGCTTGCCGGCCACTTGATCGAAGGTTTCGGCTTCCACCATGTCGAGGCCGGCCCGGTTCATGGCGAGCAGCGTGCCGTCAGGTGCCACGATCTTCACGCACTCCGGCTCGGTCTCGATGATGGTCTTCAGGCGCAGCTCGCTGTCCGCCAGCCGTCGTTGGGTCAGGTCGCGTTCGAGAATGGATCCGGCCCAGCGGGCCAGCAGCGCGACGAATTCGTGGTCGGCTTCGTCGAACTCACGCGGATAGGGGGAGGGCGAACTGAAGTTGATCGTGCCGTAGGCGCGGTCCTCCACCAGGATCGGCGCGCCGATGTAGGTTTCAAGCTTGAAGGCACGGTAGCAGGGGTGTCCGCATTCCGCGGAACGCCCCATGTGGGCGACGGCGTAGACATCGTTGTGCGCCAGCGTGATAGAGCAGTAGGTGTCGCCCAAGGGGAAAACCTGCCCGTCCTGCAGCGTGCCGGGCGGCGAGACCTGGGCGACGACGGTATAGCTGTCGCCTTCGATGCGACTGACGATGCCGAACCCCAGACCAAGATGCTCGTTGCCGATGGTCAACGCCTGGTGGAATTGCTCGATGAGTGGCAGGTGCGCCTTGGCGGCGATTTCGTTCAGGCGCTGGTGGCTGGCGCGCCGTCGGCGCTCCGCTTCCTCGCGGCGCTTGCGCTCATCGATTTCCGCGACCAGCCGTCGCACCAGTGCGAGCATGAAGAGGCCGGCCAGCAGCGAGAGCAAGACGAAGCCGCCGACCAGCATGGCGGCCTGATTGCGCTGCTCGACCCAGTTGGCCAGATAGTCCTCGCTGGACATGCCGGTTAGAACGAACAAGGGAATCGGCTGGGTGCGGCGGAAGGAAACAATGCGCGCCTTCTGGTCGGAGGCCTTGGCGGTGAAGTAGGTAGCCTCCTTGACACCCGAGCGCACCAGTTCCTGCAACTCGGCCGAGACGCTGCTGTTGCCGATCGTGCCTTGCGGAGTGCCGGGTTGCGGGGGGTGGCGGGCGATGAGACCGAGATCCTTGTCGCGCAGGGCGACGCCCCCGCTCGTTCCCAGGCTGTAGCGTTCCAGCAGCGCCTCGAAATGCGAGATGGCGACCGGAGCGGAAACGACGCCGGCGAAGCGCCCGTCAGGATAGTTGTAGCGACGCTGGAAGCCGATGATGACACGCTTGGCGACCCGCCCGACGATCGGTTTCGTCGCGATCAGTCCGGCTTCGGGTTCGGTGCGCAGTTTGATGAAGTAGTCGCGGTCGGCCCAACTGGGCTGCTCACGCTTGTTCAACCCCTTGCCAAGAATCACCGTGCCGTCGGCTGAGGCGACGCGGATTGCCTCCAGTTCCGGCAGACGTTTTTCCTGGCGCGCAAGGAAGGCGTTCATGCCGGCTTCGTCGATACGACCGTTCGCGAGCTCGCGCTCCAGTTCCTCGACCGTAGTGTCGAGGATCAGCCCGATCTTGGCAATGAGCGTGGAAACGTTTTGCTCGACTGCCTGCGCGATATCCTGCGTCAATACGCGCGCCTGCTGTTCGTGCTGGGCGCGGCTTTGCTGCAGCGAAACCCAAGCGCCGCCCATCACCAGAATGTTGGCGAAAAGCAGGACCGTCACCAGCAAGAAGCGAAATTGCCGCAGCAACTCCATTACCCCCCCCTTATTTGGATCTGACTATCACTTTAGATGTGTCAGCCCATCACGCGCATGATAATGCGACAAGGAAGCAATGGCGAAAAAAGTCAGCCCCGGCGGGACGGCGGTCAGAACAGCGCGCCGGCCAGTTCGAGCGGCACACGCACGGCCAGGGCGACCGCCAGCGCGGCGCCGACCGAAAGCGCGAGCGAGAAGAGCGCCTCGCGCCGGCCGAGCAGCCGCAGCATCATCGCGAAGGTGGACACGCAGGGCACGTAGAAGGTCAGGAAGACGAGGAAGGTGGCGATCTGCGTCGTGTCGAGCACGCCTGCCAGTTCCTGCGTGCCGAGCGCCTGGAAGACCATCAGCAGCGACAGTTCCTTGCGCAGCACGCCGAACAGGATCGGTACGCCGAGCACGGCGGGCAGGCCCAGCCACCAGGAGGTGACCGGCGTCAGCGCGAGGTTGATCCAGCGGTCGGCGCCGAAGTGGGCCAGCAGCGCCAGCACGACGCTGCCGGCGACGAGCAGCGGCAGCACGATGGTGACGATATCGCGGCTCCTTTCCCAGGTCTGGGCGAGCAGGGCGCGCAATGCCGGCAGGGCGTAGGGCGGAATTTCCTGGATCATGCCCGGCGTGGTCTCGGGGTAGCGGCGCTTGAGCAGCTTGCCGACGAGGCTGACGACGATGGGCGCGAGCATGAACAGCGCGAACACGCCGAAGCCGCCGAGATACTTGCCGCCGAGGGCGAGCAGGATGGCGGAGCGTGCCGAGCAGGGCAGGAAGGTGATCAGCAGCGCGGCGACGGTGCGGTCGCGGCCGTGGGTGACGGCGGCGGTGGCGGAGAGCGCCGGCACGTTGCAGCCGAGGCCCATGAGGAAGGGCAGGGCGACGCCGCCGTGCAGCCCGAGCTGGTGGAAGCCGCGATCGACGACGAAAGCGACGCGGTGCATGATGCCCGACTCTTCGAGGAAGACCAGCAGCAGCACCAGCGGGATCATGTAGGGGATGACGATGCCCATGAGGCCGATGCCGCCGTCGAGCACGGCGCGAGCGAGTACGCCGGTCAGGTCGGTGGGCTGCCAGGGCTCGGCCCAGGCGATCAGGCGCGCGACGGTGAGGCTGTCGAGGAAGGCGCTGACCTCGAAGACGAAGAACAGCACCAGCGCGAAGATGGCGAGGCTGCCGGCGAACCCCCAGCGCGGATGCAGAAAGATTTCGTCCGCCCAGCGCTGCCAGCGCGGCTGGACTTCGCCGCCGCCGGGGCGCGTGACGGCCTCGAACAGCAGCGCGGCGCGATGGTGGCGGTCGGCGTGGATTTCCTCGCCGAGCGGGCGCGGCAGCGACTGGCCGGCCATCTCGCGCGCCGAGAGCAGCGCGGCGTGACGGAAGGGAAAGTGGCAGCGCAGCTCCTCGGCGAAGTAGTCGTCGTTCTCGGCGAGTTGCAGGGCGAGGAAGGTGGTGGGAACGACGAAGGCCGCGGCGACGTCGGCCTGTGCGGCGACTTCGGCGAGCGGCGCGAGCCGAGCGGCGATGTAGGGGGAGGGCGGCTGCGGCGTGGGTGCGCGCTTTTCGCGCGCGGCGCGCACCACGGCGGTGAACAGATCGGCGAGACCGATGCCCATGTGCGCGACGGTCGGCACCACCGGTGCGCCCAGCCGTTCCGACAGCGCGCGCACGTTGATGAACAAACGCTTGGTGCGCGCCTCGTCCATGCGGTTGAGCGCGATCACCAGCGGCTTGCCGATCTGCGCGAGTTCGAGCGCGAGTTCGAGATCGCGCTCCAGCGCGGTGGCGTCCATCACCAGCAGCAGCACGTCGGGTGCGGCGAACGCGGATTCGGGTTGGTGCGATTCGTGGCGCGCGATGGCCGGCCAGCGGTCGCCCCACAGCAGATACTTGAGCACGACCGGGGTGTCGCCGGCGAGGCGATGAAAGCTGTCGATGGCGGGCAGGTCAACGAGGGATATCTGGTCGAGGCCGACTTCGACCTGGCATTCCTCGTAGGCCGGACCGACGCCGGCGAGGCGCTCGTGATGCACCGCCGTACTCGATGCGGCACGGAAGATGCGGCTCTTGCCGACGCGCGGCTGGCCGAGCAGGGCGACGCGCGGCTGGCGCGTGCCGCGCAGCAGGGGGCCGGAAAGCGGAAAGGTATGTGCCGAGGACAAGATGCCGCGATTATCGCAGCACTTGGGGCAGCAAGTCGGCGAAGCTGTCGATGGCCGCGTAATCGCGCGTGTCCTTGGGCGGCAGCTTCGTGTCCGGGGTACGCACGCAGACGAGATGGCGGATGCCGTAGGCGCGCGCGGCGTCGAGCACCGGCAGGCTGTCGTCGACCAGCAACGTGCGTTCGGGATCGAAGGGTTCGATTTCCCGCAGCCGTTCCCAGAAGCTGCGGTGCTCCTTGGCCGCGCCGAGCGCGTGGGCGCTGACGAGCGCGTCGAAATGCGGTTCCAGCCCGGTGCGCGCCATCTTGAGGGTGAGGCTCTTGTGGTGGGCGTTGGTGGCGAGCACGATGCGCTTGCCGGCGGCGCGCGTGGCCGCGAGGAAGTCGACGACGGCCGGATGCACGGCGATCAGGTGGGCCACTTCCTCCTTGAGCCGCATGATGTCGAGTTCCAGCTCGGTTTCCCAGAAGTCGACCGAATACCACTCCAGCGTACCGGCGCGCGCGTGGTAGCGCGCCATCAGCTCGTCGCGCGCGACAGCGTGCGGCAGGCCCTTCGTCTCCGCGTAGCGCAGCGGAACGTGGGCCTGCCAGAAGTGGTTGTCGAAATGGAGGTCGAGCAGCGTGCCGTCCATGTCGAGCAGCACGGTGTCGATAACACTCCAGTCGATAATGGCCACCCTCATGGGCGCAAATACGCCCAGCCCTGCTGCTGGCGTTTCATCAGCTCGACGTAGCCGGCGGTGGCGACGCCGACGCCGTCGGCCAGATCCGCCTTTTCGATGTGCTGCGCCTTCATCGAGTTGCCGCAGGCGACGAATTCCACGCCGGCGGCGATGGCGTCCTGCACGCCGTTGGCGGCGAGGGATTCGGCCGTCAGCATGCCGAGTCCCGGGCCGATGGCGACGAGGGCGATGGCGACATTTTTCGCACCCAGCTCGGCCTGGATGTTGCGGATGTTGGCGAGCACGCCGTTCCACTTCTTCGAGTCGTCCTCGTTGATCTGGATGACGATGCGGTTCTTGGTCGCGGGCGCGGCGGCCTGGGCGGCCGGAGCCAGGACGAGGAACAGGGCGGCGAACGCCGCGAGCAGCAGGCGGTTGGGCGACATGGCGATCCTTCTTTATTGGCCGATGAAGCGCGGCGGACGCTTTTCGAGAAAGGCCGCGAGACCTTCCCGGTAATCCGTCGAGTCCAGAAACGCGAAGGATGCCCGTTTTTCGTCCGGCGTCAACGGGGCCGGGTCAAGCAGGCGCGCGATCCATTGCTTGTGCCAGCGCGCGACCAGCGGGGCGCCGGCGGCGATGCGCGCCGCCGTGGCGAAGGCTTCGGCCCCGACGTCCGCATCGGCGACGACGCGTGTCAGCAGTCCTTTTTCATATGCCTCGCGGGCCGTGAGGAGGCGGCCTTCGAGGAGAATCTCCTTGACCACTGCGGGGCCGGCGAGCCTGAGCAGGCCGGCGAGTTCGCCGGGATACATCGAGAAGCCGAGCTTGTTGATCGGTGCGCCGAAGCAAGCGGACTCGCCGGCGATGCGCAGATCGCAGGCGGCGGCGATTTCCAGGCCGCCGCCGACGCAAGGGCCGAGGATCAGGGCGACGACGGGATGGCGACAGCCCGCGATGGCGGCCAGCGCCCGGCCGACGCATTCGTGGTAGGCGAGTGCGCCGTCGATGTCGGCGCGCGCGTCGCGGAATTCGGCGAGATCGCCGCCGGCGGCGAAGGCCGTCCCCGCGCCGCGCACGACGATGCAGCGCAACGAATCATCGGCATCGAGAGAGGTGAAGATTTCCGCCAGCCGCCGCCACATGGCGGCGTCGATGGCGTTGAGCTTGTCCGGGTTGGACAGCGTGACGGTGGCGACGCCACCGTCACGCACGGACAGAACGTCCGCACTCACGTCACTTGTCGTGCAGGCGGGTGACACCCATCATCTTGAGCACGTATTTTTCGTAAACCGGCTCGGTGTTGCCCTTCTTCATCTTGCGGATGAAGTATTTCTCGAAGCCGATCTTGGCGAGGTGCACCCACTTGCCCTTCTTGAACCAGCTGACGTTGCGCGGCGGAATCTGCGGAATCGCCACGAAGGCGGCGCCGTTGTCGCCGAAGTCGGCGAGGCAGACCGCGTTCCAGGTCGCCTTCTGGTCGGGCTCCTTGCCGTCCATCGCCAAGCGGATGTTGTGCACCGTGGCGGTGACCATCGATTCGATCATGTAGCCGGTCTTCGGCGTGCCGACCGGGATCGGCGTGGCCTCGACGGGCGGGATGGCGACGCAGACGCCGACCGAGTAGATGTTCTTGAACTTCGGGTTGCGCTGGAACTGGTCGATGATGGTGAAGCCGCGCGGGTTGGCAAGGCCCTCGATGCCGAAGACCGCATCGACGCCCTTGAAGGCGGGCAGCATCATCGAATACTTGAAGGCCAGTTCGTGCTCCTTCTTGACGCTGCCGTCCTCGTTGTGCTCGGCGACGAACATCTTGCCGGCCTCGATCTTGGTGACCTTGGCGTTGCAGATCCACTTGATGTGCTTGTCGCGCATCACCGATTCCAGCATGCCCTTGGAGTCGCCGACGCCGCCGAGGCCGAGGTGGCCGACATAGGGCTCGGCGGTGACGAAGGTCATCGGCACCTTGCTGCGAATCTTGCGGCGGCGCAGGTCGGTATCCATGATCATGGCGAACTCGTAGGCGGGGCCGTAGCAGGAGGCGCCCTGCACCGCGCCGACGACGATGTGGCCGGGATCCTTGACGAAGTTTTCCCATGCCTTGGCCGCCTTCTCGGCGTGGTTCACCGTGCAGATCGACTGGGTATGGTGCTCGGGGCCGGCGCCCTCGACCTCCTCGAAGGCCAGCTTCGGGCCGGTCGAGATGACCAGGAAGTCGTAGCTGACGGAATTGCCGTCGATCAGTTCGACGCGGTTCTCTTCCGGATGGACGCGCTTGGCCGCCTTGGCGACGAAGCCGATGCCCTTGCGCTCGAGATAGGGCGCCATGTCGAAGGTGATGTCGTCGCGCGTGCGCCAGCTGACGGCGACCCAGGGATTCGAGGGCGTGAACTGGAAATAGGGGTTGTCGTTGATGACGGTGACCTTGTCGTTCGGGCCGACCTGTTCCTTCATGTCGTAGGCGGCGTTCAATCCGCCGATGCCCGCGCCAAGAATGACGATGTGTGCCATGTATCCTCCTGTATTGTCTTATTCTGCGAAGACCTTGCCGATGGCGGCAACGCCTTCATCCACGACCTGCTGCAAATCCTCCGGGCAATCCTCCTGCTCCAGCACCAACGTGGCGTAGAGCGACAGCGACTTGAGGGCGCAGGCGATCTTGGCGATCTCCTCGGCGGTCGCATCGTCGATCTTGACGCCCGGCTGCAGTTGCCACTGCTTGTTTTTTGTCATGGCGGTCTCCTCCTTTTTGGCAAAAAGGGGATTGTGACAGCAGCAGGCGAATCCTGCCAGCCCGATTGCGTTAAGCCTGCGTTAAGAGGCGGGCAAGCGCGGCGCGGCCGGAAAGGATGTGGTCGTGCATCCGTCTGGCCGCGGCTGCAGGGTCGCGCGTCTCGATGGCGGCCAGGATGGCGCGATGTTCGTCGAGCGACTGATGAATGCGGCCCGCCAGCCGCAGCGAGTCGCGCCGCGTGAGTTTGAGGAACTTGCGCGTGTCTTCGATGAGCTGCGATAGCCAGCGGTTGCCGGCCAGTTCCTGCAGGGCGTCGTGGAAGACCTGGTTGGCCTCGAAGAAGCGGTCGGCGTCGTTGGCGGCGGCATGGCGTTCGAGGTCTGCGTGAACCTGAGCCAGGCGGGAAAAGTCAGTCACGGTGAGACGGCGAGTCGCTTCCTCGGCGACGCGCCCTTCGAGCATGGCCAGTATTGGGAAGATCTCGTCGAGGTCGCGTTCAGACAGTTGCGCGACATAGCAGCCGCGCCGGGGCTTCAATACCACCAGCCCTTCGGCGGCCAGCACCTTGAGTGCTTCGCGCATTGGCGTGCGCGAGATGCCGAATTCGTCGGCGAGCGTCTGCTCGTCGATCCAAGCGCCCGGCGCCAGTTCGTGGGCATAGATGCGCGCGCGCAGGCGCTCCGCCACCTGCTCGTAGAGGGCGGGGGTGCTGAGCTTGCTTTCTCTTGCATTCATAATTATGGATACAGTATTATCCAGATTCGCGAATGTCAAGCATCATTCGCCAAAACGACAAAACTGGAGTGGATGCCATGAGCAAGTATCCCGAAGTAATGGTTCCCGGCCTAGACGCCTGGAACAAGGCTGCCGCGAAATCGGCGCCCGAGGGCGACGTGACGAAGCTGAGCTGGGTGACGCCGGAAGGCCTGAACGTCAAGCCGCTGTATACCAAGGCCGACACGGCCTGCCTGCCCTACGCCGACACGCTGCCGGGCTTCGAGCCCTTCCTGCGCGGCCCGCAGGCGACGATGTATGCGGCGCGGCCCTGGACGATCCGCCAATATGCCGGCTTCTCGACAGCCGAGGAATCCAACGCCTTTTACCGCAAGGCGCTGGCCGCCGGCGCGCAGGGCGTCTCGGTGGCCTTCGATCTCGCCACACACCGCGGCTACGACTCCGACCACCCGCGCGTAGTCGGCGACGTCGGCAAGGCCGGCGTGGCGATCGATTCAGTGGCGGACATGAAGATCCTCTTCGACGGCATCCCGCTCGACAAGGTGTCGGTGTCGATGACCATGAACGGCGCCGTGCTGCCGGTGCTGGCCGGCTACGTGGTCGCCGCCGAGGAGCAGGGCGTCTCGCAGGACAAGCTCTCCGGGACCATCCAGAACGACATCCTCAAGGAGTTCATGGTCCGCAACACCTATATCTACCCGCCCGAGCCGTCGATGCGCATCATCGCCGACATCATCGGTTACACCGCGCAGAACATGCCGAAGTTCAACTCGATCTCGATTTCCGGCTACCACATCCAGGAAGCCGGTGCGACGCAGGCGCTGGAATTGGCCTTTACGCTGGCCGACGGCATGGAATACGTACGCACCGCGATGAAGAGCGGGCTGGACGTGGATGCCTTCGCCGGCCGCCTGTCCTTCTTCTTCGCCATCGGCATGAACTTCTATCTCGAAGTCGCCAAGCTGCGCGCCGCGCGCCTGCTATGGTGGCGCATCATGAAGGAGTTCGGCGCCAAGAACCCGAAGTCGATGATGCTGCGCACCCACTGCCAGACATCAGGGTGGAGCCTGACGGAGCAGGACCCCTACAACAACGTCGTGCGCACCACCATCGAGGCGATGGCGGCCGTGTTCGGCGGCACCCAGTCCTTGCACACCAATGCGCTGGACGAAGCCATCGCGTTGCCCACCGAGTTCTCTGCGCGCATCGCCCGCAACACCCAGATCCTGATCCAGGAAGAGACGCACATCACCAATGTCGTCGACCCGTGGGCCGGCAGCTACATGATGGAGAAGCTGACGCAGGACATGGCCGACATGGCCTGGAATACCATCCAGGAGGTCGAGAAGATGGGCGGCATGACCCATGCCGTCGAGACCGGCTGGGCCAAGTTGCAGATCGAGAAGTGCGCCGCCGAGAAGCAGGCGCGCATCGATTCGGGCCAGGACACCATCGTCGGCGTGAACAAGTACAAGCTGGACAAGGAGGACCCGATCGAGTTCCTGAATGTGGATAACCACGCCGTGCGCGAAGCGCAGATTGCGCGTCTCAAGTCGATTCGAGCCAGCCGCGACAACTCCGCCGTGCAGGCCGCGCTCGACGCGCTGACCGCCGCCGCCAAGTCGGGTGAAGGCAACCTGCTCGACCTCGCCATCAAGGCAACGCGCCTGCGGGCGACGGTCGGCGAGATTTCGGATGCGCTGGAAAAGGTCTGGGGCCGCCATCGCGCCACCAACCAGGTCGTTTCCGGCGTTTATTCTTCTGCCTTCGGCAACAGCCCGGGACTGGATGAAGTGAGAGAACAGATCGAGGAATTCGCGGCCGCAGAGGGCCGTCGCCCGCGCATCATGATCGCCAAGCTCGGCCAGGACGGCCACGACCGTGGCGCCAAGGTCGTCGCCACTGCCTTTGCCGACCTCGGCTTCGACGTGGACATCGGCCCGCTGTTCCAGACGCCGGAGGAAGCCGCGCGCCAGGCCATCGAGAACGATGTGCATGCGATCGGCGTATCCACGCTGGCCGCCGGCCACAAGACGCTGGTGCCGCAACTGGTGCAGGCGCTCAAGGACCAGGGCGCGGCGGACATCGTCGTCTTCGTCGGCGGCGTGATCCCGGTTCAGGATTACGAGGCGCTCTACGCCGCCGGCGCCAAGGGCATCTTCGGCCCCGGCACGCCGATCCCGCAGTGCGCCGGCGAGGTGCTGCGCGCGATCCGCGCGGCGCATCTGCCGGGTTCGGCGTAAAAAGTCAGTGCTGGCGGGGCGGCGATGACCGAGCCGGGGCTGATGCCGGAAGACCGCGAGCTCGTTGCGGGCGTGGTCGCGGGTCAACGGCGCGCGCTCGCCAAGGCCATCACGCTGGTCGAGTCGACCCGCGGCGACCATCAGGCGCGCGCGGCGCAGGTGCTGGAGGCCCTCCTGCCGCATGCCGGCAAGGCCCTGCGCATCGGCCTGACCGGCGTGCCGGGCGTCGGCAAGTCCACCTTCGTCGAAGCTTTCGGCCTGCACCTGCTCGCGCAAGGCCTGCGTGTCGCCGTGCTGGCGATCGACCCTTCCTCGACGAAGAGCGGCGGCTCCATCCTCGGCGACAAGACGCGCATGGAACGCCTGTCGCAACAGGAGATGGCTTTCATCCGCCCCTCGCCGACGGCGGGCACGCTGGGCGGCGTGGCCGAGAAGACGCGCGAGGCGATGCTGGTCTGCGAGGCCGCCGGCTTCGACGTGGTGATCGTCGAGACGGTCGGCGTCGGCCAGTCCGAAACCGTGGTGGCCGGCATGACGGATGTCTTCGTCCTGCTGCAATTACCGAACGCCGGCGACGACCTGCAGGCGATCAAAAAAGGCGTCGTCGAACTGGCCGACGTGGTGATCTACAACAAGGCCGACCTCGACGCCACGGCCGCCGCGCGCGCCGCGCTGCAAATGCGTTCCGCCCTGTCGCTGCTGCATCCCGCCAGCGCCCACTGGCGGCCGCCGGTGCTGCAGACCAGCGCGCTGCACGGTCAGGGCATCGACGCGGCGTGGGACTGCCTGCTGGCCTTCCGGCGCGCGATGGAGGAGAGCGGCGAATTCGCGGCGAAGCGCCACCGCCAGGCCGTAGACTGGATGTGGCAGCTGATCGACGCCGGACTGCGGCAGCGCTTTCGCGAACATCCGGGCGTGCAGGCCATGCTGCCGGCGCTCGTCAAGGCGGTGGCGACGGGCGCGGCGACGCCGGTGGCGGCCGCCCGGCGCTTGCTCGGCCAGCTGAGCGCGACCTATGAAAACCCCGATTACGAGTAGCGCATACGACAGGAAACGAGTGGAGAAAACCATGCATGAAATCATCCAGCAACTGGAAGAAAAGCGCGATCAGGCCCGCCTCGGCGGCGGCCAGAAGCGCATCGACGCCCAGCACAGGAAGGGCAAGCTGACCGCGCGCGAGCGCATCGAGCTCTTGCTCGACGATGGCACTTTCGAAGAGTGGGACATGTTCAAGGAGCATCGCTGCACCGACTTCGGCATGGATGCGACCAAGATTCCCAGCGACGGCGTGGTGACGGGCTACGGCACCATCAACGGCCGCATGGTGTTCATCTTTTCGCAGGACTT
Source organism: Pseudomonadota bacterium (assembly GCA_040754195.1). Lineage (GTDB taxonomy): Bacteria > Pseudomonadota > Gammaproteobacteria > Burkholderiales > Rhodocyclaceae > Sulfuricystis. Next base: position 47,604 of record JBFMDJ010000025.1, on the reverse strand, counting down.
CACGGTCTTCGGCGGCGCCCTCTCCGAGGCGCACGCCGAGAAAATCTGCAAGATCATGGACAAGGCGATGCAGGTCGGCGCCCCGGTGATCGGCCTCAACGACTCGGGCGGCGCGCGCATCCAGGAAGGCGTGGCGGCGCTGGGGGGATACGCCGACGTGTTCCAGCGCAACGTGCTGGCTTCCGGAGTCATTCCGCAAATCTCGCTGATCATGGGCCCCTGCGCCGGCGGCGCGGTGTATTCGCCGGCGATGACCGACTTCATCTTCATGGTCAAGGACAGTTCCTACATGTTCGTCACCGGTCCCGAGGTGGTGAAGACCGTAACCCATGAGGAGGTGACCGCCGAGGAACTGGGCGGCGCGGTGACGCACACGACCAAGTCCGGGGTGGCCGATCTCGCCTTCGAGAACGATGTCGAGGCGCTGGTGATGCTGCGGCGTTTCTTCAACTACCTGCCGCTCAACAACCGGGAAAAGCCGCCGATCCGCCCGACGCAGGACCCGGCCGACCGTCTGGACTTTTCGCTCGACACGCTGGTGCCGGATAACGCCAACAAGCCTTACGACATCAAGGAGCTGATCATCAAGACGGTGGATGACGCCGACTTCTTCGAGCTCCAGCCCGATCACGCGAAAAACATCGTCATCGGCTTTGCGCGCATGGAGGGCCAGACCGTCGGCATCGTCGCCAACCAGCCGATGGTGCTGGCCGGCTGCCTCGACATCAAGTCCTCGATCAAGGCCGGCCGCTTCGTCCGTTTTTGCGATGCCTACAACATCCCGATCATCACTTTCGTCGATGTGCCCGGCTTCATGCCCGGGACCGCGCAGGAATACGGCGGCATCATCAAGCATGGCGCCAAGCTGCTCTACGCCTACGCCGAGTGCACCGTGCCGAAGGTGACCGTGATCACCCGCAAGGCCTACGGCGGCGCCTACGACGTGATGGCCTCGAAGCATTTGCGCGGCGACGTGAACTTCGCCTGGCCCAGCGCGGAAATCGCGGTGATGGGTCCGAAGGGCGCCGTCGAGATCATCTTCCGCGAGGAAAAGGGCGATCCCGAAAAGGTGGCGGCGCGCGAGGCCGAATACAAGGCCAAGTTCGCCAATCCCTTCGTCGCCGGAGCGCGCGGCTTCATCGACGACGTGATCCAGCCGCACGAAACGAGGAAACGCATCTGCCGTTCGCTGGTGATGCTACGCAACAAGGACATCAAGAATCCGTGGCGCAAGCACGGGAACATTCCGCTCTGAGGATACGAACATGTTCAAGAAAATCCTGATCGCCAACCGCGGCGAAATCGCCTGCCGCGTCATCAAGACCGCCCGCAGGATGGGCATCGCCACCGTCGCCGTCCATTCCGAGGCCGACAAGGATGCATTGCACGTCGAGATGGCCGACGAGGCCGTCTGCATCGGACCGGCACCGTCGAAGGAATCCTATCTGGTGATGGACAAGATCATCGCCGCCTGCAAGCAGACCGGCGCAGAGGCCGTGCATCCGGGCTACGGCTTCCTGTCCGAGAACGAGGCGTTTTCCCGCCGGCTGGAAGAGGAGGGCATCATCTTCATCGGCCCGAAGCATCATTCCGTGGCGGCGATGGGCGACAAGATCGCCTCGAAGAAGCTTGCCCTCGAAGCCAGGGTCAACGTCATCCCCGGCTACAACGACGCCATCGACACGCCCGAACGGGCGGTGGAGATCGCCAGGGGCATCGGCTACCCGGTGATGATCAAGGCTTCCGCCGGCGGCGGCGGCAAGGGCCTGCGCGTCGCCTACGACGACAAGGAGGCGCATGAAGGCTTTAGCTCGTGCAAGACCGAGGCGAAGAATGCCTTCGGCGACGACCGCGTCTTCATCGAGAAGTTCGTCGAGGAGCCGCGCCACATCGAGATCCAGCTGATCGGCGATGCTCACGGCAACTGCATCTACCTGAACGAGCGCGAGTGCTCGATCCAGCGCCGCCACCAGAAGGTCATCGAGGAGGCGCCCTCGCCCTTTCTCGATCCGGCGACGCGCAAGGCGATGGGCGAGCAGGCCGTGGCGCTGGCCAGGGCGGTCAACTATCAATCGGCCGGCACGGTCGAGTTCGTCGTCGGCAAGGACAAGTCGTTCTACTTCCTCGAAATGAACACCCGCCTGCAGGTCGAGCATCCGGTCACCGAGAACATCACCGGCCTCGACCTCGTCGAACTGATGATCCGCGTCGCTGCCGGCGAGAAGCTGCCGTTCCGGCAGGAGGAGGTCAGGCTCGACGGCTGGTCGATGGAGTGCCGCATCAACGCCGAGGATCCGTTCCGCGGCTTCCTGCCCTCCACCGGCCGCCTGGTGAAGTTCATCCCGCCGGCCGAAGGCCACGGCGTACGCGTGGATACCGGCGTCTATGAAGGCGGCGAAATCTCGATGTTCTACGATTCGATGATCGCCAAGCTGATCGTGCATGGGCCGACGCGCGACGCGGCGATCGCCCGCATGCGCGACGCCCTGAACGCCTTCGCGATCCGCGGCGTGGCGAGCAACATCCCCTTCCAGGCCGCGCTGATGCAGCATCCGCGCTTCGTTTCCGGCAACTTCAATACCGGCTTCATCGCCGAAGAGTTCCCGCAGGGCTTTGATGCCTCGATGGTGCCGCATGACGATCCGGCCATGCTGATCGCCGTCGCGGCCGCGATGCATCGCCAGTATTTGGCCCGCAATGCCACGATCACCGGCCAGATGCCCGGCCATGAATACCGGCCGGGCTCGGACTTCGTCGTCCGTCTGGAGAGCGGGACCGACCACGAGGTGAGGGTGGCGGAGGTCGCGGGCGGTTGGGATGTGGGTTATGCCGGCGAGACCTACGCGATCCGCAGCGACTGGCAGTTCGGCCAGCCCCTGTATCGGGGTACGCTGAATGGCGAGTCCTTTTGCATGCAGGTCGAGCGGAGGGGACTGAAATACCGGTTGTTCCACTGGGGGACGCAGGCCGATATCCTGGTCATGTCGGCGCGTGCTGCCCATCTGCAGTCGCTGATGCCGTACAAGGCGCCGCCGGACATGTCGAAATTCCTGCTGTCGCCGATGCCGGGCCTGCTGACGCAGATCGCCGTCGCGCCCGGGCAGGATGTCAAGGCCGGCGAGGTGCTGGCCAAGATCGAGGCGATGAAGATGGAAAACGTCCTGAAGGCGGAGCGCGACTGCGTTGTCGATGCGTTGCTGGCGAAGCCGGGCGAAAGCCTGTCGGTGGATCAGCCAATCATCGCTTTCAGGTAAGTTGGCCTCTTAACGTATAACTAAAGTCAGACCAGACGGGTCGGCGGCCGACGCTGTTCCCCGGGTTTTCCCCTGCCATCTGATGGGGTTTTTCTCCCTTATTCAGGTATTTCGGCAAGACGCGGACAGTTAGACTCCGGGCAGACGGAATAACAGGCCCGACTATGGCTTTCTGGCAAAAACTGGCGAACGAGGACGGATGGACGGCGGTGGTGTTCGGCACCGATCGCATCGCCGTCGCGAGCGTGGAGCGGCGGCGCGAGGAGCGTCCGCGCGTGCGCGCCTGCGACAGTTTCGCCCGGGAAGGCGACGAACTGGAAGCCCTGAAGCGTCTCAAGAACGCCAAGCGTTTGGCCCGCCAGCGCTGCACTACGCTGCTCTGGCACGGCCAATACCAGTTGCTGCAGGTCGATGCGCCAGACAACGCGCGCGACCTGCCGCACGACGAGCTGCGCGAGGCCATGCGCTGGCGCGTGAAGGACATGGTCGACTTTCCCGTCGAGCAGGCGGGCATCGACGTGCTCGACATTCCCGCGCCGGCCAGCCGTTCGCCCCAGCTGTGGGTGGTGGTGGCCAACCGCGATGCGCTGCAGGCGCGCGTGCGCCTGTTTCAGGATTCAAGGATTCCCCTGACGGCGATCGACATTCCCGAACTGGCGCAGCGCAATATCGCCGCCCTGTTCGAGGAGCCGAATCGCGGCCTTGCGGTCGTGGCCTTCGACAGCAAGGGTGGGCGGCTGACGATCAGCTACCAGGGCGAGCTGTTCATGGTGCGCCATCTCGATGTCGGCGGCCCGGAACTGGCCGGCGCGCAGGCCGGGGCGCTGCACGAGCGCGTGCTGCTGGACATCCAGCGTTCGCTCGACAATTTCGACCGTAACTACAGCGCCGTCCCCCTGAATCGCCTGTTGGTCGGCCCATTGCCGGGCGGCGAGAAGTTCGTCGAGTATCTGGCCGCGAACCTGTCGCTGCCGGTGGCGAGCGCCAATCTCGCCGACGTGCTCGACATCGAGGCGACCCCGGCGCTGGCCGAGGTGTCGGCTCAATACGACAACTGGCGCGCGCTCGGCGCGGCCCTGCGCGACCAGTGACATGAGCCAGCAGATCAATCTTTACGACGCCGCGCTGGAACGCCAGCGCGAGTGGCTGACGCTCGGCAACGTGGTTGCGGTGTGCCTCCTGCTGCTGGGCGTGGTCGGCGGGTCCGGCCATTTCGCCAGGACCGAAGCAAAGACGCTTGCCGCGCGCGCGGCCGCGAGCGAAAGCCAGCTCAAGACCGCGCGCGAACAGATCGCCGCGCTGACCCAGAAAATCGCCAGCCGCAAGCCGGACGCGCGCCTCGAGCACGAGGTGGCCGCCCAGCGCCTGCTGCTGACGGCTCGCCGCGAGGTGCTGGCGACGCTACGCGATGGCGTCGGCGCAGACGGCGGCGCGACCTTCGCCGATTACCTGCGCGGTTTTGCCCGTCAGACCGTGTCCGGCCTGTGGCTGACTGCCTTCAACTTCGACGCGAAAAGCGGCGGCATCGAGATTCGCGGCCGCACCACCGATCCGGCCCTGCTGCCCGAATACATTCGCCGCCTCAACCAGGAATCGGCATTCCAGGGGCGCGCGTTCGCCTCGCTCAAGCTCGACGCGGGGCAGGCCGAGACTGCGGCGGGCGCCGCTCCAGTTTTGCCGCGTTATCACGAGTTCGTCCTGATCCCGGTCATGGGCGACGGCCGGGATGCGGCGAAGCTCACGCGCAACGCCGGCGTCGCGGGGAGCGCCGGATGACGGGGGCGCTGAAGACCCGCTGGTTCGACTGGTCGACGCGCTTCGCCGCGCTACAGAAACGCGAAAAACTCCTGATCGCCGGGGCCGCGCTGGCGGCCATCGTCATGGGCGGATACAGCTTGTGGATCGAGCCGGCCCTGTTGCAGAAAACCCGGCTGCAAAAGAGCATGGAGCAGCAGCAGGCCGAGCAGGCCCAACTGACGACCCAACTGGCGATGCTGGTCGCGAAAGGCCGCGATCCGGATGCCACGAACCGCACCGCGCTGGAAGAGGTGAGAGCCCAACTGGAAGCCGCCGAGCGCGACATCAAGGGTTTTGATCGCCTGCTGGTGCCTCCGGCGCAGGCGCCGGCGCTGTTGCAAACCCTGCTGGCACGGCATCGCGGCCTGTCCCTGGTCAGCCTCGCCACACTGGCGCCGCAACCGCTGATCGCGCCGCCCGAAAAAAAGGCCGCCGACGGCAAACCGGCCGCCGCACCGGAGGCCGATGCTCTCGCCGCCGGCAACAACATCTACAAGCACGGCATCGAAATCAGGGTCGCCGGCAATTATCACGACCTGCTTGCCTACGTCAGCGATCTCGAAAGCGGGCCGCAGAAGCTGCTGTGGGGCGGCATGAGTCTGGCGGTCAAGAAGCATCCGGTCAGCGAGCTGACGCTGACGGTCTATACCCTGAGCCTGGAGTCGGCATGGCTGGTGGTCTGAACGCGTCCCTCATCCTGCTGGCGGGCCTGTTGCCCGGGCCGAGCGGCGCGCAGGCGCTTGCCGATCCGACCCGGCCGCCGGCGGAAGTCGCGCCAGCGGTCGAAAGCACGGGCGGGGCGGTCGCGGCCAGCGGCTTGCAGTCGGTCATCATGCGCAAGCACGGCCGGCCCGCCGCCCTGATCAACGGCGCTGTCGTCGAACTGGGCGGCAAGGTGGGCGAAGCCACGCTGGTGACGGTCGGCGAGGACAGCGTGGTACTGCGCGGGCCGGAAGGCGAGGAAACCATGCGCCTGACCCCGGCGGCCGCCAAGCAGCTTAGCAAAGGCGATGCCGCTGCGGCGGCAAGGAAAAAGAAGGAGGCCATCCGATGAAGTTGCTGCAGGCCATGACGGCAACGGCGGCGCTGTGCGCGCTGACTGCCTGCACGGCGCCGCAGCCGCGGCCCGATCTCGTACGCGAGCGCATTGGCGAAGAGCTTGTCCAGGCCGCCGGCAACCGCAAGATCGCTCCGGCGCAGACGGATGCCGCCATGCTGCCGCCGCTGACGGTGGAGATGCCGCAGCAGGAGAATGGCAATGGCGGCAATGGTGAGGCGCGCTTCGACCTGTCGGTGGTCAATGCGCCTGCCGCGCAGGTGTTCATGGCGATCGTCACCGGCACCAAATACAACATGCTGGTCGGCCCCGAGGTGACCGGCAGCCTCACCGTCAACCTGAAGGACGTGACGGTGAAGGAAGCGCTGGAGTCGATTCGCGAACTCTACGGCTACGAATTCAACATCAGGGGCAACCGCATTTCCATCCAGCCGAATACCCTGCAGACCCGGGTGTTCCAGGTCAACTACCTGGCCAGCCGCCGTCGGGGCGCCACCGACCTGCGCGTCACGTCGAGCGCCATCGCGGGTTCCGGCACCACCAACTCGACTTCCACTCCCAGCACCGGCGCGACGCCCGTGCCGGCCGGCACGGGCAACTCCGGCACCGGCAGTTCCAGCACGACCAGCCGGGTGCAGACCAGTTCCGATACCGATTTCTGGCACGACCTGCAGACCGCGCTGAACACGATCATCACCGGCGAGGGCCGCAGCGTGGTGGTCAACAGCATCTCCGGGGTCGTGGTCATTCGCGCCTTTCCGAGCGAGATGCGCTCCGTCGAGCAGTATCTGAAGGCGACCCAAGTGATGGTCGAGCGGCAGGTGATGCTGGAGGCGAAGATCCTCGAGGTGCGCCTGTCGGAGGAGTATCAGTCGGGCATCAACTGGTCAACGTTCAATGGCAGCAGCAGGAATCGCTTGACCTTCGGCGTGCTGGAGCCCGGTGCCGGGTTGGGGCCGTCGGACACGGGAGCCATCGGCAACAACGACGTGGCCGCACTGCCCGGCATCGCTGGCGCGGTGGCCGCTTCGGCGTTGGGCGGCGGCTTTGTCGGCCTGGCCTTCCAGACCGCCAACTTCGCCTCGCTGCTCAACTTCCTCGAAACCCAGGGGCAGGTATCGGTGCTGTCGAGTCCACGCATCGCCACCATCAACAACCAGAAGGCGGTGCTCAAGGTCGGTACCGACGAGTTGTTCGTCACCAACATCTCGACGACCACGACCAGTACCACCTCGGGCACCACCGCAACGCCGAGCCTGACGCTGCAGCCCTATTTTTCCGGCATCTCGCTCGACGTGACGCCGCAGATCGACGAGAACGGCAACATCATCCTGCATGTGCATCCGGCCGTGAGCGCGGTGGCGGAGAAGAGCAAGGTCATCGACCTCGGCACGCTTGGCCAGTTCACCCTGCCGCTGGCGACGTCGAGCGTCAACGAGACCGACAGCATCGTGCGCGTGCAGGACGGCAACATCGTCGCCATCGGCGGGCTGATGACACAGCAGCAGACCAGCGACAACACGGGATTGCCTGGCACGACCAACAGCGCCGCCGGCGCGCTGCTCGGCCAGCGCGGCCGTGCCCTGTCGAAGCGCGAGCTGGTGATCCTGCTCAAACCGACCGTCATCCACGACGACCGCGCCTGGGTGAAAGACCTTGAACAAAGCGGCGAACGCCTGCGCAATTTCGATCTGCCGCCGCTCGCCGTGCCTGTCCACTGACCGTGTATCTCGCGCACTTCGGCCTGACGCAGCCGCCCTTCGGCATCACGCCCGACACCGAGTTCATCTATCCGAGCCAGAGCCATCTGGAGGGTCTCAACCTGCTGCACTTCGCGCTGGCGAGCGGCGAGGGTTTCGTCAAGGTCGTCGGCGAGATCGGCACAGGCAAGACGCTGCTGTGCCGGAATTTTCTCGCCGAGCTGGGGCCGGAATGGAAGGCCGCCTATCTGCCCAATCCGCAGATGGAGCCACGCGCCTTCCTGCGCGAGGTGGCGGACGACCTCGGCACGGCCGACGGCGAGCCCGATGCCGCTCACGTCGTCAAGCGCCTGAACCGCCGACTGCTAGATCTGGCGCGCGCCGGCAGGAAGGTCGTGGTCTGCATCGACGAGGCGCAGACCATGCCGCGCCTGACGCTCGAGAGTTTGCGCCTGTTGTCCAATCTTGAAACCGAGAAGCGGAAGTTGCTGCACATCATCCTGTTCGGCCAGCCCGAGCTCGACGAACTGCTCGACGCCCATTCGGCACGCCAGCTCAAGCAACGCATCGCCTTCCACCACCGCTTGCGCCATCTGGAGACGGACGAGGTCGGCAACTACGTCGAGCAGCGCCTGCGCATCGCCGGCTACAGCGGCGAGCCGATCTTCGCCCGACCGGCATTGAAGGCGCTGGCGCAGCATGCCGCCGGCACGCCGAGGCTGGTAAACATCCTCGCGCACAAGTCCCTGCTGGCCGCCTTCGGCGAGGGGCGCGCGCGGGTCGATGCACGCCACGTCAGGGCCGCGACCCGGGATACCGAGGGCGTGCCGCAACCCAAAGGCTGGTGGCCATGGTAATCCGGACGGCCAGGCCATGAGCGTCATCAACCAGATGCTGCGCGACCTGGACTCGCGGCAGGCCAGCGAACAGGAGCGCGCCGGCCTGCCGCCCGGCCTGCGCACCTTGCCGGCAAAGGAGGCGAGCCGTTCGCAGTCGTGGCGGATGCTGGCCATCGGCATCGGCATCGGCGCGATTTCTGCCGGCCTCGTGGCTGGCTTGCTGCTGATGCCGGGTTCCGCGAACAAGCCGGCATTGACTCCGCGGCCGGTACCTGCTCCGGAGCCACCTCGGCCGCCGGTGCTGCCCGCAGCGCCACCCGTGGTCGCGGTGCCTCCGCTATCCGAATCCGCTCCGGCGGATATCGGCGAAATGAAGCTGTCAACGCTGCTGGGCCAGGCCCAAGCGGTGATCGATGCGCCTGAGACGGCCGCGCCTCCCCCGACGCCAGTAGAGGACAAACCGGCCGTCAAGCCGGTGCCAAGGGCGATGACAAGCGAAAAGCCGCCTGTCGCCAAGCCTGTCTCGCCGGTCAAGCCACCGCCGGCCGACAAACCCGCGCCCGCGCCGCGCGAAATCCGGCCGCCGGCCGTGGAAATCCCGGTTGCCGACACGCATATCGACAAGCGACCCAAGGGCGGCCAGTCGCACGACATGGCTGAAACAGAATACCGCAAGGGCATCCAGGCGGTGCGGCGCGGCGATGCCACCGCCGCCCAAACCGCCCTGCAAAAAGCCGTCGAACTCGACCCGGGTCATGCCAAGGGGCGCCAGGCCCTGCTTTCCGTGCTGGTGGGCGGGCGCAAGTGGGCGGAAGCCCGACAGGTTGCCCAGGACGGTCTCGCTCTCGACCCGGCGCAGCACGGCTGGGCAGTGATTCTGGCCCGGCTGCAATTCGAGCAGGGCGATACCGCAGGCGCGGTGGCGACCCTGGAGCGCCATGCCCCCCATGCCGGCGGCAATGCCGACTATCAGGGCTTGTTCGCCTACCTTCTGCAAAAGGAACAGCGGCCGGCCGAGGCGGCCGAACGCTTCAAGCTGGCCCTGGCTCTGCGGCCGCAGGAAGGGCGCTGGTGGTTCGGCCTTGGTGTTGCCCTGGAGGAAAGCGGCAATGGCGCGGAGGCGCGGGCCGCCTTTGCCAAGGCGCGCGCGACCGGCACGCTGACCGCAGAGATGGCGGCAACGGTCGAGCAGAAGCTCAGCCCGGCGCGTCCCTGATCGCGCGGGCCGCGACCCAGTTTGTCACGCGGGTGGCGCCGCGTTCCTTCAACGCGCGTGCCGCGGCATCCAGAGTGGCGCCGCTGGTCATCACGTCGTCGACGAGGATCACGGCCTTGCCTGTCAGGTCGGCATGGCAGGCGAAGGCGTGGCGCACGTTGCGATGACGCGCATTCCAGGGCAGACGGCTTTGCGGTTCCGCATCGCGGACGCGTGCAAGACTGGCGGTATCGAGCGGCAGCCGCAGGGCCCGCGCCAGCGGGCGGGCGATTTCCAGCGCCTGATTGAAGCCGCGCGCGCGTAGCCTTTCCCGCGAGAGCGGCACGGGCATGAGCACGTCGCCGCCTGGCAGCGTGCCGGCTTGCATCGCCGCCGCGAAAAAGTCAGCGCTGGCGAGACGGCGACCGAATTTGAGGCGGCGCACGAGATCGTCGAGAGGGAAGGCATAGCGCCACGCGGCGAGCGTGGCGTCGAAGGCGGGTGGGTCGGTTAGGCAGGCGCCGCAGGCCGGCGCCGCGCGCGGCAGCGGCGTCGCGCAGACCGGGCAAAGCGGCGCCATCAGGCGCGGCAGGTCCCCGGCGCAGGCCGCGCATACCGATTGTTCACCCGCCGGATCGCCGCAGAGCAGGCAGGCGCGCGGCAGGCAGGCATCGAGGGCGCTGCCGAGCAGGCGGGAAATTGACAAGCGCAGGGGCATTGCGGATGATCGGGCGATGAGATTGCGGGAAAACTTCGCGGATGCAGCCGCATCCTACGACAGCGCCGCCGTGCTGGCGCGGGAGGTTGGCGCGCGCATGGCGGCGCGACTCGATTGGGTGCGCCTGGCGCCGCGCCGTCTCGCCGACATCGGTTGCGCGACGGGCGACGGCGTGCGCGAACTCCAACGCCGCTATCCGCGGGCGCTGCCTCTCGCGGTGGACTTCGCGCGGCCCATGCTGGGCGCGGTGAAGGCGCGCGCCGGGTGGCTGGAGCGGTTGCGCGGGCGGGCGCCGCGCTGCGCGAACGCCGATGTGCGCGCCCTGCCTTTTGCCGCGGGCAGCCTCGACCTCGTCTGGTCGAACCTGATGCTGCACTGGCTGCCGGATGCGCGGCCGGCGTTTGCCGAACTGCACCGCGTGCTGGCCGAGGGCGGCCTGCTGCACTTTGCCATGCTCGGCCCGGATACGTTGAAGGAGTTGCGCGCCGGCGGCGCGCCCATCCACGATTTTCCCGACATGCACGACATCGGCGACATGCTCGTGGGTGCCGGTTTTGCCGATCCGGTGATGGAAATGGAAATGCTGACGCTGACCTACCGCACGCCACGCACCTTCCTGGCCGACCAGCGCCGGGTCGGCGTGCGCGACGCCCTGCTGGGCGAACTGCCATGGCGGACATGGCGGCGAGTCTTCGCCAACTGGGAGCGAGATGGCAGTGTGCTGCCGGCCCGCTTCGAGATCGTCTATGGTCATGCCTGGAAGGCGCCGCCGCGCACGCTGCCGGACGGCCGCGCCATCGTGCGTTTCGGCAAGCCATGAAGCGCGCGAAGAAGATCAGGCCGCGCAATCCGCTCGCGGTCCGCCGCAACTGAAGAAGGGCGGACCTCACGCGCGCAAGGACAAGCGGGCGAGCCGTGCGCGCCAGAAGGCGACACTGCGCAAGCTCAGCGTGGAATGAGCGGGATGATCCTGCTTTTCGGCTGCGGCGAATACTTGCCCGCGAGCTGTTCCCTGCGCTCCTGCTCGCGCCACCAAACGCGGATACCCAGCAGGCCGGCGAGGATGCCGCCGTAGAGCAGCGGCTGCGACTGGTCGGCCTTGACCAGCCAGCTGTAGTGCAGCACGGCGAGAATGGCGATGGCGTATACGCCGCGGTGCAAGGCCTGCCAGCGCCGGCCGCCGAGTCTGCGGATCGCCCGGTTGTTCGAGGTGAGGGCGAGGGGGATCAGCAACACGAAGGCGGCCATGCCGACGGTGATGAAGGGGCGCTTGAGGATGTCCCTGGCGATCTCCTGCCAGTCGAAGAACTGGTCGAACCACAGATAGGTCGTCAGGTGCAGCACGGCATAGAAGAAGGCGAACAGTCCGAGCATGCGCCGCAGGCGCATCGCCGCGTGCCAGCCGGTCAGCTTGCGCAAGGGGGTGACGGCGAGTGTGATCAGCAGCAGGTTGAGCGTCCAGGTGCCAAGACCGCGCGTCACGGCTTCGATCGGGTTGGCGCCCAGCATGTCATGCCAGGCGTTCCAGCCATACCAGCCGAGCGGCAGCAGACAGAGGACGAAAGTCAGGGTCTTCAGCACGGCGATGGGCATCGGGACAATGGTCATCAGAAGTGCTTCCGCAGATCCATGGCGGCGTAGAGCGAGGCCACCTGCTCGCCGTAGCCGTTGAACATCAGCGTCTTGCGCTTGAAAAATTCGCCGATGCGCCGCTCGCTCGCCTGGCTCCAGCGCGGGTGGTCGACTTCCGGATTGACGTTCGAGTAGAAGCCGTATTCGCGCGGGTTGGCTTTCATCCATGAACTGCGCGGTTCATGCTCGACGAAGCGGATGGCGACGATGGATTTCGCGCTCTTGAAGCCGTATTTCCAGGGAATCGCGATGCGCAGCGGCGCGCCGTTCTGTTTGGGCAGCGTTTCGCCGTAGAGCCCCAGCACCAGCAGCGCAAGCGGGTGACGCGCCTCGTCCAGCCGTAGCCCCTCGACGTAGGGCCAGTCGAGCACGCGGCTCCTGACGCCCGGCATGGTTTCCGGCTGCACGGCGGAGACGAACTCGACGTATTTTGCGCTGCCGAGCGGTTCGATGCGCCTAAGCAGTGTATCGAGGGAATAGCCGAGCCAGGGGATCACCATGCTCCAGCCCTCGACGCAGCGCAGCCGGTAGATGCGTTCCTCGAGCGGCGCGAGCTTGAGGATGTCATCGATGTCGAGCGTGACGGGCTTTTTCACGAGGCCTTCGATGCGCACCTGCCAGGGACGGGTAATCAGGCGCTGGGCGTACCGCGCCGGATCCTCCTTGTCGGTACCGAATTCGTAGAAGTTGTTGTAGCCCGTGACATGCCTGAGCGGCGTCGGCGCGTCGGCGGCGGCCAGCGCCGGGGCCGGCACGACGGCCGCCAGGCCGACGCCGATGGCGGTCTGAAGGAATTCGCGCCGCCGCGCATAAAGTTCGGGCGGAGTGATTTCCGAGGGGAGGGGGAGATGTGCGTCCATGAGACTTGGTCGGCGCGGCGGCGAAAACCTTACGACAAAAGTGCGCCGACCCGGTTCAGGATTCTTCCGTCGCGACGATGCGCGTTAGCAGCGCTCGCAACCGCGCCGGCCGGAAGGGCCGCGTCAGCAGGAGGCGCGTGGCGGTGTCCGGCCGATGCTCCAACTGCGGCACCGGGCCGCTGCTGACGATCAGCGCGGGCAGACGGAAGCCGGTGGCGGTTTCCAGCCAGTCGAGCAGGGCCTGTGCGTATTCCGTTCCCGCGGCGCCATCGGCGGTATCCCACAGCACCGCGCGGGGCGCGCCGTGAACGACGATCCAGCTACGTGCCTCGTCGGCATCGGCGACGGAGACCAGTTGGCAGCCCCAGCCGTCGAGCATCCCGGCGATTTCTTCCTGTTCGCCCGGATGTTCGCTGATGAAAAGAATTCTCGCGTCCTCCAGCGGGTCGCTGCTCGCTTCCAGCAAGTCTTCTTCCTCGGCCGGCCGGGGCGGCGCGAGCGGGATGGTGACGGAAAAGCGTGATCCCTGGCCGACGCGGGAACACAGAGCCAGCGGATGGCGCAACAGGTCCGCGGTGCGCCGCACGATGGCGAGCCCCAGTCCCAGCCCCTTTTCCGAGTCGCGTTCGGGATTGTCGAGCTGCACCAATTCGTCGAATATGGTGGCGTGGAATTCGGCGGGAATGCCGGGGCCGGTATCCCAGACTTCGATGCGCGCATGGGTGGCGCCGCGCCGGCAGGTCAGCAGCACCGCGCCGCGCCGGGTATGACGGATCGCGTTGCCGACAAGGTTGATGAGGATGCGGTGCAGCAGCGCCCGGTCGGTCAGCAGCCAGCAGTCGGCGGCCCGGTGGCGGAACTCCAGACGCTTGTCTGCCGCCGCCGCGGAAAATTCCTCGACGATGCGGGCAACGAGATCGAGCGAGCGCACCGGTTTTTCCTCGATCCGGTAGACCTGTCCGGACAGGCGCGAGTAGTCCAGCAGCGTATCGAGCAATCCCTGTAGATTGCGCACGGACTGAACGACTTGATCCACTTGCGGGCGTAGCGGCGAATGGTGGGCGTCGCGTCCGAGCCGGGTGGCGAAAAGGCCGAGCGCCAGCATCGGCTGGCGCAAATCGTGGCTGGCAGCGGCGAAGAAGCGGCTGCGCGCCCGTGCCGCCTGAGAGGCTTCATCGCGTTCGCGCCTCAGCGTGGCTGTAGCCTCGGCAACGCGCGCCGCCAGGGTCTCCTGCGTCTGGGCGACGGCGTTGGCCATGGCATTGATGCCCTGCGCCAGCTGCCCAAGCTCGTCATTGCCGGTGCTTTGTGCGCGCAGGCCGTGGTGGCCATGCCGGATGCCCTCGATGACGAGACGAATCTCGGTGAGCGAGCGGACCAGCCCGCGCGACAGCGCCAGGGCAAGCAGTACGCCGAACAGCAGGATCGACAGGGCGCCGCCGAGTGCCTTCAAGGCGTAGTTCAGCATGCCGCGCGTGAGCGATTCGTTCGAGACTTGCAGCAGCAGATGGCCCAGCAGCGGAGGGGTTTTCTGGCCGGCGGCCCCGAAGAGGTCGAATTCGCCGTAGCTGGTGGCGTGGATCGCGAGCTTGTGCCAGTGGCGCTCCTTTTCGGACAGCACGGGTGGGTCGAAGCCCAGCAATATGTCAGCGGCATCTGGCAGCAGCCGTTCCGGCACCGTCGCCACGAGAACCCTGTCCTGTGGATCGAGAAATGTCCCTGCTACCACATCCGGCTCCTGCGTTGCTGTTTCGAGCAGGCGCCCCAGCGCTTCGTGGTCACCGACGAATAGGCTGTATTCGGCGGCGGCGGCGATTTGCCGCGCGACGGCAGACAGCCGGCGATGCTGTTCGATATGGGCTTCGCGGGTGTGCTCGATCACCAGCAGCGCTGAAATCAGCACCGTTACCAGGATGGCCGGCGCCAGCGCGGCGAGCAGAATGCGCTCGCGGATGCCGAACGATTTCACCGCCGCCGCTCCGCGCAAACAAAAAGGGGCGGCATCAAGCCACCCCTTCGCGCGCGAATCCGGGAGCGAGTTCGCTCAATGCAGCCCGGCGATGTAGTCGGCGACCGCGCGAATCTCGGCGTCCGTCATCTTCACGGCGACCATCTGCATCATCTTGTTGGGGTCGTTGGCGCGCTCGCTGAGGCGGAAGGCCTTGAGCTGGGCCTCGGTGTATTCGGCGAACTGGCCGCCGATGCGTGGAAACTGGGCCGGCAGGCCGGCGCCCGTCGGGCCGTGGCAGGCGGCGCAGGCTGGCAGACCCTTGCTGGCGTCGCCGGCGCGGTAGAGCTTCTGGCCGAGCGCCAGGGTGTCGCGGTTCTTCAGGGTGTCGCCGGTCTGCTTCTGCGCGGCGAAGTAGGCGGCGAAGTCCTTCATCTGCTCTTCGGTGTAGGGCGCGATCATGCCGTTCATGATCGGGTTCATCCGGCCGGACTGGCCTTCGCCGCCGGCCTTGAAGTCCTTCATCTGCTTGAAGAGATAGGCGGCGTGCTGGCCCGCGAGCTTGGGATTGGCCGACGACAGGCTGTTGCCGTCGGCACCATGGCAGGCGCCGCAGACGGCGGAGGCAATCGGCTGGCCCTTGGCGGCGTCGCCCTGATAGGCTTCGGCCTTGGCTGGCTCGTTGGCCTGGGCAGCGGCGGCCAGTGCAAAGGCGGCGACCGAAAACATCGACATGAACGAAAGGCGGATCATCGTGAGGCTCCTCGGAGAACTGCGCGATTAACAAACGCGCTATTCTATATCAGCTTGTGGTTATGTTGACACCCATCAGGTCTCGCGCATGTCCTCCTCCCTGTTCCGCCACGCCGAATTCGAGATTTCCGTCGCTGATCCCAAGGCGCTGCCGCAGGCTGGCGGCGCCGAGATCGCCTTCGCGGGGCGTTCGAATGCTGGCAAATCCTCCGCGATCAATACGCTGGCGGGCCATACCCGGCTTGCCTATGTGTCGAAAACGCCCGGTCGTACCCAGCTCATCAACCTGTTCCGCCTCCGTAACGGCGCCGCGCTGGTCGATCTGCCGGGTTACGGCTATGCCGAAGTGCCCGAGGCGGTGCGGCGGCAATGGCAGGGCCTCCTTGAGCACTACCTGACGCAACGCGCGGCGCTGGTCGGGCTGGTGCTGATCATGGACGCTCGTCGTCCGCTGACGGAACTCGACCGCCGGATGATCGGTTGGTTCGCGGGCACCGGCAGGCCCATCCACTGCCTGCTGACCAAGGCCGACAAGCTGACCCGGCAGGAGCAAGCGAAAACGCTCGCTGCGGCTCGCCGTGCCGCCGACACTGACTTTCCTGGTGTTCCGATAGGTTTCCAGCTGTTTTCCAGCCTCAAGAAAACCGGCATGGAAGAGGTCGAGGAGGTCGTCAGCGCGTGGTTTGCCCAAAAAGAGAAAGGGCTTCCGGCCAAAGGGGAGAAAGCCGGAAGCCCAAATGCCCCAACAAGCGTCGAGGCACCCGCTCAGGGAGGAATAGCGGGGGAGGGCTCGTCACCCTCCGCTTGATATGATAGATATTCGACCAAAAAGTTCCAGTATTTTTTAAGGCATAAGACCATGATTGTTAAGGGTGTATTTCCTGCCACACGCATGCGCCGCATGCGCCGCGACGAGTTTTCCCGCCGCCTGATGCGCGAGTCGGCGCTCACCGCCGCCGACTTCATCTATCCGGTGTTCGTACTGGAGGGAAGGAAGACCGAGCAAGGGGTTTCCTCGATGCCCGGCGTGACGCGCATGACGCTCGACCGCCTGTTGCCGGTGGCCGAACAGGCCCTGAAGCTGGGAATTCCGGCCCTGGCCCTGTTTCCGGTGATCGACGCGAAGAAAAAGTCGCTCGGAGCCGAGGAAGCCTGGAACCCGAAAGGCTTGGTGCCGACGGTGGTGGCGAAGCTGAAAAAGGAGTTTCCGGAACTTGGCGTGATCACCGACGTCGCGCTCGACCCCTATACCAGCCATGGCCAAGATGGCCTCATCGATGCCGATGGCTACGTGATGAACGACGAAACCATCGCGGCGCTGGTGAAGCAGGCGCTCACTCATGCGGCGGCCGGGGCGGACGTGGTGGCGCCTTCGGACATGATGGACGGCCGCATCGGGGCCATTCGTGTGGCGCTCGACGCGAAAAAGCGCATTCACACGCGCATACTGGCTTACTCGGCCAAGTATGCCTCCAGCTTCTATGGCCCCTTCCGCGATGCCGTGGGCTCCTCCGGCAACCTCGGCAAGGGCAACAAATATACCTACCAGATGGACCCGGCGAATTCGGACGAGGCCATGCGCGAAGTGGCGCTCGATATCCAGGAGGGTGCCGACATGGTGATGGTGAAGCCCGGCATGCCCTATCTCGACATCGTGCGGCGGGTGAAGGACGAGTTCGGCGTGCCGACCTACGCTTATCAGGTTAGCGGCGAATACGCGATGCTGAAGGCGGCCGCGCAAAACGGCTGGCTGGACCACGACGCGGTGATGATGGAGGCGTTGCTGTGCTTCAAGCGCGCCGGTGCCGACGGCATCCTGACCTACTTCGCCCTCGAAGCCGCCGAGCTGCTACGCAAGTAAGGTTGCTTTCTGTTGCGGCCAGAGGACGAGCGGATCGTCTCTGAAGCCGCTCTTGACGTAGCGCTGCAGGCGGCCGAGCAGATGGACGACCAGCAGGTCGGCCTGCGCGGCGCAGTCGCGATCCGCCGGCAGGGCGCCCTGCGCGGTGGCGATCTTCAGGGCCTGTTTCAGCGAGGCCTCCAGCCGCTCGAACAGCTGGTTGATGCGCGCCTGCAGGCGCGGGTTTTCATGCACGAGGGCATCGCCGATCATCACGCGGGCCAGTCCGCGATTCTTGCCGGCGAAGCGCAGGGAGGCGGCGAGCATGAGTTCGGCCTGCCGCATGCCATTTTCCTCCTCGGCGGCGATCTGGCCGACCACGGTGAAGAGGGCATTCTCGATGAACTCGATCAGGCCTTCGAACATGCGCGCCTTGCTCGGGAAATGGCGGTAGAGGGCGGCTTCCGAGACGTCGAGTTTCGCCGCCAGCGCGGCGGTGGTGATCTTTTCGCCCGCCGGGTTTTCCAGCATCGTGGCGATGGTTTGCAGGATCTGGAGCTTGCGTTCACCGGCTTGGGTCATGAGGTCAGTCCTAGTCTGGGAAGTTCGAGCGCCGATTTTATGCGCGCATCCACGTAAGCGGGCACTTGCGCGCGCGGGGAAACCAGCACCGTCGTCATGCCCAGCTGCTTGGCGGCGCGCAGGTTGGCGGCCGTGTCCTCGACGAGGATGCAGCGGCGCGGGTCGAGACGCTCGTGGCGCAGCAGGCGGCGGAAGGCGTCCATGTGTGGCTTGGGCGTGAAGCGCAGGCGTTCGATGCTCCATACGCTGTCGATCAGCCTCCGGATGCCGATGTGTTCGAGAACCGCCGCGACATAACGGCCTGGCGCATTCGAAAAGACGATCTTGCGGCCGGGCAGTTTCTTCAACATGTGGCGCAGGGCGCGCTCATGGACGAGCATGCGCGGCAACTCTGGCAGAAAGTCATGGGTTTGGGCGAGAAAATGGTGCGGATCGACGCCATGGTGACGCACCAGTCCGGTCAGGGTGGCGCCGTAGCGGCGCCAGTAGTGGTCACGCAGTGCCTTCGCCGCCGTCTCGCCGAGACTGACTTTTTGCGCCACGTATTCGCCCATGGCGCGGCTGATGGCGGGAAAGATGCGCGGGCTGGCGTCGTGGAGCGTGTTGTCCAGATCGAACAACCAGACCCGTTGGCCGGTCATTTCGACTTGATCAGCGTGCCGACGCCCTGGTCGGTGAGGATTTCCAGCAGCAGCGCATGCTCGACGCGGCCGTCGATGATGTGTACGCTCTTTACGCCGCTCCTGGCTGCATCGAGCGCCGAGCCGATCTTCGGCAGCATGCCGCCGGAGAGCGTGCCGTCTTCCACCATGGCGTCGATTTCCTTGGGCGTCACGCCGGTAAGCAACTCGCCGGCCTTGTTCAGCACGCCCGGGGTGTTGGTCAGCAGCACCAGCTTCTCGGCATTGAGAACCTCCGCGATCTTGCCGGCGACGACATCGGCGTTGATGTTGTAGGTCTCGCCCTGCGGGCCGACGCCGATCGGCGCGATCACCGGGATGAAGTCGCCCTGGTCGAGGAACGCGATCAGCGAGGGATCGATCGAGGTAATCTCGCCGACCGAGCCGATGTCGATCATCTCCTCGGGGTTGTCCTTGTTGGGCAACAGCAGCTTGCGGGCGCGGATGAAGTTGCCGTCCTGCCCGGTGAGGCCGACCGCCTTGCCGCCGTGCTGGTTGATGAGGTTGACGATTTCCTTGTTCACCTGGCCGCCGAGCACCATCTCGACGATGTCCATGGTCTCCTCGTCGGTGACGCGCATGCCCTGGATGAACTGCCCCTGCTTGCCGACGCGCTTGAGCAGGTCTTCGATCTGCGGCCCGCCGCCATGCACCACCACCGGGTTCATGCCGACCAGCTTGAGCAGCACCACGTCCCGCGCGAAGCAGTCCTTGAGCTGCGGGTCGGTCATGGCGTTGCCGCCGTATTTGATGACGATGGTCTTGTCGAAGAAGCGCTTGATGTAGGGTAGCGCTTCGCCGAGGATCTTGGCCTTGGTGGCGGCAGGCAGGGCGTCGTTCATGGTGGATATCCTGTCGGGGATCGTGAAAGCTGGCATTCTAGCGGCCTCGTCGTTACCGGAACACCATGGCATGTCGATCGAATGGCTGCTCACCAATCTCGTTGCCGGCTTCCTGCTGCCGCCGCTCAACGGGCTCGTGTTCGTCGCTTTTGGCTGGCTGGCGCTTCGCCGCCGCCCGCGCCTTGCCCGCCTGCTTGTCGGGACGGGCTTCGTCTTGCTCTGGGCACAGGCGTTGCCCGTGGTCGGCAACGCCCTGCTGCGCGGACTGGAAGGAGAAACGCTGGACATGACGCAGGCGCGGCAGGCGCAGGCCATCGTCGTACTGGGCGGCGGACGCTACCGCGCGGCGCCGGAATATGGCGGCGATACGGTCAGCGACGGCACATTGCCGCGCCTGCGCTATGCGGCAAAGCTGCACCGGGAAACCGGTCTGCCGCTCCTCGTCACCGGCGGGACGCCGGACGGCGCGGGTCTCAGCGAAGGTGAGGCCATGCGCCGCGTTCTCGTCGATGAACTGGGCGTCCCGGTACGCTGGGTCGAGGACGCCTCGATCAACACCCGCGAAAACGCCCGCTTTTCGGTGGAACTGCTGCAACGCGACGGCGCGACGCGAATCCTCCTTGTCACCCATGCCTGGCACATGCCGCGGGCGCAACACGCTTTCGCCGCGACCGGCCTGACCGTCGTGCCGGCGCCGACCCTGTTCCACGAGCGGCCGCTGACGCCGCTCGACTTTCTGCCCCAAGGCTATGGCAATACCCGACTTGCCCTCCACGAATGGATCGGCATCCTCTGGTATCGCCTGCGCAGTTGACTCTCAGTCGATCGTCAGCCGCTTCGACTGCGTGACCGCCTTCTTCGGTAGCGTCAATTCCAGCACGCCATCGGTGAATTTCGCGCTTGCGGCACCGTCGTCGATATCCTGACCGAGCTGGAAGCTGCGCGACACGCTGCCGAAATAGCGCTCTTTGCGCAACACCTGCTCGCCCTCCTTCACTTCCTTTTCTTCCTTGCGCTCGGCGCTGATCGAAACGAGCGGCCCATCTATGGTGACGTGAATGTCCTCCTTCCTGATGCCGGGCATTTCGGCATGCACGACATAGGCCTTGTCCTGCTCCTTGACATCGATCCTGATGCTCGGCGCCTCGACATCCTTGCCCATGTCGACGGGGCGGACGAAAAAGCCGCGGAACAGATCGTCGAGCGGATCGTAACGGGTCAGCTTGTTCATGGCATCCTCCTTGAGCGGGTTGATTTCATTACATAACTAGGTCCGTCCGGCGAAAATTTCAAGGGCGGTTATGATGAAGGCCTGACAGGGGGGGCGGTGGATACCGACCAGATAAAGACTGCCTTGGCCGGGCTGCGGCCGCAGCTGTTGCGCTTCGCGAAGCTGCAATTGCGCTCCGAGGCGCAGGCGGAAGATGCGGTGCAGGAGGCCATGCTTGCCGCGTTGGCAGGCGCCGGCAAGTTCGCCGGCGCCGCGCAGGTGAAAACCTGGGTGTTCGCCATTCTCAGAAACAAGATCATCGACGAACTGCGGCGCCGTGCGCGCGAAGGCAATGTCGCCGATTTCGCGCCGAACGATGATGAGGGCGAGGATTTCGAGGAGCTGTTCGACCGGCGCGGCCACTGGGACGAGCCGCCGGTGGCTTGGGCCGATCCGGAGCGTGCGCTGGAAAACAGCCAGTTCTGGGTGGTTTTCGAGGCCTGCCTCGACGGTGTGCCGGCCAAGCCTGGGCGGGTTTTCATGATGCGGGAGATTCTGGGATTGGAAACGGAAGAAATTTGTAAGGAACTGGGGATATCCGCGTCCAACTGCTGGGTGCTGCTGCACCGGGCGCGGTTGGGGTTGCGCGAATGCCTGTCCCGCCGCTGGTTTGGAGACGAACGATGATGAATTGCAAGGAAGCCACTCGCCTCATGTCGCAGGAACTCGAACACAAACTGTCGTTCGGGACGCGGCTGGGACTGCGTCTGCACCTGCTCATCTGCAGGGGCTGTCGGGCGACCGAGCGTCACTTCGCTTTTCTCCGTACCGCCGCCCGGCGCATCGGCTCTCCGCAAGCGTAATCCCTCAACCCGCAACAGGAGAACCACCATGAATAAAACGACTACCCTGACCCTCGCCACCGGCGTCGCTTTTGCCGCCACCGTCGCCCTGGCGCCCGCCGTCCAGGCAGCCGAGAGCCCTTTCGGCATGACCAAACTCGGCAGTGGCTACCAGCTGGCCGCCGCGGACGACAAGAAGAAGGATGGCAAGTGCGGCGAAGGCAAGTGCGGTGGCGACAAGAGGGCTGCCGAAGACAAGAAGATGGACGACAAGAAGAAGGACGGCAGCTGCGGCGGCGACAAGAAGAAGGATGGCAGCTGCGGCGCCAAGAAGTAAGCGCGCCATGCCTGTCACCGGAATCTCCGGTGCCGGCCTCGGCTTCAGGCGGGAGCTGATTCCCGCCCTGAAGTCGGGGGTGTCCGCGCCGGTCGAATTTTTCGAGCTCGCCCCGGAGAACTGGGCGGGCATGGGCGGCCGTTCGGCGAAGGACCTGCGCTATTTCACCGAACGCCATTCCTTCGTCTGCCACGGCCTCTCGCTCGACCTCGGCGGCCCGCGCCCGCTCGACGTCGAACTGCTCGAACGCATCAAGGGCTTCATGCGCGAGCACGGCATGACCCTCTACACCGAACACCTGTCGTGGTGCGGTGACGATGGCCACCTCTACGATCTGCTACCGATTCCCTGCACCGGCGATGCGGTGCGCTGGGTTGCCGGCCGCATCCGCCAGGCCCAGGACATCCTCGAAATGAAGATCGGCATCGAGAACGCCTCCTACTACGTCGCTCCGCCGGGCGCCGAGATGAGCGAGACGGAATTCATCCGCGCCGTGGTCGAGGAGGCCGACTGCCTGCTGCACCTTGACGTGAACAACATTTATGTGAACAGCCGCAATTTCGGCTTCGACCCGGTGGCATTCATGGATGCCCTGCCGCTGGAACGCACCTGCTACCTGCACATGGCCGGCCACTACGTCGAACCCGATGGCGTGCTGGTCGATACCCATGGCGCGACCGTGATCGATCCGGTCTGGCAACTGCTCGATGCCGCCTACGCGCGCGTCGGTCCGCTGCCGACCTGTCTGGAGCGCGACTTCAACATTCCGCCGCTGGCCGACCTGATACGCGAGGTCGGCCAGATCGCGAGCGCGCAGCGCCGCTGCGTCCCGCAGGAACGGAGAGTCGCCTGATGCTTGCCTTCCAGGAATTCCAGCTCGACTTCGGCCGCCACCTCCGTGATCCACGCGCGGCGGCGCGCCCGGCCGGCGTGCCGCGCCGCCGCATGGCGATCTACCATGAACTGTTGTTCAACAACCTCACCGGCTTTCTCGATGCCTGTTACCCGGTAACGCGGAGCGTGCTCGGCGAGGCGCGTTGGCGCCGGCTCGACCGGGCGTTCTTCCGCGAAGCGCGTTGCCGCACGCCGTATTTCCGCGAAATTCCGCGCGAATTTCTCGAGTGGCTTGCCGCCAGCGAAATAAAGCTGCCCCCATGGCTGCGGGAGCTTGCGCATTATGAATGGGTCGAACTGGCGCTCGACGTGATGGAAGCGCACGCGCCGGATCACGACCCGGCGGGCGACCTGCTCGCCGGTGTGCCCGTGCCGGCGCCGGCGCTGCTGAACCTGGCCTACGCCTGGCCCGTGCACCGCATCGGCCCGACCTGGCGGCCGCGCAAGCCGCGGCTGACGCACCTGCTCGTCTATCGTGACGCGGACGATGCGGTGCGCTTCATCGAACTCAACCCCGTGGCAGCGCGCCTCGTGGCGCTGCTGCAGGAGGGCGCGCGCACGGGCCGCGACGCCTGCCTTGACGTGGCCCGCGAGATCGGTCATGCGGATGCGGAGGCGATCCTCTGGCATGGCGCCGTTTTGCTGGAAGAGTTGCGCACCGCCGGCGCGATGCTCGGGAGCCGGCGGTGAAGGACGTGCTGCGCAAGGGGCTGGATCTTGCCGACCTCGCCGGTCTCTGGCTGGGATTTCTTGCGCTGCGCCTGGTGCTGGGCTGGGAGTATTTCGAATCCGGGCTGGAAAAATTGCATGGCGAGAACTGGTTCGCCGACATTCAGGGCAGCTTTCCCGTTCCCTTCAATGTCGTGCCGCCGGAAATCAGCTGGCAGATGGCGACGTGGTTCGAACTCGCCGGCGGCATTGCACTACTCATCGGGTTGGGTACGCGCTTCTTCGGCACCGCACTGTTCATTCTGACCATCGTCGCCATCGCCGCCGTGCACTGGCCTGCCGAGTGGGTGACGTTCGCGGAGCTGGCACGGGGCTACACCATCACGGACCAAGGGCACGGCAACTTCAAGCTGCCGCTGATTTTCATGGCGATGCTGCTGCCACTGATCCTCGCCGGTCCGGGGCGGCTGTCGGTCGACGCGTTCATCCGGCGGCGCGTGTTGGGCAAATGAAAGAAAAGTCAGCGCCGGCGGGACGGCGAGCCGGCTCAGACGTGACGGTGTCGTTCGTAGATCGCCAGCACTTTCGGTAGCGCGCGTTCGAAGGCCGCGATGATCGCCGGGTCGAAATGCTTGCCCGCGTCGCGCCGCAGCGCGTCGAGAGCCTGCTCCAGTGGCCAGGCTTCCTTGTAGGGCCGCTTCGAGGTCAGCGCGTCGAAGACGTCGGCGACCGCCACGATGCGCGCGGCGAGCGGGATGGCCTCGCCCGCGAGACCGTGCGGGTAGCCGCTGCCGTCGAACTTCTCGTGGTGGGCTTCCGCGATTTCCGCGCCGATGCGAAAGATGCTGTGGCCGAGGGCATTCACCTGAGCTTCGCAGCGGCGCAGCACCTCGCCGCCGATGAGTGGGTGCTTCTGCATTTCGGCGAATTCCGCCGCGTCGAGCCGGCCGGGCTTGAGCAGGATATGGTCGGCGACGCCGACCTTGCCGATGTCGTGCATCGGCGCGAATTGCAGGATGGCACGGACGTAGGCGGCGTCGCAGCCGAGCTCCTCGGCGACGATGGCGGAGTAGCGCGCCATGCGGAACAAGTGGTCGCCGGTTTCCGGATCGCGGCTTTCCGCGAGCTTGGCCAGACCGCCGACGGCCGCGACGACGAGCGCTTCGACGACGACGGTGCGATCGAGCGCGGGACTGATCTGCCCCGCGAGGTTGGCGAGGAATTCGCGCCGCTCCAGTCCGTAGGCGTCGGCATCGGCGGCCGCGAACACCAGCAGCGCCGTCCCGCTGGCGCTGACTTTTCCCAAGGGCAGGCACAGCGCCGTGCGGCAGCCGGCCGTGCGCAGCTGGCGGGCGAAATCGTTGTCGGCGCCGAGATCGAGAGCGGCGTTAGCGGTCGGGACGTCGAGCGCGTGGCAGGCGCCTTCGCGCAGGGTGTGCTCCAGATGCGTGTCGTAGCGTTCGAGCAGCCATTCGCCCGGATTCGCGCCGGGGGTCAGCACGCCGACCCAGTCGACCGGCAGGAAGCGCGAGAATTCCTCGCGCACGAAGCGCAGTGTGTCGTCCAGCGAGGTCCCCTGATTGATGCGGGCGTTGAGGCAGAACAGGCTGCTGATGCGTGCGGCGAGCGCATTGAAGGCAGTGGTCATGGCGCCGATCTCCAGATTGTCCGGCAATGCCACGCGATGATTGAAATCGCCCTGTGCGACGCGTTCGAAGCCCTGCC
Organism: Pseudomonadota bacterium; assembly: GCA_040754195.1. Classification (GTDB taxonomy): domain Bacteria; phylum Pseudomonadota; class Gammaproteobacteria; order Burkholderiales; family Rhodocyclaceae; genus Sulfuricystis. The sequence goes on along the minus strand of JBFMDJ010000025.1, from coordinate 22,230 downwards.
GCGTCGCGTCGAGCGGCCGCAGCACCTGCCGGGCGAGGCCGCCGAGCAGCAGGAGCAGCAGGGCCAGTCCGGTCCCCGCGGTGAGCCACTGCGTGAGGCGGATCTGATCGAGCTTGTCCTCCATCATGCGCTGGAAGGCGGCGGCGAGCGCGTCGGTGGCGCGGATCAGTTCGTCGCCTTCGCGCACGATGTATTCGGCGGCCGAGATCAGGCGCGGGCCGTCGGGATCGTTCGCCAGAGCCAGCTTGAGGCCGCCGTTGAAGCCACGCCAGATGCTCGCGGTCAGGCCGAGCTGGGAGCGCGAAGGCCCGTCCCAGTTGCAGGTGAGCGGGTCGGTGCGCCCGGTCAGCTCGACATCGAGGCGACGCGCCTCGAATCCCTTGATGATCTTGCCGAAGAGCTGCTGCTGCGCCAGCAGGTCCTGATAGAAGAGCTTGAGGTCGCGGTCGTATTTCTCGTAATCGTCGGGCTTGTCGGTCAGGTAGCGGCGCGACTGGTCAACCAGGGTATGGCTGATCACGCGCAACTGGCCGGCGAGATTGAGGATGACGTAGTCGTGGCGGCGCAAGTCCAGCTCGTGCAGGGTATGGGCGACCGCGCCGGCGATCAGGACGAAGAACAACCCGAGCGCCAGCGTGAGCTGGACGCGCAGCGAGCGCAGGTGGCGCGGCATCAAACCGGACCGGTATATTCGCCGCGCGCCGGGTAGTCGTTCTTCACCACGAAATCGATGGCGCCAAGGATTTCGTCGAAGTGCGGCCGGGCGAAGGGCATGCTCTGCGTGCTGCCCCAGTAAAGCGTGCCGTCGGGACGCACGAGAAACAGGCCGGGTTCCGAGAACAGCGCTGGTTCCTCGATGCCGATGGAGGTTTTGCCGCGCGAGGCGGAGACGGTGAGCCCCCACTGGCGGGCCACGGCCAAGGGTAGGCTGTGGCCGAATGGCAGCCGGACGGCGTTGATCTTCTGCGCCATTGCGCCGGCGCGCTCCGCGGTATCGGAGCTGATAGCGACGGCCTGCATGCCGCGCTGCTCGAATTCGGGATACAAGCGCTCCAGTTCGGTCAGGTATTTTGCACAGAGCGGGCAATGCAGGCCGCGGTAGAAGACGACCATCGCAAAAGTCAGCGCCGGCGGGACGGCGAGCGTGAAACGGTCGCCGCCGAGCAGCGGCACGTCGAGCGGCGGGACTGGCTGGCGGGGCATCAGGACGTTCAGCGGCATGACGTTCTCCTCTTGGCTGGATGAACGGTAGACGATCCAGATGCCGCGAGCTTACACGCCGGCAAGGCCAAGCATCAGGATGGCGTCGCGATTGGTCCAGGAAAAGCAGGCGGGCGCGGCGGCGCGCCAGGGCTGCCAGCGCACGGCGCGGTGCTCGCCCGGCGCCGTGATGGCGGGAGTGCCGGCGGGGACGCAGAGGCTGAAGACATGCTCGACGTTGTGCGTCACGCCGTCCGGGTAGCGATCGCGCCACTCGGCGAAGATTTCGAAGCGGTTGGAGAGGCGCCAGTCGCGCAGGTCGCGCGGAACGCAGGCGATGCCGGTTTCCTCGGCGATTTCGCGCGCGGCGGTCGCGACGAGGGATTCCCCCTCTTCCTGAGAGCCGGTAACGGATTGCCAGTAGCCCGGATGGGTGGCGCGTTCGAGCAGGAGGATATTCAGCCCGGGGTCGTGGATCACGACCAGCACGGAGACAGGCTTCTTCGTGCCTGCCATGGGATCAGCCGATGTCGGACAGCCAGTTGATGCCGTCGGCCATCATGTCGACGAAGCACCAGAAAGGGATGTCCTGTTCGCGCCATTCGTTGGCGGCGGCTTCGAAAACCTGCAGGGCCTGGACGAAATCGGCTTCCGCAAGGCCGTGGATGCCGTCGCAGTGCTCGAGGATGACGACGTAGCCTTCGGCGGGTCGCCAGCCGAGGTCGGCGAGGCAATCGAGCAAGGCATCCCAATTGAAGCCGAACCATTCCGGGAAGGCCATCGCCTTGCCCATGGCCGCGAGCATTTCCTGCTTGTCGCGGGTGCCGGCAAGGTTGACGCGAAACACGGCCAGCCCATTCTGCTGCGCACCGGCGATCAGGCCTTCCTCACCGTCCAGCGGCATGTGGTAGACACCGGCGAGATCGACCCGGGCGAGGATCTGGACATAGTTCACGGCAGAATCCTTTCGAAGCTGCGGTAGTGGTCGGCGGTGTACCAGCAGGCCGCGGGCCGCGCTGGCACCTCGCCGCCGCAAACGATGCGCCGGGCGCCGCGATGCTTCAAGCCGGGGGTCGCGACGGTGTATTCGCGATAGTGGCCGCGTGGCCTTACCGGCAGCAGTTTTTCATAGTTGCGGAATTCGATGCCATCGCGCGGGTAGGGAAACGGTCCGCCCCGGGCAATCAGAGCCAGGGTTTCCCGCCCCTCCGGCGGCAGGTCGGCGCGCGCGATTTCCTGCGCCTGAGCAAGGGCGAATGCGCAGGCCAGCAGCAGGCCGAGGAGGCGCCGCATCAGCCCTTGCCAACTTCGACCTGCGTTTCGATCTTTTGGCGCAGGCGGATGTGCAGTTCGCGCAGTTGCTTTTCGTCCACGTCCGAGGGCGCGTCGGTGAGCAGGCACTGGGCGCGCTGCGTCTTCGGGAAGGCGATCACGTCGCGGATCGACTCGGCGCCGGTCATCATGGTGACGATGCGGTCGAGGCCGAAGGCCAGACCACCGTGCGGTGGCGCGCCATACTTGAGGGCGTCGAGCAGGAAGCCGAACTTGGCGCGCTGCTCCTCTTCGCCGATGCCGAGCGCCTCGAAGACGCGTGCCTGCACGTCGGCCTTGTGGATACGCACTGAGCCGCCGCCGATTTCCCAGCCGTTGAGGGCGAGGTCGTAGGCCTTGGCGAGGCACTCGCCCGGATTGGTCTTCATCAGCTCGTCGTGGCCGTCCTTCGGCGAGGTGAAGGGGTGGTGGCAGGCGGTCCAGCGCCTGTCTTCCTCGTCGTATTCGAACATCGGGAAGTCGACGACCCAGACCGGTTCCCACGCCTTGCCGTTCAGGTAGCCCTTCTCGTGGCCGATCTTGCTGCGCAGCGCGCCGAGCGCATCGTTGACGATCTTGGTCTTGTCGGCGCCGAAGAAGATCAGGTCGCCGGACTGCGCGCCGGTGCGCTCCATGATGGCCTTGAGCGCGGTCTCGTGGATGTTTTTGACAATCGGCGACTGAAGGCCCTCCTCGTTGAGCTTGCTGGCGTCGTTGATCTTGATGTAGGCCAGACCCTTGGCACCGTAGATTTTGACGAACTCGGTGTAGCCGTCGATCTCGCCACGGGTCAGCGCGGCGCCGCCGGGAATGCGCAGCGCGGCGACGCGGCCGCCGGAGGTGGCAGGGCCCGAAAAGACCTTGAAGGCGACGTCGGCGACGGCGTCGGTGACTTCGCTCAGTTCCAGCGTCACGCGCAAGTCCGGCTTGTCGGAACCGAAGCGGCGCATCGCTTCCGCGTAGGTCATGCGCGGGAAGGGTTCGGGCAGATCGACGTCGATGGCGTCCTTGAACACGTAGCGGATCAGCTTCTCGATGATGCCGGTAATGGCGTGCTCGTCCATGAACGACGTCTCGATATCGACCTGGGTGAATTCAGGCTGGCGGTCGGCGCGCAGGTCTTCGTCGCGGAAGCACTTGGTGATTTGGTAGTAGCGGTCGTAGCCGGCCACCATCAAGAGCTGCTTGAACAGTTGCGGCGATTGCGGCAGGGCGAAGAACTGACCGGGATGGACGCGCGAGGGCACGAGGTAGTCGCGCGCGCCTTCGGGCGTACTCTTGGTGAGCATCGGTGTTTCGATGTCGATGAAGCCGTTGTCGTCGAGGAAGCGGCGGAAGGCGCGCGCGGTCTTGTAGCGCAACATCATGTTCTTCTGCATCTGCGGGCGGCGCAGGTCGATGACGCGATTGACCAGGCGGACGTTTTCCGAGAGATTGTCCTCGTCGAGCTGGAAGGGTGGCGTCACCGCGGCGTTGAGGATTTCCAGTTCGTGGCAGAGGATCTCGATCTCGCCCGAGGGCATGTTGGCGTTCTCGGTGCCGGCGGGGCGGCGGCGTACCTTGCCGGTGATCCTCAGCACAAACTCGTTGCGCACGGCCTCGGCGAGCTTGAACATCTCTGGGCGGTCGGGATCACAGACGATCTGGGCGATGCCTTCGCGGTCGCGCAGGTCGATGAAGATCACGCCGCCATGGTCGCGCCGGCGATGGTTCCAGCCGCAGAGGGTGACGATCTGGTCGACATGAGTGGCGTTGAGTTCGCCGCAGTAGTGAGTACGCATGGTGGTTCCGATTTGAAAAGTCAGCGCCGGCGGGACGGCGACGCAAATGGATGCAAAGGGGTTATTCGTTCTGCGCGCGGCCGACGAGGTTGGGATGGCGCTGCTGGGGCGGCACGACTCCCATCGACACGATGTATTTCAGGGCGTCGTCGACGCTGATATCGAGCTCGATGGTCTCGCTTTTCCTGACGAAGAAGAAGAAGCCGTTGACCGGGCTGGGCGCGGTGGGAATGAAGACGCTGACGTGCTCTTCGTCAAGCAGGTCGCCGATCTGTCGCGGCGGGATGCCGGTCTGAAAGGCGACCGACCAGGCTTGCGGGTGCGGATAGTGCACCAGCAGCACCTTGCGGAAGGCCTCGCCGTTGCCCGAAAACAGCGTGTCCGAGACCTGCTTGACGCTGTAATAGATTGACTTGACGACAGGGATGCGCGCCAGCACACCTTCCCAGAAACGCACCAGCTTCTGGCCGATGATGTTGGCCGTCACCAGTCCGGTGAGGAAGACGACCAGCAGCGTGAGCAGCGCGCCGACCCCGGGGATGTTGAAGCCCAGCAAGTTTTGCGGATGGATCGCTGCCGGCAACAGGCGCAGGGACTGGTCCATGGTGCCGACGACGATCGTCAGTACCCAGACCGTGATCACCAGCGGAATCCAGATCAGCAGTCCGGTGATGAAGTATTTCTTGAAGGGGGTCACGCGGGCAGGCGGTCAGTTGCAGGCGCAGGAACCCGTGCCGCCCTGGCAGGGGGGCGGATTGTCCGGCTTGGCGGGCTTCGCACCGCTCTTGAAGTCGGTTTGATACCAGCCGCTGCCCTTGAGCTGGAAACCGGCGGCGGTCAGTTGCTTGGAAAAATTTTCCGTCTTGCATTCGGGACAGAGCGTGAGCTGGGCATCCGACATTTTCTGCAGGACATCCTTCTCGAAGCCGCACTGGCTGCAACGATAGGCATAAATAGGCATGAAATTCTCCGACGTTTTCCAGATTATAACTAAGCGACTGAGAAACAAGGGGTTCAGCCGCCGAGACGGAGCCGGAAATGGAGGCGGACGAGAAGGAAATCAAGCCCGCCCTTGAGCGGGCCGGGCTACAGGCCGAGGTAGGCGTGGTTGAGCGATTTGCCCCAGAACAGGGCGATCAGTCCCGCCGCCGCGAGATAGGGGCCGAAGGGGATGGGCACGTTGCGGCCATGGCGCGCCAGCACGATCAGGGCGATGCCGACCGTCGCGCCGACCAGCGAGGAGAGCAGGATGACCAGCGGCAGCATCTTCCATCCCAGCCAGGCACCGATGGCCGCCAGCAGCTTGAAGTCGCCATAGCCCATGCCCTCCTTGCCGGTGGCGAGCTTGAACAGCCAATAAACCGTCCAGAGCAGGAGATAGCCCGCGACGGCGCCAACGACGGCACTGGAGAGCGGGGCATAAGTGCCATCCAGATTGATCAGTAGTCCGGCCCAGATCAGCGGCAGGGTGATGTCGTCCGGCAGCAGCTGCTTGTCGAAGTCGATCCCGGTAAGGGCGATCATCGCGGCGGCGAACAGCATGGCGCCGGCCGCCGCCGCGCTGGCGCCATAACGCCAGGCCGCATAGCCGAACAGCAGGCCGGAGAAGGCCTCCACCAGCGGGTAGCGCGGGCTGATGGCCTTGCCGCAACCCGGGCAGCGTCCCTTGAGCAGCAGGTAGCTGAGGATGGGAATGTTTTCCACGGCGCGAATCTGGCGGCCGCACTGCGGGCAGCGCGAACGCGGCGCAACCAGCGACAGCGGCTCGGCGGGCGGTTCCTCCTTGCCGGCGAACTCCGCGCACTGGGCACGCCAGTCGCGTTCCATCATGAGCGGCAGCCGATGGATGACGACGTTCAGGAAGCTGCCGATCAGCAGGCCGAAAAGGACACAGATTGAAATTAAGGCAACCGGATCGACTTGGGTCATGAGTAAGGCATCAGACTACGGCACCGAGCTTGAAGATCGGCAAGTACATGGCAACGATGATGCCGCCGATCAATACGCCCAAGACCACCATGATCAGCGGCTCCATCAGGCTGGAAAGGGAGGCCACGGCGTCGTCGACCTCTTCTTCGTAAAAGTCGGCGACCTTGCCACTCATCTGGTCCAGCTGGCCTGACTCCTCGCCGATCGCGATCATCTGGATCACCATGTTAGGGAATACATCGGCGTTCTGCATGGAGACCGTCAGACTGGAACCTGTACTCACTTCTGCCTTGATTTGCTTGGTTGCCTCGCGGTAGATGTAGTTGCCAGAGGCGCCGCCAACGGAGTCGAGCGCCTCGACCAGCGGCACGCCGGCAGCGAACATCGTCGATAGTGTGCGTGTCCAGCGCGCGATGGTCGCCTTGCGGATCACGGACCCGAAGATGGGGAGGCGCAAGGCCAGCTTGTCCATGAAAATCTGCACCGGCACCGAGCGTTTCCAGGCATAGAGAAATCCATAGACTCCGCCACCGACGACGCCGAAGATCAAATACCAGTAGGCAACGAAGTAGTCGGAAATGGCGATGACTACTAGCGTGGGCGCCGGAAGTTCCGCACCGAAGTTTGAAAAGATTTCCTTGAACTGCGGAACAACAAAAATCATGATCACCGCAGTGACGACGAAGGCCACCACAATAACGGAGATGGGGTAGAACAGGGCGCTCTTGATCTTGCCAATGATCGCTTGGGTTTTTTCCTTGTAGGTGGCCAGGCGATCAAGAAGGGCATCAAGAATGCCCGCCTGTTCCCCTGCTTCGACCAGGTTGCAATAGAGCTGATCGAAATAGAGCGGATATTTGCGGAACGCCTGATTGAGGGCGGCGCCGGTTTCCACATCGGTCTTGATGTCGGTCAGCAGCTTGCCGACCGCGGGGTTGCCCGCGCCCTTGCCGACGATGTCGAAGGCCTGGAGCAAGGGCACGCCGGATTTCATCATGGTCGCCAACTGGCGGGTGAAAAGAGTGATGTCCTTGTCGGTGACCTTGCCGCCGCCTCTCGAACTCTGCTTCTTGACCTTGGTAACCAGAATGCCCTGCCGGCGCAGCGTCGTGCGAACCACGGTTTCCGTGGGCGCCCGCTGCTCGCCGCGCACGATCTTGCCGCTCTTGTCCTTGCCTTCCCAGGCATATGTCGCCAGGGAGTCGTCCTTGCCGGGGCTCGCCATGCCTGCTCCTCACATTCGATATGCGTAGTGATAATGCCTTGCCTGCCAGACCTTGTAAAGCCGAACCTTTCAGGTTCAGCCCAGAGGGCGCGGGGTTGGGGCGGCAGGCCGGTAGATCTTCACGACCTTGACGCGCCGATTCTCGGTCTGGACGATTTCCATCGCGATGCCGCCGATCCTTAGTCCGACGCCGATTTCCGGAATGTCGCGCAGGTGTTCGAGAATCAGGCCATTGAGCGTCTTGGGGCCATCGATCGGCAGGTCGAGGGCGAGCATGCGGTTGACCTCGCGCAGGCTGTAGCCGCCATCGACAAGCACAGCCCCTTCCGCGTCCCAGTTGAAGGCGGCGACGGTTCCCGGCATGCTGGTGGTGAATTTTCCGACGATCTCTTCGACGATGTCCTCGATGGTCACCAGCCCGAGCAGTTCGCCATATTCATCCACGACCAGGCCCAGACGCTGGCGGTTTTCACGAAAGAAGCGCAATTGCGCGTAAACCGGGGTTTCGGCGGGGATGAAATAGGGCTCGATCAGATCCTCGCGCAACAACTCGCGGGTTAGTTCGCCGCCCAATGCACCGGCCAGGAGGCGGCGCAGGTGAATGATGCCTATGACGTTGCCCGGTTCGCGCTCATAGACGGGCAGGCGGGTATGGAAGCTGGTGGCCAGCTTTTCCCTGACCTCGCTCATGGGTGCGGCGATATCGATGCTTTCGATTTCGCCGCGCGGCGTCATGATGTCCTCGACAGTGACGTGCTCGAGGTCGAACAGGTTGACAAGGATGGCGCGATGCTCGCTGGGAATGAACTGACCTGACTCAAGCACCACCGAGCGCAATTCGTCGGCGGTCAGGTGCGGCGCTTCGGCCATGCCTTTCGGCTGGATGCGCATGATGGCCAGCAGGCCGCGCGAGAACAGGTTGATGAACCAGACGACCGGATAAACGGCGCGCAGCAACGGCCACAGCAGAAAGGCCAGGACGGGAGTCAGGCGGTCGGCGTAGGTGGCGGCGATGACCTTCGGCGTGATTTCCGAGCAGACCAGGATGATGAAGGTGGTGAACAGGGTCGCGGCGCCCAGCGCCCATTTGTCCTCGCCGACCAGTTCGATGGCGATGACGCTGACCAGCGTGGCGGTGCCGGCGTTGACGAGGTTGTTGCCAAGGAGGATGACGCCCAGTAGCCGGTCGGCCCGGGCCAGCAGCGAAAGGGCGAGACGTGCGCCGCGGTGACCTTGTGCGGCCTTGTGCCGTAGCCGGTAGCGGTTGGCCGCCATCATGCTGGTTTCCGACATCGAGAAGAAGGCGGACAACACCAGCAGGACGATCAGCGCGATGGAGAGCGCCGAAAGCGGAATGTCCTCCACGATCAGGGGCGCCCCAGCAGGACTTCCAGCACGAAACGGCTGCCGACATAGGCCAGCAGCAGGACGCCGAAACCGGTCAGCGTCCAGCGCAGCGCAGTGCGACCGCGCCAGCCGTAGCGGTGCCGTCCGAACAGCAGGGCGGCGAAAATCAGCCATGACAGGACGGCGAACACCGTCTTGTGGCTCAGGGTGAGCGCCTTGCCGAACAGATGCTCGGAAAAGATCACGCCGGAGAGCAGCGTCAGGGTTAGCAAGACGAAGGCGACGTTGATCAGTCGGAACAGCAACGTTTCCATCGTCAACAGCGGTGGCAGGCCGGCGAAAAACGGGGTGAGTCGGCCGCGATGCAGGCGCTGTTCGGTGACGGCCATCAGGATTGCGTGCAATGCTGCGAGCGTGAACAGGCTGTAGGCGAGCATGGCCACAAGGAAATGAACGTGGAAGGTCAGCGAGCCGGCGTTGGCAAGCAGGTGCTGTCCCGGGAAGCCAAGAGGCATGACGACGCAGATCGCGGCAAGTGGCAGGCCCAGCACCAGCAAGCCCTCCATGCGCGCATAGAAGCTTTCGATCCAGTAGAGGGCGACGGCCTGCCACATGATGACCGAAAGGGCGACCGCGAAGCTGAAACTGATGATCCGGGTGCCGTCGGCAACCGGCGGGAAGACCGCCTCGCCGATACTCAGGCCATGCAGCAGCAGGGCCGCCAGCAACACGATACGCTCCCAAGGGACGAGACCTTTGACGGGCTGATCAAGGAGGGCGCCACGCCAGCGGGTGCGCCAGAGATGCAGCGCCAGTCCCGCATACAGCGAGACTGCCAGGAAATGGGGGGCCGGCGAATGCAGTAGAATTGACGCCATTGACGCAGTCTACACCAAGCGTTCACCCCCAAGCCTTCACTCCATCGGCATGCTCGACAACCTTACCCAGCGACTCGCCAAGGTCGTCAAGACCCTGCGCGGTCAGGCACGCCTGACAGAAGAGAATATTGCGGAAATGCTGCGCGAAGTGCGCATGGCAATGCTGGAGGCTGATGTCGCGTTGCCGGTGGTCAAGGACTTCATCGCCCGGGTAAAAGACAAGGCGGTTGGTCAGGAGGTGATCGGTTCGCTGACACCGGGTCAGGCTTTGGTCGGCGTCGTGCATCGCGAACTGGCCGAGCTGATGGGCGGATCAAAGGCCGAGCTGAATCTGGCCACCCAGCCACCCGCCATCATCCTCATGGCGGGCCTGCAGGGCGCGGGCAAGACCACAACGACCGCCAAGCTCGGCAAGTGGCTCAAGGAACGCCAGAAGAAGAAGGTGCTGGCCGTCAGTTGCGACGTGTACCGCCCTGCAGCCATTGAGCAGTTGAAAACCGTTTCCGCGCAGGCGGGCATCGATTTTTTCCCCTCCGCGCCCGGTCAGAAGCCGGCTGAAATCGCCGCCGCTGCGCTCGACCATGCGAAGCGCCATTTCCACGACGTGCTGTTCGTCGATACCGCCGGCCGATTGGCGATCGATGAAGCGATGATGGCGGAGATTCGCGAACTGCATGCGCAGCTCAGGCCGATCGAGACCCTCTTCGTGGTCGACGCGATGCTGGGCCAGGATGCGGTGAATACCGCCAAGGCCTTCAATGATGCGCTGCCGCTCACCGGCTTGATCCTGACCAAACTGGATGGTGATGCGCGCGGCGGCGCGGCTCTGTCGGTGCGCCATGTCACCGGCAAGCCGCTTAAATTCGCCGGCGTCGGCGAGAAGCTGACTGGCATCGAGGAGTTCCACCCCGAGCGCATGGCCAGTCGCATCCTCGGCATGGGCGATATCCTTGGCTTGGTCGAGGAAGCACAGCGCGGCGTCGATCAGGACAAAGCTCAGGAATTCGTCAAGAAGATGAAGTCCGGCAAGGGCTTCGATCTCAACGACTTCAAGGACCAGATCGGCCAGATGCGCAAGATGGGCGGCATGGGCGCTCTGCTCGACAAGCTGCCGGCCCAGTTCGGGGCGCTGGCGCAGCAGGCTGGCGGGCAGGTCGAGGACAAGGCGATCCGGCGCATCGAGGGCATCATCAACTCGATGACGCCGCTGGAGCGCGGCAGGCCGGAGCTGATCAAGGCCAGCCGCAAGCGCCGTATCGCCGCGGGCGCCGGAGTGCAGGTGCAGGAGGTCAACCGCCTGCTCAACCAGTTCGAGCAGACCCAGAAGATGATGAAGCAGTTCTCGAAGGGCGGCATGGCGAAGATGATGCGCGGCATGAAGGGGCTCATGGGCGGAGGCATGCCGGGGCTGCCGCGTTAGTTGCAGTCGCCGTCCCGCCGCGACTGACTTTTACCGCCGGGCCTGAGTGATGCGCGGCTCCCACCCCCAGCGTTTTTCCCAGGCGGCGCGCACCATGTCCGGATATTCCGGTCGGCCCAGACTGCCGTTGTAGCGGCCCAGCGCGCGGAACAGGTCACCCTTTTCGATGTCGAGATAATGGCGCAGGATTGTGCAGCCGAAGCGGAGATTGGTGCGCAAATGGAACAGGTTGCTGTCGCGTTGGCCGATCAGCTTGATCCAGAACGGCATCACCTGCATGTAGCCACGCGCGCCCGCCGCCGAAACGGCATGCTTGCGGAAGCCGCTCTCGACCTCGATCAGGCCGAGCACCAGTTGCGGGTCCAGCCCGGCGCGCTGGGCCTCGTAGCGTGCTGTCTTGAGAAACTCCAGGCGCGCCTTGCGGTCCGGCATGCGCCTGGCGAGGCGCCGTGACATTTCGGCCAGCCAGTCGATTTTTTCCTCAATGCTGGTGAAATGCGGTTCCGGAGCGGCGCGGTCCGAAACGGCCGCATGCAGCGCCGCCTGCACGCTGGCGGCCAGTGGTTCGTAAATCTGCGCGCCGCTCCAGGCCTTGCCGGCGATGAACGCCAGCAAAAAGAACAAACCTAGGCGCATGCCTTGTGTCGTGCCAGTGCGACGATTTCCGCGAGCGGCACCTTGGTTGCTTCCTTGTCGCGGCGATGTTGGTATTCCACCATGTTGTCCTTGAGGCCGCGGTCGCCGATGGTGATGCGATATGGCACGCCGATGAGCTCCCAGTCGGCGAACATCACGCCGGGCCGCTCGTCGCGGTCGTCGAGGATCGCGTCGATGCCGGCGGCTAGTAGTTCATCGTAGAGTTTGATCGCCGCCTCGCGCACGGCCTCCGACTTGCCCCAGCCGACCGGACAAATGACCATTGTGAAAGGCGCGATCGAATCCGGCCAGACGATGCCGCGCTCATCGTGGTTCTGCTCGATGGCGGCACCGACCAGGCGCGTGACGCCGATGCCGTAGCAGCCCATCACCATGGTCTGCGGCTTGCCGGTTTCGTCGAGATAGGTGCAATTCATCGCCGCCGAATAGCGGGTACCGAGAAAGAAGACGTGGCCGACCTCGATGCCGCGCTGGATCGCGAGGCTGCCCTTGCCGTCCGGCGACGGGTCGCCTTCGGCGACGTTGCGGATGTCGGCGACGATATCAGGTTCGGGCAGGTCGCGACCCCAGTTGATGCCCTGGAGGTGAAAGCCGATTTCGTTGGCGCCGGTAACGAAGTCGCTCATGTTCGCCACCGTGCGGTCGGCGACGATTTTCACGGGCTTCTTGGTATTGAGCGGGCCAAGGTAGCCGGGCGGGCAGCCGAAGTGCTGGATGATCTCCTGCTCGCTGGCGAAGCGGAAACCGCCCTCAAGGCCGGTCAGTTTGCCGGCCTTGACCTCATTCAGCTCGTGGTCGCCGCGCACCAGCAGGAGCCAGATTTCGGCGCCGAGCGGCGTATCGGTGGCCACGACCACCGACTTCACCGTGCGCTCGAGCGGCAGGCCGAGCAGCTTGGCGACGTCTTCACAGCGGATGGTGTCGGGCGTGGCGACCTTCTGCATGGCGACAGTTGACGTCGGCCGGACGGTGCTCAGCGGCAGAGCTTCGGCCAGCTCGATGTTGGCGGCGTAGTCGGAGTCGGGGCAGTAGACCAGTAGATCCTCGCCGGTATCGGCGATCACCTGAAATTCGTGCGACAACGAGCCGCCGATGGCGCCGGTGTCGGCGCGCACGGCGCGGAAGCGCAAGCCAAGCCGTTCGAAGATCCGCGTGTAGGCCGCATACATCGCCTGATAGCTCTTCTCGGCGCCGGCTTCGTCGCGGTCGAAGGAGTAGGCGTCCTTCATCGTGAACTCGCGGCCGCGCATTACGCCGAAGCGCGGCCGGCGCTCGTCGCGGAACTTGGTCTGGATGTGATAGAAGTTTTTCGGCAACTGGCGGTAGCTGTGGATCTCGCCGCGCGCGATGTCGGTGACGACTTCCTCCGAGGTGGGCTGGATGATGAAGTCGCGATCATGGCGATCCTTAACGCGCAGCATTTCCGGACCCATCTTGTCCCAGCGGCCGGTTTCCTGCCAGAGCTCGGCGGGCTGAATGAGCGGCATCAGCAGTTCGATGGCGCCGGCTCGATTCATTTCCTCGCGGATAATGGCCTCGATCTTGCGGATCACCCTCAGCCCCATGGGCATATAGGTATAAATGCCGCCTGCCAGCTTGCGGATCATGCCGGCGCGCGTCATCAACTTGTGGGAAACGACCTCGGCATCGGAAGGGGCTTCCTTGAGTGTGGCGATAAAAAACTGGCTGGCACGCATGTCGGGGTCTCTGGTCGGTCGGGGAAAGACAAATTTTACCTGCTTGACCGTCTTTCCTCGGTCGGTCGAATGTGGAACAATTTGATCCAGTCAAACAATCTGGGGTTCAACATGCTCGACCGGGAAGGATATCGCCCGAACGTCGGCATTATCCTGACCAATCAGCGCAACGAGGTTTTCTGGGGCAAGCGGATACGCGAACATTCCTGGCAATTTCCGCAGGGCGGGATCAAGAAAGGTGAATCGCCCGAAGAGGCGATGTTCCGCGAGCTTCACGAAGAGGTCGGTCTCAGGCCGGAGCATGTGCGCATCCTCGGCCGGACGCGTGATTGGCTGCGATATGACGTTCCAAAGCAGTGGGTGCGCCGCGAATGGCGTGGGACATACAGGGGCCAGAAGCAGATCTGGTTCTTGTTGCGGCTGATCGGACGGGATTCCGATGTCAGCCTGCGCGCGACCGACAAACCTGAATTCGATGCATGGCGCTGGAATAGCTACTGGGTGCCGCTTGATTCCGTCATCGAGTTCAAGCGGACAGTCTATGCTCAGGCACTGACAGAGCTGTCCAGGCTGATTTTTCGCGCTTCGGAGCGTATGCCATATTGGTCAGATTTCGACTGGATGGAGTCGGTGGCGCGACAGGAGAAGGAAGCATGATGCGGAGGCTTGCCCTAAGTCTCCTGCTTGGCATCGCCGCGAGCGGGGCGATTGCACAGCTGGATACTATCCGTGACCCAACCTTTAATAACGCGCCCTACGATCAAGAGGAGGTCAAATGGATTGAAGCGGAGGCAATATTTCCCGAGTTTCCCAAGCCGGAAAACTTGCTGCCGTTCTACGTCAGCGAGATGACATCGCACCGTTTCATGATTGACGCATCAACGCTACAGGTTGGCAAGGATCGCGTGGTTCGCTACGTCATGGTTATCCAGACCAGCGGCGGAGCCACGAACATCAGTTTCGAGGGAATCCGCTGCGATACGCGCGAATACCGCATCTATGCCTCCGGACGCAAAGACGGCAGTTGGGCGAAGGCGCGGTTGAGCGAATGGCGGTTTATCGAGAACAAGCCGGTCAATCGGCACCATGCCGAATTGTCGCGCAACCTGTTCTGTCCGGATGGCGTGCCGATTCAAACCTCCGCCGAGGGGGTTGAGGCCTTGCGGCTGGGAAAACATCCGAGCGTTGCCAAGGGAAGTCCGTGAGCTTGCTCGATCCGTTCATCATGCAGATCGATCAGGCGTTGCGCACCATGTTCGCCAAGGCACCCTCTGCGCGGCTGATTCCGGGAGAGAAGCTTGTCGAAGGCGAAATGAGCGAGACCGAGCGGCGGTGTGCGGCTGCACTGATGCGGGTCAACCATGTGGGCGAGGTTTGCGCGCAGGCACTGTATGCCAGCCAGTCGCTCTCGGCTGGCGATTCATATGTGCGGCAGTCGCTTGAACAGGCCGCCTGGGAAGAGACCGAACACTTGAACTGGACCGAGCGCCGCATTCTGGAGTTGGGGGGACGCAAGAGTCTGTTGAATCCGTTCTGGTATGCGGGGGCGTGGACAATCGGCGCGATTGCCGGGCGTTTTGGCGACCCGGTGAGCTTGGGGTTTCTCGTCGAAACAGAGCGCCAAGTCGAGGCTCATCTGGAAGGGCATCTGGATCGATTGCCGAGAGAGGATCGCCGTTCCCGTGCGGTCGTCGAGCAAATGAAGACGGATGAAGCTGCGCATGCTGAAACGGCGGTCAAGCTGGGTGCTATAGAGCTTCCCGCGGCTGTCAAAACCGCCATGCGCATGACTGCACGGATCATGACCCGGACGGCCTACTGGGTTTAGCTGGCCATCAGACCTCAACGATCTCCCATGTATGGCTCATCTCGGCTGTTTTGCCGAGCATGATCGAAGCCGAACAATATTTTTCAGCCGACAGCTTGATCGCGCGCTCCACGGATTCCGGCTTGAGCCCCCGCCCTTTCACCACGAAGTGCATGTCGATGCGCGTGAATACCTTTGGATCATCCTCGGCACGCGTGGCCACCAGTTTGACCTCGCAGTCCACAATGTCCTGGCGCCCTTTGCGCAGGATCATGATGACGTCGAAGGAGGTGCAACCGCCAGCGCCTGCAAGCAACAGTTCCATCGGTCGTGGTGCCAGATTGCGACCCCCGGCGGCAGGCGCACCATCCATCGGGACGAGGTGGCCACTTCCGGTTTCGGCAATGAAACTCATGCCCTCATGCCAGCGTACGGTGCATTCCATGACGAACTTCTCCATCTCGATAGCGATGGCCGATTGTATGCGTGATAGCTTTCCGGTATCCCCGTTTCCGCACCTCGATGCCTTGGCATCATGAAGAATCTTGACTTTTGCTTGTTGCTTGCGATAACATGCGCGGCTTTCCGCATTGCGGGCGGGCTGTATGGCGCCTGTTCGTGCGTCAATCAACAAGAAGCTGTGTGACTAGGTAGCAGGGATCATCCATGAAGACTTTTTCCGCAAAACCGCACGAAGTCAAGCGCGATTGGTTCGTCGTTGACGCGTCGGACAAGGTGTTGGGCCGCCTTGCCGCCGAAATCGCCCGTCGCTTGCGCGGCAAGCACAAGCCCGAATACACGCCACACGTTGATACGGGTGATTACATCGTGGTTGTCAATGTTGACAAACTTCGCGTCACCGGCAACAAGGCGCAGGACAAGAAATACTATCGCCACACCGGTTTCCCCGGCGGCATTTACGAGACCAATTTCATCAAGTTGCAGCAGCGTTTCCCGTCGCGGGTGCTGGAAAAGGCCGTCAAGGGCATGCTGCCCAAGGGCCCGCTCGGTTACGCGATGCTCAAGAAAATGAAGTGCTATGCCGGAACGGCGCATCCCCATTCGGCACAGCAACCCAAGACCCTGGAAATCTGACAGGACACAGGACAGAACAATGGCAGCCAACTACTATTACGGCACGGGACGGCGCAAGACCGCTGTGGCGCGTGTTTTCCTGAAAAACGGCAGCGGCAAGATCATCGTGAATGACAAGCCGGTGGATGAGTTTTTTTCCCGCGAAACCGGTCGCATGGTCGTGCGCCAGCCTTTGGAATTGACCGAGAACATTGCGACCTTCGACATCCTGGTGAATGTCACGGGAGGTGGTGAGTCCGGGCAGGCTGGCGCGGTCCGCCACGGCATTACCCGCGCGCTGATCGAATATGATGCCGCGCTCAAGCCAGCGCTGTCGAAAGCAGGTTTCGTCACCCGCGATGCCCGCGAGGTAGAGCGCAAGAAGGTTGGTTTTCACAAGGCGCGGCGGCGCAAGCAGTTCTCCAAGCGCTGATTGCTGTTTCTCAAAAAAGCCGCCTTTGGGCGGCTTTTTTGTCTTCTGTAGTGCCCTGTCGGCTATGATCGATCATAACGGGTCATAAGGAGTAGGCATTCATGATCAAGGTGGGCATTGTCGGCGGCACCGGATATACCGGTGTTGAATTGCTGCGCTTGCTGGCTCAGCATCCCGAGGTAGAGTTGGTGGCCATCACATCCCGAGCCGAGGCAGGCGGGATGGTGGCCGAAATGTTTCCTAGCTTGCGCGGGCGCGTGGATTTGTGTTTCAGCGATCCGGCTGCGGCCCCTCTCAAGGAATGTCAGCTTGTCTTCTTCGCAACGCCGAATGGAGTCGCGATGCAGCAGGCGCGTGAGTTGTTGGAAGCGGGCGTGCGTGTCATCGACCTGGCTGCGGACTTTCGCATCAAGGATATTGCCGAATGGGAAAAATGGTACGGCATGAAGCATGCTGCACCTGATCTTGTTTCCGAAGCGGTGTACGGTTTGCCGGAGATCAATCGGGCGCAGGTTCGCGCGGCGCGTCTGGTCGCGAATCCTGGTTGCTACCCCACTGCTGTCCAGCTTGGTTTCCTGCCACTCATCGAGGCGGGTTGCGTTGATTTTGATGGCCTGATCGCCGATGCAAAATCCGGGGTGTCGGGTGCCGGACGCAAGGCGGAGACACATATTCTCTTTGCCGAGGCCGCAGATAATTTCAAGGCATATGGAGTGACCGGGCATCGTCATTTACCCGAAATCCGCCAAGGCTTGTCCAATGTCGCCACCGTTCCGGTGGGACTGACTTTTGTGCCGCACTTGACGCCAATGATCAGGGGCATTCATGCAACCTTGTATGCCCGAATTGCTCGCGAGGAAGATTTCCAGTCATTGTTTGAAAAACGATTCGCTGGAGAACCGTTTGTCGATGTCCTGCCCCCGGGGAAATGCCCGGAAACACGTTCTGTGCGCGCCGCCAATACCTGCCGTCTGGCAGTTCATCGTCCGCAAGGTGGCGAGGTGCTCGTGGTGCTTGCCGTGATTGACAATCTTGTCAAGGGAGCTGCGGGACAGGCGATTCAGAACATGAACCTGATGTTTGGTTTTGATGAATGCCTAGGATTGGCGCAACTTCCCGTCTTGCCTTGATGTTGCGACGGCTGCGCGGACGCTTTGGGATCTCGGCTCCCAAGGTTGCGGTGAGGACCCATGTGCCATGGCATCTGCGTATTGCAGTGGCGCTGGGAGGGCTCGTACTCATCTTTGCCCTTGCCACCTTGGCATTCGATGCGGGACGTCGAGTGGCCGGCTTTGATCAAAGCGAGGCAGGCCAACTAGCCAGCGAACTGCGCGCAACGAATGCCTCACTTGAGGAAGAGCTTGCCCGCTTACGCAGTTTGCTGACCGCGAGTGAAAGCAGTCTGCAGATAGAGCAGGCTGCCCAGCAGGCCTTGTCAGAAAGAAACAGCGTTTTGGCGGCGGAGAATGCCCGCTTGAAAGAGGAACTGGCGGTATTCGAACGCTTGACCCGATTGGAAAGCAAGATTGGCAATGAGGTCTTGCTGGACCGGCTAAGCGTGCGTCAAGAGCCATCGGGATATCGCTACAGTTTTTTGATCGCCTTGCAGGGAGTCAGGCGCGGCAAAGACTCTACGTTCGATATGCAACTGGTTGTATCGCCGCGTGCCGGAGCGTCGGGTGCTAAGATAATACTTCCAAGCTCTGATGATCCCAATGTTGAGCAGTACAGGATTGCTTTACGCAATTTCAGGCGGATTGAGGGCCGGCTAGACGTGCCTGCCGACTATCAACTTGGCAGTATTGAGGTTCGAATTAGCGAATCCGGCAATCTGAAAGCGAGCAAGAGCATTACCCTATAGGAGAGGTTCGGCATGTTCGGAAAAACAAGCAAGCCCCACAATAGAATCGATAGCTTGATTGGGGCAGGCACAATTATTGAGGGTAATGTGACCTTCGCTGGCGGGCTGCGGATCGACGGCGAGGTGCGTGGCAATGTTTCCGCCACCGGAGAGCAGCCAAGCACTTTGGTGGTGAGTGAGCATGCGCGCATAGATGGAGAAGTAAGCGTTTCGCACCTGGTCATCAATGGGACGGTGAATGGACCGGTGCGGTCAAACGAATTCCTGGAACTGCAGCCGCGAGCGCGCGTAACCGGCGATGTTGAATACAATGCAGTGGAAATGCACTTGGGCGCCATCGTGCAGGGGCGATTGGTGCATCAAGGGGGCAGCGGAGTCAAGGCTGTTGAACTCAAGCTGGCCACTGGAAACTAAGCATTTAACAGCAATTGATTCCTGCTGGAACGGATCAATCAATACAACTCAGATATCTCTTCAGGAGAAAAAACATGAATGCACCCACAGAAACCCCCAATCCGCTGGTATTTACGGATAGCGCGGCAAACAAGGTTAAGGATTTGATTGCCGAGGAAGGGAATTCCGAACTGAAGTTGCGCGTATTTGTGACGGGCGGCGGTTGTTCCGGATTTCAGTATGGTTTTACGTTCGATGAAGTGGCAAACGAGGACGACACCGTGATGCAGAAGAACGGCGTCACCTTGCTGATTGATCCGATGAGCTTCCAATATCTGGTTGGTGCCGAGATTGACTACAGCGAGGGCTTGCAAGGTTCGCAGTTCGTGATCAAGAACCCGAATGCGACCAGCACTTGCGGGTGTGGCTCCTCGTTCTCCGCATGAGAACGTAGTCCCCAAAAGCAAACAGGGCGCATCCGCGCCCTGTTTGCTTTTGGGGCGCCCGCCTATATCAATCCAGCATCACATATTGAACGCGTTGAGCCGCTGCGATTTGTGGTGCCAGTGCAGCAATATGATGAAGATAAACAGGCAGTTCAGTTGGCGACAATGGTTTGCCACTGGGCAGGACGACAGTCAGCGGGTTGCGATGAGTGCCTGCTACTCTAAATTCATAGTGTAAATGAGGGCCGGTGGCCAATCCGGTGGCGCCGACGAACCCGATGACATCTCCTTGGGACACGCGAGAGCCTTTTTTCAGGCCAGCGGCGAACTTTGATAGGTGGCCATAGACAGTGGTCTTGTTAGCGGGATGTCGAAGTGTTATCACATTGCCATACCCGCCCTGTCTACCGACGAACTCGACGATACCGTCGCTGGTAGCCTTGACGCGGGTTCCTGTGGGAGCGGCGTAATCGATGCCTCGATGCGCACGCACCTTTCCAAGAACGGGGTGACGACGGGCATTGGAATATCCGGACGAGATCCTCGAAAATTCCAAGGGCGAGCGCAAAAAGGCCTTTTTTACGTTTTGTCCCTCTGGAGTGTAATACCCTCCTTTGCTGTCACCGTCCTGAAACCAGAAGGCGCGATAGGATTTCCCAGCATTGACGAATTCTGCAGCAAGCACCCGCAGTGAATGTGTGGAGTTTCCCGTATGGGTGACACTCTCATATACCACTGCGAATCTATCCCCCTTGCGTAGGTCGCGATGAAAGTCGATGTCACCACCAAAGATGTCTGCCAACTGTACTGCAACAGCGTCTGGCATTCCGATATCATCAGCTGCACCGAAGAGCGAGTGGCGAATTTCAGCTGACTGCATGACAACCCTTGTCTCGCCAGAAAGCTCATGAGTTATCGTATTAAAGCCGGCAGCTGTTCTGGCGATTTGCAGAGCTGTATTGCGCTCACCGCTCAGGGGGAAAACGAGTTGTTGCAAGGCGCCGTTTGTTGCCACTTGGGCTGTCAATGTCCGTCCTGGCACAAGCTGGCGAAAGATCAAGTCAGCATCAGGATCGGTGCGCAAATAGCGCCAGGCGGTATCATCATCAACACCCATTTCAGACAACAGGGCGGCAACCGTGTCGCTATGCTGGATACGGACTTCGCGCACAATAGTAGTGTTGGATGGTTGCACAAAGTGGATTGCAGGTGGATGGATCGCATCAAGCACTTCAGTGGCTGGGCCGGAGTAAATGGCCGTGTTAGGGGACAGGCCAAATACCGTTACTACTCCCAGCAACATTGCAGACAATACCGCCCCGATCTTCAATCCAGGGTGGCGTGGGAGTCTGCAATATGCTTGGTTTAAAATTGCAGTTGTATAAGCCATCAGTTCGCAATATCCATTTTCTAAGTCTAACAGACAAACCAACTTGCAAAATGTTCGGAAAACAGCATGAATGATGTCGAGTCGCAACTGGCCCTGATCAAGCGAGGCGCTGAGGAGTTGTTGGTTGAGACCGACTTCGTTGAGAAGTTGAAAAGCGGGCGCCCGTTAAGGGTTAAAGCAGGATTCGATCCGACTGCGCCGGACCTTCATCTTGGCCATACTGTGCTGATTAACAAGTTACGGCACTTTCAGGAGATGGGGCATCATGTCCTGTTCCTGATAGGCGACTTTACGGGCCAGATTGGCGATCCGACCGGAAAAAATGCTACGCGGCCCCCGCTTTCCCGTGGGCAGATTGAGGAAAACGCCCGAACCTATCGGGAGCAGGTTTTCAAAATTCTCGATCCAGACAAAACGGAAGTCTGTTTTAATTCCGCATGGTTTGACAGTCTGGGAGCGGCCGGCATGGTTAAGCTTGCTGCCCAGCATACCGTGGCAAGAATGCTTGAGCGCGATGATTTCTCCAAGCGTTTCAATGGCAACCAGCCCATTGCCCTACATGAGTTTTTATACCCGCTATGCCAAGGATACGACTCGGTTGCCTTGCGGTCGGATGTGGAGTTGGGCGGGACGGATCAGAGGTTCAATTTGCTGATCGGCCGCGAATTGCAAAAGCATTTTGGCCAGCTTCCCCAATGCGTGCTGACCATGCCGTTGCTGGAGGGGACAGACGGAGCCAATAAGATGTCCAAGTCTCTTGGCAACTACATTGGCATCGCGGAATCTCCAGGCGAGATATTTGGCAAGATCATGTCAATTTCCGACGAGCTTATGTGGCGGTATTTCGACTTGCTCTCATTCCGATCCGGTATCGAGATTGGGCGGCTACGTGAAGAAGCGTTGGGGGGGCGCAATCCCAGGGACATAAAGATTTTGCTGGCACTGGAATTGGTTGAGCGCTTCCATTCGAGAGCGGCCGCCGAGAAAGCGCTTGAAGACTTTCAGGCACGTTTCCAGATGGGCATGTTGCCGGAAGACATGCCAGAGCATTCGCTCGATTCGGCTGTAATTACCTTGATATTGAAGCAGACAGGTTTGGCGGCCAGCACTTCTGAGGCGATGCGTCTGATTGACGGAGGCGGGGTTAGGATTGATGGCGACAAGGTTAGCGACAAGGCCTTGGTCCTGAAGCCGGGAAGCCGCGTGGTTTTGCAAGTTGGGAAGCGAAAATTTGCGCGAGTGTCCTTGATCTGACTTTTCCCCCGAATTATTTTTCGCAAGGGTATTGACGGGGTGATGTGGATGTCTATAATGCGGCCCTCTTTGCTGCTGAGCGGCAACGGATCTTTAACAAAGTAACAGCCGATAGGTGTAGGTGCTT
>JBFMDJ010000024.1:0-61797 GCA_040754195.1 Pseudomonadota bacterium | reverse complement strand
GCCGCGCCGCCGCCGCGCGCCGAACAGCAAGCCGGCGCCGGCCAGCCCCGCGAATCCGAAAAAAGTCAGCGCCGGCAGGACGGCGAGCCGCTGCACCGCCCACACGCCCAGCGCGAACGCCAGCGCCCGCCACGGCATGCTTACAATGCTCCCATGCGCAAATTCCTCCGCCGCTACACGCCCGCCCCCGACGCCGTGCATCGCAACCGGCTGCTGGCGCCCTTCCGCGCCACGCTGCTGCATCCGCGCCTGTGGCACCTCAACCGCCACTCGGCGGCGGGCGCCGTCGCGGCCGGGCTGTTCTGCGGCATGATGCCGCCGCCCTTCCAGATGCCCAGCGCCGCCGTCTGCGCCGTCGCCTTCCGCGTCAACCTGCCGCTGGCGATCGTCACCACGCTCTACACCAACCCGCTCACCTTCGTGCCGTTCTACCTGCTGGCCTTCTGGGTCGGCCAGCAGTTCATCAACGGCGGCGCGCCCTTCGTGCCGCCGCCGGCATTCGACTTCGCGGCCCCCGGCCCCTCGCTGGCGGCCTTCGCCGGCTGGCTGCGCCTGCTCGGCAAGCCGCTCGCCGTCGGGGTGCTGCTGCTCGCCAGCGTCTTTTCCGTCGCCGGCTATTTCGGCGTCCGCTTCGCCTGGCGGCTCTGGCTGCTGCGCGCCTGGCGCAGCCGCAAGCTACGCCGCGCCCAGCCGCCCGTCGCGCAGCGCTAGCCGGCGCTGGCAGGCGGCCGCCAGCGTCGCGTCGTGGGTGACGATGACGAGGCTGGTGCCGTGCGCGGCGTTCATGTCCAGCATCAGCGCGAACACCTCGTCGGCCGTGCGGCGGTCGAGGTTGCCGGTCGGCTCGTCGGCCAGCACGCAGGCCGGATGCGTCACCAGCGCGCGGGCCAGCGCGGCGCGCTGGCGCTCGCCGCCCGAGAGCTCGCCGGGCCGGTGCTTCAGGCGCGCGCCCAGCCCCACCTCGACGAGGATCGCCGCCGCGCGCGCCTCCGCCTCCAGCGCCGGCATGCGCCGGATCAGCAGCGGCATGGCGACGTTCTCCAGCGCGCTGAATTCCGGCAGCAGGTGGTGGAACTGGTAGACGAAGCCGAGGCTTTCGTTGCGCAGCCGGCCGCGCTCCTGCTCGGAAACCTGCGCGAGGTCGCTGCCGAGCAGATGCACCGTGCCGGCCGAGGGCGCGTCGAGCCCGCCGAGCAGGTGCAGCAGCGTGCTCTTGCCCGAGCCGCTCGCCCCGACGATGGCCACCGTCTCGCCGGCGCCGATCGCCATGTCCACGCCGTCGAGCACGCGCACCTCGTCCGCGCCCTGGCGGAAGGTTTTCGTCAGCCCGGCGCAGGCCAGCACGGGGCTACTCATAACCTCATTCATACCTTAATGCCTCCGCCGGATTCGTGCGCGCGGCGCGCCAGCTCGGGTAGAGCGTGGCCAGCACGGTGAGGCTGAACGAGGTGACGGCGATGATCCACACGTCCGACCAGTGCAGGTCGGACGGCAGGTCGGAGATGTAATACACGTCCTTGGCGAGGAACTGGATGCCGAACAGGCGCTCGATGGCCGGCACCACCACATCCACGTTGAGCGCCAGCGCCACGCCGCCCGCCACGCCCAGCGCCAGCCCGATGACGCCGATCAGCGTGCCCTGGATGATGAAGATGCGCATCACGCTGCCCGGGCTCGCCCCCAGCGTGCGCAGGATGGCGATGTCGGCGCGCTTGTCCGTCACCGTCATCACCAGCGTCGACACGATGTTGAAGGCCGCCACCGCCACGATCAGCAGCAGGATCAGGAACATCATGTTCTTCTCGATCTGCACGGCGCGGAAGAAATTGGCGTGGCTGCGCGTCCAGTCCGACACGCGCAGGTCGCGCGCCAGCACGTCGGCCAGCTCATGCACCACGCGCGGCGCGGCGAACAGGTCGTCGAGCTTGAGGCGCACGCCCGAGACATTGCCGTCCATGCGGTAAAGCTTCTGCGCGTCCTCCATGTGCACCAGCGCCAGCCCCGAGTCGTATTCGAACATGCCCACCTCGAACACGCCGACCACGGTGAACTGCTTCATGCGCGGCAGCACGGCGGCGGGCGTCACCACGCCCTGCGGCGCGATCAGCGTCACCTTGTCGCCGGTGAAGACGCGCAGCGCGTAGGCCAGCTCCGAACCCAGCACGATGCCGAACTCGCCCGGCCGCAGCTCGGCGAGCCGCCCCGTCTTCATGTGGCGCGCGAAATCGGCCACGCGATCCTCCTCGGCCGGCAGCACGCCGCGGATCAGCGCGCCCTTCACCTGCCCGTCGTAGGACAGCATGCCCTGCTGCTGCACGTAGGGCGCGGCGGCGACCACGCGCGGATGCCGCGCCACGGCGGCCACGGCGGCGGGCCAGTTTTCCAGCTCGCCGTCCGCCCCCGAAATCTGCGCGTGCGACGCCACCCCGAGGATGCGCGTGCGCAGCTCCTTCTGGAACCCGTTCATCACCGACAGCACCACGATCAGCGCCGCCACCCCGAGCGCCAGCCCGAGCATGGAAATCAGCGAGATGAACGAAATGAAGCAATTCCCGCCCCCGGTCTTGCGGGAAGCGGTATAGCGCAGGCCGATGAGGGTTTCGAATGACATGGAGGCGGCATTCTACCTGCGGGGGATTCGGGCCGCCGTGCCGCCGGGACTGACTTTTTTGCGGCCCTATCGCGGCCAGGCGCGGGCCAGTTCCTCCGCCCAATCCAGCGTCGCATCGACAAGATGCCGTGCCTGATCGGAAGTGACGACGACGATGTCCTCATCGTCGTAGCGCAGCGTCACGGCATAGGGGTTGAGGGCGGCAAACGCTTCGGGGGAATGCGGCGTCGCCACGCCTGCGGCGTTGATCTCGGCGGCCAGCGCCAACAGGTTGTGGGTGCGGCCTGGTACGAGATCGTTGGCGATCATCACGGCCTTCAGTGCCTTCTCCACGGCCTGCTGGGCGAAAAAGAACGCGGCGGCGGGCCGGACTCCCGGCCCCTGCAACAGCCAGAGAAAAGCGGCGCGGTCGGACTTCGCCAGGTCCAGCAGACGCCGCGCCTCTTCAAGCAGCGGCGTCATACAGGGTCTTGCCTTCGCGTGCCGCCCAGTAGGGAGCGGTGCCGGGAATCGAGCTGCGGCGCGCGAAATCCTGCTCGGAATACACCAGCACATCCACGCCCTTGCCGATCCAGCCGATGGCGCGATTGAGGCGGAGCATTTCCTCGCCCTTGCTCGGAATCTCGCGCTCGACGACGATCAGATCGAGGTCGGAACCTTCATCGGCGTCGCCGCGCGCATAGGAACCGAAGACAATCACGCGCACCGGCGCATGCGCGGCGGCCACGGCACGCTTCACGGCTTCGTCGATGTCCTTGGAATTCAGCATGAATGTCTCCGGCGATGGCGGCAAGAATAAACCAATTCAAGGCATAAACGGGATTCGCCACCGTGCCGCCGTGGCTGACTTTTTTGGCGGCTAGGGTTCAACGTTGATTACCTGAAAACGAACAACCTTCTCTGGCGAGAACGGATTGGGGGCGATTTCACGAAGGCAATTGACGGCAACCTGTTTGCGAAGCATGGCTTCGATAAACAGAGAAACATCTTGATCGCCGATTACCTCAAAGCGGTAATCGCCTTCCTTGGCGGGTTCACCAGGATAGACGTGGAGCTTCCCGACATTCTCGAACTTGTTGAAATCAAATATCTCACACCGCAGGCGTAATGGCGTTGTTTCGATTTGCGAAGGTAAAGAAAATACTTCAGCGGTTGAAGCATCAAGTTCTATGGTGCCAGCATTGGCATCTCCGAAGGTAACAAAATCAACCACCTTCTCTTCGATTGGTCTAGCCAGAGATTCGTAGTTGTTGACACTCATTTGTCCGATGTTGAACACTGGGGCGTTATAGATATTCGTTTGAGTTCCAGTGTTAACCTGGAACTGTGAGTTATCGCCAGACCAAGAGTAAGACGGCTGGTTACCCACTTTCATCGACGAGTAGACGAACTTCAAGAAGTCAAAGGCTTGTTTGGCGTATTCCCAAAGCCCTGTGGGGCCGAGAGCACTAAAGAACGGGAATGCGGTTTGTATTCCCGTGAGTACGATGCCAATATCTGTTTCTGCGGAACCATGCGTAATGTCTTTTGACAGAAGGTAGTAACGGGATCTGTCATCACGGGATAGACGCTTGCGTTGGGTAAGGCCGAGATACGTTTTATCGAGCAGCGACTGAAGATCAGACAATCCGGACGTAAGCAAGTGAAGAGGAATGCCTTCCTTAAATCCGGGGCCGTCCATTTTGAAGTGAACGGAAATAGGCGCATTAGGATTTTCAAGCTCGATTAATGACACAGGCGCTCTCCCAGTTGAGCATTTGAAAACTACGGGTAAATCACCGTTGGCTGTTACTAGCCTCCACCCTCGCCATGAAATACCGCCTTGCCTCGTCCTTCATGTTCTTGCATTCGAGCTTGCGCAGTTCGGTCTTGGGGTAGGCGCAGCCGTTGGGGGTGGTGTAGGTGGATTCGAACAGGGCTTCGTGTTCGGCGGCTTTCTGCCGCGCGGCCGCGACGGTGCTTTCGCCGTCGAGCAGCTTGAAGAACGCGGCGGCTTTTTGCGCGCCGCCGGTCGCCCAGAGAAACACCGCGATTGCGATCATGCCGATCAGTGCCTTCATGATTCCCCCTTCCGCAATGCGGGCATCATGCCACGGAGGGGCGCCGCGCGCCAGTCCGCTCGCCGTGCCGCCGGGGCTGACTTTGGGGGGATCATCTTTTTTCGCTCCGCCGCAAGTCGGCGCGCAGACGTTCCCGCGCGGCGCGATCCTCCGCTGCCGTCGGCCGGCGAATCGTGGGCTTGGGGCCATTCGTGTCGACGATCCACGGGCCCGGCGGCACCTCCATCGCGCTGCCCCATTCGGCAGTCATCTCGACCGCCGGTTGCGTCACGCGGGTCTTGCCTTCGCGCCCCACCCCGCCGGCGCAGCTTGTTGCTCCATACACCAGCTTGCCGTTGACGATCTGCTTGGTGATCGGACAACCGTTGGCCGCATAGCCGATCGGCTTTTCCTCTCGCACGGCAGCGCGCTTGCTCTCGGCATGAGCATCCTCGACCGTGCCGATCGTCGCGCCGCCGATGACGAAGCGTATGCCCTTGTAGGCCATCTGCCACGACTCGGGATGGCGGCCAAACAACCGTTCGATATCGTAGATGCCGAGCGATCCCTGCACCCCGGCAAGCCCGATATTCTTTTTTTCATACGGCAGCGCGAGCTCCAGCCGGCTGTTGGCAAAATTTCCGCCGGCATGCAGCAGCCGCCCGCTCCCCATCACCACGACATGATCCAGCTTGGCGCCGGGCTTGGGCACGATGTTCCACAGCACCTTCTCGCGCGAGCTGAGGACGAGAAAAACTGGCTTGCCGGTGCGCCTGACCTCGACGTCGACAGCCTCGTCGTCTTCGCCGTAAATGGACACCAGATGGACTTCCGCGCCGGGCGATGCCTTCGGTGCCAGTTCGTGCAGCGGCGCGGCAGGCGCCTTGCGGGGCCGCACGCCCAGCATCACGATGTGGTCGCGGCCGGACTGGGCCTTGGGCAGTCGCCATTGACCATCGACCGCCTCAAGCAGGCCGCTCAGGGGCGCACCATTGGCCAGCATGGCCATCGCTTCGGGCGCCCCGGACAAGTCGGCGGCGCGCGACCATGCCGCCTTGTCGATGCTGGCCAGGGCGTGATACTGCAAGGTAAACCTGACCGGACTCGACTTTTCCTTGGCGCGCAGCACGAGAAAGCTTTCAGGCGTCTTCACCATATCCTGTTTGGCCTCGCCCAGCAGAAGGCAGCCGGGCAACCTGCGATCAAGATAAGGGGTATATGCCTCGGCCAGGGTGTAGCGAACGCCCGCGCTGCGCTGCATCAACGGATCGGCGGGAATCCGCTCGACAGTGAACAGGCCGGCCGCTGCCAAGGCTTCGAGCCGGCGCCGCCATGCCTGGTGCCGTTCCGGCTCGGGATACTCGGCGCTGCCATCGAAATAGGTCGCCTGTAGCGGCCCGATGCCGCCATTCTCAAGCACGACCGCATCCATTCCCGCCTGGGCCGGCAGGCTCAGGCAGGCCTTGATCTTGACGCCGGCAATGGCGCTGGCGACCGCTCGTGCATCGAGAGGCGGAACAATCTCGTCGGCGGCGAGACCGAATACGGGAGAGTCCGGCTGCAAGTCTTCACCAACGATGGAAGCGGGAATCCAGCCACGCTCGCCCCGATACAGGGTGACGGCATGCTCCTTTTCCGCCGTCGCCCGCCCCCATTGCTCGACCATGTCTGCGAATTCCGGCTCATTCGTCCACCCGGCGAACTGACGCACGCCCACCTTGTATTTGATTTCGTAGGCCTGCACGCCATGCGGATCAGGCTGAATCCGGGCGGTGCTGACGATACCAAGCACCTCCGACTTGCCGACCGGAAAGCACATCCCTTGCTGCTGTAGCCACCCTTCCCGCGTCAGGATGAACTCGACCGCCGCCGCGGGATTGCCGGCGGTATTGAGCACCGACACGTCGCGCTGCGAGAAGAACCCTGCCCGAGTCAGGGCCGAATATTGCCGCATCCGCTGGTCAGTCTGTCTCTGACGCGACGGATCGGCCGCTTTCTTCAGCACCGTGAAAGACATCGTGCCTGGCCCCTGAAGCTGGGACAAGTCCGGCAGACCCTCGACCACCTCCGCACCGCCATAACCGACACTGACGCAGGGCACGTTGATCCTCAGGCCGCCGCTCGCGATACTGCCTTGCGCGTGCAGCCTGATGGCACGCAGGAAGTTTTCCTGGGTCGGCGCGCGCGGATTGTCGCCAATCAAGCCGTTGTCCCAGGCATGCCAGACGCCGTAACCGCCTCCCGCCAGCACTGCGATGGCAACCGTCGCACGCAGCATTCTCATGATCGATCCTTTCATGTCCATTTACTCCATCAGCTTCATGCGGCCGAGGTCGGCCGCGACGGTTTTTTCGATGTAGGCGGCGATGTCGCGCTTCTTGCGGCCGAGCACCAGTTTGGCGATGAGGCGCACGACGGGGTTGTGGGTCCTGAAGTGCTGGCGCACCAGCCGGTCGAGCACGAGGTCGAGGCGCCGTTCGACGCCGGCCATGAGCTGCTTGAGGTCGGCGGCGCCGTAGCGCGGCCATTCGGGCATCAGGCAGGCGGTGCTGCGGATCGCGCCGACGAGCGGGACGATGGGCAGCAGGCGGCGGCCTTCGCGCAGCACCGGCTGGCCGTAGGGATCGCGCACGCAGTGGGCGATGCGCATGCGCTCGCTCCATTCGACGAACAGGGGGTTGTGTTCGGGCAGGACGAAGTGGTCGCGCAGGAATTTCTGCGCGTTGCGCCGGCCGAGGAAGTAGTCGTGGGCGCGGAAGTCGCGCTTGAGGAAGCCGCCGAAGCCGCCCAGCGCGCCGCAGGCGATGGGGTGTGCCGCGCCGTCGCGGCTGGGGGCGATCATGAAGCGCGAGAAGACGTCGTGGCGCGCGGCGAGCACCAGCTCGTCGGGCTTGAAGCGCGCCTGGTTCTTGAGCGCGGCGAAAAGCTTCAGCGCGGTGCCGAACAGGTCGGGCGCGGGGGCGTAGTCCGGCTCGAAGCCGGTGCCGGCGGGAAACGGGTCGATCAGCAGGATGGCCTTGTCGGCCGCCTCGCCCTGCCGCGGGTTGCGGCCGTCGGGGCCAGCGAGGGCCTGGCGCGCGAGTTCCAGCGGCTCGTTGTTCATCACGCCGCCATCGACGCACTGGAAGCGGTAGACGTAGTTCTCGTCGAGCGCGCCCCAGTTGGCGGGGATCGCCTGATGGGTGACGCAGCGGTGCGGGCCGATGCTGTCGGGCGTGGGCACCGGCCACCGGCGCGCGCCATACCAGTCGGGCCAGCCGCGTCCCGGCAGGACGTGGGCCAGCGTGCGCGGCGCCAGCCCGAGCGGGAAGGCGCCGGAGGCGAGCGCGGCGCGCTTGAGCTTCTCCTTCACGGCGGTGGCGGCGCCGAAATCCTCCCAGCGCATGGCGTAGGCATCCACCGGGTTGCCGGGCGCGTCGCCGAGGACGAAACGCACGTGGTCGGCGTGCAGCGCCATGTCGTAGCTGGCGGGCCGGTCGCCGAGCACCTCGAAGGCGTAGGGCACGCCGCGCAGGTTGGTGACGGTGAGCAGCACTTCGAAGTCGTCGGCGAGATAGGGGCGCCGCTGGCGGCGCGGGGCGACGTTCAGCCCGGCGTCGGCGATTTCGTCGAGCACCGTGGAATCGAGCAGCGCGGCGACGGGCGCGGCCGCGTCTTCCAGGTCGCGGCCGCCGAGCAGGTGGGCGATGTCGATGCGCTCGACCCAGCTGTCGAACAGCTTGTTGCGGCCGCGCCGGGCGGCGGCGTCGGCCTCGCTGGCGACGGCGGGCTGGTCGGAGCCGAGATAGGCGGCGCCCAGCGCCGCGGTGATGCCGCCGGCGGAGGCGCCGGCGAAGACGGACAGCCTGACGTCGTGGGGCGGCACCAGTTCGTGCGAACCCTTGGCGGCATACCAGCCGTCGAGGGCATGCACGAGGAAATCGACGACGCCGGCCGTGTAGGCGCCGGCGGAAATCGCCCCCGCGCCCACCAGCCCGATCTCGAACGTCCGCTTGGCCATCCCGCCCTCCCCCGCCATGACGCGGCCGGAACGACCGCGCGCATGAGCCTAGCGGGAATGGCGCGCCGGGGCACCTAGCAGAGTTGACAGGTGTTTTCGCGGCGCGCTTGTGCTGGGCCGCCGTGCCGCCGGGACTGGCTTTTCAGCGGCGGATCTGGATTTCGTCGATGTAACCCTGCATGCCGGTGCGGATGCTGGCGGCGTTGCCCTCGTCGGTGTCGATGTGCATGGCGAGGCGGAAGTTGGGGTTCACGCGCACCACGACGTCGCCGAAGATCAGCTCGCGGTCGCCCGCCACGCGCACGCGCACGACATACTTGTCGCGCAGGCCGCGCCGCATCGCGTCCTCGGGCGACATGTGGATATGCCGTTGCGCGCAGATCACGCCGCGCGGGATGACCGACGCGCCGGCCGGGCCTTCGAGCGTGATGCCCGGCGTGTTGGCGAGGTCGCCCGATTCGCGGATCGGCGGCTGGATGCCGAGCTTGAACTGCTCGGTCATGGCGATCTCGACCTGGGTTTCCTTGCGCGTCGGGCCGAGCACGCGGACGTTCATGATCTTGCCCTTGGGGCCGACGAGGTGCACCTTCTCGGCGCAGGCGAACTGGCCGGGCTGGGAGAGTTCGTGCTCGGGCGTGAGCTGGTGGCCGGGACCGAAGAGCTTTTCCACGTCCTCCTGCGCGAGGTGGACGTGGTGGGCGGAAATCTCGATGGGGATGGGCTCGTCCTCGGCCTCGGGGCCGCGCGCGATCAGGGTGCGCTCGGTGGCGCGCAGCGCTTCCCAGGCGACGAGGCGCTCGTCGTTGCTGGCGATGACGATGATGGTCACCGGCGAATCGTCGGCCGAGACCACGGCGTGCGAGGCGACCCGGTCGAGGTTGCGGTTCTTCGCCTCGTCGAGCTTGATGCCCATGAATTCGAGGCCCTGGCAGGCGAGGCTGCGCACGGCGGCGCTGGTCTCGCCGATGCGGCCGGTGAAGGCCAGCACGTCGATGCCGCCCATCGCCGCGACGTAGGCGCCGACGGTCTTGCGGATCTGGTAGCAGTAGGCGCGGTGCGCCAGCAGCGCGCGGTGATGGCCCGCGTCGGCGGCCTCCTCGATCTCGCGGATGTCGCCGGAGATGCCCGAGATGCCCTTCATGCCGCTCTCGGCGTTGATGAGCTGCGACAGCTCCGCCGGCGACATCTTGTAGTGCTCCATCAGGTGGATCATCACCGCCGGGTCGAGGTTGCCGGCGCGGGTGGACATGATGAGGCCCTCGGAGGGCGTCAGGCCCATGCTCGTATCGACCGAGCGGCCGTGGTCGATGGCGCACATCGAGGAGCCGATGCCGAGGTGGCAGGAGACGATTTCCAGTTCGGAGAGCGGCCGTTTGGTGACCTCGGCGGATTTCAGCGAGACGTAGCGGTGCGAGGTGCCGTGGAAGCCGTAGCGGCGGATGCCGTCCTGCTTGTAGTAGTCGTAGGGCAGGCCATACATGTAGGCGTAGGTCGGCAGCGTCTGGTGGAAGGCGGTGTCGAACACGGCGACGTGCGGCACGGCGGGGAAGAACTTCAGCGCCGCCTTGATGCCGTCGAGGTTCACCGGGTTGTGCCAGGGGGCGAACACGGCGAGTTGCTCGATGTCCCGCATCACTTCCGGGGTGATCAGCGTCGAGCTGTAATACTTGTTGCCGCCATGGACGACGCGGTGGCCGACGACGACGACTTCCTGCGGCGCGAAGGCGTAGCGCCCGCCGAGGGTGCCGACTTCCTCGAAGATCGCCGCGAACAGGTTGGACAGGTCGCATTTGGGCCGGATGTGCTCGGCGACCGCGCCGCCGGCCGTCAGGCGCACGGACACGTCGCCGTTGTTCATGTGGTCGAAGATGCCGTGCACGGCGAGCGACTCGTCCTCGGTGTCGTAGATGCCGAAGCGCACCTGGGCGTGGCCGACGTTGAGGGCGAGGATGCGGCCCGGGGTTTCCGACTTGAGGCTCAGGGCGTAGGGGTCGGCGGCGTTGGCCAGCGCGTGCGAGTGCACCTGGCTGCTGGTGAGGTCGATGGCCCTGGCGGCGTTCTGCTTGATGCGTTCGGCCAGCAGGCGCGACAGGAACATCACCGCCCGCGGGTTGGTGACGATCTCGCTGTTGAACACCGTGCGCGGGATGATGAGGACGAAGCAGCGGTTCGCCGCGATGATGTCGGTGACGGTGCGATCGCCGGTGAGCAGCGACATTTCGCCGAAGACGTCGCCGTCGGCCAGCGCGTTGATGACGGTGCGCTCGCCGAGCGCGTCGGTCAGCGAAACCTCGGCGCGGCCGGAGAGCATCACGCCGAAGAACTCGCCCGGCTCGCCGCTTTCGCGGATCGCCTCCTTGCCCTCGTAGCTGCGCACCTGGCCGCCGGCGACGATGGCCGCGATCTTGTCGGGGGAAAAACCTTCGAACAGCCTCACCTTTTCGGCGAGAAAGCGCTGCACTTCCTGGGGGGTCATGACTGCCTCGCGGGGTCGTTTTTATTCGCTTAGAGTATGGCACAAGAGTGACAAGGTTGTTGCAGCGCAACACCTGAATTTCCCGTGTTTTCCGCGTGCTAGCATGCGCCGATGCAACTCACCCTGTGCGTCCCCGGCCTGCTGCTGCCGCGGGCCGTCCTCGCCGCCACCGTCTTCGACCTCGATGCCCCCGCGCTGTCCCTGCTGCTCGGCCGCGGCCGGCGCGCCGCCGCCGATCCGGACTGGCTCGCCGCCGCCTTCGGCCTCGCCGCCCCCCTGCCCGCCGCCGCGCTTCGAAAAGTCAGCGCCGGCGGGACGGCGGACGGAACATGGCTCTGCCTCGATCCCGTCCATTGGGCGGTCGGACGCGAGGGCATCACGCTCGCCGACGTCCGTCCGGACGCCGCCGAGGCCGCCGCGCTGATCGAGGCGCTCCGGCCGCTGTGCGCGGACTGGGGCGAACTTTCCGCCTCCACGCCGGCCCGCTGGGAGCTGCGGCTGGCGCGTCCGCTGGCGCTGGAAACGCGTCCGCTGCCGGACTGCCTCGGCCAGCGGGTCGATCCGGGCCTGCCCGGCGGCCCGGACGGCGCGGCCTGGCGCCGCCTGATCGCCGAGGCGCAAACGCTGCTGCACGCCCACAAGGTAAACCGCGAGCGCGAGGCGCATGGCCGCCCCGCCATCAACAGCCTCTGGCCATGGGGCGCCGGCGCCCTGCCCGCATCGGCGCGCTGCGAGTTCGATGTGGTCTGGAGCGGCGATCCGGCGCTCGCCGGACTCTGCCATCTGGCCGGCGTTCCCTGCCTCGCGCCGCCGGAACGCCACCAGCCGGCGAGCGGCCGCGTGCTGTGCGTCATCGATGCGCTGGCCGGCCCGGCGCGCGCGCGCGACGCCCTCGCCTGGCGCGCGGCGCTGCTCGCGCTGGAACGCGACTGGCTCGCTCCCGCCGTCGCCGCGCTGCGGCGCGGCGAATGCGATGCCCTGCGCATCGTCGGCGGCGCCGTGCATGAGGCGCCGCGCGCCGCGCTGTTCGCGCTCGCGCGCGGCGACCTCTGGCGCTTCTGGCGCCGGCCCGCGCACCTGGAGGCGCTGGCGTGACGCGCATCGCCGTGCGTCCCGTGCCGCAGCGCGCGCGGCTGATGCTGGAACAGTCCGGCGTGCATCCGCTGCTGGCGCGCCTGTACGCCGCGCGCGGCGTGCAGGACGCCGGCGATCTCGACATCCAGCTCAAGTCGCTGCTGCCGCCGGAGGGACTGAAGGGCATCGACGCGGCGGCGGCGCTGCTGGCCGACGCGATCGCCGGCGGGAAGCGCATCCTCATCGTCGCCGACTACGACTGCGACGGCGCCACGGCCTGCGCCGTCGGGCTGCGCGCGCTGCGTTCAATGGGGGCAACGGTCGATTACCTCGTGCCGAACCGCTTCGAGACCGGCTATGGCCTGTCGCCCGAGGTCGCCCGCCTCGCGGCGGAGAAACATCCGGACGTGCTCGTCACCGTCGACAACGGCATCGCCAGCGTGACCGGCGTGGCCGAGGCGAAGCGGCTGGGCATGACGGTGATCGTCACCGACCACCACCTGCCCGGCGACGATCTGCCGGCCGCCGATGCGATCGTGAATCCGAACCAGCCCGGCTGCCGCTTCGCGAGCAGGAGCATCGCCGGCGTCGGCGTGATGTTCTACGTCATGCTCGCCACGCGCGCCGAGCTGCGCCGACGCGGCTGGTTCGCCGGGCGCGCGGAACCGAACCTCGCCGAGCTGCTCGACCTCGTCGCGCTCGGCACCGTCGCGGACGTGGTGGCGCTCGACCGCAACAACCGCATCCTCGTCGCGCAGGGACTCGACCGCATCCGCCGGCGCCGCATGACGCCGGGCGTCGCCGCGCTGCTGCGCGTGGCCGGCCGCGATGCCGAGCGCGCCGGCACCTTCGACCTCGGCTTCGCCGTCGGCCCGCGCCTCAACGCCGCCGGCCGGCTGGCCGACATGAGCCTCGGCATCGAATGCCTCGCCACCGACGACATGGGCCGCGCGCTCAACATCGCGCAGCAGCTCGATGCGATCAACCACGAGCGCCGCGCCATCGAGGCCGACATGCGCGCGGCGGCCGCGATCCAGCTCGACGGCATCGACGCGGCGGAGCGCGCCAGCCTGACGCTGTTCGATCCCGGCTGGCACCAGGGGGTGATCGGCATCCTCGCCGGGCGCGTCAAGGAACAATTGCACCGCCCGACCTTCGTCTTCGCGCGTGGCGACAATGGCGAACTTAAAGGCTCCGGCCGCTCGATTCCCGGCCTGCACCTGCGCGACGCGCTCGATCTCGTCGCCAAGCAGCGGCCCGACTTGCTCAATCGCTTCGGCGGCCACGCCGCCGCGGCCGGCCTGACGCTCATGGAGGCCGACCTGCCGGAGTTCGAAACGACCTTCGAGGCGGTGGCGCGCGCCCTGCTGGCGCCCGCCGCGCTGACGCGCACGCTGGAAACCGATGGTCCGCTGGAGGCTGGCTACTACGGCATCGCGCCGGCGCGCCTGCTGCGCGAGGCGGTGTGGGGCCAGGGCTTTCCCGCGCCGCTGTTCGACGACGAGTTCGAAGTCGTGCAGCAGCGCCTGATCAAGGACAAGCACCTGAAGCTGACGCTGCGGAAGGGCAAGGCGCGGCTCGACGCGATCCGCTTCAACCACGCCGCGAGCGCGCCCGACCGCATCCGCGCCGCCTTCCGCCTCGACATCAACGAATGGCAGGGCGAGGCGAACGTCCAGCTCGTGCTGGAACACTTCGAGGCCGGCTGAAAAAAGTCAGTCCCGGCGGGACGGCGCGGCGAGCAGGCGATCGACCGCCTCGACGACCTTTTCGGGGAAGAAGGGCTTGAGCAGGTAGCCCTTGGCGCCGCGTTGCGCCGCCTGCGCCACCATCTCGCGCCCGGCGCGCGCCGTGACCATCAGCACCCGCGCCTGCGGGCAAGCGGCGAGCATCTGCGGCAGGGCGTCGAGGCCGTTCATCACCGGCATGTCGACATCGAGGCAAACCAGATCCGGCTGGCGCTGCGCGACGACCTCGATCGCCTGCCGCCCGTCCGCCGCCTCGCCGACGACATCGACGCGCGCATGGCGCAGGATCGAGGCCAGCAGGCGGCGCATCGTCACGCTGTCGTCGACCACCACGGCGCGGGCGCGCGCCTGCTTGACGGCGTGGCTCTGGTCGGCGAGGAAGCGCTTGTGCAGATCCTGCGCCTGCAGGATCTGGCGCACCTCGACGGCCATGCGCTCCTGCGTGAACGGCTTGCGGACGAAACCAGCCGCGCCCGCCTCGGCCGCATCGGCCTCCAGTTCCGGCGACAGGTCGCCGGTGATCATCACCACCGCGACGGCGGGATGCTCGGCATGGATCGCCCGCAGCAACCCGATGCCGTCGGCGTCCGGCAGGTTGTAGTCGAGGCAGACCAGCTCGGGCTTCAGGCGCGCCACCGCCTCCGCCACGCCGCCGCCGCTCGCCAGCTCGCCGACGACCTCGCAGCCCAGACCGGTGAAAAAAGCGCGCAACACCAGCCGCAGCGCGGCGGCGTCATCGACGATGAGGACGCGGGTCATGCGGAAAACCGGGCAATTTGGTTAGCGCTTGAACGCCGCCGCTCCCTGCACATACACGCCGTTGCTCATGCCGAACTCGTAGGTGGTTCCGGCATGCGTGGCGGTCGGCCCGGCGAAAATCAGCGTGCCATTCGCGGAACAGCCGGCACCGCACACGTTCTGTGCGCCACTGGCATGACTGACCGTCCCGCTCCAGCCGTTCGTCGAAGTGACGTTCAGGACATTGCTGCTGAAACTCATCGCATATGCGCTCTGACCGGACGAAGAATTCAGGCCCAGTCCCAGCGATCCGCTGAACGTCTGCGACAGGAAGTTCGCCGTCACGCTGCCGCTCGTGACGCTCCAGACGTTGCCGCTGGCTGCATTGGTGGCCTCCGTCGGCCGCGTGGCGCCGATCAGGCTGAAGGATACGGAGTCCTGTGCCGGCGCCGAGGTCGGAATCGTGCCGTAGATGATGTGAAAACCCTGGTCTGCGGTGAGTGTCTGGTTGCCCCAGCCATACAGGAATGCGGTTCCGCCGGCCCAGCGCCCCCAGACGATGGCACCGCCGTCGGCGCCGCTTTCATGGGAACTCGCGGTGCCGCGCTGGTAATGGCTGGTGTTGACGATGCCGCTGCCATCCACCACCACTGTGGTATCGGTATCGCTGTTGGAGGCGTTGTGGGCGCCGCCCGAGGGGTTGTATTCGGCGCTCAGGAAAATTGAACTCGTTCCGGCAGCCGGTGCGACGCCATCGCCGCCGAGCACGCCACCACCGCCGGCGTTCTGCTCCACCGTCTCGCTCAGTTCATCCTGGGCCAGTTGA
This sequence comes from Pseudomonadota bacterium, assembly GCA_040754195.1. GTDB lineage: Bacteria > Pseudomonadota > Gammaproteobacteria > Burkholderiales > Rhodocyclaceae > Sulfuricystis. The sequence goes on along the minus strand of JBFMDJ010000024.1, from coordinate 46,285 downwards.
ATCTCCGGTTCCGCGACCTCCGCGCCCACGGGATTCTCGTCCGTGCGCGGCGATTCGACCGGAGCCACCGCGACCTGCTGCTCCTCCGGCTGGGACTCGGTTCTCGCTTCCTGGGTTTCACCCGCCTCCTGTCCCTTTTCCTTCGTGCGGGCCTGACCGTCAAGACGATCCCGCAGGAACTGGGGAGGCGCCAATAATTGTTGCGGCGGAGTATTGGCATCGGCGACGTAGAACACCTCATCCCGCCCGAACACACGCTCCTGCGCCTCGTTCTTCAAGGCGATGGCACCGTCGAGCACGCCGCCGTAAAGACCGTCGCGCGCCAGGCTGCCGTCGCTGTTCCGGCAGTTCTGTTGGCAAAACACCAGGTTGTAATGCGTGCCGCGAATGCCGACCGTCGCCGTGGCGGTCTTCATCCGGTAGGCATCGCGATCCCGTTTTCCGATCAGCCCGGTGATCGTGCGCAGACCGCCCTTCAGCAGGCTGAAGAAGCTCTTCTCCTCCTTGGCGGGGGACTCGGCCCCCTTGAAGCTGTAGCTTTCGACTGCGAATTCGGTTTCCGGCCGCAGGGCGACGATCGCGCCATCGGTGAATCGCAACTGGGTATTTGAGGTCGAACCAGTATGGATGACATCGCCACTCTCGATGGCGGCACCGGCTGTCAGCTTGATCGTTGCTCCGTTGCGCGTGGCGCTCACGTCGCCGACGGCGACCAGAACCCGTCCTGCGGAAACGGCATGGGCCGTGATCTGGAAGAAGCCCAGGGCAAACAAAAGTCCGGCCTGACGCAGCAGAAGCTTCATGTTCATGACTCTATTCTCCCGGTTCCGCCTATTTGAATGCGTAGCGCAGCTTCACGGCGAAGGCACTGCGATCGAATTCATACAAGGCCAGGTTGGAGTAGTTCTCGATCAGGGAGAGTTCGCCCCGGATCGACCAGTCGCGATCGATCATGTAAGTGGCCGAGACATCGAAACCATGAAAGCGATCCAGACGCCGGGTCGCCAGGATGGGATCGTTGGCCTGATAGCGGTTGTCCTGATAGGTGAAATGCGCGGCAAGCCCCCAGCGGGGCGCGGGCGAGGCAGTCACTCCCAGTCGTCCCACATACATCATGCGGCCGAGATCGTCGCGGTTGCGGCGGTTGTCCTCGTCCACGATGGTCAGGCTGGCCGACAGGACCGGCTGCCAATCGACCGCCATGGCGCGCCGGTAGCCCACGGTCGCCCCCAGCAGGTTGGCGTCGCGTGTCGCGTTAGCTCCAGTGTGGTTGATATCCGCAAATTGCAGGCCGGCGCTGACCGTCTCCAGTTCGCTCAACTGGCGCTGCCACTCGCCGCCCAGACCCGTGACATCGCGATAGCGGTTGTGATCGACGAGAAATGTCGAATAGGACAGCGTCGCCTTCAGCAGGTTGTTGCCGCGTATCCAGGAAGCGCCACCATTCGCGGTGACGGCTTCGGTATCGAAGGTATCTTTCGACTTCATCTGCTTGCGCTCCCAATCGACGCCGCCGAATGTCATGACGCCCGGCGCCACGGGATGGGTCACCTGGAAGCCGGCACCGAACAGATGCGCCCAATCGCCCTGCTGCTGCCCCGCACTGCCGACCGACACGACGCCCAGCACCGGCAAGACGATGGAAGCCGAGGAAACGCCGCTATTGATGTTCGAGTCGATTCCCATTCCAGCTTCGACATAGCCTCGCACGGACGTCTGGTATTTCGCTTCGCGGGCCCGGATCGCGTCGAGATAGCGCTCGATGTTGGCCACCACCTTCGGCGGGGGATTCAGGCCAAGCACGGCGGTGAACTCTTCCCGCGCGCGCGCGTCCTCTCCGAGGATGAAGTAGCCGCGCGCCAGTTCGAGCCGGGCCTGGTGATTGGAGGGAAACAGCAGGAGATAGCGTTCGAGCGCCAAGACACCTTCGGCCGAATGGCCGGCATCGATCGCCGACATGCCGAAGTAGAAGTCGAATTCGGGGTTGCCCATCAGATCAGGATGCCCGGCAGCCAGGCGATAAGCCTCGGCTGCCCGGCCGGCAGTGACGAGCGACTTGATGTCCGCGACCGGATCGGCGAATGCCGAGCCGGCCGATAGCATCAATACAGCGGCATGCAGTGCCGCAAGCGCGTTGCGCACCCAAACATTCATGGCCCCCTCACCTTCGGTTTATTATGCTTATTGGGTCGGACAACTCTACACATTTCCTGACATAAAATCTATGTTTTATATTGACATGCGACCAATTAACTCCGCCGAAAACGCAACAGAAACGAAAAAACCGCCCGAGGGCGGTTTTTTCGTGGAATTTTGGTAGGCGCGATTGGACTCGAACCAACGACCCCCACCATGTCAAGGTGGTGCTCTAACCAGCTGAGCTACGCGCCTGCAAATGCAGAGAGGGGCGCATTCTACATGAAACGCGCGCCCCGTCTACCGGGTTTTCACGCCTTCAGGATGTTTTTGATCTGCTCCAGCGTGGTGGGGTCGTCGAGGGTGGTCAGGTCGCCCGGATCGCGGCCTTCGGCCAGCGCCTGGATCGAGCGGCGCAGCATTTTGCCCGAGCGCGTCTTCGGCAGGCCGGTGACGAAATGCACGTGCTTGGGCCGTGCGATCGGGCCGAGGATGTCGTCGACGGTCTTCTTGACCTCGGCCTCCAGCGCGGCGCGCAGCTCGGGCGTGGCGATCTTCGCCGCGTCCTTGACGACGGCGAAGGCCATCGGCTCCTGGCCCTTGAGCTGATCGTTCACGCCGACGACGGCGACTTCGGCGATGGCGCTGTGCGCCTGCACCGCCTCCTCGATCTCGCGCGTGCCGAGGCGATGGCCGGCGACGTTGATGACGTCGTCGGTGCGGCCGAGAATGAAGTGGTAGCCCTCCGCGTCCTTGATGCCCCAGTCGAACGAGCTATAGACCAGCGGCTCCTTGAACAGGCTGAAATAGGTGCTGACGAAGCGCTCGTCCTGGCCCCAGACGGTGGACAGGCAGCCCGGCGGCAGCGGCGGCACGACGCCGACGATGCCCTTTTCGTTGGGGCCGCATTCGGTGCCGTCCTCGCGGAAAATGCGCAGGTCGTAGCCGAACACCGGGAAGCTCGGCGTGCCGAACTTGATCGGCGTGTCCTCGACGCCGCGCACGGTGGAGAGCATCGGCCAGCCGGTCTCGGTCTGCCAGTAGTTGTCGATGACGGGCAGCTTGAGTTCGCCCATGATCCATTCGTGCGTCGGCTGGTCGAGCGGCTCGCCGGCGAGGAACAAATGTTTCAGGCTTGAGAGGTCATACTTGTGCAGGAAGGCCGGATCCTGTTTCTTGAGTACGCGGATCGCGGTCGGCGCCGAGAACATGACATTGACCTTGTATTTCTCGACGAGGCTCCACCAGATGCCGGCGTCGGGCCGGATCGGCGTGCCTTCATACATCACGGTGGCCATGCCGGCGATCAGCGGGCCGTAGATGATGTAGCTGTGGCCGACCACCCAGCCGATGTCGGAGGTGGCGAAATAAGTCTCGCCGGCGAAGCCCTGGTAAATGTATTTCATCGAGGCGGCCAGCGCCACCGCGTAGCCACCGGTGTCGCGCTGCACGCCCTTGGGCTTGCCGGTGGTGCCCGAGGTGTAGAGGATGTAGGACGGCTCGGAGGATTCCATCCACTCGCAGGGGACGTCGGCGTTCATGTGCTCGGCGCGCAGCGTCGCGTAGTCGACGTCGCGGCCGGCGACCTTGCTGAATGCCTTGTCGAGGCCGCGGTCGATCATCAGCACCTTCTCGGGCTTGCATTCCGCGAGGTTGATGGCCTCGTCGAGCAGATGCTTGTAGGGCACGGCCTTGCCGCCGCGCATGCCGGCGTCGGAGGACACGATCAGCTTCGGCTTGGCGTCGTCGATCCGCGTCGCCAGCGAGCCGGAGGCGAAGCCGCCGAACACCACGGAGTGGATCGCGCCGATGCGCGCGCAGGCGAGGATGGCGAAGGTCGCCTCGGCGATCATCGGCATGTAGATCAGCACGCGGTCGCCCTTCTTCACGCCGAGCGACTGCATGATCGCCGCCATGCGCATCACTTCTGACTTCAACTCGGCGAAGCTGTAGATCTTCTCCTCGTTGGTCTCGGTGGACACGTAGATCAGCGCCCGGTCGTCCGGACGCTGCGCGGCGTGTCGATCCACCGCGTTGTGGCAGAGGTTGGTCCTGCCACCCGAGAACCATTTGACGAACGGCGGCTTGCTGTAGTCGCAGATGGCCTGCGGCGGCGTCTGCCAGTCAACCAGTTGCGCCTGCTCGGCCCAGAAGCCGTCGCGATCCTCGATCGAACGGCGATGGAAATCCGCATACTTCGTCATCTTCTCTTCCCCTCTGACAGTTTTGGTTATCGATTCCGGATGCGCACGACGACACGGCCCTTGACGCGCGCCTGCAAGAAATCCTCGAAAGCCCCGGGCAGGTCTTCGAACGCGATCTCGCGCGCCTGCGCGATCACCTGCTCGGGCTTCCAGTCGGCGCCGAGACGGCGCCAGACCTCGGCGCGGCGCGGCATCGGGCAATTGACCGAATCGATGCCGAGCAGCGAGACGCCGCGCAGGATGAAGGGGGCAACGGTGGTCTTCAGTTCCATGCTCGCCGCGAGGCCGATGCTGGCCAGCTTGCCGCCGATCTGCATGGTGCTGGCCATCCACGCCAGCACGTCGCCGCCGAGGTTGTCCACGGCGCCGGCCCAGACGGCCTTGTCGAGCGGCTTGATTTTCGCGAGGTCAAGGTCGGCGCGGCGCAGGATCGCGCGGGCGCCGAGTCCCTTGAGATAGTCGTCGGCGTCGGCCTTGCCGGTCAGCGCATGGACCTCGTAGCCGGCCCGGGCGAGGATCTCCACCGCGATGCTGCCGACGCCGCCCGTGGCGCCCGAGACGACGACGGGGCCGTTTTCCGGACGCAGGCCGTCGTGTTCCATGCGCGCGACGGCGAGCCCCGCGGTGAAGCCCGCCGTGCCGAGCGCCATCGCCGCGCGCAGGTCGAGGCCCGGCGGCAGCTTGAGCGTCCAGGCGGCGGGCACGCGCGCCAGTTCGGCGAAGCCGCCGTGATGCGCGACACCGATGTCATAGCTCGTTGCCAGCACCGCGTCGCCCGGGGCGAAATCCGGACTCTCGCTCTTGACCACCGTACCCGCGAGATCGATGCCGCCAATGCAGGGAAAGCGACGGATGATCCGTCCCGCGCCCGTCGCGGCGAGCGCGTCCTTGTAATTGATGCCGGAACAGGCGACGGCGACCGTGACTTCGCCGGCATCAAGCCGCGTCTCATCCATCTCGACGAAGCCGGAAGAAACTTTGCCTTCGTTCTGTTCGATCAGATATGCCTTGAAACCCACCTTGCCCCCTGCCTCTGGCGACACATCGCCTCATTTGTCCTGATTATAGCCAAACGAGCCTTGCTTATCCCTTACAAACAGGATACTGTTGATAATCGTTCTCATTTTGATATGATAACAACGTCAACCCGCCCGTACCTACCTTTGGAGTCCCTATGAAAACCAGCAGAATCGTCCTCCTCTCCACCATTGCCCTCCTTGCGTCGCCGCTGGTCCAGGCACAGGAAAAGGTGCTCAACCTCTATTCCTCGCGCCATTACCAGACCGATGAACAGCTCTACGCCAATTTCACGCAGCAGACCGGCATCAAGATCAACCGCATCGAAGCCAAGGAAGACGAATTGATCGAGCGTATCCGCAACGAAGGCGCGCACAGCCCTGCCGATGTGTTCATCACGGTCGATGCGTCCCGACTGGCGAAGGCCGACGCACTCGGCTTCTTCGCGCCGGTCAAGTCGCAACTGCTGGAACGGCGCATCCCCGCCCACTTGCGCTCGCCCGACTGGTTCGCCTTCTCGACGCGCGCCCGCGTGATCGTCTACAACAAGGCCGCGATCAAGGCCGAAGATGTGAAGAGCTACGCGGATCTCGCCGGCCCGAAAATGAAGGGCCAGGTATGCAGCCGCTCCGGGGCGCACCCCTACAACCTTTCGCTGATCGCCGCCATGGTCGCCCACCAGGGCGAGCAGAAGGCCGAAGCCTGGGCACAGGGCGTCGTCGCCAACTTCGCCCGCAAACCCAAGGGCGGCGACACCGACCAGATCAAGGCCGTCGCGGCCGGCGAATGCGGCGTCGCGATCTCCAACTCCTACTACTACGCGCGCCTGATGCGCTCGACCAAGCCCGAGGACAGGAAGGTCATCGAGAACACGGGCGTGATCTGGCCGGACCAGCAGTCGCGCGGCGCGCACGTCAACATTTCCGGCGCCGGCATGCTCAGGCACGCGCCCAACAAGGAGGCGGCGGCGAAGTTCCTCGAATACCTCGCCTCCGACGACGCACAGCGCTACTTCGCCGACGGCAACAACGAGTGGCCGGCCGTGCCGGGCGTGAAGACCGACAACCCGGCGCTCGCCGCGCTCGGTGACTTCAAGGCCGACACGCTGCCGATTCCGGAATACGCACAGCATGTCGCGACGGCACAGAAGATCGCCGACCGCGCTGGCTGGAAATAAAAGTCAGTGCCGGCGGGACGGCGAAGGATTCATCGACCCTTCGCCACCTGCCGCGCCAGCAGGAACACCGGGAGCAGGCCGACGGCGACGATGGCCAGCGCGGCGGTCGAAGCCTCGGCCAGCCGCTCGTCGGCGGCCAGCGTATAGGTCTGCGTCGCCAGCGTGTCGAAGTTGAAGGGACGCATCACCAGCGTCGCGGGCAATTCCTTCATCACATCGACGAACACCAGCAGCCCGGCCGTGAACAGGCTGCCGGAGAGCAGCGGCGCATGCACGCGCCGCAGCGTTTCGCCCGGCCCGCAACCGAGGCTTTTCGCCGCCGCATCCATGTTCGGCGTCACGCGCGCGAGGCCGGCCTCCACCGTATGCAGCGCGATGGCGAGGAAGCGCGCGAGATAGGCATACACCAGGGCGGCGATGCCGCCGGTGAAAATCAGGCCGGGATCGACGCCGAACCATGCGAGCCAGTGCGCCGCGAGCCAATGGTCGAGCCGCGTCACCGGAATCAGCACGCCCACGGCGATCACCGAGCCCGGCACCGCGTAGCCGAGGCCGACGGCGCGGTTGATCGCGCGCGCCAGCAGCGTCGGGCGCAGCCGCTTGGCGTAGGCCAGCGACACGGCCAGCAGCACGGCCAGCAGCGCGCTGAGGCCCGCGACCAGCAGGCTGTTCCGCGCCAGCGCGCCGTAGCGCAACCCGAACGCGCTGTCGCCCTCCGCCAGCGCGAGATCCAGCAGCAGGCCGGCCGGCAGCAGGAAGCCCAGGGTCAGCGGGAGCGCGCAGACGAAAAAGGCGACGGCGGCGTGCCAGCCGGTGAGTGGTCGGCGCTCGGCCTTCCTGCGCCCCGTCTCGTGGAAGCGCGCCCGACCGCGGCTCGCATGCTCCAGCGCCAGCAGCAGCAGCACGAAGGCGAGCAGCGCACCGGCGAGTTGCGCGGCGGCCACGCGGTCGCCGAGCGAGAACCACGCGCGGTAGATGCCCGTCGTGAAGGTCGGCACGGCGAAGTAGGCCACCGTGCCGTAATCGGCCAGCGTTTCCATCAGCACCAGAGCGACGCCGGCGGCGACGGCCGGCCGCGCCAGCGGCAGCGAGACGCGCCGGAAGGCGGCGAATGGCGAGAGGCCGAGGGAGCGTGCCGCCTCGAAGGTGCCGGCGCCGCGTTCGAGAAAGGCGGCGCGCGCGAGCAGATAGACGTAGGGATAGAGCACGCAGACGAACATCAGCGTCGCGCCGCCGAGGCTGCGGATCTCCGGAAACCAGTAGTCGCCGCGCTGCCAGCCGAAGAACTCCCGCAAGGCGGTTTGCAGCGGGCCGACGAACTGCAAGAGATCGGTATAAACGTAGGCGAGAACGTAGGCCGGCATCGCCAGCGGCAGCAGCAGCGCCCAGTCGAACGCGCGCCGGCCGGGAAAGTCGGTCATCGCCGTGAACCACGCGGCGCCGACGCCGACGATGGCCACGCCGACTCCCACGCCGGCCGACAGCAGCAGGGAGTTCGCGACATATTCTGGCAGCACGGTCGCCGCGAGGTGCGCCCAGGTCGCACCCGTGTCGCCCGCGAACAGGTTGGCGCCGACCGACAGCACCGGCAAGGCGACGAGCAGGCCGATCAGCGTCGAGAAAAACAGCAGGGGAGAACGCACGGGGCAGCCGGGGAATGGGATGTTTGCGAATTATAATTGAGAGCAAATCTCAACAAGCTCGCGCCATGCCCCTCCTCGCCCTGCAACAGGTCAGCCACGCCTACGGCGACCATCGCGTCGTGCATGACCTGTCGATGACGCTCGCCGAAGGCGAGATCGGCTGCCTGCTCGGCGCCTCGGGCTGCGGCAAGACCACGGTGCTGCGCCTGATCGCCGGATTCGAGGCGCCGTCCGCCGGCCGCATCCTGCTGCGCGAAGAGGTCGTCGCCGCGCGCGGCCGCCACGTGCCGCCCGAGAAGCGCCGCATCGGCATGGTATTCCAGGATTACGCGCTGTTTCCGCACCTGAGCATCGCCGGCAACATCGGCTTCGGCCTCGACAAAAAGTCAGCCGCGGCGGGACGGCGGGTCGCGGAACTGCTCGACCTCGTGGGCCTGCCCGGCCTCGGCGGCAAGTATCCCCACGAGCTTTCCGGCGGCCAGCAGCAGCGCGTCGCGCTGGCCCGCGCGCTCGCGCCGCACCCGCACCTGCTGCTGCTCGACGAGCCGTTCTCGAACCTCGACGTCGAACTGCGCGAACGTCTCTCGCTCGAGGTGCGCGACATCCTCAAGCGCGCCGGCACCGCCGCGATCCTCGTCACCCACGACCAGCACGAGGCCTTCGCGGTCGCCGACCGCGTCGGCGTCATGCACGCCGGACGCATCGAGCAATGGGACACGCCCTACAACCTCTACCACCGCCCCGCCACGCGCCAGGTCGCCGACTTCGTCGGCCAGGGCGCGTTCATCCCGGGCGCGGTGAACGCCGCCGGCCAGGTCGGGACGGAACTCGGCGTCCTGAACGGCACGCTCGCCACCGAATGCGACGGTGGCAGCTGCGCCCTGCTCGGCGCGGGGACCGCCGTCGAAGTCCTGCTGCGCCCGGACGACGTCGTGCATGACGACGCCGCGCCGACGCAGGCCGCAATCGTGGCCAAGGCCTTTCGCGGCGCCGAGTTCCTCTACACCCTGCGCCTCGCCTCCGGCGCGCAGGTGCTGTCGCTGGTGCCTTCGCACCACAACCACGCCGTGGGCGAGAACATCGGCATCCGGCTCGACGCCGACCATGTCGTCGCCTTCCGCCGGAACGCATGATTCCCTGGCTGGAAGCCGCCGCTCCCTTCCCCCCGGCTTCCATCGCGCTGACGGATCCCAACGGCCTGCTCTGCGCGGGCGCCGACCTGTCCCCGCAACGCCTCGTCGCCGCCTACCGGCGCGGCATCTTTCCGTGGTTCTCGCCGGGCGAACCGATCCTCTGGTGGAGCCCCGATCCACGCATGGTGCTGTTCCCCGACCGGATCAAGATCTCCCGTTCGCTGGCGAAAACGCTGCGCAACGCCGACTACACGGTCAGGCTCGACACCGCCTGCGACCGCGTCATCGCCGCCTGCGCCGCGACGCCACGCGCCGGCCAGACGGGCACCTGGATCGTCGGGGAAATGCAGGCCGCCTACCTGCGCCTGCACGGCCTCGGCATCGTGCATAGCGTGGAGACATGGCAGGACGGCAAACTCGTCGGCGGGCTCTACGGTGTCGCCATCGGCCGGGCCTTCTTCGGCGAATCGATGTTTTCCCACCGCACCGACGCCTCGAAAATCGCCCTGGCCCATCTGTGCGCATATCTGACGGCGCGCGAATTCGGCATAATTGACTGCCAGATGGAAACCGCACACCTCGCCTCTCTCGGCGCCCGGCCGATTCCCCGCGACGAGTTCCTCGCGCGCGTCGCCGCTCTTGTCGACGCCGGCGACGCGCCGGACCGCTGGCCCGCCAACGGCATCGACGGCGCGTTCCGGAAACGGCCATGACGCACCTGCGCGACCTGCCGCCCTTCCCGCTCCTGCAGTTCTACGCGACCGCGCCCTACGGCTGCTCCTACCTGCCCGGCCGCGTCGCCCGTTCTCAGGTCGCCACGCCAACCCAGCTGATCGACACCGCCACCTACGGCGAACTCGTCACGATCGGCTTTCGCCGCAGCGGCGTATTCACCTACCGCCCCTGGTGCGACAACTGCCGCGAATGCGTGCCGGTACGCATTCCAGTGGCCGACTTCGTGCCGAACCGCAGCCAGCGCCGCGCCCAGGCGCGCCACGCCGGCCTCGTCGCGCGCGAACGCCCGCTGCTGTTCCGCGAGGAGCACTACGCGCTCTACCAGCGCTACCAGAACGCGCGTCACTGGGGTGGCGGCATGGACAACGACAGCCGCGAGCAATACGCCCACTTCCTGCTGCAAACCCACGTCGACAGCCGTCTCGTCGAGTTCCGCGAGGGCGACGCCCTGCGCATGGTGAGCATCATCGACATGCTCGACGACGGCCTGTCCTCGGTCTACACCTTCTACGACCCGGACATCGGCAGGGCGAGCTACGGCACCCACGCCATCCTCTGGCAGGTCGCGCAGTGCCGCCGCCTCGGCCTGCCGCACCTGTATCTCGGCTATTGGATCCGCGACAGCCGCAAGATGGCCTACAAGGCCCAGTTCCGCCCGCTCGAAGTCCTGCGCCAGGGCGTCTGGGAACGGCTGGAAGCGCTGGAAGAAGCCAGCGGCGGCTTATAGCAGGTTGTTCTGCTCGGCGACGTTGAGCTTGTTCTGCGCCCAGTTGCGCAGGTGGGCGAGTACGCCGGTGAGATTGGCCCAGTCCTCGCGCATCTTGCCGCGCTGCTTCTCGCGGTAGCTCGGCTCGGCGCGCACGAAGATGCTGATCTGCTCGTCGATGATCTCGCGGGCGCGCTCCTCCGCCACCTGCAGCACGCGCCGCTGGAAGTCGCGCGACTCGATCTCGTTCGCCACCTTGTAGGGGATCGCGATGCTGGCGAGGCGGGCGACCTCGCGCAGCGTATCGGCCCGCCGGATCTGTCCCTCCTGCTGGTCGCAGCGTGAAGCGAAGCGACGCATTTCCAGCCGGATCAGTGCCTGTTCGGCGGGGTCGGCACGTGCCATTGCGTATTCCTTTTGCTTATTCCAGCCCGAATCTTAACGCAGCCGCCGTCCCGCCGGGACTGACTTTCCCATAATCGCAGCGGCTACAATGCCGGCCATGCTGCCCTACTGCCTCGTCAAACCCTTCGTCTTCGCCCTCGATCCCGAAACCGCGCACGAACTGGCCATCGCCGGCCTGCGCGCCACGGGCGCGCTGCTGCCCGGTGGCGGCCCGCTGCCGGACACGCCGGTCAGCGTCATGGGCATCGACTTTCCCAACCGCATCGGCCTCGCCGCCGGCCTCGACAAGAACGGCGAGGCCATCGACGCGCTGGCCGGCTGGGGCTTCGGCCACATCGAGGTCGGCACCGTCACGCCGCGCCCGCAGCCGGGCAACCCGAAGCCGCGCATGTTCCGCCTGCCCCGGGTCGAGGGCATCATCAACCGCATGGGCTTCAACAACCACGGCATCGACGCGCTGGTCGCCAACGTCAAGGCGGCGAAATACAGGGGCGTGCTCGGCATCAACATCGGCAAGAACGCCGACACCCCGATCGAGCGCGCCGCCGACGACTACCTGATCGGCCTGGAGAAAGCCTACCCGCACGCCAGCTACGTGACGGTCAACATCTCCAGCCCGAACACCAAGAACCTGCGCGCGCTGCAAGGCGAATCGGAACTCGACGCCCTGCTCGGCGCCCTCAAGGCAAAGCAGGCCGAACTCGCGCAACAACACGGCCGCCACGTCCCCATCGTGCTGAAGATCGCTCCCGACCTCGACGACGCGCAGATAACCAACATCGCCGATGCGCTCAAGCGCCACCATATCGACGGCGTCATCGCCACCAACACCACGCTCGACCGCGCGAAGGTGCAGGGCCAGCCGCACGCCGACGAAACCGGCGGCCTCTCGGGCGCGCCGCTGTTCGAAGCCTCCACCGCGGTCGTGCGCAAGCTCGCCGCCGCCCTCGCCGGCGAAGTGCCGATCATCGCCGCCGGCGGCGTCGTCGATGGCGCCAAGGCCAAGGCCAAGCTCGACGCCGGCGCGCAACTGGTGCAGATCTATTCGGGCCTGATCTATCGCGGCCCGGAGCTCGTCAAGGACTGCGTCGCCGCGACGCGGACATAGCCTCATGGCGCACGATGCGACCATTCCCGCCGGCCACACGCCGGTCATGCAGCAATGGTTCGCGCACAAGGCGGCGGCCGGCGCGGGCGCGCTGCTGTTCTTCCGCATGGGGGATTTCTACGAGCTGTTCTACGAGGATGCCGAGAAGGCCGCGCGGCTGCTCGACATCACGCTGACGAAGCGCGGGCAGTCGGCCGGCCGGCCGATTCCGATGGCGGGGGTGCCCTACCACGCCTGCGAGCAGTATCTGGCGCGGCTGGTGAAGCTCGGCGAATCGGTGGCGATCTGCGAGCAGGTCGGCGACCCCGCGACGAGCAAGGGGCCAGTCGAACGCAAGATCGTGCGCATCGTCACGCCCGGCACGCTGACCGACGCGGCGCTGCTCGACGACCGCAGCGACAGCTTGCTGCTCGCGGTCAATCCGCTCAAGGCGCGCGCCGGCCTGGCCTGGCTCAATCTCGCCAGCGGCGAGCTGCGGCTGCTGGAAACCGCGCTCGCCAGCCTGCCGGCGCAACTGACGCGCCTGAATCCCGCCGAAATCCTGATCGGCGAAAACACCACGTTCGATGAAAAGTCAGTCCTGGCCTCAGTTATCGTTCAGCGGCGGCCCGACTGGCATTTCGACGCGGCGAGCGCGGCGCAACTGCTGACGGCGCAGTTTGGCACGCGCGACCTCGCCGCCTTCGTGCCGGACGACGAGGAAGCGACGCTGGCCATCGGCGCGGCCGGCGCGCTCTTGCGTTACGCGCAGGCGACGCAGTTGCAGACGCTCGCGCACGTCACCGGCATGACACTGGAGCGCGAATCGCAGTGGCTGCGCCTCGACGCCGCGACACGCCGCAATCTGGAGATCACCGAAACCCTGCGCGGCCAGAGTGACAAGGGGGCACCGACGCTGCTGTCGCTGCTCGACACCTGCGTCACCGCCGCCGGCACGCGCTGGCTGCGCCATTGCCTGCACCATCCGCTCGCCGACCGCCGCAGGGCGGCGGCGCGCCATGCGGCCGTCGCGGCGCTGTTGGAGGATGGCCCGCTCGCCGCGCTGATCGACGCGCTCGACGGCGGCGCCGACGTGGAGCGCATCGGCAGCCGCATCGCGTTGAGAAGCGCGCGTCCGCGCGAACTGGCGGCGCTGCGCGAGACGCTGCGCACGCTGCCGCAGATCGCCGCGCTGATCGAGGCCCACGACGGGCTGCTCGCCGAACTCGCCGCCAAACTCGCCGTGCCGGCCGACGCCTTGCGTCATCTCGAAATGACGCTCGCCGACGAGCCGCCCGCGCTGCTCGCCGGCGGCGGCGCGATCCGGCCGGGCTTCGACGCCGAGCTCGACGAACTGCGCGCGCTCCAGTCCAACTGCGGCCAGTTCCTGCTCGACCTGGAGGCGCGCGAGAAGGAACGCACGCAGATCCCCAGCCTCAAGGTCGAATACAACAAGGTGCATGGCTTCTACATCGAGGTGACGCACGCGCACACGGACAAGGTGCCGGACGACTACCGCCGCCGCCAGACGCTGAAGAACGCCGAGCGCTACATCACGCCCGAGCTGAAGGCCTTCGAGGACAAGGCGCTCTCCGCCAACGAACGGGCGCTGGCGCTCGAAAAGCGCCTCTATGACGCGCTGCTCGACGCGCTCACCAACGACATCGCCGTTTTCCAGCGCATCGCCCGCGCGCTGGCGCAGCTCGACGGCCTGTGCGCCTTCGCCACGGCGGCGCGGCGCCACGACTACTGCCGGCCGGAGTTCGTCGAACATCCCTGCATCGAAATCCGCGGCGGGCGGCATCCGGTGGTGGAAAGACAGGTCGACAGCTTCATCGCCAACGACCTCGACCTGCACCCGTCGCGGCGCATGCTGCTCGTCACCGGCCCGAACATGGGCGGCAAGTCGACCTACATGCGGCAAGTCGCGCTGATCGCCCTGCTCGCCCACTGCGGCGCCTTCGTGCCGGCCGCGAGTTGCCGGCTCGGCCCGCTCGACGCGATCCATACACGGATTGGCGCATCTGACGACCTCGCCTCGGGCCGCTCCACCTTCATGGTCGAGATGACCGAGGCGGCGGCGATCCTGCATGGCGCGACGGATAAATCCCTGGTGCTGATGGACGAGATCGGCCGCGGCACCTCGACCTTCGATGGCCTGGCGCTGGCCTTCGCCATCGCGCGCCACCTGATCGAGAAGAACCGTGCCTGGACGCTGTTCGCCACCCACTACTTCGAGCTGACGCGCCTCGCCGAGGAGCACCCGACCTGCGCCAACGTGCATCTGGACGCCGTCGAGCACGGCCATACGGTGGTCTTCATGCACGCCGTCGAGGCCGGCCCGGCCTCGCAGTCCTACGGCATCCAGGTCGCCGCGCTGGCCGGCATGCCGCCGGCGGTATTGCGCGAGGCGAAGCGCCGGCTGGTCGAGCTGGAGAACCGCGAAGCCGCCGCCGGGCCGCAGCCGGACATGTTCGCCGCCGTGCCGCCGGCGCTGACTTTTGACAAGGAAGAGCATCCCGCGCTCGAAAAACTCGCCACGCTCGATCCCGACGCGCTGAGTCCGCGCGAAGCGCTCGACGCCCTGTATGCGCTGCGCCGGCTGCTGGAATCATGAGCCTGGATTTCCTGCCCGGCTGGCCGCCGCAATTCAACGCGCAGACGGCCTTCGGCCTGCTGCTGTTCGCCGGCGTGGTCGGCGGCTACTTCGCCCACCGCATTTCCTGGATGCCGTCGATCACCGGCTTCATGGCTGTCGGTGTGCTCATCGGCCCCTCGGGCATCGACCTGCTGACCAGCGACGCGCTCGACATGACGCGTCCGCTGATCGACGTCGCGCTCGGGCTGATCCTCTACCGTCTCGGCCTGTCGCTCGACCTGCGCGCCATGCTGCACGACCGCCGCCTGCTGCTCACCAGCCTGCTGGAAAGCGCCGCGACCTTCCTCGCCAGCTTCGCGCTGCTGACCTGGCTGGGCCTGCCCGCCCTGATCGCCGGCCTCGCCGCCGCCATCGTCATTTCCTCCTCGCCCGCCGTGCTGATCCACGTCGCCCACGAAACCGGGGCGGCCGGTCCGGTCACCGAGCGCGCCAAGGAACTCGTCGCCCTCAACAACCTGTTTTCCTTCCTCGTCTTCTCGGCCCTGCTGCCCGCCGGCCATCTGGCGATGGCCGCCGACTGGGGCAAGGCCCTGCTGCAACCGGTCTACCAGCTCGTCGGCTCGCTGGTGGTCGCCGCGCTGATCGGCGCGCTGCTCGTCCATATCGCCCGGCTGACGCGCGGCGCCCGCCAGTATCGGCTCGCGCTGATCATCGGCGCGCTGATGCTCGGCGTCGGCATCGCCGAAGCGCTCCATCTGTCGGCCCTGTTCGTGCCGCTCGCCATCGGCGTGGTGGTGCGCACGCTGGAGCGGGACGACCTGATCTCCGACGTCGCCTTCGGCGAGGCCTTCGAACTGTTCTTCGTCGTGCTGTTCGTCTATGCCGGCGCGAAGATCCGCCTCGGCGACCTGCCGGAGCTGGCCGGCATCGCCCTCGCTCTGATCGCCGCGCGCGGCGCCGCCAAATGGCTCACCGTGTTCGCCATGTCGCGCTGGCAGGGCAGCGCGCCGCGCCCGGCGGCGGCGACGGGTTTGCTGCTGCTGCCGATGGCCGGCTTGGCGATCGGTCTCGCCCAGACCGCCGACACCCTGTTCGCACTGCAAGCCGCCCAGCTCAACGTGCTGATCCTGGCGGCCGTCGCGATTCTGGAAACCCTCGGCCCGCCCGTCGCGGCCTGGGCCTTCAAGTTCGCCGGCGAAGCCGGAAAAGTCAGCGCCGGCGGGACGGCGAAGGAATCGGCCCGCGAACAATGACCTGAGGGACAGGCCGAACAGGCCGGCGATCAGCAGGAACATCCTGTATGCTATGGCCCCACGGCAGTCATGGCATTGCCGCAAAGGGGATGATCGGGATGGTGGCTGGCAAAAAGAAAGAAAAAGGGGCATCAGATTCGCAACCCGCCGCGCCGGCGAAACGGGCGAAGGCGGCAACGTCCGCCAAGCCGCGAACCCGCCGCAAGCCGGCATCAACCACGCATTCCGAGCGCGCGCCCCGCCCCTACCTCGTCGGCATCGGCTCCTCCGCCGGCGGCCTCGAAGCCCTTTCCAACCTGATCGCCGCGCTGCCCACCGACCTGGGCATTTCCTACGTGGTGATCCAGCACCTGTCGCCCACCCACCGCAGCATGATGGTGCAACTGCTCGGCCGCGAAACCGCGATGGTGGTACGCGAGATCGAGGACGGTGTCGAGCCCGCGCCCGACACCATCTACGTCACACCGCCCAGCCGCAACGTCGTGCTGAGGGATGGTCGCCTGGTCCTCCAGGAAGCCCCGCGCGAAGCGATGCCGCGCCCTTCGGTGAATGCCTTCCTTTCCTCGCTGGCGGCCGAAAAAGGCGAGGATGCGATCGGCGTCATCCTTTCCGGCACCGGCACCGATGGCGCCGCCGGACTGCGCGAGGTCAAGGCCGCCGGCGGCTATGCCTTCGCCCAGGAACCGACCAGCGCCAAATACAACGGCATGCCGCAGGCGGCCATCGACACCGGCTGCGTGGATTGCATCCTCCCGCCCGATGGCATCGCCAAGGAGATTGCCCAGATCGCGCGCTCGCACGGCAGCGTCACCTTCGCCGTCGCGCCGCCGGCGGCGGCGACGACGCTGAAAAAACTGCTGATGCGCGTCAAGCAGCACACGCGCATCGACTTCGGCGGCTACAAGGAGGGCACGCTGTGGCGCCGCATCGAGCGGCGCATGGCCTCGCGCCACGTCGCCAACCTCGACGACTATCTCGCGCTGGTGGAGGCCGACCCGCAGGAGCTCGACCACCTGTGCAAGGACATCCTGATCTCGGTCACCGCCTTCTTCCGCGACCCGGACGCCTTCGCCGGCCTCAATGCCGCGCTGCGCGGCATCATCAAGGGCAAACAGCCTGGCGACGAGATCCGCATCTGGGTCGCCGCCTGCGCGACCGGCGAGGAAGCCTATACCATCGCCATCCTGATCGCGGACATCCTCGGTCCCAACCTGCCGCACTTCCGCATCCAGATCTTCGCCACCGACATCGACCTCAATGCGCTGGCGATCGCCCGGCGCGGCGCCTATACCGAGGGCGCGGTCGCGGAAATGGAACCCGGTCTGGTGGCGCGCCACTTCATCAAGATGGGCAACCGCTACGAGGTGTCGCGCACCCTGCGCGACATGGTGGTCATCGCGCGCCAGGACATCGTGCTCGACCCGCCCTTCCTGCGGCTCGACATGGTGAGTTGCCGCAACGTGCTCATCTACCTCCAGAATGAGCTGCAATCGAAGGTGCTGGCCACCTTCCACTACGGCTTGCGCCCTGGCGGCTACCTGTTCCTCGGCAAGTCCGAGGGCATCTTCCAGCAGGAAACCCTGTTCGACGTCGCCGACAAGGCCGTGCGCCTGTATCGCCGCCGGCCGGGCGAGGCGCGCATCATCCCGCCCTCCTTCCGGCTGCCGGAGCCGCGCGAGTCGGCCGCCGTCCGCGCCGCGAAAAACGATTCCGAGCAACGCCTGATGGACGCGGCGGTGGCGCGCTACATCCCCGCCACCGTGCTCATCAACGCCGCCTTCGAGGTGCAGCACATCCATGGCGACGTCGCCCATTTCATGTCGATCACGGCCGGCAAGCCGACCACCAACCTGCTGCAATTGATCCGGCGCGAGTTCCGCTCCGACCTGCAACTGCTCGTGCACCAGGTCGAGCACAAGCTGGACTCCGCCCATGGCCGCTCGCATGTCGTCAAGACCGCCGAGGGCAAGAGCCGCGCCCGGCTCGTCGTGCATCCGCTCGAACGCGGCATCTCCAGCTCGTTCTTCCTGGTCTGCTTCGAGCCGGTGGTGGAACCGCCGGCGGACAGCGCTGCCCCCCACCAGGCGGAGGGCAGCGAGGAAGCGCGCGACGTCAAGGCGCTCGAAGAGGAACTCATCACCACCCGCGAGCGCCTGCAGACGGTCATCGAGGAACTGGAGACCTCGAACGAGGAAATGCAGGCTCTCAACGAGGAAGTGCAGGCCGCCAACGAGGAACTGCAATCCTCGAACGAGGAACTGGAGGCCGCCAACGAGGAACTGCAATCGACCAACGAGGAACTGACGACCGTCAACGAGGAGTTGCAGGTGCGCTCCGGCGAGCTGGCGGAAACCCTCAACGACCTGGAAAAGATCCAGAATAGCGTCGGCTTCCCGATTCTCGTCTGCAACGGCGGACTGGAGCTGACGCGCTTCAACAGTCCGGCCGCCGCGATCTTCTCGCTGTCGGACAAATCGCTCGGCCAGGCCCTGCCGGCGCTACGCCTGCCGCCCGGCATGCATGACTTCTCCGCGCGCGTACGCGAGGCCATCGAGACCAACCGCAGCGTCGAGGAATCGATCTTCTCGAACGAACGCCATTACCTGCTGCATATCTCGCCCTACGAAAAGACGCTGCAGCCGGGCGCGCGCGGCGCCGTCGTCTCGCTGATGGACCACACGGACCGCATGGCGCAGGAACGCGCGATTCGCGAAAGCCGCGAACGGTTGCTGGCGATCATGAACAACTCGACCTCGGTGATCACGCTGAAGGACTTGGCCGGACGCTACGAGTTCGTCAATACGCAGTTCGAGAAGATGTATGGCCTGCAGGCGGCCAAGGTGATCGGCAAGACCGATGCGCAGATATTCTCGGCCAAGGTGGCCGACGACTTCCGCGCCAAGGAGCTGGAGGTCATCCGCCGCCAGCAGCCGATCGAATCCGAGGATCGCCTCTTTTTCGCCGAGGGCGATTGCTTCCTGCTCACGGTGCGCTTCCCGCTGTTCGGCGTCGACAAGGTGGTGCAGGGCGTCTGCACCCAATCCACCGACATCACCGCGCGCAAGCACGCCGAGGAACAGTTGCGTTTGGCCGCGCGCGTGTTCGACCGCGCCGGCGAGGGCATCGTCGTCACCGACGCCGAGGAGCGCATCCTCACCGTCAACGACGCCTTCACCACCGTCACCGGCTACGGCGCCGACGAAGTCATCGGCAAGACGCCCGCCATCCTCAACTCGGGCAAGCATCCGAAGGAATTCTACGAGGAGATGTGGGTCGCGCTCCAGGAGCACGGCTGGTGGCAGGGCGAGGTGTGGAACCGCCGCAAGAACGGCGAACTGTATCCCGAATGGCTGTCGATCAACACCGTCTGCGACGCCGATGGCGAAGTACTCAACTACGTCGGCATCTTCAGCGACATCACGGTGGTGAAGGAATCGCAGCGCCGCGTCGAATTCCTCGCCACCCACGACGAACTGACCACGCTGCCCAATCGCGGCCTCTTCCTCGACCGCGTGCGCCAGGCGATCGCCCGCGCGCGCCGCCAGCGTTCTCCCTTCGGCGTGTTCTTCGTCGACCTCGACAACTTCAAGGTGGTCAACGACTCGCTCGGCCACCATGCCGGCGACGACTTGCTCAAGGAGGTCGCGCTGCGCCTGCGCGAATGCGTGCGCGCCGCCGACACCGTCGCACGCTTCGGCGGCGACGAGTTCGCGCTGCTGATCGAGGAAACCAACCCCACCGAGGCGGACATGACGGCGCGGCGCATCGGCGAGGCGATGCTGCGGCCAATGACGCTGGGCGGGCAGACCGTGCATGCCAGCGCCAGCATCGGCATCAGCCTGTTCCCCGACGACGGCGAGGATGCCGAAACCCTGCTCAAGCATGCCGACGGCGCGATGTATCAGGCCAAGGAATCCGGCAAGCGCACCCACCAGTTCTTCACCAACGACCTCAAGAAGGCCGCCGACGAGCGTTTGCAGCTCGAGAACGGCCTGCGCCGCGCCATCGAGCGCAACGAACTGTTCCTGATGTTCCAGCCGCAGGTGGAAATCGCCAGCGGCAGGATGGTCGGCGTCGAGGCGCTGGTACGCTGGCAGCATCCGGATCACGGCCTCGTGCCGCCGCTCAAGTTCATCCCGCTGGCGGAAAAAACCGGCTTGATCGACCACGTCGGCGAATGGGTCGCCGACGCCGCCTGTCGCCAGCTCGCGACCTGGCAGGCCCAGGGCCACGACATGCCGCGCGTGTCGATCAACGTCTCGCCCGAGCAACTGCGCCGCTCGCACGTGCCGAACTCCATCCGTCGTTTGCTCGACCACTACCATCTCGACGCCGGCCGCCTCACCATCGAATTGACGGAAAGCGCCCTGATGGCCGATCCGGATCAGGCGCAGAAGATGCTCCGCGACCTCAAGGCCCTCGGCGTCGCGCTTTCCATCGACGACTTCGGCACCGGCTATTCCTCGCTTTCCTACCTGCGCCGCTACCCGATCGACGAACTGAAGATCGACCGCAGCTTCGTCGACGAGGTCGCCATCAATCCGGACGACCGCGCCATCGCGCAGACCATCATCGCCATGGCCGCCACGCTGGGGCTGTCGGTGGTGGCGGAAGGCATCGAAACCCAGGGACAACTGGACGCCCTGCGCAAGCTCGGCTGCCATACCGGGCAAGGCTACCTGTTCGCCGCCCCCCTGCCGGCCGACGAGGTCGTCGCGCGGCTCGCCAAGCCGTTTCTCTGAACCGGCGCGTTCGCTCCCAACCGTGCCGCCGCCCCGCCGGGACTGACTTTTTCAGTCCGTTGGCGTGTGCGTCTCGTAGCGCCGGTGCGCGCTGGCCAGATATTCGTGCGAGCGCATCTCCACCAGCCGCGACACGGTGCGCTGAAACTCGGTGACCTGCGGCCCGGCCACATACAGCTCGTCCGCCGGCACGGCGGCGGCAAGCACCAGCTTGACGCGGTGGTCGTAGCAGACATCGACCAGCCAGGTGAAGCGCCGCGCCTCGTTCGCCATGTCCGCGCCCATGCGGGGCACGCCCGAGACAAAGACGGTATGGAAGCGGTGGGCGAGATCGAGATAGTCGTTCTGCGAGCGCGGCCCGCCGCACAGCACGGCGAAGTCGAACCAGGCGACGCCCGGCGCGCGATGCACGACGGCCAGTTCGCGCCCCAGCACCTCCAGCGGCCGCGCATGGCCCTCGCCATGCGCCACCCGCGCGAAGGTGCGCATCAGCAGGGTTTCAGGATCGCCATCCGCCGGCAGCAGGTAGACCGCCGCCTGCTCCAGCGCACGCAGCCGGTAATCGATACCGGCATCGATCCTGATGACGTCGAGCCTGTCGTTGAGCAGCGTGATGGTCGGCAGCAGGCGGTCGCGCTGCAGTCCGTCGGGATAGAGTCCGTCGGGCGGGTAGTTCGAGGTGATGCAGAACAGCACGCCGGCATCGAACAGCGCCTGCATCAGGCGCGCCAGGATCATGGCATCGGCGATGTCGGAAACGTGAAACTCGTCGAAGCACATCAGACGCGTTTCCTCGGCCACCTGGGCGGCGACCTGCGCCAGCGGGTCGGCTTCGCTCTTGAGGGCCTTCAAACGCTCGTGAATTTCGCGCATGAAGGCGTGGAAATGCACGCGCCTCTTGCGCTGGTAGGGCACCGCGTCGAAGAAGCAGTCCATCAGGAAGCTCTTGCCGCGCCCGACGCCACCCCAGAACCAGACACCCTTCGGCAGTTCGGGATGGACGAGCAGCTTGCGCAGCTTCGTGCGGCGCGCCGCCTTGAACGCCACCAGCTCGTTGTAGAACTGCTGGAGGCGCATCGACGCCATCAACTGGTCGGGATCGGCCACGATGCCGCGCGCGGCGAGCGCGGCATTGAAGCCTTCGATCATCCCGTCCCGGGGAACGTTGAGGATGCGGTGCGGCAATTCAGAAATGCAGCGGCCGCTTGTCGACGGCCAGCGCCGCCTCGTGCATGACCTCGGAGAGCGTCGGATGGGCGTGGCAGATGCGCGCGATGTCCTCGGCGACGGCGCCGAACTCCATGGCCGTCACCGCCTCGGCGATCAGCTCCGAGGCGTTCGCGCCGATGACATGCACCCCCAGCACGCGGTCGGTCTTCGCGTCAGCCAGCATCTTGACGAAGCCGGTGGTGTCGCCCTGACCCAGCGCGCGCCCGTTGGCGAGGAAGGGAATCTGACCGCTCCGGTATTCGACGCCCGCGTTCTTGAGTTCGGCCTCGGTCTTGCCGACCCAGGCGATCTCCGGATGCGTGTAGATGACGTAGGGGATCGCGTCGTAATTGACATGGCCGGCCTGGCCGGCGATCAGCTCGGCGACCATCACGCCCTCCTCCATGCCCTTGTGGGCGAGCATCGGGCCGCGGATGACGTCGCCGACCGCCCAGACGTTTTCGAGGTTGGTCCGGCAATGGTCATCCACCGCGATGCGGCCGCGTTCGTCGAGCTTGAGGCCGACGTTGTCGCAGCCGAGTCCGGCGGTGTTCGGCACGCGGCCGACCGAGACGATCAGCTTGTCGCATTCGAGCGTGAAGCTGCCATCGCCGGCCTCGTAGTCGATGCTGATCGCCGCTCCCTTGCCCTTCTTGCCCTGCCTGACGCCGTTGATCTTCACGCCGAGATGGATCTTGAGGCCCTGCTTCTGGGTGAAGGTCTTCCAGGCTTCCTTGGCCACGGCCGGGTCGGCGGCGGCGAGGAAGTCGGGCAGCACTTCGAGGATCGTCACGTCGGAGCCGAGGCGCTTCCATACCGAGCCCAGCTCCAGTCCGATCACGCCCGCGCCGATCACGCCGAGGCGCTGCGGCACGGCATCGAGCGACAGCGCACCGACGTTGTCGCAGATCGTCTTGTTGTCGACCGGAATGCCGTCGAGATGGCGCGGCGAGGAGCCGGTCGCCACGATGACGTGCCTGGCGTCGACGATCTCGGCCTTGCCGTCCTGCCCCGTCACGGCCACCTGCCACATCTCGTGCTCGCGACCGGCGAAGCTGCCGCGCCCGGCGAGCAGCGCGACCTTGTTCTTCTTGAACAAGCCCTTGATGCCGGCGGTGAGCTGGGTGACGATGTTGTCCTTGCGGCGCACCATCGTGCCGACGTCCATCTTGACGTTCTCGGCCGTGATGCCGTGCATCACGAAGGCATGGTTGGCCTCGTCGAACAGCTCCGACGAGCGCAGCAGCGCCTTGGACGGAATGCAGCCGACGTTGAGGCAGGTGCCGCCGAGGCGTACTTCGCCCTTCGGATCGGCATAGGGTTCCGACTCGACGCAGGCGGTGGCGAAGCCGAGCTGCGCAGCGCGGATGGCGGCGACGTAGCCGCCAGGGCCGCCGCCGATGACGACGACGTCGAATTGCTTGTTGGCCATGGAATCGGTCCTCCGTTCAGATTTCGAGGATCAGGCGCGCCGGGTCCTCCAGCGCTTCCTTCATGGTCACGAGGCCCAGCACCGCCTCGCGGCCGTCGATGATGCGGTGGTCGTAGGACATGGCGAGGTAGTTGATCGGGCGGATGACGATCTGGCCGTTCTCGACCACCGGACGGTCCTTGGTGGCGTGGATGCCGAGGATGGCGGACTGCGGCGGGTTGATGATCGGCGTCGACAGCATCGAGCCGAACACGCCGCCGTTGGAGATCGAGAAGGTACCACCGGTCAGTTCTTCCAGCGACAGCTTGCCGTCCTTGGCCTTGGCGCCGAATTCGGCGATCTTCTTCTCGATCTGGGCCAGCGAAAGCTGGTCGGCGTCGCGGATGATCGGCACGACCAGGCCGCGCGGCGAACCGACGGCGATGCCGATGTCGAAGTAGCCGTGATAGACGATGTCGCTGCCGTCGACCGAGGCGTTGAGCACGGGAAACTTCTTCAGCGCCGCGACGGCGGCCTTGACGAAGAAGCCCATGAAGCCGAGTCGCACGCCGTGCTCCTTCTCAAACTTGTCCTGGTATTTCTTGCGCAGTTCCATGACCGGCGCCATGTTCACCTCGTTGAAGGTGGTCAGGATCGCGTTGCTGGACTGCGATTGCAGCAGGCGCTCGGCGACGCGCGCGCGCAAGCGCGACATCGGCACGCGCTGCTCGGGACGGTCGCCGAGGATGGCATCGGCGTTGACGGCGGCCGGCTGGGCCAGCGACGGTGCCGCAGGTGCCGGCGCCGCGGATGGCTTGGCGGCACCGGCGCCCTGCACATCGGTTTTGGTGACGCGGCCGCCGGGACCGGTGCCCTGCACCATGGAGGCATCGATGCCCTTCTCGGCCAGCGCCTTGCGCGCGGCCGGCCCCATGGCCGGCGCGGCGGCCGCCGGGGCCGCCGCCTTGGCGGCCGGCTTCTCGGCGGCCTTGGCTACCGGCGCGGCCGGAGCCGGAGCCGCGGCTTGCGCGGCGGTATCGATGCGCGCGATCAGTTCGCCGGAGGTCACGGTATCGCCGTTGCCCTTGATGACCTCGACGAGGACGCCGCCATCGGGCGCCGGCAATTCCAGCACCACCTTGTCGGTCTCGATGTCGATCAGGTTCTCGTCGCGGGCGACGGCGTCGCCCACGTTCTTGTGCCAGCTGACGAGGGTCGCCTCGGCGACGGACTCGGACAGTTGCGGGACTTTGACTTCGATCAGCATGATTGGGCTCCGTGGGTTATTTGAACGCGCCGAGTGCGGCGGCGATGAGTTCCTTTTGCTGCTCCGCGTGCTTGGCGGTGCTGCCGACCGCCGGCGAGGCCGAAGCCGGCCGCGACACGACGTGCAGCGATTGCCCCTTCTTGAGGAGGTGGATCAGACGATGGTGCTTGGCATACCAGGCCCCCTGGTTCTCCGGCTCCTCCTGGCACCACGCCAGTTCCTTCAACTGCGGATACTTGGCGAGCTCCTCGGCGAGGCGCCGGTCGTCCATCGGATAGAGCTGCGGCGTGCGCACGATGGCGATGTGGTTGGCCTTCTGTTCGCGCCGGGCGTTGAGCAGGTCGTAATACACCTTGCCGGCGCAGCAGAGCACGCGGGTCACCTTCTTCGCATCGAGCGCATCGACCTCGCCGATCACCGTCTGGAAGGTGCCGTTGGACAGTTCCTCCAGCGGCGAGGTGGCATCCTTGTTGCGCAGCAGCGACTTGGGCGTGAACACCACCAGCGGCTTTCTCTGCTTGCGCAGCATCTGGCGGCGCAGCAGGTGGAAGATCTGGCTGGCCGACGAGGGCATCACCACTTCCCAGTTGAAGTCGGCCGAGAGTTGCAGGTAGCGTTCGACGCGCGCCGAGGAATGCTCGGGGCCCTGACCTTCGTAGCCATGCGGCAGCAGCATCACGAGGCCGCAGGCGCGGCCCCATTTCGCCTCGCCGGCGGCGAGGAACTGGTCGATCACCACCTGCGCGCCGTTGGCGAAGTCGCCGAACTGCCCCTCCCAGATCACCAGCTCGTTCGGGTTGGCGGTGGCATAGCCGTAATCGAAGGCGAGCACGGCCTCCTCCGACAGCACCGAATCCCAGCACTGGAAGCGGCCCTGGTCGGGCTGGATATGCGCCAGCGGCTGGTAGATGCCCTCGTCCCACTTCTCGCGGTTCTGGTCATGGAAGGCGGCATGGCGATGGAAGAAGGTGCCGCGATTGGCGTCCTCGCCCGAAATCCGCACGCCGTAGCCGGCGGCGAGCAGAGTCGCGTAGGCGAGGTTTTCGGCCATGCCCCAATCGACCGGCAGCTTGCCTTCGGTCATCAGGCGGCGGTCTTCGACGATCTTCTGCACCCGCGAGTGCAGGCTGAAGCCGGGGGGCATGTCGGTCAGGCGCTGCCCGAGCTGCTGCAGCTCCTTGAGGCTGACCGTGGTGTCGCATTTCTCCGTGTAGCTCGCGCCGACATAGGGCGACCAGTCGATGGCCGTGGTGTTCTTGAAGTCGGTGATGACCGGATCGGAAAGGTGCTTGCCGGCATCGAGCGCGGCGCGGTAGTCCTTGATCATCTGCTCGTCTTCACCCGCCGCGATCGTCCCCTGACTGACGAGCTTTTCGGCGTAGAGCTTGCGCGTGCCGGGATGCGCGGCGATCTTCTTGTACATCAGCGGCTGCGTCACCATCGGCTCGTCCTGCTCGTTGTGGCCGAGCTTGCGGAAGCAGATGATATCGACCACCACGTCCTTGCGGAACTCCTGACGGAACTCCATCGCCAGCTGGGTGACGAAGGCGACCGCCTCGGGATCGTCGCCATTGACATGGAAAATCGGCGCCTCGACCATCTTGAAGACGTCGGTGCAGTAGAGCGATGAGCGCAGGTCGCGCGGATCGGAGGTGGTGAAGCCGATCTGGTTGTTCACCACGATGTGCATCGTGCCGCCAGTGCCGTAACCGCGCGTCTGGGAAAAGTTGAGCATTTCCTGATTGACGCCCTGGCCGGCCACGGCCGCGTCGCCATGAATCAGTACCGGCAGCACCTCGGCCTTGCCATTCTCGCCGCGGCGCAGCTGGCGCGCGAACACCGAGCCTTCGACGACGGGGTTCACGATTTCGAGGTGGGAGGGGTTGAACGCCAGCGTGAGGTGCATCGGTCCGCCCGGCGTGGCGACGTCGGACGAATAGCCCATGTGGTATTTCACGTCGCCGGCGATCAGGTCGCTCTTCTTCTTGCCTTCGAACTCGTCGAACAGCATCGCCGGCTGCTTGCCGAGTGTGTTGACCAGCACGTTGAGGCGGCCGCGGTGCGCCATGCCGATGACCATTTCCTTCACGCCCAGCGTGCCGGCCGTGCGTACCAGCTGGTCCATCGCCAGCATCAGCGACTCGCCGCCTTCGAGCGAAAATCGCTTCTGGCCGACGTAGCGGGTATGCAGGTAGCGTTCGAGGGTCTCGGCTGCGGTGATGGCGGCGAGGAAGCGCTTCTTCTCCTCGCCGGAGTAGCGCGGCTGGGCGCGCGGCGCCTCGTAGCGCGCCTGGATCCAGCGTTTCTGCTGGACATCGGAGATATACATGTATTCGGCGCCGATATGGCCGCAGTAGCGCAGGCGCAGCGCCTCGAGTATCTCGCGCAGCGTCGCCTCCTCGACGCCCATGTCGAAGGAGCCGGTGCGGAAGGACGCGGAAAGATCCGCTTCGGTGAAGCCGTAAAACGAAGGCTCCAGTTCGGCGACCTCCGGACGCGCCTGACGCTTGAGGGGGTCGAGCTGCGCCCAGCGGTTGCCGAGGAAGCGATAGGCGTTGATGAGTTGCAGCACCTTGGTCTGCTTTTCGCCGCTGTGCGCGACATTCGCGACATGCAGGCAGCCTTCCTTGGCGCGCTGGGCAAACGAGGCGATGACCGGCGCGTGCGGCACGTCCGGCCCAAGATAGGCACCAGCGCCCGGCAGATTCGCCAGCTTGTCGAAATAGTCCCGCCAGGCCGGCTCCACCGCACCCGGATTGTCGAGATATTTTTCGTAAAGTTCTTCGATGAAAGGCGCGTTGGCCCCGAAGAGATACGAATTGGACAACATTTGCTTCATCATGCCATCACCTCAGCTAATGGGTAGGGATGAAAAAAAGGGCGGCCTCCCCCGGGCCACCCTTGCGGCATTCAGCGCGCGTTCATTTCCGTCACGTTGCGCGGCGCGGCACCGGTATAGAGCTGGCGCGGCCGACCGATCTTCTGTTCCGGATCGCCGATCATTTCGTGCCACTGAGCGATCCAGCCGATGGTGCGTGCCATGGCGAAGATGCCGGTGAACAGCTTGGTCGGGATGCCGAGTGCGCGCTGGACGATGCCGGAGTAGAAGTCCACGTTCGGGTAGAGCTTCTTCTCGATGAAATATTCGTCTTCCAGCGCGATGCGCTCCAGTTCGAGCGCCAGCTTGAACAGCGGATCGTCGTGCAGGCCCAGTTCGTTGAGCACCTCGTGGCAGGTCTCGCGCATCAGCTTGGCGCGCGGATCGAAATTCTTGTAGACGCGATGACCGAAGCCCATCAGGCGGAACGGATCGTTCTTGTCCTTGGCGCGCTTGATGAACTCGGGCACGCGCGAGACATCGCCGATTTCCTCCAGCATCTGCAAGCACGCTTCATTCGCGCCGCCGTGCGCCGGACCCCACAGGCAGGCGATGCCGGCCGCGATGCAGGCGAAGGGGTTGGCGCCGGAGGAACCGGACAGGCGCACGGTCGAGGTCGAGGCGTTCTGCTCATGGTCGGCATGCAGGATCAGGATGCGGTCGAGCGCCTTGGACAGCACGGGATTCGGCTTGTAGTCCTCACAGGGATTGGCGAACATCTGATAGAGGAAGTTCGTCGCGTAGTCGTACTCGTTCTTCGGATACATGAACGGCAGGCCGTTGTTGTAGCGGTAGGCCATGGCGACGATGGTCGGCATCTTGGCGATCAGGCGGATCGCGGCGATCAGGCGGTGCTCGGGATTGTTGATGTCGAGCGAGTCGTGATAGAAGGCCGAGAGACCGCCGACCACGCCGACCAGGACCGCCATCGGGTGGGCGTCGCGGCGGAAGCCGTTGTAAAAGCGGGTGAGCTGGTCATGCACCATGGTGTGCTTGCGCACGCGGCCGACCCAATCGTCGTACTCGGTCTGGTTTGGCAACTCGCCGTTCTTCAGCAGGTAGCAGACCTCCATGAAGTTGCACTTCTCGGCCAGCTGCTCGATCGGGTAGCCGCGATAGAGCAGTTCGCCCTTGTCGCCGTCGATATAGGTGATCGAGGAACGGCACGCCGCGGTGGACATGAAGCCCGGATCGTAGGTAAAGGCGCCGGTCTGCCCGTAGAGCTTGCTGATGTCGATCACGTCCGGGCCGATGGTGCCGGAATACACCGGGAAGTCGGTGGTCTTGCCGTTGAAGCTCAAGGTGGCGGTTTTTTGCGTCATAACAGTCCCCTGTCGATGGTCTGATGGTCTAACTACGAACTGCCGGCTGCCGCAGCAGCACGACCATGTCCTGCATTTCCGGGTCGCCGGCATCGCGCCGGCCACTCAGTAGCTCCCACAGATCGTGGTCTTCCAGTGCCAGCAGGCGTTCGAGCTGTTCCGCCTGCCGCTCCTCGATCGCTTCCGGGTGTTTTTCCCAGAAGCGTTGTAATACCAGGTCGTTTTCGAGCAGCGCCCGCCGGCTGTGCCAGCGGAGCCTCTCGGTGCGGACGCGCCGCAGTTCGGTCGTTTGCGCGTTCATGTTGTGTCAGATGGCCCGCTTGACCATCAGGTCCTTGATCTTGCCGATCGCCTGCGTGGGGTTGAGTCCCTTGGGACAGACATCGACGCAGTTCATGATGGTGTGGCAGCGGAACAGCCGGTAGGGGTCTTCCAGATTGTCGAGCCGCTCGTTGGTCGCCTGGTCGCGCGTGTCGGCGATGAAGCGATAGGCGGCCAGCAGACCGGCCGGGCCGACGAACTTGTCCGGGTTCCACCAGAACGACGGACAGGAGGTCGAGCAGCAGGCGCACAGGATGCACTCGTAGAGGCCGTTGAGCTCCTCGCGGTCCTCGGGCGACTGCAGCCGCTCGCGCTCCGGCGGCGGATCGTTGTTGACCAGGTAGGGCTTGATCGAGTGGTATTGCTTGAAGAACTGCGTCATGTCGACGATCAGGTCGCGCACCACCGGCAGGCCCGGCAGCGGACGCAGGACGATGGGCTTGCCGTCGGGAAAGGAACTCAGGTCGGTCAGGCAGGCGAGGCCGTTGCGGCCGTTGATGTTGAGGGCATCGGAACCGCAGACGCCTTCGCGGCAGGAACGGCGGAAGGCGAGCGAATCGTCCCGCGCCTTGAGCTTCACCATGGCATCGAGCAGCTTGCGGTCGGTGCTGTCCACCTCGACCTCGATGTCCTGCATGTAGGGCTTGCGATCCGCATCCGGATCGTAGCGGTAGATCTTGAATTGGAGCGTGCGCGTCGTCATCGTCGTGGCATCCTCAATAGGCGCGTTTTTTCAGTGCGATGGTCTCGACCGTCAGAGGTCGCAGGGTCACCGACTTGTAGTCCAGGCGATTGCCTTCCTTGTACCAAAGGCTGTGCTTGAGCCAGTTGTTGTCATCACGGCCGTTCGGGTGTTCCGGCGTGTCCGGCGCGTCGTCGCGTACGTGCGCGCCGCGGCTTTCCTTGCGCGCCTCCGCCGACACCATGGTGGCGACGGCCACCTCGATCAGGTTGTCGAGTTCCAGCGCCTCGATGCGCGCGGTGTTGAAGACCTTCGACTTGTCCTTGATCCCTGTGCGCTGCACGTCGCGCTGCACCTCGAGAATCCGCTCGACGCCCTCCTTGAGCAGGCCGTTGAAGCGGAACACGCCGGCATGCTTCTGCATGGTGCGCTGCATCGCCAGGCGCGTTTCATGCACGCTGGCGCCGTCCTTCTGGGTTTCGAGGCGGTCGAGGCGCTCCAGCGCGCGCTCGAAGGCGTCGGCAGGCAGTTCCTTGTGCGCCTTGGGCGACCTCTTCAGTTCCTCGACGGCGGTTTCGCCGGCCGACTTGCCGAACACCAGCAGGTCGAGCAGCGAGTTGGTGCCGAGGCGGTTGGCGCCATGCACCGAAGCGCAGGCGCACTCGCCGGCGGCGTAGAAGCCCGGCACGATCTCGTTCTGGCTGCGCTTGCCCGGGACGACCACCTGGCCGTGGAAGTTGGTCGGGATGCCGCCCATCTGGTAGTGGCAGGTCGGCACCACGGGAATCGGCTCCTTGAGCGCATCCACCCCCGCGAACTGCACGGCGATCTCGTGGATGCCCGGCAGCCGTTTCATGATGGTCTCGGGCGGCAGGTGGGTGATGTCGAGCAGCACGTAGTCCTTGTTCGGACCGCAGCCACGGCCCTCGTTGATCTCGGTGACCATCGCGCGCGAGACCACGTCGCGCGAGGCAAGATCCTTGGCGTTGGGCGCGTAGCGCTCCATGAAACGCTCGCCCTGGGAATTGCGCAGGATGCCGCCCTCGCCGCGCACCCCTTCCGTGATCAGCACGCCTGCCCCCGCCACGCCCGTCGGGTGAAACTGCCAGAACTCCATGTCCTCCAGCGGAATGCCGGCCCGCGCCGCCATGCCTAGGCCGTCGCCGGTATTGATGAAGGCGTTGGTCGAGGAATAGTAGATGCGGCCCGAGCCGCCGGTGGCGAAAATCGTCGCCTTGGCATGGAAGGCATGGATTTCGCCGGTCTCCATCTCCATCGCGGTGACGCCCAGCACTTCGCCTTCCGCATCGCGGATCAGGTCGAGCGCCATCCATTCGACGAAGAACTGGGTATTGGCCTTGACGTTGCGCTGATACATCGCGTGCAGCATCGCGTGGCCGGTGCGGTCGGCGGCGGCGCAGGAGCGGCGCACCGGTTTTTCGCCGAAGTTCGACATGTGGCCGCCGAACGGACGCTGGTAGATGCGGCCATTGTCTGTGCGATCGAAGGGCATGCCGTAATGTTCGAGCTCGATGACGCATTCGTTGGCCTTGCGGCACATGAACTCGATGGCATCCTGGTCGCCGAGCCAGTCGGAACCTTTCACCGTGTCATACATATGCCAGTGCCAGTGGTCCTCCTCGGAGTTGCCGAGCGAAGCCGCGACGCCGCCCTGGGCGGCCACGGTATGCGAACGGGTCGGAAACACCTTGGTCAGGACGGCCGTCTTGAAGCCGGACTCGGAAAGCTGGATCGCGGCGCGCAGACCGGCGCCGCCGGCGCCGACGATCACGGCGTCGAATTTGCGGACAACGACTTTCGGATTCATATTGCTTCACAGCCTCCAGATGATCTGCGTCGCCCAACCCGCATAGCCGACCAGGGCCATCAGGGTGAGCACGTGCAGCACGAGTTTGATCCCGGCGGGCTGGACGTAATCCATCCAGATGTCGCGCACGCCGACCCAGGCATGCCAGCACAGGCTGACGATGAACAGGAAGCTGACGAAGCGCATCAGGCCGGTGGACATGAAGGCGCGCCAGCTCTCATAGCTGGCCGCGCCCCCCTGCAGCAGGGCCACCGCCATGATCAGCGTGAAGGCCGCCATGACCACGCCGGTGATGCGCTGGGCCAGCCAGTCCCTGAGGCCGTAGTGCGCCCCGACGATCTTGCGATTCACCATAGTTTCACTCCCAGGATCAGGGTCAGCAGCAGGCTGACGGCCAGCACCGCGATGGCGGAAGCTCGCGCCGGCGCCTTCGCCACGCCGACATGCACGTCGATCAGCAGGATGCGGATGCCCATGCAGAAGTGATGCAGGAACGCCCACAGCAGGCCGATCAGGACCAGTTTGACGAGCGGGTGCGCGACGACGGCCTGCAGCGCCTGGAAGCTGTCCGGCGAACGCAGCGACAGGTCCAGCAGCCAGATCAGCAACGGCAGCATCAGGAACAAGCCGAGGCCGCTGACGCGGTGCAGGATCGAGGCGAAGCCCGGCAGCGGCAGCTTGATCTCGAAGAGGTTGAGAAACTTGGGACGTTTTTTGGTCAGTTCTGACATCTCACGTTCGCTCCATCGTTGTTGCCATGCAAAATCTCCGCGGCTTGCCGGTCGCGCGGTCAGCCCAACTCGTTGAAATAGCAATGCGCCGCCGTCGAATACAGACCGCGCCGCCATTCGACGGGACGATCGCCGTAGGTAAAACTGATGCGCTCCACCGACAGCAGCGGGCTGCCCTCGGCCACCCGCAGCAGTTCCGCGCTGGCCCGGTCGGCTGCCACGGCGCGCAGGCGCTCCTCGGCGCGGATCATGCGCACGCCGAACTTCCCTTCGAACAGGCTGTAGAGCGACCCCTGGGACTCCTTGAGCACTTCGAGCGACAGGCCGGAGAAAATCTCGCCCGGCAGGTAGATCTCGTCGACCACCACCGGTTTTTCGGTGAATTCGAGCAGGCGCCTCACGATGATGATCGGCGCGCCCAGCTTGAGGTCAAGAACCCGCGCCGCCTCCTGTCCCGCCTTGGCGCGCCAGCATTCGAGCGGCGTGCTCCGGGCTGGTTCGATCGCGCCATCGAGCGGAATCAGTCTCAGGAAGCGGAAAAAGGCGCGCGGATCGCTGTGGCTGGCCACGTAGGTGCCCTTGCCCTGTCGCCGCACCAGCAGGTTTTCCGCGGCCATCTCGTCGATGGCCTTGCGCACCGTGCCCTGGCTGACGCTGAAGCGTCCTGCCAGTTCGATTTCGCTTGGAATCGCCTCGCCCGGACGCCACTCTCCATTCGCCAGCGCCTGCAGGATCAGGCTCTTGATCTGACGATAGAGAGGGCTGAAGGTGGGTGAATCCGTCGTGGTCTGTCTCATCATGGGAATGCATTCAACCATAAATTTTTCTCGACGTCCATAGTCCATCTTATGTCTTATACAAGATATAAGATAGCTATTGACACGGCGCAGCAATTGTCTCTATGATTGCATCGCTTGAATATATCCTGACAATCGTATTTGCTACCCTATTCTTCAAGGAGTCGCTCCATGGCCAAAGCCCCCGTTCGAGTCGCAGTCACCGGCGCCGCCGGACAAATCGGTTACGCCCTGCTGTTCCGCATTGCCAGCGGCGAAATGCTCGGCAAGGACCAGCCCGTCATCCTGCAGATGCTCGAACTACCGTTGGACAAAGCGCAGGCCGCGCTCAAGGGCGTGATGATGGAACTCGAGGATTGCGCCTTCCCGCTGCTGGCCGACATGATCGGCACCGCCGACCCCAAGGTCGCCTTCAAGGATGCACAGCAGGCCCTGCTGGTCGGCGCCAAGCCGCGCGGCCCGGGCATGGAGCGCAAGGACCTGCTGCTCGAAAACGCCAAGATCTTCACCGAACAGGGCAAGGCCATCGACGAGGTCGCCGCGCGCGACCTGAAGCTCATCGTCGTCGGCAACCCGGCCAACACCAACGCGCTGATCACCATGAACACCGCGAAGAGCCTGCCGAAAACCGCCTTCACCTCGATGATGCGCCTCGACCACAACCGCGCCATTTCCCAACTGGCCACGCGCACCGGCGCATCGGTCACCGACATCGAGAAAATGGTCGTCTGGGGCAACCACTCGCCGACGATGTATCCGGACATCCGCTTCGCCACCGTCGGCGGCAAGGCCGCCCCCGGCCTCGTCAACGACGATGCCTGGTACAAGAACGAATACATCCCGAAGGTCGGCAAGCGCGGCGCCGCCATCATCGAGGCGCGCGGCCTTTCCTCCGCCGCCTCGGCAGCCAACGCCGCCATCGACCACATGCGCGACTGGAACAAGGGCACGAACGGCCAGTGGGTCACCATGGGCGTCGTCTCCGACGGTTCGTATGGAATTCCCGAGGGCATGATCTACGGCATGCCCTGCACCTGCGCCGACGGCAAGTGGGAAGTGGTCAAGGGCCTCGAAATCGACGCCTTCTCGCGCGAGAAGATGGACTTCACGCTCAAGGAACTCGCCGAAGAGCGCGACGGCGTCAAGCACCTGTTCGCGTAAGTCCACATGACAGCGCTTCACCCTTCTGAAGTGCTGTACGCAGGCGGCCGGCCATTTCCCGCGCTGGCCGCCTGCGAACACTACGCCGGTTCCGAAAAACTGCTGCGCAAGTCCGTCGAGCTGCAAAATCGGCTCGGGCCGATCTTCGACATCACCGCCGACTGCGAGGACGGCGCCCCCGCCGGCGCCGAGCAGGCCCACGCCACGGCGCTCGCGCTCCTGATCGCCGACGACGACAACCGTCATGGGCGCATCGGCGCGCGCATCCACGACGTGCGCCACCCGGCCTGGCGCGAGGAACTCGCCGTGCTGCTGGCGCTCGCCGGCGAACGTCTGGCCTATCTGGTGTTGCCGAAGGCCGAAGGCGTCGCGGACGTGCGGGAGCAAGCCGAATTCATCGAGGAGCTGTGCCTCGGCAATGGCGTCGAAAACGAGATACCCCTGCACGTGCTGATCGAGACGCCGGGCGCGCTGCGCGACGTCTGGCGGATCGCCGAACTGCCCGAGGTCGAGTCGATCGACTTCGGCCTGATGGACTTCGTGTCCGCCCATCATGGCGCCATTCCGGCCAGCGCGATGCTTTCCCCAAGGCAATTCACGCATCCGCTGATCGTGCGCGCCAAGTGCGAGATCGCCGCCGCCGCCCTCGCCTGCGGCATCGTGCCGGCGCACAATGTCACCACCGAATTCCGCGATCCGGCGGTCGTCGCCGCGGATGCGCGCCGCGCCCGCCAGGAATTCGGCTTCCTGCGCATGTGGAGCATCCATCCCGACCAGATCGAGCCGATCGTCGCGGCCATGCGCCCGGAATTCGCCGAGGTGGACGCCGCGGCGGACATCCTCTGCGCGGCGGCCGACGCGCACTGGGGACCGATCCAGATCGCCGGACGGCTGCACGACCGCGCCTCCTACCGTTATTACTGGGAACTGTTGCAGCGCGCCGAACTGACCGGCGTGCCCGTACCGGCTCAAGCCCGCGAACGTTTTTTCAAAACCGTGTCCAATCAAGGAGAGACGCCATGATCCGCCTGCTCGCCACTTTCGCCCTGGGTTGCATCGCCACGTTCGCCAACGCGCAGGAAATGCAGCCCGGTCGCTGGGAAATCGTCACCACGATGAAGATGCAGGGCATGCAGATGCCTGGCGGCAAGTTCACGCACTGCTACACGGCCAAGGATCTGGCCTCCGGCAAGCAATACGCGGGTGATGAAGCCAGCAAGTGCGCCATCGCCAACCTCAAGTCTTCCGGCGGCAACGTCAGCTACGACATTACCTGCGCCATGGAAGGCGGCAAGATGAGCGGCTCGGTCAAGGGCAAATCCTCTCCGACCGCCTACACCTTCGAACAAAAAATGCGCATGACGCCCGATCAAGGGATGGGCGAAATGCACTCGACCATCAAGGGTCGCCGCCTCGGCGACTGCAAGTAAAGCCCGACAGAAAGGAAGTCACATGCTAGAAGCCTACCGAGCCCATGTCGCCGAACGCGCCGCGCTGGGCATCCCGCCGCTGCCGCTCACCAAGCAGCAGACCGTCGAACTGGTCGAGCTGCTGAAGAATCCGCCCAAGGGCGAGGAAACCGCGCTGGTCGAGCTGATTACCTACCGCGTGCCGGCCGGCGTGGACGACGCCGCCGAAGTGAAGGCCAAATTCCTGGCGGAAGTCAGTGCCGGCAGGACGGCAAGCCCAGTGCTTTCGCGCGCCAAGGCGACCGAACTGCTCGGCACCATGCTGGGCGGCTACAACGTCAAGCCGCTGATCGACCTGCTCGACGATGCCGAGGTCGGCGCCGTGGCCGCCGCCGGGCTGAAGAACACCCTGCTGATGTTCGACGCCTTCCATGACGTCGCCGAAAAAGCAAAAGCGGGCAACGCCAACGCCAAGGCCGTGATGCAAAGCTGGGCCGACGCCGAGTGGTTCACCTCGCGTCCCGAAGTGCCGCAGTCGCTCAAGGTCACCGTCTTCAAGGTCACCGGCGAGACCAACACCGACGACCTCTCCCCCGCCCCCGACGCCTGGAGCCGCCCCGACATTCCGCTGCACGCGCTGGCCATGCTGAAGAACCCGCGCGACGGCATCGAGGCCGACAAGCCCGGCGAGCGCGGCCCGGTCAAGCAGCTCGACGCCCTCAAGGCCAAGGGCAACCTCGTCGCCTACGTCGGCGACGTCGTCGGCACCGGCTCCTCGCGCAAGTCCGCCACCAACTCGGTGCTGTGGTTCACCGGCGAAGACATCCCCTGCGTGCCGAACAAGCGCTTCGGCGGCGTCTGCCTCGGCAGCAAGATCGCGCCGATCTTCTACAACACCATGGAAGATGCCGGCGCCCTGCCGATCGAGCTCGACGTCGGCCAGATGGCCATGGGCGACGAGATCGAACTGCGCCCCTACGAAGGCAAGGCGCTGAAGAACGGTGCCGTGATCGCCGAGTTCAAGGTCAAGTCCGACGTCATCTTCGACGAAGTGCGTGCCGGCGGCCGCATCAACCTGATCGTCGGCCGCGGCCTCACCGCCAAGGCGCGCGAATTCCTCGGCCTGCCCGCTTCCACCCTGTTCCGCCTGCCCGTA
The DNA here is from genome assembly GCA_040754195.1 of Pseudomonadota bacterium. Taxonomy (GTDB): domain Bacteria; phylum Pseudomonadota; class Gammaproteobacteria; order Burkholderiales; family Rhodocyclaceae; genus Sulfuricystis. Next base: position 9,276 of record JBFMDJ010000024.1, on the reverse strand, counting down.
GCGCCGCAGGACAGCGGCAAGGGCTTCTCGCTGGCCCAGAAGATGGTCGGCCGCGCGTGCGGGCTTCCTGAAGGCAAGGGCATCCGCCCGGGCACCTACTGCGAACCGAAGATGACCTCGGTCGGCAGCCAGGACACCACCGGCCCGATGACGCGCGACGAACTGAAAGACCTCGCCTGCCTCGGCTTCTCGGCCGATCTGGTGATGCAGTCCTTCTGCCATACCGCCGCCTATCCCAAGCTCGTCGACGTCAAGACCCATCGCACCCTGCCGAGCTTCATCACCGCGCGCGGCGGCATCTCGCTGCGCCCCGGCGACGGCGTGATCCACTCCTGGCTCAACCGCTTCCTGCTGCCCGATACCGTGGGCACCGGCGGCGACAGCCACACGCGCTTTCCGATCGGCATCTCCTTCCCGGCCGGCTCGGGCCTCGTCGCCTTCGCCGCCGCCACCGGCGTGATGCCGCTCGACATGCCGGAATCCGTGCTGGTGCGCTTCAAGGGCAAGCTCCAGCCCGGCATCACGCTGCGCGACCTGGTGAACGCCATCCCCTACTACGCGATCCAGCAGGGCCTGCTGACCGTCGAGAAGAAGGGCAAGAAAAACATCTTCTCCGGCCGCATCCTCGAAATCGAAGGCCTGCCCGACCTCAAGGTGGAACAGGCTTTCGAGCTCACCGACGCCTCCGCCGAACGCTCCGCCGCCGGCTGCTCGGTGCGCCTGAACAAGGAACCCATCGTCGAATACCTGCGCTCGAACATCACCCTGATGAAGTGGATGATCGCCGAAGGCTACGAGGACAAGCGCACCCTGGCCCGCCGCATCAAGGCCATGGAGGACTGGATCGCCAACGGCACGCTGCTGCAGCCGGACGCCGACGCCGAATACGCCGCCGTGATCGAGATCGACCTCGCCGACGTCAGGGAACCGCTGCTGGCCTGCCCGAACGACCCGGACGACGTCAAGCCGCTCTCCGCGGTGCAGGGCGAGAAGATCGACGAGGTCTTCATCGGCTCGTGCATGACCAATATCGGCCACTTCCGCGCCGCCGGCAAGATCCTCGACGGCAAGAGCGACATCCCCACCCGCCTGTGGATCGCCCCGCCGACCAAGATGGACGCGATGATCCTCAACGAGGAAGGCTACTATTCGGTGCTCGGCAAATCCGGCGCGCGCATGGAAATGCCCGGCTGCTCGCTGTGCATGGGCAACCAGGCGCAGATCAGGAAAGGCAGCACGGCCGTGTCCACCTCGACGCGCAACTTCCCGAACCGCCTCGGCATCGATACCCGCGTCTATCTGTCGTCGGCCGAGCTGGCGGCGGTCTGCGCGCTGACGGGCAGGATTCCCACCGTCGCCGAATACATGGAGCAGGTCAAGACGCTGGAAAGCAAGGCGGCCGATGTCTACCGCTACATGAACTTCGACCAGATCGCCGAGTTCAAGGAAGTCGCCGACACCGTCACGGCCTGAGCCATCACCCCGGCGCCGTCCCGCCGGAACTGACTTTTTTCATGCGCCCCCGGAGAACAACTCCGGGGTGTTTTTCTTTGGAGGGCCGCTGTTCTGTCGAAGCGGCCTTCCAAGACAAACGACTGGAACCTCCGCGTTCGTCCAAGAGCGAGCTTTGGCGGGCTGGGAATATTTGGCCGTTGGGCGTCTAGTCATTGTCTCGAAGCTGTCGCCCGAAATTTCTGCGACGGCTGACGTTGTGCATAACGGCAACAGGCAGCAGCATTACCGCTCGATAGAAAGTGCGGCACTGGGTAGCGAACAGTAATCGTAGCAGCGTAGCCGTCGCGATAACTCTCGTAGCCCGTTGATCCCGCTTTCCTCCGCACGCTTGCACCACTCGTCAAGCTGGCTCACGAGCTGCGCTTGAGTTACGGTCGACTGGCCCCAAAGGGTAGACAAATCCTGCCGCATTGACGATATCGTCTGTAGTACTTTGCTCGATCGGAACACCTGTTCCAGCACGTCGCGTTCCGCCTCCAGCAGAGTGTCTTGCATGCCTTGCAGCCAGCGCTTGATCACGTAAAGTGCTGTGGTCTCGATCTGGGCTGGAATCGTGCGAGCGTGTATGACTTTACGTATCTCGTCTATCGCCGTTTCCTTGAGAAGCCCAGCGAACTGGCCCAGTACCAGATAACGGTGGGTACAGACGGCACGCAGAGTCCCCGCATCACAGATAGTTTTACCTGGGATCACCCGCAACCTGGGTGCGACCCTCCGCACCCTGGCCAAGTGAAGGACTTCCAGAATTCTTATATACAGCCAGCCAATATCGAATTCCCACCACTGATTGGAGAATCGGGCCGATGCGACGTACGCGTGGTGGTTGTTGTGCAACTCCTCGCCGCCGATCAAGATTCCCCAGGGAACGATATTCCTGGACGCGTCATTGGGCAAGAATCTGCGGTAGCCCCAATAGTGGCCGACGCCGTTGATTACACCAGCGGCGAATATTGGTATCCACAGCATCTGTACTGCCCATATGGTTAGCCCGATGGGGCCGAAGAGCACAATATCAGCGGCCAGCATGATGCCGATACCGGCCCCTGAATGCCTTGCGTACAAATTATGTTCTATCCAATCGTCGGGCGTACCACGCCCGTAAGCTTCGAGTGTCGCAACATTCTTGGCTTCCTGACGGTAGAGTTCGGAGCCCTCGAAGAGCACCTTCCCAATACCCCGAACTTGTGGGCTATGTGGATCGTCTTGGGTTTCGCACCGAGCGTGGTGCTTGCGGTGGACTGCCACCCATTCCTTGGTAACCATTCCGGTGGTGAGCCAAAGCCAGAACCGGAAGAAATGACTAACGATGGAATGAAGTTCAAGCGTGCGATGCGCTTGATGCCGATGCAGAAAGATTGTTACCGCCGCGATGGTGACATGGGTCATCGCGAGGACAACAAGTACATCACCCCACCCGTGCAATTCAAGAAGACCGAGTGGCATTTCGGCGCACCTCACTCAAAATTGTTGCACCTGCCATGAAAGGCTCGACCGCAACCACCGAAGTCGTCAACCAGGCAGAAACTACTGGCTTCACAAGCGCAAGAATTCGATGGCGACAATCACATTTTTTGTTCAGGAGCCTTTAGTGGCACCCCACAAATACTGATCTCCAGAGCCTTCCTTGGTTAATGCGCTGGAGTCCTTGGGCAGGAACTCATCCCAGGCAATGCGTAAAGCGGACAAAAGCTCACGACCGCAGCAATCAAGGGCATCCTATCCCTTGGCTTTGACCCTCCACGCCCTCAGTAGTTCAGGCGAGCCAGTTGGACGTGTTGCGATTGTCATCGGGCAGAAGGCGGCCAATTCCTGCCAATCAACTTTTCCATTTCCCAGCCATTCAGTGGGCCGGTTGTTGCTCAACACCGGTCACTGATTAACCTTTCCCGCTTCCCAAGCAAGCATCGCGAGCTTGCGCTCAGCCCCCCACCGATAGCTACCCGCATCGCCACTTTCACGGATCACACGATGGCATGGAATCAGGAAGCCGATATGGTTTGCGGCCAAAGCCGCTCCAACGGCACGTTGCGCACGCGGGCATCCGGCACGTTCGGCGAGTTGTTGATAGGAGGTCACACGCCCGAAATCAGTATGTATCAGTGCTTCCCATACCTTGATCTGGAAATTGGTCCCGCGCAAGACCAGATGCACCTTGCCACGGGAAGGTGTGGCAGGGAAAATGTCTTTCAACAGGCTCTTGGCCTGAGAGTCATCCCGGCTGAATTTCGCTTTCGGCCAATACGCAACAAGCTCAGCCTGCATCGCATCGTGGTTTGCCATGGAAAACGCGAAATGACAAATCCCCCGCTTCGTCCAGCCGACAATGGCTTCACCAAAGGGTGAGAAGGCAAAGCCATAGGTGATTTCCAAACCACCGCCTCCGGCTTTGATCTCTCCCGGCGTCATGGCTTCGCAGGTCACCATCAAGTCGTGCAAGCGGCTGGTACTGCTCAACCCGGCATCTTCGGTCACGCTCAAGACATCGTGCGACGACAGCAGCAGCCGTTTCGCGTACTCCTTGGTCAGGTATTGGAGGAACCGTTTTGGCGATATTCCAGCCCATTCAGCAAACAGTCTTTGCAGATGAAACGGACTGACATGGATCGCTACAGCGACCTGCTCCAAGCTGGGCTGCTGTTGTATGTTTTCCCGAATGAACGAGATTGCGCGGGCGACGAGCACATACTGCCTCGCCTGTTCTGGGTTGTCAGGCCGCATGGCGTACTCTTCTTGGCAGGACTGTGGAGATGGGAAAGCCCGTCACCAAAGCAGTGCCTGTCAGAATGATCAGGCTACCTACTAGCGTATGCCATCCGACATGTTCTCCGAGGAACACGCTACCCCAAAGAATGCCAAACACCGGGATAAGGAATGTAACGGTGAGGGCAGGTGCAGCACCGATGTCAGCGATCAGTCGGAAGTAGAGTAGATACGCAATGCCACTGCATACGATGCCGAGGGCGGTTACCGAAAGAATGACGTGCAGCGGGAGCATGGTCGGTATTGGTCCGGCTTGCAGGGCAAACGGGACCAGCATCAGCGTTGCAGCCCACATGCTGCCGTGCGCGTTGGCAAATGGCTCAACGGATACCGTGGATTTTGTGTAGGTGGTGGCAATGCCATATGAAAACGCTGCCCCGAGACCAGCGACAATTGCCAGAGTGCCTCCTTCAGCCAATGTGACTGTTTCAATCCCAACTAACAGGCTGACTCCGATTACACCGAGCAGCATCCCGAAAAGCGCTTTGGACGACGGGCGGGATCGTAGCCAGATCGCCCCGATAGCGGTTGCCCATATCGGGGCCGTTGCATTCAGGATGGAAAGCATCGACGCAGTAACCGTTTGTGCTGCATAGGCAAACATAAGAAAGGGCAGTGCAGAATTGAATAGCCCGAGCACCAAATAATGCTTCCAGTAGCGTGGCATATTCATGGACTTCCTGAAGTAGAAAGCCATCATCAGCAAGAATAGTGCTGCCAGTCCAACACGCGTGAAGATCAACAGTGATGGTCCCAAAACAGGGGCGCCAATCCGCATGAACAGAAACGAAGCGCCCCATATGGCGGATAGCAGTAACAGGCGTGCAAGACTGGCAGCACTCATGGCGGCATCCAATAGCGAGGGTGCCGACACAATAGATGATCGGCTGGATCTACATCAATCTGATTCTTGCGCACTTTTTCTGCGATCAGAAAGATGGTGCTTCGCCCCACGCCTTCATGGTGTCCGCCATTGAACAGGCCGCGCTTGCGGCGGAACAGCGACTGCGATTCATTGCCGAGGCCAAGTTGGCCAAGGAAGAAATGATCGACACAGGCCGGGGCCTGGATGCCGATGAGGTGCATGCTTATCTGAAAGCCAAGCTTGCGGAAAAAAAGGTCGCCAAGCCCAAGCCACGCTCGTGGCGCGCCTGATCTATTCATCTTGTTCATCAGCGATCCCGATTGGCCCACCGACTTCCTGATGGATGCCGATCCGGCAGCCGCCGGCGAGACCGTGGATTTGCTCACGGAGGCAGTGGCCATCCTGAAACGTCACCCCCTGATCGGTCGCCCAGTGGAAGACAGCCTTCGCGAGCTGGTCATATCCCGTGGCAAGACAGGCTATGTGGCGCTCTACAGCCAAGAGGCGGAACACGACACGGTACTGATTCTGGCGCTCCGGCACCAGCGTGAATCGGGATTCGCGCAATAGCGACGGCAGGCTGGCCGCGACGATTGGGCCTAACCCGGGCGCCGCGCCGTCCGGGCCGCCGTCCCGCCGGGGCTGACTTTTTTCAGTTCTTGGCCGCGCGCGCGGCCAGCATCTCCAGCATCTCGGTGACGTTTTCCGGCGCGAGATCCATGCCGAATTCGTCGCCCGGATTGACGACGATGGCGAAGCCCGGCTCCATGCGCTCGACGATCCATTCGAACTCGGCCAGCAGGCCGCCGCCGTAGCCGGGCACTTCGGCGAGGAAGGGCTGGGCGCGCTCGGGGCTGGTGAACAGCACGAGGATGTTCTGCCCCTCCTCGTCCTGCACCACCAGCGGCGTCGCCTTGGTCGTGCGCTGGAAGCCGGCGATGCCGTCGTCCTTGTCGTCCTTGATGGGAATGAAGACCTGCTCGGCGAGCAGCTCGTTCATGAAGTCTTCGGCGCTCATCTCGCCATTCATGGCGGCGAGCAGCTTTTTTTCGAGTTCGTTCTTGGCCTCGATGGGCTGGTCGGACATGGGGAAATTCCTTGTGCAAGTCAGACGACAGGATAGCCGGTAAACTCCGTGCCATGAAACCCGACGACCCAGCCAAGGAACACTCCCCCCGCCCCGGCTTCGCCACGCGCGCCATCCACCACGGCTACGACGCCTACGCCGGCCACGGTTCGCTCAATCCGCCGGTCTACCTCAGTTCGACCTACACCTTCCCGACGGTGGAGGACGGCAGCGCCCGCTTCGCCGGCGAGCAGGAGGGCTTCGTCTATTCCCGCGTCGGCAACCCGACCACCGCCCTGCTCGAAGCCCGCCTCGCCGACCTCGAAGGCGGCGAGGCCGCGCTGGTCACCGCCTCGGGCCAGGGGGCGACGACTTCGCTGCTGTGGACGCTGCTCGCGCCCGGCGACGAGGTGATCGCCGACAAGACGCTCTACGGCTGCACCTTCGGCTTCCTCAACCACGGCCTCGCGAAGTTCGGCGTCAAGATCACCCATGTCGACCTCACCGATCCGGCCAACCTCGAAGCCAGGATCAATCCGGCGACGAAGCTGGTGTTTTTCGAGACCCCGGCCAATCCCAACATGCGGCTCGTCGACATCGCCGCCGTCGCCGCCATCGCCCGCCGCCACGGCGCCCGGACGGTCGTCGACAACACCTACTGCACGCCCTGGCTCCAGCGCCCGCTCGAACTGGGCGCCGATTTCGTGCTGCATTCGGCCACCAAGTATCTCGGCGGCCACGGCGACCTGCTGGCCGGCGCCATCGTCGGCCCGAAGGAAGTCCTCGACCAGGTGCGCTTCCATGGCATCAAGGACATGACCGGCGCGGTGCTCTCGGCGCAGGACGCCTTCCTCGTGCTGCGCGGCCTCAAGACGCTCGCGCTGCGCATGGAGCGCCACTCTGCCAGCGCGCAGTCCGTGGCGGAAGTCCTCGCCGCCCATCCCAAGGTCGCCGTCGTGCATTACCCCGGCCTGCCCGGCTTCCCGCAATACGAACTTGCCCGGCGCCAGATGGCCCGCCCCGCCGGCATGATCGCCTTCGAGCTCAAGGACGGCATCGAGGCCGGCCGCCGTTTCATGAACGCGCTGAACCTCTTCACGCGCGCCGTGAGCCTCGGCGACGCCGAAAGCCTCGCCCAGCATCCGGCCAGCATGACGCATGCGTTCTACACGCCCGAGGAGCGGGTCGAGCACCTGATCGGCGAGGGCCTCGTGCGCCTGTCGGTCGGCCTCGAGGATGCCGACGACCTGATCGCCGACCTGCGGCAGGCGCTGGCGGCGGCGTGAAGCCGCGCTCGCCCTTGCAGGTCCTGCACGACGTCTTCGGCTACCCGGCCTTTCGCGGCCCGCAGGCGGAAATCATCGACCATGTCGCCGCCGGCGGCGATGCGCTGGTGCTGATGCCGACCGGCGGCGGCAAGTCGCTGTGCTACCAGATTCCCGCGCTGCTGCGCCCCGGCGCCGGCATCGTCGTCTCGCCGCTGATCGCCCTGATGCAGGACCAAGTGGATGCCCTGCGCCAGCTCGGCGTGCGCGCCGCCTTCCTCAATTCGACGCTCGACTTCGAGGCCGTCGTCGCGACGGAAAAGGCCCTGCTGGCGGGCGAACTCGACCTGCTCTACGTCGCGCCGGAACGCCTGCTCACCGAACGCTTCCTCGCCCTGCTCGACCGGCTGGCCGCCGACGCGAAACTCGCGCTGTTCGCCATCGACGAGGCCCACTGCGTCTCGCAGTGGGGCCACGATTTCCGCCCCGAATACATCCAGCTCTCGGTGCTGCACGAGCGCCATCCCGCCGTGCCGCGCATCGCGCTGACCGCCACGGCCGACGCGCTGACGCGCCGCGAGATCCTCGTCCGCCTCGGCCTGGAGGAAGCGCGCGTCTTCGTCTCCAGCTTCGACCGGCCGAACATCCGCTACAGCGTCGTCGAAAGGGACAATCCGCGCCGCCAGCTGATCGGCTTCCTCGCCGGCCATGCGGGCGAGGCCGGCATCATCTACTGCCTGTCGCGCAAGAAGGTGGACGAAACCGCCGCCTGGCTGACGACGCAGGGCTTCGCCGCCCTGCCCTACCACGCCGGCCTCGACACGGCCACGCGCACGCGCCACCAGCAGCGCTTCCTGCGCGAGGAGGGGCTCGTCATGGTCGCCACCATCGCCTTCGGCATGGGCATCGACAAGCCCGACGTGCGCTTCGTCGCCCACCTCGACCTGCCCAAGAGCCTCGAAGCCTACTATCAGGAAACCGGCCGCGCCGGGCGCGACGGCGAGCCGGCCGAGGCCTGGATGACCTACGGCCTCAACGACGTGGTGATCCACCGCCAGCGCATCGACGAATCGGACGCCGGCGAGGAACAGAAGCGCATCGAGCGCGGCAAGCTCGACGCCCTGCTCGCCTGGTGCGAGACCGCCGAATGCCGGCGCACGCGGCTGCTCGCCTACTTCGCGGAGGAACGCGAGGGCAGTTGCGGCAACTGCGACACCTGCCTCGAACCGCCGGAGCTGTGGGACGGCACCGTCGCCGCGCAAAAGGCCATGTCGGCGATCCTGCGCACCGGCCAGCGTTTCGGCGCCGGCCACCTGATCGACCTGCTGCGCGGCAAGGCGACCGAGCGCATGATCCAGCTCGGCCACGACGCCCTGCCCACCTTCGGCGTCGGCGCCGACCTCGACGAAGCCAGCTGGCGCGGCGTCTTCCGCCAGTTGCTCGCCGCCGGCCTGCTGCACGCCGACGCGCAGGCCTACGGCGCGCTCAAGCTCACCGACGCCGCGCGCCCGGTGCTCAAGGGCGAAGGCGAGTTGCGCCTGCGGCGCCAGGTCGCCGGAAAAAAGTCAGCGCCGGCGGGACGGCGAAAGTTTTCCGCCGCGCCGCCAACCAGCGGCGATCCCGCGCTGTTCGAGGCCCTGCGCGCCTGGCGCGCCGAACAGGCGCGCGAACAGGGCGTACCTTTTCCAACTGCGGCGGCGATATTGTCAATGTCTAGCGGTACGAAACAGTCTGACGCCGCGGTACAGCAGGAAAGCCGCCTTTGGCCAGCGCTCAAAGCAAAGCGACTCGAACTCGCTCGCAGC
>JBFMDJ010000023.1:0-364747 GCA_040754195.1 Pseudomonadota bacterium | reverse complement strand
CCGAACAGGACCGTGAAACACCTCCGCGCCAATGATAGTGGGCACCTCGCCCGCGAAAGTAGGTCAACACCAGACTCCCACATAAAAACGCCCCGCATTCTCTTATGTCTGCGGGGCGTTTTAGTTTATGGGCAACAAGGGAGAGGTAAGATTAATGCATCAGCTTATCAATACCAGATTATCCCGATGGATAAGTTCTGATTCATCGAGATAACCGAGACGCTTTTCAATTTCAGAGCTAGGGCAGCGGAGGATTTTTTCGGTGTCCGCATTGCCATAATTCACCAATCCACGTGCCACCTCGACACCAGTCAGGTCGAGGCAGGAAATTATCGAGCCTCGCTCAAATGAGCCGCCTACCCCAGTTACTCCAATCGGCAGAAGACTTTTTCCGCTACGTAATGCGGTAATCGCTCCATCATCAATGACGACTGATCCGCTGACACGCAGGTGATCGGCAAGCCACTGCTTGCGGGCTGCCAGCGGGGTTTTGTTGGCCTTGAGCCAAGTGCCAATAACCTCTCCATTTGCTGCGCGGACAAGCGCTGCTGCTTCGCGCCCACTAGCGATAAGGGTTTGAGTCCCGCTTCGTGCAGCGCGTTGTGCCGCACGAATTTTTGTAATCATCCCCCCCCTGCTTATCGCACTGCCAGCTCCACCGGCTATAGTTTCGAAAAATTTGTTTTCTGCATCCCCTTCTGATATCAATGTCGCGCTGGGATTTACTCGAGGGTCTGCGGAAAACAAGCCTTGCTGATCAGTTAGGATAACTAGTAAATCAGCCTCGACAAGATTGGCCACGAGCGCACCCAATGTGTCGTTATCACCAAAACGGATCTCATCGGTAACGACAGTGTCATTTTCATTGATGATGGGGACAACGCCAAGCATCAGCAGCGTATTGAGGGTGCTACGAGCATTCAGATAACGTTTGCGATCAGCCAGATCGTCGTGAGTTAGAAGTACCTGTGCTGATTTGATTCCATGAAGGGCAAAACCGGATTCATATGCTTGTGTAAGGCTCATCTGGCCGACCGCTGCTGCTGCCTGTAGGGCATGTATAGCATGTGGGCGCTTGGCCCAACCAAGACGCTGTATGCCGGCCGCGATTGCACCCGAGGAAACCAGGATGATTTGCCTACCCGTTTGTTGAAGCAATGCAATTTGGTGGGCGCAGTCACCGATAAATTCACTGGATAATCCCGTGCCGTTATTGGTCACTAGAGCGCTACCAACCTTGACTACAATACGTTTGCAGTTGGAAATCAAGTTACGCATGGTCACGTGAAACACCGATGAACTGCATGATTCGCTGGCATAAAAATGCACACCCCTCTCCGGTCAGCGCGGAGACCTCGAATATGGGCATAGATTCGCCAAAGTGATGTGTCAGAGATTCCTTAACAGCCTGGCGTTGAGCGTCAGTCAGCATGTCGATCTTGTTGAGTGCAATCCAACGCGGCTTTAGATATAGATTCTCATCGAATCTCCTTAGCTCTTCGACGATTGCCAAGGCATCCGTAGCGGGATCGGTTCCAGGATCGAGTGGAGCTGCATCGATGATATGAATCAGGAGGCTTGTACGCTGCAAGTGTTTCAGAAACCGGTGCCCTAACCCGGCTCCCTCGGAGGCCCCCCGAATCAGGCCTGGTATGTCGGCTATGACAAAGCTTTGACTGTCAGCAACACGCACGACCCCCAAGTTGGGTTGCAGAGTGGTAAATGGGTAATCGGCAACCTTGGGCCGCGCCGCCGAAACAGCACGAATGAACGTAGACTTGCCAGCATTCGGCAACCCAAGCAAACCCACGTCGGCTAACACCTTAAGCTCTAGCTTGACTTCCAGTGAAACTCCGGGTTCTCCTGGAGTCGACTGTCGAGGTGCGCGATTGGTACTGGACTTAAAACGTAAGTTTCCAAGGCCTCCGGCACCACCTGCGGCGATGACAGCCGACGCACCGTCATGGTCCAAGTCTGCCAGAATATTTCCATCGGCCAAATTGGTAATGGTCGTACCAACAGGCACACGGAGCACAAGATCGGCGCCTCCCCTGCCAAAGCAGTCAGCACCCCTGCCGCCCTCCCCATTCTCGGCCCGATAATTACGCGTATACCGGTAATCAATTAGCGTATTCAGATTGCGATCAGCGAGCATGATCACACTGCCACCGCGCCCACCATCGCCCCCATCGGGCCCGCCTCGAGGTACATATTTTTCACGACGGAAAGATATGGCACCATTCCCGCCATTTCCGGCGCTTACGGTGATGCGAGCCTCATCAAAGAACTTCATGGTGTAAGGTCGAAAATAAAAAAAGCCCCATCCTTAGCGGACAGGGCCTTGCAGTCGGGCTGATATGGTTAGCCCGGAAGAATCGTCACATACTTGCGCTGAGCCGCGCCCTTAACCAAAAACTTGACAGCCCCGTCGATCTTGGCATAAAGCGTATGGTCTTTGCCAATGCCAACATTTTCGCCGGGATGGAATTGCGTGCCACGCTGACGAACAATGATGCTACCGGCAGAAACCAACTGCCCGCCAAAACGCTTTACGCCCAATCGCTTTGATTCCGAGTCGCGGCCGTTGCGAGAACTGCCACCTGCTTTTTTGTGTGCCATGATGTTCTCCAGTCAGCGATCAGGTTTGAATACCGCTAATTTCAAGTTCAGTGTAATTCTGCCTGTGGCCTTGATGCTTTTGGTAATGCTTGCGTCGACGCATCTTGAAAATTTTCACCTTGGGATGGCGGCCTTGAGAAATTACCTTGGCGATCACGGTAGCGCCGGCGACGAGCGGGGAGCCAATCTTTACGTTTTCCCCTTCGCCTACCATGAGTACCTGTCCCAAGGAAATCTCGGTGCCCACATCTGCCGGTATCTGTTCTACTTTGATTTTTTCGCCAGCGGAAACGCGATACTGCTTCCCGCCGGTTTTTATGACCGCATACATGTGTTGGACTCCAAAATTACATTGTAGAACCAGCTATCATACTAACGATAAGATTCTTGGTCAAGAACGCTGTAATTCTATGGGTGATACGTTTTGAACCTTTCTTCAATCTATGCCTTGATTGCGGACGACATGCAGGATGTCGACGCCATCATTCGACAACGACTGCACTCTGATATCGTCCTGGTTCGGCAGGTGGCCGAATACATTGTTGCCGGTGGAGGCAAGCGCATGCGCCCTGCCCTGCTATTACTGGCGGCGCATGCCGCGGGTTATTCGGGCGATGGTCATAAGGAGCTTGCTGCGGTTGTCGAGTTCATCCATACGGCGACGCTGCTCCATGACGATGTTGTCGATGAGTCCGTGTTACGCCGCGGCAGAGGCACCGCCAACGCGGAATTCGGTAACGCAGCCAGCGTATTGGTCGGCGACTTTCTATACTCGCGAGCTTTCCAGATGATGGTTGAGGTTGGCAACATGCGAGTGATGCAGGTCCTCTCGAATGCCACCAATGTGATAGCAGAGGGCGAGGTGTTGCAACTCATGAATTGTCACAATGCGGATGTCGAGATCGGTGATTATCTGCGCGTTGTCCGTTACAAAACCGCGAAGCTGTTCGAGGCGTCGGCTCAATTGGGCGCCATTCTTGGCGCCGCGTCTGTAGAGACCGAAACCGGATTGGCTGGGTACGGCATGCATCTGGGAACGGCATTTCAGATCGTGGATGATGTGCTTGACTATTCCGGGGATGAAGGTCAGATCGGCAAGCACCTTGGAGACGATCTGGCTGAAGGCAAGCCAACCCTACCGCTCATTCACGTAATCAAGCATGGCGGAGCCAGGTGGTCTCAGCTTGTGCGCGAGGCCCTAGAGGCAGGGGGGCGGGATAGTTTGGAGTCAATAATCCAGGCCGTTAAAGAAACTGGCGCCCTTGATGTGGCCAAGAGTGCTGCGACTGAAGAGACGGTCCTCGCCAAAAAATTCTTGGACGTATTGCCGGATAGTCAATATCGGGATGCTCTGATACAATTAGCCGACTTTGCCGTAGCGCGGGCTTGTTAAGCCTGATTGAGGCAATTCATCTGTATGTAGCACCAATAACGGGGTGTAGCTCAGCCTGGTAGAGTACTGCGTTCGGGACGCAGGAGTCGGAGGTTCGAATCCTCTCACCCCGACCAGCCATTTCCATAGTGACGTCTTAATTGGCAAGATATGGCGGTTATTCAGGAAGTTTCGGCACTGACAGTTCAGATGCCTTGAGCTTGAGTCTTGGGCCATGCTCAAGCTACTACTGCTCGCGATCGCATTGCTAGTGGCCTATTGGCTTTTCAGGCATAAGGACATGCCTGTCGGTCGCGACCGACGCGAAAAGCCTAAAGGCGAAAATACTCCGAATATGGTGACGTGCGCCCATTGTCGCTTGTATCTCCCGGAAAACGAGTCAATTCACATTGACGGACACCATTTCTGCTGCGATGAACACAGCCGCCTCGGTCCGACCTGAGGCTTCGAGCCTCAAGGTTAGTCCCGATGCCCGTCAAGCCATCAATGATTCCTATTGGCGGTCGCTAAAGTATTTTTCATACTACCGGCTAGTCGTAGCAGGCGTATTCCTGGGAACAAGTGTCCTGTCAAAGGGCGATCTAGCAGTCGGTTCGCAGGATCCGCGCTTGTTTCTCTGGACATGCGTGGGCTATCTCGTTGTTGCGGTCGGTGTCGCTTTGGGGGCAATGCTGGGCAGGTGGCGGCATTCATTCAATCTGCAATTGAGCCTTCAAGTATTTGCCGACATTCTGGCGTTGACCATAATGTTGTTCGCCAGCGGAGGGGCAAAGAGCGGCATATCAATGATGATGCTCGTAGCCTTGGTCGGGGCAGGGCTGGTTGGCCAGGGGCGCATGGTGCTGTTTTATGCCGCGCTGGCAAGCGTATCCCTGCTGCTGGAGCAGGCATACCGCGTCCTGTTGTATCAGGGCGAGATTGGTGATTTCTTTCGCACCGGCCTGACGAGCATCGGATTTTTCGGTTCGGCCATCGGCGCACGCCTGCTGGCGCGACGCGTTGTGATGAACGAAGAGTTGGCGCACCGGCGCGGAATCGAACTGGCTGACCAGATGCGCATCAGCGAGCGCGTCATACGGGACATGCAGGATGGGGTTCTGGTTATCGATGCGGTTGGGCGCGTACGCCAGGCAAACCCTCAGGCATTGGCATTATTGGGGTTGACAGCAGGATTTCCGCCGATGCTGGCTGCGTGTTCGCCGCTGCTGGCGCGGGAATTCCTCTCGCGCCAGCAGCGGGGCATCGAGTCAGAAACCGTGGTGAGAGTTCCGCAGACCGGTCGCGCATTGCGCGCACGTTTCCTGCCCTCGGGGGAGGGCGGAAATGCCCTGATCTTCCTTGAAGACGTTGGACGGCTACAGCAGGAGGCCCAGCAACTCAAGCTTGCTGCCCTGGGGCGACTGACCGCCAACATGGCGCATGAAATACGCAATCCGCTTGCCGCTATCAGCCATGCTGCAGAGCTGCTTGGCGATGAACCGGCCGGCACAGGCGCCGAACGCCTTGTCCGAATCATCGGGGATAATACGCAGCGACTCAATCGCCTGGTTGCCGAGGTTCTTGAGCTGGGCCGGCGGGACCGGACGATGCCAGAACGGATAGATATCGCGATGCTCCTCCGGCAACTTATCGACGAGTTGATTCTGCAGGATGCCGCTTGCGCGGCGCGCATCAAGACGGAGGTACCGGAAGGAACCATCGTGTGTTTTGACAGGGGGCATCTGCATCGCGTTGTTTCCAACCTGCTGGGCAATGCGCTAAGGTATGCCAGCAACACGCCAGGCGCGATACGCATCTACGTTGAGCCAGGGCGACCTTCCAATCGCATCGGGATACATGTCGTCGATGACGGCACCGGCATAGGCGAAGTCGAGCGCAGTCAGATATTCGAGCCTTTTTATACGACGCGCACTGCCGGCACCGGATTGGGGCTCTATATCGCCCGCGAACTATGCGAAGCGAACGGTGCGCGTCTTTCCCTGCTGGAGAACTCACCGGGAGCGCATTTCTGCATATCATGCGCAGTGACATGTCAAGGCCAGACCCAAAACCTTCCAGCACGGAGCTGACTAGCTCGGCGCGGATACTCGTCGTCGATGACGAGGCGGATATCCGCGAACTACTCGATATGACGTTGGCGCGGATGGGCCTGGCATGCGATTGTGCGGCGAGCGTTGCCGAGGCGCGCAGGCTTCTGCAGCAACATGGCTATCGGCTTTGCCTAACCGACATGCGCATGCCTGATGGCAGCGGGCTGGAGTTGGTGAAGCTCATCGAAGCCGAGCACCCAACGTTGCCCGTGGCGGTCATTACCGCGCATGGCAGCACCGAGAATGCGGTGGCGGCGCTGAAAGCAGGTGCGTTTGACTATTTGTCCAAGCCGGTTTCCTTGGCACAGTTGCGGGCATTGGTGAAATCAGCCCTTGCTTTGCCGGAAAGCAAAGCGGGAGGGGGCGCGCGCAGCCAAGAGTTGCTGGGTGCGGCGGCGCCAATGGCACTGGTCCGTGCGCTGATCAGCAAAGTGGCGCGCAGCGAAGCCCCAGTGTATATCTCCGGAGAATCCGGGTGCGGCAAGGAACTGGCTGCCAGGCTGATCCATCGGGAAAGCGTGCGCGGCGACAAGCCCTTTATCGCGGTCAACTGCGGGGCGATTCCGGAAAACCTGATGGAAAGCGAATTCTTTGGCTATCGCAAGGGTGCATTCACCGGAGCGGAGTCCGAGCGGGAAGGCTTCTTTCAGGCTGCCGACGGGGGAACCCTGTTCCTCGACGAGGTTGCCGACCTGCCCCTGTCGATGCAGGTAAAGCTGTTGCGGGCCATTCAGGAAAAGCACGTACGTCGAGTCGGCGCGACCGCAGAGGAGCCTGCAAGCGTGCGCATCATTTGCGCCACCCATCAGAACCTGCGCCAACTGGTGGATGAGGGCCGATTCCGGCAGGATTTGTTTTTTCGCATCAACGTCATAGAAATTCGCATGCCGACCCTGCGCGAGTGCAGTGAAGACATCCCCGTTCTGACCCATCATATTCTGGCGAGACTGGCGGGCAACGGGTCTCCGCCAGCTATTTCGGCGCGCGCTCTCGATGCCTTGCGCGGCTATGCGTTTCCCGGCAACGTGCGGGAACTGGAGAACATCCTTGAACGTGCGGTCGCTCTGCATGGAGGCGACGAAATCGACATCGATGACCTTCGCCTCCAGCCTCAAAAAGTCAGTTCCGGCGAGACGGCGGCGTTTGGCGGGCGATCCCTGCAAGAGTTTCTTGACGAGCAGGAGCGCTCAGCCATCGTGGATGTATTGCAGCAGACTCGCTTCAATCGCACGGCTGCCGCCCGCATTCTCGGCATCACTTTCCGCTCCCTGCGTTACCGCATGGAGCGCCTCGGACTGAATGACCACGCCGGGGATTGAAGCCGGTGCGCCGGATTTGCAAATCGATGCCGACGGCTGGGTGCCCGGCATTGCCAGAAGCGCGACCCCGAATTTCGATGAGCGCCCATCACATGAATCGATCCGTCTGGTCGTCCTGCATGCCATCAGCCTGCCGCCAGGCGAGTTTGGCGGCAATGCAATCCTCGATCTGTTTGCCAACCGTCTCGATCCGGCAGCACATCCCTACTTCACTGCTGTTGCGGGTCAGCGTGTTTCAGCACACTTTCTGATCCGACGGGACGGCATACCACTGC
The DNA here is from genome assembly GCA_040754195.1 of Pseudomonadota bacterium. Taxonomy (GTDB): domain Bacteria; phylum Pseudomonadota; class Gammaproteobacteria; order Burkholderiales; family Rhodocyclaceae; genus Sulfuricystis. Next base: position 357,051 of record JBFMDJ010000023.1, on the reverse strand, counting down.
AACTGGTTTCCTGCCGGGCCCGTGCGTGGCATGCCGGTGCTTCATGCTGGAACGGACAGGAGCGGTGCAATGATTTTTCACTCGGCATCGAACTGGAAGGCGATGACCATAGCGACTTCACGCTCGCGCAGTACGCGACGTTGAACCGTCTGCTGGCCACGCTCGGGTGCAGCTTTCCAATCGAGGCGATCGTCGGCCATGCCGATGTCGCGCCAGGCCGCAAGACCGATCCGGGGCCGCACTTCGAATGGATGCGCATCGCGCAAATTATTGCGTTGCAGTGATCGTCGTGCGTGGCGTTGCTGCAACGCCCGACTTGGTGCATTGGCATCATGCGCAATTTATCTTGCATTGAAAAAAAGCAAACACTACTATTAGTGTCCGAAGACGGTAGACCTACTACATCTAGTAGGTTGGCACGCTAGGCAATCATCAAGGAGGGTGCATGCGGACGGACGCGATGCAAGTCATCGCCAGCAATGTCGGATCCCATGACGGATCAGGCCACAGCTTCTTTACCGTTCGCTTCGCCGTTTGTGCGTTTTCCCGCCGTCTTTGTTCCGCAGTCATCGCCAGTCCGCCGCATGAGCCGCGCGCGGCTGATCGCGCTCGTGCAAACCCAAGGATGGGCCATGAAAGCGCTTGAATTCATCGATTCCGGTCCGCCGGCATTGCTGAATAATCCGTGCTGTTGTAGGCGGGTTGTGTTGTTCTTTCCTCAAACATGCAATGGAGGTTCACTATGGCTGAAGAAAAGAAAGCCAAGAAGCCGGCGGCTGTGAAGAAAACGACTGCTGCCAAGCCGGCGGCTAAGAAAGCTGCACCGAAGAAAGCTGCCGCGAAGCCTGCGGCGAAGAAACCTGCTGCCAAGAAGCCGGCGGCGAAGAAGGCTGCGGCGAAGAAGCCTGCTGCCAAGAAGCCGGTGGCGAAGAAGCCCGCTGCCAAGAAGCCTGCAGTAAAGAAGGCTGCTGCCAAGAAACCTGCCGCCAAAAAGCCGGCAGCGAAGAAGCCCGCTGCCAAGAAGCCTGCAGTAAAGAAGGCTGCTGCCAAGAAGCCTGCCGCCAAAAAGCCGGCAGTGAAGAAGCCTGCCGCCAAAAAGCCTGCGGCGAAGAAACCTGCGGCCAAGCCGGCAGTGAAGAAGCCTGCGGCGAAGAAGCCTGCGGCCAAGCCGGCAGTGAAGAAGCCTGCAGCCAAGAAGCCTGCGGCGAAGAAGCCTGCGGCCAAGCCGGCAGTGAAGAAGGCTGCCGCAAAGCCTGCTGCAAAGCCTGCTCCTGCTCCTTCCACCGCAGCGGCCCCCGGCCTCAAGTCGTCGCTGAATCCGGCGGCTGCTTGGCCCTTCCCGACCGGTTCGCGTCCTTCCTGAGTCGTCGCGGTCAGCAAGGCCGGAGCCGCCCAGTGCGCTCCGGCCTTTTTCTTTTTTATTGCCGCTGCGCCGCGAGGCAGCGCCCCATGCGCGCCAGGCCTTCAACAAGCTTGTCCTCGGCAACTGTATAAGCGAACCGCATGTGCTTGGCAGGGGCGTGCGTACCAAAGTCCAAGCCGGGGGTGGCGGCGACCCCCGCGTGTTCGAGTAGTTGGTCTGCGAGGGTAAAGCTGTCGGAAGACAGATTGCCTAGTTCTGCGTAGATGTAAAAGGCGCCCAGTGGTTCCGTGGCAATCCGGAACCCCAGCTTTTCCAGTCCGGGCAGCAGCAGGTCGCGCCGCAGGCGGAATGCCGCGCGACGGGCCTCAAGAATGGCGGTGGTTTCAGGAGCGAAGGCCGCCAGGGCTGCGTGCTGCGCTGGTGTGGAAGGGGCGATGTAGACATTCTGGGCCAGTTTCTCGATGTCGCGCGCGATGCCAGGCGGAACGACCAGCCAGCCCAACCGCCAACCGGTCATGCCGAAGTATTTCGAGAAACTGTTGATGACGATGATCTGGTCGGAGATTTCCAGTGCGGTGTGCGCGTCGAAACCGTAGGTGAGGCCATGATAGATCTCGTCGACGATCAAAGTGCCGCCATGCGCCGCGACCGCTTGCCAAATGCTTGTCAGCTGCGTTGGCTCGATCACCGTACCGGTGGGGTTGGCCGGGGAAGCCACCAGCAGGCCGCGCGTCTTCGCCGTCCAGCTGGCACTGACCTTTTCCGGCGTGGGCTGATAATCGGTGTCGGCCTCCACGGCAAGCATGCGTGGCACGCCCTCGAGAAATCGCACGAAGTGGCGGTTGCAGGGATAGCCCGGGTCGGTCAGCAGCCATTCGTCGCCAGGTGTGATCAGCGCGCCCAGAGCGAGCAGCAATGCACCCGAGGCGCCGGCGGTGACGATGATGCGCTCGGGGGCGACGGTCACGCCATGGCGCGCGGCATAATGGACGGAGATCGCTTCGCGCAATCGCGGTAGCCCGAGCGCGGGAGTGTAATGAACGTGGCCGCCGGCCAGAAAGTGCTGGGCTGCCGCGATGATCGGCTCTGGCGTCGGGAAGTCGGGCTCGCCGACTTCCATATGAACGATGTCGCGGCCCTGTGCTTCGAGCGCTTGGGCCTTGGCCATCAATTCCATCACATGGAAGGGGGCGATCCCCTCCATGCGGCGGGAGGAGCGCATCAGTCGATCAGCGCCAGTTCGAAGAGATCGCGCTTGAGCGCCAGTTGCTTCGGCAGCTTTTCGCCCATCTTGTCGAACCACTCCTTGTGCGAGGCTAGTTCCTGTTTCCAGGCCTCGGCGTCGATCTGGGTGAGTGCCTCGAACTCTCCCTTGCCGATGTCGAGGCCGGTCCAGTCGATGTCCTCGAAGCGCGGCATCCAGCCCAGCACCGTTTCACGCGCCGGCACGCGGCCCCTGACGCGGTCGACGATCCACTTCAGCACGCGCATGTTTTCGCCGAAGCCGGGCCACATGAAATTGCCCTGAGCATCCATGCGGAACCAATTCACGCAGAAGATCTTCGGTGTGTGTTCGACCACGTGGCCCATGTGTAGCCAGTGATTGAAGTAGTCGCCCATGTGGTAGCCGCAGAAGGGCAGCATGGCGAATGGATCGCGACGCACGACGCCTTGCGCCCCGAAGGCGGCTGCGGTGGTTTCCGAACCCAGCGTCGATGCCATGTAAACGCCGAAGCTCCAGTTGAAGGCTTCATAAACCAGCGGTACGGTGGTGGCGCGGCGGCCGCCGAAGATGAAGGCCGAGATCGGCACGCCTTCCGGGTTTTCCCAATTCGGGTCGATCGACGGGCACTGCGCGGCGGGTGCGGTGAAACGCGCGTTGGGGTGGGCAGCCTTGCGGCCGGCCTTGCCGTCTTCCGGCGTCCAGTTCTTGCCCTGCCAGTCGATGCAGTGCGCGGGCATTTCCTTGCTCATGCCTTCCCACCAGACGTCGCCATCGTCGGTTAGCGCGACGTTGGTGTAGATGATGTTCTCCTTGAGCGTCGCCATCGCGTTGTAGTTGGTCTTTTCGGACGTGCCCGGCGCGACCCCGAAGTAGCCGGCCTCGGGGTTGATCGCGTAGAACTTGCCATCCTTGCCGGGCTTGATCCAGGCAATGTCGTCACCCACCGTGTAGATCTTCCAGCCATTGAAGGATTCAGGCGGAATCAGCATGGCGAAGTTGGTCTTGCCGCAGGCCGAGGGGAAGGCGGCGGCGACGTAGGTCTTCTCGCCCTGCGGCGATTCGACGCCGAGAATCAGCATGTGTTCGGCCAGCCAGCCCTCGTCGCGCGCCATGGTCGAGGCGATGCGCAGCGCCAGACATTTCTTCCCGAGCAACGCGTTGCCGCCGTAGCCCGAACCGTAGGACCAGATTTCGCGCGTTTCGGGGAAATGCACGATGTATTTGGTGGTCGGATTGCAGGGCCATTTCACATCCTGCTGGCCCGGCTCCAGCGGCGCGCCGACCGAGTGCAGGCAGGGCACGAAGAATCCATCCGTACCGAGCACGTCATAGACGGCCCTGCCCATGCGCGTCATGGTACGCATATTGACCACCACATAGGGCGAGTCGGAGATCTCGACGCCGATCTGGGCGATCGGCGAACCGAGCGGGCCCATGCTGAAAGGTATGACATACAGCGTTCGACCGCGCATGCTGCCCGCGAACAAGCCCTTGAGCGTTTCCTTCATTTTCGCCGGTTCTTCCCAGTTGTTGGTCGGGCCGGCATCTTCCTGTTTCGTTGAGCAGATGTAGGTGCGGTCTTCGACGCGCGCGACGTCGGAAGGATCGGAGCAGGCGAGGTAGGAATTCGGCCGCTTGGCCTGATTGAGCTTGACGAAGGTGCCGGCGGCGACCATTTCGGCGCACAGGCGGTCGTATTCATCCTGCGAGCCGTCGCACCAGACGATGCGCTCGGGCTGGGTCAGCGCAGCGACTTCGGCCACCCAGGCCTTGAGCTTGTCGTGGCGGACATGGACCGGAGCGGCCACGGCGGCGGCATCGTAGGTGCGTTGGTTCATTGGGGGATCTCCAGAAAAAAGTCAGTGCCGACAGGACGGCGAGCGTTTGCTTGCGAAAAGGCGATTCTGCCATAGGCCGATTCGACAGGGCGATTGCCCGGCCGTGAATGCGCCTAGAATCGCTCATTCATTCTGCCGGAGAGCTTTCATGGACGACAATTTGCGCCGCGCCGCACTTGACTACCACCGCCATCCGCGCCCCGGCAAGATTGCCGTCACGCCGACCAAGGCCCTGACCAACCAGGCCGATCTGTCGCTTGCCTACTCGCCCGGCGTGGCGGCCGCCTGCGAAGAGATCGAGCGTGATCCGTCGACCGCGGCGGAATACACCTCGCGCGGCAATCTCGTTGCCGTCATCAGCAACGGCACCGCCGTATTGGGGCTTGGCGACATCGGCCCGCTGGCCGGCAAGCCGGTGATGGAAGGCAAGGGAGTGCTGTTCAAGAAGTTCGCCGGCATCGACGTCTTCGATATCGAGGTCGCCGAACACGACCCGGAAAAGCTTGTCGATATCATCGCGGCGCTGGAGCCGACCTTCGGCGGCATCAATCTTGAGGACATCAAGGCGCCGGAGTGCTTCCTCGTCGAGCGCAAGCTGCGCGAACGATTGCGCATCCCGGTTTTTCACGACGACCAGCACGGCACGGCGATCATCTCTGCCGCCGCGGTACTCAACGGCCTGCGCGTGGTCGGCAAGGATATCGCCCAGGTCAAACTGGTGTGTTCCGGCGCGGGCGCGGCGGCGATTGCCTGCCTCGACCTGATCGTCAGTCTCGGTGTGGACCGCAAGAACGTCTATGTCTGTGACAGCAAGGGCGTGATTCATGGCGGCCGGCAGAATCTGGACGAATCGAAGCAGCGCTACATTCAGGATACCGAGGCGCGCACCCTTGCCGACGTGATGCCCGGCGCCGACATTTTCCTCGGCCTTTCGACCGGCGGCGTGCTCAAGCCCGAAATGGTCGCCGGCATGGCCGCGAACCCGATCATCCTCGCGATGGCCAACCCTGATCCGGAAATCCTGCCCGAGGATGCCCATGCGGTGCGGCCGGACTGCATCATCGGCACCGGCCGTTCGGACTATCCGAACCAGGTCAATAACGTGCTGTGCTTCCCCTACATGTTCCGCGGCGCGCTTGATGTTGGGGCGACGACGATCAACGAGCCTATGAAGATCGCGGCGGTGAAGGCGATTGCCGAACTGGCGCATGCCGAGCAGTCCGAGGTGGTCGCCGCCGCCTACGGCGACGCACATCTCTCCTTTGGCCGTGACTATCTGATCCCGAAACCCTTCGACCCGCGCCTGATCCTCAAGGTGGCCCCCGCCGTCGCCCAGGCGGCGATGGACTCGGGCGTGGCGACGCGCCCCATCATCGACATGGCCGCCTATCGCCAGCAGCTCAACGAGTTTGTCTACCACTCGGGGCTGGCGATGAAGCCGGTGTTCATCGCCGCCAAGCAGAGGCCCGCGCGCATCGTCTATTGCGAAGGCGAGGACGAACGCATGCTGCGCGCGGCGCAGACCGTCTGCGAGGAAGGCCTGGCCAGGTTGATTCTCATCGGCCGCCCCGAGGTCGTTGAACGCCAGATCGAGCGGCAGGGCCTGCATCTGCGGGCAGGCGAGCATTTCGAGCTGGTGAATCCGGACTCCGATTCGCGCTACAAGGAACTCTGGCAGGACTACTACAAGCTCACGTGCCGCAAGGGCATCGGCGTGGAATACGCCAAGCGCGAAATGCGCCGCCGCACCACGTTGATTGGCGCGATGCTGGTGCGCCACGACTACGCCGATGCCATGCTGTGCGGTACCTTCGGCAAGCATTCGCTGCACCTGCGCTACATCGCCGACGTGATCGGCCGCAAACCGGGCGTGGGAAGTTTCTACGCGATGAACATGCTGATCCTGCCGCGCCGCACGCTGTTCATCGGCGACACCTACGTGAACTACGATCCGACCGCGGAGCAACTCGCCGAGATGACGCAGCTTGCCGCAGAGGAGGTACGCCGCTTCGGCATGACGCCGAAAGTCGCGCTGCTGTCGCATTCGAGTTTCGGCAACGAGGACACGCCGACAGCCTGCAAGATGCGGGACGCGCTGGAGCTGCTGCGTCTGCATGCTCCCGACCTGGAGGTTGAGGGTGAGATGCATGGCGACGCCGCACTCGATCCCGAGATCCGCCACCAGGTGTTCCCGAATGCCAATCTGTCGGGCCAGGCCAACCTGCTGGTCATGCCGACGCTGGATGCCGCCAACATCTCGTTCAATCTGTTGAAAACCGCGGCCGGTGACGGGTTGACCGTGGGTCCGTTGCTGCTCGGAGCGGCCCGCCCGGTACACATCCTGACCCCGACCGCCACCGTGCGCCGCATCGTCAATCTGACGGCTTTGCTGTCGGTCGAGGCCGGCCAAGCCCGGGAGGCTGTTCTTGCATGAGAAACTAATATAAAATCCATGCGCACCACCTTAATTTTCATGAACTAATTCCGTTACAAAAACTGTGCGACTCACTTCCAAGAGCATACTTTGATTGACTTGGAAGGATGGCTATTGCAATTGAACGGTTACACTGGCGTCCCTTTGGTATCTGTCCAACGCGTCTAGCGAGCATGAGAGTGATGTCCAAGACCTTGTTGATACTTCTGTCTGCCGTTGGCATCGCCATTGGCGGCCTTGGATTCGCCGACCTGGCGCAGGCCGCCGCCCCGAAAAAGAAAACGGTGGTGAGCAAGAAAAGCGTCAAGCCGATCAGCCGCGTCGTTCGGAAAAAATCGAAGCACAAGCTCGCCAGCAGATCGGCGGCAAAGAATATGGCCGTCGCGGCCGCAGATCCGCCGGGAGCGGAGCCGCGGCTGGCATCCGCCGCCGTGGCCGTCATCGATCAGAACACAGGCGACATCCTTTATGAAAAAAACGCGAGCGCGGTGGTGCCGATCGCCTCGATCACCAAGCTGATGACCGCGATGGTCGCGCTTGACGCCCAGCCCAGCCTGGCCGAAACCTTGACGGTCGGGGCGGATGACGTCGATACCCTCAAGGGCACGCATTCCCGTCTGAAGGTCGGCACGCAGTTGACCCGCGAAGAAATGTTGCGGCTGGCGCTGATGTCTTCGGAAAACCGTGCCGCCGCGGCACTGTCGCGTTATTACCCGGGCGGGCGACCGGCATTCGTCGCGGCCATGAACGCCAAGGCGCGCGAACTTGGTCTGCACGACACCCGTTTCGCCGATCCCACCGGCCTGACTGCCGAGAATGTCTCGAGCGCGCGTGACCTGGTCAAGCTGGTCGATGCCGCCCATCAATACCCGCTGATCCGCGAGTTTTCCACTTCGGAGGAGTACCGGGTGGCGGTGAAGGGGCGGGCGCAGACGTTCCGCAACACCAATGCACTGGTCAAGAACGACTCGTGGCACATCGGCCTGTCGAAGACCGGCTACATCAGCGAAGCCGGCAAATGCCTCGTCATGCAGGCCTGGTTCGACAACAAGCCGACCATCATCGTGTTGCTCGACTCCTGGGGCAGGCTGACGCGCATCGGCGACGCCAACCGCATCAAGCGCTGGATCGAGAACGCGGTTCTCGGCAACGGCGCCGTTCGCGGCTGACGTCCGGAGCTTATTTTCCGGCGTAGCCCAGCGTCGCGGAAATCGCATCCGCCGCCTGCCGGATCACGGATGCCCATTGCGGATCATGACGCTCGGCCGGCGCCGAAACCGACAGTCCCGCCACCAGATTGCCCGCGTCGTCATGCACCGGAGCCGCGATGCAGCGCAGACCGGGCTCGATTTCCTCGTTGTCGCAGGCCACGCCCAGCCGACGCACTTTCTGCAATTCCCGCTCCAGTGCGGTAAGTTCGGTCAGGGATTGCGGCGTCAGGCCCGGCAGGCCGGTGCGACTTGCATAGGCGGCCACTTCGGCCGGCGCTTCTTCGGCAAGATAGAGCTTGCCAACCGCGGTGACGTGCAGAGGCGCGCGCGCGCCAACGAGATGCACGGCGCGCACCGTGGAACGTCCGCTCGAGGTGCGTTCGACATAGATGATTTCGTCGCCCTGGCGGATGCCGAGATTCACGCTCTCGCCGAGTTGCAGATGCAGCGCTTCCATGTGCGGCAGCGCGGCGGCACGGATATCGAGGCGCGACCTGACCAGATTGCCCAGTTCAAGAAGCCGGATGCCGAGCCGGTAGGCTCCCCCACCCTGGCGCTCGACGAATCCCGCGCTGGTCATGGCGGCCAGAATGCGGTGGGCGGTCGATGGATGCAGGCCGGTTTCCAGTGCCAGCTGCTTCAGGCCTGCCGGAGCTTCACGCCGCGCAAGCACGTCGAGAAGCTCCGTCATGCGCTCGATGACCTGAATGCCGCTGCGCGCTTCGACGGGAACTGGGCTGGGCTTGGACTTTGACATGGAAGAGGCATGCGTCGGGGCGGCGAAGTATGCCACAACGCAAAATACGCGCTACGCCGACGGCAAGGCGTGCGGTCAGCGCCGCAGCCAGCGCCGCAGGGTGTCGGCGAAAACCGTGAAATCGAGCGGCTTTGCGAGGTGATCGTTCATGCCGGCGGCCAAGCAGCGCTCGCGGTCCTCGGCGAAGGCGTCGGCGGTCATCGCGACGATCGGCAGGGCCATGAACGAATGTTTCGCGCGGATGCGGCGCGTTGCTTCCAGACCGTCCATCACCGGCATGTGGATGTCCATCAGCACCAGATCGAAAGCCCCTTGATCGAGCAGCGCCAGCGCCTCTTCGCCGTTTGTTGCCACCGCCGCATCGATGCCGAGCTTTGCGAGCAGCTTGACGCCGATCTGTTGATTCACGACGTTGTCTTCCACCAGCAATACGCGCGCGCCGGCCAGCGATGCCCTGCTCGCCGGTGCTGTGGCCTGGTTGGCAACAGGTGGCTCCGCGTCGCCGGAGGCCACGTCGAGGGGTAGATAAAGCGTGAAGGTGCTGCCCTGGCCTGGCGTGCTGAGCGCATCCAGCGTCCCGCCCATCAGGATCGCCAAGCGCCGCGAGATGGCAAGCCCCAGCCCGCTACCGCCGTAATTGCGCGTGATGCTGCTGTCGGCCTGGGCAAAGGGCATGAAAAGCTGGCCGAGCTGGTGGGCATCGATGCCGATGCCGGTATCGGACACGCGGCAGATGAATTTGCCGTTTTCCATGCCCGCGCGCAGACTGACTTCGCCGGCCGGGGTGAACTTGATCGCATTGATTAGCAGGTTCAGGAGAATTTGCCGCAGGCGCAATGGATCGCCGGCCAGCAAGGCTGGCAGTTCGTCATCGACCGCCGTCCGCAGCGTCAGTCCCTTGTCCGCGACATCCAGTTCCACCTGGCGTCGCACGTCGGCGACCAGTTCGCGCGGATCGAAAGGCACGCGTTCCACCTGCACCCGGCCGGCCTCGATTTTCGAGAAATCGAGAATGTCGTTGATGATCGCCAGCAGGCTTTTGCCCGCCGACTCGATCTTGTCCAGGTAGTCGCGCAGATCCGCCGAGGCCGCCTCCTCGCGGGCCAGATGGGAAAAGCCGATCACCGCATTGAGCGGGGTGCGGATTTCATGGCTCATGGTGGCGAGAAAGACGCTCTTCGCGCGGTTGGCGGCTTCTGCAGCCGCACTGGCCTGCCGCAACGCCTCCTCGGTTTCTACCTGCACGGTGATGTCCTGGATGGTGCCGATTCCCGCCTTGAACGCACCGGCGGCATCGAACTCCAGTTCGGCACGTTCGCGCACCCACTTGACGCGCTGCCCCACCACGATGCGGTGCGCGAAGTCGTAGTGCGCGCCGGCCAGCGCGGCTTTCCAGCTGGCATCGACCAGCGCTCGGTCGTCGGGATGCACGCAGGAAAGGAACAGGGCGAAATCGATCGGCGTGTCCGGCGCGAGACCGAAAATCCGGTAGGTTTCTTCGCTCCAGCGCAAGGTTTCCGATGCGGGGCAAATTTCCCAGCTGCCGAGATGGGCGACCTCCTGGGCGCGACGCAGGGCCTGTTCGGATTCGCGCAATTCGCGCGTTTGTTCGGCGATGCGCGATTCGAGTTCGCGATCCAGTCGTGCATGAGCATCCAGCGCCTGGCGCAGGGCACGGTTCAGGCGGCCGATCTCGTCGTTCGCCGGGTCCTCGGGAAGACCGGGGGGCTGGCCCGGCGTGATGGCGTCGCAGGCCTCGGCCAGCGTGGACAGGCGCGCGGTCAGGCGTTGCGCCGCCCGGCGCGCCAGCAGCCAGATGCCCGTGCCGAGAAGCAGGGCGAGCAGCAGATGCACCGCCGCCTGCATGGTAAAGGTGCCGAGCCAGGCGTTTTCGCGCGAAGCGTATTCGAGGGCCAGATCGATGTCAGCCATTGCATCGGGGAGCATCAGGCGCTGTTGTGCGGGCTGATGGCTCTGAGCCTCCAGCGGAAAGCTAGCCAGCGTCTTGCCCCCGCTCATCAGGCGCAGGCGACCGCCGGCGTCGAGCGCATCCGCCAGCGGAGCGAAGAGTTGGTCGAGGTCGATCAGCGCCAGCAGTACGCCGATCGGGTCGCCGGAATAGGGGTAGACCACCGGATAGGCCAAGGCCAGATAGGGGCGTTTCGTGTCGTACAGGCGCATGACCGGGCGCTTTTCCTCGATGACGCGCCAGGCTTGCCGGGTCAGCTCGGCTTCCGGGGTGTCGGCAGGGAACTTGGTGCCGAACAGAGGGCGCGCGCGGTAGTCGAGCAGGAGCATGCGGCTACCGCGCAGGGATTTCTCCTGTTCCTGCAGGTAAGGGCGCAGATAGGCCTCGCGGCCGTAGGAGTCGCTGATCGCGGTCCATACCAGCGCGCTGTTGGCGATGGAGTCGGCAACCTGAACATGGGCCATGATGCGTCCCGTCATCTGGACGGCCAACAACTGCGCGGCCTGCCGGTGTGCCGCCAGTTCGGCGCGCGGGATGGCGCTGAGCGAGATGGCCATCGAAAGGCCGCCGGTGACCAGCATGGCAGCCAGCCCGACGAGAAACGCGCTGGCGCCGACGCGCGTGCCGAGCGGCGCGTCGGGGCCAAACCAGCGTTGCAGGATGGGCGGCAAAATCAAGATCAGCGGACCTCGGGGCGATCAATGGGAACCAGTCGGCCGTCCGCGGTGTAGCGCGCCATGAAAACCTGATCCGCGGCGAGTGCATCGTGACGCGACGAGGTGAACGGCCGGGCGTAGTGCCGTATCAGTCCATCGTAAGGGCCGAGCTGCTCCAGGGCGACGCGCACCTTGGCGCGCTCGCTGCTGCCGGCCTTGCGAATCGCCATGGCGACGAGATGAACCAAGTCGTAGGCATGCGCGACGCCGACCGGGCTTGCCACGTCTTCGGCGCGCGCGATCCCGTATTTGCGCTTGAGCGCGGCGAGCACGCGCCGCGCAGCGGGAGAGCGGTCGCCGATGAAGCTGTAGGTTTGCACCACTGCGAAATCCACCTGCTCCAGCGCCTCTCCCGCCATCGTGGCGAACTGGCCGCCCGTGACACCCCAGTGGCTGACGATCGGCAGGCGCCGGTCGTCCGGCAGCGCGGCCATTTCCTTGACCAGCAACGCGCCCTCGACCTCGTTGGCGACGAGAATGATCGCTTCGGCGCCGGCATTGCGCAGCTCCTGAAGCAGCGGCAGCAGGGTCTTGTCGCCCCAGTTATACCAGCGCTCGCCGACGATGCGGACACCGAGGCCCGGGGCCGCCTTGTTCAGCGCGGCGCTGTTGCTGCGGCCCCAGCCCGTGTTGGGCACCAGCACGCCTACCTGACGGGCGCCATGTCGCTCGCGGGCGAAACGCAGCATGGCGGGTGCGGCCCAGGCGTCTTTCAGCGACAGGCGGAAAGTCCAGCTGGGCTGCTGCCCATGATCGGTGATCGGGTTGGCGGAACTCCAGGGAGCGAAGATCGGCAGGCCGAGCTGCTGCGCCACCGGAACCCATTCCAGCAACACCGGACTGAACTTGGCGCCGAACACGCCGACCAGATTGGGCAGGGCGGCCAGCTCCTTCAGATTGTCGACCCCGATCGCAGGTATCGAGCGATTGTCGCGCGTCACGAGAGCGAACTGGCGCCCGAGCAGGCCGCCGGAGGCGTTGATTTCCTCGATGGCGATTTCCATGCCCTGCTGCACAGCCTGGGCGGAAGTGCTGGTCTTGTGGCCGAATTCAGCGTCGAGTCCGAGCAGGATCGGTTCGGCCGCGCACGCGGGGCCGGCACAGATGCAGAAGAGAAAGGCGCCGGCAAGGGCGCCGAAAAACGATGGACGCATGGGAAGTCCTCCCGGGAAGAATGATGTAATCATAATGCCGGCGGAGTGCTTCCCTCAACATGCACGGTACGCGTCGGAAAGGCGATTTCCGCCCCGTGGCGGGCGACGATGTCCGCCACCTTCAGCAGAACGTCCTGCTTCACCTCGTGGTAGCGCACCCATTCGGTGGTTTTGGTGAAGGCATAGATCATGAAATTCAGCGAGGAATCGGCGAATTCGTCGAAGGCGACGATCAGCGTCTGTGTCGCGTCGATGCCGGGATGTTCCTGCAACATCGCCTTGGTCTCCGCGACGATGGCAGCCATTCGTCCGATGTCGGCATAGCGCAGGCCGATGGTTGCCTTGAGGCGGCGATGACTCATGCGCGAAGGATTTTCGACCACGATGGTGGTGAATACCGCGTTGGGCACGTAGACGGGATTCTTGTTGAAGGCGCGAATGCGCGTATGGCGCCAACTGATCGCCTCGACCGTACCTTCGATCTGCTTGTCGGGAGAGCGAATCCACTCACCGACCGAAAAAGGTCGGTCAAGATAGATGGTCAGGCCGCCAAAAAAGTTGGCGAGCAGATCCTTGGCGGCAAAGCCCACCGCAATGCCGCCGATGCCCCCTGCGGCCAGCACCCCGGAGATGCTGAAACCCAGCGTCTGCATGGCGACCAGCATGGCGGTGATGACCACTGTGAGCCGGCCGAGCTTGGACAGGGCATCGACGGTGGTCTGATCCACTTCCTCGCCAAGGCGCTTCCGGGCCGACACGTAACGCTCCCCGCTCAGGCGGATCAGACGGAACAGGAACCAGGCGAGGCAGGCCACCACGCCGACATCGCGCAACGGCGCCACCATGTCGAACAGGGGATCCTCGGCATGCCGGCGGACGATGCCGGCCGCGAAGGCGATGCCGACCACCCAGATCAGCGCGGGCAGCGGGCGGCGGGCCGCATGGAGCAGGACATCGTCCCAGCCGCTGGCGCTGCGCGCCACCGCAAGCGCGGCCCGGCGCAACAGGACATCGACGAGCAGGTTGATGCCGACCGTCAGGGTGATGGCCACCAGGGCCTTGGGCAGCCAAGGCTCGGCCAGAAAGGCGATGCCGATGCGTTCGGCGAAATCCTTCATGAAATCGAAAGGGAAAAAGAGTATGGGTCGGCCGGACTTTACTGCAATTGCAGGGCGATGTTGCGCCATGCCGATATGCCGGAATGGCGGGAATAGGCTTAAAAATTGTGTGCCCATATCACTTTCGGAGTGCTACACTTTGAAGGCCAAATTCCGGCTTCTTATTCGTCCCCGCTCCCAAGTGATTGCTACCCTTCATCCGATGGCGGTGTTCAAAATGTCTCTCCGCTTCGTTGCAGTGACCGGTGCCGCGCTGGCGCTGGCATCCGTGTTGCTTGCCCACCAGTTCATGGGCGACGGCAGCTGGTTCGACACGCGCGAAAGGTTGCGCGTCGGAGCCTACGAAGGCGATGTCGGCGTGCTGCAATGGATTGCCCAGGAGCAGGGCTACTACGACAAGGTCGGGCTCGACATCGAACTGCAGGGCTTTCCTTCCGGCAAGGCGGCCACCGATGCCCTGGCGGCCGGCAAGATCGACGTGGCGACCGCCGCCGAGTTCGTCGTCGCCAGCCGCAGCTTCAAGGAAGCCGACCTGCGCGTACTCGCCAACATCTGCCACTATCGCAACAAGGGGATCGTCGCGCGGCGCGACAGCGGTATCGAGCAGCCAGCCGATCTCAAGGGCAAGAAGATCGGTGTGACCGTTCCGTCGGGTTCCGAATACGCATTGCACGTATTTCTGGCGCTGAACGGTGTCAAGCTCTCCGACGTGGAAATCGTTCCCACTCCCGCTCCCGAGATCGTCGCGGCGCTTGCCGCCGGCAAGGTAGATGCCATTTCGACATGGGAGCCGCACGTGCGCAAGGCCCAGGACAGCCTGGGCGAAAATGCCAGCCTGTTCGAGGGCAGCAGCTTCGACACATATCTGCTGCTGCTGACCCGCGAGGCCAACACGCAGACCCAGCCGCGCGCCCTCAAGAAATTGCTGCGCGCCATGGTGATGGCCGAGGACTGGCTGCGCGTGCATCCCGAGGAAGCGAAGGCCTTCATCGCGAAGCGCTTCAAGGTGGAGGGCGACTACGTGGCCAACCTGTGGCCGCGCATGAACTTCACCGTCAATCTGCCACAGGAAATCCTGCCGGCCATGGATGGCGAGGCCCTCTGGCTCAAGCGCGGCAAGGGTGAAGCGGCGGCGGACATTCCCAATTACGCGGACTTCGTCTGGTCCGACGGCATGCAGGCCGTCCGCCCGTCCGCGGTCACCTTGTTCGCGAAGTCGCGCTAGCCCGCCGGAGGCCCGGTTGCGCATCAAGACCGGCTTCTACATCGACCTGACCGTCGGAGCGGTGCTGATCCTCGCCGCGGCGTTGTCGTTCCTCTCCATCCAGTTGCGTCTCGAGGCCGCCGTCGCCGAGAAGGAGACGCTCGACAATACCGTGATCCTGGGCATGGAACTGGTGCAAAGCACCGGCGAGGTGCTCCTCTACGGCGAACCGCGCACGATCGAACAGTGGCGCGACCAGGTCGGACGGCTGACGCTAACCCTGGAGCGGCTGACGCCCCCGGAGGATGTGCGCGGCACGGAGATTCTCGCCGACATGGCCAGGGTGCTGGCCGAGATGTCGCCGCTGTTCGAGAAACTGACGGCGACGGCCAATGGCTCGCTGCCCGCCGGCAGTCTGCTGTCCTCGCAGTTGTTCCGCAAGTCGGTGCAGATGCAGGCCCTGCTGCGCAACCTCAACAACTTCGCGGCGAACAGCCTCGAGATGCGCTATGCCCAGTCGAAGACGCAGATGCTATCCACCTTCGGCGCCATTCTCGGCGCCCTGGCGCTGTTCGGCCTGTTCGTCTCCTTCAAGTTCCGCAACTTCATCCTGCGGCCGGTCGACAACCTGCGCGAGGTGATCGAGCGCCTCAACACGGGTGCCCGCGATGCGCGTGCCCAAGTGTTCGCCGCGGATGAAATCGGCGGCGTCAGCCGGACTCTGAACGAGCTGCTCGACGCCGATGCGGCCAGCCGCCAGGCCATCGAGGAAGCCGCCGAGCGGTTTCGCGCCATCTTCGACCAGGCCGCGGTCGGCATCGCCCGCGTCGGGCTGGACGGCGGCTTGCAGCAAGCCAACGGCAAGCTCAGCTACATCATGCGCCGCGGGCCGGGCGAGCTGGAGGGCCGGCCGCTGGAGTCGCTCTTCCATGCCGCCGACCGGCAGACCGATCGCGTCGAACTGGCCGAGCTGGTCGCGGGCAAGCGCAATACCTACGCGGTCGAGAAGCGGCTGGAGCAGGAAAACGGCGAGACGCCGACCTGGGTCAACCAGACCGTCTCGCTCGTGCATGACGCCGACGGCGCGCCGCACTACTTCATCCACATCTTCGAGGACATCACCGCGCGCAAGCAGGCTGAGGGCAAGGCGGAGTTCCTCGCCCACTATGACCCGCTCACCAGCCTGCCGAACCAGATGCTGGTGCGGGCGCGCCTCGACCAGGCGCTGGCCCACGCCGACCGGTCCGGCGAGCGGGTCGCGCTGATCTACATCGACCTCGACAACTTCAAGACCATCAACGACTCGCTCGGCCACCCGGTCGGCGACGCACTACTGAAGACGATCGCCGCGCGCCTGCTCGACTGCGTGCGCGATACCGACATGGTGAGCCGCAAGGGTGGCGACGAGTTTCTTGTCGTCCTCACCGAGGTGGACGATCCCGACGACATCGGCTCGGTCGCCGACAAGTTGCTGGAGCGCCTCGCCGCGCCGGCCGTGATCGACGGCCACGAGCTGGCGACCACCGCCTCGGTCGGCATCGCCATCTATCCCGACGACAGCGAGGATTTCGACACGCTGCTGAAGAAGGCCGACACCGCGATGTATCAGGCCAAGGCGGCGGGCCGCAACGCCTACCGCTTCTTCACCGAGCAAATGAACGTCGAGGCCTCCGAATACCTGCGCCTGCGCAACGGCCTGCGCCGTGCCCTCGACGAAGGGGAGTTCTCGCTGCACTTCCAGCCACAGGTCGACCTGGGCAATGACCACGTCTTCGGCGTCGAGGCCCTGCTGCGCTGGAACGGACCGGCGCTCGGCGCGGTGCCGCCGTCCCGCTTCATCCCGGTCGCCGAGGAAAGCGGGATGATCGTGCCGATCGGCGCCTGGGTGATCCGCGAGGCCTGCCGGCAACTGGCGGCCTGGGACGCCGCCGGCCTGCCGGCACTGACCGTGGCGGTGAACCTGTCGGCGGTGCAGTTCCAGCGCGTCGACCTCGAGGAGACCGTGGTCGGCGCCCTGAAGGCCTTCGGCCTGGCCCCGTCCCGCCTCGAACTCGAACTGACTGAATCGACCCTGATCCAGAACACCGAGAACGTGATCGTGACGCTCGGCCGCCTCAAGGCGCTCGGCATCAGCTTGTCGATCGACGATTTCGGCACCGGCTATTCGAGCCTGTCCTACCTGAAGCGCTTCAACGTGGACCGCCTTAAGATCGACCAGTCCTTCGTGCGCGGCCTCGCCGCCGACCTCGAATACGTGCCGATCGTGCGCGCCATCATCCAGCTCGCCCGCAGCTTCGGACTCAAGACGGTGGCCGAGGGGGTCGAGGATGGCACGATTCTCGAACGCCTGCGTCTGCTCGGCTGCGACGAGGTGCAGGGCTACCACATCGCCCGGCCGCTGCCGCCGGACGAGCTGGTCGCCTTCCTACAGGCGCGCGCGCGCAAGATGGCCTGAGCGGGCGGCGTCCTCAGGCGCGCCGGGAGCGCCGTTGCCGCAAGGCCTTTTCAGCATCCATCACCAGCATCGCCGCCAGCGCCACCGCCGCGATTTCGAGCCAGGCCTGGCCGCCGATGGCGGCGGTGCCGAACACCCGCTGGAAGGGAGGCAGGTAGGTGAAGGCGGCCTGCAGCAGGGCCATCGCGCCGATGCCGCCCCAGACCCAGAGGTTCGAGAAGGGCGCCACGGCCCAGACCGGCCGCGTCAGCGAACGGCAGTTGAGCAGGTAGACGGCTTCGACCGCGACGAAGACATTGACGGCGATGCTGCGCGCCTCGGCCAGCGGCAGGCCGCGCTCGAGCGCGAGCAGGAACAGCCCGAAGGAGCCGGCCAGCATCAGCATGCCGACCAGCACCACGCGGCCGATCAGCACGCCGTCGAGGATCGGCGCGGCGGGCGGCCGCGGCGGGCGGCGCATCACGTTGCCCTCGGTCGGCTCGAAGGCGAGCGGCAGGCCCAGCAGCACGGCGGTGGTCATGTTGATCCAGAGGATTTGCAGCGGCGTGATCGGCAGCGTGACGCCCGCGACGATGGCGGCGAGGATCACCAGGCCTTCGCCGAAATTGGTCGGCAGCGTCCAGGTGATGAACTTGACGAGGTTGTCGAAGATGCCGCGCCCCTCCTCGACGGCCGCCTCGATGGTGGCGAAGTTGTCGTCGGTCAGCACCATCGCCGCCGCCTCCTTGGCGACCTCGGTGCCGCCCAGCCCCATGGCGATGCCGATGTCGGCGGCCTTGAGCGCCGGAGCGTCGTTCACCCCGTCGCCGGTCATGGCGACGATCTCGCCGTTTTCCTGCAATGCGCGCACCAGGCGCAGCTTCTGCTCGGGCTCGACGCGGGCGAAGACATCGACGTCGCGTGCAGCGGCGGCCAGCGCCGCGTCGTCGAGCGCGGCAAGCTGCCGGCCCGTCAGCGCCCGGCCGTCGTCCGTCACGATGTTCAATTGCCGGGCGATCGTCAGCGCCGTGTCGGCGTGGTCGCCGGTGATCATCTTGACGCGGATGCCGGCGGCGTGACAGGCCTTCACGGCGGCGATGGCGCGCGGCCGCGGCGGGTCGAGCATGCCGGCGAGGCCGAGGAAGGTGAGACCGTCGGCGAGATCGGCTTCCGCCAGAAAGTCAGTCCCGGCGGGACGGCGGCACAGTGCCAGCACGCGCAGGCCCTGCCGCGCCAGCGCGCCGGCCGCCGCCTCGATGTTCGCGCGCGAGGCGGTATCCAGCGGCGAAACGCCGCCCTGGCCGTCGAGCATCGTCGCGCAGGCGGGCAGCAGTCGTTCCAGCGCGCCCTTGGCGTAAAGCATGCGGCCGCCCTCGACCGCGTGCAGCGTCGCCATCGTCTGGCGCGCCGAATCGAAAGGCAGTTCGTCGAGGCGCGGGAACAGCGCGCTCACCGTATCCGTGTCGAGTCCCGCCTTGCGCGCCGCCACCAGCAGCGCCGCCTCGGTCGGATCGCCGCTGATGCGCCACTGGCCTTCGGCGTGGAACAGGCCGGCCTCGTTGCAGAGCAGGCCGGCCAGCAGGACTTCCTGCGCCGTCTCGCCGGGACTGACTTTTTCGCCGTCGAGGCGGAAGTCGCCCTCGGGCGCGTAGCCGTGGCCGCCGACCTCCAGCAGCAGGCCGCCCGCCCACAGCGCGCGCACCGTCATCGCGTTCTCGGTCAGGGTGCCGGTCTTGTCCGAGCAGATCACGGTGGTGCTGCCGAGCGCCTCGACCGCCGGCAGCTGGCGGACGATGGCGCGGCGCTTCGCCATGCGCGCGACGCCGATCGCCAGCGTGATCGTGATGGCGGCCGGCAGGCCTTCGGGAATCGCGCCGACGGCGAGCGCGACGGCCGCCATGAACATGTCGAAGGCCGTTTCGCCGCGCGCGGTGCCGATCGCGAACGTCAGCGCCGCGAGCGCGAGGATCGCCCACAGCAGCAGCTTGGCGAAGTCGGCCATCTTGCGCGTCAGCGGCGTGGCGAGGTCGGGCGCGTTCGCGATCAGGCCGGAAATGCGGCCGGTTTCGGTTGCGGCCCCGGTGGCCACCACGAGGCCCACGCCCTGCCCGCTGGCCACGGTCGTGCCGGCATAGGCCATGTTGCGCCGGTCCGCCAGCGGCGTGTCGGCAGGCAGTGGCTGGTGATGCTTCTCGATCGGCAGCGCCTCGCCTGTGAGCGCGGCCTCGACGGTGCGCAGCTCCTTGCCGCGCAGGATGCGCAGGTCGGCCGGCACCTTGTCGCCGGCCGCCAGATGCACCACGTCGCCGGGCACCAGATGCACGGCGTCCATGCGGAGACGGCGGCCGGCGCGCAGCACCGTCACCTCGGTCGCGACGCTCTTCGCCAGCGCGGCGAGCGCGGCGGCGGCCTTGCCTTCCTGCAGGTAGCCGATGGCGGCATTGACGACGACGACGCCGAAAATCACGCTGGCATCGACCCATTCGCCAAGGAAAGCGGTGACAAGCCCGGCGGCGATGAGGACCAGCACCAGTGGTGCGAGCAACTGGTCGGCGAGCCGTCGCCAGGCACTGCGCCCGGGCTGCTCCGGCGGCCGGTTCGGCCCGTGCGCCGCCAGCCGCCGCGTGGCCTCGTCCTCGGCGAGGCCGGTGGCGGCGTCGACGCCGTGCCGGGCAAGCGCGTCCTCGTGAGGCAGGGCGTGCCAGTGGGAAACGGAGGGGAGGGTCATGTGCCGATTATGGTCCGTGCCGGCCGGGTGCGCAAAAACCGTTTCTTTGGTAATGAGCGAAATATCCCCGTAATTAATACTGAGGGCATATATAATGCGCGCGCCGCGATTCGTCTTATGCAATAGGCAACAAGAACAGCGCAGAACGGACGCGGCCTGCAAAAGGCCAACCCGTGCGAAAGCCGGGGACGCAAAGTTCCGGTCTACCGGCTTCGGCCCATGATCGAGGAACCGCCAGGAAGAGACGGGGAGAGCGTCTTCTGGCGCATCTTCCGTGACGAAACGGATTCAGGGGAAATGCGTTGAAAGTCAATCTTCCGGTCACCCAGCGGGAAAAGTCCTTCCCGCCGGGCCGCTATCTGGTCTCGAAGACCGATCTCAAGGGCATCACCACCTACGCCAACGATGCTTTCGTCGAGCTTTCCGGCTTCACGCGCGAGGAATTGATCGGCAAGAACCACAACATCGTCCGCCACCCGGACATGCCGCCGCAGGCCTTCGAAGACCTGTGGCGGACGATCAAGACGGGCATGCCCTGGCGCGGCATCGTCAAGAACCGCAGCAAGGACGGCGACCATTACTGGGTCGACGCCTTCGTCGTGCCGGTGCGCGAGAACGACGCGATCACCGGCTACATGTCGGTGCGCTCGGCGCCCTCGCGACATGCGGTCACGCAGGCTGAAGCCTTGTACAAGCAGCTCAACGCCACCAAGGCCAGGCTTGATACGAGGCCGCCACTGTTCAAGCGCCTGTCGATCAAGGCGCGGCTCGCGGCGATCATGGCCTTCATGGGCCTGATGCTCGCCGGCGGCGCCGTCGTCGGCATCGCCGGCATGGGGATGACCAACGCCACGCTGGAAAAAACCTATCGGACGGGCCTCGAGCCGATCGAGGCGGTGGGCCGCGTCACGACGCTGATGGCCGACAATCGCGCCCAGGTCATGCTCGCCCTGCAGCACAACCCCGTCAATCCCTTCGCGAAGATGCACGACCATCCGGTCACGCTGCACGCCGACGCGATCGTCAGGAACCGCGACGAAATCACGGCGCTGGTCGAGGAGATCGGCAAGCGCGAACTGCCCGAGTCGTTCAAGCCGCTGCTGTCGCGCTACGCCGAGGCGCGCGGCGCCTATGTCAAGGAAGGGCTGATGCCGGCGCGCCAGGCCCTGCTCGACGGCGACTTCGACGCCGCCAACACGATCCTGATGAAGCAGGTGAACCCGACCTACGCGAAGGCGGCCGGGCTGGCCCACGAGGTCCAGGAGGCGATGAAGGCGGTGGCGCGCGAGGACTTCGCCGCCGCGCAATCCCGCTACGCGACGCTGCGCGCGCTCGCCCTTGGCGGCACGCTGGCGGCCTTGCTGGTGGTGGCCGCCGCCGCCTTTTTCCTGCTGCGCTCCATCGTCGCCCCGCTCAACCGCGCGATCGGCCACTTCGACCGCATGGCGCAGGGCAACCTGACCGACGCCATCGACATTTCCGGCCGCGACGAGGCGGGGCGCGTGCTGACGCAACTGGCGGCCATGCAGGTACACCTCAAGGTGATGCTCGACGAAATCCAGTCCGCGGCGCAGGCGATCGAGGCGCAGTCCGGCCGGGTGGAGTGGCAGACCGCCAGCGTGGTCGACCAGTCCGAGCAGCAGCGCGACCGCGCCGCCTCGGTCGCCGCCGCCACCGAGGAGTTCAGCCAGTCGGTGCGCGAGGTCGCGGCCTCGGCCGGCCAGACGGCCGGAGCCGCGGAAGAGGCGCAAACCCAGGTTGCCGCGGCGCAGATCAGCATGGAGGCAAGCACGGCCGCGACCAGCCGCGTGGTGGATGCCGTGCAGTCCTCCAGCCGCACCATCGGCGAGCTGAACCAGGCCATCGCCAAGATCGGCGACATCAGCCAGACCATCAAGGAAATCGCCGACCAGACCAACCTGCTGGCGCTCAACGCCGCCATCGAGGCGGCGCGCGCCGGCGAGCAGGGTCGGGGCTTCGCCGTGGTGGCGGACGAGGTGCGCAAGCTTGCCGAACGCACCGCGACATCGACAGCCGACATCACGACGACCGTCGCCGAGATCCGCCATGTCACGGACGCCGCCGTGGGTTCGATGAACCACGCCGTCGTCGAGGTCGAGCAGGGCATCGGCAAGATCCACGAGAGCGTCTCCGGGCTGTCGCGCATCACCGGCACCAGCCAGGAGGTCACCGGCATGGCGCGCCATATCGCCGACGCCGCGCAGGAGCAGGCGATCGCCTCGGAGCAGGTGGCGAGCAACATGGAAAAGATCGCCGGCCTGATCGACAGCAACCTGGAGTCGGCGCACGAGGCCAAGGGCGCGGCCGACACACTGAAGGAAACGGCACAGGAGCTGCGCCGTGTCGTGGCACAGTTCAAGGTCATTGCATAAAAAAGGGGGATGAGGATGTTTTGCGGGGGATACAAGAAGAAAATCGAGGAACTCGAAGGCGCGCTCGCCGGCGCGCAGGCCGCATTGTCCGCGCGCGAGGCCGAACTGGAAGAGGAACGCCGGACGCGCGCGGCGGTCGAGCAGGGCATGACCAACATGACCGCCGATCTCGACAAGTGCCGCAACATCTACCGGACCATGCAGTCCTTCGGCGACTCCTTTCTCGAAATCCAGCGCTCGCAGGTCTCCATCGCCACCGCGATGAAGGAGGAGAAAGCCTCGGCGATCGAGGCGGCCACGGTGTCGGGCAACTGCCGACAGGCGATGGAACGCATCTCGGTGAGCATGAACACGATGGCGAGCGACACCGCCGCGATGTCCGGCAACGTCGAGACGCTCTCCTCGCGCGCCAACCAGATCGGCGGCATCATCCAGCTGATCCGCGAGATCGCCGACCAGACCAACCTGCTGGCGCTCAATGCGGCGATCGAGGCGGCGCGCGCCGGCGAGCAGGGCCGGGGCTTCGCGGTGGTGGCCGACGAGGTGCGCAAACTGGCCGAACGCACGGCGACGGCGACCAATGAAATTTCCGGACTGGTCACCGCCATCCAGAACGAGACCCAGCAGACGCGCGGCCAGATGGAGCAGTGGGCGCAGCGCTCGGCGAGCTTCGGCCAGGAGGGCGCCTCCGCGATCGCCGGCATGCGCGCCCTCTCCGACCTGTCGCGCTGCATGGAGGGCACCATCACCGCCGCCGCGCTGCGCAGCTTCATCGAGGTCGCCAAGATCGACCACCTCGTCTACAAGTTCGAGATCTACCGCGTGCTGATGGGCGTGTCGGGCAAAAGCCCGGGCGATTTCGCCTCCCACACCGGCTGCCGGCTCGGCAAGTGGTATTACGAGGGCGAGGGGCGCGAGAGCTTCGCGCGGCTGCCCGGCTATGCCGAGATGGAGACGCCCCACCAGCGCTTCCACGACGCTGGCCTCGGGGCGCTGTCCGCTTGGCAGAACGGCGACATGGACGCCTGCTTCGCCCGCATCGGCACGATGGAAGATGAAAGCATGCGGGTGTTGGGCTGCCTCGAACGCATCGCGACGAGCGCCGAGGAGTCGACGACCGTGGCCTGCCGCGCCTAGCCCAGGGGCTGGCTCTCGTTTGCCTCGGCCGCTCCCGCCGGCAGCGGTTGCCGCGGCCGGCTCATCTCGTAGAGCACGATCGCGGCGCTGACGAAAAAGAAGGTGGTCGCGCCCAAACTGCCGGTGATGATCGGCTTGCCGCCGGTTTGCCAGAACCACAGCGTGGCGCCGAAGGTCAGGAAGCCGCACGTCAGGCTGCCGCCAGCGCAGGCCAGCGCGATTTTTTTGCCAATGCCGCGTCGAGGTGTCATGGCGCCAGTGTAAGTCATCCGGCCGATCCGCGCAGCGAGGCATAGCGGCGCATGCGCACCTCGCGCACCGAGCCGATGGCGCGGTCGATCGGCACGCCGAGTTGCACGAGGGTTTCGGCGGCGATCATCAGGCTGCCCTCCAGTACCTCGGGAATGACCTCGGTGGCGCCCGCCGCCTTGAGCTTGTCCACGGCGCTGTCGTCCGGCGCGCGCACGATGACGGGGATGTCGTGGCGATGTTCACGCACCTTGCGCACCACGCGCTCGGCGGAATGGACGTCGGGATAGGCGATGACCACCGCGCGCGCGCGCGGCAGGCCGGCGGCCAGCAGTACCTCGGCACGGTCGGCGCTGCCGAAGGCGACCTTGCCGCCCACCGGCGCCGCATGGCGGATCTGCTGCGGGTCGACGTCGATGGCGAGGAAGGGGATGTTTTCCCCGGCGAGGAATTCGCCGATCAGCCGGCCGGTGCGGCCGTAGCCGCAGAGGATGACATGGCCGTCGAGGCCGAAGCCGGCCACGGCGATGTCGTGGATCGCCTTGGCCTTGTGCGCCCAGTCGCCCTTCGCCATCTCACCGGACAGGCGGGCCGCGTGCTCGATCAGGAACGGGGCGACGAACATCGAGATCAGCATGGCGGAGAGCGTCACCTGGAAGACGTCGGTGCCGACCAGCTTCAGCTCGTGAGCCAGGCCGATCAGCACCAGGCCGAACTCGCCGGCCTGGGCGAGCTGGGCGGCGGTGCGCAGCGCCACGTCGAGCGGGCTGCGCGCGAGCAACGCGATGATGAACACCACCAGGCTCTTGCCGGCGACCAGCAGCAGCACGGCAAGCAGCAGGCGGTGCAGGTTTTCGAACACGAAGCCGAGGTCGAGCATCATGCCGACGGTGACGAAGAACAGGCCGAGCAGCATGTCGCGGAAGGGGCGGATGTCCGCCTCGACCTGGTGGCGGTAGATCGTTTCCGAGATCAGCATGCCGCCGACGAAGGCGCCCAGCGCCAGCGACAGGCCGGCGAGTCCCGTGGCGTAGGCGAGACCGATGACGATCCACAGCGTCGCCAGCACGAACAGCTCCTCGGAGCGATGGTGCGCGATGGCGTCGTAGAGGCGGCGCATCCATTTCTGGCCGCTCCAGATCATCAGGGTCAACACCACGACGGCTTCGAGGAGGGCGATGCCGAGCGAGCGCGGCAGGTTGGCGGCGGGTTCCGCCAGCGCCGGCAGCAGGATCAGGCAGGGCACCACGGCGATGTCCTGGAACAGGAGAACGCCCATGGTCTGGCGGCCGGAGCGCGAATGCAGCTCGAAGCGTTCCGACAGCATCTTGGCGACGATGGCGGTGGAGGACATGCCCACCGCCAGCCCCACTGCCAGGCCGGCGCGCCAGCCCTGCTCGTAGCCGAACCAGGTGACCAGCGCGGTCGCTCCCGCCGTCAGCGCCATCTGGGCGAAGCCGAAGCCGAACACCAGCTCGCGCATGGCCTTGAGCTTCTGCAGGCTGAATTCGAGGCCGATCGAGAACATCAGGAAGACCACGCCGAATTCGGCGATCGCCTCGACCTCGTGGCTTTCCTCCAGCGCCCGCAGGCCGTGCGGGCCGAGCGCCATGCCGACCGCCAGATAGGCGAGCATCGCCGGCGCCCGGTAGCGGCGCGCCACCGCCAGCGCGCCGACGGCGGCGCTTAGCAGCAGGAAGAGGATGAAAAGGTTGTCATGCACGGGGAGGGATCATACCTGCTGGCGCAGCCGCCCGCCGCCCGCCTTGCCCAAGGTCAAGGCGCCCGCGCCGCGCCGGACTACACTGCGGGAAAACCTGTTTCCGGAGAAAAAGATGAAGCGACTTTTCGCGGCGTTCGCGGCCATGTGCGCCCTGCTGTTCAGCCTGTCCGCCCCGGCCGCCGACCTGGACGATCCCGATCTCGATCCGGCGCTGCGCCTGACCGCCATGGCCATCGGCAGCGACATCCGGGCGGACGATCCGCGCGTGGCCAGGACGCGGGACTGGCTGTCCCGGGCCATGAAGGCCACGGGTGAAACCGACGGCAAGGCGATTGGCGCGGCCTGCATGCGCCTGTCCCGCTACCTGTTCGACGTCGCCAAGCTGAAGGCCAGCCCGCTCGAAGTGCTGGAAGCGGTCGCCATGCGCGCCCCCGCCGGCAAACCGCTACAGGAGACCACGCAGCGCTATTTCGAGCTGCGCGCGAAGCGGAAGCTCGACCATGCCGGAGCCATGGCCGCGCTGGCGGGAAGCTGAGTCCGTCGGCCGCCGGCCATCTTGCACGGCAAGGCGTCTTCGGTTAGGGTTCGCCTTCATCCCTGATGGCGGCGAGGCTTTTCACCATGCGGATTGACGTCCGGCGATCATTGTTCGTGCTGGCTTTGCTGGCGGCCTGCGCCCCGGCCTGGGCGCAGACGCGGCTTTCCGTCGCCTACCCGGGGCCGTTCAACATCTCCTACCTGCCGCTCGACATCGCCACCCGGATCGGCGCGGACAAGGCCGAGGGGGTCGAGCTCGTGCCGCGTCCGACGGGCGGCGGCGGCGCGGCCTTGCAGCAGTTGCAGAACCGCAACGTCGATTTCGCCGTCGCCGGCCTGCCCGCCGCGATGTCGTCGAAGGCGAACGGCAACGACGTGACGACGATCATGGCCATCGACGACCTGGCCGTGTTCGTCCTGACGGTGCGCGCCGATCTCGCGGACAAGGTAAAGCGGCCGCGCGACCTCGCCGGCCGGGTGGTCGGCGTCACCAGCAGTTCGCTGACGGTGAAGACCATCTCCCAGCAGTTGGCCGAACTGCTGCTCAAGAGCGACGGGCTGCCCCCCGAACAGGTGCGCATCGTGCCCGCCGGCCAGAGCTGGGAAGAGCTGTCGGCGATCATGCGCAGCAAGTCGGCGGACGCCATCCTCGGTTTCGAACCCTTCGCCTCGCGCTTGCGCGATGCCGGCCTGGCCTTCTTCCTCTTCAATCTTGGCGATCCTGCCGACGCCGCGCGCGTGCCCGGCGCCGGCCTGTTGCAGGCCAGTTTGCACGTGCGCGGCGAGATGCTGCGCGCCGCGCCAGAACGCGCCGAAAAGATGGTGGCGGTGCTGCGCCGCACCCTGCACTGGATGGCCGGACAGACGCCGGAAAACATCGTCGCGGCGCTCGACGACGCCGACACGACCACGCGCGAAGGCCTGCTGGCCCTGCTGCGCCGCTACCCGCGCCTCTACAGTCCCGACGGCCGCTTTTCCGACCATCAGATGGCCGAGACCGCGCGCTTCTACGCCGCCACCGACGGAGCGAGGCGGCCGGTACCGATCGAAAGCATCGTCGACGCCCGTTGGGCGGGACGCAAGCCGTGAGCCAACGGCGCGTCTCGCTGCGCCGCCGCGCCGCGCTGCTGTTCGGCGCCGTGCTGCTGATCGCGGCGGGCGCGGCCACGCTCGTCGTCACGCTGACCTACCGGACGGCTTTCGAGCGCAGCGCGCGGGACCGCATTGAACTGGTCGTGCGCGACTACGCCGAAAAGCTGCAAGTCATAGAGAACGGCTGGGAGGAACATCTGACGCGCGAGAAGACGCGCCTCGAATTTTCCCGCCTGCTGGAGGATTCCGCCGCGCGCTGGGACCGCCTGCGCGCCTTCCTGGCCGCGCTTTCGAATTCTCCGCAGTATGCGGGCCTGACCATTTGCGACAGCAACAATCGCGCGCTGTTCCGCCAAGGGCCCTCGACCGCATGCCAGTGGGCGACGGAACGGCAGGCCAGCCATGCCCACCACTATGTCGAGGATGCCGCCGGCAACCTGTTCATCGAGATCGACGCCCCCGTCTGGCTCGGCCCCGACGGCATGGGTTCGATGCACCTCGCGCTGCCGCTCGATCACGCCTTTTTGTGGCGTCAGGCCTTTCCCGACACCGAGCTGTTCATCGAATGGCACGGGCGCATCGTCGCCAGCTCGACGGGAGAGAGCGGCCTGGCGCGCGGACTGGCCGGCCATGTCGGCCGTATCGACCGCGACGGCGTGCGTTTCGAGCAGCGGCGGCTTGCGTTTCCGGAGAGCGCGGACGCCCCCCACCTGCTGATCATGACGCGCGTCGCGCCGCCCTTCTCGCCGGCCGAGGCGGCTGGCATGGGCGCGCTGGTCTTCGCCCTGATCGTCGCGCTGATGGCGCTGGCCATGAGCCGCTGGCTGGGGCTGCTGCTGCCGCGCATCGAGAGCCTGGCCGGCGCGGCGCGCCGATTCGCGAGCACGGGCCGCCAGGACGAGGAGGTCGACCGCCTGCTGCGCCGCGCCGCCGGTGGCGACGGAGACGAGCTGAGCGAGGTGGGCGTGGCCTTCATCAACATGATTTCCGCCCTCAACCTGCGCGAGCGGCTGCGCGGCGAGGCCGAGGCGGAGTTGCGGGAAGCGGAACGGCGCTTCCGCGAGATCGCCGAATTCGCCGGCACCTTCGTCTGGGAGATCGACAGGCGGCAGGTCATGGTCTTCGTTTCGGAGGGCGCGGCGGAGGTGTTCGGCCTGCCGGCCGAGCGGCTGATCGGCACCTGCATCCTCGATTACGTGCCGCCCGCCGAACATGCCTCCTTCGTGCAGCGCGTCACGCGCGTCGCCCTGGCCGGCGCGCCGTTCCGCCGCTTCGAGGTGAGCATCGCGCGGACGGACGGCACGCGCCGTCGCGTGGCGTTTTCCGGCACGCCGGTGATCGGCGCGCACGGCCGGCGCACCGGGACGTATCGCGGCCTCGCCGAGGACGTGACGCAGAAGCGGATCGACGCGGAAAACCTGCGCCTGGCGGAAAAGGTCTTCGCCAACAGCGCGCAGGCGATCCTCGTCACCGACGCAGAGGCGCGCATCGTGTCGGTCAACCCGGCGTTTTCGGAAATCACCGGCTACGCCGCCGAGGAGGCGCTCGGCGAGAATCCGCGCAAGTTTTCCTCGGGCCGCCACGACACCGCCTTCTACGCCGCCATGTGGGGCGCGCTGAAGAAACATGGCGCGTGGTCCGGCGAGGTCTGGGACCGGCGCAAGAACGGCTCGGTGTATCCCAAATGGCTGACCATCAACGCCGTGCAGGATGACGAGACCGGGACGGTGGCGCATTACGTGGCGATCTTTTCCGACATCACCGAGCAGAAGGAGAACGCCGCGCGGATCGAGCACCTGGCCTACCACGATCCGCTCACCGGCCTGCCCAACCGCTATGCCCTGAACGCCCGCCTCGCCCAGTCGCTCGCCGACGCGCGGCGCAACGGCACCCATCTGGCGGTGTTTTTCCTCGACCTCGACCGCTTCAAGACCATCAACGATTCGCTCGGCCACGACGTCGGCGACCAGTTGCTGGTCGCCGTCGCGAAGCGCATCCGCGGCGCGCTGCGCGAGTCGGACACCGTGGCGCGGCTGGGCGGCGACGAATTCGTCGTCGTCGTGCCGGGCATCGCCGGCCCGGAGGACGCGGCGCGCGTCGCCGAGAAGATCGTCGCCGAGGTCGGCGAGCCGCTGGTGCTGGCCGGCCACGCGCTGCATACCTCGCCCTCGATCGGCATCGGCATCTTCCCGACCGACGGCGGCAGCGCCGAGACCTTGCTGAAGAACGCCGACGCGGCGATGTATCACGCCAAGCAGCATGGCCGGAACAATTTCCGATTTTTCACCGCCGACATGAACGAGGCCGCCAGCGAGCGCCTGCTGTTCGAGACCCAACTGCACCACGCGCTGGATCGCCACGAGTTCCATCTCGTCTTCCAGCCGCAGGTGGAAATCGTCGGCGGCCGGGTGGTCGGCGTCGAGGCGCTGCTGCGCTGGCACCATCCCGACCATGGCGAGATCCTGCCGGAGCGCTTCATCCCGATCGCCGAGGAGATCGGCCTGATCGTGCCGCTGGGCGCCTGGGTGCTGGAGGAGGCCTGCCGTCAGGCGATGAGCTGGGAGGGCGGCGCCTCGGCCCTGCGTGTCGCCGTGAACGTCTCGGTGCACCAGCTGGAAGATCGCCATCTGGTCGAGCAGGTCGCCGCCGTGCTGACGCGCACCGGGCTGCCGGCCGAACGGCTGGAACTCGAAATCACCGAGAGCGCGGTGATGCGGCATCCGGAGGCGGCGATCGACCGGCTGCGTTCGCTGGTGGCGCTGGGCGTGCATTTCGCCATCGACGATTTCGGCACGGGCTACTCTTCGCTGGCCTACCTGAAGCGCCTGCCCAACAGCCGGCTCAAGATCGACCGCTCCTTCGTCATGGATCTTGAAACCGACCCCAACGACGTCGCCATCACCGAGGGCATCATCGCGCTGGCGCGCTCGCTGGGCCTGGTCGTCACCGCCGAGGGCATCGAAACGCCGGCCCAGCTCGGCATCCTGCGCGAGTTCGGTTGCGGCGAGGGGCAAGGCTACCTGTTCAGCCGGCCGCTTGCCGCCGCCGCCCTGCGCGAGTTCCTCGCCGGCCATGCGCCGCCGCCCGCGGGCGGGGGGCAGCCGCCGTTCCGGCACCTGCACTAGGATTTTCCCGCCGCCCCGCCGGGACTGACTTTTTTCGCCGGGCCGGCCGGGCGCTGCCATTACAATCGGACGATGGACATGCTCGCACCGGACTGGCAACGCCGCCGCACGCTCGCCCTCGCCGTGGTCGTGGCGGCCTACGTGCTGTCCTTCTTCCAGCGCTTCGCGCCGGCCGGCATCGCGCAGGACCTGGCGGCCGCCTTCCAGACCTCGGCCGCCTCGCTGGGCGTGCTGGCGGCGACCTACTTCTACGTCTATACGATCATGCAGGTGCCGACCGGCATCCTCGTCGACACGCTCGGGCCGCGCCGCATCCTGCTGCTGGGCGGCGTGATCGCCGGCGGCGGCAGCCTGCTGTTCGGACTGGCGCAAAGCCTCGACGCCGCGCTGATCGGGCGCACGCTGATCGGCCTGGGCGTCTCGGTGGTCTTCATCTCGATGCTGAAGATCATCGCGGTGTGGTTCGAGGAGCGCCGCTTCGCCAGCGTCGTCGGCCTGTCGATGCTGCTCGGCAACCTGGGCTCGGTGCTCGCCGGCGCGCCCTTGTCCTGGATGGCGGAGGCCGCCGGCTGGCGCGGCGTGTTCGTCGGCGTCGGCATCGTGTCGCTGGGGCTCGGCGCGCTCGCCTGGCTGTTCGTGCGCGACCGGCCGCCGACCGCCGGCGCGGAGGCTCCCTCACATCCCGCCTTCGACCGCACGGTGATCCTCACCGGCCTGCTGCGCGTGGTGAAGAACCCCGCGACCTGGCCGACCGTCGCGGTCAACGCCGGCCTCTCGGGCAGCTTCTTCGCCTTCGGCGGACTCTGGGCCACGCCCTTCCTGACGCAGGGGCTGGGCATGACGCGCGCCACCGCCACCGCCCACCTGTCGCTCTACTTCGCCGGCTTCGCCATCGGCTGCCTCGCGGTCGGCACCCTGTCCGACCGCCTGCGGCGCCGCAAACCGGTGGTCGCCGGCAGCGCGTTGGTCTACGCGGCGATCTGGCTGGTCTGGCTGTCCGGCGTCGCGCTGCCCCCGGCGGTCACCTATGCGCTGTTCGCGCTGATGGGGCTGACGACCGCGAGCTTCACCCTGACCTGGGCCTGCGCCAAGGAGGTCAACCCGCCGCAGCTTTCCGGCATGTCGACCTCGGTGACCAACATGGGCGGCTTCCTGATGGGCGCCCTGCTGCAGCCGGCCGTCGGCTGGATCATGGACCAGCGCTGGTCCGGAGCGATGGCGCACGGCGCGCGGCTCTATGCGCCCGAGGACTACCGCTGGGGCCTGCTGCTGATCGCCGCCGCCACCTGGCTCGGCGCCGCCGCCGCGTGGTTCATTTGTGAAACGCATTGCCGCAACATCTGGAAGGAAACAACATGAAAGGCATCATCCTGTTCGGGCATGGCGCCCGCAATTCCGAATACGTCGAGCCCTTCCGGCGCATCCGCGCCCTGGTCGAAGCCGGCCGGCCGGAGACGCCGGTGGAGATCGGCTTCCTCGAACTGACCGAGCCGCCGCTGGAGGCGAGCATCGCCGCGCTGGCCGCGCGCGGGGTCACGGAAATCAAGGTGGTGCCGATCTTTTTCGCGCCCGGCCGCCACGTGCTCAAGGACCTGCCGCAGCGCATCGGCGACGCGATGGACCGCCATCCCGGCGTCGAATTCGAGGTCGTCGCCTGCGTCGGCGAGGTGGAGGAGGTCATCGCAGCCATGGCCGCGCATGCCATCGCCGGGGCTTGAAGAAGGTATATTAGGATATACTTATAAACATTATGAGAACGATATCCTTTCCCCAACATCCAGTCTGGCGGGCTTTTGCCCTGCTCGCCGCCGTCCTGCCGGGACTGTCTTTTGCACAGGTGCCGACGCGCACCGTCGAGTTGCGCGACGTGCCCCTGACGCTGCCGGCCGAGGCGGTGATCGAGGCGACGCGGCAGGCGGTCGTCGCCACGCAGGTTTCCGGCCGCATCGTCGAGGTCAGGGTCGAGGCGGGCCAGCACGTCAAGGCCGGACAGCTGCTGATGCGCGTCGATGCGCGCGAGGCGACCGAAAACGTGGCGGCCGCCCGTGCCCAGCTGGCGCAGGCCGAGGCCAGCTTCCAGCGCACCCAGAATCTCTTCAGGCAGAAGTTCGTCAGCCAGGCGGCGCTCGACGCGGCCGAGGCGGCCCTCAAGTCCGCGCGCGCCCAGGCCGGCGCGGCGGGCGCGGGGGCCTCGCACGCAACGGTGACGGCGCCGATCTCCGGCATCGTCGCCATGCGCCACGCCGAACTCGGCGACCTGGCGACGCCGGGCAAGCCGCTCGTCACGGTGTTCGAGCCGCGCGGGCTGCGCGCCATCGCCAGCATTCCGCAGTTCAAGCTCAAGGAGGCCCGGCAGGCTAGGCAGGCCCGGATCGAGTTTCCCGAAAGTCAGTCCTGGCGGGACGGCGAGCGTTTCGAGATCCTGCCCACCATCGACGCGCAAAGCCACACCGCCACCGCGCGGGTCTACCTGCCCGAGGCGGCGGGCGTGGTGCCGGGCATGGCGGCGCGCGTGCATTTCATCGTCGGCACGGCGCGGAAATTGACCGTGCCGCCGCAGGCCATCCTGCGCCGCGGCGAGATCAGCGCGGTGTATGTGCTGCGGGAAGGCAAGCCCGCCCTGCGCCAGGTCCGTCTCGGCGAGGCTGTCGGCGACGGCGAGATCGAGGTGCTGGCGGGCCTCGCCGCCGGCGAAACCGTGAGCCTCGATCCGGTCAGGACCGGCATCGAACTCAAGCAGGGCAAATAGGGTGGGCATCTCCGGCCGCATCGCGGAGTATTTCCTCCGCAACTCGCTGACGCCGCTGATCGCGCTGATCGCGCTGCTGCTCGGCGTGTTCGCCACGCTGATCACGCCGCGCGAGGAGGAGCCGCAGATCAACGTGACGATGGCCAACGTCTTCATCCCCTTCCCCGGCGCGACGGTGAAGGATGTCGAGAACCTCGTCGCGCGGCCGGCCGAACAGGTTCTGGCCCGCATCGCCGGCATCGAGCACGTCTACTCCGTGTCGCGCCCCGGCATGGCGGTGATCACCGTGCAATACCAGGTCGGCGAGGACCCGATCCAGGCGCTGGTGCGCCTCTACGACACGATCAACGCGCACAGCGACTGGGTGTCGCCTCACCTCGGCGTCGGCCAGCCCGTCGTCAAGCCCAAGGGCATCGACGACGTGCCGATCGTCGCGCTGACCTTCTGGAGCGCCGATCCGGACAAGTCCGGCTTCGAGATGCAGCAGGTGGCGCGCGCCGTCGAGATCGAGCTCAAGCGCATCCCCGGCACGCGCGATGTCGCCACCATCGGAGGTCCCGGGCACGTCGTGCGCGTGCTGATGGACGCCGAGCGCATGGCCGCGCGCGGCGTCACCGCGCAGGATCTCAAGGCGGCATTGCAGGTTTCCAACGCCTCGCAGCCGGCCGGGAGCCTGGTCGGCGCGAACCGGGAAATCCTCGTCCAGACCGGCACCTACCTCGAAACCGCCGCCGATGTCAGAGAGCTCGTCGTCGGCGTCCACGGCAAGAAGCCGGTGTTCATGGAAGACGTCGCGGCGATCGTCGATGGCCCGGACCAGCCTTCCCGCTACGTCTGGCATGGCGATAAGGGAGTCGAATCCCCGGCCGTCACGCTGGCGGTGTCGAAGAAGCCGGGCGTCAATGCCGCCGACGTCGCGGCGGGCGTGATCGCGCGCATGGCGTCGCTCAAGGGCACGGTGATTCCCGAAGGCGTCGAGTTCACGGTGACGCGCAACTACGGCGAAACGGCCACCGAGAAGGCGCAGAAGCTGATCGGCAAGCTGGTGTTCGCCACCGCCTTCGTCGTGCTGCTGGTGCTTTTCGCGCTCGGCAAGCGCGAGGCCGTCATCGTCGGCGCGGCGGTGACGCTGACGCTGGCGGCGACGCTGTTCGCCTCCTGGGCCTGGGGCTTCACCTTGAACCGGGTCTCCCTGTTCGCGCTGATCTTCTCCATCGGCATCCTCGTGGACGATGCCATCGTGGTCGTCGAGAACATCCACCGCTGGCATGCGCTGTATCCGCAAAAGAAGCTCTGGGAGATCATTCCGGGCGCGGTGGACGAGGTCGGCGGGCCGACCATCCTCGCCACCTTCACCGTCATCGCCGCGCTCTTGCCGATGGCCTTCGTCAGCGGCCTGATGGGCCCCTACATGAGCCCGATCCCGATCAACGCCTCGATGGGCATGTTCATTTCGCTGGCGATCGCCTTCGTCGTCACGCCCTGGCTGGCGCTGAAGCTGATGCGGTCCGCCCACCACGGCCATGGCCCGTCGGCCACGGATGCGAAGCTGGACAGCTTCTTCCGCCGCGTGCTCTCGCCCTTCCTGCATCCGCGGTCCGGCGCCCGCGCGCGCTCGATGTTGTGGATCGGCATCGTCGCCGCGATCCTCGCCTCGGTCTCGCTGGGGGTTTTCAAGCTCGTCGTGCTGAAGATGCTGCCCTTCGACAACAAGAGCGAATTCCAGGTCGTGCTCGACATGCCGGTCGGCACGCCGGTCGAGGAAACCGCGCGCGTGCTGCGCGAAATGTCCGCCGAGCTCGCGCGCGTGCCCGAGATCAAGGACTACCAGGCCTATGCGGGGACGGCCGCGCCGATCAATTTCAACGGCCTGGTGCGCCAGTATTACCTGCGCGCCAACCCCGAAATGGGCGACATCCAGGTCAATCTGGTGGACAAGGCGCACCGCGACCGCCAGAGCCACGAGATCGCCGTGGCGGTGCGCGAGCGGCTGATGGCGGTGGCGCGGGCCGGCGGCGGCAACGCCAAGGTCGTCGAGGTGCCGCCCGGCCCGCCGGTGCTTTCGCCGATCGTCGCCGAGGTCTACGGTCCCGACCATGCCGGCCAGATTGCCGTCGCGCGCAAGGTGCGCGATGCGTTCGAAGGCACGGCCGATATCCTCGGCGTCGATGACACCGTCGATGAGGATGCCGGCAAGGTCGTCCTCAGGGTGAACCAGGCCAAGGCTGCGCTGCTGGGCGTCTCGCAGAAAGACATCGTCGAGACCGTGCGCCTCGGCCTGTCCGGCGAGGATGTCACGCCGCTGCACGATGGCGAGGCGAAATACGAGATTCCGGTGCGCATCACCCTGCCGGCCGAGCGTCAGACCAGCCTCGATGCGCTGCTCAAGCTCAAGGTGCGCGCGCTGCCGGCCTACGGTGGCGGTCTGGTGCCTATTTCGGAGGTGGTCGAAGCGCATCCGGCGCGGCGCGAGAAGGTCGTCCATCACAAGGATCTGCTGCCGGTGGTCTATGTCACCGGCGACATGGGCGGCGCACTCGATTCGCCGCTCTACGGCATGTTCGACATCCGTTCGAAACTGAAAGATCTCAGGCTTGAGCAGGGCGGCACGCTCGGCGAATATTTCATCCGCCAGCCGAAAGACCCTTACGCCGGCTACGCGCTGAAGTGGGACGGCGAATGGCAGGTGACCTACGAGACTTTCCGCGACATGGGCGCGGCCTATGCCGTCGGCCTGGTCCTCATCTACCTGCTCGTCGTCGCGCAGTTCAAGAGCTACCTCGTGCCGCTCATCATCATGGCGCCGATCCCGCTCACCATCATCGGCGTGATGCCGGGCCACGCGCTGTTCGGCGCGCAGTTCACCGCCACCTCGATGATCGGCATGATCGCGCTGGCCGGCATCATCGTGCGCAACTCGATCCTGCTCGTCGACTTCATCAACCAGCAGGTGGCGGAGGGCATGGACTTCGCCGAGGCGGTGATCCAGTCCGCCGCGATCCGCGCCAAGCCGATCGCGCTGACCGGCCTGGCCGCCATGCTCGGCGCGTTGTTCATCCTCGACGACCCGATCTTCTCCGGCCTCGCGCTGGCGCTGATCTTCGGCATTCTCGTTTCCACCGCGCTGACGCTGGTGGTGATCCCCGTTCTTTATTTCGCGGCCATGCAGAGCCGCATCCATCCCCAAGGAGAGCAACCATGACCGTCAATCGCATCGTCCGCATCATCGCCGGCTTCTTCATCCTGCTGTCGCTCGGCCTCGCCCACTTCATGGGGCAAGTCGACCTGTCGAGCATGAGCTGGCTGTGGTTCACCCTCTTCGTCGGCGCCAACCTGTTCCAGAGCGGCTTCACGACCTTTTGCCCGCTCGACACCATCCTGAAGAAGCTCGGCGTGCCCGAGTCGGCCGGCGACTGCAAGACGGGCGGTTGCGCCTGAATCCTGCCGGGCAGGGCATAATCGGCGGCCCATGGAAGCCGCTCCCGCCCCGCAGACCTCGCACTGCTTCGAGGACCTGATCCAGAACACGCCGCTGGCGATCGTTCTCGGCCTCGACCGGGCGCACGACGTGCGCTACTGGAACAATGCCGCCGCGGGTTTCTTCGGTTTGAGTCCGCGCCAGGCGCGTGGTCGGCGCGTCGCCGACCTGTTCCTGAAATCCGATGAAGGCGAGGAATTCACCGCACTGGTCGAGCGGGTGTGGTGTAGTGGGCTGCCCTTCGGCCCGCGCGAATTCGGCGTCACCATGGCCGACGGGCTGCGCTGGGTGCTGCTCAGCATCTATCCCCTGATGGCCGGCGACATGGTGCGCGACGTCGTCGCCATGGGCGTCGACATCACGGCGCGCAAACGGCTCGAAGACGATTTGCGCCAGCACCATGAAAAGCTGCGCGAGCTGGTCGAGGCGCAAACCGCCGACCTGCTGCGCGCCAAGGAGGCGGCGGAGCGCGCCAGTCAGGCGAAGTCGGATTTCCTGGCCAACATGAGCCACGAGCTGCGCACGCCGATGCACGCCATCCTCTCGTTCGCGCGCTTCGGCCGCGACCGGGCCGCGACCGCGGCGCCCGAAAAGTTGGAGGGCTATTTCCGGCATATCCACGCCAGCGGCGAACGCCTGCTCGACATGGTGAACGACCTGCTCGACCTGTCGCGGCTGGAAGCCGGCGGCATGCACTACGCCAAGGGCCGCTTCGACCTGCGTTCCGCGTTCGACGAGGTGCTGGACGAACTGGAGCCACTGCTCGAAGGGCGCGGCCTGGACTGCGCGGTCGAGGATGCCATCGACGAGCACCATGTCTGGGGCGACCGCAAGCGCGTGCAGCAGGTGCTGCGCAACCTGCTGGGCAACGCCATCAAGTTCTCTCCCGTGGGCGGACGGATCGCCGTGGAGTTCGCCGCGGCCTCCCTGCCGGGGGGGCGCCGCGCCACCGACAACGGACGGATGGCGGCGCTGCGCGTCACGGTCGCCGACCAGGGGCCCGGCATTCCGGAAGGCGAGCGCGAAATGATCTTCGAAAAGTTCGCGCAAGGCAGCCTGACCGGCGATGTCGGCGGGACCGGGCTGGGACTCGCCATTTCCCGCCGGATCGTGCATGATCACCTCGGCACCATCGCCGCCCGCGACCGGGCGGAGGGCGGCGCCGCGTTCGACGTGCTGTTGCCGATTTCCTTGTGGGGGGCTGGATGACGTTGCACCGCATCCTTGTCGTCGACGACGAGCCGATCAATCTCGAGATCATCGGCGAGTGCTTGGGCGACCTGCGCTACCAGCTCGACCTGGTCGAGAGCGCCGAGCGGGCGTGGCAGTGCCTCGGCGCCGGCGGCGACTACGACCTGGCCATCCTCGACCGCATGATGCCCGGCATGAGCGGCATCGAGCTGCTGCGGCGCATGAAGGCCGACGACCGCTTTCGCGCCATTCCGGTGATCATGCAGACGGCGGCAAGCATGCCCGACCAGGTGCGCGAAGGCATCGAGGCGGGGGCCTACTACTATCTGGCCAAGCCCTACGTGCCGGAGACGCTGCTGGCCATCGTGCGCGCCGCGCTCGACGACCGGGCCGGCCGCGAGGCCGCCCGGCAGCATGCCGCCGCCCATGTCCGGGCGATGGCCCTGCTGGAGCATGCGGAATTCCGTTTGCGCAGGCTGGCCGAGATCGGCCCGCTCATCGAGGTGCTTTCCAGCCTCTGCCCGGCGCCGGAGCGCGCCGCGGTCGGCCTGACCGAACTGCTGACCAACGCCGTCGAGCATGGCAACCTGGGCATCAGCTACGAGGAGAAGAAACGCCTGCGCCTGACGGATGCCTGGGAGGCCGAGGTGGAGCGCCGCCAGGCACTGCCGGAATACCGCGAGCGCGTCGTGAGCGTCCGGGTGGCGCGCCATGCCGACCGCATCGAGTTCAGGGTGACCGACGCGGGCGCCGGCTTCGACTGGATGCGCTATCTCGAATTCGAGCCGGAGCGCGCCGCCGATCCGAACGGGCGCGGCATCGCCATGGCGCGCATGGTGAGCTTCGCCGACATCGAATATGTCGGCGCCGGCAATTGCGTGGTCGCCAGCGTGCGCTTCGGCTGACGCCGGCGCGCCGACTATAATCGACCGCCATGAACGCTCCCGCCGCCCCGTCGCCGTCCCACCACGTGCTGGTGGTCGACGACACCGCCACCAACCGGCAGATTCTCGCGGTCTTCCTCAAGAAGCTGGGCCACACGGTCGAACTCGCCGAGGATGGCGCGCAGGCGGTCGCGCTGTTTTCCTCCCGTTCCTTCGACCTCGTGGTCATGGACGTGATGATGCCGGTGATGGACGGCTACGAGGCCACTCGCCGCATCAAGGCCATGTGCGGCGACCGCTGGGTGCCGGTGATCTTCCTGTCCGCGCTCGACAAGGACGAAAACCTCGTCGCCGGCCTCGAGGCCGGCGGCGACGACTACCTCGCCAAGCCGGTCAATTTCGTCGTGCTCGAAGCCAAGCTGCGCTCGCTGTCGCGCTCCATCGCCCTGCGCCGCGAACTCGAGGACACGCGCCGCTTCAACCAGGCCGTCACCGACAACCTGCTCGACGCCGTCATCACCATCGACGAGCGCGGGACGATCCAGGCCGTCAACCCCGCCTGCTGCCACATCTTCTGCTACCCCGCGTCCGAGATGCTCGGCCGCAACGTCAACATGCTGATGCCCGAGCCCTACCGGTCGGCGCACGACGGCCACATCGCCCGCTATCTCGACGGCGGCGTGCCGCGCATCCTCGGCACGATCGGCCGCGAGCTCGAAGGCGTGCGCAAGGACGGCAGCATCTTCCCGCTGTCGCTCTCCATCAGCGAGTTCCGCGACCGCGGCCGTCGCATGTTCGTCGGCGCGCTGCGCGACGTCAGCGAGCAGAAGGAAATCGAGCGCAAGCTGCGCGAGAACGCCGCCGCCCTGCAGCTCTATCACGACGAGCGCGAGGCCGAGAACATCCTGGCGGCGGAAATCTTCGACCAGCTGATGCAGCGGGAAGGGCTGCGCGATCCCTCCCTGCACTACTGGATGAATCCGGCCAGCAACTTCAGCGGCGACATCGTCGCCGCCGCCCGCGCCGGCGACGGGCGCTTCTACGTCCTGCTGGCCGACGCCACCGGGCACGGGCTGGCCGCGGCCATCAGCGTGCTGCCGGTGCTGACGCTGTTCTACGACACCGTCGAGTTCGGCCTGCCGCTGGGCCGGGTGATCGCCAAGATCAACGACCAGTTGCGCGGGGCATTGCCGGTCGGCCGCTTCGTCGCCTGCACCTGCGTGTGCGTCGACCCGCGCACGCGGCAAAGCGAGGTCTGGATCGGCGGTCTGCCCGGCGCCCTGCTGATCGACGCGGCAGGACGGGTGATCCGCGAAATTCCTTCGGCCTACCTGCCGCTCGGCATCGACGCGCTGGACTGGCGCACCGCCGCCGCGGAAGTCCTGGCGCCGCCGCCGGGCGCCCAGCTCGTGTTGTTCTCCGACGGCCTGATCGAGGCGCAGAACGCCGCCGGCGAAGCCTTCGGCATGGAGCGCCTGCGCGCCGCCCTGGCCGGCGCGTCGGCCGCCGGCCGGCAGGCCGCCGTGCAGGATGCCGTGTTCCGCCATCTCGACGCGCACCCGCCGCACGACGACGTCACGCTGATGCTGATCGACTTGCCGTCCCGCGACGACTGACTTTTCCCCCATCCTTACGGAGACCGCCCAGAATGACAACGACTTCCTACGAACGCGCCGTCGCCCTGATCGACGCCGCCAACGCCGAAGACCCGCGCCTGGATACCGATGCCGGCGGCAGGCAGGTGCCGCGCGAACTGCTCTACGGCCAGCGCATGGCCGAGATGATCGGCCGCTACGCGCCCGAGGCCGACGAGGCGCAGAAGCTCGCCGTGCGCGCCCAGCACATCCAGCGTTTCAAGACGCCGCGCGACAGCTACCCGATGACGCGCGACGGCTACCTGCAGTGGCGCACCGGCCTCTACAAGTTTCACGCCGAGACGGCAGGACGCCTGCTGCGGGAAGCCGGCTACGACGACGCCACCGTCGAGCGCGTCCAGCAGGCCGTCGGCAAGCGCGGCCTCAAGGTGAATCCGGACACCCAGCTGCTCGAAGACGTCGCCGACCTCGTCTTCATCGAGCACTACATGCTGGCATTCGCCGGCCAGAAGGCCGATTACAGCGAGGACAAATGGCTCGACATCATCCGCAAGACCTGGAAGAAGATGTCCGAGCGCGCCCACGCCTACGCGCTGTCCGGCCAGCTCAAGCTGCCGGAGCCGCTGGTGCCGCTGATCACCAAGGCCATCGGCGGCTGAGGGGGGGGCGGCCATGCAAATCGGCTTCATCGGTCTCGGCCTGATGGGCCGGCCGCTCGCGCTGCATCTGGCGCGGGCGGGACACACGCTGCACCTCTGGGCGCGCCGCCCGGCCGCGCTCGAACCCTTCGCCGACAGCGGCGCGCACGTTCACGTTTCCGCCGCCAAGGTCGCGCAGCATGCCGAGGTCGTGTTCACGATGGTCGCCGACGCGCCCGACGTGCGGGAGGTCTGTCTCGGCGAGAATGGATTGGCCGCCGGCGCGAACAAGGGCCTGATCGTCGTCGACATGAGCACGATCAATCCCAACGCGGCGCGCGAGATCGGCGCGGCGCTGGCGGAGCGGGGCATCGATTTCCTCGATGCGCCGGTCTCCGGCGGCGAGGTCGGCGCGATCAATGCCGCGCTGACCATCATGGTCGGCGGCCAGCCGGAAGTTTTCGACAAGGTCAAGCCGCTGTTCGAAAAGCTGGGCAAGTCGGTCACGCTGATCGGCGACATCGGGGCGGGCCAGGTGGCCAAGGCCTGCAACCAGATCCTTACCGGCGTCGGCGTGGTCGCCGTGGCCGAGGCCTTCAATTTCGCGGCGCAGAACGGCGTCGATGTCGCGAAGGTGCGCGAGGCGCTGCTCGGCGGCTTCGCCTATTCGAAGATCCTCGAAAACCACGGCCAGCGCATGCTCGACCGCAACTTCAAGCCCGGCTTCAAGGCCTGGATGCACCAGAAGGACCTGCGCATCGTCATGGAGGAAGCGCACCGCCTCGGCCTGATGCTGCCCGCGGCGGCGGCCACCGCGCAGCTCTTC
Source organism: Pseudomonadota bacterium (assembly GCA_040754195.1). Taxonomy (GTDB): domain Bacteria; phylum Pseudomonadota; class Gammaproteobacteria; order Burkholderiales; family Rhodocyclaceae; genus Sulfuricystis. The sequence goes on along the minus strand of JBFMDJ010000023.1, from coordinate 315,283 downwards.
AACGCCATCGTCGGCAGCGGCATGGGCGAGGAAGATTCCGTCGCCGCGCTCAAGCTGCTGGAAAAGCTCTCGACGCCTGAATGAACATCGGGTTCATCGGTCTCGGCGGCATGGGCGGGCCGATGGCCGGCCACCTGCTGGCCGCCGGCCATGAACTGCACGTCTGGTCCCGCCGTCCCGCCGGGGCTGACTTTTTGCTGGAACGCGGCGCGCGCCGGGCCGACAGCCCCGTCGAACTGGCGCGCCGCTGCGGGATCGTCTGCACCAACGTCACCGGCAGCGCCGATGTCGCCGGCCTCGCGGCGCGGCTGCTCGAAGGCTTCGCGCCCGGCGGCATCCACGTCGATTTCTCCACCATCGCGCCCGCGGCGGCGCGTGAACTCGCCGCGCGCTATCTGGAGCGTGGGGTCGATTTCGTCGACGCGCCGGTTTCGGGCGGCACCGCCGGCGCGCAGGCGGCGACGCTCGCCATCATGTGGGGCGGGCGCGTCGAACTGGCGGCGCGGCTCGATCCGCTGTTCCGCTGCCTCGGCAAGACCGTCGTCAGGATCGGGGCGGCGGGCGCCGGCCAAGTGGCCAAGGCCTGCAACCAGATGGCGATGGTCGCCGCCATCGAGGCCTGCGCCGAGGCCGCGCGGCTGGCGGACGCGGCGGGCGTCGATTTCGCCCGGGTGCGCACGGCCCTGCAGGGCGGCTCGGCCGCCTCGCGCGTGCTCGATGTCTTTGGCGGCAGGATGGCGGCGCGCGACTTCGCCGCCGGCGTCGAAGCGCGGCTGCACCACAAGGACTTCGCGATGCTGCTGGCCGAAGCCGCCGGCGCCGCGATCCCGCTGCCGGTCGCCGGCGCGGTGATGCAGCAGCTCGACGCCCTGATGGCGGCCGGCTGGGGCACGGAGGATACCGCGCGCCTGTTGAGCGTGCTGGAGCGCGGCCATGCGTGAGGAGGCAAGGCAATGACCACGGGCAAGGTGCAATCGCTGGACGAGCGCCGCGCCGCCGAGCGGCGCCAGCTGCCCCGACGCGAACTGGATGCCGCGCAGCCGCAGGGGCAGGCGCTGCTCGAACTGCGCGCCATCCTCGAAAACGCCACGGTCGGCATCCTGTTTACCCGCAACCGCACGCTGGTGCGCGCCAATCCGGTGTTCGGGCAGATGTTCGGCTATGCCGAGCATGCCTACAAGGGCCTGCCCGGACGCGCGCTTTACCCTTCGGATGCCGCCTACGAGGCGCTGGGCGCCGAAGCGGGACCGGTGCTGGCCGCCGGCCTGCCGTTCCGCGCCGAGGCCGAGATGCGCCGCCAGGACGGCAGCCTGTTCTGGTGCCGCATGTCGGCGAAGGCCATCGATCCGCGCCGCCCGCAGGACGGCACGATCTGGATCATGGAGGACATCACCCAGGAGCACGCGCACCGCGAGGCGCTGGCGCGCGCCCACGAGGAACTCGAACGGCGCGTGGCCGAGCGCACCGCCGAGCTGTCGGCGGCGAACGCCCGGCTCCAGGCGGAGATCGCCGAGCGCCGGCAGGCGGAGGAGCGCATCCGCCACATGGCCCAGCACGACGCCCTGACCGGCCTGCCCAACCGCGCGCTGCTGCACGACCGCCTGGAGCAGGCCCTGACCCGCGCGCGGCGCCATGGCCACCGCGTCGCGGTGATGTTCCTCGACCTCGACCGCTTCAAGGCGATCAACGATTCGCTCGGCCACGAGGTCGGCGACGCCCTGCTGCGGGAAGTGGCGCAGCGCCTGCGCGGCGCCGTGCGCGCCGCCGACACCGTGGGCCGCCTCGGCGGCGACGAATTCGTCGTCGTACTGCACGAGATCGCCGACGGCGCGGCCGCCGGCCAGGTGGCGGAGAAGATCGTGGCCGCCTTCGCGACGCCGGTGCGGATCGGCCCGCACGAACTGCGCGCCTCCACCTCGATCGGCATCGCCATGCATCCGGATCACGGCGACGAGGCGCACGCGCTGGTGAAGTGCGCCGATACCGCGATGTATCGGGCCAAGCACGGCGGTCGCGACCGCTACCATTTCCACGCCGACTGAGCGGCTTGGTCCGCGCCGACCAGGCGGCTCAATCCGCCTCGACCTCCAGGTCGGGAATGTGCTGGAAGGCGATGCGCATCGGCGCGGCGGCCAGCGCCCGGTGGGCGCCGCCGAAATAGAGCGAATTCTTCCCGTAGCGCAGGTTGATGGCGTCGATGGCGCGGTCGAGCCGCTCGTGTCCCGCGCCCTCGCCGAACAGGCTGCCCGAGCGGTGGCCGGCGGCGTCGAGCGCCGTGAGCGCCACGCCGACCGCGAGCGGCCGCGCCTGCCCGGGCGGGCGCCGCCGCCAGAGCGCGTCGAGGGCATGCAGCAGGGCCAGCGTGTCGGAAGTCGGATCGACGCGCTGGTCGGCGCGCCAGACCGCGTTGTCGCGATACTTCACGCGCACATGGACGTTGCCGCAGATCAGCGCATGGCTGCGCAGCCGCGTCGCCGCCTTCTGCAACAGGCGGTGCAGCACGGAATACGCGGCGGCGGCGTTGCGCAGCTCGGGCGGCAGCACGTGGGAGTGGCTGACCGAGGCGCGGCGCGTCTCGCGGTCGGGCAGTTCCTCGCCGCGCAGCTTCGCGTGCATGCGCTCGCCCTCGACGCTGCCCCAGGCGGCGCAAAGCTGGGCCGCGTTGGCCGCGCAGAGCTTGTCCACGCTGTCGATGCCGTGCCGCCGCAGGCGCGCTTCCAGCGCGCGGCCGACGCCGTGGATGTCGCGCAGTTCGAGGCGATGGAGGACATGGGGCAGGTCGGCGGCCTCGATGACCGTGCAGCCGTCGGGCTTCTGCATGTTCGAGGCCAGCTTGGCGAGGAAGGTGTTGGGCGCGATGCCGATGGAGCTGCGCAGGTGGGCGCCCACTTTCGCCGCGATCTCCGTCTTGATGCGCGCCGCCAGCGCCAGCGCCTTGTCGCGCGCGCGCTCGCTGCCCATGAGCGGGCAGACCATCTCGTCGATCGACAGCACCTTGCCGACCGGCGTGCAGGACTCGACGACGGCGACCAGCCGGTGGTGCATCTCGACATAGAGCGGCGGACGCGCCTCGACCAGCACGATGCCGGGACAACGCTGGCGCGCTTCGTGGACGGGCGTGCCGGTCTTCACGCCGCGGGCCTTGGCCTCGTAGCTGGCGGCGATGCAGCAGGTCGTCTCGGCCAGCACCGGGAGCACGCCGACCGGCCGGCCGCGCAACTCCGGGCGCAGCTGCTGCTCCACCGAGGCGAAGTAGGAGTTGAAGTCGACGTAAAGTGCACGCAGCGGAAGTTCCCGATCCATGTCCCTATTGTAGTGTCCGGAAGAACACCATGAAAGTCTTTCCTTCGCGGCTGCCGAACGTCGGCACCACCATCTTCACCGTCATGTCGCGGCTGGCGGCCGAGCATGGCGCGATCAACCTGTCGCAGGGCTTTCCGGACTTCGCGCCGCCCGCGCTCCTGCCCGAGCGCGTGACGCACCACATGGCCGTCGGCGCGAACCAGTATCCGCCGATGGCCGGGGTGGCGCCGCTGCGGGAGGCCATCGCCGCGAAGGCGCGGGACCTCTACGGCGCCGCCTACGATCCGGAAACCGGGGTGACCGTGACCGCAGGCGCGACGCAGGCGATCTTCACCGCCATCGCCGCCTGCGTGCGGCCGGGGGACGAAGTGATCGTCTTCGCGCCGGTCTACGACAGCTACATCCCCGCCATCGAACTGCAAGGCGGCACGGCGCGCGTCGTCAAGCTGGCGCCGCCGGCCTTCCGGCCCGACTGGGCGGCGGTGGCCGCCGCGATCAACGCCCGCACGCGCATGATCGTCATCAACACGCCGCACAACCCGACCGGCACGGTCTGGACGGCGGACGACATGGCCGAGCTCGCGCGGCTGGTGCGCGACACCGACATCGTGCTGCTCGGCGACGAGGTCTACGAGCACATCGTCTTCGCCGGCCGTCACGAGAGCCTGGCGCGCATTCCGGAGCTGCGCGAGCGCAGCTTCGTCGTGTCCAGCTTCGGCAAGACCTATCACATCACGGGCTGGAAGGTCGCCTACTGCCTCGCGCCGGCGGCGCTGACCGCCGAGTTCCGCAAGGCGCACCAGTTCAACGTGTTCACCGTGCACCATCCGTCGCAGCTTGCCATCGCCGACTTCATGCGCGCCGAGCCGGGCTTCGCCGCCGGGCTGGCGGATTTCTACCGGGCGAAGCGCGACTTTTTCCGCGCGCAGCTGGAAGGTTCGCGCTTCGAGCTGCTGCCGTGCGACGGCACCTACTTCCAGCTCGCGCGCTACGCGCGCATCAACGGCATGCCGGACATGGAGTTCGCGCGCTGGCTGACCGTCGAGAAGGGCGTCGCCGTCATTCCGGTCTCGGCCTTCATGCCCGACGGCACGGACCACGGGCTGATCCGCTTCTGCTTCGCCAAGAACGAGGCGACGCTGGCGGCGGCGGGGGAGAGGCTCAGGGCAGTGTGAGGCGCAGCACCGCGCCGCCGTCGTTCGCCAGTTCGACGCGCCCGCGTCGCCCGGCCGGCGTGGCGTGGCGCTCCGCGATGAGGCGCACGAAGGAGAGGCCCAGCCCGGTGCCCTGCGCGCTTTGCAGCGGCTCGCCGCCGGCGAGCAGGTCGGCCGGAAAGCCCGGGCCGTCGTCGCCGACCGCGAAGCGGATGCCGCCCTCCGGCGGCGCGCTCAGCGCGAGCGTGACGCGCTGGCGGGCATGGCGCAGGCAGTTGCGCAGCGCGTCGAGCAGCGCCAGCTTGACGAGATAGGCATCGAAGGCCCAGGCGCCGAGACGCGTCGCGGCTTCCCGATCGACGTCGAGCGCGATGCCGGCGGGCAGCGGCCCCAGTTCCGCCAGCAGGTCGTCGAGGAAGTCGTTCAGGTCGTGATCGTCGATCGCCAGCCGCAACTGGCCGTTGCCGGCGCGATAGAGCGTCAGCAGCTCGGACAATTGCCCGGCGATGCGCGCGACGGTGCCGCGCGCCGTCCGAAAGTCAGTCTCCGCGGGACGGCGTTCGGCCTCGGCGAGTTGTATGTCGAGCGCCAGCAGGGCGTTCTTGGCGTCGTGGATCGCGGTGGCGACAAGGGGATCCATCAGTTTTCCTCCAGCGGTGGCGCGCCGGCCGGCGCGATTTTTTGATAGAAGGCCGCGAGTTCCGCCAGGCGCGGATGTTCCGGGTTGGCCTGCCGGGCTTGCCCGATATAGCCGCGCGCGCGCGCGAGTTCCCGCGCGTCCATGCCGTTGCGATGCACGCGCATCAGCAGGGCCAGCGCGGTGTTGAGGGCGATCTGCGCGTTGTTGGTCAGGCGGTCCGCCGCCTCGGTCAGCATCGCGATGGCCTGGTCGAGCTCGCCGGCCTTGGCGAGCGCCACCGCGTCGTTGTTGAGCTTGATCATGCGCTTCCGGGTCGCCTCGAGGAAGACCGTGCCCTCGTCCTCCAGCCCGGCCTGGGCGAAGACCGCCTGCGCCTGGGCGAGGACCGCGACATTCTCGTGGTGGTCTTCCGCGACGGACTGGATGATCTGCCTGGCGTCGTCCTGCCGGCCGCTGGCGAAGCAGGCCTGGGCGACGTCGAGCGCCGCCTGCGGGTCGAGCCCGCTGCTTTTCTGCACGGTCAGGGCGCGCTCGAGCGCTGCCTTGGCGGCGGCCTCGTTGCCGGACTTCACATGCACCTGGCACTCCAGCGCCGCCTGGCGCGCCTTGAGTCCGGGCGTGCTCGCGAAGCTCGTGCCCATGTCCTTGACGGCGGCGAGCGCCTCCATGGTCTTGCCCTGCTCGGCGCAGCTCTTCGCCAGGCCGACGTAGTCGTCGTGGCCCTTGAAGAAGCCGGTGCGGTCCTTCTCGACGGCGCGGCGGAAGGCGGTTTCCGCGCGGGCGAAATCCTTGTTTTCGAACGCGAGGCCGCCGAGCCGGCGCTGGCGCTGGGTCGAAGGCGCCACCTTGAGCGCCTGCTCGACGATCTGCTGGGCCGCCTGCTTGTCGGTTTTTTCGACCAGTTGCGCCAGCGAGTCGTAGGCGGCCAGATAGTTCGGATAGGCGTCGAGCGCGCGCCGCAGATGCTGCCGGGCGTCTTCCTCGCTGCCCAGCGCGGCCAGCGCACGCGCCTTGCCGACCTCGGCCCAGGGGGTGGCGCGCTGCTGCAGCACGTTTTCGTAGAGGGCGAGCGCTTCCGCGTCGCGGCCCAGGCCGGCGAGCAGTTCGCCCTTGAGGCGCAGGGTTTCGAGCGCGTAGCGGCCGCCCCGGGCCAGCAGCTCGTCGCAGGCCGCGAGCGCCAGGGTTCTGTCGCCCTTGGCGCCCATGTGCTTGTAGATCGGCGTCAGGGCCGCCTTCTTGTCGAGGATGCGGCCCAGCCGCGTGCCCAGCAACTCGGAGGTGAAGGGTTTGAGCAGGTAGTCGTCGGGCGCGTATTCGGCGGCGGTGGACACCTGCTCGTAGCCGGTCTCGCCGGTGACCATCAGGAAGGCGGAGGTCAGCGGCAGGAGCTGCTTGCGCCGCACCAGTTCGAGGAACTGCTGGCCGTCGGTGCCCTGGCCGAGGTTGTAGTCGCAGACGATCAGGTCGTAGCGGGTCGCCGACAGCCGGTCGATGGCCTCCTTGACGTTGCGCGCCTGGTCGCACTTTTCGAGTCCGGCGCTGGCGAGCTGGAGGCGCATCGAACTGCGCATCTCCGGCATGTCGTCGATCAGCAGCCCGCTCTTGTCCCTGAGATCCATGGATCGCTACCGGGTGATCGGCTTGTAGCGGATGCGCTTCGGCTTCGCGCCTTCCTCGCCGAGGCGCTTCTTCTTGTCGTCCTCGTATTCGCGGTAGTTGCCCTCGTAGAAGAACCACTGCGACTCGCCCTCGCAGGCGAGGATGTGCGTCGCGATGCGGTCGAGGAACCAGCGGTCGTGCGAGATCACCAGCACGCAGCCGGAGAACTCCAGCAGCGCGTCCTCCAGCGCGCGCAGCGTCTCGACGTCGAGGTCGTTCGACGGCTCGTCGAGCAGCAGCACGTTGCCGCCCTGGATCAGTGTCTTCGCCAGGTGCAGGCGGCCGCGCTCGCCGCCGGAGAGGTTGCCGACCACCTTGCCCTGGTCGGCGCCCTTGAAGTTGAAGCGGCCGAGGTAGGCGCGCGCCGGCATCTCGAACTTGCCGACGGTGAGGATGTCCTGCCCCTGCGCGACGGCGTCGAACACGGTCTTGTCGTTCTCCAGCCCCTCGCGCGACTGGTCGACCGAGGCGATCTTCGCCGTCGGGCCGACGACGATCGCGCCGCTGTCGGGCTGCTCGATGCCCTGGATCATGCGGAACAGCGTGGATTTGCCGGCGCCGTTCGGGCCGATGATGCCGACGATGGCGCCGGGCGGGATGCGGAAGGAGAGCTTGTCGATCAGCAGGCGGTCGCCGAAGGCCTTTGTCACCTCCTTGAACTCGATGACCTCGTTGCCGAGCCGCTCGCCGGGCGGGATGAAGATTTCCTGCGTCTCGTTGCGCTTCTGGTATTCGACGCTCGACATCTCCTCGTAGCGCGCGAGACGCGCCTTCGACTTGGCCTGGCGCGCCTTCGGGTTGCTGCGCACCCATTCGAGCTCCTGCTTCATCGCCTTCATGTGGGCGTCGACCTGCTTCTGCTCCTGCTCCAGCCGCGCTTCCTTCTGCTCCAGCCACGAGGAGTAGTTGCCCTTCCACGGGATGCCGTGGCCGCGGTCGAGTTCGAGAATCCACTCCGCCGCGTTGTCGAGGAAGTAGCGGTCATGGGTGACGGCGACGACGGTGCCGGGGAAGCGCACCAGGAACTGCTCCAGCCACTCCACCGATTCGGCGTCGAGGTGGTTGGTCGGCTCGTCGAGCAGCAGCATGTCCGGCTTCGACAGCAGCAGCTGGCAGAGCGCGACGCGGCGCTTCTCGCCGCCGGAAAGGTTGGCGATCCGCGCGTCCCAGGGCGGCAGGCGCAGCGCGTCGGCGGCGATTTCGAGCTGGTTCTCGCTGTCGGCGCCGGATACGGCGATGATCGCTTCGTACTTGGCCTGCTCCTCGGCGAGCTTGTCGAAGTCGGCGTCCGGCTCGGCGTAGGCGGCGTAGATTTCCTCCAGCTTCTGCTTCGCCTCCATCACGGCGCCCATGCCCGCCTCGACTTCCTCGCGCACGGTCTTGGCCGGGTCGAGCGCCGGCTCCTGTGGCAGGTAGCCGATGGAGATGTTGGGCAGGTGCTGCACCTCGCCGTCGTATTCCTTGTCCACGCCGGCCATGATGCGCAGCACGGTCGATTTGCCCGAGCCGTTGAGGCCGAGCAGGCCGATCTTGGCGCCGGGGAAGAAGGACAGCGAGATGTCCTTGATGATCTGGCGCTTGGGGGGAACGATCTTGCTCACGCGGAGCATGGACATGACGTATTGGGCCACGGGTTGTTTCCTTGTTAGAAGCCGGTGAAAAGAAAATCGAGGGCGGCGAGGATTTCCTCGCGCTGGGGGGACAGGTTGGCGACGGGGAGTTTGAGCATACGCCGCGGGACGGACGCGAGATCCTGCACCAGCGCGACCAGCGCGATCCCTTCAATGCTGAACGTGGGGTTGAGGCGCAAGATCGGCAGCGTTTCAAGGCTATCGACACGAGCGAGCGGTATCACCACGCATCCCGGGAGGTTGTCGAGCAAATTGCTCTGGACATCGACAACGAATGGCATGGCCGCAGCGGTCCTGCGGTCCGGGTTCCGATAGACGTCGAGGTGGGCCATCAGTCTTCGCGCATGAAGCTGCGAAAGCTGTCGGAGAACAGCCCGTGCTTCTCGACGAAACGACCGTAGGCGGCGATCGCCTCCCGGTTCTGCTCGCGCCATTCGTCTTCACGGCGCTTCTTCAGTTCGGCGGCGAGCGCGGTCTCCAGCGTCTGCGACAGGTTGATCTTGAAGGCGCGCGCCTCTTCGAGCAGGTCGGCGCGAATGCTGAGATTCGCGGCTTTCTTGGTGACGGACATGGCGAACTCCCGAACGGGCAATGCGCGAAGTTTATGCGCATCCCCGATGCGCGTCAAAGCGGCCGATGGAAAAAAGTCAGCCCCGGCGGGACGGCGAAGCGGACTCGTCCGCAAGGCGCATCTTGCCGAATGCATAAGCGGAGGGTTATCCTGCGCGGCATCCCGGACACCGAACACAAGCTCTGGCGCGTGCCGAGAACGGCGGCGCGCAAACCGAAACCGGATCGTGAAGGAAGCCGCCTGGATATGGATATTTCGACATGCCTACATCTGGGCATTGGTTGCCATATATGGAAAGAAATATCCATATATGGACATTTTGCAATGTCGTCTACATCACGTTAGGTCGCACAACCACAGAGGAGCGTATGAACCTTATTGACTTCCTTACAGGCTTCTTCGGTGGTGGGATTGCCGCAGGTCTCGTTGGCTTCCTTGCCCGTGACTGGTTAGCTCTTCGCATTAAGACTGCCATCGAAAGCGAAGTATTCGTTCAGCACGCCGCCTTCGACATAAAGCGATTAGCTTGTTTGGAAGCACTTGCAGTTGTTGATGCCGCATTTTCTCAGCGCGAGTGGAAGCAGAGCGAAGCACCCATACTTGTTGCGAAGCAGCCGCTTGACATTGCGGCGGCACGTCGCGCATACAACCAACTCGCGCTTACCTGTACTGACTCATCTGCTCTTGATCTATATGCGCGTGCATTAGGTCTACGTGAACCGGATGAACCACCAATCCAGGGATCTGCCGACTTAATAGTTGATCTCAGAAACGCCATGCGCCATGAACTTGGCTTTGGGACTGATCTAAATTTGAGTCGTAGTAAAGCCTGGATAGCAAGCCTCGATGGTGCGACCTAACCTTTCGTTGCAGGGGGCCTTGCGCATAAAGCCGCGCAAGGCCCCTGAACTCAAACGTTGAAATCTTCCATGTTCATACTCGACCACGTTTCCATTTCCGTTCCAAGCATCGAGGATGCCCGCCCCTTCTACGATTCGGTGATGGCCGCGCTGGGGGTCGAGAAGGTCTATGACCGTCCGGGCGCGCTCGGCTACGGGGTGCGATGCGACGCGGTCGAGGATTTTCATTCCTGCCTGGCGGTCTATGAGTCGGCCGCGGCGAATTGCGACGACAAGCGCCACTGGTGTTTCAAGGCCGGCACCCGGGCACGGGTGGCGGCCTTCCATGCCGCCGGGCTGGCGCATGGCGGGCGGGACGATGGCGCGCCCGGCTTGCGTCCGCATTATCACGCCCACTACTTCGGCGCCTTCCTCCTCGACCCGTTTGGCAACCGCATCGAGGCGGTCTGCCATCGCGCGGAATGACCGGCCCCGCCGGGCGCCGCGCGGCCAGGCCGCGTAGCGTCGCCCATCTCCTTGCCCGGCCGCCGTCCCGCCGGGGCTGACTTTTTTCAGGCGGGGTCGATGCGCGCGATCAGCGCGCCTTCGTTGACCGTGTCGCCCGCGCCGACGCAGACCTCGACGACGGTGCCGGCGTGCGGCGAAGGAATGTCGAGGGCGACCTTGCCGGTTTCGAGGGTGATGAGGTTGTCGTCGTGGCGGACGACGTCGCCGGGCCTGACATGGACTTCCAGCACCAGCACTTCGCCCTGCCCGCAGTTGCCGCAGGTTTCCCAGCATTCGGGAAACCTGGGCAGCCGGATGTCGAGCGTCATCCGGTCTCGACCATCCTGCGGATCACGCTGTTGAACGGGCCGATCCATTCGGCGGCGAACTGGTTGTCGCAGGCGTTGATCTCGGCGATGGCGCGCACCAGCGAGCGCGTCTGGCCGCGGTGGCTGTGCTTGAGGGTGACGGCCTCGAAGGCGTCGACGATGGCGAGGATCTTGGCGCCGGGGCAGATCGCGTCGCCCCTGAGTCCTTCGGGGTAGCCGCGGCCGTCCGGCATCTCGTGATGCTGGGCGACCATTTGCGCGGCGCTTTCCCAGCCGGGCATGCGCTTGAGCAGCCCGGCGGCGTGGCCGGGGTGTTCCTGCAGCATTTCCCGCTCGGCGTCGGTCAGCCGGTCGACCTTGAGCCAGACGGATTCGGGCACGAACATCATGCCGATGTCGTGCAGGTAGACGGCGGCGGCGAGCTGCTGGCCATCGACGGGGTTGCCGGCGGCGGCGTTGGTCTCCTCGGCCAGCCGCAGGATGCGGCCCGTCCGGCCCTTGAAGAGCGGCGCGCGCGATTCGAGCTGCATGGCCAGCGTGGAAAAGAACCACAGGTCGCCGGCCTGGTCCTTCCTGGACTGGGGCGGCGCGGCGGCCGACTGGATCTCGGCGCCGGCATGGACGGGCTTGAAGCCGGTGACCGCCTCGATGGTGGCGGCGGCGCGGGCGGCGATCTCGCCGGCCGGGGCGCCGGCCAGCCCTTCCAGCCCGCCGACCAGCTGGGCCAGGTTGAGGTGGCCGACGTCGCGCCGGCTGGTCATGGCCTCGACGGTCAGTTCCAGCCGGTCGAGCGCGAGCAGGACGACCTCGGCGAGCATGTCGGAAAAGCGGATCTCGTTTTCGCGGCAGCGCGCCAGCAGGCCTTCGATCGGGTGGCAGATCGCCACGCCGACCTCGACCTTGCAGATCGCCGCGTCGCCCTTGATGGTGTGCAGCGCCCGGAACAGGCGGGCGATCAGCGCCCGGTCGGCCGGTTCCTTGCGCAGCGCGGCGACGTCGCGCTCGATGGCCGGCACCAGGTCTTCGAGATCCTCGATGAACTCCTGCAGGCTCTCGGGGTCGGCGACACGGGGTTGCAGCAGGGCAAGCAGATCGGCCATCGCGGGTTCCATCCACAAACGATCGGGAGCCGCGAAATTACCACATGCCGGGGATGGTAGGATGCAGCTCGAAATTTCTCCGCGCCCATGGAAACCCGCACCCTCGCCGACATCCTCACGCCCGCCGTGGTGAGCTTCCCGCCCGACGCGCCGCTGGCCGTGGTGCTGGAGGCCATGGAGCAGCTGCACATCAGTTGCGTGGTCGCGGTGGATGCGGAGTTCCGGCCGCTCGGCATCCTGACCGAGCGCGACGTGGTGGAGCTGTTCGTCCGGGCCGCGCCCATGGCCTCCTCCAGCCTGGCCGACATCATGACGGCCCCGGTTTTCGGCCTGTCCGCCGCCACCGATTACCGCGAGGCGTATCACCAGATGGCCGAGCGCCAGTTGCGCCATCTGGTGGCGGTGGATGCCGACGGACGCCTGGCCGGCATCGTCACCGAGGCCGATTTCCTGCATCACCTCGGCGAGGAATACCTGGTCGAGGTGAAGACCGTCGCCGCGGCGATGGATCGCGAGGTGGTCTGCATCGACGCCGCCGCGCGGCTGGACGAGGCCATCGCCCTGATGGCGGAGCGCGGCAGCGATTACGTGGTGGTGCTCAAGGCCGGGGGGCGCGAGCCGGCCGGCATCCTGACCGAGCGCGACGTGGTGCGGCTGACGCGCGCGGCGACCGATCGCGCCGCGCCGCTCGGCGGCCTCATGACGCCGCAGGCGCATGCCATCGTGCCCGAGGCCCCATTGCAGGAGGCTTCCGCGCGCATGCAGCGGCTGGCGGTGCGGCGCCTGCTGGTGGTCAGCGAACGCCAGGGCATCGTCGGCATCATCACCCGCCACGACATCGTCAAGTCCCTGCAGGGCGGCTATGTCGAATACCTGCGCGAGACGCTGAAGCGCCTGCGCCGCGAGGTCGCCGAGCCGGAACTGCCGCTCGTCGACTTCCACCGCCATCTGCTGCTGGGGGGCGTGCTCGACCAGATCGGGGACGGCGTTTACATGGTGGATGCCGCCGGCCGCTTCCTCGACGCCAACGAGAGCGGCTGCGCCGCGCTCGGCTACAGCCATGCCGAACTGCGCCAGCTCAGGATCTGGGACGTCGCTTCGGCCGTCGATGGCCCCGAGGCGTGGGCCATGTTCCAGCAGGCGCAGCGCCCGCAGGGCACCGTCGTCGAGAACATGCACCGGCGCAAGGACGGCAGCAGCTTTCCGGTGCGCACGCGCATCTACATGTCGCAGGGCGGAGGCCAGCCGGTCTTCATCGGCGTCGCCAGCGACCGCAGCGAGGAGGCGGCGCTCGCCGAGACCATCCGCGAGAGCGAGCGCTTCTACCGGCACGTCATCGACAGCACGGTGGATGGCTACTTCCGCATCGACGCCGAGCGGCGCTTCGTCGAGGTCAATGACCGTCTCTGCGAGCTGTTCGGCTATGCGCGCGAGGAGTGGCTGGGCAAGACGCCACTGGATTTCATCACCGCGGAGAGCCGCGACGAGCTGATCGCGCAGATGCGGCGCATCGAGACGACCGAGCACCGCCGCTACCAGCTGGTCGCCCGGCGCAAGGACGGCAGCACCCTGCCGATCCTGCTCAACAACACCACGCATCGCAACTCGGCGGGCGCGGTGGTCGGCGCCTTCGGCTTCATCACCGACCTGACGCCGATCGTCGCGGCGCAGCAGGCCGTGGCGGAATCCGAGCGCGAGCTGCGCGACATCCTCGACAACCTGCAGGACACCTATTACCGCACCGACCTGGAAGGCCGCATCGTGCGCGCGTCCGCCTCGGTGCGGGACCTGCTGGGATACGCGCCCGAAGAGGTCGTCGGACGGCGCATGAGCGATTTCTACGTCGATCCGGCCAGCCGTGAAATCTTTCTGGCAACCCTGCGCGCCCATGATGGGGCCGTTTCCGGCTACGAGTCCCACCTGCGCCATCGCGACGGCCGCGAGGTCTGGGTGCTGACCAACGCCCACTACGTGCGCGACGCGGCCGGTCAGATCGTCGGCGTCGAGGGCACGACGCGCGACATCACCGAGCGCCGCCGCGCCGAGGAGCAACTGCGCCTGGCCGCCAAGGTATTCGAAAGCAGCGGCGAGGGCATCATGATCACCGATGCCGGAAACCGCATCGTCAGCGTCAACGCGGCGTTTTCCCTGGTGACCGGCTACGGGGCGGACGAGGTGGTCGGGCAATCTCCCGCCCTGATGAGTTCAGGACGCCACGACGCGGAGTTCTACCAGGCGCTGTGGGGCAGCCTGGCGCGCGAGGGGCGCTGGCGCGGCGAGATCTGGAACCGGCGCAAGAATGGCGAAATCTACCCCGAGTGGCTCAGCATCGCCTGCGTGCGCGACCGCGACGGCAGGCTGACGCACCATGTCGCGGTGTTCTCCGACATCAGCGACCGCAAGCTGGCGGAGGAGCGCATCGACTTCCTCGCCCATCACGATCCGCTCACCGAGCTGCCCAATCGCCTGCTGTTCAAGGACCGCTTCGAGCGCGCGATGGCGCACGGCCTGCGCGCCAACACGCGCACCGCGCTGCTGTTCGTCGATCTCGACCGCTTCAAGGCGGTGAACGATTCCTTCGGCCACCCGGTCGGCGACGCCCTGCTGCGCGACGCGGCGCGCCGGCTGGAGTCCTGCGTGCGCGACACCGACACGGTCAGCCGCCAGGGCGGCGACGAATTCCTCGTCGCGCTCACCGACATTCGCGACGACGAGGCCGTCGCCCGCATCGCCGAGAAGATCCTGAGCGTGCTGGCGCAGGTTTTCCTGGTCGAGGGCCACGAGGTGATGATTTCCGCTTCGATCGGCATCGCCCTCGCGCCCGACGACGGCAAGGACTTCGAAACGCTGCTGCGCAAGGCCGACGTCGCGATGTATCACGCCAAGGATGACGGCCGCAATACCTTCCGCTTCTACAACGAGCGCATGAACGTCGATTCGCACGAGCGCATGGACCTGCGCCAGCGCATCCACCGCGGCCTCGAACGCGGCGAGTTCAGGCTCCATTACCAGCCCCTGATCGACCTGGCCAGCGGCCGCATCGTCGGCGCCGAGGCGCTGCTGCGCTGGCTCTGCCCGGACCACGGCCTGATCGCGCCGGCGCACTTCATCCCCGTCGCCGAGGAGAGCGGGCTGATCGTGCCGCTGGGCGAATGGGTGCTGCACGAGGCCTGCCGCGAACTCAAGGTCTGGCATGCCGGCGGCAACGCCGACCTGATGATGGCGGTCAACCTGTCCGCGATCCAGTTCCGGCGCGGCGGCCTGGAAGATTCGCTGCTGGCCGCGCTGGCGCAGACCGGCGTGCCGGCGACCTCGCTGGAACTGGAACTGACCGAATCGATCCTGCTGCACGAGGCCGACCAGGCCCTGGCGGTGATTCAGCGCCTCAAGGGCATGGGCGTGCGCCTGGCCATCGACGACTTCGGCACCGGCTATTCGAGCCTCGCCTATCTCAAGCGTTTGGCGGTGGACAAGCTGAAGATCGACCAGTCCTTCGTGCGCGACATGGCGCACGACGCCGACGATGCCGCGATCGTGCGCGCGGTGATCCAGATGGCGAAAAGCCTGAACCTGTCAGTGCTGGCCGAGGGCGTGGAGACCGCGCTGGTGGCCGACCGCCTGCGCCAGCTCGAGTGCGACATGGTGCAGGGCTTCCACTTCGGCCACCCGGTGACCGCCGAGGAGTTCCGCCGCCTGATCAGAGAATCGGCACGTTGAGCTGGTGCTCGCCCTGCTCGTAGACCACGTTGGCGCGGCCGACGATGAGCGGGTCGAGCGGTCCGATGCGGTCCGGGTCCTTGTTGGCGTAGGGCAGGCGGTGCAGGATGTAGCGCATCGCGTTGAGGCGCGCGCGCTTCTTGCAGTTCGACTTGATCACGGTCCACGGCGCGTCGGCGGTGTCGGTGTAGAAGAACATCGCCTCCTTGGCCTTGGTGTAGTCCTCCCAGCGGTCGAGCGAGGCGAGGTCGATCGGCGAGAGCTTCCACTGCTTGAGCGGATGCACGCGCCGTTCCTTGAAGCGGCGGCGCTGCTCCTCGCGCGAGACCGAGAACCAGAACTTGATCAGGTGGATGCCGTTGCGCACCATCATGCGTTCGAATTCGGGCGCCTGGCGCATGAACTCGGAATATTCGGCGTCGGAGCAGAAGCCCATGACGCGCTCGACGCCGGCGCGGTTGTACCAGGAGCGGTCGAACATCACGATCTCGCCGGCCGTGGGCAGGTGCTGCACGTAGCGCTGGAAATACCACTGGCCGCGTTCGGTCTCGCTCGGCTTTTCCAGCGCGACGACGCGCGCGCCGCGCGGATTCAGGTGTTCCATGAAGCGCTTGATCGTGCCGCCCTTGCCGGCCGCGTCGCGGCCCTCGAAGAGGATCACCACCTTCTGGCCGGTTTCCTTGACCCAGGCCTGCAGCTTGAGCAGCTCGACCTGCAGGCGGTATTTCTGCCGCTCGTAGTTGCGGCGCGTCATCAGGTTCTTGTAGGGATAGCCGCCGTCGCGCCAGCCGGGCGCCAGTTCGAGGTCGGGATTGACGCCCTGCTCGGCGGTCAGCTGCTGTTCCTTGAGCAGGCTGCGCAGCAGGCCGCGCGCTTCCTCCAGCGTGGTGCCGGCGACGATGTCGCGCATCGCCGCGAGCCGCGCCTGCTGGGCGGCATCGACGGCCTGGGTGACGACGTTCGCCTCGATCTGCTCCTGCGAGCCGGTGGGGCCGATGTCGCCGGCGCTGGCGGGGCGGGCCTTCGGCGCGGCGCGGCGCGGGCGTGCGGCAGCGGCGGTGGCAGGGGCGGGGCGTCTGGGTTTCGTCGGTGTGGCCATGTGGTCTCCGTCAGGGATGCATTCCGGATGAGTGGTCGTCTTCTTCCTGCTCGTCGCGCGCCTGCTTCTCGCGCAGCCGCTGGTTCTTGTCATCGTTGGCGAAAACGAAGCGCCCGGCCAGCACGCAGCCCTTCATGCCCGGATCGCAGGGCAGGTTGTTGATTTTGGTGCACTTGTCATCGACTTCGTGCGGGCAACCCCAGCCGCCGGCCATGTCTGTTCCTTAGCGCCAGCGGTTGATCGCGTCGCGCGTTTCCTGCGCGACCTTGCGCGCGGCGGCGGCGAAGTCCTCGCCCTTGCCGGCGTAGAGGATGGCGCGCGAGGAGTTGATCATCAGGCCGGTGCCGTTCGCGGTGCGGCCGGCTTTCACGGTGGCCTCGATGTCGCCGCCCTGCGCGCCGATGCCGGGCACGAGCAGCGGCAGGTCGCCGACGATCTCGCGCACGCGGGCGATCTCGCCGGGGAAGGTGGCGCCGACGACGAGGGCGCATTGCCCCGTCGTGTTCCATTCCTTCGCGACTTTTTCGGCGACCAGCTCAAAAATCGCCGTGCCGCCGGGGCTGACTTTCTGGAATTGCAGGTCGCTGCCGCCCGGATTCGAGGTGCGGCACAGCAGGATCACGCCCTTGTCCTTGTACGCCAGCCAGGGCTCGACCGAGTCGCGGCCCATGTAGGGATTCACGGTGACGGCGTCCGCCTTGTAACGCTCGAAGGCTTCGATGGCGTATTGCTCGGCGGTGCTGCCGATGTCGCCGCGCTTGGCGTCGAGGATGACGGGGATGCCCGGATGCCTGGCGTGGATGTGGGCGATCAGCGCTTCGAGCTGCTCCTCGGCGCGGTGGGCGGCGAAGTAGGCGATCTGCGGCTTGAAGGCGCAGGCGAGGTCGGCGGTGGCGTCGGCGATTTCGGCGCAGAAACGGAAGATGTCGCCGTTGAGGTGCGCGGGGAACTTCGCCGGGTCGGGGTCGAGGCCGACGCAGAGCAGCGAATCGTTCTTCCGCCACGCACCGGAAAGGAGTTCGGTAAACTTCATTTTTGCCAGGTGTCTTTCAGTCCTACGGTGCGATTGAACACCGGCGCACCAGGTTTGGAATCGACCCGGTCGGCGACGAAATAACCGTGGCGCTCGAACTGGAAGCGCTCCTCCGCTGCGACATCCTTCAATGCGGGCTCGAGCTGGGCGACGATGGTTTTCACCGAGTCCGGGTTGATGTCGGCGAGGAAATCATGTTCCGCGCCCGGATTGGGCACCTTGAACAAGCGGTCGTAGAGGCGCACGTCGGCGGCGTAGGCATGTTTGGCCGATACCCAGTGGATGTTGCCCTTGACCTTGTAATTGTCGGCGCCCGGCGTGCCGGACTTGGAATCGGCGAAGTAGCTGCAATGCACGGCGGTGACGTTGCCGGCGGCATCCTTGTCGCAGCCGGTGCATTCGATGACGAAGCCGTAGCGCAGCCGCACCTTGTTGCCGGGGAAGAGGCGGAAGTAGCCCTTCGGCGGTACTTCGACGAAATCCTCCCTCTCGATCCACAGTTCGCGCGAGAACGGCACGGCGCGCTTGCCGAGTTCCGGCTGCTGCGGATGGTTGGGCGCGAAGCACTCCTCCTCCTGGCCCTCGGGGTAGTTGTCGATCACGAGCTTCAGCGGATCGAGCACGGCGATGCGGCGCGGGGCGGTTTCGTTCAACACGTCGCGCTGGCACTCCTCGAAGACGCTGTAGTCGATCAGCGAATCCGACTTGGTGACGCCGATCATCTCGGCGAACCTGCGGAAGCCTGCGGGCGTGTAGCCGCGCCGGCGCGCGCCGACCAGCGTCGGCAGGCGCGGATCGTCCCAGCCGTTCACGTGCTTTTCATCGACGAGCTGGATGAGCTTGCGTTTCGAGAGCACGACGTAGGTCAGATTCAGACGCGCGAATTCGATCTGCTGCGGCAGCGGCCGTGGCAGGCAGCCGAGGTCGGCCAGCTTGTCGAGCAGCCAGTCGTAGAACGGCCGCTGGTCCTCGAACTCCAGCGTGCAGATCGAATGCGTGATGCGCTCGATGGCATCCTCGATCGGATGCGCGTAGGTGTACATCGGATAGAGGCACCACGCATTCCCCGTGTTGTGGTGTTCGGCGTGGCGGATGCGGTAGATCGCCGGGTCGCGCAGGTTGATGTTGGGCGCGGCCATGTCGATCTTCGCGCGCAGCACATGGGCGCCGTCCGGGAACTCGCCGGCCTTCATGCGGCGGAACAGGTCGAGGTTTTCCCGCGGGCTGCGGTCACGATAGGGCGAGGGCTTGCCGGGCTCGGTCAGCGTGCCGCGATTGGCGCGCATCTCCTCGGCGGTCTGCGAATCGACATACGCCAGCCCCGCCTGGATGAGCGCCTCGGCGCAGTCGTACATCGTCTGGAAATAATTCGAGGCGAAGAACTGGTTTTTCCCCCAATCCCAGCCGAGCCAATGCACCGCGTCGATGATCGAGTCGACGTATTCCTGTTCTTCCTTCTCCGGGTTGGTGTCGTCGAAGCGCAGGTGGCAGGCGCCGCCGTAGTCTTGCGCCAGCCCGAAGTTGAGGCAGATCGACTTGGCGTGGCCGAAGTGCAGGTAGCCGTTCGGCTCGGGCGGGAAGCGCGTGCGGATGCTCGCGTGCCTGCCGGCCGCGAGGTCGGCGTCGATGATGTTGCGGATGAAGTTGGCAGGTTTGTTGTCCGTGTCGGCCATGGTACGGCAAGTGCTTGATGCAAAGCGCCGATTCTACCGTCGCGCCGTAGAATGCGGCCTCATGAACTTCGCCGCCTTTCTTGCCATCGGGGTCGGCGCCGTGCTCGGCGCCTGGTTGCGCTACGGTCTCGGCCTCTGGCTCAATCCGGTCTTTGCCACCGTTCCCCTCGGCACGCTCGCCGCCAACCTGGCCGGCGGCTATCTCGTCGGCGCGGCGGTGGCGGTGTTCCACCTCAACGTCGAGCTGCCGCCCGAAGCCAAGCTGTTCTTCATCACGGGCTTCCTCGGCGCGCTGACCACCTTTTCCACCTTCTCCGCCGAGGTCGTGCATCTGCTCCAGAACGCCCGCTACGGCTGGGCGGCGGGCGCCGCGTCGCTGCACCTGTTCGGCTCGCTGGCGATGACCGGGCTGGGCATCTTCACCATCCACAAGCTCGCGCAGTAGCCGCCGTCCCGCCGGCGCCGACTTTCATGAAGCCTCTGTTTTTGCACGTCGATGATGCGCTGATCATTGCCGAGAAACCCGCGGGCCTGCTCGCCGTGCCGGGGCGTGGTCCGGACAAGCAGGACTGTCTCAGTGCGCGCGTGCAGGCTTGCTACCCCGATGCGCTGATCGTGCATCGGCTCGACATGGACACTTCGGGAATCCTCTGTTTCGCGCGCACCGCCGAGGCCCAGCGCCGCCTGAACCGCGCGTTCGAGGAACGCAGGGTGGGAAAGCGTTACTGCGCCCGCGTCATCGGCCGGCTCGAAGGCGAGGGCGAGATCGACCTGCCGCTCAGCGTCGACTGGGAGAATCGTCCGAGGAGCAAGGTCGATCCCGTGCATGGCAGGCCGAGCCGCACGCGCTGGCGCGCTGCCGGATACGATGCGGCGAGCGACACCACGCGCGTCGAGCTGGCGCCGGTGACCGGCCGTTCGCACCAGCTGCGCGTGCACCTGGCCGCGCTCGGCTTTCCCATCCTCGGCGATCCGCTCTATGCGCCGCCCGTGCCGCCAACGTTGACCTTGCGCATGTGCCTGCACGCCATGGCCCTGTCGCTGTTCCATCCGGCCGACGGCCGGCCGGTGACGTTCGCCAGCCCGCCGCCGTTCTGACATGCGGTTCGATCCTGAAGCACGCCGAGCCGCCCGCCCGGCCATCAGCTACGACGAGGCACTGCCCGTCAACGCGCGTCGCGCCGAGATCGCGCAAGCGATCCAGAAGCATCAGGTCGTCGTCGTCTGCGGCGAGACCGGCTCGGGCAAGACGACGCAGCTGCCGAAGATTTGCCTGGAACTCGGGCGCGGCCTCAAGGGCCTGATCGGCCACACCCAGCCGCGCCGCATCGCCGCGCGCGCCACGGCCAGCCGCATCGCGCAGGAACTGAAGTCCGAGGTCGGCCAGCATGTCGGTTTCAAGATCCGCTTCACCGACAAGACCACGCCGTCGTCCTACATCAAGCTGATGACCGACGGCATCCTGCTGGCCGAGACGCAGACCGATCCGCTGCTGCGCCAGTACGACACCATCCTGATCGACGAGGCGCACGAACGCTCGCTCAACATCGACTTCCTGCTTGGCTACCTGAAGTCGGTGCTGGCGCGACGGCCCGACCTGAAGCTGATCGTCACCTCGGCGACCCTCGATGCCGAACGATTCTCGCGGCACTTCGATGGCGCACCGATCGTCGAGGTCTCGGGCCGGCTTTATCCCATCGAAACGCGCTACCGGCCCTTCGACGAGCGCAAGGATGCCGACCTGAACGACGCCATCGTCGATGCGGTGAGCGAAGCGCACCGCGAAGGGCCGGGCGACGTGCTGGTGTTCCTGCCCGGCGAGCGCGAGATCAGGGAAGCCGCCGAAGCGCTGCGCAAGCACCATCCGCCGGGACTGGAAGTGCTGCCGCTGTTCGCGCGCCAGACCGCGCAGGAGCAGGCGCGCGTGTTCGCGCCGCACCAGGGCCGGCGCGTCGTGCTGGCGACCAACGTCGCCGAGACCTCGCTGACGGTGCCGGGCATCCGCTACGTGATCGACACGGGCCTCGCGCGCGTCAAGCGCTACTCGCATCGCAACAAGGTCGAGCAGCTGCAGGTCGAGAGCATCTCGCGCGCGGCGGCCAACCAGCGCGCCGGCCGTTGCGGCCGCGTTTCCTCGGGCGTCTGCTTCCGGCTGTATGCGGAGGAGGACTTCAACAAGCGCGCGCCCTACACCGATCCCGAGATCCTGCGCTCCTCGCTGGCCGGCGTGATCCTGCGCATGAAGTCGCTGCATCTGGGCGACGTCGAGGACTTCCCCTTCCTCGAAGCGCCGCTGCCGCGCATGATCGCCGACGGCTACACGCTGCTCGCCGAACTGGGGGCCATCGACGAGACGAGCAAGGAGTTGACGCCCGTCGGCCGCGAACTGGCGAAGCTGCCGCTCGACCCGAAGATCGGCCGCATGATCCTCGCCGCGCGCGAGCAGGGCTGCCTGAAGGAAATGCTGGTCATCGCCGCCGCGCTCGGCACCCAGGATCCGCGCGAACGGCCCCAGGAACGTGCCGCGGCGGCCGATCAGGCGCATGCGCAATGGAAGGACGAGAAATCCGAGTTCCTCTCCTGGCTCAAGCTGTGGGCCGCCGCGGACGCCGTCTGGAAGCACGAGTCGTCGAGCAAGCAGAAGCAGTGGTGCCGCGCGCACTTCATCAACTGGCTGCGGCTGCGCGAATGGCGCGACGTGCATGGGCAATTGATGACGCTCTGCCACGAGCACGGCTGGAAGGAGAACCAGCTGCCCGCCAGCTACGAGGCGATCCACAAGGCGTTGCTGACCGGCCTGCTCGGCCACATCGGCCTGATCAACGAAGAGGACAGGAATTACTTTGGTGCGCGCGGCATCAAGTTCTTCATCCATCCCGGCTCCACGCTGGTCAAGAAGGCGGGGCGCTGGATCGTCGCGGCGGAGCTGGTCGAGACCTCGCGCCTGTTCGCGCGCTGCATCGCCAGGATCGAGCCGGAATGGCTGGAGCAGGTCGGCGCGCACCTGATCCGCCGCCATGTCTTCGAGCCGCACTGGGAGAAGGGGCCGGGCCAGGTCGTCGCCTGGGAACGCGTCACGCTGCACGGCCTGACTCTGCACGCCAGGCGCCGAGTCAATTACGGTCCCATGGACCCGAAACTGGCGCGCGAGCTGTTCATCCGCGGCGCGCTGGTCGAGGGCGAGGTCGGCGAGGACTGGCTGAAGAAGTGGCGCTTCCTCCAGCACTACCAAAAACTGAAGGCCGAGATCGAGCGCCTCGAACACAAGTCGCGCCGGCCCGACGTGCTGGTGGATGACGCGCTGGTGCATGCCTTTTTCGATGCCATCGTGCCGGAAGGCATCACGACGCTGGTCGCCTTCGACAAGTGGCGCCGCGAAATTGAACAAGAAAGCCCCAGGCTGCTGTTCCTCGACAAGGACCAGCTCATGCGCCACGAGGCGGCGGGCATCACCACCGACGCCTTCCCGTCGTCCTTCGAGCATCGCGGCCAGAAATACAAGCTGAGCTATCACCACGATCCCGGCGCGGCGGACGACGGCGTCACCTTGTCGCTGCCGCTGGCGGCGTTGAATCAGGTGCCGCAGACGCGCCTCGAATGGCTGGTGCCGGGCCTGCTCAAGGAAAAGGTCGTCGCGCTGCTCAAGACCCTGCCGCAGAAATACCGCCATCGCTGCCAGCCGCTCGACGCCTGCGCCGAGGCGTTCTGCGATGCGGAGAACGACACCGACGAACCGCTGGCGAAGGCGCTCACCCGTGCCATCGAGGAAAGGATCGCGCTGAAGCTGCCGCTCGACGCCCTGCGCCCCGGCGAATTGCGGCCGCACCTGTTCATGAACTTCCGCCTGCTCGACGAACACGGCGGCACGCTCGGCTTCTCGCGCAATCTCGCCGAGCTGCGCGCGCAATACGGCGATCGCGTGACGCAGGCATTTTCGGATGCCGAGGTAAAAGTCAGCGCCGGCGGGACGGCGACCGAAAAGGCGACAAGCTGGGTTTTCGGCGCGTTGCCGGAGCTTCTGGAGGTCGAGGTCGCCGGCCGGCAGGTGATCGGCTTCCCGGCCCTCGTGGACGAAGGCGATGGCGTGTCGCTTTCGGCCTTCGACACCGAGGACAAGGCCAGCGCGGAACATCGCCAGGGACTGGCGCGCCTGTTCGCGCTGCAATTGAAGGCGCAGGTGCAGGCCATCGAGAAGCTGCCGGACCTGCGCGCGATGGCCTTGCAATTCATGCAGTTGGGCACGGAGCAGGAGCTCAAGGAACAGCTTGTCGCCGCGACGCTGGAGCGCACCTGCCTGATGGCGCCGCTGCCGGCGGACGAGAAGAGTTTCACCGAGCGCCGCGACGCCGCGAAGGGGCGCATCCTGCTCGTCGCGCAGGAGGTCATCCGGCTGGCGGGAACGATCCTCGCCGAGCAGGCGGCCTTGCAGAAGAAGCTCGCCGCCGCGCAAAAGGTCTTCCCGCAGGCATGCGCCGACATTGCCGCGCAGCTTGCCGGACTTTTCCCCAAGCGCTTCATCGTCACGACGCCCTACGAGCGCTTGCAGCATTTTCCGCGCTATCTGAAGGCCATCGCCATGCGCCTCGACAAGGCGAAGAACGATGCCGCGCGCGACGCGCGGCTGCTGGCGGAGTGGCGCGGCCTCGCCCAGCCCTGGGAGCGCGAGTGGCAGGCGATGAGGAAGGCGGGCGTGGCCGATCCGTTTCTGCAAGAATTCCGCTGGCTGCTGGAGGAGTTGCGCGTCGCGCTCTTCGCGCAGGAATTGCGCACCCCGAGCCCGGTCTCGGTGAAGCGCTTGCAGAAGATGTGGGAGGGCAGGGCCAGATCATGATGGATGCCGGATGTTTCCTGAAGACGCTGTTGCGCGCGGGCCGCGACCTGCTGCGACCGGCGCTGCTTTTCCATGCCCTGTGGCCGCCCGTCGCCGCCTTCCTGCTCTGGTCGCTGGTCGCGTGGTTCGCCTGGCAGCCGCTGGCGGCGCGGATCGTCGCCGAACTGCCCGACTGGTCATGGCTGAACTGGATCGGGCCATCGCTCGCCCATGTCGCGGTGTTCTTCGTCTTCGCCCCGCTGGTGTATTTCACCGCGCTGCTGCTGGTGGCCGTCTTCGCCCTGCCGCGCATGATGGCGCTGATCGCGCTGCGCGATTATCCCGATGTCTCGCGCCAGGGGTCGGCGCAGGCGGCGTTGTGGGGCAGCATCGCCAACACGCTGGCGGCGGGAGCGATCTTCGTCGCCGGCTGGCTTGTCACGCTGCCGCTGCTGCTGATTCCCGGCGCCGTACTCGTGCTGCCCCTGTTCTGGACGGCCTGGCTCAACCAGCGCGCCTTCCGCTTCGACGCGCTGGCCGAGCACGCGCGGCCGGAAGAGCGCGGCGAGTTGTTCCGCCGCGAGCGCGGCAGCCTCTATCTCGGGGGACTGGTGGGCGCGCTCGCCGCGTATGTGCCCGTCCTCAACCTGCTGGCGTTGCCTTACACCGCAGTGCTGTTCGTCCATCTGTGTCTTGGCGGCCTGCGGCAGCTGCGCAAGGAACAAGGAGTGACATTGTGAGAACGCAGCGCACCTATGGGGCAGTCATCATCGGCGACGAGATCATGCGCGGCAAGCGCCAGGACAAGCATCTGGCGAAGCTGATCGAGATTCTCGGCGCACGGGGGTTGCACCTGTCCTGGGCGCAGTATCTCGGCGACGAACGCCCGCGCCTGATCGAAACTTTCCGGCGCACGCTGGCGAGCGGCGACGTGGTGTTCAGTTGCGGCGGCATCGGCGTGACGCCGGACGACCACACGCGCCAGGCCGCCGCCGCCGCCGCCGGCGTGCCGCTCGAACTCAACCCGGACGCCGAGCGCGAGATCCGCGCGCGCATGGCGGAGATGGGCCAGCCCGTCACGCCCGCGCGCCTGGAACTCGGTACCGTGCCGGCCGGCAGCCGCATCATCCCGAATCCCTTCAACCGCATCCCGGGCTTCAGTTATCAGGATCATCATTTCCTGCCCGGTTTCCCGCAGATGGCCTGGCCGATGGCCGAGTGGGTGCTCGACACCTATTACGCCGACGACTTTCGCCAGGACGCCGAGGCCGAGGCGGCGATCCTGGTCTGGGACGGTCTGGAAGGCACGATGCTCGACCTGATGCGCCGGACCGAGGCCGATTTCCCGGGCATCGTCGTTTTCAGCCTGCCGAGCTTCGGCAGCGAGACGGTGCGCCGCCATGTCGAACTCGGGGTGCGCGGCGCGCCCGCGGTCGTGGCCAGCGCGATCGAGACGCTCAAGGCCGGCGTGACCGCCCTCGGCTACGGTTTCGACCCCAAGCCGTAAAAAAGTCAGCGCCGGCGGGACGGCGAAAAAAAAGCCCCGACCGGTGAAGGTCGGGGCTCAAACGGTTCCTTTGCGGAACCGGAGGAGGAGACGTAAGTCCTATGCTGCTCAGGCGGCCTTCTTCGCCTTCGGGGCGGAAGCGCCGACAGCCTTGACGGTGGCGGAGGTCGCGGCGGCGACGTTCGCTTCGGCCATCTCGGCGACCTGCTTGGCGGCCTTGTTCATGGTCTCGTAGGCCGAGTTGGCGGCGGCGAGCGCGGACTTGACGGCGGCGACGGCGACGTCGGAACCGGCCGGGGCGCTCTTGGCGGCCTTGTCGAGGGCGGAGGCGACGTTCTTGTTGATCTCGACATACTGGCTGTCGAAGATCTTGGAGAGCTCGTCCTGGGTCTGGGTCGCGATCTCATAGACGCTGCGGGAGTAGGCGACGGCCTTCTCGAACGCCGGCTGGGCCAGTGCGGACTGCATGCTCACCAGTTCCTGCACGTCCTTGGCGGCGAGCAGGGTCTTGGCGGTGGTGACGCTGTCTTCCAGCAGGGTGCGGGCGGTGTTGAGGTTGAGGGCGGCGAGGCGCTCGGCGCTGGCGAACGCCGTGTTGGCGATGGTCAGCAGCGTTTCGACGTTGGCTTTGTTGGCGCCGGCGAATTGCTCGGGGGTCGTGTACATGGCGATCTCCTGAAGTGAAAGTCTTGAAAGGGGTGTGATTCGGTTCGGTTCAGATTGCTATGTTGCAGTGCATCATGGCTTGAATTATATGAACGCCGAACCCGAAGTCAAGCACTTTTTTGTGCAATGCAGCAAAAATATTTGGATGGCGATATAAGCTGATAAATATCAGCAGGTTACATGGATGTTTCAAGGGGGATTTCGAGCGCATGCGCGCCCTGGATATTGCGGCGCACCCGAAAGCCGGGAGGGGTCAGCGGTGCTTGAAGTCCGGCGGGCGTTTTTCGAGGAAGGCGGCCATGCCTTCCTTGCGATCGTCGATCGAGAAGCAGGCGTGGAAGCTGCGGCGCTCGAACAGCAGGCCTTCGGCCAGCGAGGTTTCACCGGCGCGGTTGATCGCTTCCTTGATCATCATGGCGACGGGCAGCGAGTAGCCGGCGATGGTGGCGGCGGTGGCCATGGCTTCGTCGAGCAGCTTGTCGGTCGGCACGACGCGCGCGACGAGGCCGGCGCGTTCGGCTTCGGCGGCGTCCATCAGGCGGCCGGTGAGCGACATTTCCATCGCCTTGGCCTTGCCGATGGCGCGCGGCAGGCGTTGCGTGCCGCCGGCGCCCGGCAGCACGCCGAGCTTGATCTCCGGCTGGCCGAAGCGTGCGTTCTCGGCGGCGATGATGAAGTCGCACATCATCGCCAGTTCGCAGCCGCCGCCGAGGGCGAAGCCGGCCACGGCGGCGATGACCGGCTTGCGGCAGCGCGCCACGCGGTCGAGGTTGCGGCTGATGAAATCGGCCTTGTAGACGTCCATGTAGCCCCATTCCTTCATCGCGGCGATGTCGGCGCCGGCGGCGAAGGCTTTCTCGGACCCGGTGATGACGATGCAGCCGATGTTCGCGTCGGCCTCGAAGGCCTCGATCGCGCTGGCGATTTCATCCATCAGGGCGTCGCTGAGCGCGTTCAGGGCTTCCGGGCGGTTGAGGCGGACCAGGCCGACGCGTTCGCGGGTCTCGGCGATCAGATATCGGGCGGACATGGCGGAGGCCCCGGTCAGCGGGCGGGCGCCGCCGGGGGCGGCGGCGCGGCGGGCGCAGTGCCGCCCGCCTCGGCCTTGTTCTTCGGCTGGATCACGGCGCGCACGCGGCCCTGTTCGCTGCCGGGCTTCGCGCCAGGAGTGGCGGTGGCCAGATACTGTTCGGTGATGCCATCGTAGAAAATGTAATTGCCGCGCACTTCGTCCGCGCCGCTTTGCACGAAGGCGCGTACGAAGAACTCGGCCTTCTCGGTGCGCGAGTCGTATTCGATGCGCTCGCCCTCGCCATGGACATATTCGTCCCGGCCCTCGCGCTTCTGCTTGAAACGGGCCAGGCCGTTTTCGCCGCCGGTGGCGACGCCCTTCTGGAAGCCTTCGGCGTCCTGGGTGACGACCAGCTTGGCGCTCCTGATCGTCAATGTGCCCTGCGTGAGCACGACGTTGCCCTCGAAGACATGCACGCGCTTGATGTCGTCGACGGTGACGCGTTCGGCCTCCAGATTGACCGGCTTGTCGCGGTCGGCGCGTTCGGCCTGGGCCGCGCCCGGAACGAGCAAACCGCAGGCGAGGGACAGCAGCAGGTGGCGCAGGGATGTTTTCATGTCAGCGTTTGGGTTGCGGCTTGGCTTTGGGTTTCGATTTGGGTTTTGGCTTGGCGCGCGCCTTGGTCTTCTTCACCGGCTTCGCCTTGGCCTTCGGCTGGGCTTTTACCACGGGTTTGGCCTGGGGTGGTGTCGCGGCGCGCGGAGACGGGTCGGCGGCCACGGTGGCGGCCTGGCGATAAAAGATGCCATTCACCGGGCCTTCGAGGACGTAGATCGCCGTCTTGTTGTTGGCCTGCATGCGGCTGCCATGCACGTTGCTGAGGCCCTGCACGATGGTGACGGGTTCCTTGTTGCTGGCGATTTCGTCGTCCGGCCAGGCATCGAGCCGCGACGTGGTCAGCACGGTTTCCGGCTTGCCGTCCGTCGCGCCGCGCGTGACGCGCACGTCGCCGACCAGTTCGACGTGCTTGCCCTCGCTGTCCATGAAGGCTTCCCGCGACGTGACATGGCTGGGCGGCACGCGATGGTAGGTCAGGTCGGGCGCGCGGATCCAGGTGCTGTCGTCGTCGGGGTAGTGGCGCATTTCGGCCGCGCGCAGGGTGTTCTGCAGATTGCCCTCGGGGCCGAAGCGGCGCACCTGGAAGTTCTCGATCATGTAGTCCGGATCGTGGCGCGACTTGCCGTCGGTGACCGGCTGCTGGCGCGACGCCAGATCGAGCCAGTAGGTCATGCCGGCCAGCAGGCCCGCCAGCAGCAGCGGAAAGAGCGTGGCGGCGCGGCTGCCCTGGGCGTGCATCGTGGCATCAGTCCAGGTAGGCTGCCATGACGCGTTCCCAGCTCCCCTGGGCATGCAGGATCAGTTCGCAGACTTCGCGCACCGCCCCGGCGCCCGCCGGGGCGCGGGCGACGTGGCAAACGTGCCGGCGCACCAGCTCGTGGCCGTCCGGCACGGTCGCGGAAAATCCGCAGGCCTTCAGCACGGGCAGGTCGATCAGGTCGTCGCCCATGTAGCCGGCCTGCGCGAAGTCGAGGCCGGCGTCGGCCAGCAGCCCGGCCATCGCCGCGCGTTTGTCCTCCACGCCCTGCAGCACGAGGTCGATGCCGAGATTGGCGGCGCGGCGCGTCACGATCGGCGAGTCGCGGCCGGTGATGATGGCGAGCCTGACGCCCGCCTTGGCGAGCAGCTTGAGGCCGAGGCCGTCGCGGCTGAAGAAGGCCTTGCAGTAGTCGCCCTCGGGGCCGAAGTAGAGCCGGCCGTCGGTCATCACGCCGTCGATGTCGAAACCCATCAGGCGCACGTTCGCGGCTTGTTTCAGACAGTCCATCAAACCACCTTGGCGCGGAAGAGATCATGCATGTTGAGGGCGCCGACCAGTTGGCCGGCGGCGTCGGTGACCAGCAGCTGGTTCACCTTGAAGCGCTCCATCATTTCCACGGCTTCGACGGCGAGGCGGTCGGGGCCGAGGGTGCGCGGGTTGCGCGTCATGACGTCGCCGACGGCCACCTGGCGCAGGTCGCCGAGCTTTTCGAGCGCCCGCCGCAGGTCGCCGTCGGTGAAGATGCCGGCGAGCCGGCCGTCCGCGTCGAGCACCGCCGTCATGCCCATCGCGCCGCGCGAGATGGCCACCAGCGCCTCGGGCACCGGCGTGGCGATGCCGACGCGGGCGATCCGGTCGCCGGGCTGCATGACGTCGCGCACATGGGTGAGCAGCTTGCGGCCCAGCGCCCCGCCGGGATGGGAGCGGGCGAAGTCGTCCGCGCCGAAGCCGCGGGCATCGAGCAGCGCCACGGCCAGCGCGTCGCCCAGAGCCAATGCCGCCGTGGTGCTGGCCGTGGGGGCGAGGTTGAGGGGGCAGGCCTCCTCGTCGACGCGGGCGTCGAGGTGCACGTCGGCTTCCTGCGCGAGGGAGGAGCCGGCATTGCCGGTGATCGCGATCAGCTTGCCGCCCTGGCGCTTCACCAGCGGCACGATGGTCAGCAGTTCGTCGTTCTCGCCGGAATTGGACAGGGCGATCAGCACGTCGTCGCGCGTGATCATGCCGAGGTCGCCATGCACCGCTTCGGCGGCGTGCACGAAGTAGGCCGGCGTGCCGGTGCTGGCCATGGTGGCGGCGATCTTGCGTCCGACATGGCCGGACTTGCCGAGGCCGCTGACGACCACGCGGCCGTGGCATTCGAGCACCAGGGCCACCGCGCGCGTGAAGTTGCCGTCCAGACGCGCAGAAATCCTGTTCAGGGCCTCGGCCTCGATGGCGAGCACGCGCCGCGCCAGCGCGAGGGTGTGTTCCGGAGCGGGAATGGAAGTCATGGATGCGGGCGGTTATGATTGGGGGAAATTATAACCGCCACCCGACAGACCGACCCGCGCCGTGACCCTGCATCTGATCCTGCTGCTGCTGGCCGCCGCCGTGCTCGCGGTGGTGGCCTGCCGCAGCCTGAACCTGCCGCCCATCCTCGGCTACCTGCTGGTCGGCGCGGTGGCGGGGCCGCATGCCGTCGGCCTGCTGCCGGACAGCGCCAGCGCCCACCGCCTCGCGGAGTTCGGCGTGGTCTTCCTGATGTTCACCATCGGACTGGAGTTCTCGCTGCCGCGCCTGTTCGCGATGCAGCGCATCGTTTTCGGCCTCGGTCTGGTGCAGGTGCTCGGCACCATGGCGGCGGTGGCCGCCGCGGCCATGCTCTGGGGCGTGTCCTGGCAGGCCAGCGTGGCGCTGGGCGGGGCGCTGGCCATGTCCTCGACCGCCATTCTCTCGAAGCTGCTCGCCGAGCGGCGCGAGCTGGACGGGCCGCACGGCCGCGAGGTCATGGGCGTGCTGCTGTTCCAGGATCTCGCCGTGGTGCCGCTGCTGGTGCTGATTCCCGCCCTGGCCCAGCCCGTCGATGCGCTGGCCGGCGAACTGGGGCTGGCGCTGGCCAAGGCCGCGGTGCTGCTGGTGCTGGTGCTGTTCGTCGGCCAGCGCCTGATGCATGCCTGGTTTGGCCTGGTGGCGCGCCGCAAATCGAGCGAGCTGTTCATGCTGAACGTGCTGCTGGTGACGCTCGGCTTCGCCACGGTGACCGAGCTGGCCGGGCTGTCGCCGGCGCTCGGCGCCTTCATCGCCGGCATGCTGATCTCGGAAAGCGAATATCGCTATCAGGTGGAAGAGGACGTCAAGCCCTTCCGCGACGTGCTGCTCGGCCTGTTCTTCATCTCCACCGGCATGATGCTCGATCCGCTGGCGATCTGGCACGACGCGATCGTCGTTCTCGCTGTCCTCGCACTGCTGTTCGCGGGCAAGCTTGCCGTGGCGGGCGTCGTCTCGCGCCTGCTCGGCGCCAGCCCCGGCACGGCGCTGCGTTCCGGCCTCTGGCTGTGCGCGGCGGGCGAATTCGGCTTCGTCCTGCTCGCGCGGGCCACCGACACCGGGCTGATCGACCCGGAGCTGATCCAGCCGGTGCTGGCGGCGATGGTGCTGTCGATGATCCTCGCGCCGCTGATCGTGCATTATTCCGACCGCATCGCCCTGCGCTTCGTCGCCACGGAATGGCTGACGCGCTCGATGCAACTGACCCAGCTCGCCGCGCGCACGGTGGCGGCGGAGAAGCATGTCATTCTGTGCGGCTACGGCAAGACCGGCCAGCATCTCGCCCGCTTCCTGGAAACGGAAAGCATCGGCTTCATGGCGCTCGACATCGATCCGGAGCGCGTGCGCGAGGCCGCCGCCGCTGGCGAACCGGTGGCGTGGGGCGACTGCACGCGCCGCGAGAACCTGCTGGCGGCCGGCATCGCGCGGGCCAGCGCGCTGGTGGTCACCTTCGCCGATATCGAAACGACGCTGCGGCTCGTCGAGCGTGTGCGCGAACTGCGCCCCGGCCTGCCGATCGTCGCGCGTTCGCGCGAGGAGGAGGATGCGGAGAAACTCTTCGAAGCCGGCGTCGCCGAGGTGGTGCCCGAGGCGCTGGAATCGTCGGTGATGCTCGCCACGCACGCGCTGGCGCTGGTCGGCGTGCCGATGCATCGCGTGATCCGCCGGCTGCGCGAATTGCGCGAGCAGCACTACGCCCTGCTGCGCGGCTTCTTCCACGGCGCCTCCGATTCCACCCAGATGGCCGACGCCGAGCAGCCGCGCCTGCATGCCGTCACGCTCGATGCGGGCGCCTGGGCGGTCGGCCGCACGCTCGACGAGCTGGCGCTCGAAAAAGTCAGCGCCGGCGTGACGGCGATCCGCCGCCGCGCCCAGCCGCGGGTGCCCATCGCGGGCGACACCGAACTGCGCAGCGGCGACGTCGTCGTCCTGCGCGGCGGCGCGGCTGCGGTGGCGGCCGGCGAACAGCGCCTGTTGCGTGGCTAGAAAAAACAAAGCCCGCCGAAGCGGGCTTTGCGGAGGCGGCGATCCGGCTTAGAGGGCCAGGCAAACCATGTAGGTTGTGCCTTCGACGATGCTGGCGGTGGCGATCGGGGCCGGCGTGCTGATGTTTGCCGCGACGCGCATGGAGCCAGTGGCGGTATTGCCATCATCCATCGTGGTATCGAGTTGGGTGGCGAACTTGCCCTGAATGCCGTCGGAACACACGAAGTAGGAGCCCGTCATGCCGGTGATCGGCACGGCGGATTGAATGCCTATCGTGCCGCCATCGGCGTTCTTGGGAATGTAGGTCGTATCCGTCGTCGTCGTGCTGCCGGCGGCGAGTCCGGCCAGGCGGACATGCTGCCAGAAAACAAAGGACTCGTCGGCGACAGTGGTTGCGTTGTAGAGTCCCTCGATTGAACCAGTTCCGGTAGCGCAATGGCTGGCCGCAGCAGGAGTGCAAGGTGTTCCGCTTGTGCCAAACCGCCCGGCGGCCAAACCGGTCACGGACGAATCGTCGCCCGGCAACGCCTTGTATTTGTCCTGATAGCCATAGATGAACAGCGGCACCTGACGGAAATCCTGAGCGAAGTTCTTCACTTTCGCGCTGTTGATCAGTTCCTGGCCCTTGAGCACGCCGCCGAGCAGCAGGCCGATGATGACCAGCACGATGGCGATTTCGACGAGGGTGAAGCCGGATTGCTTTTTCATTTTGAACTCCACAAAAGACATAGCTGAAAAAGTAATAGCATCATTTGTGCCAGAAAGATATGGATATTCATTGCACCGGAAATTTGGACAATGACGGCCGTTTTTCCTTCATGGCCGCTCCTTGCCCAGCGGAAATGCCCGGATTCGCGTCAAATCGGCTGTCGATATATCGACAGCCTGTCGACATCCGGTCAGGAGCGCTCGCCGGGATCGGGCTACAATCCGTCGGCATAGACCATGAAAACCCCGATGCCATCCCTCGCCTATCGCCGCTGGGTTTTCCTTGCGTTCCTGGTCAGCCTGCATCTGGTGTTTCTGCAGGGGCCGGCAACGCCGCTCGGGCGCCTGTTGTTCCTTTCGCACATCGGCATCGGCCTGCTCTGGCAACCATTCATCCATCAGCATCGCCGGCTGGGCTTCGCGGGCACCGCGCTGGTGGTCTGCTGCTCGACGGTTCTGGCCTTTTTCCTCAACTGGGGGCTGCTGGTCGGCTGGACGATGCTGCTGACCGGCGTGGTCGGCGGCAAGGTGTTCCTCTTCCCGAACCGCTGGGAGCGCTTTTTCCATCTGCTCGCGCTCGGCTATCTGGTGACGGCGGTGCTGGCGCTGGCGCTGCCGCACTCGCTGGTGGCCCTGAGGCTTGCCGAGCCGGTGCTGGGCGAGGGGGTGCTCTACCTGATGCCGGCGGTCTTCGTGCTGATGGCCGTCCTGCCGGTGGAGCAGGGTGCGGAGGGGGAGCGGGCGGAAATCGTCGATTACGTCTATGGCGTGCTGGTGTTCCTGCTGCTGGCCGTGATCGTGTTCGGCAGCCTGAGCTCCGCCCTGCTGCTGAAGGCGAGCTATTTCGAATCGCTGATGATGACGCTCGCGCTGATGGCCGGCATCCTGCTGCTGCTCGGCTTCATCTGGAACCCGCGCGCCGGGTTCGGCGGGCTCGGCAGCGCCGTCGCGCAGCATGTCATCTCGCTCGGGTTGCCCATCGAGAGCTGGCTGGAAAAGCTGGCCCAGCTTTCGCGGGACGAGGAGGCGCCGGAGCGTTTTCTGGAACTGGCCTGCGCGGACATGCCCGCGCGCCTGCCGGGTGTACTCGGCGGCCGGGCCGATGCGCCCGTCGGCCATGTCGAATTCGGCGTGCAGGAAGGCCAGCGCGTCGAGTTCGCGCATGGGCACCTGAAACTGGTACTGTGGTGCCACATGCAGCCGAGCCCCAGCCTGCACTGGCATTACGATCTGGCCGCGCGTTTGCTGGCCGAGTTCTACATGGGCAAGTGGCGCGCCCAGGAACTCAAGCGCTATTCGTTCGTCGAGGCCGTGCATGAAACCGGGGCACGCCTGACGCACGACGTGAAGAACCTGCTGCAATCGCTGGAGACCCTGTGCGCCGCCGCCGGGCCGGCGGGCGCCCCGCAGTCGCCGCGCTTCAACGATCTGTTGCGCCGCCAGTTGCCGGAAATCACCGCGCGCCTGCGGCAAACGCTGACCAAGCTTGCCGCCCCGGCCGTGTCCGCCCATGATGAACCGATGGCGGCGACGGACTGGCTCGCCGCCCTGGAGTATCGCTATGCCGCGGACTGGATCGTGTTCGCCGCGCCGGGAGAGGCCGCGTGCTGCCGGGTGAATGACCCGGCGCTGTTTTCCAGCGTCGCGGAGAACCTGTTGCAGAACGTCATCGACAAGCGCCGCGCCGGCGCGGCCGGCGTGCGCGCCGAGGTTGTCCTGCACTGCGATCCGGGCGGGGCATGGCTGGAGATCGCCGACGACGGCGCCGCGATTCCCGAGCCGGCGGCGCGGGACATCACGCACCGGCGCGTGGCCTCGGAGAACGGGCTGGGCATCGGCCTTTACCAGAGCGCGCGGCTCGCCGAAGAGGGCGGTTACCGCCTGACGCTGGTCGAGAATCGCGCCGGCCGCGTGTGCTTCCGCCTGGCGCCTGCCGCTCAGGAGACCGCCTGAGCGGCTTCCTCCACGGTAGTCGCCCGGCGGCCGATGAGCCGATAGACCGTCATGTCGCCCTTGCCCTTGAGGTAGATGGTCTGCGGCTCGTGGAAATCGAAGCGGTCCGACAGGCGGCGGTAGGTGTTGGTGTCGCACTGGATCATGCCCGGCACGCCTTCGCTGGTGATGCGGCTGGCGAGGTTGACGGTGTCGCCCCACAGGTCGTAGATGAATTTCTTCTTGCCGACCACGCCGGCCACCACCGGGCCGGTGCCGATGCCCATGCGCATTTCGAGGTGCGAGGCGTTGACCGCGAAGTCGCGGTGCAGCAGATCTTGCATGGCCAGCGCGAGGTCGGCGATGGCGGCCGAGTAGTCGGCGTTTTCGGTGTTGATGCCGCCGGCGACCATGTAGGCGTCACCGATGGTCTTGATCTTTTCCAGGCCGTGCTGCTCGGCCATGTCGTCGAAGGCCGAGAAGATGCCGTTGAGCATGCTGAACACCTGGCTCGGCGTCATGTTGGCGGCGACATGGGTGAAGTTGACGATGTCGGCGAACATCACGGTCGCGTCGGCGAAGCCGTCGGCGATGGTTTTTTCCTGGTTCTTCAGCCGCGTCGCGATCGGCGCGGGGAGGATGTTGAGCAGCAGCTTTTCCGAGCGTTCCTGTTCGGCGATCAGGTTTTCGTGGGCGGCGTTCAGGCGGTCCTGAATCCTGAGCTTCTGCTGGATCGAATAGCGCAGCAGCAGGTAGACCATCGTCGAGACGAACAGGAAGTTCATCGCGAAGAACACCACGCTGGTGCGCACCGGCACCACGGCCGCCGATTTGGCCGCGGTGTCGGCGAGCACGAAGTCGAAAAAGCCCGACATCAGGATCATGAACGCCCAGGCGAAGAACCAGGCGAGCGACTCGCGCACGCCGAAGAACAGGATCGCCCCGACCGGCGCCAGCAATCCCCACAGGACGATGCCGCTGGCGTCGAGGAAGTTGCCGATGCTCCATTGCAGCGCGAAGGGCGCGAAGAGGAAGAGGGAGAGCTGCGAGACGCGAAAGATGTTGAAGTTGCGCGTCAGGATGTAGATGACCACGTTGGCGGCCATCGCCAGCTGGAACAGATAGGGCAGGTTGACCGGGAAGCGCGGTCCGAGCAGCCAGTAGATGGCCAGCCAGCCCATCGAGGCGACGCTCAGCAGGCCGGTGGCCAGCATCAGCAACTGCTTGTTGAGTTGCAGTTCCTCGCTGTCGCCCGGCTCGATGCCGGCCGTGCGCAGACGCTCGATGAAACCGGGGGAGGAGGGAGGTGGGGGGCTGGACATTCAGGTTCGGCGTTCAGTTCGAATGCATGAGTCCGAAGTGTCGCAGGAAGGGGGCGGGGCGGTCAAGGCGCGCCGTCCCGCCGGGAGTGACTTTTTCAGGGCAGCTTGCCGGCGGAGATCATGCGGTTGATCAGGATGCCGGAGGGAATCCAGGTCACCACGTCGTCATAACCGCCGCTGACCGGCGTGGTATCGACGAAATCCGTGTCGGCGTCGGTGTTTTCCAGTTCGTCGGCGTCGCTGGAGGTGGCCGCGCCGTTCTTGCCCAGCGACACGACGATGGCGGGAGCGGTGCTGGCGAGCACCGTCGTGCAGGCGGCTTCCTCGCAGATGCGCAGGTTGCCGGCCGACAGCAGGGTGAAGCCGGTCGCGTTGTTCGAGAAGGCGGCGGTGACGGCGTAGCGCGGCGTGTTGCCCCAGGCATCCTGACGCGCCAGGCCGAGGTCGGACCAGGGCAGGCTGCCGTCCTGGCTGGCGCAGGCGTTGCCGCTGCGGTTTTCGAGACCGTCGCTGTCGGTGTCCGGGCAGGGCAGGTAAGGCTTGCCGTCGCTGGCGGCGTGCGTGGCGGCGTAGCCATAAAGCGCTTCGCCGACGCTCGTCAGCAGGGTTTCGGTCTCGGTGGTGTTGCGGATGTCCTGTTGCGCCGTGATCGGCAGGATCATGCCGCCGATCAGCAGGGCGACGATGACCAGCACCACCGCCATTTCGGTGAGCGTGAAGCCGTGCTGGAAAAAAGTCAGTCGCGGCGGAACGGCGGCGGTCAGGGAATCCATGAGGTGAAGATGTCGGTGATGGTCACTTTCTGGTCGTTGGTACGCTGGGAGCCAGTGAAGCCCAATCTTACTTTGCCCAGCCCCTGACGGTAGCAGACGTTGTCGGTGCCGCAGGTCTGGCCGGATGCGCAGGTGCCCGAAACGCAGGCGGCACCGGCGACGTCGTAGATCTTGGCGGTGTCGCTCAGCAGCGTTCCCTGGAAGGTTGTGGTCAGGAGCTGGCTCATCGGCCGCGTCGTGTTTTCCATCGCGGCGATCTGGTTGGTGGCGGTGACGCCGTCCGGGATGATCCAGACCTTGGTCTGCAGGCTGGTGTAGCTGTTCTCGGGAGTTGCCGCGTCCGTCACACGCGTTGGCGTCACCTCGACGCGGACATGATGAAGCTGGCCGCCGGTACGCAGATTGATGTATTCGATGCCAGGCGAGGCATTCGGGTTCTTCGGCGGCTGCCGGGTCGCGGCCAGGCTGCCCGTGGAAGGGAAGCCATGGACGTTGTCGTCGTAGTCCGGTTCGTCAACGAGGTCGGTGGCATTGGCGCTTTCGTGGCCCCAGTAAACGATGGCCGCGTGGGTGTTGTATTCGTTGCTCCCCCCGCAACTGGAGGCGTAGCATGGATCGTTGCGCCGCGCGTTGGTCGAGGTTTCGCTGTCGCCGGTGAAGCCGCTGTTGCGCGACTGATCAAATTCGATGCCGAGCTTGGGGTAGGCCAGGGGGGCGGTGCTGTCGTTGTCGCCCGAGTAGCCGAGATGGCTGCCGGCCATGCCGCAGGGCAGGCTCACGTTGCTCTCGGCGTCGATCGCGGCATAGAAGAATCCCGTATAGCCGACGTTGGTGCCGACGGTGTCAAACGTGAATTGGAAATAACTGCGGAAGCCGCTGCCGATGGAGCGGGTTTCCGCCATCCAGGCGCAGCCGTACAAATCATCGACGTCATAAAAATAGCTGGTGATGCCTTCCTTGCCCAGTGTCAATGTCCCGGTCGCCGGGTCGTAATCGACCAGTTGTTCCGCCGCCGTCAGATCCGCCGACTCGACCTCCGTGAGCGTCGCCCCGCTGGGAATGCAGCGCACGATGTCTTGCTCTTTCGTCTGGCCGTTTGACACCCGGTCGAGCAGGCTGTCGCCGGAGAAGTCGGTGCCGGTCAGGCGGAAGCTGGAAAGGTTGCTGCTTTCGAGGTAGTTCGCCAGCGAGTTGCGTGTGCTGGCGCTGTAGCGCGACTGGGTGGCGCCGCGCTGGTTGGCGAAGACCAGCACGCCCGGGCAGGACTGGGCGGCGCCGTCGATGGTGGCCGTGAAATCGCCGGCGGCGGCCTTGGCGACGAAGAAAAGGTCGCTGTAATGGCTGTAATAGCCCAGCGGGTGCGTGCTGTCGTCGTAGCACGTGTCGTCGGGAACGCGGCCCGCGCTCTTGTCGGCCGGCGGCGAGTAATCCGTGATCGCCTTGGGCACGAAGCCGCTGCCGGCGGCGACCTTGTCGCGCAGGCAGCCGGTCATGCGGTCGAGCATGGAATTGATGTCGACGCGAAAGCTGGAAGAGTTGCGGATCATCTCGAACAGCATGTCGCCGGTGACGGGCAGGCCGGTGTCGTTGGCGAGCAGGGTGCAGTCGCTGCCCGTGCACGCGGTCGGCAGGAGGTTGCCGCCGGACTGGAATACCTTGCCTTGCAGATGGAGGCTTTTCGCCGAGTCGGGATCGTTGGCCGCGTCGCCATCGCCAGTGACGGCGCTGGCGTTGTTGGTGCCGGCGAGGTAGTTGGTGACGCCGCCGAGCGCCGTCGCGGTGGACGGGTCGAGATAATTGGCCGCGTCGTAGTTGCCGCCGCATTGCGTCACGTCGTCGCCGGCGGACGTGCCGCGGTCCTGTCCGGTCAACGGCGGACCGGCGGAAAAAATCACCGCCACCGGCCGGTCGTGGGCGGAGGCGAGCACGCTGCTCAACGCGCTCGTGCCGTCGGCGACGACGATGTCGAGATGGCCGAGCGTGTCCGCGTTCATCGGGGACACGCGCTGCTGGCGCTGGTGGCTACCCGAAACCGCATACCAGAGGCATTCGTTGGCGCCGTCGCGCAGGGGCGGCAGGCCGAGCGTGCGCCAGGGCAGGCGGCCGACGACGGTGGAGTAGAGGGCGTTGCCGCTGAAATTGGCGGCATCGCAGCCCTCCTCGGTGCAACTGGTGTTGTTGTTGCGCGAACTGCCGAGATCGGGCAGCGGCAGGTAGCCATAGACCCGGTCGAGGTTGCCGTCGGCGATCTGGTCGTCGCGATAGCGCAGGGCGTAGCCGAGCAGCGCCTCGCGCGCCTGCCGCAGCGCCAGATTGGTCTGCCGGGCGCGTTTGGCTTCGACGTCCGCGGGCGTCAGGCTGGAGACGACATAGGTCATGGCGGCCGTGACCAGCAGGATCATCAGGATCAGCAGGGCCGCCCCGCGCTGGGAGGAATCGGGCCGCCGTCCCGCCATGGCTGACTTTTTATTTCCGCCGCGCGGGCGTGACCCGGATCTCGCCGCCCGCCAGGCCATCGGCGGTTTCGCGCGTCGAGCGGTTGAGCGTGACGCCCACTTTCAGGTCGGCCGGCGCTTCGGTGCCCGTCACCAGGGTGGCCTGCCCGGGCTGGCGCATGGAAGTCGCGGCGGCGACACCGGTGTTTCCGGCGTTTTCGTTTTGCGGCTGGTTGTTGACCCAGACGGTGGTTTTCCCGGACGAACGGACGACGACGCCGTCGAGCCGCACGCTGGCGCCTTCCAGGCTGCGCGTCTCCTGGATGTTGAGCTGGCGCTGGCGTTCCAGCGTCGCGCGCCAGTCCGGAGTCAGGAACAGCCGGCCGAGCTGCGGCACGGGCTCGGCGGCGCGGACGGCGGTCGCCGCACCGATCAGGATGAGCGCGCACAGGGCACGGTGGTTCATGTCTTTTCCTGCAGGGTGATCCAGTCGATCTCGCAACTGGCCTTGAGGAACGCGGCCGGCGACTGCGTCGGCGGCGCGGCGACGCGCTCGATCAGGCAGCGGCGCGGGCTGATGATCGCCTGCACCTGCGCTTGCAGGTCGGCCAGCAGACCGAGCAGATCGTTTTCGTGCAGCAGCGGCATTTCCAGTTTCATCGGACTGGTGAGGAAACTGAAGCCGCCCGAGACGACCGCTTTTTCGTCGAGCGGGCGCTGCGGGGTGATTTCATAGTCGAGGCCCAGCAGACGGCGCTCGGCCTTGATCCGGTTCAGGGTTTCCACCCATTCGAGACGGCGCTCGGGTTGGCTGCGTCCCTGGTCGATGAGTTCCTGGTAGCGCACGATGCGTTCGCGGATCTCGCGTTCGTCGTCGTTGGCGCGCGCCAGCCGCGCGCGCGTATCGGCCTGCGCGGCCTGGGCCTGCTTGTGGCCGGCTTCCGCCTGCTGCCTGAAATATTGCGCGCCGCCGCCGGCCGCCGCCGCCAGCAGCAGCGCCAGCAGCAGCACCGCGAGGCTCCAGCGCAGCGACTTGAGGTTGATGACCGAGACGTTGTCCATGGCTCAGAGTTTACGCGTCAGACGGAAGGTGAAGCGCGGCGCTTCGGGCGTGCTGGTGTCGTCGCCGCTCTTGAGCGTCTTGCCGGACTGGGTATCCACCGGCGGCTGCAGCAGGGTCACCAGGGTGTTGGGCGCCTGTTCGAGATGCTTGACGAAGTCGGCGACCAGCGTGAGCTGGCCGCGCTGGTCGCCCGCCATGCCGATGGGCAGGCGCCCCACGACGGTGGCATGCGCATAGGGGCCGCCCGCCATGTTGGGCGGCGGCGGGGCGGCGGGAGCGCCGGCGGCGGCAGCCCCCGCCTGGACTGGCGCGATCTGCTCGCCGATTTCCCATTCGAGCCGGTCGATCGTGATGCGCGGGAAGGCGTCGAGCGACTGGCTGAGTTGCACCAGCAATGGCGCCGGTCCCGGTGCGCGCTTGAGGACCTGCTCGTAGCGGTCGACCAGGGTGCGCAGGTTGTCGGTGGAGAGTGGAATCTTCGGCAGCGCGCGCAGCGTGTCGTCGTAGCGTTGCTGGTCCAGCCGTGTCTGCTGCCGGATCGCGCCGGTCTCGTCCTGCAGCTGCTGGATTTCCAGCCCCTGTTTGGCGGCGAACAAGAGGCCGCCGGCCAGAATCACGGCGCCGGCGCCCTTCAGTGCGAAGCGGGTCTGCCACAGGCGGAAGAACTGGCGCTCGGCCGGCGGCGCGAACTGCTCGGCCGGCGCTCTCTTGAGCAGCAACTGGCCGAATAGCGCTTCGGCCTGCGAGTCCTCGCCTGGTGCACCCAGGCCGAGGCGCTTGGCTTCCTGCAGCAGATCGACGAACTCGAAGCGCAGCTCGCCGCTATCGCGGCAGCGCTCGCGCATGGCGGAGATTTGCGCCGGATGCACCAGCACGCGCGTGGCGAGAGGCTTGCCGCGCTCGATCAGGCGCTGGCTGGCCAGATACTGGTGCATCTTGTTGGCTTCCAGCGCGGCGGCGATGGCCGATTCCTCGGTGGAACCGGTGGCCAGCGGGGTCAGGCGCGAGAAGCGCAATTGGCGGTCGGCGAAATAGGTCTGGCGCAAGCCGCCGCGCGTCAGCGTGATCTGCACCACCTGCGGCGCGACCGCGGCCGGAAGCAGGTGATGGACGAGTTGGGGCAGCGAATAGATGCCGGCGAGATTGGCCTGCGCGGTGCGCAGGACTTCAAGCCAGGGCTCGAAATGCTGCGGGCGTGTCAGGGCCATCATCAACAGGCGCTCGTCGCGGCGCCCCGTCTTCAGGCGGCCCTGCGATTGCGCGAGCGACAGCGGCGTGCCATAAAAATATTGCGCCAGCTTGCGCTTGATGATGGCGGCGCGATCCTTGCCGCTGCTGTGCGGGATTTCCTCGATCTGGAAGCCTTCCTCGGGAACGTCCGCCAGCAGCGCGAAGAGGCTGCGGTGATGGTGCTTCAGGTAGGCGCCGAAGGCCTCGAACCCAGTCGGGTCGGCGCTGAAGCTTTCTTCGGCCTCGACGGACTTGCCGGCAAGCCGCCAGGCCGAGAGCCGGGAGGTGTCGAGGAAGAGAACGCGGCGTTGCGGCATCGTGGCCTCAGAACTTGAGTTTGGTGATGGTGTCGTAGATCGGGCCGAGCACGGAGAGCATGACCCAGCCGAGGATGACGCCGACCACCATCGTCATGGCGGGTTCGATCATGGCCTGCACGCGCGCGATTGATTCGCGCACGTCGCGATTGTAGAAGTAGCTGACGTTGGTCAGCGCGGTGTCGAGCGAGCCGGTGTTCTCGCCGACGCGCAGCATGCGGATGACGAGGGGTGGAAACAGGCCGACGTTCTGGAACGCGACCGTGATGTTCTGGCCGTCGCCGATCATCTGCTCGACCTGCTCCAGGCCGGCGCGGATCGCCACGTTGCCGACGATGCCCTGCGTGGTGCGGATCGAGTCGAGCACGGAGATGCCAGAGGCATACATCATGGCGAACACGCCGGCGAAGCGCGACAGGATGATCTTCTTGAGGATTTCGCCGATCCACGGGAAGGCCAGCTTGGCGGCGTCGTAGCGGTAGCGCGCGCGCGGATTGGTCTGTACCGCGAACGCGACGGCGCCGGCCGCGAGGATCGGCAGGCCGAGCACCACATACCAGTAGTTGACGAAGAAATTCGAGGTGGCGATCAGCACCTTGGTGTGCATGGGCAGTGCCTGCCCCATGTTCTGGATGAAGCCGACCATCTTGGGCACCAGATACAGCATCATGAAGAGCGTGACCAGCACGACCACCACGCCGAGGAAGGCGGGATACATGACGAGCTTCTTGGTCTGCGCCGCGAGTTCGTCCTGCCATTTGAGCGTCTCGGTGAGGCTGTGCAGGACATCGGGCATGTTGCCGCTTTCCTCCCCCGCCTTGACGAGACTGACGAACACGCCGTCGAAGACCTTGGGGTGGGCGCCCAGCGCCTGCGACAGTGTCTTGCCGCCCTCGACGCTTTCGATCAGGTCGGCCAGCACCTCGCGGAAGCGGGGATTTTCGAGGCTGTCGCGCAGGTCGGCGAGGCATTCGATGATCGATACGCCGGCGCGCGCGAGCTGTTCGAGATGGAAGCAGAAGGCGATCAGCTCGCGGCGGGTGATGCGTGCGCCGCCGAAGCCGCCCTGCTTGACGGGATCGCCGTTGATCAGGTCGAGGTCCATGCGCTTGAGGCGCATTTCGAGATCGACCGGATTGATGGCGTCCATGCGGCCGAAGATCAGCCGGCCGCCGGCGTCCATGGCTTTGTAGG
The DNA here is from genome assembly GCA_040754195.1 of Pseudomonadota bacterium. GTDB lineage: Bacteria > Pseudomonadota > Gammaproteobacteria > Burkholderiales > Rhodocyclaceae > Sulfuricystis. Next base: position 272,168 of record JBFMDJ010000023.1, on the reverse strand, counting down.
CGTAGAGGGACATGCTACATCCGCTCGGTCAGATCGACGACGCGCGCCACCTCTTCGAGGGAGGTGGCGCCCTCGATGACGCGCCGCAAACCGTCCTCGGCGAGCGTGCGAAAGCCCTTTTCGATCGCCGCGTTGCGGATGTCGCGATGCGTGGCGCGCCGCACGACGAGATCGTCGAGATCGCCGTCCATGCGCAGGATTTCCATGATCGCCACGCGTCCGCGATAGCCCTGGTATTCGCAGTGCTGGCAGCCCGACGGCCGGTAGAGGATGGGCGTCTGGCGGAAGCGGTCCGCGCCGAGCAGGTGCAGTTCTTCCTTGCTGGCGGGATAGGGCTTGCGGCAATGCGGGCAGAGCTTGCGCACCAGCCGCTGCGCGACGACGCCGATGATGTTGCCGGCCATGATGTCCGGCAGCACGCCGATGTCGAGCAGGCGCGGAATGGCGCCGAGCGCGGAGTTGGTATGCAGCGTCGAGAACACCTGGTGGCCGGTCATGGCGGCGCGGAAGGCCATTTCGGCGGTATCGGAGTCGCGGATCTCGCCGACGAGGATGACATCCGGGTCCTGGCGCATCATCGAGCGGATGCCGTTGGCGAAGTCGAGCTTGGCGGCCTCGGCGACGGAGGTCTGGCGGATCATGGCCATCGGATATTCGACCGGATCCTCCAGGGTCATGATGTTGATGCCCTCGTCGTTGATGTGGTTCAGCATCGAGTAGAGGGTGGTGGTCTTGCCGCTGCCGGTCGGGCCGGTGACGAGGATGATGCCTTCGGGGCGCGCCATCATGCGGCGCAATTGCTCCTGCTGCTCCTCGTCGAGACCGACCTTGTCGAGCGGCACGATGCCCTTTTGCCGGTCGAGGATGCGCAGCACCAGGTTTTCGCCGTGGATGGTCGGCTGGGCGGCGCAGCGGAAATCCACCTCGCGGCCGCCGATGTTCATCGAGATGCGGCCGTCCTGCGGTGCGCGCGTCTCGGCGATGTTCATGCCGCTCATCACCTTGAGGCGCACCGCCATCGCCGCCCAGTAGGATTTGTGCAGGGCGCGGATCTGCCGCAGGATGCCGTCGATGCGGTAGCGGATGCGCAGGAAGCTCGCCTCCGGCTCGAAGTGGATGTCCGAGGCATCGCGCTTGACGGCGTCGGTGAGCAGCGCGTCGACCAGGCGCACCACCGGCTGGCTGTACTCGTCGGTCGAGGCGGCGAGGCTGCGGAAGTCGATCTCGCCGGTCTCGATCTCGTGCAGGATGCCATCGATGGATAGTTCGTAGCCGTAGTGCTGGTCGATGGCGCGGGCGATCTCCGATTCGCCGGCCAGCACCGTGTCGATCAGCAGGTCGGGCGAGATCAGCGCGCGCAGCTTGTCCAGCGCGACGATGTCGTTGGGATCGGCGACGGCGATCGCCATGCGGCGCTGCTCGGGGTCGTAGTCGAGCGGCAGCAGGCGGTGGCGTTTGGCGATGTCGCGCGGCACCAGCCGCAGGGCCGCCGGGTCCACCGTGGCGCGACTCAAGTCCACCGCCTTCTGGCCGAGCGATTCGCCCAGGGCGTCGCGCAGCGTGGCCTCGGAGACGAAGCCCAGGCTCACCAGCAGCTTGCCGACCGGCTGGTTCGACTTCATCTGTTCGAGGAGCGCGATGCGCAATTGATCCTCGCTGATGACGCCCTGCGCGATCAGTACCTGGCCGATGGGTTGGCGATTCGAATTGGCGTTCATGCCTGGCTGACTTCGTCCCTGCTGTTCGTTCGTGCCGTTCCCGGCGCGCGCCGCACCGGAACCGATGTCACTGCGCCGCCTGTAGAGTCTTCAGTCTCTCCGCGACTTGCGTGGCGTCAAACCCGGCGGGCTGCCGCATGCCGGCGGCAAGTGCCTGATTGTAATACTGGGCGGCCAGCCGGGGTTGGTGCATCTGATCGAGGCTGACCGCCAGATTGAAAAGGAAATCCGGATTGCCGGAGTCGGCCGCGTGGGCGCGGAAGTAGGCCTGCTGCGCCTCGGGCCAGCGCGCGTCGCGGGCATACAGGTTGCCGAGGGCGAAATTGAGGTGGGACGAATCGGGCTGCTCGGCCAGCAGCGTTTTCAGCCGGCTTTCCAGGTGTCGCGCGTCGGCGGGCGCCTTGAGCGTCGCCAGGCCGGCGAAGGCGAGCGCGTCCTTCGGATCGGCTTCCAGCGCGCGCAGATACAGGTCGATCGCTGTTCCGGCCTGTTGGCGCTGCAGCGCGACGGCGGCGAGGCCATGCAGGGCGTCCGCGTTGCGGGGATCGGCTGCCAGCGCCTTTTGCCAGGCGGCGTGCGCGAGGTCGAGTTCGCCATTGTTGAATGCCTGCCAGGCCTGCTCCAGCAACGGGTCGGTCTTCCTGACCGAGGTCGACAGGCGGATGGGCGATTCCGCCGCTGGAGCCGCTGGGGCGGGCGGTGCTGCCCTGGCCGGCTTGGGCGGGGGCGGCGCGGGTTCTTCCTCTTCTTCGGACTCCTCGGCCAGGCTTTTTGCGCGAATGTCGGCAGGCGTCGGAGCGGCTGGTTCAACGGAAGTCAGCGCCGGCGGGACGGCGGGCGGCGGGCTGGGGATTGAAGGCGCGGCCGCGATGGGAGCGGGCGCCGTGGCGGGCGGTCGTGCCGCCATGCCGGCGCTGCCCAGCCCGCCCTTGGGCTGCAACTGCCACCAGAAATAACCGCCGATGCCAATCGCGGCGACCAGGGTGATCAGGCCGATGGCGATGGCGAAGCTGCGGTTGCCCTTGGGTTTGGGCTGCTTGGCCTCGAACAGCATGCGCGCGCTTTCGCGCGAGGCCGCCTCCTGGGCGGCGCTCGGCTCGCGGACGGGTGCTGGCGCAGGCGCGGGTTGCCGGGGTGGGGCGGAATGGGTTGGGGGCGTGGAAAGGGGCCGGGGTGGCGGTTTGGCGGCGTGCGCCATGAACTGCTCGTCCAGATCCTCCAGCCGGCTGGGCAATTCCGGCAGGCTGCTGGTTCCTGCTCGACCGGCGGGCGCATGGAGCGCGGGTTCGGTGAAGGACGGAGGAGAGGTCGGGACAAGCGGCTCGGCCTCCGGGGGAGGTGGCAGGGGCTCCAGGGCGAGACCGGTGCCATGCGGCTCCGCTTCGTGCTCCGGCCGATCACCCCCCGCCGCAAGCCTCCGCTTCTGCTCCTCCGCCTTGCGGAGGGCGTCCATGAGGAGGCTCACCGCGATGCGCCCCCGATATTGATCTGCTTTTGCTGGGGGCCGGGATTGTTCGCGAAGAATGTGTCGCCGGGCAATTGATGTACGAATTCGCGATAGTCGCCTGCGATGCTGGGGTTGCGGATGACGGTGGGCTTGAGGAAGATCACCAGTTCCGTTTTCTTCTTGAGGTCATTGCGCGATGTGAAGAAGGTGCCAATGCCGGGGAGCTGAGAAAGGAGCGGTACGGCATTTGTCGTATTGCTGGTTTGATCGGTCATTAGCCCCCCCCATGACTGCGATTTCACCATCGACAAGCCGAAGCATCGACTCCATCTCGCGGGTTTGGATTTCAGGGATATAGCTCTGAGTCCCGAGGTTTGGCGTGGGGTCTTGAACCCATTGTGTTCGGTCATCAGCCGATTTGACGCTTGTGATCGTGGGGCGGACATTCAGGAAAACCAGCCCGTTTTCGCTGACCTGAGGCGTGACGCTCATGACCAAACCGACGGCTACCGAATGGGGCGTGGCCGTGACGTTGGTCTGGGTGGTGCTGGAATTGGTCGTCGTATCCGACTTGATGGTGAAGTAAACAATGTTGTCGACAACCTTCAGCATGGCGGTCTGGTTGTTGAGAACGCTGATCTTGGGACTCGACAGCACCTTGACGTTGCCGAAGGTTTCCAGCAGCTTGAGCGTCGAGGCGATGCCGACGCCTGGCGCAAGATAGTTGAGCAGGAATCCGGTTGCCGCGGTCGTGGCATCGAAGGCCGGAGTGGCGGGGTTTTGCACCATTGAAAAACCGCTGTTGTTGGTGCGCAGGCGTTGCCAGTTGATGCCTTGCTGGTATTGGTCGCTGAGGCTGACTTCGGCGATCGTCGCCTCGATCATGACTTGGCGCCGGCTGCTGGCAAGGACCTGGTCGAGATATTCCTGAACCTTTTCGTGCTGGCGGGAGGTGGCGCGAACGATCACCACGCCCACATCGGGGTTCATGATGATCTCTGTTTTTTCGATGTATTGGCCGCAGGTCTTTGACGAGTCGGCTGATTTTGTCGATGCGCCTTGAGCATTATTTTGTCCCGGCCCGGTGGTTGTGGTGGCGGGTCCTAACGCCGGCGTGATTGTCGTGCTTTGCCCTGTTCCTGTGCTGGCAAGCGTCGCTGCCGCACTCGCCTTGGCTTCTTCTTGGCACTTTACTTCCCATTTGGTCCGGTCTTTCTCATTGAGGATGCCGACAAGACTGGTATGCAGCGACTCCCAGAAGTTGTTCTGCGCTTTGCTGGTGACCGTGGTCGAGGAGTTGTTGCCGCCACCCGAAGTCGTGCTGGCGCCGCTGGAGGAAGTAGCGGCGGTGCTGGTGGAGGCGATTTGCGTGTTGATCGCGACGGTACTCGTAACGTCGCGCGACATATTGACGTAGTCGACCTTGTAGGTGCGCAGGAAGGGTGCGTCCGGCATCACCGCGAGGTTCGGGCCGTTCAGTTCCCAGCGGATATCCACCTGCTTGGCGATGCGGGCCAGCAGTTGCTGCAGGGTCTGGTCGATGGCGTTCAGGGTGACCGTGCCGTCGATGCCGGGATGGATGTCGACGTTCAGCTTGGCGTCGCGGGCCAGCGCGAAAAGCAGTTCCTGCACCTTGACGTTATTGACGACGACGCTGTAGGTCTCGACCTTGGGGGCGGGCTTCGGCTTGGGTAGCGAGACTATCTGCTGCACCGGGGCGGGAATGTTCGCCGTGTCGCCGGGACTGACTTTTTCCGCGCGCAGGTGGCCTTCGCCCGGCGGCTGGACGGGTGCGTTGGTGCAGGCGCCCAAGGCCAAGGCCAGCACCAGCATCGAAGCTTGTCTTTTCATGGCAGCGCATCCACCGGAAAAAGTTGACGTGTGCATTGATCGTATCACGCGAAGTATCTATTGCAACTATTTGAAATTATTTGCATTCAATTTTTCTTTCCGGTGTTGCTGGCAGGCATCAGTCGAACGGTCTGGCGCACATAGGGGCGATAGCGCTTGAGCTCGGCCGGCAGGGCTTCCAGTGCCTTAACGGCATCCTTGCGCTCGGCATGATCCCCATAAATCACGCCGAAGCGGCTGACCTTCCCCAAATCAGAATGGTAAACCCGCAGCAAATCCATATCCAGCCCGGCGTTGCGGGCCTGGCGCAGAAAGGCCTCGACCTTCCCGGGCTGGGTGCTGTCGGTGGTCGTGTAAAGCTGGACGAACCAGCGCTTGGGCGTCAGCGCGGCCAGCCAGGGCTGGCTTTGTTCCAGGAGCTTATCCAGCATGGGTGTGTCGGAAGGTCCCGGTTTTTCCGTGGATTCGGCCTCTGCCGCGGCCGGAGGCGGCGGCTCGGCGGCGGCAGGCAGGGGCGCTATCGCCTGGGGCGGCGGAGGTGCCGGTTCGCTTGCCGGGGCCGATGAGGATGGAGGCGGGAGGATCGGGGCGGCGGCGACAGGCGCGGCGGCCGGCGTCTGGTCGAACATGCGCCAGATGCCGATGAGGGCCAGCATCGCGACAGCCCCGCCCAGTGCCCATGCCAGACCGGCAGACAGAGGCGGCGCGGCGCGGCGCGGCCGCGCGGTCGCGAAGTCGGCATCCTTGATGGCTGCCTTCGCTTCCTTCGCGCCGACCTGGTGTCCGCCGGCGGCGAAGGCGGCCAGCAGGGCCTTGTCCGCGAGAATGTTGATGCGCCGGGTCAGTCCCTGCGAGGCGTCGGCGATCAGCTTGACCGCGCCGGCGGCGAAGACGCTCGGGCCGCGGTAGCCGGCCGCCCGCATGCGGAAGTCGAGATATCGCTCGATGTCGTCGCGTACCAGGGGTTCCAGGCTGAAATTGTGGGTGATGCGCTCGCGCAGCTGGCGCATGTCCGCGCGCAGGAGGGTTTCGTCGAGCTCCGGCTGGCCGAACAGCACGAGTTGCAGCAGCTTGTGGCGATTCGATTCCAGGTTCGACAGCAGGCGGATTTCCTCCAGGGTTTCCATGGGCATGGCGTGGGCCTCGTCGATCAGGACGACGACCTGCTTGCCTTCGGCGTAAAGGCTGACAAGGGTTTCCTGCAGCGCGCGCATGACCGTGCCGGCACGGCTGTTGTCGGGCACGGCGATGCCGAGTTCGTCGGCCAGTGCATACAGGATGTCCGCGCGCGACAGGGAGGGATTGGCCAGGTAGACGATGACGACGTTGTCCGGCAGCCGCTCCATCAGCACGCGGCACAGCATGGTCTTGCCGCTGCCGACCTCGCCGCTGATCTTGACGATGCCTTCGTCGTGGATGATGGCGTAGAGCAGCGCCTCGAGCGTGGCGCCGCGGTTGGCTCCGGTGAAAAAGAAATCGGTGTGGGGCGTGATGCGGAAGGGGGCTTCGCCGAGTCCGTAGTGTTCCAGGTACATGTGCGTCACCTCGATGGATCGTCGGATGCCGGCGGGCGCTCGCGCGACAGCGCTTCGAGCCGGTTGTAGAGGGTGGTGCGATTGATGCCCAGCAGGCGCGCCGCCTGGCTGATGTTGCCGTTCGCGCGGCGGCGGGCGGCTTCTATGTAGGCGTCTTCCCAGCGCGCGAGGATGGCGTCCAGATTGAAGGAGCCGTTTTGCGCCGCGAGCTGGCGGTCGGCATTCGCGATCAGCGCCTCACGCTCGCCCGACGGCGTGTCGGACATCCCGGCGGAGGGAGCGGAGGACGAGGCAGTGGCGATGTCGGGGTCGAATTCTTCGCCAAGATTCGTGACGTCGATGGTTTCGCCGGGGTGTCGGGTGGCGAGACGGATGACGATGTTGCGCAGTTCCCGCACGTTGCCTGGAAATGGATAGGCCAGCCAAAGTTGTTCGGCTTCGGGCGAGAGGAGGAACGGGGCGAGATGGAATTGCGTCGCGATCTGGTGGCGGAAGTGGTCGAGCAGAAACAGGCGATCTTCGCCCAGATCCCGTAGCGGGGGGACGGCGATGGTGAATACGGACAGGCGATGGTAGAGATCGGCGCGAAAACGGCCGTTGCGGACTTCCTGCTTGAGGTCGCGGTTGGTGGCGGTGATGATGCGGGCTTGCGACAGGCGCTGCTGGGTTTCACCGACGCGCTGGTATTCTCCATTTTCCAGCACGCGCAACAGCTTGGGTTGCAGGTCGAGCGGCAACTCGCCGATTTCATCAAGTAGCAGCGTGCCTTCGCCTGCTTCCTCGAAGTAACCGGCGCGCGCGCCGGCCGCACCGGTAAAAGCGCCGCGTGCATGGCCGAAAAGGGCGGCCTCGACCAGTGTCGGTGCGATGGCGGCGCAGTTGAGCGTCAGGTAGGGGTGTTGCCGCCGCTGGGAAAGGGCATGCAGGGAAGCGGCGGCGAGCTCCTTGCCGCTGCCGGACTCCCCCTCGATCAGGACCGGGAAAGGCGAGTCGGCGTATTGACGCAGTTGGGTGAGCAACTTCTGTATCGGCGGGCTGCTGCCGAGCAGCAGTGGTTGCGCCGCTCCTTCTTTCTCGGGAACGATGTCCAGCAACTGGCGCAACAGGTCGAGCAGGCGGTCGGGGGCGGCGGGTTTGGCGATAAATTCCACCGCGCCGAGGGTGCGGGCATGGCGCGCATTGGTGCTGTCGTTCTGTCCCGACAGCACGACGATGCGGATCTGCGGCGCGCAGGCAAGCAACTCGCTGATCAGGGCAAAGCCTTCCTGGGGGCGATGCGGCGTGGGTGGCAGGCCCAGATCGACCAGGGCGAGGGCGGGCGGATGTTTCTGGTTGCGCAGCCAGTTGATCGCTTCGGAGCGGCTTCCGGCCGAATAGATCCGGAAGTCCTCTCCCAGGTAATACCCCAAGGTGTCGGCGACCAGCGGGTCGTCGTCGACGATCAGCAGGGCAGGCTTCTCGAAGGAGGGGTCTGTGGGCACCATTATTTTGATCTTACCCGATGGTTTCCACCCCTGACCACGAATACCGAAGGCATTTTCCATGGCAATCCGGGGCTATGAAGTGCCTGCATGGGTATAATTCGACGGGTTTCATGCCTTGATTCGTCCATCCTTCCCGTGACCACAGATTCCCTGGTCGAAATTCGCGACCTGAACTTTGCCTACGACAGCCGCGCGATCCTCACGGGGATCAACATGACCATTCCGCGTGGCAAGATCGTGGCGATCATGGGGCTGTCCGGATGCGGCAAGACGACCACATTGCGCCTGATCGGCGGGCAGTTGCGCCCGACTTCCGGCGCGGTGCGGGTCGCTGGCCAGGTCGTACATGAACTGGACGACGAGGGTTTGTACGGATTGCGCCGCCGCATGGGCATGCTGTTCCAGTTCGGCGCCTTGTTTACCGATATGTCGGTTTATGACAACGTGGCTTTCCAGATGCGCGAGCACACCAATCTGCCGGAGGAAATGATCCATGATCTGGTGCTGATGAAGCTCCATGCGGTCGGCCTGCGCGGCGCCCACGATCTGATGCCCGCCGAACTGTCTGGTGGCATGGCGCGGCGGGTGGCGCTGGCGCGGGCGATCGCCCTCGATCCGATGCTCATCATGTATGACGAGCCATTTGCCGGCCTGGATCCAATTTCCCTGTCGATTGTCGGCGAGTTGATCCGCAAGCTCAACAATGCGCTGGGAGCGAGTTCCATTGTCGTTACCCACGATGTTCAGGAGTCGCTGAAAATTGTCGATTATGTCTATTTCGTCTCGGCGGGCAAGATCGTCGCCGAAGGTACGGCCGATGAAATCAAGGATTCCGGGGAGCCGTACGTGCATCAGTTTGTCTGGGGCGAGCCGGACGGCCCGGTAAATTTCCATTATCCGTCGCATCCGTATGCCGACGAAATGATGGAGCAGCCTGCCAAGCCTCGCAGGTGGTGGTCGTGAGTCCGGCGGTTCTGCTGCGCCAGATCGGCGCTCGCGTTACCGACCGCTTGTGGCGGCTCGGCTTCGCCAGCCGCTTCCTGCTGATGACGGTGCTGTATTCAGGAACCGCCCTGAGGCGCTTTCACCTGACCATCCGGGAAATCTACTTCACCGGCGTTCTGTCGCTGATCATCATTCTGGTATCCGGCCTGTTCGTCGGCATGGTGCTCGGACTGCAGGGCTACGATACCTTGCAGCGCTACGGTTCGTCCGAGGCGCTGGGCATTCTTGTCGCGCTTTCCCTGGTGCGCGAACTGGGTCCAGTGGTTGCGGCCTTGCTGTTCGCCAGTCGTGCCGGGTCGGCGATCACGGCCGAAATCGGTTTGATGAAGGCGACCGAGCAGTTGTCGGCGATGGAGATGATGGCCGTCAATCCGGTGGCGCGAGTGGTGGCGCCGCGGTTCTGGGCCGGGGTGATCTCGATGCCCCTTCTGGCCGCCCTGTTTTCCGCGATGGGCGTTCTTGGGGGCTATCTTGTCGGTGTCCAGTTGATCGGCGTCGATGAGGGCTCGTTCTGGTCGCAGATGCAGGCGGCCGTGGATTTCCGCCAGGACATCATGAATGGCGTAATCAAGAGTTGCGTTTTCGGCGCCCTGGTGTCGTGGATCGCCGTGTTCGAAGGCTACGATGCCGATCCGACGGCGGAAGGCGTATCGCGGGCGACGACCCGCACCGTAGTGACCTCTTCGCTGGCCATCCTGGCCGCCGATTTTGTATTGACCGCATTCATGTTCAGGGGACTCTGATGAATCGTGCCGCTATCGATCTCTGGGTAGGTTTTTTTGTAGCGCTGGGACTGGCCTCGCTGTTGTTTTTAGCACTCAAGGTGGGCAATCTGAGCTCTTCCGACGTGGGGGATACGTATTCCCTGCAGGCGCGATTTGATAACATCGGGGGCCTGAAGGTCCGGGCACCGGTGAAAAGCGCCGGCGTCGTGGTAGGCCGGGTCGGCGAGATTCGTTTCGATCCGGACAGCTATACGGCGCTGGTTTCGATGCAGATTGACGAGCGATACCGGTTTCCGCGCGATACATTCGCCACGATCAACACTTCGGGGTTGCTGGGTGAACAATATGTCGGTTTCGAGGTGGGCGGCGACATGGAGATGCTCAAGGCGGGCGACGTGTTGAAGAAGACGCAGTCGGCGATGGTGCTGGAAAAACTGATCAGCCAGTTCATGTTTGACAAGGCGGCTGAGGGCGAGGCAAAGAAATAACATTCATAGGTGCATGGCATGAAATCCGACATGATCAAAACCCGCCTGAAAACCAGCCTGCTGGCCGTTGCCCTTTGCAGCGTACTTGCAGGTTGCGCTACCTCGGGAAATCCCAAGGATCCCATCGAGGGGTTCAATCGGGCCATGTATGGCTTCAACGACATGATCGACAGTGCTGTGATCAAGCCCGTGGCCCAAGGCTATGAGGCTGCGCTGCCCACGCCGGTGCGCACCGGCGTGACGAACTTTTTCGGCAATCTGGCTGATTTCTTCATTGGCATCAACAACCTGCTGCAGGGTAAGCCTGGTCAGGCGGCCAGTGACATCGGTCGCGTACTCGTTAATAGCACCATTGGTCTGCTCGGTGTGCTCGACGTGGCCAGCGAAATGGGCATGGAAAAGCACGAGGAGGATTTTGGCCAGACATTCGGTCGCTGGGGTGTCGGCGATGGTGCTTATGTGGTGCTGCCCTTTTTCGGACCACGCACGGCGCGTGATACCGTCGGCTTGGTGCTTGACGTGAAGGCGGACCCCGTCGCCAATATCGACGACATCTCCACCCGTAATACCCTGCTGGCCTTGCGCGTCGTCGATACGCGGGCCGACTTGTTGCCTGCTGACAAGGTGATCGAGGAGGCCGCGCTCGACAAGTATGCCTATATCCGCGATGGCTATCTCCAGCGTCGCCGCAACCTGATTCACGACGGCAATCCGCCGCGCGAACGGATGGATTAACCTTCACCGGCTGACGGAGACATCATGAAGCGTTTGTTAGGCCTCTTGGCGGTTCTGTTTTTTACCGCAGGCGTCGGGGCGACGGAAACCGCGCCCGATCTGCTCGTCAAGAACGTCACTACCGAAGTTCTCGACATCGTTCGTAAGGACAAGGATATCCAGAACGGCAATACGCAGAAAACCCTCGATCTGGTGGAATCCAGGGTCTTGCCGCATTTCAATTTCCAGCGCATGACCAAGCTCGCACTCGGACGGGACGGCCGTCAGGCTACGCCGGAACAGCTCAATGCCCTGGTCGAGGAGTTTCGCACGTTGCTGGTGCGCACGTACTCCAAGGCGCTGACCGAGTATCGGGACCAGCAGATCATCTTCAAACCGTTCAAGATGGTAGCGGACGAGACTGATGTGAAAGTGCGCACGGAGATCAGGCAGTCGGGCGGCAAGGCAGTACCGCTTGACTACTATCTGGAAAAGAACGCGACGGGTTGGAAGGTCTACGATATGGAGGTCGGTGGCGTCAGCCTGGTGACCAACTATCGCAGTTCCTTTTCCCAGGAGATTCGTGCCGGCGGCGTCGATGGTTTGATCCGCAGCCTTCAGACGAAGAACAAGTCATCCGCAACGTCAGCGACGAAATCGAAATGAGCACTGCCGTCCAGCAGGCGGATGGGCGCTGGCTCGTCTCCGGTGGCATGACATTGGAGACAGCGCCCGTGTTGCTGGCACGCGGTCTTGAGGCGCTTGCGTCGGGAGAACCGCAATTCGATCTTTCCGCCGTCGAGGCGATCGATTCCTCCGGTCTTGCAGTGTTGTTCGGCTGGCAGCGGGCGGCCAGTTCGCAGGGGAAGTCGTTGCGCATCGCCAATCCCCCCCGGAATCTCGTCAGCCTGGCGGAAGTGTACGGCGTCGCCGGGCTGCTGCCGCTGTCCTAGACGCGCACTGGCCCCATTTCCGAGCGGCGCGGTGATTGCGCGTGCCGATTCGCCTTGCCACTGGAGTTGAGCGATGTTGAACCCACAACAGATCGAAGCATGGATCCGCGATGGCCTTGCCTGCGATCATCTTTCCGTTGCCGGCGATGGCCGTCATTTCGAGGCATTGATCGTTAGTGACGTTTTTGCCGGCCTAAACCGTGTGCAGCGCCAGCAGCGCGTCAATGCCGTGCTGCGGGAGCATTTCGAGTCGGAAACGCTCCATGCGTTGTCGATGCAATGCCTGACCGTCGAAGAAGCCGCCGCGCGAGGGCTGCGTGGATAAGCTGCTGATCGAGGGCGGCTTGCCGCTTGAAGGGGAGGTCGCAGTCTCGGGTGCAAAAAACGCGGCCTTGCCACTGCTTTGCGCCGCCCTGCTGACGCGCGAGCCATTGACGTTTACCAATGTTCCGGCGCTGAATGACATCGCAACCATGCTCAAGCTGCTTGGGCAGATGGGGGTCAAGGTCACCCGCTTTTCGGACAAAGTCAGCGGCGGCGACACGGTGGTGCTGGATGCATCGGGGCTGGACAATCCCGTGGCACCCTACGAACTGGTCAAGACCATGCGGGCCTCGGTGCTGGTGCTGGGGCCGCTGGTGGCGCGTTGCGGCGAGGCGCGCGTTTCCCTGCCCGGCGGTTGCGCCATCGGCGCCCGGCCGGTCGATCAGCATATCAAGGGTCTGACGGCTATGGGCGCGGAGATCACCGTCGAACAGGGTTATGTCCATGCCAAAGCGCGCTATCTCAAGGGAGCCCGTTTGTTCACCGACATGGTGACGGTGACTGGTACGGAAAACCTCATGATGGCCGCCTGCCTTGCCGACGGCGAGACGGTCATCGAGAATGCGGCGCGCGAACCCGAGGTCGTGGATCTCGCCAACTGCCTGATCGCCATGGGCGCGCGCATTTCGGGCGCCGGCACCGACGTGATCCGCATCCGGGGCGTGGAACGGCTTTCCGGCACGACGCATCGGATCATGCCGGATCGCATTGAAACCGGCACCTATCTGTGCGCGGCGGCAGCCACCGGCGGCACCGTGCGACTGCTGCATACCTCGGGCAGCTACCTCGATGCCGTGATCGACAAACTGATGGATGCGGGTTGCGAGATTGCGCTCGAACGTGATGCGATCCGCCTCAAGGCACCGGAGCGTCCGAACGCGGTCAGTATTCGCACGGCGCCCTACCCGGCCTTTCCCACCGACATGCAGGCCCAGTTCATGGCGCTCAACTGCGTTGCCACTGGCACCGCCGTGATCCGCGAAACCATCTTCGAGAACCGCTTCATGCATGCCGTCGAACTGATCCGCCTGGGGGCCGACATCAAGATCGACGGCAATACGGCCTTCGTCACCGGTGTCGGCAAGCTGGACGGGGCGACGGTCATGGCCACCGATCTGCGCGCTTCGGCGAGTCTGGTGGTCGCCGGTCTGGCGGCGCAAGGCGAAACGCTGGTGGATCGCATCTATCATCTGGATCGCGGCTACGAGCGCATGGAGGAAAAGCTGGCGGCATTGGGGGCCAAGGTGAAACGAGTCAAATGAGTGCGGCGGGTAAAATAGCGCCATGATTACCATCGCCCTGTCGAAAGGCCGCATCTTTGAAGAGACCCTGCCATTGCTGGCGGCGGCCGGCATCGTGCCGGACGAGAATCCGGAGAAGTCGCGCAAGCTCATCATCGGCACCAGCCGGGCCGACGTGCGTGTCGTCATCGTGCGCGCTTCCGACGTGCCGACCTATGTGCAATACGGCGCCGCCGACCTTGGAATCGCCGGCCGGGACGTGCTGATCGAACATGGCGGCACCGGCTTGTATCAGCCGCTCGATCTCAAGATCGCCAAGTGCCGGATGTGCGTCGCCACGCCCGCCGGCTTCGATTACGCTGCCGCCGTACAACGCGGAGCGCGCTTGCGCGTCGCGACCAAATACATCTCCACCGCGCGCGAGCACTTCGCGGCCAAGGGCGTTCATGTCGACCTCATCAAGCTTTACGGGTCGATGGAGCTGGCGCCGCTGGCGGGTCTCGCCGACGCTATCGTCGACCTGGTGTCCTCGGGCGGAACGCTCAAGGCCAACAATCTCGTCGAAGTCGAGGAAATCATGCCGATCTCCTCGCGCCTGATCGTCAACCAGGCCAGCTTGAAGATGAAGCGCGCTTTGCTGCAACCGGTCCTCGATGCCATCGAGGGAGCCATTCAATGACTACCGCCATTCGCCGCCTGTCTTCCCGCGATCCCGAATTCCTTTCGACTCTGGATGCGCTGCTGGCCTTCGACAATACGACCGACGCGGCCATCGAGCAGACTGTCGCCGGGATCCTCGCGAATGTGCGTAATTTGGGCGATGCCGCGGTACTCGACTACACGCGCCGCCTCGACCATCTCGACGTCAAGACCATGGCCGAGCTCGAACTGCCGCCCGCCGCGATCAAGGCCGCCTTCGACGGCCTGCCGGTAGCGCAACGTAGTGCGCTCGAACAGGCCGCTATCCGCGTCAGGCGTTATCACGAGAGGCAGAAGATCGAGTCCTGGGAATACACCGAGGACGATGGCACGCGGCTCGGCCAGAAAGTTACGCCACTCGATCGCGTCGGCCTGTATGTGCCCGGCGGCAAGGCTGCCTATCCAAGCTCGGTGCTGATGAATGCGCTGCCCGCGAAGGTCGCGGGCGTCAGGGAACTCATCATGGTCGTGCCGACCCCGCGCGGGGAGAGAAATGCGCTGGTGCTGGCCGCCGCGCATCTGGCCGGCGTCGATCGCGTGTTCTGCATCGGTGGCGCGCAGGCCGTCGCCGCGCTCGCCTATGGCACCCAGACCATCCCGCAAGTGGACAAGATCGTCGGTCCGGGCAATGCCTATGTCGCCAGCGCCAAGCGCCGCGTCTTCGGCACCGTCGGCATCGACATGGTGGCGGGTCCCTCCGAGGTGCTGGTGATTTCAGATGGCAGTGGTGATCCGGAGTGGACCGCCACCGATTTGTTCGCCCAGGCCGAGCATGACGAGCTCGCGCAGTCGATCCTGCTCTGTTCCGATGCCGCCTATCTCGACAAGGTGGCGGCGAGCATCGAGAAATTGCTGCCGACAATGCCGCGCAAGGACACCATTGCCGCCTCGCTGTCCGGACGCGGTGCGTTGATCCATGTCTCCGATCTTGACGAAGCCTGCGTCATTGCCAACCGCATCGCGCCAGAACACCTTGAACTTTCCGTCGAACATCCGCGCGCGCTCGTCGACAAGATCCGCCATGCCGGCGCGATCTTCATGGGCCATTACACGTCGGAGTCGCTCGGCGACTACTGCGCCGGACCGAACCATGTGCTACCGACTTCGCGCAGCGCACGTTTTTCATCGCCGCTGGGCGTCTATGACTTCCAGAAGCGGTCGAGCATGATCGAAGTTTCGGCGGCCGGAGCGCAGACACTGGGTCCCATCGCCGCCACGCTGGCGCACGGCGAAGGGTTGACGGCGCATGCCCGCGCGGCGGAACTCAGGCTGAAGTAATTTCCCGCAACGCGGCAACCAGTGCCGCGCATTGCTCATCGGTGCCGACGGTGATGCGCAGGAACTGATCGATGCGCGGTGCCTTGAAGTGCCTGACGATGATGCCGCGCCGCCGTAGCGCCAGCGCTGACTTTTCGGCATCGTGCCGGGGGTGGCGGGCGAAAACGAAGTTGGCCGCCGAGGGCAGAACTTCGAAGCCAAGCGATTCCAGGTCACGGGTCAGCGTCGCGCGCGAACGCATCACGGCCTGACGCGTGCGCTCGAACCATTCGCGGTCCTCGATGGCGGCGGTGGCGCCAGCGATGGCCAGGCGGTCGAGCGGGTAGGAGTTGAAGCTGTCCTTCACGCGTCGCAGGCCCTCGATCAGTTCGGGATGGCCAATGGCGAATCCGACCCGCAGGCCTGCCAGCGAGCGCGACTTGGAAAATGTCTGTACGACCAGCAGGTTCGGATGGCGATTGACCAGCGCCACGGCGGATGAGCCACCGAAGTCAATATAAGCCTCATCAACGAGCACGACCGAATCGGCATTGGCACGTAGCAGGGTTTCGATGTCGGACAGGGGAATGGCGCGACCGGTCGGTGCGTTCGGGTTGGCGATGACAATGCCACCATTGGGCTGGGCATAATCCGAGATTCGCAGCGCGAAAGCGTCGTCGAGCGGCACGGTGCGGTAATCGATGCCATACAGGCTGCAATAAACCGGGTAGAAGCTGTAGGTGATGTCGGGAAACAGGATCGGCCGCTCATGCTTGAGCAATGCCAGAAAGGCGTGGGCGAGCACCTCGTCCGAACCGTTGCCGACGAACACCTGATGCGGCGCAATATCGCCGTGGAGTGCGGCAATAGCCTCGCGCAGACGCGAGCATTCGGGATCCGGATAGAGCCGCAGAGCATCGCCGATTTCGCCGCGCAAGGCTTCGAGCACGCGCGGGCTCGGACCGTAGGGATGCTCGTTGGTGTTGAGCTTGACGAGGTTCGGCAACTGCGGCTGTTCGCCCGGTACATAGGGCTGCAATGCGCGAACGGTCGCGCTCCAGAATCGGCTCATGACAGAGAGGATGGAAGGTTGCAACTGGCTCGAAATGGTATCATGGGCCGGCTTGCAACTCTTGGCTGGAACCGTGATGGCTACCCCGCAGCGCACCGCCGACATACATCGCAACACGCTGGAAACCCAGATTCGCGTCAAGCTCGATCTCGAAGGCACCGGCAAGTCGCAACTGGCGACAGGTGCCGGCTTTTTCGACCACATGCTTGACCAGATCGCCCGTCACGGACTGATCGACCTCCAGGTCGACGCGCGCGGCGACCTGCATATCGATGCCCACCACACGGTGGAGGACGTTGGCATCACGCTTGGGCAGGCGCTGGCAAGGGCGCTGGGCGACAAAAAGGGCCTGACCCGCTACGGCCATGCCTACGTCCCGCTTGACGAAGCATTGTCGCGCGTCGTGGTCGACCTGTCCGGTCGCCCGGGCCTGGTCTTCAACGTAAACTTCACGCGGCCGCGCATAGGCGATTTCGACGTTGACCTGATCCGCGAGTTCTTTCAGGGACTCGTCAATCACGCCGGTATCACGGTGCATATCGACGGCCTGCGTGGCGACAACGCCCACCATCAGGCCGAGACCGTCTTCAAGGCGTTCGCGCGTGCCTTGCGCATGGCGATTACTGCCGATCCGCGCCTCGGCGAGGTTGTACCCTCGACGAAAGGCAGCCTCTAGGCTTCTTGTTGCCGTCCGATGCAAATGAATACCGTCGCGATCGTCGATTACGGCATGGGCAATCTGCGCTCGGTGGCCAAGGCCATCGAGCATGTCGCGCTAGGCTGCGCCGTCGTCATCACGGCCGACCCGGCCGTGGTGGCGGATGCCGGCCGCGTCGTTGTGCCCGGCCAAGGCGCCATGCCCGACTGCATGCGCGAGTTGAAGGCGCGTGGGCTTGACGCGGCGGTGATTCGCGCCGCGCGGGAAAAACCGTTCCTTGGCATCTGCATCGGTCTGCAGATGCTCTTCGAACACAGCGAGGAGGGCGATGTCGCCGGTCTTGGCCTGTTTTCCGGCCAGGTGCGCCGCTTTCCCGAAGGAGCGATGGTCGATGCGGCCGGTGCCCGCCTCAAGGTGCCGCACATGGGTTGGAACGAGGTGCGCCAGGCAGAGCCGCATCCGCTCTGGAGCGGCATCGCCGACGGTACGCGCTTTTATTTCGTCCATAGCTACTATGTCGAACCGGCGGCCCCCGACGTTATCGCCGGATCGACGCATTACGGCATTTCCTTTACCAGCGCGGTGACCCGCAATAACATCTTCGCCGTGCAGTTTCACCCGGAGAAAAGCGCGCAGGCCGGCCTCGCCCTGCTCGGCAATTTCATGTCCTGGAATCCCTGACCCCTGAACGAGTCTTCACCATGCTGCTGATACCCGCGATCGATCTCAAGGATGGCCAGTGCGTACGCCTCAAGCAGGGCGTCATGGACGGTGCCACAGTGTTTTCCGAGAACCCCGCCGCCATGGCGCGGCACTGGATCGACCAGGGCGCGCGGCGCTTGCATCTGGTCGACCTGAATGGTGCCTTTGCCGGCAAGCCGAAGAATGAACCGGCCATCAAGGCGATCCTGCAGGAGGTGGGCGACGAAATCCCCGTCCAGTTGGGCGGCGGCATCCGCGATCTCGATACCATAGAGCGTTGCCTCGACGATGGGATTACCTACATCATCATCGGCACGGCTGCGGTAAAAAACCCCGGCTTCCTGCACGACGCCTGTACCGCTTTCCCCGGGCACATCATCGTCGGGCTCGACGCCAAGGATGGCAAGGTGGCCGTCGATGGCTGGTCGAAGATGACCGGCCACGACGTCATCGACCTAGCCAGGAAGTTCGAGGACTATGGCGTCGAGGGCGTGATATACACCGACATCGGCCGCGATGGCATGCTGTCCGGGGTCAACGTGGACGCCACGGTCAAGCTGGCGCAGGCCCTGCGCATTCCGGTGATCGCCAGCGGCGGCATTGCCAGCCTGGATGATGTCAAGGCGCTGTGCGCCGTCGCCGAGGAAGGGGTGATGGGCGCCATTACCGGCCGCGCCATCTACGAAGGCAGGCTGGATTTTCGCGCGGCCCAGGCCGAAGCGGACAAGTGCAACGGCCAGTAATCCATGCTCGCCAAACGCATCATCCCCTGTCTTGACGTCAATGCCGGCCGTGTCGTCAAGGGCGTCAATTTCGTCGAGTTGCGCGATGCCGGCGATCCGGTCGAGATCGCCCGCCGCTATGACGATCAAGGCGCGGACGAAATCACCTTTCTCGACATCACGGCAAGCTCGGATCAGCGTGACATCATCCTGCATATCGTCGAGGCTTGTGCCGAGCAGGTCTTCATCCCGCTGACCGTTGGCGGCGGCGTGCGCAAGGTCGAGGATGTACGGCGGCTGCTCAATGCCGGCGCGGACAAGGTCAGCATGAACACCGCAGCCGTCCAGAATCCTCAGCTGGTGGCGGATGCCGCCGCGAAAGTCGGCAGCCAGTGCATTGTCGTCGCCATCGACGCCAAGCAGACCGCTCCGGGCAAGTGGGAAGTTTTCACCCATGGGGGCCGCAACAATACCCATATCGATGCCGTCGAGTGGGCGCGGCAGGTAGCCGCCCTCGGCGCCGGGGAAATTCTGCTAACCAGCATGGATCGCGACGGGACCAAGAACGGCTTCGATCTCGGCCTGACGCGCGCCGTGGCTGACGCGGTGTCGATCCCGGTCATCGCCAGCGGCGGTGTCGGCAACCTGCAGCATCTGGCCGATGGCGTGACGCAGGGACGCGCCGACGCGGTACTGGCGGCCAGCATCTTCCACTACGGCGAATACACCGTGCGGCAGGCGAAGGAGTTCATGCGCGCCCAGGGCATCGAGGTCCGTCTGTGAGCAAAAAGTGGCTGAACGAGGTCAAATGGGACGAGCAGGGTCTCGTACCGGCCATCGCCCAGGACGCCCGAACCGGCGAGGTGTTGATGTTCGCCTGGATGAACCGCGAAGCGCTGGAAAAGACCGCGCAGCTGGGAGAGGCGATTTATTGGTCACGCTCCCGGCGCAAGCTCTGGCACAAGGGCGAGGAATCCGGCCATACGCAGAAGGTTCTCGAAATCCGCGCCGATTGCGACAGCGACGTCATCCTGCTGAAGATCGAGCAGACTGGCGGGATCGCCTGCCATACCGGACGCCGCAGCTGTTTCTTCAACAGACTCGAAGAGGACGGCTGGCAGGATGTCGAGCCGGTCCTGAAAGATCCCAAGGAAATCTACAAATGATCGATCTCGAAGTATTGCATCGCGTTCAGGAAACCCTGGAGTCGCGCAAGGGGGCCGCGCCCGACTCCTCCTATGTCGCCAGCCTGTATGCCAAGGGCACCGACGCCATCTGCAAGAAGGTGGCCGAGGAGGCCGCCGAAACGATCATGGCCGCGAAAGATGGCGACCGGCTTCACCTCGTGCGCGAAACCTGCGACCTGTGGTTCCACAGCATGGTGCTGCTGACCCATTTCGGCATTGGTGTGGACGACATCATGGTCGAATTTCGCCGCCGCGAGGGCATCTCCGGTATCGACGAGAAAGCCAGCCGTGGGAAGTGAGATGAGCGCCGACTGCATATTCTGCAAGATCGTGCGGGGTGAAATTCCCTGCAAGAAAGTGTACGAGGACGAGGACATCCTTGCCTTCCACGACATCAATCCGCAGGCCCCAGTGCATTTCATGGTCATTCCGAAACAGCATGTCGACTCGCTGGCGCAGGCCGACGCCAGTCATGCCGCCATGCTCGGCAAGTTGTTCTCCAGGCTGGGCGAGCTCGCGTGCGGCCAGGGACTGACAGACGGTTTTCGCACCATCATCAACACGGGCAGGGTCGGGCGGCAGGAGGTGTATCATCTTCACGTCCATATCGTCGGCGGGCCGGAGCCGCTTGGTTCCATGCTGCCGCGCAAGCAATAATCCGAGGAGAATCTGATGGGAAGCTTCAGTATCTGGCACTGGCTGATCGTGCTGGTGATCGTCATGCTGGTGTTCGGCACCAAGAAACTGCGCAATATCGGGTCGGATCTGGGCGGCGCGGTGAAGGGTTTCAAGGAGGGCATGAAGGAAGGCACCTCCGCGGCGAAGCAGGTCGAGGATCAGGCGGGCAATACGATCGAAGGCGAAGCCCGCAAGGAAGAAAACAAGGTCTGAGCAGCGCCGGCGGCCGGACTTCAATAAGCCATCCATCGTGTTCGACATCGGTTTCACCGAGTTGATGGTCATCGCCCTCGTCGGGCTGATCGTCATCGGGCCGGAGCGCATGCCCCGGGTTGCCCGCACGATCGGGCACCTGTTGGGCCGTCTGCAGCGTTACGTTGGCGACGTCAAGGCCGACATCAACCGCGAGATGCAGTTGGACGAACTGAAAAAAATGCAGACCGAGGTGGTGGAGCAGGCGCGCGACATGGAGCGCAAGGTCAACGAACAATTGAGCACTGTGGAAACCGACCTGAATCGCTCGCTATTGTCATCGGCCGAAAGTGCTGGAGACAAGAATTCCCCACCCCAGCCACCGGTGGCCTGACATGGAGAGTCCCCAGGAAAGTTTCATTTCACATCTCGTCGAGTTGCGCGACAGGCTGATCCGCGCCCTGCTGGTGGTGCTGGTGATCTTCCTCGGCCTCGTCAATTGGGCGCGCGACATCTACACTCTGCTGGCCGCGCCTATGCTTGCGGCGCTGCCCGAGGGCGGCCACATGATCGCCACCGACGTGGCGGGCGCATTCTTCGTGCCGATGAAAGTGACCATGATGGTGGCCTTTCTCGTGGCGCTGCCTTTCGTGCTTTATCAGGCTTGGGCGTTCGTCGCTCCAGGGCTGTATGCCCACGAAAAGAAGCTGGCGCTGCCACTGCTGGCAGCGAGCGTCCTGCTGTTCTACATCGGCATGGGCTTCGCTTATTTCATCGTGTTTCCGACCGTGTTCACTTTCATCAACGCCTTCGCCCCCGAGGGCGTCGCGGTGATGACCGACATCGACAAGTATCTGTCGTTCGTCCTGACAACCTTCATGGCGTTTGGCATCACCTTCGAGGTGCCGGTGGTGGTGATCGTGCTGGTGCGGGTCGGCCTGGTCAGCGTCGAAAAGCTCCAGGAGTTCCGTCCCTACATGATCGTCGGCGCCTTCGTCGTCGCGGCGGTGGTCACGCCACCGGACGTGCTTTCGCAGTTCCTGCTCGCGATGCCGATGTGGCTGCTCTACGAACTGGGCATCCTGTTGGCACGGATGATCGGCAAGTCGGCCATGGCCGATGACGGTGCCTATGCGCCACCCGATGAAGCGGCGATGGATGCCGAACTGGATCGTGCCGAGGCCGAGTCGGCGGCCAACCGGGAGCAACCCTAGCAGGCGTCTTGTCTTTATCGGGCCGGCTTGGGCCGCTTGCCGATGGTGACTGCGACCCCGATTTGCTTGCCTTCGCGGCTGAGGCCGAAGCGGGTGGAACCGCCTGGCGTCAGGGCGGCGATCAGATCGAGCATGACCTGGGCGTCCTTGACGGTGTGACCATCGACCGACAGCAGGACGTCGCCCGGCTTGATCCCGGCGCGATCGGCGGGACTGCCGCGCATCACGCCTGCGATCAGCGCGCCCCGGCCCGGTTCGACGCCGAATGATTCCGCCAGTTCTGGCGTCAGATCCTGCACCTCGACGCCAATCCAGCCGCGCGTCACCGTGCCGGTGCGAATGATCTGCTCCATCACGCTTTTTGCCAGCGAGACCGGAATCGCGAAGCCGATACCCATCGAGCCGCCGCTTTGCGAATAGATCGCGGTGTTGATGCCGACCAGATGACCGTTGCTATCCACCAGCGCGCCACCCGAGTTGCCGGGATTGATGGCCGCGTCGGTCTGGATGAAGTTCTCGAACGTGTTGATGCCCAGATGGGTGCGGCCCAGGGCGGAAACGATGCCCGAGGTCACGGTTTGGCCGACGCCGAACGGATTGCCGATGGCGAGTACTACGTCGCCGATGCGCAGCGACTCGGCCGGCGCGAAGGTGATCGGTGTCAGGGCGCTGGCGTCGGCGATCTTGAGTACGGCGAGATCGGATTCGGGATCGGCACCGACCAGTTTTGCCTTGGTCTTGCGCCCGTCGTGAAATGCGACCTCGATGGCGTCCGCCGACTCGACGACATGGTTGTTGGTGAGCACCAGGCCGTCGGCGGAAACCACCACGCCGCTGCCGAGCCCAGATTGGCGCTGGCTGTCTCCGCCGAAGCGGTCGCCGAAAAAGTGCCGGAAGACCGGGTCGTTGATGAAGGGGTGACGACGGACTTCCTGGCTGGTGAAGATGTGCACGACGGAAGGCAGCGCGGCCTGTGCGGCGTCGGCGAAACTGGCGGTCTTGCGCGTCGCGGCGCTTCCCGGAGCCGCCTGCTGGATGGAAACCACGGTTGGTGAGCCACCATTGCCGGCCTGGCGCGCGGTGAGCCATTCCGGCTTGAGCGTTTGCACGGCGAACAGTGCCGCGACGCTGACCGTGACGGCCTGGGCGAAAATGAGCCAAAATCGATGCATGAATGTCTGACGGAGGGGGAAGGCGATGCGGCGTGACGAGTTGGGCGCTTATCTGGATGGCGTATTGGAGCCGGCGCGGTTTCGCGATTATTGCCCAAACGGACTGCAAGTGGAAGGGCGCGGGGAGGTGCGCCGCATCGTCTGCGGCGTCACTGCCAGCTTGGCACTGATCGAGGCAGCGGTGGCGCGCGACGCCGATGCGCTGCTGGTGCACCACGGCTGGTTCTGGAAGGGCGAGGACGGGCGCGTGACAGGATTCCGCAAGCGCCGGCTGCAGGCCCTCATGGCCGGCGACATCAGCCTGTTCGCCTATCATCTGCCGCTCGATGCCCATCCGGAACTCGGCAACAACGCGCAACTGGCGTTGCGACTCGGCTGGCAGGCCACGGGACGCTTTGCCGAGCAGGACATCGGTTTCCTCGGCGTGCCGCCGGCACTGACTTTTGCCGATGAGCTCGCCGTGCAAGTGGGTGCGGCACTGGGCCGGACGCCCTTGCTGATCGGCGACGGACAGCGCCAGGTGCGTCGGGTGGCCTGGTGCAGTGGCGGCGCGCAGGGTTATTTCGAGCAGGCGATTCTCGCGGGCGCCGATCTGTTCATGAGCGGCGAGGTATCAGAGCAGACCGTGCATCTGGCGCGCGAGTCCGGTGTGCCCTATCTGGCGGCCGGTCACCATGCGACGGAGCGTTATGGCGCAATGGCGTTGGGCACGCGCCTTGCAGAGCGCTTCGGGCTGGACTGCGAGTTTGTCGATATCGACAATCCGGTCTAGCCGGACCGCATCAACCTGTATTGCCGCCGCTCTTGACCATGGCGACCAGCAGCAGCAATTCCTCTGCCACCGACTGCGGGAAGCCGGAGCGGGCACCCCCCCGGTTATCGTCGAGCAGGTTTTCCAGGAAAGCCAGACAACCGGGCTTGCCCCACAGTTGGGTCAGCCGTGCGGAGATGTGCGGGTAGTTCGCGATGCTGCGTTGCGACTCCGGGCGCGGCTGCCAGTCTTCCGGCTGGACATTGAAATGCTGCCGCAACTCCTCGGCCGAACGCTCGAACTCTTCCTGCTGCCCGTTGCTGCGATAGATTTCCAGCAGTTTGAGCCAGTGCCGCAATGCCTGCTTCGGCTCGCTGCGAATCTGCTCCGCCAGCGTTTGTGCCGCGCCATGGCCCAAGCCCATCGACAACATGATTTCCGCCAGTTCGAGCGCCTGATCGACGCTGTCCGAGGACTCCCCGGCCCTGCTTGCATGCGCCGGGGCGGAAGAGGGCACCGGAGGCGGCACGGCGGCGCGTGAGGGCTGCGACATGGCAGATGTCTTTCGCACTACCACGGCAGCCGATGAACGGCGCCGCCTTGCCCACCAGAGCAGCACGCCGGCTAGCACCGCGGCACCAGCCAGTTGGGGAAGCCAGCCTGCAAGCA
Source organism: Pseudomonadota bacterium (assembly GCA_040754195.1). Taxonomy (GTDB): domain Bacteria; phylum Pseudomonadota; class Gammaproteobacteria; order Burkholderiales; family Rhodocyclaceae; genus Sulfuricystis. The sequence continues at coordinate 247,710 of JBFMDJ010000023.1, read as the reverse complement.
GACCGGCACTGGTCGATGCGGGTGTCGCGGGCATGGCCGGAGGTATGGCAGTTGGCGGCGCGGCACGGGGCTTGGGCGGCGGAGCGCTTTGCATGGCGTCGGGCATGGCCAGGACAAGGCGATGAATTTCCTCGACCAGCGTTTCGATGCGGGTCAGACGCATGAGAATGTCGTCCAGCAGTTTGTCCTGCTCGTGGAACCATTGTTGCAAAGGGTCGTTCGGATCTGCCGGAGCGGTGCGGCCGATCTCGAGTTTGGCGGCGACTTGAGGCGCTGCGTCCGCGTAAACCGGCCCACCCGCCAGCAGGCAGATCATCAGCACGGCGCGCAAACGGAGCGAAGGCATTGGCAACAGCATGAATTCCCGTGGAAATATTGGAAATTCTGCCCTGTCGGAGTGGGGCGGAAACCGCAATTACAGGGGCAATGCCCGGCTTCTATTCGTTTTCATGCGCGCCCGGCCAACAGGGCGATCGGCCAAATGACTTCGCGCGTGTCCGCCGGGTCGCCCCAGCAGGGGCGGAGACTCTCGGAAAGCTCCTTGGTCGGGTCGCGGCCGGTTGCAGCGCTGCAGCGTTGCACCGCCGACCAGGTGCCAATGTAATTCACCAGATCTGCCAGCGTCCAGTGCAGGCGAATTTCGAAGGTCGGTGTTGGCGACACGGCGGCGAAGGGGAATGGCATGCCGACATAGCCGAGTTCTACCCAGCGCCGCTGGGGCGGCCACCAGGGCGCCAGCGCTTCGGCATAGAACTTTTCGATGGTGGCGTTGATCGCCGGCTCGCCGCGCAGCAGGGTGTAGGTCCAGGCGGCGAGCAGCCCGCCGGGCTTGAGTACGCGGCGCACCTCGGCATAGAACGCGTCGAAGTCGAACCAGTGAATCGCCTGTGCGACGGTGACAAGGTCGCAGCACGCGTCAGGCAGGCCGCTTGCCTCGCAGGGGGAGGCGCGGTATTCGACGCGCGGATGGAGTTTTGCTTGGCCGATCTGGGCGGTGGACAGGTCGGTGGCGAGGACGCGATGAAAATGCGCGGCGAGCGGTTCGGCAGCTTGACCGCTGCCGCAGCCGACATCCCAGGCGAGTTCATGGCCGGGCGTGCGTTCGGCAAGCCAGGAAAACAGCGCCGGAGGATAGCCGGGACGGTATTTTGCGTAATCGGGCGCCTGACGCGAGAAATGGTCGGCCGTCATGGCTGGCCCCGGCTATGCTCCTTCGCGCTCGGCGAGCCGTCTCAGAACCAGAGGGAAGGCGCCGGTGAGGAAACAGGCGATGGCGGAAACGATCAACCCCCAGCCGGCCATCGGGTCGGCAAGCAAGGGGTGGACGCTTTCGAACAGACCGGCGAAGGCGGCGATGCCGGCAAAGGTGCAGATGACGCCGAGAAAAGTGAAGACGAGAAAAGTCCAAGGCCAGTGGTGGGGCTTCATTTGTTCCTCAGGTCGACAATGCGCTTGGCCTTGCCGATCGAGCGCTCGACGGCGCCGACGGCCTTGATTTCGACCCGGGTGGAAATGCCGACGTAGGACTTGATGTGGTGCTGCAGATCATGCGCGACGAATTCCTTTTCCGCCGCCGTGGCGGTGGCGAATTCCGGCTTGATCTCGACGTTTACGGCCATCGAATCGAGATGGCCTTCGCGGCTGACCTCGAGCTGGTAGTGCGGCGAAAGTTTCGGCTGCTTGAGGATCAGTTCCTCGATCTGGCTCGGGAAGACGTTGACGCCGCGGATGATGAGCATGTCGTCGGAGCGGCCGGTGATTTTGGCGATGCGCCGCATCGAACGCGAAGTGGGTGGCAGCAGGCGGGTGAGGTCGCGCGTGCGATAGCGGATGATCGGCAGTGCCTCCTTGGTGAGCGAGGTGAACACCAGTTCGCCCAGTTCGCCGTCCGGCAGCACTGCGCCGGTGTTCGGGTCGATGATCTCCGGATAGAAATGATCTTCCCAGATCGCGGGGCCATCCTTGCTTTCGATGCACTCCTGGGCGACGCCGGGCCCCATGACTTCCGAGAGTCCATAGAGGTCGATGGCGTCGATGGCGTAGCGCTTCTCGATTTCGGCGCGCATCTCCTGCGTCCATGGTTCGGCGCCATGGATGCCGATGCGCAACGAACTTTCGGCCGGGTTCAGTCCCTGCCGGTCGAATTCGTCCGCGATGGCGAGCATGTAGGACGGCGTGACCATGATGATCGAGGGCTTGAAGTCCTGGATCAGTTGTACCTGACGTTCGGTCTGGCCGCCACCGAAGGGAATGACGGTGCAACCGAGCCGTTCGGCGCCGTAGTGGGCGCCCAAACCGCCGGTAAACAGGCCATAGCCGTAGGAAACATGCACCTTGTCGCCGGAACGGCCGCCGGCGGCGTGGATCGAGCGCGCCATCAGGTTGGCCCAGGTATCGATGTCCTTTTGCGTATAGCCGACGACGGTCGGTTTGCCGGTGGTGCCCGAGGATGCATGGACGCGTACGACCTTCTCCTGCGGCACCGCGAACATGCCGAAGGGGTAGGTGTCGCGCAGATCCTGCTTGGTGGTGAAGGGGAACTTCGCCAGATCGGCGAGTTCCTTGAAGTCGCCGGGCTTGACGCCGGCGGCGTCGAACTTCGCACGGACGTGGGCGATGTTGTCATAGGCGTGATTCAGGCTCCAGCGCAGGCGTTCCGTCTGCAGGGCGACGATTTCGTCGCGGCTGGCGGTTTCGATGGCGTCGAGCGCGCGATCGTTCTTCATCTTTTCTATCTCCCCCGTCGCTATCAGGCGATGACAACGGCGCAAAACCGAATACAACAATACAATGAGGAGGCGAACTTTATCACGGCGCCTATTTCCGGAGACCGCCATGCCCCATCCGCTGCTCGACAAACATCGTACGCTGCTAGATCAGGCGCAGGCTGCGATCACGCGACGCACTCACTGGACGCCTTACCCGGAAAGTCCCCGGGCCTATGGCGAAACCGCTCTCGACGATGGCCAGGCGGCGTTCGAGGCCTATCGCGATGCCCAGTTCTATCTCGACCAGCCCGGCGTGCAAGGGCGCGGCGGCGAGGAGGTTTCGCCCTATGGATTTACCCTGGGGGTTTCCTACCCCTGTTGCAGTCCCGATGCGCTGGTCTCCGCAGCGCGCAGCGCGATGCTTCCCTGGGTGCGCGCCGGGATCGAGACACGCACCGGCGTTTGTCTGGAGATTCTCGCGCGGCTGAACGCTGGCAGCGCTGAACTCGCATACGCATTGATGCACACCACGGGGCAGAGCCTGGGGATGGCGTTTCTGACCGGTGGGCCGCAGGCGCAGGCGCGCGGCCTTGAGGCGCTGGCCTGGGCGCATCGCGAGATGACGCAGGTGCCGCAACAGGCCGAATGGCAACGCAACGCCAGCCAACGCCTGGAAAAGCGTTTCATGGTCGCTCCGCTGGGTGTGGCGCTTGTAATAGGCAGCGCGACGCAACCGACCTGGAATGCCTGTCCGGCGCTGTTCGCCAATCTCGCGACCGGCAATCCGGTGATCGTCAAGCCCCACCCGACCGCCATTCTGCCGCTGGCCATCACGGTGGCGGTGGCGCGCGCCGTGCTCAAGGAAGCCGGTTTCGATGCCAATCTGGTGACGCTGCTGGTCGGCGAACCGGATGGCCCGGTCGCCCGCGACATCGCGCTGAAGCAGGAAATTCGCCTCATCGATTACGCCGGCGCGCCGGATTTCGGCCACTGGCTGCTCGACAACGCGCGCCAGGCCCGCTTGTTCGTCGAAACCGGCGGCGTGAATTGCGTGTTGGTCGACTCGACCTACGATTACAAGGCGCTGCTGAAAAACCTCGTCCTTTCGCTGTGCCTGGATGCCGGTCAGTTGCGCGCGACACCGCGTACCATCTTCGTTGGCCGCGAGGGCGTGCAGACGCCCGAAGGCACTGTGAGCGAGGAGCGTTTCGGGCGCGATCTGGCCTTTGCGCTCGGCAAGTTTCTCGAAGATCCCGCGCGCGCCGTGGAGGTGCTGGGCGCGATCCAGTCACCGACTACCGTGGCGCGCATCGAAGCGGCGCGCGAGCTTGCCGAGACGATGGCGGACATCCTGCGCGAATCAGAGGCCGTTGCGCATCCGCAGTGGCCGAAAGCGCGCGTACATACGCCGCTCCTGATCCGCGCGCAGGCGGATCAGCCCAGCCTCTTCATGGAGGAGCGCTTCGGCCCGATCGCCACCATCGTTTCGACGGCGAACACCGCAGAGAGTCTCGCGCTTGCCGAAGCCACGATGCGCGACAAGGGGGCACTCAACTTTCTTGTGCATACGAGCAGGCCTCATGTCCAGCAGTTGGCCGAGGACATTTCCTTGCGCACCGGCGTTGCCTTGTCGTTCAACCTGACCGGTACGGTGCTGATTAACCAGCCGGCCGGTTTCGCCGACTTCCAAGCCAGCGGTGCGAACCCCGCCGCCAGTTGCGGCATGATAGACGGGGCGTTCGTCGCGAACCGCTTCTATTTTTCGCAAGTGCAGCAGCACTACCTGCCGCCATCATCCATCGACTGGGTGGTCGATCTGTAAGGTAGTTGAAAGCTGCATCAGTAAAAATAAGACACCCATAACGTGATATTATTCTCACCCCGCGAGCCAGGCTTGCGGGATCCATGAACAATCCCCTCGGCAAGGAAGATCCATGAAGATCCACGAGTATCAGGGCAAGGAAATCCTGAGGAAGTTCGGCGTGGCGACCCCGCGCGGCATCCCCTGTTTTTCCGTCGATGAGGCCGTCAAGGCCGCAGAACAACTGGGTGGCAACGTCTGGGTGGTCAAGGCACAGATACACGCCGGCGGTCGCGGCAAGGGCGGCGGCGTCAAGCTCGCCAGGTCGCTAGATGAGGTGCGCGCCAACGCCGGCGCCATCCTCGGCATGCAGTTGAAGACCCACCAGACGGGCCCGGAAGGCCAGAAAGTCCGCCGCCTGCTGATCGAGGATGGTGCCGACATCAAGAAGGAATACTACGTTGCGGCCCTGACCGACCGCGCCACGCAGAAGGTCGCCATGATGGCCTCGTCCGAAGGCGGTATGGACATCGAGGAAGTCGCCCACAAAACGCCCGAGAAAATCATCAAGGTCTTCGTCGATCCGCTGGTCGGCCTGACCGACGCGCAGGCGCTGGAACTGGCCAAGGGCATCGGTGTTCCGGAAGGCTCGATCGCCCAGGCGACCGACACCTTCAAGAAGCTCTATACCTGCTACATGGAAACCGATGCATCGCTGGCGGAAATCAATCCGCTGATCCTCGAAGGCAACGGCAACATCAAGGCGCTCGACGCCAAGTTCAACTTCGACTCCAACGCGCTCTATCGCCAGCCCGAGATCGTCGCCTACCGCGACCTGGACGAAGAGGACGCCGACGAGATCGAGGCCTCGAAGTTCGATCTCGCCTACATCAGCCTCGATGGCAACATCGGTTGCCTGGTGAACGGCGCGGGCCTGGCGATGGCGACTATGGACACGATCAAGCTGTTCGGCGCCGAGCCGGCCAACTTCCTCGACGTCGGTGGCGGCGCCACGACCGAGAAGGTGACCGAGGCCTTCAAGATCATGCTCAAGAATCCCAAGGTCAAGGGCATCCTGGTCAATATCTTCGGCGGCATCATGCGCTGCGACACCATCGCCACTGGTGTCGTCGCCGCGGCCAAGGAAGTGCATCTGTCGGTGCCGCTGGTGGTGCGCATGAAGGGCACCAACGAAGACCTCGGCAAGAAGATCCTCGCCGAATCCGGTCTGCCGATCATCGCCGCCGACACCATGGCGGAGGCCGCGACCAAGATCGTCGCGGCTGTGCAGTAAGGGAGCCGACATGTCCATCCTCATCAACAAAGACACCAAGATCATCACCCAGGGCATCACCGGCAAGACCGGCCAGTTCCACACCGAGAAGTGCATCGAGTATGCGAACGGCAAGAACTGCTTCGTCGCCGGCGTGAACCCGAAGAAGGCCGGCGAAAGGATTTTCGACGTGCCGATCTACGCCACCGTCAGGGAAGCCAAGCAGGCGACCGGCGCCACCGTCTCGGTCATCTACGTGCCGCCCGCCGGTGCCGCCGACGCGATCTGGGAAGCCTGCGAAGCCGACCTCGATCTGACCATTTGCATCACCGAGGGCATTCCGGTGCGCGACATGCTGGTGGTGCGCAACAAGATGAAGCAGAAGGTCGCGAACGGTGGCAAGGAAACCCTGCTGCTCGGCCCCAACTGCCCAGGCCTTATTACTCCAGACGAGGTGAAGATCGGCATCATGCCCGGCCACATCCACAAGAAGGGCCGTATCGGCGTGGTGTCGCGCTCCGGCACGCTAACCTACGAAGCCGTCGCTCAGCTCACCGAGATCGGCCTCGGCCAGTCTTCGGCGGTCGGCATCGGAGGCGATCCGATCAACGGCCTCAAACATATCGATGTGATGCGCATGTTCAACGACGATCCAGATACCGACGCGGTGATCATGATCGGCGAGATCGGCGGCCCGGACGAGGCGGATGCCGCGCGCTGGTGCAGGGACCACATGAAAAAGCCCGTGGTCGGCTTCATCGCCGGTGTTACCGCGCCGGCCGGCAAGCGCATGGGCCATGCCGGCGCGCTGATCTCGGGCGGTGCCGACACGGCCGATGCCAAGCTCGCCATCATGGAAGAGTGCGGTTTCAAGGTGACGCGCAACCCGTCCGAAATGGCCAAGCTGCTGAAGGCGATGCTGTAAGGCGTTTTGGCGACAAGACGAGGCGGGCTGAGGCCCGCCTTTCTTTTTGGTGCGGAATTGCCCTATCGAGCCCGTTTTTCGTGCCGGCGGCATGAAAAATCATTGACTGACTTGAGGGCTGGCTGTAAGAATGCGACTTATCATCCTGTTTCTTCATTAAGTTGTCCGATGTGGGCGGTCTGCGGGCAGGGTATCGGGAGGAATGGCGCACACGGTGGGCAAAAAGACTGGCCTGAATTTCTGGAAGAGCGACTGGTTCGTTGGCCTCTTGGTCAGCGCGGTTGTGTTCGTTCTGGGCGGCGGGAACTTGCTGCAAAGTCTCGAGCGCAAGGCTTACGATGTCGGGGTGGGCATGACGGAACGCATGCCTTCCGACCGCATCGCCGTCATCGCCATCGACAAGCAGAGTCTCGACAACATCGGCCGCTGGCCATGGTCGCGCGAGATATTTGCCGACATGATCGAGAAGCTGGCCGCGGCGAAAGCGAAGGTGATCGCCACCACCGTTCTGTTTTCCGAGCCGCAGCGCGATGCCGGACTGGATTACATCCATCGCCTGACCGAATTGAACGACGCCCGCGTGGCGGCCGAGGCTGCCCTGGCTGCGGAACGCGCCGCTGCCGAGGCGGCGCTGGCGGCCCAGGCCGCGGCGAAGAGGCAGGGCGCGAAAAAAGTCAGTGCCGGCAGGACGGCGACGGCAGTCGTGGCGACCCCGGTCGTGCCGCCGCCGGTGCCGGAGGAACTGCCGCCGCCGGTGCCCGATCCGATGACCGCCCTGCTGGCCGAGGCTGCGGAGAGGCTCGATACCGACCGCCGCCTGAGCGAGGCGATCGGCCAGGCGGGCAACGTCGCGCTGCCGATGCTGTTCCATCTGGGCGCGCCCATTGGACGCCCGGACCACCTGCTGCCCGAGTTCGTGACCGGCAATGCAGTCCAAGCGGCGGCGGATGAATCCGCGCTGGTGCCGACGCTCGGACTCGACGCCGGGGTGGTCGACAGCCTGGGTGCCAAGGCAGCTGCGATCGGGCACCTGAACGTGCTTCCCGACATCGATGGCGCGATCCGCACCGAGCCGCTGGTGCTGGGATATTTCGGTCAGGCATTTCCGTCGCTGTCCCTGCTGGTGGCAGCGAAGAGCCTCAACCTGACGCCCGCTGACATTCAGGTGCGGGCAGGCGAAGCGGTCGGGCTCGGCAAGCTGCGGATCGGTACCGATGCGGCCACGCGCATGCTGACGTTCTTCTACAGCGATAGCGGTGGCAAGCCCGCCTTCGCCGTCGATTCCTTCTACGACGTCGCCAGCGGCAGGATTCCGCTCGACAAGTATCGCGACAAGATCGTGCTGATCGGGCCGACGGCCGCCGGTGTCGGCAGCCTGTTCGTGACGCCGGTTGCCCCTTCGATGGCGTCGGTGGAAGTGCTGGCCCACTCGGTGTCAAGCATCCTGTCGGAACACTTCTTCGTTGCTCCGTCCTGGGGTTTCTGGACGGAACAGGGCATCTTCCTGCTGATCGCGCTCTATCTGGTGCTTCTGCTGCCGCGCTTGTCAGCGGGCATGGGGGCCGTCGTTACGGCGTTGCTTCTCGTGCTGCTGGTCGGCGCCCACTTCGGGTTGATGGTCACGCAGCTCATGTGGCTGCAACTGATGCTGCCGGCGACCCTGCTGCTGATCGGCCACCTGCTGCTGACCACCAAGCGCTTCCTCGTCACCGAGCGCGGCAAGGAGAAGTCCGAGGCCGAGTCGGCCGAGTCGAACCGCATGCTCGGCCTTGCCTTCCAGGGGCAGGGCCAGCTCGACATGGCCTTCGACAAGTTCCGCAAGTGCCCGCTCGACGACCAGCTGATGGAGAACCTTTACAACCTGGGGCTGGATTTCGAGCGCAAGCGCCAGTTCAACAAGGCCGAAGCGGTGTTTCGCTACATGGCCGACTACAACATCGAGTTTCGCGATCTTGCCCAGCGCATCGCGCGCGCCAAGCAGATGTCGGAGACGGTGATCCTCGGCGGCGCCGGCGGCGGACGCACCAACGCCAGCACGATGATTCTCGACGGCGCCGATGGTGGAGGCGTCGAGAAGCCGATGCTGGGCCGTTATCAGGTCGAGAAGGAACTCGGCAAGGGCGCGATGGGCGTCGTCTATCTCGGCCGCGATCCAAAGATCAACCGCATCGTCGCCATCAAGACCATGGCCCTGTCGCAAGAGTTCGACGAGGACGAGATCAAGGACGTCAAGGAGCGCTTCTTCCGCGAGGCGGAAACCGCGGGGCGCCTCAATCATCCGAACATCGTGCAGATGTACGATGCGGGCGAGGAACACGATCTGGCCTACATCGCGATGGAATTCCTCAAGGGCAAGGACCTGGTGCCCCAGACCAAGCCCGGCGCCCTGCTGCCACTGCCCAAGGTCGTCAGCATCATTGCGCGGGTGGCCGACGCCCTCGACTATGCGCACAAGAACAACGTCGTGCATCGCGACATCAAGCCGGCGAACTTCATGTACGAGGCCGAGAGCGACACCGTCAAGGTCACCGATTTCGGCATCGCGCGTATCACCGATTCCTCGAAGACCAAGACCGGCATGGTGCTCGGCACACCCTCCTACATGTCGCCGGAGCAACTCGCGGGCAAGAAGATCGACGGTCGCTCCGACCTGTTCTCCTTGGGTGTCACCCTGTATCAGATGTGCTCCGGCCAACTGCCATTCACAGGCGAGTCGATGGCGCAACTGATGTTCAAGATCGCCAACGAAGCGCACCCCGACATCCGCGGTGTCGTGCCGGGCATCCCCGACTGCGTGGCGGCAGTGATCGACAAGGCGCTCGTGAAGGACCCGGACCAGCGCTACCAGACTGGCAGCGAGATGGCCCGCGATCTGAGCGCATGTCTGGCGACGCTGGGAGCGGCCTGAGATGGCGGCACAAGACCTGTCCGGCGCGATTGAGATGGCCACCTGTAGCGATGCGGGCCGGGTGCGCTCGAACAACGAGGATTCCGTGCTGGCCAATGCGCAACTCGGACTGGCGGTGCTTGCCGACGGGATGGGCGGATACAACGCCGGCGAGGTCGCGAGCGGCATGGCCACCGCCGTGCTGGGGAGCGAACTGGAGCATGCGTTCGCCACGCGGCTGCCGCATGAAATGGATCCCGGCGGAGAGGTTCTGGCGCGCGCCGCCTTGCGCGACGTCATCGGGCGCACCAACGCGGCGATCCACCAGGCCGCCATTAGTCAGCCGAAGTATGCCGGGATGGGTACCACGCTCGTCGCGGCCCTCTTCTACGATGATCGCGTGGCGGTGGCGCATGTGGGCGACTCGCGCCTTTACCGCATGCGCGGCGAGAGCCTGGACCAGCTGACGCGTGACCATTCGCTGCTGCAGGAGCAGATCGACAGTGGCATGCTGACGCCGGAACAGGCGCGTCTTTCCCAGAACAAGAACCTGGTGACGCGTGCGCTGGGAGTGGACACGACCGTCGATACCGAGATCAACGAGTTCGCGGTGCAGCCCGGCGACATCTACCTGCTCTGCTCCGACGGACTCAACGACATGGTCGAGGACGACGAGATCGCCCTGGGCCTGGGATCCCTGTCGGCCAATCTGCCCCTTTGTGCCGAACAACTGGTGCAAATGGCGAACGATAATGGCGGTCGGGACAACGTGTCGGTTATTCTTGCGAAAGTGAAGGCACCCTATCCCGCGTCCCGCCGGGGCGGCGGGCTTTGGATGCGCGTGCGTTCGTGGTTTGGATCATGATAATGTTTGCAGTCCTCAAGGATGCTCAAGATGGCTAAGCTCATACTCAGCATGGACAACCTGGTGCTCAAGGAAATTCCCTTGAACAAGGAACGCACCACCATCGGCCGCAAGGCGCACAACGATATCCAGATCGACAATCTGGCGATCTCGGGCGAGCATGCGGTGATCGTGACGATCCTCAACGACTCGTTCCTCGAGGATCTCAACAGCACCAACGGCACCTTCGTCAATGGCCAGCAGGTCAAGAAGCATTTCCTGCAGAACAACGACGTCATCGAACTCGGGAAATATCGCCTCAAGTATGTCAATGAGGCGACCCAACATGCCTCGCAGGCCGATTTCGAGAAGACCATGGTGCTGCGGCCGGACGTGATGCGCAAGGCGGCCGAACAGGCGGCCGGCAAGCCGCCGGCCGCCGAACCCCAGGCCGCGCCGCTGGCGCCGCCGGTGAATCTCGCTCCTCCCATCGCGCCCGATGCCAAGCCTGAGGCTGCGAGTCCCGTTGCCCTGGGCGCCATCCAGGTCCTCAATGGCAGCAATGCCGGCAAGACGCTTGATCTGGTCAAGTCGCTGACCACCCTCGGCAAGCCGGGCGTGCAGGTGGCGGTGATCGCGCGGCGCCCGCACGGCTATTTCCTCACTCATGTCGAAGGCGCGAAATTCCCGACCGTCAATGGCACCGCCATCGACACGCAGGCCCATGAATTGCGCGACCACGACGTCATCGAGCTGGCTGGCGTGAAGATGGAATTCTTCTTCAAGCCCTGATGCCGCCACGAACGTGAAGCGACATCTGGCGCGCCATGTCCTGGGTCTGGCCCTACTGCTGGTCATGCTCGGCCATGCGGCGCAGATTTACCAGATTGGCCTGATCGACCGCCTCGACGCGATTTTCTACGATGCCAAGCTGCGACTGACGATGCCGCGCGGCATCGACGAGCGCGTGGTCATCGTCGATATCGACGAGAAGTCTCTTGCCGAGCAGGGGCGCTGGCCCTGGGGGCGCGACCGTCTCGCCCTGTTGATGGACAAGCTGTTCGACCGGCATGGTGTCAAGCTGGTCGGCTTCGACGTCGTTTTCGCGGAGCCCGATGTCAGTTCGGGAATCAAGGCGCTCGAAGCGCTCGCGTCGCGCGATTTGCGCGACAACGGCGCTTTCCAGTCGGCCTTCCGCGAGATGCGCCCGCGGCTCGATTACGATGCTCGCCTGGCGGCGGCCCTGAGGAACCGCAAGATCATCCTTGGCTATTACCTTTCCAATATCGAAGGCGGGCAGTCCAGCGGCGCCATGCCGGCGCCGACCCTGCCAGCCGGCACCTTCGCCGGCAAGCCGCTCGCCATCACGCGCTGGCAGAATCACGGCGGCAACCTGCCGATCCTCCAGTCAGCGGCCGCAGGTGCAGGCCACTTCAATCCGCTGGTGGATTTCGACGGCATTTCGCGCCGCGTGCCGCTGCTGGCCGAATATCAGGGCGCGTACTATGAATCTCTGGCGCTTGGCATGGTACGCGCCTTGTTGGACTTCCCCCCGGTGCTGCCGGGCTACGAAGATCCCAGCGATAGTTACGCCGGCCTGGAATGGCTTGAACTCCCGACCGCCCGGGGCAGCTTGCGGATTCCGGTGGACGAGAATGTCGCGGCCCTGATTCCCTATCGCGGTCCGCAGGGCAGTTTCCCTTACGTGTCGGCGACCGACGTGCTCAACGATCGTATCGCCACGGGAAAACTGAAGGACAGTATCGTGCTGATCGGCACAACCGCCCCCGGCCTGATGGATCTGCGCGCCACGCCGGTGGCGACGACCTATCCTGGCGTCGAGGTGCATGCCAACCTGATCGCCGGCATGCTCGACGGCGAGGTCAAGCACAAGCCCAGCTATCTGTTGGCGGCGGATTTCCTGCAGGTGCTGCTGGCCGGCGCCCTGATGATCTTCTTGCTGCCGCTGCTTTCCCCGCTCAAGGCGACTCTGACCGGCGTGCTGGTCGTGCTGGTGTTGTCCAGCCTCAATCTGGCGCTCTGGCATGTCGGCAACGTGGTGCTGCCCTTCGCCAATGCCGCGTTGCTGGTGCTCCTGCTGTATGCCCTCAACATGTCCTGGGGCTATTTCGTCGAGTCGAAGACCAAGCGCCAGTTCACCGAGCTGTTCGGCCAGTATGTGCCGCCGGAACTGGTGGATGAGATGGCGCGCAATCCCGAGGGCTATAGCATGGCCGGCCGCAAGGCCGAACTGACGGTGTTGTTCTCGGACATCCGCGGGTTCACGACGATTTCCGAGGGCTTGCAGCCGGACCAGCTGGCTGCCCTGATGAACGAATATCTGGGTGCGATGACCGAAGTGGTGCGCCGCCACCGTGGCACCCTCGACAAATATATCGGCGATGCCATCATGGCCTTCTGGGGGGCGCCGCTGGCGGACCCGGAGCATGCCGTGCATGCCGTGACGACCGCGCTGGAGATGCAGGCCGCGCTCAAGGAACTGAACCAGCGGCTGTTGGCGAAAGGCTGGCCGGAACTCAAGATCGGGGTCGGTCTCAATACCGGCACGATGACCGTGGGCGACATGGGGTCGCCGGTGCGCAAGGCCTATACCGTGATGGGCGACGCGGTCAACCTCGGTTCGCGCCTGGAAGGCATCACCAAGCAATACGGCGTCGGCATCATCGTCGGCGAGGGGACGCGCGACAGGCTGGGCAAGAATTTCGTTCTGCGCGAACTGGATCGCGTGCGCGTCAAGGGCAAGGCCGAGCCGGTGGGCATCTACGAACCCCTCGGTCCCGAAGGGCAGGTTGACCAGGAAACCCTCGACCAGCTCAAACTCTGGAACCAGGCCTTGCAGGCCTACCGCGCTCAGGACTGGGATCGCGCCGAGATGCTGCTGCTCAATCTCATCCGCGTGCGTCCGCACTATCTCTATGATCTATATGCCAAGCGGATCGCCCACTGCCGCCAGGAGCCGCCCGGGGAAGGCTGGGACGGGGTCACCACCTTCGAGACCAAGTAGATGAAGATACGCATTCTCGGGTGCAGCGGCGGCATTGGAGGCAGGCATCTGCGCACCACATCGATTCTGGTCGACAACGACGTCCTGATCGATTGCGGGACGGGGGTCGCCGATCTTTCCATCGCCGAGCTGGCCCAGATCGATCATGTGTTCCTGACGCACAGTCACATGGACCACATCGCCTGCCTGCCCTTGATGATCGATACGGTCGGCGACATGCGCAACCGCGCACTGACGGTCCATGCCCTGCCGGCGGTGGAGGAAATACTGCGAATTCACGTCTTCAACTGGGCGGTCTGGCCGGACTTCTCCGAGATTCCCTCGGCGGCGGATCCCTGGCTGCGTTTCGTGCCGCTCGCCGTGGGGCAGAGCGTCGAACTGCAAGGGCGGCATATCACCGCCTTGCCGGCCAACCATACTGTGCCGGCGCTCGCCTACCAGCTGGATTCCGGCCGGGCCAGCCTGGTGTTCTCCGGAGACACCGGGCCGTGCCCCGCGCTCTGGAAAGCCGTCAATGCCATTGACAATTTGCGTACACTAATCATCGAGACCGCCTTTTCGAACCGCGAGCGCAAGCTGGCCGAAGCCTCGCTGCATCTCTGTCCCAGCATGCTGCTGGAGGAGTTGCGCTATCTCCAATCGCGGCCGGAAATTTTTATCACCCATCTCAAGCCCGGACAGATCGAGCTGACGATGGAGGAAATCGAGGACAGCATCGGTGAGTTCAAGCCGCGCATGCTGCAGAACAACCAGGTATTCGAGCTATGAATCCGCAGCCCGTGCCGCAGGAAACACTTGCCCGTCTTCAGCCACTCGCCGGGCTGGCGCCGGAGAGTTTCCGCCAGGCCGTCGTGCTGGCCCGCCGCGAGATTTGGCAGCGCAGTCCGCATGGGCTGGACTTTCCTTGGGCACAGCGCGTCGTGTATCTGCTCAAGGGAGAACTCAAGCTGGATTATCCGGACGGCAGCATGAAGGTTCTGGTGGGCGGCTGTGACGAAACCGCCATTCCGCTGGCACGCGCCGGCATGAACCCCGTTGGCGCCCGTGCGATCACCGATGTCGACCTGCTGTGGTTCGACGAGAAGGCGCTTGATATTCTCGTGACCTGGGATCAACTGGTGCAGCCGCCGGCGGAGACGGAGATCGGTGCGAGCGATGCAGCCGACTGGCGCGTCATGTCCGGCATTTTCGATGTCCGTGCGCTGACGCTCGGCGCCTTCGCGAATCTCCCGGCCGCGCACATCGAAAGCCTGCTCGCCTGTTTCCGGAGACAGTCGGTCAAGGCGGGCGCCATCATCGTCCGTCAAGGCGATCCTGGCGATTATTATTATGTGATTGAGCGCGGCCGAGCCGTCGTTACGCGGGAGGTCGCCGGTGCCTGCCGGGAACTGGCGGAGCTGGGCGCCGGGGATGTTTTCGGCGAAGAGGCACTGGTCGCCGAAACCACCCGCAATGCGACGGTAGCCATGAAAACCGATGGGGAACTGTTGCGCCTTGACGGCGCGGATTTCATCCGGCTGCTGCGGGAGCCCCTGTTGCAGCGCATCGATGCCGCCGAGGCGGCGCGGCGCGTGGCGGCAGGCGCCGTTTGGCTCGATGTCCGCTTTCCGGCCGAATACCGGCAGGACGGCCTACCCGGGGCAGTCAACATCCCGCTGAACGAATTGCGCGATGCCTTGCCCAGCCTGCGGCGGGATATCGAATACATCGCCTATTGCCAGAGCGGCAGGCGCAGTTCCGCCGCGGCCTTCCTGATGTCGCAGCGCGGCCTGCATGCCAGCCTGCTGGAGGGGGGGCTGAAGTCGATGGTCACGATGGAGAAGATAGCGGCATGAGCGCGATACTGAATCCCGCGACGGGCCAGGGTGGAGATGCCGTCAATGCAGGTGAGTTGGGCAGCCGCCTGGCATTCTTCAAGAACCTGCAGGCGGTCACGAACAAGATCCACGCGACGTCGAACATCGACGAGATCATGCTCGAACTGTCGCAGGACATTTGCGCGCTGTTCAACGCAGACCGCCTGACGGTCTATGCCATCAGCGAGGACAAGACGTCGATCGTCTCCAAGGTCAAGACCGGGCTGAATTCGTTCAAGGACCTGAAGCTGCCGATCGCCGACCAGAGCATCGCCGGCAACGTTGCCCTGTCGCGCAGGATCGTCAACATCCGCGACGTCTATGACGAGACCGAGCTCAAGGCCATCAACCCCAACTTGCGCTTCCTGCAGGAGGTAGACAAGCGCACCGGCTACCGCACCAAACAGATGCTGGTGGGGCCGATTGTCGACGTACAGACCGGCGAGTTGCTTGGCGTCGTGCAGCTCATCAACAACAAGGCCGGTGTGCCGTTCGCGAACGTCGCCGAGGAAGGCATCAAGGGTTTGTGCGAAACCCTTGCGATCGCCTTCGCCCAGCGCAACAAGCCAGCCCAGGCCATCAAGACAAAGTATGACCATCTGGTGCTGGATGCGGTTATTTCCGCGCAGGAGATGGATCTTGCCAGCCGCTCGGCGCGGCGCAAGAACATCGATGTCGAGGAGGCGCTGATTACCGAGTTCCAGGTCAAGGTGCCGGCCATCGGGGCGGCCCTCGCCAAGTTCTTCGGCGTACCCTACGAACCCTACAAGGGCGACCGCATCAAGCCGCTCGACCTGATGAAAAACCTGCGGCGCGAATATGTCGAGCAGAACCAGTGGCTGCCGATCGAGGACACCAAGGAAGGCATCCTCATCCTGTGCATGGATCCCGAGCAGGTCAAGAGCTCGCGCGTGGTCAACAACGTCTTCGCCAAGAGCAAGATCGTCTATCGGGTCACCACCGTCCGCGAATTCAAACAGACCGTCGATCAGTTCTTCGGCAGCAGTTTTTCCGACGATACCGATGTGGGCGACCTGCTGTCGGCGATGGATGAAGGCGAGATAGAAGCCGACAGCGGCGACGATGTTTCCGCCGCCGCCGACAACGAACTTGTCAAGCTGGTTAACAAGATCATCATCGATGCCTTCCAGCAGGGGGTTTCGGATATCCACATCGAGCCGGGCATGGGCAAGGACAGGGTGATGATCCGTTTCCGGCGGGATGGTTCGCTGCAGAAATACATCGAGATTCCCCACAGCTTCCGCAACGCCCTGGTCGCCCGCCTGAAAATAATGTGCGACCTGGACATTTCCGAGAAGCGCAAGCCGCAGGACGGCAAGATCAAGTTCAAGAAGTTCGGCCCGCTCGACATCGAGCTGCGGGTGGCGACGATTCCCACGGCGGGCGGCGTCGAGGACGTGGTGATGCGCATCCTCGCCGCGGGCGAGCCGATCCCTCTGGACAAACTGGGCCTGCTGCCGCACAACGAACAGCGCCTGAAGGAGGCGGTTTCCAAGCCCTATGGCCTGTTTTTCGTCTGCGGTCCGACCGGCTCCGGTAAAACTACCACGTTGCACTCGGTGCTGAAGTTCCTCAATACGCCCGACACCAAGATCTGGACGGCGGAAGACCCGGTCGAAATCACGCAGAAAGGCTTGCGCCAGGTGCAGGTCAACAAGAAGGCCGGCCTCGATTTCGCGGTGGTGATGAAGGCCTTCCTGCGCGCCGATCCGGACATCATCATGGTCGGCGAGATGCGCGACGCCGAGACCACCGGAATAGGTATCGAAGCATCACTCACCGGCCACCTGGTGTTCGCCACCCTTCACACCAACAGCGCGCCGGAGTCCATCATTCGTCTGCTCGACATGGGCATGGACCCCTTCAACTTCGCCGACGCGCTGCTGGGCATCCTGGCGCAACGGCTGGCGAAGCGGCTGTGCAAATGCAAGGAAGCCTACACACCCTCGGCCGAGGAGATGAAGCATTTCCTGACCGAGTATTGCGAGGAACTGGTCAATACAGAAACCTTCAAGCGCGACGGCAAGGCCGCCTACGAGGCGGTTTACAAGGAGTGGGCGAAGAAGTATGCCAACGAGCAGGGGCAATTCACCCTGTATCGCGCCAAGGTCGCCGGTGACGACGATACCAAGTGCGAGGCCTGTGGCGGCTCCGGCTACAAAGGACGGCTCGGTTTGCACGAACTGATGATCGGCACCGATCCAACCAAGAAACTGATTCAGGAACACGCGCGCGTCGCCCAGTTGGTCGCCCAGGCGCTTGAGGATGGCATGCGCACGCTCAAGCAGGACGGCATGGAAAAGGTGTTGCAGGGGCTGACCGACATGAAGCAAGTGCGGGCGGTCTGCATCAAGTAATTCGCCAGGAGGCCGAGATGGACGCGAACGATTCGACCGACGGCCTGTTCCGCCGTCTGGAGCAGCTCAACGAAATCGGCGCCGCCCTGTCGAGCGAGCGCGATATCGACCGCCTGCTGGAAAAAATCCTGCTGGCGGCGAAGACCATCACGCATGCCGACGGCGGTACGCTCTATCGCGTCACCGAGGACGGCACCGCCCTGCGCTTCGAGATCGTGCGCAACGACACGCTACGCATCGCGCTGGGAGGCACTTCGGGCAACCCGATCGACTTTCCGGACCTGCCGCTGCACGACGAGAGCGGGACGCCCAACAATTCGATGGTCGCCGCCTATGCGGCGATCAACGACAAGACGGTCAACATCGCCGATGCCTACAGCGAGGCCGGGTTCGATTTCTCGGGAACGCGCAAGTTCGACGAGCGCACCGGCTACCGTTCCCAGTCGTTTCTGACCGTGCCGATGAAGAATCACGAAAGCGCCATCATCGGCGTACTCCAGCTGATCAATTCCAAGCCTCCCGGCGCGAACAGGGTGATGCCGTTTTCTCCCGCCGAGCAGCGCCTGACCGAATCGCTTGCCTCGCAGGCCGCCATTGCCCTCACCAACCGGCAGCTGATCAGCCAGCTCGAGGTGCTGTTCGAATCCTTCATCAATCTCATCAACCTGGCGATCGACGAAAAGTCGCCCTATACCGGCGGCCACTGCCAGCGCGTGCCGGCCCTGACGATGATGATCGCGGAGGCGGTGAATGCCACCCGCGAAGGGGCGCTGGCGGAATTCAAGATGTCGGAAACCGACCTTTACGAACTCAAGATTGCCGGCCTGCTGCACGATTGCGGCAAGGTGACGACGCCCGTCCACGTCGTCGACAAGGCCACCAAGCTGCAGACCCTCTACGATCGTATCGGTCTCGTCGATACCCGCTTCGAGGTTCTCAAGCGGGACGCCGAGATCGCCGCCCTGCGTCGCCAGCTCGCGCTGCGCCAACCCGGCGACGCGGCTGCAGAGGCAGCCTGCGTGGAAGAATGCCGGCGGCAGCAGGAACTGCTCGATGCCGAGCGCGAATTTTTGCGGCACGCGAACGTCGGCGGCGAGGCCATGAGCGAAGCCGACCAGCAGCGCGTACGCGACATCGGCACCGGCTACAAGTGGCGCGGTCCGACTGGCGCTGAAACAGATTTTCTCAGCGCCGACGAGATAGAGAATCTGAGCATTCGGGCCGGCACACTCACCGCCAGGGAGCGCGAAATCATCAACCACCACATCGTCGCTACCATCAAGATGCTGGAGGCGCTGCCCTGGCCGAAGCATCTCAAACACGTGCCGGAATATGCCGGCGGACATCATGAGCGCATGGACGGCAAGGGCTACCCCAAGGGCCTGACCCGCGAGCAGATGTCCTTGCAGGCGCGCATGATGGGGATCGCCGACATCTTCGAGGCGCTCACGGCCAAGGATCGTCCCTACAAATCGGGCATGAAGCTCTCGCAAGCCATCGAGATCATGAAGAAATTCAGCTCCGGCGGCCATATCGACCCCGAGTTGTTCGAGGTGTTCCTGCAGCAGAAAGTCTATCGCCGCTATGCAGAAACCTTTCTCGACCCGGTGCAAGTCGACATCAGCTGATGTGTCTGGTGGTGACGATGGACGGAAGCATGTGACGAAAATTGTCACATGCGGGTATGAAAAACCCGCATAAACCGTGAAAGTTAGAGTGGCATACCACTTGCTAATTGTTCTCCAAGGCCTGCTACAAAAGAGTAGACGGCCGGTTTTCCACCACTCAAGGAGATTTCAATGAAACAGGTTCAACAAGGCTTTACCCTGATCGAACTGATGATCGTCGTCGCCATTATCGGCATCTTGGCTGCCATCGCACTGCCGGCTTACACTGACTACACGATCCGCGCGAAAGTAACCGAGGGTATCGGCATCGCCAGCTCCGCCAAGGCGACCATCTCCGAAAACATCGCCAACGGTGCCGCCGATAACTGCGCCGGCGTATCTGCCGGCACCACCGGCCTGACCACCATTGCCTGCGCTGCTGGCACTGTAAGCGTTTCCGTCGCCACCGGCATCAACGGCGTGACCGTGACCTTCGACCTCGTCCCGACCGTGAATGCGGCCACCGGCGGCGTTGAGTGGGACTGCAACAACCCGAGCGACCAGAAATACGTGCCGGCTGAGTGCCGCACCTAAGCTTGTAACCTGATCGGGGGATATCCCCGATTGGCAGAAAACCCCGCCTCGGCGGGGTTTTCTTATTGTGGCCCTAGCGCAGCAAATCCGGATTCATCACCGCGCGCAGCACGGTCTGGTCGCGCCCTTCGCGGCTGCGCTTGGAGAACCACCAGACGCCGCCCTTCTTGACGCTCCAGTCGGCTTCCGCGCCCGACAGCAGCAGGGCGGCGAGGCGGCCGAGCGTCGGCTGGTGGCCGACGAGCAGGACGCCACCGGCCTGCGTGGGCCAGTCGGCTGCGGCGATGAGGTCGGCGGCATCGGCGCCCACGGCGATCCTCGGTTCCACCTCGAAGGGCAGCGCCAGCGCATGCGCGGTTTGCTGGGTCCGTGCGGCGGGGCTGACGAGGATGCGGGTTTTCTTCGGCAGGTGGGCACGCAGCCACTTGGCCATGTCGTGCGCCTGCTTTTCGCCGCGCGCCGTCAGGCGGCGCTTCGTGTCGGGCAGGCCGGGGCCGCCGTCTTCCGCCTCGGCGTGGCGCCAGAGTATCAGGTCCATTTCTCTCTCCGTCGTTTTTCTGATTTTGGGGGAAAAAATCTTACGCTGGCGAGGTTATCGCCAGATGACAGGACAAAGCCGGAATATCAGGCGTGTCCGGCGAGCCTGGGCAGGCGCAGGCTGCCCAGGCGCTTGAGTTCGTCCGGCACGGCGGCGAGGAGTTTCTGGTGGCGCGGGCCGTGCCAGCCGCCGATCAGGGTCACGGCCTCGCGCAGCCGCTGGTCGCTGCCGGCGCAGTCCATCAGCAATTGGCCCGCGTTCGCCAGGTCATTGATCTGCCCCAGCGCTTCCTGCAGGGCGGCCAGATGGCCGAGCATGCGGCGCATGGATTTCTGCGCGGCCAGCGGCGCGAAGAACTCCAGCGCGTAGCGGAAACGCTTGATGCCAATGCGCAGGGCATGCAGCGAGGGCGGGTCGTCGGTGCGCGCCCGCGCGGCGAGGGACAGTACCTTCTTGCGCAGCCGGCGCAGGCGGTCGGCGGCGAAGTCGGCGAGGGTGATGCCCGCTTCGGCGCACGGGGCCGCCGTCCCGCCGGCGCTGACTTTTTGCGCCTGGGCATGCAGGATTTCGAGCACCGGCAGGACGATGGCGCCGAAACGGGGCGCACGCAGGAAGTCGACCGCCGCGCGGCGCCGGTCGAAGCGGCGCTCGGTGATGATGCCGACAAGCGCGGCGAGACGCGGCTCGTCGGGCAGCGCCAGCAGCACGGGCTCGGCGATTTCGGCGAGCAGCACGTCGAGGTCGCGCGCCTGGCCGAGCACGCGCATCAGCTCGCGCAGCGGGGCGACGAGCGGTGCGGCGAATCCGGCGGGCAGCAGCGGCGCGAACAGGCGCAGCGCCGCGCGCAGGCGGCGCGTCGCCACGCGCATCTGGTGGATGTATTCAGGATCGTCGCTGGCGATGGCGCCCTGGTGGTTCTGCTGCAGGTGGTCGAGGCAGGCCAGGGCGATGCGGTTGAAGGCGGCGGCCGGCGCGTCGTCCGCCGCCAGCGCGATCGGCATGGCCTTGACGGGCGCCGGCGCGACCTGCTTGAACAGGCGGTAGCCGCGGTCCGCCTTCGACAGCGGCGCCGGGGCGACCGGGATGCGCCCGGCGAGACCACGCGCCAGCGCGAACAGCTGCGCCTCGTCGCCCTCCAGCAGCTCGATCTCGATTTCGGAAATCGCTTCGCGGCGGCCGGCGGCGGCGATCCAGCCGCGATCGAACACCATCTCGATGCGGGTGCCGGGAACCGGGGCGAACTGCCAGGCGATGCGCTGGAAATTGGTTTCGAACACCGGCGCGATGCGGGGCTTCAGCTTGGGGCGTTCCAGCCAGGCGCGCACTGCCGCGTCGTCGATGCCGGAAAAATCGAAATGGCCGACATAGGGCATCTCCCATTCCGGCCGCGAGGAAATTCCGCCGGCCGCCTGACCGGCGCACTTGACCGTCTGCAGCCAGAGTCTGCCCTTGGCCCGCAGGCGCAGGGCGATGCCGCGCGCGCGCAGTTCCAGGCGCGGCGTGTCGTAATACAGGTTGACGAGGCGGAACGACTGCCGCCCCACCGCCTTCTTGAGCAGCGGATGCCGCAGGAAATTGCGCTGCGCGCTTTCCGTCAATGCCAGCTTGAGTTCGATTTCGCGGCCCATGATTACATCATTGTTACAAACGGATGCGATTGTAGGCCGCCGCCCCCGGGAAAATTATTACAAACGACAGGGTTTTATTCGTGCCGCAAGGCTTCGATGGGCGACATGCGGGCCGCCGTGCGCGCCGGATAGAAGCCGAAAAAGACGCCGATCGCGGCGGCGAAGCCGACGGCGAGCAAGGTGGCCGCCAGCGAAGTCTCGATGGGCCAGCCGGCGAGGTGGGCGATCAGCTGGGCGCCGCCCACGCCGAGCAGAACGCCGGCGAGGCCGCCGATCAGCGACAGGGTGATCGCCTCGACGAGGAATTGCATCAAGATGTCGCCGGCCCGGGCGCCGACCGCGCGGCGCAGGCCGATCTCGCGCGTCCGCTCCGTGACCGAGACGAGCATGATGTTCATGATGCCGATGCCGCCGACCAGCAGCGAGACCGAGGCGACGGCGGCGAGCAGCAGCGCCATGACGCGCGATGATTCCTCGCGCGTCTGCAGGATCTCGGAAATGTTGCGCAGGGTGAAGTCGTCGTCCTGCCCCGGCTGCAGGCGGTGGCGCTGGCGCAGCAGCTCGCGCACCTTCTCCCCGGCGAGCTCGCCGTCGACGCCGTCGACCAGCTTGATCTGGATCGAACCGACCGAGCGCGACTTGGCGAGCGCCGTCGTGCCGAGTACGCGGTTGCGCGCGGTGGTGATCGGCATCAGCAGGACGTCGTCGAGGTCGCTGCCGCCCGGACTCTGGCCCTTGCTCGCCAGCACGCCCACCACCGTGAGCGGCACGGTGCGGATGCGCACCGTCTGGTCGAGCGGGCTGGCGTCGCCGAAGAGGTTGTCGGCCACCGTCCGGCCGATCACCACCACCTTGGCGGCGCCGTTGATTTCCGCCGGCTCGAAGAAGCGGCCCTCGGCCAGTCCCCATTCGCGCACGTCGAAATAGTCCGGCGTGACGCCGTAGAACGAGGTGGACCAGTTGCTGTTGCCGGCGACGATCTGGCCGCTGCCGCGCAGGGCGGGCGCTGCGCCGGCGACGACGTCGGGCAGTTCGCGCGCGATGGCGTAGGCATCCTCCTCGCTGATGGTGTGGGCCGCGCCGGCGGCGGCGCGCGCACCGGTGAAGGTGGGCGAGGCGGAAAAGACCATCATCAGGTTGGCGCCGAGGCTCCGGATCTGCGCCTCGACCTGCGCGCGCGCGCCACTGCCGACCGCGATCATCACGATCACGGCGGCGACGCCGATGATGATGCCGAGCATGGTCAGCGCCGAGCGCATCTTGTTGACGCGCAGCGCCTTCAGCGCGATGGCGACGGTGGCGGCGAAGTTCATGCGGTCGCCATTCCTGCCAGATCGGCATTGGCATCGCGGCGCGCGTTCGCCGCCTCATCCACGATCAGCCCGTCGCGGAAGTGGATGATGCGGTCGGCGTAGGCGGCGATGTCGTGCTCGTGCGTCACCAGTACGACAGTGATGCCCTCGTGGTTGAGGGCTTGCAGCAGCGCCATGATCTCGACGCCGGTGCGCGAGTCGAGCGCGCCGGTCGGCTCGTCGGCGAGCACCAGCAGCGGATCGCCGACCAGCGCGCGGGCGATCGCCACGCGCTGCTGCTGGCCGCCGGAGAGCTGCGCGGGATGGTGGTCCATGCGTTCGGCCAGTCCGACCTGGGCGAGGCGGTGGGCGGCGCGCGCGTGGCGTTCCGCCGCCGGCAGGCCGCGATACAGCAGCGGCAGGGCCACGTTGTCGAGCGCGCTGGTGCGCGCGAGCAGGTTGAAGTGCTGGAAGACGAAACCGATGCGGCGGTTGCGCAGGGCGGCGAGCGTGTCGTCGTCCAGCCGCGAGACTTCGGTGCCGTCGAGGTGGTAGCTGCCCGCGTCGGGCTGGTCGAGGCAGCCGAGCAGGTTCATGAAGGTCGACTTGCCCGAACCCGAAGGCCCCATGATGGCGACGAAGGCGCCGCGCGCGATGTCGAGCGACACGCCGCGCAGGGCCGGCACATCCGTGGCGCCCAGGCGGTAGTGCTTGGCGAGGCCGGCGGCGCGGATGAGGGGTGGATGCGGCGGCGCGTGCATGGGCCGCTCAGAACATGCGCGGGCGGGCGGCCTTCGCCTTGTCGGGCGCGGCCGCGAGGCCGACGATGAGTTCGCGGCCTTCCTGAAGGTCGCCTTCCGTCAGTTCGGTCTGCGTGCCGTCGGTGATGCCGGTCTTCACCTCGATGGCGGCCGGCTTGCCGTCGGCGCCAGTCACCCAGACCCTGCTCGTCGCCGGGCCGCCCGGCCGCCGTCCCGCCGGCGCTGACTTTTCCGGCCCGCCCTCGCCCGGCGGACGGAAGCGCAGCGCGGCGTTGGCGACCTTCAGCACGCCCTCCTTGCGCGCGGTGACGATGCGCACGTTGGCCGTCATGCCGGGCAGCAGTATCAGTTCGGGATTCGCGGCGGAAATCACGACCGTGTAGGAGACGACGTTCGATACCACCTGCGCCGCCTTGCGCACCTGCCGCACCTCGCCCCTGAAGCGCTTGCCGGGAAAGGCATCGACCGTGAACGTCGCTTCTTGCCCGACGCGCAGGCGGCCGACGTCGGCTTCGTCGATGGCGGTTTCCACCTGCATGTCTGTGAGGTTCTGCGCGATGACGAACATTTCAGGTGCCTGGAGACTGGCCGCCACGGTTTGTCCGGGCTCGACGCTGCGCTTGATGACGATGCCGTCGACCGGCGCGCGGATCTCGGTGCGCGACAGGTCGACGCGCGCCTGCCCCAGCTGCGCCTCGCGCTGCCGCACCAGCGCGGCGCTGTTGCGCGCCTGCGCCTCGACCACGCGCCGCTGGGCGCGCGCGGCTTCCAGCGCCGTCTGCGCCTTGTCGAGCTCGGCCGGGGAGATGAAGTTCTTCGCCACCAGCGTCTGCTTGCGCTCGAAATCGCGTTCCGCGTCGGCGAGGTTGACCTGCGCGCGATACAGCTCGGCCTGCTGCACCGCCACCGTCGCGCGTGCCGCTTCCAGGTCGGCCTCGGCCTGATGCACGCGGTGTTCGTAGGTTTCCGGCGCGAGGCGCGCGACCAGCTGGCCGGCCTTCACCGTGCTGTTGTAGTCGACGAGGATCTCGCGGATCTGGCCCGAGATCTGCGAGCTGACCTGCACGGCCACCACCGGGTTGAGCGTGCCGGTCGCCGACACCGCCGCCTCGATCGGCCCGCGTTCGACGGCGGCGAATTTCCATTCCGGGGCCGCGCTGTCCGCGAAGAACAACCGGTAGCCGCCATAGCCACCGCCGGCCAGCACGGCGACGAGGAGGACCAGCAGGACGGGGCGCGTCAGACGGCGGCTTGTCATGCGGAAATTCTAGCCGAAGGGGGCGGGTGCGCCGTGCCGCGGCGGCTGACTTTTACCGGCGGTTACGAATCAACGACCGTAGATCACGTCGCCGACGCGCGCCGGCGGCGGATTCTTCTTCGCCGCGATCTCGACGACGCTGTGGCGCGGCTGGACGCTCGTGACGACGACGCCGGCCACCGCCACGCGCTCATCGCCGAGCAGCTCGCCTGCCGGCGAGGTCGCCGGTTCGCCGGCGGGGCGCGCGAGGACGAACTCCATGCCCGGCTCGATGCCGCTGTCGCTGCCGACGTCGATGTGCAGCCGCTTGCCGTCGGCGCGGATCACGCGCCCGGAGAACGGCAGGCAACCGACGGTGTTTTCCGCCCAGGCGCCGACGTCGCCGAGCAGCCCGTAATAGGCCTGTCCCAGGCGCGATTCGGCGAAGGCGCGCGTGCCGGGTGTCACGCTCTTCGGCATCTGCCAGCTGAGCAGCACCTGCCGGGCGAATTCCTGGCGCGCCAGCAACTCGCCGCTGATGCCGTCGTAGATGAAGGCCTCGATGACCATCTGCCGTTCCGGCACCACGAGCACACGATTGGCGACGCCGAAATCCCGGAATACGCCGGCGACGACGTATTGCGCGCGTTCCCGTTCCGCCCAATGCGTCAGCAGCGGCTTGCCTTGCGCGCGCTCGACCTCGGGCGCGGCGTCGACGCTCGGAAACGGAAAGCGGTTGGTGACGGCCGCGAGCAGGCGGCCGCGCTGGTTGAGCAGGCGCGCCAAGTCTTCCGCCGCGATTTGCGGCCAGCCCATGTATTCGCCGGAACGGATCTGCTCCGGATAGCGCAGCGGGAAGGTCGTCACCAGCGTCTTGCGCAGCGGCCGCCCGGCGCAGGCGGCCGGTACGCCCGGCTCCCCGATGCGCACCTCGGCCGTCAGCCGCAGGCGTTTGCGGTCGATGTGTTCCGACAGCACCTGGACGCCGAGCACGCGCCCCTGGCCGGTCAGCGTGGTTTTTTCCTCGATGCCGGCGGGCGTCGCGACGGTGGTGGTGCGCAGCACGCCGCCGCCCTGCTCGACGGCCGCCGCCATGGCGCGGCGCAGGGCGGATTGGCGCGCCAGCGTCAGGTCGTCGTTGATGATGGGCGCCTCGCCTTCCGCCACGATGTTCAGCGCCAGCGCCGCGCCGCTCAGGAGGCAGCCGGCGGCCGCCAGCGCCAGCCGCCGCCAGCGCGGATTCAAGGCTTCGTGCTCCAGTTCAGGTTGGCGCCACTGGCCGGCGCGCAGCCCGTTCCGACGCAGGCGGGCTCGGGCCGGCAGCCGCCGTTGCCGCACAGGCTTTCCGGCGTCGGCGGTCGCGGGCAGTCGCCGCGCGCCAGGCAGGCGCGGAAATCGTCCGGCAGTTCCGCCTCCACTCGCACCTCATAGGCGCCATCCGGCAGCGCCGTGACCTCCGTCACGCGCGCGCCCTGCACGAAGGCCTCGACATAGACCCGCACGTAGTCGTTCTGGCTCGCGAAGGCGCTGATAGTCGTTGCCCCGGAAAGCTGGAAGCCATGTACCTGCTCCGCCAGGCTGCGGAAGGCGTCCAGCTTCGCGGCGCGCAGGGCCATCAGCTTCTGCTGGCCCTGGTTGTATTGGCTGTAGTGGCTGTAGCTCGGCGTGCCGCGTCCGACGGCGCTGACCTTGACCGGCTTGGCCGGCGCCAGCGCCGGTGCCTCCTGCCGCTGGAGCGGGGCGAAGGGCACGCAAGCACCGAGCAACAGCAGGCTCGCCAACAGGGCAGAAAAAAGCGCGCGTTCGAGGATCATGTCGTCACCATGGGCAATGCCGGCCCGCCAAGGGTCGGATACTCCTAAGTTAGCGCAGGGAAGGCGGGAAAAGCAGGGCGAACAGGGCGGCTAATTGCCGGGATATGTCGGCTTCGCCGTCCCGCCGGCGCTGACTATTGTTCATCAATCACTGATAAGCGCAATGCGACGAGTTGGGGATGGATGGCAGACCATTTTTCTATTTCTCCAAGGGTTTCTCCGCGTGCGCCAGGGAAGGCTCTTAGCGCGGCTTGCAGCAAGCTTTCCGCTTCGTCTTGCTTTCCCGCGATGGCATGCTGTATTGCGCATCGCGTTACCAGCAGGCGGGCCGGCATGAAGTGCATGACCCGCATGCAGACTGCGATGCGTTCTTCCGCCTGCCGGTTGTCTGGTTCTGCGAGCGTGGCAAGCCCAAGCAGGGCCCACGGCGACAGCAGGGATTCGCGATGCAACAGCAATAGACGATCCATTGCCAGACGCCAGGATACTTCCCGATCGGGGTTCAGGGTCAGTGGGCGGAGGGAGATCGTCTCAATATCGAGATAGTCCTGGCGCAGATTGGCGAGGATCATGCTCCCCGCGACGGCCATGGCCAGCAGATACAGGCGTATCCGGCCACCCGTCAGCCTGAATGCCGGGCCGCTGTCGCAGGCACCCAGCAGCAAGGCGGTTGGCCCAAGAAAGTAGGCATACCAATATGGATATTCGAGCATGGCATGGATCAGGCCGATCCCCAGAATGCTCGCGCACCAGGCTTGCGGCAGGCTCCATGGCTGTCGCAGGAAACGGATGCCCCAGACGAGCAGCAAGCCCAGTATGGCCAGCGTTGCCGGAGCGCCGAACTCGACCAGCAGGTTCAGGACGAGGTTATGGGCGTGTTCCATCACCTGATACGCCTTGCCGTCCGTGGCTTGCGCGGCTACGGAAAAGCTCGCCCAGGGAAAGCTGCCGGCACTTTGTCCCAGCAGCGGTGCTTCGAGGAAGGCCGACCAAGCGGTTCGCGTCAGGGCAAGCCGTATGCTTGGGCCGGACACTTCGGCGAATAGACGCTCTCCGGCTGTTGCTGGAGAGACATCGTGAGTGACAGGCATATTGGCGAGGAGGATATTCAACGCGACAACCAGCGGTAGAAGCCAGATGGCCGCAAGGCGCAATTTTTTCAGCGGTGGCACCGATATGCGGGATTCAACCCACAGAATGACGGCCAAGGGAACGCAGGCATAGAGAAATATGCTGCGGCTACCCCCCAGCAGGCTGGCGAACGCAAGGAATGCCACCAGCGGCCAGAATCCTGCGCGGGGCAGATGCCCCTGACCATGCAGGTAGAACATCGAGGCGATGCCCAGCCACAGATAGTGAGCATGGTGATTGACCTGTCCGATGTTCGCGCCAAAGCTGCGTCCCGCGGGAGCGAAAATCCATTGGGAAACATGGGCAAGACCGAGCCATTGGAGCAGGGCGATGCCGGCGCTGACCGTGCCGCATGCGGCTAGGGCGGCGGCCAGCACAACCACCAGCCTGTCGATCCCGATGGTGTCGGCGAGGTGGCGGCCGAGCATCATCAGCAAACCCGCCCATAGCAGATAAGCGGCCTGCAATAGTGGGATGGTGGGGAAGGTGTGTGCGCCATGCAAGTGCTGGAGCAGCATGGCGGCCAGCAGGATTGCCGGAATGCCAAGGACGGAGGGCAAGGAAATGTGGCTGCGCCGAATCAGCCCCAGCCCGAGGACGGCTGCAAACAGCCCCAGTGCCACCGCCCACCATTCGTTCCAGAAGCTGGGAATGGGGTCGGTGTGGTTCGGCAATAGAAAAGGCCCGCTCACCATCAAGGCGAGCGGGCCTAGCGTGAATGTTGCCGTCAGGGCGGGAACGCTACCCGCCTTGGCGTGGATCACACGAAATCAGGAGTCGCAAGGGACGCTGACATCTGAGGTTTTCGTTTCGCCGGCTTCCGTACATGAAATCGTGCAGGTGGCCGATCCGCTGGCGCATGCGCCCGGCGTAATCGAAGTGCAAGCCGCAGGGGCTGCCCCACCCTGAAGCACAGCGGCATTGCAAGCAGTGGCTACAGGCACTGAGGAGCCGGCGATCTTGTATTGGGCATACAGGATCGCGGCGCCGGAGGCGACGGCTCCGGCCACGCCGTCAGCTTTCGCTTGCACGGCATCGCCTTGCAGGTTGACGAACTTCGGCAGCGCCGTCGCCGCCAGAATGCCGAGAATCACGATCACGACGATCAGTTCGATCAGGGTGAAGCCTTGTTGGGTATGAGTGGATTTCATCTCGGGGTCCTCCGTGGGGGGTATGTCCAAAGTGTCTAACAAAAATGAATCAGTTTCAACATCCCGTGGTCACGACGGAGATCACGGGGGCGGTGATGACGGTGCCGGACAGGGTGGCCGGCTCGTAGGTGATGCGGCAGTTCGGAGCGGTGCCGCCGGCGATGTCGAGGCACAGGGCGCCGGCCGCGCAACCGGTGCCGCCGGTACTCATGCCGTCCGCCGTCAGGTTGATGTCGGCGGCGGCGAGGATGCCGTTGGCGGTGGCGGCGGGATAGCGGTTGACGATGTCGATGGCCTTGCCGTCCATGTTGACCTGGGGCGTGCCGGCCTGGCAGTTGGCGGCGGGCAGGGTGGCGGCCACGGCGGCGAGATCGAGTTCGCAGCGCGAACGGGCCAGGGCGGAGGCGGAGCGGATCGAGCCGTAGATGGCGTTGGCCTTGGCGATGCGGGCGTCGCGCTGGGCGTCGATCAGGCGCGGCAAGGCCACCGCCGCCAGGATGGCGATGATGGTGATGACGATGATCAGCTCGATCAGGGTGAAGCCCTGCGCGGAACGAGGCAACCAGCGTGGAGCGGTGGAGAGTCTATTCACGTGACCAGAGTAGCACGGCGGCCGGGTGCCGGATAGGCCGGAATAACGGCGGGATGCCGCTCTACTTGAGGGTTTCGAGCCGCAGGCCCACCGTTCGGCCAAGCTCATCCCTGTATCCAGTGAAGTGCCAGGCCAGCATGTCGCGGCCGTCGAACGCCTCGGGCTGGCGCGGCCGGTAGTGCAAAATGCGGCGGCCCGGTTCGTAGCGCCAGCTTCCCGCCGCCGTGCCGCCGACGCTGACTTTTTGCTGGTCGAGGAAATCCAGCGGGTCGGCGTCGAGCAGCTCGGGGATGCGGTTTTCCTCGCCACGCATGATGCGTTCGCCGATGGCCAGCTTGAGGCCGATGTGGATGTGGCGGAGGGTGAGATCGACCTCCAGACGCTCGGTTTCATGCTCGAGCGCGACCAGTCGGTCGAGCAGGATGGTCGCCAGGATGCCGAAGATAACCAGCACCACGGCGAATTCGAAAAGGCCCAGGCCGCGTTGCCGCCTCACTTCTTCATCGCCACCTTGCCGAGATCCCAGAGCGGCAGGAAGATGCCGAGCGCGAGGATGAGCACCATGATGCCCAGCGCGACGATGAGGATGGGCTCGATCTGCTGCGACAGGGTCTTCAGTTCGTATTCGACCTCGCTCTGATACATCGCCGAGATCTCCTCCATCATCTCGTCGAGCGAGCCGGATTCTTCCCCGACGGCGATCATCTGCAGCACGACGGGGGTGAAGGCGCCAGTGGCGATCGCCGCGCGCAGGACCGATTCGCCGCGCTCGACCTGGTTGCGCATCTGCTCCACCTTGTCGGCGATGTAGTCGTTGTCCACCGTCTGCGCCACGGTGGTGAGTGCCTGGATCACCGGCACGCCGGAGCGCGAGGCGAGGGCAAAGCTGCGCGCGAAGCGCGCCAGCGTGGCCTTCTGCACGATCTTGCCGGCGATGGGGATGCGCATCTTGATCTTGTCCCAGAGGTAGCTGCCGCGCTTGGTGGCGGTCCAGGACTTGAAGGCGAAGCCGGCGGCGACGACGGCACCGATCAGCGCATGCCACCAGTTCACCATGAAGTTCGAGAAGCCGATGAGGATGCGCGTCATCAGGGGCAGTTCGGCGCCGAAGCCCTGAAAGACCTTGGCGAAGGCGGGAATGACCCAGATGTTGACGACGAACAGGGCAACCGCCATCGCCATGATGACGAAGCTCGGATAGCGCAGCGCCGACTTGACCTGCTCGCTCATGAAGCGCTCGAATTCCATGTGGTCGAAGAGGCGCAGGAACACTTCCTCGAGGCGGCCGGTCATCTCGCCAACGCGCACCATCGCTAGGTAGAAGGGGGTGAACACCTTGGGGTGGCGCGCCAGCGACATCGACAGCTCGCGGCCGGAATCGAGGTTCTCGCGCAAGGAGCCGAGCACGGCCTTCATGGCCGGGTTGGCGCTCGATTCCTGCAGGCCGGCGAGCGCGCGCATGATCGGCACGCCAGCCTTCATCAGCGTGTAGAGCTGGCGCGTGAACAGCAGGATGTCGACGTGCTGGATCTTCGGCGCGAACAGATTGAGCCCACCGCCTTTGCCATCCTTTTTCTGCGCCGCGCCGGCCGGCGCCGGCTTGATTTCCAGCGGCGTGACGCCGCTGCCGAACAGCAGGTCGGCGACGGCGGCGGCCGTCGCGCCTTCGAGCACGCCGCTGACGAGTTCGCCGGCGCCGTTGCGGCCGCGGTAGCTGAAGGCCGCCATGCGCCTATTCGTCCAGCTGCGTCGAGATGCGCATGGCTTCGTCGATGGTGGTGCGGCCGTTGACGACGAGGCGCACCGCGTCGCGGCGCAGGGTGTGGCCGCCCATCTGCTGGCGGCCGATCTGCATGAATTCGTTCGGGTCGCCGTGGTTGGCGGCTTCGACGAGCGCATTGGTCATTTCGAGGAACTCGTACACCGCCTGTCGTCCCGAATAACCGGTGTTGGCGCAGTGGGCGCAACCGCGTCCCTTCGCGTACTTGAACTGGCCGACGCGATCGCCGAGCTCGTAGCGCAGCCACTCCTGTTCGTGGGGCTCCGGCTCGTGCGGCTCGCTGCAGTTCTGGCAGATCGTGCGCACCAGCCGCTGCGCCAGCACCATCTGGATCGACAGCGCCACCATGTAGCGCGGCACGCCCATGTCGAGGAGGCGGATCGGCGTGGACAGGGCATCGTTGGTGTGCAGGGTGGAGAGCACGAGGTGGCCGGTCATGGCGGCGCGCATGCCGATCTCGGCGGTTTCCTGGTCGCGCATTTCGCCGATCAGCACGATGTCCGGGTCCTGGCGCAGGGCGGTGCGCAGTACGCGCGCGAAGGTCAGGTCGATTTTTTCATGCACCTGCACCTGGTTGAGGCCGGGCAGGCGGTATTCGACCGGATCTTCGACGGTGATGATCTTGACCTCCGGACTGTTGAGCTCGTTCATCGCCGCATAGAGCGTGGTGGTCTTGCCGGAGCCGGTCGGGCCGGTCACCAGCACGATGCCGGAGGGACGCGAGATGGCGTGACGGAAGCGTTCCAGCACGCGTGGCGGCATGTGCAGCTTGTCGAGTTGCAACAGGCCGGTGTTCTGCGCCAGCAGGCGCATCACCACCGATTCGCCGTGCTGGGTCGGCATGGTCGAGATACGCACATCGACCGCGCTGCCGCGCAGCTTGATGTTGAAGCGGCCGTCCTGCGGCAGGCGCTTTTCCGAGATGTCGAGGCCCGACATCAGCTTGAGGCGCAGCACCAGCGCGGTGGAAATCTTGCTGTCGGCCTCGGTCTGGACGTGCAGCACGCCGTCGATGCGGAAGCGAATCAGCAGCGACTTTTCCTGAGGTTCGATGTGGATGTCGGAGGCGCGCGTCTTCTGGGCCTCCTCGAACACCGTCTGCAGCAGCTTGACGACCGGGGCGTCCTCGGCGCCCGGCGTGATGCCCAGCACCGCGCCGAATTCGACCGGGATGTCGCTCATCTCGGAGGTCAGGTCCTTGGCGAGGCTGTTGATCTCCTCGGTGCGGCGGTAGACGCGGTCGAGCAGCGGCAGCAACTGCCCCTCGGTGACGACGGCCAGGTCGATGTCGCGCTTGACGACCCGGGCGATCTCGTCGAAGGCGGTCAGGTCGGTCGGGTCGGACATGCCGACGCGCAGCATGCCGTTGTGTTCGTCGAGAACCAGCGCGCGGAAGCGGCGCGCCTGCGCCTCGGGCAGCAGCTTGACCAGATCCGGCTTGGGCTGATACACCTTGAGGTCGATGAACTCCGCCCCGAGCTGGCGCGCCAGCGCCTTGGAAATGCCTTCCTCGGTGCAGTAGCCGGATTCGACCAGCACGCGGCCGAGCTTGCGGCCGGATTTTTTTTGCTCGGTGAGGGCGAGCGTCAGCTGTTCGCCGGTGATGACGTCCTGCTGCACCAGCAGGTCGCCGAGCCTGATTTTCTCGGGGCGGGCCATGGATTCGTGCGCTTGGATAAACTGCGGGGAACTTACCATGCCACAACCCGCATGTTCCAGATCGTCCTATTTCAGCCGGAAATTCCGCCCAATACCGGAAATGTGATCCGTTTGGCCGCCAACGCGGGGGCGAAGCTCCACTTGGTCGAGCCGCTTGGTTTCGACGTGAGCGACGCTTCCTTGCGGCGGGCCGGGCTGGACTACCACGAGTTCGTCGAGATGCGCGTGCATCCGGACTGGGCAAGCTGCCTGGCCGCGCTGGGAGGCGCGCGGCGCTTCTGCTTCAGCACGAAGGGCACGATCCGCCACGACACGGTGGCTTTTCGGCCGGGCGATGTTTTCGTGTTCGGCCCGGAAACGCGGGGACTGCCGCCTGAGGTGCTGGCGGATTTTTCGACGGAACATCGCCTGCGCCTGCCGATGATGCCCGGGAACCGCAGCCTGAACTTGTCGAACGCGGTCGCCGTGGCGGTTTTCGAGGCCTGGCGGCAGCAGGGATTCGCGGGAGGGCAGTAAAAGTCAGCCGTGGCGGGACGGCGCGCGGGCCTACTCGTGCTTCGGATCGCGATTCATCAGCCGGTCGACGGCGCCAGCGGCCGACAGCGCGCCGTCGAGCACGTCGCAGACCGTGGCGGTGATCGGCATGTCGATGCCGATGTCCCGCGCGCGCCCGGCGACTTCATGCGCGGTCAGCACGCCTTCCGCGACATGGCCGAGATCGCGCTGGATGTCGGTGAGCGACTTGCCCGTGGCGAGGGCGAGGCCGACGCGCCGGTTGCGCGACAGGTCGCCGGTGCAGGTGAGGATCAGGTCGCCCATGCCGGTCAGCCCCATGAAGGTTTCCGCGCGTGCGCCCAGGGCGATGCCGAAGCGGGTGATTTCGGCGAGGCCGCGCGTCATCAGCGCGGCACGGGCGTTGAGGCCGAGGCCGAGGCCGTCGCAGATGCCGGTGGCGATGGCCATGACGTTCTTCACCGCACCGCCGACCTCGGCGCCGATGATGTCGTCGTTGGCGTAAAGGCGCAGGCGCGGCCCGCGCAACTCGCCTGCCATCGCTTCCGCGAAGGCGGTGTCCGCGGAGGCGATGGCGACGGCCGTGGGCAACCCGCGCGCCACTTCATCGGCGAAGCTCGGGCCGGTCAGCGCGCCGCAGCGGGCGTGCGGATGGCAGGCGGCCACCACCTGATGCGGCAAGAGGCCGCTGCTGGTTTCCAGTCCCTTGCAGACCCAGAGGAACGACAGCAGCGGACGCTGCCGCGCAAGATGCATCGCCGTCGCCCGCAGGCCGGCCATCGGCGTTGCGACCAACGCCAGGTCGGCGTCGGCGATGGCCGCGTCGAGGTCGGCGGTGACGGCGAGTTCGGGCGGCAGCGGATGGCCGGGCAGGAATTGGGCGTTTTCGCGCGCGCGCCGCATCGCCTCGGCATGCTCGGCTTGCCAGGTCCAGAGCGTCAGGGCATGGCGGCCGGCGAAGGAGAGGGCTAGGGCGGTGCCCCAGGCGCCCGCGCCCAGCACGGCGACGCGCATCAGTAACCCCAGACCTGCATGACCTTCACGAAACCCTGCTGGCCGTCGCGATGGCGCACCTTGATCCAGCCGGCCGGCGCGGCTTCGAGCAGTTCGAGCAGGACGTCGGCCTTGGCTTCGAACACCAGCGCGGCGTTCTCGTTGGCGGCAGCGCGCACCTGCGCGCCCTCGCCGCGCGTCTGCACCATGCGGCGGTCGGTCAGCAGGCGGCGCTCGATCCAGGCGAGGTCGCCCTGCATGTCGCGCACCTTGATCCAGGTGTCGAGGGCGACGATGGCCTCGACCGGCGTGCCGGCGGCGATGGCGAACAGCGGCCGGGCTTTTTGCGAGGGAGCGTCATACAGCACGGCCGCTTCGCCGACCGACAGGTAGTCGAGGGCGCGGGCGAAGCCCGGCGCCAGCACCAGCAGAAGAGCGGGGAGAGCGACGGCCAGCGCGCGCATTACTGGATGGGCACCTCGTGCGGGCCGGCGGCCTGCTGCGCCTGGAGCTGCTGCGTGACGCGCTCGCGGTAGATCGACTCGAAGTTGATCGGCGCGAGCAGCACCGGCGGGAATCCGGCGCGCGTGACGGCGTCGGAAACGGTTTCGCGGGCGTAGGGGAACAGGATGTTGGGGCAGGCCACGGCGATGATCGGCTCCAGTTCCTCGTTGGGCACGTTGCGGATCTGGAAGATGCCGGCCTGCGACACCTCGATCAGGAACTGGGTTTTCTCGCCGACCTTGGCGGTGACGGTGAGCTTCAGCTCGACATTGAAGATGCCGTCGCCGACGGCTTCGCCGCCGGATTGCAGTTGCAGGCCGATTTCCGCGGACTCGCGCTCGAGGAAGCAGTGCGGCGCGTTCGGCACTTCCAGCGAGAGATCCTTGACGTAGATTTTTTCGATGCTGAAGACGGGACTGGTGTCCTGCGCTTGTTCGCTCATGGTGATCCTGACGTGGCCGGTGGGAAAGCGCGCATTCTACCCGGCGCGCCGGCTCAGGTCGCCAGCAGCGCGTCCAGCTTGCCCTGCCGTTCGAGTTCGTGCAGATCGTCGCAGCCGCCCACATATACGTCGCCGATGAAAATCTGCGGCACGGTGCGCGCGCCGGGAACGCGCGTTTCCATCTCCTGCCGTTTGGCCGGATCGAGGTCGACGCGGATCTTCTCGATGTCGGCGACGCCCTTGCGTTGCAGCAACTGTTCGGCGCGAATGCAGTAGGGGCAAACGGCGGTGGCATACATGACGACCTTGGGCATGGGATCTCCTTATTTCTTCGTCATGGGCAGGCCGGCGTCGCCCCAGGCGTGGACACCGCCGGCGAGGTTGAAGACCTGCTGGAAGCCGGCTTTCTTCAGCACGCCGCAGCCCGCCCCGGAGCGGTTGCCGCTGGCGCAGACGACGATGATCGGCTTGTCCTTGAACTTGTCGATCTCGGACATGTGCTTGCTCAGGTGTCCCAGCGCGATGTGGCGGGCGTTGGGGATGTGGCCGGCCGACCATTCGGCGGTTTCGCGCACGTCGAGCACCAGTGCGTCCTGCCGGTTGATGAGCAGCGTGGCTTCGTTGACCGAGATCCGGTTGGCGCCCGCGCCGCTGAAGCTTTGCCACAGGAGCATGCCGCCGCTGACGGCGGCGAGTCCGACCCACATCAGATTCTGCTGGATGAATTCCATTCCTTGTCCTGTCAATGTCACGAATTGCCGGCTTCAGCCGGGGATGCCGCAAAACACCTCGCGCATCATCACGATCAACTGCAGCGTGCGCTGGTCGGCGACCCGATAGTAAACCCGGTTGGCGTCCTTGCGGGTGGTCAGGACGCCCTTGTCGCGCAAGATGGCGAGATGCTGCGAAATATTGCTCTGCGAGGTGCCGACCGCCTCGACGATGTCCTGCACGCAGACTTCCTGATCGCCCACCACGCAGAGAATCTTCAGGCGCAGCGGATGCGAAATCGCCTTCAGCGCGCGCGCGGCGATCTCGACGTGCTCCTCGTGGTCCATCATGTCGGCAATGGTGTTGTCCATGGCGGCTTGTTCCGGCGGGATGATCGATTATCGGAATATTATAGGTTACTGTTATTCAGGGGCCTGCAATGAGTTGTTCATTGGCTTAGATAATGGATTCCCTTTATCATTGGCGCTCTTTTCCTTATCTCCACCGCAACTTCCATGTCCGCGATCCACAAGCTCGTATTGCTTCGCCACGGCGAATCCACCTGGAACCAGGAAAACCGCTTCACCGGCTGGACCGATGTCGGCCTGACCGACAAGGGCCTCGCCGAAGCCAAGGCCGCCGGCCAGTTGCTCAAGTCGCAGGGTTTCGATTTCGACGTCGCCTACACTTCGGTGCTGAAGCGCGCCATCAAGACGCTCTGGAGCGTGCTGGAGGAAATGGACCGCATGTGGCTGCCGATCGTCCATTCCTGGCGGCTCAACGAGCGTCATTACGGGGCCTTGCAGGGGCTCAACAAGGCCGAGACCGCGGCGAAGTTCGGCGAGGAGCAGGTGATGATCTGGCGCCGGGCCTACGATACGCCGCCGCCTGCCCTCGAGAAGACCGATCCGCGCTATGACGACAAGGATCCGCGCTATGCGGATCTGGCGCCGGGCCAGTTCCCGACCACCGAATGCCTGAAGGACACCGTCGAGCGCTTCCTGCCCTACTGGCACGAAACCATCGCACCCGCCGTCAGGTCCGGCAAGCGCGTGCTCGTCACCGCCCATGGCAACAGCCTGCGCGCATTGATCAAGTATCTCGACAACATTTCCGATCAGGAAATCGTCGGCCTCAACATTCCCACCGGCCAGCCGCTGGTGTATGAGTTCGACGCCGACCTGAAGCCGTTGCGCAACTACTATCTGGGCGATCCGGCGGCCATTGCCGCCGCCCAGGCCGCCGTGGCGAACCAGGGCAAAGCCAAGGGTTGATCCGCTTCCGTCTTCTTCTCGCGCTCCTTTTCTGCCTGCCGGGTCTCGTCCTGGCGGCGGGCGAGCGCGAAAAGGCGAAACTGGATTCCCTGCGGGCGCAGCGCGCGGCGCTGGAGCGCCAGCTCAAGGCGGCGGAATCTTCCCGCGCCGCGACCGCGGACCAGCTGCGCGACACCGACAAGGCGATTTCCGTCATCGGCCGCAAGCTGCACGCACTTGGCGTCGAGCGTGGGGCTGCCCGCGCCGAACTGGCCGAGCGTGAGCGGGAGCTGCGTCAGCTGGAAAGCCAGACCGGCGTGGGACAGGCCCAGCTGGCACGCCTGCTGCGGCACCAGTTCCGGCCGCGCGAAGCCGATGCGCTGGCCATCCTGCTGGCGGGCGGCGATCCCAACGCGACGGCCCGCGACCGCTACTATCTGGCCATGGTGTCGCGGGCCAAGGCGGACCTGATTGCCGGCTTGCGCCGCGACGCGGCGGAAACGCGTCGTCTGGCCGGGGTCGTGCGGGAGCGCGGGGCGAAGCTGGCCGAACTGGTGCGGCGCGAGGAGGCTGAGCGGGGCAATCTGCGCCAGCGCAAGCAGGAGCGCCAAGCCGTGCTGGCGAAGATTTCCACCCAAATCAAGCAGCAGCGCCGCGAAATCGGCACGCTCAGGCAGAACGAGGAACGGCTGGCGAAGCTGGTGGCTTCCTTGGCCAAGCGCGCCGCCGCGCGGGCCGCGCAGTCACGGAAGGCGCCGCCCGCAGCGAAGCGGGGGAAGTCGGTGGAACCCGTGAATGCCGGCGGCGCGTTCGCCCGCTTGCGCGGCCGGCTGGTGACGCCGACGCAAGGCAGCATCGCGGGCCGTTTCGGCGCGCCGCGCGACGATGGTCAGGCGACCTGGAAAGGCCTGTTCATCCGTGCGGCGGAAGGCGCCGACGTGCGCGCCGTCGCGGCCGGCGTGGTGGTGTTCGCGGACTGGCTGCGCGGCTACGGCAACCTGCTGATCATCGACCACGACGACGACTTCATGTCGGTCTACGGGAACAATCAGGCGCTGCTCGCGGATGTCGGCCAGAAAGTCGGCGCCGGCGCCACGGTGGCGACGGTCGGTGCCAGCGGAGGGCAGCCGGAATCGGGTTTATACTTTGAACTCAGGCATCAGGGGCGGGCATTCGATCCGGCACGCTGGCTCGGCAAGCCCTGATTTTCGACCGCCTGCGTCGCCCCCTTCATAGAGGTTTACATGCGCAGCAAGCTACAACAAGTCGGCCTGGTTCTCGTCGGTCTGGTGGCCGGGGTCATGCTCAGCGTCAATTTTTCCGCCATCGCGCAGAAAGAGACGCCGGCCGCCCTGCCGTTCGAGGAGTTGCGCAGCTTCGCCGATGTCTTCAACGCCATCAAGCAGGGCTACGTCGAGCCGGTCGAGGACAAGCAGCTCATCACGCACGCCATCAGCGGCATGCTGGCAAACCTCGATCCGCACTCCGCCTATCTCGACGCGGATGCCTTCAAGGATCTGCAGGTGTCCACGCAGGGCGAGTTTGGCGGCCTCGGCATCGAGGTCGGCATGGAGGACGGCCTCGTCAAGGTCGTGGCGCCGATCGAGGACACGCCGGCTTGGCGCGCCGGGGTCAAGTCGGGCGATCTGATCATCCGGCTTGACGACACGCCGGTGAAGGGCATGACGCTCAACGACGCCGTGAAGAAGATGCGCGGCAAGCCCAAGACCTCGATCAAACTGACGATCCTGCGCAAGGGCGAATCCAAGCCGCTCGAAATCACCATCGAGCGCGACAAGATCCGCGTGCAGAGCGTCAAGTCGAAAATGATCGAGCCGGGCTATGGCTACCTGCGCGTGACCCAGTTCCAGGAAGAGACCGCGCCCGATGTCGTCAAGCATCTCGACAAGCTCTTCAAGAGCGGCAAGGATGGCACCTTGAAGGGGCTGGTGCTCGACCTGCGCAACGACCCCGGCGGTTTGCTGCACGGCGCCGTGGGTGTGTCCGCCGCCTTTCTGCCGCCCGACAGCGTGGTGGTGACCACCGACGGCCGCGTCGAGGACGCCAAGCGCAAATATACGGCCAGCAGCGAGGACTATCTGCGCGGCCATCGCGACGACTTCATGCGCAAGCTGCCCGAAGGCGCGCGCAGCGTGCCGATGATCGTGCTGGTGAATGGCGGCTCCGCCTCCGCTTCCGAAATCGTCGCCGGCGCGCTGCAGGACCACAAGCGTGCCATCGTCATGGGCACGCAGACCTTCGGCAAGGGTTCGGTGCAGACGGTGCTGCCGTTGTCGGCGCAAAGCGCCATCAAGCTCACTACTGCGCGCTACTACACGCCGAACGGCCGTTCGATCCAGGCCAAGGGCATCGTGCCCGACATCCTGGTCGAGGAAACGGCCAACGGCGGTTCGCGCGAGCGCTTGCGCGAGGCCGATCTCGACCGGCACCTCTCGAACGACAAGGACAAGGAAGCCGACAAGGCGCCGCAGAAGAACGGCAAGACGAAGCCGAAGGACGAAGAGGAGGACGCCCACGCGGCGCCCTTCGAGCCGGCGTCGAAGAGCGACTACCAGCTGACGCAGGCGATGAACCTGCTCAAGGCCTTGCAGGTCATCAAAAAATGAACCCCGAGCGCGCGCGCCTGCTTCGCGACCAGGAACGCGGCCTGCACCGGCCGCATCCGCTGGCGCCGCAGGCGGGCACGCGCAAGCACCGCGAGATCCGCCTGTGCAAGCTGAAGCACTGGCAGGTGCCCGAGGCTTTTGCGATGCTGTCCTCCCTGCCGAAACTGGAGGTTGCGCCCGGCACACAGCCGAACGGCATTTCGGTCTGGTATGAGATCACCGACCATTGCATGGAGGCACTGGAGCAGTTGCTCGAAGACCGCGGCTTCCATCTCGAGAACACGCTCTACTGCAAGCTGGTGCGCGCCCTGGTCTATTTCACCGAGGAAACGCAGCGCCGCAACATGGGCCAGCCGGAACGGCTGATCAAGAAGTCGCACGAGGTCTATTCGCAGGCCTGGGAGCATCACCCGCACGGCGACCACGACGAGACGCCCCCCGAGCTGCGGGAATACAAGTAGCGGGCAGCGCGGTGACGGATGAGGAACTGCTGCGCTACAGCCGCCACATCCTGCTGCCGCAGGTCGGCATCGAGGGGCAGGAGCGCCTGCGCGCCGCGCGCGCGCTGATCCTCGGCGCTGGCGGGCTGGGTTCGCCGGCCGCGTTCTATCTCGCCTCCGCCGGCGTCGGCACGCTGGCGCTGGCCGACGGCGACACCGTCGACCTCACCAACCTGCAGCGCCAGATCCTGCATCGCACCGCCGCCATCGGCCGTCCCAAGGTGGCGTCGGGCGCGGCGACGCTGGCGGAAATCAATCCGGACTGCCATGTGCTGCCCCTGTGCGAACGGCTTGAAGGGGCGCGACTCGACGCGGAGGTCGCCGCCGCCGATGTGGTGCTCGACTGCTCCGACAACTTCGTGACGCGGCACGCCGTCAATCGCGCCTGCGTGAGATTCGGCAAGCCGCTGGTATCGGGCGCGGCGGTGCGCTTCGACGGTCAGGTCGCCGTGTTCGATTCGCGCCGCCCGGCGGCGCCGTGCTACCACTGCCTGTTTCCCGAGGCCGAGGACGTCGAGGAAATGCGCTGCGCGGTGATGGGCGTGTTCGCGCCGCTGGTCGGTATCATCGGCGCCATCCAGGCCGCCGAGGCGCTCAAGCTGCTGATCGGCTGCGGCGAGCCCCTGGCGGGGCGCCTGCTGTTGCTCGACGGGCTGGCGATGGCGTGGCGCTCGATCGCGGTGCCGCGCGACCCCGCCTGCCCGGTCTGCTCCTAGCCGAGGCGGGCGCGCAGGAAAAAGTCAGCCCCGACGGCACGGCGCTCGATCACCCGCAGGCGTGGCGCGTCCGCCAGTTCCGCCAGCTCGCCGAGGTCGCATAGGCCGCGTGCCGCGTCGCCGAGCAGCATGGGCGCCTGGTAGAGCAGCAGTTCATCCACGCAGCCTTCGCGCAGCAGGGAACCGTTGAGGCGGAGGCCGGCTTCGGCCATCACTTCGTTGATGCCGCGCCGCCCGAGTTCCTGCAGCAGGGCCGGCAGATCGACTTTGTCGCGCGGGTTCGGCAGACAGATGACTTCGGCGCCGGCCGCGCGCAGGCGCGCGGCCCTTTCCCCATCCTCGCTCGCGCAGGCGATCAGGCAGCCGCCGCCGGCGAGGATGGCCGCTTCCGGAGGCGTGTCGAGCCGGCTATCCACGACCACGCGCAGGGGTTGGCGCGGCGTGGCCACGTCGCGCACGTTCAGGCGCGGATTGTCTTCCTTCACCGTGCCGCTGCCGGTCAGCATGGCGCAGCTGCGGGCGCGCCAGGCATGCACGTCGCGGCGCGCGTCGGGGCCGGTGATCCATTGCGACCGGCCGTTGGCCAGCGCGGTCTTGCCATCCAGGCTGGCGGCGATCTTCAGCCGCAGCCACGGGCGGCCGCGCGTCATGCGCGAGACGAAGCCGATGTTGAGTTCGCGCGCCTCCGCTTCCAGCAGGCCGCTCTCGACGGCGATGCCCGCCGCCGCGAGGCGCGCCAGCCCCTGGCCGGCGACGAGGGGATTCGGGTCCCGCAGCGCGGCGACGACGCGGGCGACGCCCGCCGCGATCAGCGCGTCGGCGCAGGGCGGCGTGCGGCCATGGTGGGAACAGGGCTCCAGCGTGACGTAGGCCGTGGCGCCGCGCGCCGCTCCCGGTTCGCCCGCCGTCCCGCCTGGGCTGACTTTTTGCAGCGCATTGATTTCGGCGTGCGGTTCG
Organism: Pseudomonadota bacterium; assembly: GCA_040754195.1. Taxonomy (GTDB): domain Bacteria; phylum Pseudomonadota; class Gammaproteobacteria; order Burkholderiales; family Rhodocyclaceae; genus Sulfuricystis. The sequence continues at coordinate 205,013 of JBFMDJ010000023.1, read as the reverse complement.
CCCGCCCGTTCGTGCCAGCCCTCGCCGATGATCGTCCCGTCGCGGACGAGGACGCAGCCGACGCGCGGGTTGGGGGTGGTGGTGAACAGCCCGCGTTCGGCCAGGTGCAGCGCATGGGCCATCCAGGCGTGGTCGGCGGCGCTGAAGCTCACTTGGCTGGTGCGCGCCGCCGGGGCGTTTTCACCTCGCGGATCGCATCCGAGAATTCATCGACGTCGGCGAAGTTGCGGTAGACGGACGCGAAGCGGATATAGGCGACCTTGTCGAGCTTCTTCAGCTCGCGCATCACCAGTTCGCCGACGCGGTCCGAATTCACTTCACGCTCGGCGAGCTGGACGAGCTTCTCCTCGATGCGGTCGAGCGCCGACTCCACGCTTTCGGTGGTGACCGGCCGCTTGCGCAGCGCGAGCATCATGCTCGACTTCAGCTTGTCGCGGTCGTAGTCGACGCGACTGCCGTTCTTCTTGACGACCAGCGGCAGCTGCAGCTCGACGCGCTCGTAGGTGGTGAAGCGCTTGTCGCAGGCGAGGCAGCGGCGGCGGCGGCGGACCGTGTCGCCCTCCTCGTTCTCGCGGGTGTCGACGACCTGGGTATTGTCCTCGTTGCAGTACGGACAGCGCATGGTTCAGGCGCCTTCAGTCGCCATAAACCGGGAACTTCTTGCACAGCGCGGCCACTTCGCCGCGCACGCGGTCGAGCACAGCCGCGTCGGCCGGCGCGTCGAGCACGTCGGCGATCAGGTTGGCGACGGTCTCGGCCTCGATCTCCGTGAAGCCGCGCGTCGTCATGGCCGGCGTGCCGATGCGGATGCCGGAGGTGACGAAGGGCTTCTGCGGGTCGTTGGGAATGGCGTTCTTGTTGACCGTGATGTGCGCCTGCCCGAGGGCGGCCTCGGCGTCCTTGCCGGTGATGTTCTTGGCCTGCAGGTCGACGAGGAAGACGTGCGACTCGGTGCGGCCGGAGACGATGCGCAGGCCGCGCTGCTTGAGCGTCTTGGCCATCACGATGGCGTTCTCCATTACCTGCTCCTGATAGGCCTTGAACTCCTTGGTCATGGCCTCCTTGAGCGCAGTCGCCTTGGCGGCGATGACGTGCATCAGCGGGCCGCCCTGCAGGCCGGGGAAGATGGCGGAATTGATTGCCTTTTCATGTTCGGCCTTCATCAGGATCAGGCCGCCGCGCGGGCCGCGCAGGGTCTTGTGGGTCGTCGTCGTGACGACGTCGGCATGGGGCACCGGGTTCGGGTAGAAGCCGGCGGCGACGAGGCCGGCGTAGTGGGCCATGTCGACCATGAAGATCGCGCCGACTTCCTTGGCTATCTTGGCGAAGCGCGCGAAGTCGATCTTCAGCGCGTAGGCCGAGGCGCCGGCGATGATCAGCTTCGGCTTGTGTTCGCGCGCCAGGCGCTCGACCTCGGCGTAGTCGATCGCCTCGTCGGCGTCGAGGCCGTAGGGCACGACGTTGAACCACTTGCCGGACATGTTGAGCGCCATGCCGTGCGTCAGGTGGCCGCCGGCGGCGAGGTTCATGCCGAGGATGGTGTCGCCCGGCTTGAGGAAGGCCATGAACACGGCCTGGTTGGCCTGCGAGCCGGAGTTGGGCTGGACATTGGCGGCCTCGGCGCCGAAGAGCTTCTTGGCGCGGTCGATGGCCAGTTGCTCGGCCTTGTCGACATGTTCGCAACCACCGTAATAGCGTTTGCCCGGATAACCCTCGGCATATTTGTTCGTGAGCTGGGAGCCCTGGGCCTCGAGGACGGCGCAGGAAACGTAGTTTTCCGAGGCGATCAGCTCGATGTGGTCTTCCTGGCGGCGGTTTTCGTCGGTGATGGCGGCGAACAGCTCGGGATCGGTTTTGGCGAGTGTATTTTGCTTGGAGAACATGGGGTTATCCCGTCAAAGGGTGGGCAAACCCGGATTCTAGCAGTCCGCCCGCCCTAGAGTTCGTCGCGCGCGGCGTCGAGGTGGCCGCGTTCCGCCCAGGACAGCAGCGTCCAGCAGCCATTCACCACCTCGAACCAGTTGATGGCGCAATTCGGAATGGGGAAGTCGCGCGGCGTTTCGAGCGGCTGCCCTGCGGCCTGGCGATACAGGACGTCGAGTACGCCGCCATGCGTGAACAAGGCTACCGCCCGCCCGGCATGGGCGCGCACGATGGCGTCGCAGGCGGCGCCGATGCGCGCCGCGAGATCGAGCAGGCTCTCGCCGCCCGCCGGCGCGAAGCGCGGTTCGCGCGCCTTGTGGCGCGCATAGTCCGCGGGGTGGCGCACCGCCGCTTCTTCATGGGTCAGCCCCTGGAACACGCCGTAGTGGCGTTCGCGCAGGCCGGGCGCGAGTCGCAGCTGCAGGTGCGCGAGATGGGCGGTGGCTTCGGCCGTCTGGCGCGCGCGCGCCAGGTCGCTGCTGTAGATGGCGTCGAAGCCCTCGTCCATGAGGGCGTTGCCGGTGGCGCGCGCCTGGGCGTGCCCGAGCGCCGACAGGGGCACGTCGATCTGGCCCTGCAGGCGCTTGCCGGCGTTCCAGTCGGTTTCGCCGTGGCGTACGACGCAGACGCGCGTGATCTTTGCGGCTTGCATGACCGAGAGTGTAAGGCAGTCCGGGAGCGGAAAGGCGGCGCGGCTGTGGTTTTCCACAATCCGGCGGCGACCCTCGGGATTTGTGAGTAAACTTGCGCGAAACAAACCCGGCCGCCGCCTTGGGCGGACCTTCGCGGGACGAACAGAGGAGACGAGACTCATGCAGGGTTTACTGAAATTTTCCCGTCTGGTCGATGCCCTGTCCGAACGGGTCGGCAACCTGATCTACTGGCTGGTGCTCGGTGCCGTGCTGATTTCGGCCGGTAACGCCATCGTGCGCAAGCTGTTCAATACCAGCTCGAACGCGCTGCTCGAGGTGCAGTGGTATCTGTTCGCGGCCGTGTTCCTGTGCGGCGCGGGCTATGGCTTCCTGCGCAACGCCCACGTGCGCATCGACTTCATCTCGAACCATTTCTCCGCGCGGGTGCGCAACTGGGTCGACATCGTCGGCATCGTCGTCTTTCTCGGCCCGCTGTGCGTCGTCATGATCGATCTCTCCTGGCCGCTGTTCGTCAATGCCTGGGAGAGCGGCGAGATGTCCATCAACGCCGGCGGACTGATCCGCTGGCCGGTCTACGGCATGGTGCCCCTGGGGTTCGCGCTGCTGTTGCTGCAAAGCCTCTCCGAACTCGTCAAGCGCATCGCCTTCCTGCGCGGCCTGGGGCCGGATGCGCTGGCCCACGAGGAGCACGGGCTGGTGGAGGACGTGACGGTGCTTGATGAAGAGGAAGCGACCGACATGACGGGAGGGAAGGCGTGATGCTGGAACTGATCGCCAACAATTTCGTGCCGCTGCTGTTCTGCGGCCTGCTGTTCTTCCTGCTGACCGGCTTCCCGGTCGCCTTCGCCCTCGCGGCCACCGGCCTGATGTTCGGCACCCTCGGCATGGAGGCCGGCCTGTTCCCGCCCACGCTGTTCCAGGCGCTGCCGCTGCGCGTCTTCGGCATCATGCAGAACGAGACGCTGCTGGCGATTCCCTTCTTCACCTTCATGGGCATCATCCTCGAAAAGAGCGGCATGGCGGAGGATCTGCTCGAAACCATCGGCCAGGTGTTCGGCCCGGTACGTGGCGGCCTGGCGCTGGCGGTGATCCTGGTCGGCGCGCTGCTCGCGGCCACCACCGGCGTCGTCGCTGCCTCGGTGATGGCGATGGGGCTGATCTCGCTGCCGATCATGCTGCGCTACGGCTACAACCACGTCATTGCCGCCGGCACCATCACGGCTTCCGGCACGTTGGCGCAGGCGGTGCCGCCCTCGCTGGTGCTGATCGTCATGGCCGACCAGCTCGGCCGCTCGGTCGGCGACATGTATGCCGGCGCGATGATCCCGGCGCTGATGCTGATCGGCCTCTATCTCGCCTTCGTCGTCGTGCTGGCCATCGTGCGGCCGCAGTGGGTGCCGGCGCTGCCCGTCGAGGCGCGCATCTACCGGGAGGAGAACGGCGCCAGCGGCCATCGCTCGCTGCTGGTGCTGCTTGCCGTCACCGTGCTGGCCGGCTACGGCTGGACGCAGGTGCATGACGGGCTGATCAACCCGCTGGTCGGGCGCGAGGGGTCGGCGCCGACGGACGAGATCGTCGTCCTGACGCTCACGATCACGTCCTTCTTCGCCCTGGCGCTGGCTCTCGCCAACCGCCTGTTCAGATTGCGCCTGCTGTCGCAGCTTTGCGAGCGCGTCACCTTCGTGCTGATTCCGCCGCTGGTGCTGATCTTCCTCGTCCTCGGTACCATCTTCCTTGGCCTGGCGACGCCGACCGAAGGCGGCGCGATGGGTGCGCTCGGTGCCTTGATTATGGCGCTGTCGCGGCGTCGCCTGAGCCTCGCGTTGCTGAAGCAGGCGCTCGACAACACGGCGAAACTATCCACCTTCGTCATGTTCATCCTCATCGGCTCGACGGTGTTCTCCTTCACCTTCAATGCCGCCGACGGCCAGAAGTGGGTCGAGCACCTGTTTGCCCAGCTGCCGGGCGGGCAGATCGGCTTTCTCATCATCGTGAACGTCCTGATCTTCCTGCTCGGCATGTTCATCGACTTCTTCGAGATCGCCTTCATCGTGCTGCCGCTGCTGGCGCCGGTGGCCGAGAAGCTCGACATCAACCTGATCTGGTTCGGCGTGCTGGTGGCGATGAACCTGCAAACCTCCTTCCTGACGCCGCCCTTCGGCTTTGCCCTGTTCTACCTGCGCAGCGTCGCGACGCGCACGTCCTACGCGGACGCTACCCACGGCCGGATCATCCAGCCGGTGACGACGCCGCAGATCTACAAGGGCTCGATCGCCTTCATCGTCCTGCAGCTCTTCATGGTCGGCGTGATCATCACCAATCCGCAACTGGTGCTCGGCAACATCGAGGAAAAGAAGGCGCTCGACGCCGACGCAATCCAGCTCGAATTCGAGCCCAGCGGCGTCGACCGCGGCTATGGCGTGCCGAGCAATCCCGCTGACTGGGAAGCGGAAGCCGAGCCGGCGGAAGGGACGGAACCGCAGGCAGCGGAGAAGGAAGAAGGGCTGCCCGAGCCGGAGCCGGATGCGCCTGTTGCCAGGGAAGACGATCCCGCGGCCGCGCTGCTGGAGGACATGGCCGAGAAGCAGAAAGGGAAATAGGCGCCGTCCCGCCGGGACTGACTTTTTTTCCCGCCAACAAAAAACCGCGGCCTTGGCCGCGGTTTTTTGTTGTTGCGAGTGCCGCTTACAGCTTCTGCGATTGCATGTAGCCGTCGAAGCCGGCTTCCGCGAAACGGAACCAGAGGTTCTGGTCCTTGCGGAAGGCAGCGTAGTCGGCGTAGATCTTCTTCCAGGCCGGGTTGGTCTTCGACAGTTCGTTGTAGTGGTTCATGGCGAACTTGTAGGCCGCGTCCATCACCGGCTTGGGCAGGCGGAACAGCTTGGCGCCGCTGGCGACCAGCTCCTTCAGGGCCTGCGGGTTCTTCGCGTCGTACTTCGCCATCATGTCGGTGTGCGCGTAGGCGGATGCACACTCGATGATCGCCTTGTTTTCGGCGCTGAGGCTGTTGTAGGCCTTGCTGTTCACGAAGAGGGTCAGTTGCGGGCCGCCTTCCCACCAGGCCGGGTAGGCATAGTATTTCGCCACCTTGTAGAAACCGAGCTTCTGGTCGTCGTAGGGGCCGACCCACTCGGTCGCGTCGATGGTGCCCTTCTCCAGCGCCTGATAGATCTCGCCGCCCGGAATGTTTTGCGGCACGCCGCCGATGCCCTGGAGAATCACGCCGCCGAAGCCGCCGATGCGCATCTTCAGGCCCTTGATATCCTTGAGCGACTTGATCGGTTTGCGATACCAGCCGCCCATCTGGGCGCCGGTGTTGCCGAGCGGGAAGTTGACGATGTTGTAGTTGCCATAGAACTCACGGAACAGCTTCATGCCGTTGCCGTGAAACATCCACGCCGTCATCTGGCGTTCGTTGAGGCCGAAGGGGATGGCGCAGTCCATCGCGAACGTGGGGTCCTTGCCAAAGAAGTAGTAAGGCGCTGTGTGCGCGCATTCGACCGTGCCGTTCTGGGCGCCGTCGAGGACGCCGAAGGCCGGCATCAACTCGCCGCCGGCATGGACGGAAATCTCGAACTTGCCGCCCGACAGCTCTTTGACCTTGTGCGCGAAGACCTCGGCGCCGCCGTAGATGGTGTCGAGGGCTTTCGGAAAGCTGGAAGCCAGGCGCCAGCGAATCGCCTGCTGGGCATGCACGGCGGGCGCCGCGCCCGCGGCCAGAATGCCGGCGATGCCGGCGTGCTGCAAGAACTTGCGTCGTTCCATGGATCGTCTCCTCGGGTTGTTATTTGAGCGTCTTGCGGCCGCAAGACATGCCGAAATACTACACCGAAAAAAATGCCCAATGGCAGCAGCAGCGCGGCTAATTTCCCGCCACGGTCATGCGGTTAACCACAATTGACCCGACGCTGCGCGAGCCGCGCGTGACGGTGTCGCGGCCGACCGCCTCGATGCCGGCGAACATGTCGCGCAGATTGCCGGCGATGGTGATTTCCTGCACCGGATAGGCGATGGTCCCGTTCTCGACCCAGTAGCCGACCGCGCCGCGCGAGTAGTCGCCGGTGACGTAGTTGATGCCGTGGCCGAGCAGTTCGGTGACGAACAGCCCGGTGCCCAGCGTTTGCAGCATGCCGGCCAGGCCTGCCGCGGCAGCCGGCGCGTCCGGACTGGGCGCGACGAGCAGGTTGTGGCTGCCGCCGGCGTTGCCGGTCGTCCGCATGCCGAGCTTGCGCGCGGTGTAGGTGGAGAGGAAGTAGCCCCGCACCGAACCGCCGGCCACCACGGTGCGGTCGCGGGTCGCCACGCCGTCGTCGTCGAAGGGACTCGATGCCAGCCCCTTCTTCAGGTGCGGCCGCTCCTCGATGCCGAACCACCGCGGGAAAATGCGCTTGCCGAGCGAATCGACGAGGAAGCTCGATTTGCGATACAGGCTGCCGCCGCTCACGGCATGCACGAAGCTGCCCATCAGCATGGTGGCCAGCGGCGCCTCGAACAGCACCCGGCACTGGCGTGTCTTGAGCTTGCGCGCGCCCAGGCGCGACAGCGTGCGATGCGCGGCGTAGTCGCCGATCGCCTCGGGACTGGCCAGATCACTCGGATCGCGCGCGCCGGAATACCAGTCGTCGCGCTGCATGTCGCTCCCCTTGCGCGCGATCGGCACGCAGGAAATGAAATGCCGGGTGGCCGGATAGCCGCCCATGAAGCCGAGGCTGTTCGCCGATACGAAGTGCGAGGCATGCGCCGAAACCGTCGCGCCTTCCGAGTTGTCGATCAGCGGACTGACGTCGAAGGCGGCCTGCTCGCAACGGCGCGCGATGGCGATGGCTTCCTCGACCGGCAGATCCCAGGGATGGTAAAGGTCGAGGTCCATGTCGCCGCGCGCCAGCAGGGCGGGTTCCGGCAGGCCGGCGCAGTCGTCCTCGGCGGTGAAGCGCGCGATGGCGAGCGCCGCGTCGACGGTGTCGGCCAGCGCCGTCGCCGAAAAATCAGAGGTGGAAGCATGGCCGCGCCGCTGGCCGAGATAGACCGTGACGCCGATGCCCTTGTCGCGATTGAACTCGATGGTCTCGACTTCCTGCCGGCGCACCGTGACCGATTGGCCGATGCCTTCGGAAACGTCGACTTCGCAAGCGGTGGCGCCGCGCCGTTCGGCGTGGCGCAGGACGTCGGCGGCGAGCTCGCGCAGCCGGGCTGAAGTAAAGGAGAACGCGGACATGGAGAAGGGGGCAATGGCGGAAAGCTATAATCTTACCCGTGGAGATCGAAGAAAAGCCCAGCAAGAGCGCATTGAAGCGCGCCATGAGCGACCTGCAGGCGCTGGGCGAGGCGCTGGTCGCCCTGTCGAAGGACCAGCTCAAGAAGGTCGACCTGCCGGACGAGCTGCGCGATGCCGTGCGCGACGCACAGCGGTTTACCCAGCACGAGGCGCGCCGCCGCCAGCTGCAATACATCGGCAAGCTGATGCGCGGCCTCGATGCCGAGCCGATCCGCGCGGCGCTCGACGACATCCGGGGCATCTCCGCCGCCGCGAATGCGCGCATGCATGCGCTGGAGCGCCTGCGCGAACGCTTTCTCGCTGACGAGAAGGTGATCGCTGAAATCGCCGCCGCCCATCCCGGCGCGGATTTGCAGCACCTGCGCCAATTGCGCCGCAATGCGCTGAAGGAGCAGGAGTTGGGCAAGCCGCCGCGCGCCTTTCGCGAACTGTTTCGCGTATTGAGGGAACTGACGTGAACGACGCTTTGCGCATCGGGCTGGTGTCGATCTCCGATCGCGCCTCCTCCGGCGTGTACGAGGACAAGGGCCTGCCGGCGCTGCAGGAGTGGTTCACCGCCGCGCTGGCTTCGTCCTGGCGCATGGAGACCCGCCTGATTCCCGATGAGCAGGCCATCATCGAGCGGACGCTGATCGAACTGTGCGATGTCGCCGGCTGCCATCTGGTGCTGACCACCGGCGGCACCGGCCCCGCGCCGCGCGACGTCACACCCGAGGCGACGCTGGCCGTCGCCGAGAAAGTGATGCCCGGCTTCGGCGAGCAGATGCGCGCCGTCAGCCTCAAATACGTGCCAACCGCGATCCTCTCGCGGCAGGTCGGCGTGGTGCGCGGGAGGAGCCTGATCCTCAACCTGCCGGGCCAGCCCAAGGCGATCAAGGAAACCCTCGATGGGGTATTCGCCGCGGTGCCCTACTGCATCGACCTGATCGGCGGGCCGTATGTCGAGACGCGCGCGGATGTCGTCAAGGCCTTCCGGCCCAAGTCCGCGCAACGCCCCCCGGGCGGCTGACGCCCGCGTCCGGCTTCAGCGGGGGTCAAGCGACTCCACGATGCAGCGCCCCAGCAGCCAGTCCTCGCCCGCCTCGACGGTTGCGTCGGGATGCAGGCGCCAGGGATGGCCGTCGATGAACAGCTGCATCGGCACGCCCGCCTCCCAACTGTTCGGCGCCAGCAGGATGCGGACCGAGCTGTCGTGCCGCAAGGGGTCGAGCAGGATCAGGTCGGTCTGCAGGGCGCCGTCTGTGGCCGTCGTGGCGCGCGGCGTCTTGGTCAGGGTTTCGATGCCGGCCATGCCCTGCGCTTCGCCATCCCGCGCGAAGCGGCGGACCACGCCCACCAGCCAGTTGGCGCCGCCCTCGGGCTGCATGCCCAGCAGGGCGCCGATCTTCATCCACTCGTTGCGCGCCAGCGGCAGGCGGACGCTCATGCCGCCCTGGCTGATGTCCTCGACCTGCCAGCTGTCGCCGCCTGTAAGGTCGAGGGTGGTGCCGGCGAGCAACGCATGCAGATCGGCCAGCCCGCCGCGGATGCCCACCCGCGACTTGACGCGGTGACGTGCATGGTTGCGGGTCGGCGGCTGTGGCGACCAGCAGGCCGCCAGGTGGTCGAGCACCGGCAGCACGGCGGCGGGAGAATAGACGCCGCCGAGGTTGAGGTCGGGCGGCAGCGCGTTTTGCGCGGCGATTTTCTGCCGCAGGGCAGCGAGCGCTTCCAGCGCCGGTCCGGCGCCGAAGAAGCGCAGCGACGGTGAAAGTTCCGGCAGTCGGGCGAGGCGCGTCGGCGGCAGCGGTCTGCCGGCATCGACCCAGTAGGCGCATTCGGGCCGCAGTTCCATGGCGAGGGAAAAGCGCGGCAGGAAGTGGCTGACCAGACGCTCGGCCAGCCCGATTTCGACGGGTGTCAGGCTGTCCATCGCCGAGGCATGGAAGACCAGAATCCGCAGGTATTCCCCGGCGACCGTCGTTTCGCCTTCCTGTGGGCCGAAGGGCGCGACCGGGCGTTCGGCGAGCTTCTCCTGCGCCGCACGCAGATAGATGCGCCCCGTCTCTTCCCATTGCGCGCCGTCGAACGAGCGATAGCGCAGTTGCAGCCAGCGCTGGCAGCCGAAGCGCGCGGACAGCAGGCCCGCCAGTAGCGCCCCTAGCTGCGGACGCAAGGCATCCAGTGCCTTGGCGTCGGCGTCGGCATCCGCGAGGCAGCGGGTCAGGGCATCGACCAGGTGCGACCAGTAGCCATGGTGGCGCTGCCAGAGCTGCTGCTCCTGCAGGCGCGGCAGACGGGGAGTGACCAGGTAGTCGCGGGCATGGCGGCGTCCGGCGGGCAGGGAAACGGCGGCGAGTTCGGCGGCGCGGCGAAAGCGCAGCGCGGGGGCCATGCCGTCGAGACCGGCCAGCGATTCGAACCAGCCGGCGGCCTCATCGACGCAGGCGGCATCATCCTTCAGGGCGAGCGCGGCGAGATCCTCGCAGATCTGCTTGGCCTCCTTGCTGTCGGTCAGCGGGTGGGCCTGTTTGTTGCCGAAAAGTCCCAGCATGCGCGCTCCTGCGGTATTTCCCGCAAGGATAATGTGGAATCAGGGGCCTGTCATGCCCGGCGCTCCAGCCAGTCCGCCAGCAGGGCGAGGCCCCAGCCGACGCCGAAGCCGGTCAGGTCGGAGGCCACCGCGCCGAGGCCGCCGCCGCAGGTCGAGGCGGAGAGGTCCATGTGCAGCCACGGCGTCTTGCCGGCGAAGCGGCCGAGGAAGCGCGTCGCAAGAATGTGGTCGGCATCGCCTTCAAGCGTGCATTGCTTGATGTCGGCCACCTTGGAGTCGAGCGCGGCCTCGTAGTCGGCGTCCTGCGGAAAAACGCAGACGCGCTCGCCGCTGGTTTTTCCCGCGGCAACGGCCAGCGCGGCCAGCGCGTCGTCGCTGGCGAACACGCCCGAGTAGCGCTGTCCCAGCGCCGACTGCATGCTGCCGGTCAGCGTGGCGAAGTCGATCATCAAGGCCGGCTTTTGCCTTGCCGCCAGCGCCAGGGTGTCGGCCAGCACCATGCGGCCCTCGGCGTCGGTATGCACGACCTCGATGGTCGTGCCGTCGAGCGCGGTGACGATGTCGCCCTGCGCATAGGCGGCGGGCGAGATGTGGTTCTTGGCGATGGCGAGCCAGCAGTCGATCGCCACCGGCAGCTTCAGCTCGGCAGCGGCACACAGGATGGCGAGCGCCACTGCCGAGCCGTTCATGTCCTCATGCATGCCCGCCATGTATTTCGCCGGCTTGAGGTTGTGGCCGCCGGTGTCGTAGCAGATGCCCTTGCCGACCAGCGCGAGGGTTCGCGCCGCCTTCTGCTTCGGCCGCCATGACAGCTTGACGATCGCGGCGCCGCCGCCATCGCCGTCGCTGCCCTGCGCGACGGCGCAGAAGGCGCCGGCGCCCATCTTCTTCAGCCTGCGGAAATCGTATTCCTCGATGGCGAACGATTCTTCCTGCGCCAGCGCGCGCAGGCGCTTGCGGTAACGCATGGGGTCGAGCAGGTTGGGCGGCAGGGCGGTCAGTTCGCGGGCCAGCAGGTTGGCGCGCGCCAGCGCGACGCAAAAGTCAGCGCCGGCGGGACGGCGCGGCAAGACGATCGTCCCGAGCGCGCGGGCCGGTTTCCGCTTCTGCGCCGGCAGCGGTACGCCATTCGCCAGCGCGACGTAGAGCGCGTCGCGCAGGATTGCGTCATCGCCGTCGAGCGGCACGATGTCCAGCGTGCCGGGCATTTCTTCGAGCAGTGGCGCGAGCGCCTTGCGCAGGGCGGTGTGCCGCGCGAAGCATGGCCCGGCCGCATCGACCATCACCAGCGCGGCGCGGGTGCCGTCGGGCAGATCGGCGGCCAGCGGCGTCTTGCCGAGTTCCTCCGGCTTGAGATTCTTGCGCTTGAGCAGCGCCTGCCAGTAGTCGCGCGCGGGCAGGGCCGCCGGCAGGGTTTTGCCGGCCGGCGCCAGCAGAAGGCGGTGGGCGCCGCGCGGCGCGGCGGCAACGACGATTTTCGGCAATGCGGTCATGTTTTCGCGGCCCCTTATAATCGGGCGGATTATGCGCCAATACCTCGACCTGATGCGCCACGTGCTTGAGCACGGGCACGTGAAATCCGACCGCACCGGCACCGGCACGCGCTCGGTGTTCGGCTGGCAGATGCGCTTCGATCTCGCGGCCGGTTTCCCGCTGCTGACGACCAAGAAGCTGCATCTGCGCTCGATCATCCACGAACTGCTGTGGTTTCTTCAGGGCGATACCAACATCAAATATCTCAAGGACAACGGCGTCAGGATCTGGGACGAGTGGGCCGACGCGAACGGCGACCTCGGCCCGGTCTATGGCCACCAGTGGCGCCACTGGCCGAAGTCAGACGGCGGCGAGGTCGATCAGATCGCCGAATTGATCGAAGGCCTGAAGCGGAACCCGGATTCGCGCCGCCACATCGTTTCGGCCTGGAATCCGGGCGACGTGCCGAAGATGAAGCTGCCGCCCTGCCACGCGCTGTTCCAGTTCTACGTCGCCGACGGCCGGCTTTCCTGCCAGCTCTATCAGCGCAGCGCCGACATCTTCCTCGGCGTGCCGTTCAACATCGCCTCCTATGCGCTGCTGACGCTGATGGTCGCGCAAGTGTGCGGCTACCGGCCCGGAGACTTCGTGCACACGCTCGGCGACGCGCACTTGTACTCGAACCATCTGAAGCAGGCCGAGGAACAGCTCGCACGTGAGCCGCGCGCGCTGCCGACGATGCGCCTCAATCCGGACGTGCGGGACATCTTCGGCTTCCGCTATGAGGACTTCGCGCTCGCAGGCTACGATCCGCATCCCCACATCGCCGCCCCGGTCGCGGTTTAGACGATGAGGGTACTCGCTGGCGACCTCGGCGGCACCAAGGCCCTGCTCGGCATCGCCGAACTGGGCGGGGAGCGGCCGGAATTCCTGCTGACCCGCCGTCTCGCCAGCGCTGACTTTTCCGATGTCGCCGCCCTGCTGGCACGTTTCCGTGCCGAGGCCGGCGATGCCATGGATGGCATCACTTCTGCCTGTCTTGCCGTCGCCGGCCCGGTGGCGGCGGACGGCCGGCGCGCGCGCTTCACCAACCTGCCCTGGCAGGCCGATGTCGCCGCGCTGTCCGTCCAGCTAGGCGTACCGCTGCGCCTCGTCAATGATTTCGCCGCCGTCGCCGCCGGCGTGACGGCCGCAAGCCTGGCACACCTCGTGACGCTGCAGGCCGGCGAGCCCGAACCGGAGGGGGTGCGGCTCGCCATCGGCGCCGGCACCGGCCTGGGCGTGGCGGCGATGCTGGGCGCGGGCGCGGAGCTGCGCATTCTGCCGAGCGAAGGCGGCCATGTCGGCTTCGCCCCGATGGATGAAGCGCAGGCGCGCATCTGGCGGGTCCTCGTGGCGGAGCACGGCCGTGTCACCGCCGAGCGTGTGATTTCCGGGCCGGGACTCGCCGCGATCCATCGCATCCTCTCCGGCGCGGATGAAACTCCCGAAGCCATCGGCGCCCGCGCGCTGGAAGGCGAGTTCGCGGCGCGGGTTTCCGTCGACATGTTCTTCGCCTGTTATGGCGCCTTTGCCGGCGACATGGCCCTGACGTTCATGGCGCGCGGCGGCGTTTTCCTGGCCGGCGGGGTGACGCAGAAGCTACTGCCCCTGCTGCCCGGCAGCGGCTTCCTCGCCGCGTTCAATGCCAAGGTCGAGCATGCCGAGCTGGCGCGCACCTTTCCGGTCCGGGCGGTGGCCGATCCCGAGGCGGGGCTCGTCGGAGCCGCCCTGCTGGCGCGGCAGCAGGGCATTTGACAAAAGTCAACAAGCTGAAACATGCTTGGTGTATAAGTAAAACAAAATCATTACAACGCATAACCAACAAGGAGAAGAGCATGGCTACATCCAGCAAGAGCAGCAAAGCCAGCAGCAAACCGGCGGCCAAGCCCGCCAGCAAGGCCAAGCCAGCCGCTACCAAGGCGACGGCAAAGCCGGCACCGGCCAAGGCGCCCGCGAAGAGCGTGAGCGCCGTGAAGGTTCCGGCAGCGAAGAAGGTCACGCCGAAAGCGGCCGCGAAGGTTGTCGCGGCCGTGAGTCCGGACCAGCGCCGCTACTATGTGGAAGTGGCGGCTTACTACATAGCCGAGCGGCGCGGCTTCAACGGCGGCAGCCAGCTTGAAGACTGGGTGCAAGCCGAGGCCGAGATCGACCGCCTGCTGCGTGAGGGCATTCTCAACCCCGCATGAGGTACATTGAAACGGCATACTCCCGCCCGCCAGAGGGAGCCAACCGCCCGCGAAACGGCGGAGATGATAAAAACACGGCGGGTTGCCGACGATAATCAAGGGAGGAAAGCATGCAGCACGATCTGCCACTCAACGACCCGCTCGCGACGCAGGGCCGCTTCGTCAGCCATCTCACCCGCTCGACCTACGCGATCATCCTCGCCGGCGGGCGCGGTAGCCGCCTGATGCAGCTGACCGACTGGCGTTCCAAGCCCGCCGTGCCCTTCGGCGGCAAGTTCCGCATTCTTGACTTCACGCTGTCGAACTGCGTGAACTCGGGCATCCGCCGCATGGGCGTGGCGACGCAATACAAGGCGCAGAGCCTGATCCGCCACCTGCAGCGCGGCTGGAGCTTCCTCGACGGCCGCTTCGACGAATTCATCGACCTGCTGCCCGCGCAGCAGCAGATCGGCGAGGACTGGTATCAGGGCACGGCGGATGCCGTGTTCCAGAATATCGACATGCTGCGCCGGAACCAGCCGAAATACGTGCTGATCCTGTCCGGCGACCACATCTACAAGATGGACTACGGCCGCATGCTGGCCCAGCATGCGCAGACCGACGCCGACCTGACGGTCGCCTGCATGGACGTGCCGCGCGAGGAGGCGACTGCCTTCGGCGTGGTGGGCGTGGACGTGGAGAACCGCATCACCAGCTTCCTCGAGAAGCCGAAGAATCCGCCCTGCATTCCCGGCCGCCCGGACCGCGCGCTCGCCAACATGGGGGTGTATGTCTTCAACGCCGCCTTCCTCTACGAGCAACTCATCCGTGACGCCGACGATCCGCATTCCGACCACGATTTCGGCAAGAACGTCATCCCGCACGTCATCAGCCGCTATCGCACCTACGCCCACAGCTTCGCCGACAGCTGTGTCGGCGTGCCGGAGGACGGCGTGCCCTACTGGCGCGACGTCGGCACGATCGACGCCTACTGGGAAGCGAACATCGAGCTGACCAAGGTGTCACCCGAACTCAACATGTATGACGAGGAATGGCCGATCTGGACCCACCAGGAGCAGTTGCCGCCCGCCAAGTTCGTCTTCGACGAGGAAGACCGGCGCGGCATGGCGATCGACTCTCTGGTGTCGGGCGGCGACATCATCAGCGGCGCGGTGGTGCGCCGTTCGCTGTTGTTCTCCAGCGTCTTCGTGCATAGCTGGGCGGAGGTAGAGGACTCGGTGATCCTGCCGGGGGTCGAGGTCGGGCGACGGTGCCGCATCCGCCGCGCGGTAATCGACAAGAACTGCAAGGTGCCGGACGACACCGAGATCGGCTATGACCCGGTCGAAGACCGCAAGCGCTTTCACGTTACCGAAAAGGGCATTTGCCTCGTCACCCCGGAAATGCTGGGGCAGCGCATCCACCACATCCGCTGAGCGGCGCCTCTCCCTCTGCCCGCTGCTGCGGCGGGCAGGGTGCGTGAGCCACGTAGAATCCATCCCGGGAAAAGAACAAGGAAGCACACCATGGCCGGCACCCTGTATCAACTCGAAGTGAACCCCAAGCTGCCCGCGCGCCTTGAACGCCTCAACGACATCGCCAACAATCTATGGTACAGCTGGGACCGGCCGACGCGCACCCTCTTCGCGCGTCTGGGCCAGAAGCTGTGGGGCGCCGTCGGCCACAGCCCGAAAGCCTTCCTCAAGCGTGTCGACCAGCACCGTCTCGACGAGGCCGCCGAGGACCCGGTCTTCCTCGGTGCGCTGGCGCACGTGCTCTCGGCCTACGATACCTATCACGACAGTCCGGGGCGCGAGCATGGCCCCAATCTGCCCGAGGGCGGGCTGATCGCCTACTTCTGCGCCGAATTCGGCTTTCACGAAAGCCTGCCGATCTATTCGGGCGGCCTGGGTATCCTGGCCGGCGACCACTGCAAGACGGCGAGCGACATGAATCTGCCCTTCGTTGGCGTCGGCCTGCTCTACCGCCAGGGCTATTTCCTCCAGACCATCGACGGCGAAGGCCGCCAGCACGCGCTTTACAACGACGCCGACTTCGACGACCTGCCGGTGGTGCCGGTGAAGGCCGCCGGTGGTGGCGACCTCAAGGTCAAGGTGCGCCTGCCGGGGCGCGACGTGCACGTCAAGGTCTGGTCCACGCGTGTCGGCCACATCACGCTCTACCTGCTTGACACCGACCTCGAGGAAAATTCTTCGCCTGATCGCGACATCGCCCACCAGCTCTACGGCGGCGACCGCACAACGCGCCTGGAGCAGGAGATCGTGCTGGGCATGGGCGGCGCGCGGGCGCTTTTCGAAATGGGCCTGAAGCCGACCGTCTGGCACATCAACGAAGGTCATGCCGCCTTCCTGATCCTCGAACGCATGCGCGACCTGATCAAGGCCGGGCTGGACTTCGCCGGCGCGCTGGAAGCCGTCGCCAGCAACACGGTGTTCACCACGCATACTCCGGTCCCGGCGGGCCACGACCATTTCGGCGAGGACATGATCCGCCGCTACTTCGAGGAATGCTGCCACGACATGGGTTGCGACATCTCCAGCCTGACCGCGCTCGGCCGCATCGACCACGAACCCGATTTCAACATGACCGCGCTGGCGATCCGCGGCTCGCGCTTCCACAACGGCGTGTCGCGCATCCACGGCGCCGTGTCGGCGGAGATCTGCGCCAGCCTGTGGCCTCAGGTCGAGCCGATGGAAAACCCGATGGGCTATGTCACCAACGGCGTTCACGTGCCCACCTTCCTGTCCGACCTGTGGCACGATACCTTCGATCGCGTCCTCGGCCCGGCCTGGCGCCAGCGCCTCGCCGACCCGCAGTGCTGGGCCGAGGTGCATGCGATTCCAGACCATACCTTCTGGAGCGTGCGTCAGTCGATCAAGGCGCAGATGCTGCACCTCGTGCGCCACCGCGTGACGCAGCAGCACGTGCGCAACCAGAGTTCGCAGTCGCACATCGACCGCCTGCTGCAATTGGCCGATCCGGAAAACCCCAACGTGCTCACCATCGGCTTCGCGCGCCGCTTCGCCACCTACAAGCGCGCCACGCTGCTGTTCCGCGACCTCGACCGCCTGCAGCGCCTGATCTGCAATCCCGAACGCCCGGTGCTGTTTATCTTCGCCGGCAAGGCGCATCCGGCCGACCAGCCGGGCCAGGCCTTCATCCGACGCATCCACGAGGTCGCGCAGATGCCCGAGTTCGAAGGCCACTTCCTGCTCG
Source organism: Pseudomonadota bacterium (assembly GCA_040754195.1). Lineage (GTDB taxonomy): Bacteria > Pseudomonadota > Gammaproteobacteria > Burkholderiales > Rhodocyclaceae > Sulfuricystis. The sequence continues at coordinate 187,712 of JBFMDJ010000023.1, read as the reverse complement.
TCGAAGGCTACGACCTGCGGCTGGCGCGCCGCCTCGTTTCCGGCGTCGACGTCTGGCTCAACAACCCGATCTACCCGCTCGAAGCCTCCGGCACCTCGGGCATGAAGGCGGCCATCAACGGCGTCATCAACCTCTCCGTGCTCGACGGCTGGTGGGGCGAGGGTTACCACCAGGACGAGGGCGGGACGAACGGCTGGGCGATCAAACCGGCCTCCAGTATTCACGACGAGGCGCGCCGCGACGAGGAGGAGGGCCGCTCGCTCTACGAGACCCTGCAGGACAAGGTGATCCCGCTCTACTACGCGCGCGGGCCGATGGGCTACTCGCCCGGCTGGGTCGCCACCGCGAAGCGCTCCATCGCCACGATCACGCCGCACTTTACCTCGCAGCGCATGGTCGGCGAATACGTGACCAAGTATTACAGCCCGGCCGATCACCAGTGGCGCCTGAAGAGCGCGCAGGACTTCGCTGCCGCGCGCACGCTGGCCGACTGGAAGCGCAAGGTGCGGCAGGCCTGGCCGCAGGTCGTCCTGCGCCGCACCGACGCGCCGCAGAAGCGCATCGCCTTCGGCGAAAGCCTGCGCTTCGAAGTCGCGGTGCGGCTCGATGGCCTGGCGCCGGACGACATCACGGTCGAGATGCTGATGGCGCGGCCCAGCTCCAACACCAAATCGCGGCCGCCGCGCCGGCTGTTCCTCGAACATCAGGGGCCATGCGGCAACGGCGAGGACCTGTTCGCGCTGACCCTGACACCGGACGTTTGCGGCAAGATCGATTACCGCATCCGCGCCTATCCCCACCACGAACTGCTGACCCATCCCTTCGAGATGGGCATGATGCTCTGGCTGTAAGACGACCCCCATGACACCGATTCTCAACTCCCCCGCCTGGAAGCACGTCGAGCGCCACGCGCACGGCCTGCGCGACGCCCACCTGCGCGCGCTGTTCGAGCAGGACCCGACGCGTTTCGCGCGCCTGTCCGTGCGCTGGAACCACGGCGACAACTGGCTGCTCGACCTGTCCAAGCAGCGCATCACGCCCGCGACGCTGCCGCTGCTCGCCGACCTGTGGGTGGCGGCGGACGTGCCGGGCTGGATCGCCAAAATGCGCGCCGGCGAGCCGATCAACCACACCGAAGGCCGTGCCGTGCTGCACGTCGCCCTGCGCGAAACCCCGCCGCGCCAGGAAGTGGCGGCGGTGCTGGCGCAGCTGAAGGCGTTCTGCGCCGCCGTGCATTCCGGTCAATGGCGCGGCGCCACCGGCGAGCCGATCACCGACGTCGTCAACATCGGCATCGGCGGCTCCGACCTCGGCCCGCGCATGGCGACGCAGGCGTTGGCGGCGCACTGCCTGCCGCACCTGAAGGTGCACTACGTCGCCAACGTCGATGGCGCCGACCTCGCGACGACGCTGCGCACCCTCGCGCCGCGCACCACGCTATTCGTCATCGCCAGCAAGACCTTCACCACGCAGGAGACGATGCAGAACGCCTGCTCGGCACGCCACTGGCTGACAGCGGAACTCGGCGAGGCTGCCGTCGCGCGCCATTTCGTCGCCGTCTCCACGGCGCTCGACAAGGTCGCCGCCTTCGGCATCGATCCCGCCAACGCCTTCGCCTTCTGGGACTGGGTGGGCGGCCGCTTTTCGCTGTGGTCGGCGATCGGCCTGCCGCTGGCGCTGGCGATCGGTTTCGACAAGTTCGAGCAACTGCTGGCAGGCGCGCGCGCCATGGACGAGCACTTCTTCAGCGCCCCGCCGCTGGAAAACCTGCCGGCGCTGTTGGCGCTGGTCGAGCTGTGGAACGCCGATTTCGTCGGCCTGCAGACGCGCGCGCTGCTGCCCTACAGCCAGTCGCTCGGCCTGCTGCCGCGCTACTTGCAGCAGCTCGAAATGGAAAGCCTCGGCAAGCAGATCGACCGGGACGGCAAGCTGGTCGGCTGCCCCACGCTGCCGATCCTCTGGGGCGAGCCGGGCACCAACGGCCAGCATGCCTTCTACCAGTTGCTGCACCAGGGCGGTCGCGCGCTCTCCTGCGAATTCATCGCCTGCCGGGAAGCCGACTTCCCGCTGCCGGGCCATCACGAGAAGCTGCTCGCCAACTGCTTCGCGCAGAGCGCGGCGCTGATGAAGGGCAAGACCGAGGCCGAGGCGCGCGCCGAGCTCGAGGCCGCGTCCGACCAGGCCTTCCTCGCCCCCTACAAGATATTCCCCGGCAACCAGCCCTCGACCACGCTGCTGCTGCCGCGCCTTGATCCCTGGAACCTCGGCGCGCTCATCGCCATGTATGAGCACAAGGTGTTCACTCTCGGCGTCCTCTGGCACCTCGATGCCTTCGACCAGTGGGGCGTCGAATACGGCAAGCAGATCGCCGGCGCGCTCCTGCCGATGCTCGAAGGCAAGACGGCGGTCGCCGGCGTCGACAGCTCCACCGCCGGCCTGATCGACGCCTGCAAGCCATGAAGGTCCTGTTCGCCACGCCCGAGATCGCCCCCTGGGTGAAGACCGGCGGCCTCGGCGATGTGGCTGGCGCGCTACCGGCGGCGCTGCGGCAGGCTGGCGCCGACGTGCGCGTGCTGGCGCCGCGCTACCCGGCCCTGCGCGAGGCATTTCCCGCCGCGCGCCACCTCATCCACCTGCCGCCGCCGGGCGGCGAACTGCCCGCCGCCGACCTCTACGAAGCCACGGGCGGTGACGGGCTGGTCTTCTGGCTGCTCGACTGCCCGGCGCTCTTCGATCGGCCCGGCAATCCCTACCTCGGACCCGAAGGTCGCGACTGGCTCGACAACCACCTGCGCTTCGGCCTGCTCTCGCGCATCGCAGCGCGGCTGGCCTCCGGCGCCAGTCCGCTCGACTGGCGCCCCGACATCCTGCACTGCCACGATTGGCAGACGGCGCTGGCGCCATACTACCTGCGCTTCTACGAAGGCGGCGGGGCGGCCTCGGTGCTCACCCTCCACAACCTCGCCTTCCAGGGCATCTTTACCCCTGGCGCGCTCGACGAGCTGGGGCTGTCCGCGGCCGACTGGCACATCGAGGGCGTCGAATACTATGGCCACCTTTCCTTCCTCAAGGCCGGCCTGCGCCATGCCGACGCCCTCACCACGGTGAGCCCCACCTACGCGCGGGAGATCCAGACCGAAACCGAAGGCATGGGCCTGGACGGCCTGCTGAGAAGTCGTGCCGACGTGCTCACCGGAATCCTCAACGGCATCGACACCGCGGCGTGGAATCCCGCCGCCGACGCGCATCTCGCCGCGCCCTACGACAGCAGGCGGCTCGACGCCAAGGCCGCGAACAAGACCGCCCTGCAGCGCGAAGCCGGGCTGGCCGAACGCTCCGACCGTCCGCTGTTCGGCATCGTCAGCCGGCTCACGGAGCAGAAGGGCCTCGACCTCGTCGCCGCCATCGGCGACGCGCTGGTCGGGCTGCCGGCTCAGCTCGTCGTGCTGGGCAGCGGCGACAAGGCGCTCGAAGCAGCCTTCCGCGACCTCGCCGCGCGCCATCCCGGCGAAGTCGCCGTCACCATCGGCTTCGACGAAGGCCTCGCGCACCGCATCGAAGCCGGCGCCGACGTCTTCCTGATGCCCTCGCGCTTCGAGCCCTGCGGCCTCAACCAGATGTACAGCCTCGCCTACGGCACGCCGCCCCTCGTGCGCGCCACCGGCGGGCTGGCCGACACCGTGGTGGACTTTTCGCCCGCCGGCCTCGCCGACGGCAGCGCCAACGGTTTCGTGTTCGCCGCCGCAGCGCCCGACCTCATCCTCGCCACCGCGCGCCGGGCCGCCGAAATCTGGCGCGACGCCCCGCGCTGGCGGCAGCTGCAGCGCAACGCCATGGCCGGCGACTTCGGCTGGCAGGGCCCGGCGCGCCGCTACCTCGACCTCTTCGAGAGCCTGCGGCCGGCATGAGCGCAGCTCTCGTCATCATCGTCGCCATGGCGCGGAACGGCGTCATCGGCAGGGACAACGCGCTGCCCTGGCACCTGCCCGAGGACCTGAAGCGCTTCAAGCAGCTGACCATGGGCCACGCCGTCATCATGGGCCGCAAGACCTGGGAATCGCTGCCGGAGAAATTTCGCCCGCTGCCCGGCCGTCGCAACATCGTCGTTACCCGCAACGCCGGCTACGCCGCGCCGGGCGCGACCGTCGTCCATTCGCTGGAAGAGGCGGAAAAAGTCAGTCCCGGCGGGACGGCGTTCATCATCGGCGGAGCCGAACTGTATGCCCATGCCCTGCCGCGCGCGACGCGGCTGGAGATCACCGAGATCGACGCCGACATCGAGGGCGACGCGCGCTTCCCCGCTTTCGACCGTGCCCAGTGGCGTGAAACGCGGCGCGCAAGCGGAACCGATGCGAACGGTCTGCGTTACGCCTTCGTCAGCTACGCACGCACGCAGTCGACGTAGTAGCCGTTGCCTTCGGACTTGACGAGGCCGTGGATGTCGGTCTCGAAGCCGGGGAACTTGGCGTTGAATTCGCGGGCGAATTGCAGGTAGCGGACGATGGTGGCGTTGAAGCATTCGCCGGGGATCAGCAGCGGGATGCCGGGCGGGTAGGGGGTGAGCAGCACCGCCGTGACGCGGCCTTCGAGTTCGTCGATGGGCACGCGGTCGATCTCGCGGTGGGCCATCTTGGCGAAGGCGTCGGCCGGGCGCATCGCCGGCACCATGTTGGACAGATACATCTCGGTGGTGAGGCGCGCGACATCATTCCTCTTGTAGACGTCGTGGATTTCCTTGCACAGGTCCTTGAGGCCGACGCGCTCGTAGCGCGTGTGCTTCGCGACGAACTCGGGCAGCACCTTCCACAGCGGCTGGTTCTTGTCGTAGTCGTCCTTGAACTGCTGCAGCGCGGTGACCAGCGTGTTCCAGCGGCCCTTGGTGATGCCGATGGTGAACATGATGAAAAAGCTGTAGAGGCCGCACTTCTCGACGATGACGCCGTGCTCGGCAAGATACTTGGTGACGATGGCCGCCGGTATCCCGATGTCGTCGGCGAAGTCGCCATCGACGTCGAGGCCGGGGGTGATGACGGTGGCCTTGATCGGGTCGAGCAGGTTGAAACCCTTGGCGAGCTTGCCGAAGCCATGCCACTTCTCGCCGGCCTTGAGCATCCAGGCCTCGCGCTCCTCGATGCCTTCCTCGGAGAGGTCGGCCGGACCCCAGACCTTGAACCACCAGTCGGTGCCCCATTCCTTGGCCACCTTGCGCATGGCGCGACGAAATTCGAGCGCCTCGGTGATCGATTCCTCGACCAGCGCGGTGCCGCCAGGCTCCTCCATCATCGCCGCGGCGACGTCGCAGGAGGCGATGATCGAATACTGCGGCGAGGTCGAGGTATGCATCAGATAGGCCTCGTTGAAGACGTCGCGGTCGAGTTGGTGGTTCTGCGCATCCTGCACGAGGATCTGCGAGGCCTGCGAGAGGCCGGCCAGCAATTTATGCGTCGACTGGGTGGAGAACACCATCGATTCCTGGCAGCGCGGGCGGCCGGCGCCGATGGCGTGGTAGTCGCCGTAGAAGTCGTGGAAGGCGGCGTGCGGCAGCCAAGCCTCGTCGAAGTGCAGGGTGTCGATCTTGCCGTCCAGCTCGGCCTTGATGTCTTCGACGTTATAGAGAATGCCGTCGTAGGTGCTCTGGGTGATGGTCAGCACGCGCGGCTTGCCCTCGACCTTGGAGGCGAAGGGATGGGCGGCGATCTTCTTCCTGATGTTCTTCCAGGCGAACTCTTCCTTGGGGATCGGGCCGATGATGCCGTAGTTGTTGCGCGTCGGCATCAGGAAAACGGGAATCGCGCCGGTCATCATGATCGCGTGCAGGATCGACTTGTGGCAGTTGCGGTCGACGATCACCACGTCGCCGGGGGCGACGGTGGAGTGCCAGACGATCTTGTTCGAGGTCGAGGTGCCGTTGGTGACGAAGTAGAGGTGGTCGGCGTTGAAGATGCGCGCGGCGTTGCGCTCCGAGGCCGCCACCGGGCCGGTGTGGTCGAGCAGCTGGCCGAGTTCCTCGACCGCGTTGCAGACGTCCGCGCGCAGCATGTTCTCGCCGAAGAACTGGTGGAACATCTGGCCGACCGGGCTCTTGAGGAAGGCGACGCCTCCCGAGTGGCCGGGGCAGTGCCAGGAATAGGAGCCGTCGGCGGCGTAGTTCGTCAGCGCGCGGAAGAAGGGCGGCGGCAGCGAGTCCACGTAGCTCTTGGCCTCGCGCACGACGTGGCGGGCGATGAACTCCGGCGTGTCCTCGTACATGTGGATGAAGCCGTGCAGCTCGCGCAGCACGTCGTTCGGGATGTGGCGGCTGGTGCGCGTCTCCCCGTGCAGGAAGATCGGGATTTCGGCGTTGCGGATGCGGATTTCGGTGACGAAGGCGCGCAGTTCCTCGATGGTCGCCACCTCGTCGTTGGCCAGCTCCTCGTCGTCCACCGAGAGGATGAAGGCCGAGGCACGGCTCTGCTGCTGGGCGAACGACGTCAGGTCGCCGTAGCTGGTGACCCCCAGCACGTCCATGCCTTCTTCCTTGATGGCGTCGGCCAGCGCGCGGATGCCCAGACCCGAGGCATTTTCCGAACGGAAGTCCTCGTCGATGATGATGATGGGGAAGTGGAAGCGCATCGCGTGCTCCTCAAAAGCAAAGACCCGCGCTGGGCGGGTCGCAATGATAGGGGAAAGGGGTGGGCGCTAGTGTTAAATCTTCGGCAGGGTCACGCCGACCTGCCCCTGGTATTTGCCGCCGCGGTCGCGGTAGGACGTTTCGCAGACCTCGTCGGACTCGAAGAAGATCACCTGAGCGCAGCCTTCGCCGGCGTAGATCTTGGCCGGCAGCGGCGTGGTGTTCGAGAACTCCAGCGTCACGTAGCCTTCCCACTCGGGCTCGAAGGGGGTGACGTTGACGATGATGCCGCAGCGCGCGTAGGTGCTTTTGCCCAGGCAGACCGTCAGCACGCTGCGCGGGATGCGGAAATACTCCATGGTGCGCGCCAGCGCGAAGGAGTTCGGCGGGATCACGCAGTAGCCCTTGCCGGAGACCTCGACGAAGGAATTCGGGTCGAAGTTCTTCGGGTCGACGATGGTGGAGTTGATGTTGGTGAACACGCGGAATTCGTCGGCGCAGCGAATGTCGTAGCCGTAGCTCGACGTGCCGTAGGAGACGATCTTTTCCCCATTCACCGCGCGCACGAGCTCGGGAGCGAACGGCTCGATCATGCCGTGCTCCAGCGCCATGCGGCGAATCCACTTGTCCGACTTGATGCTCATGCCGACATCTCCCGAAATGACAGCGCCCCGCAGGGCGGGGCGCGCGAATTACACCATAAATGCCGGGGTATCGGGGCCTCAGGTGTTCTGGATGACGATGCTGGGGAACTTGGCGGAGTGGTCCTTGGCCATCTCGGCGATCTTGACGCCGATGCGGCGGGCGATGCCCCGGTAGATTTCCGCGATGCGGCCGTCCGGATCGGCGACGACGCTCGGATGGCCGGAATCGACCTGTTCGCGGATGTTGCGGTCGAGCGGCAGCGCGCCCAGCAGTTCGGTCTCGTAGTCCTCGCACATCTTCGCGCCGCCGCCGGTGCCGAAGATGTGCTCCTCGTGGCCGCATTGCGAGCAGATGTGGATGCTCATGTTCTCGACGATGCCGAGGATCGGGATGCCGACTTTCTCGAACATCTTGAGGCCCTTGCGCGCGTCGAGCAGGGCGATGTCCTGCGGCGTGGTGACGATCACCGCGCCGGTCACCGGCACCTGCTGGGCGAGGGTGAGCTGGATGTCGCCGGTGCCCGGCGGCAGGTCGACGACGAGATAGTCGAGGTCGCGCCACTCGGTGTCGCCGAGCAACTGGGTAAGCGCCTGGGTGACCATCGGGCCGCGCCAGACCATCGGGGTTTCGGGGTCGATCAGGAAACCGATCGACATGGCCTGGATGCCGTGGGCCTCCATCGGCTGGAGCTTCTTGCCGTCGGCCGACTCGGGCTGGCTGTCGGGGATGCCCAGCATCTGCGGCTGCGAGGGGCCGTAGATGTCGGCGTCGAGGATGCCGACGCAGGCGCCTTCGGCGGCCAGCGCCAGCGCCAGGTTGACGGCGGTCGTCGACTTGCCGACGCCGCCCTTGCCGGAGGCGACGGCGATGATGTTCTTCACTCCGGGCACGAGCTTGACGCCCTTCTGCACGGAGTGCGAGACGATTTTCTGGTGGATGTTGGCCGTGACGTTGCCGGCGCCGGCGGCCTTCAGGGCATCGACGACCAGCTTGCGGACCAGCTCGATCTGGCTCTTCGCCGGGTAGCCGAGCTCGATATCCACCGTGACGTCCGTGCCGCTGACCTGGATATTTTTCGCGCTGCGGCTGGAAACGAGATCCTTCTGCGTATTCGGATCGACGACGGCCTGGAGCGCCGCCTGGACGGATTGTTCGGTGAGGGACATGGGAATGCCTTTCGGAAGGGGATTCGCGGATTCTAGCAACCCCTTATATATGGGCACAGAGCGCCCGTTCAAGCGACAATGGGGCCATGAGGGATTCCCCGAAAAAAGTCAGTCCCGGCGGGACGGTGGCCGCGGTCTGCCGCCCCGGTTGCGGCGCCTGTTGCATCGCCCCCTCGATTTCCACGCTGGCCAAGCCGGCCGGCGTGCCCTGCCGGCATCTGACGGCCGATTTGCGCTGCGCGATTTTCGGCCGGCCCGAACGGCCGGACTGTTGCGGCGGCCTGCTGTCCTCGCCCGAGATGTGCGGCGCATCCCGCGAGCAGGCGCTCGCTTTCCTGACGGCGCTGGAAGAGGCGACACGTTAAAATCGCCGCTTCGTTCCAAGGATTCCCGACATGCCCGCGCGCAAGATTCTCGTCACCTCCGCCCTCCCCTACGCCAACGGCGCCATCCACCTCGGCCACCTCGTCGAATACATCCAGACCGACATCTGGACGCGCTTTCAGAAGATGCGTGGCCACGAGTGCTGGTATGTCTGTGCCGACGACACGCATGGCACGCCGATCATGCTGCGCGCCGAGAAGGAAGGCATCAGCCCGGAGATGCTCATCGCCCGCGTGCATGGCGAGCATAGCCGCGACTTCGCCGGTTTCCACATCGCCTTCGACAACTACCACTCCACGCACTCCGACGAGACCCGTTTCTACGCCGAGGACATCTACACCAAACTGAAGGCGGCCGGCCTGATCGAGGTGCGCTCCATCGAGCAGTATTACGACCCGGTCAAGCAGATGTTCCTGCCCGACCGTTTCATCAAGGGCGAGTGCCCGAAATGCGGCGCGAAGGATCAGTACGGCGACAGTTGCGAAGCCTGCGGCGCGGCCTATGTGCCGACCGAACTGAAGAATCCGTATTCGGCCGTCTCCGGCGCGAAACCCGAACTGAAGAGTTCGGACCACTATTTCTTCAAGCTCTCCGATCCGCGCTGCCAGTCCTTCCTGCGCGAATGGACGCGCCGCGGCAGCCTGCAGACCGAGGCCGCCAACAAGCTGCACGAGTGGCTCGGTGACGAAGGAGAAAACAAACTCACCGACTGGGACATCTCGCGCGACGCGCCCTATTTCGGCTTCGAGATTCCGGGCGCGCCTGGCAAATACTTCTACGTCTGGCTCGATGCGCCGATCGGCTACATGGGCTCGTTCAAAAACTTCTGCGCGAAGAGGGGGCTGAACTTCGACGACTACTGGGCCCCCGATTCGCAGGCCGAGCTCTACCACTTCATCGGCAAGGACATCCTCTACTTCCACGCGCTGTTCTGGCCCGCCGAACTGCAACATGCCGGTTACCGGACGCCGACCAATGTCTTTGCCCACGGCTTCCTCACCGTGGATGGCGCGAAGATGAGCAAGTCGCGCGGCACCTTCATCACCGCCGAGAGCTACCTCAAGGAAGGCCTCAATCCGGAGTGGCTGCGCTACTACTTCGCCGCCAAGCTCAACGGCACGATGGAGGACATCGACCTCAACCTCGACGATTTCGTCAGCCGCGTGAATAGCGACCTGGTCGGCAAATACATCAACATCGCCAGCCGTGCGGCGGGCTTCATCGCCAAGCGCTTCGACGGCAAGCTGGTGGTCGCGCATCTCGCCGACCGCTTCGACGCCGAACTGCCCGGCCTGCGCGCGGCGGCGGACGAGATCGCCGCATACTACGAGCAGCGCGACTTCGCCCGCGCCATGCGCCGCGTCATGGCCCTCGCCGACCAGGTCAACCAGTATGTCGACCAGAACAAGCCCTGGGAACTCGCCAGGCAGGCGGGTCAGGAAGCGCAGCTGCACGAGGTCTGCTCGCTTCTCATCAACGCCTTCCGCATCCTGACGGTTTGCCTGAAGCCCGTGCTGCCCAAGCTGGCGCAGCGCGCCGAGGAGTTCCTCAACGTCCAGCCGCTGCACTGGGCGGACGCCGCGCACCTCCTGCCGCCGGCCCACGCGATCAACGCCTACGAGCATCTGATGACGCGCATCGAGGGCAAGCAAATCGAGGCGCTGCTCGCCGCCAACCGCGAATCGCTGGCGCCTGCCGAGCCCTCGCAACAGCGCCACGCCGAGCACCAACAAAACAACGAGGACAAGATGCAGCAGACCAGCCATATTTCCATCGACGACTTCATGAAGGTCGACCTGCGCATCGCGCGCATCGCCAATGCCGAGCATGTCGAAGGTGCCGAGAAGCTGCTCAAGCTGACGCTCGACCTCGGCCCGCTCGGTACGCGCCAAGTCTTCGCCGGCATCAAGGCCGCCTACGATCCGGCGACGCTGATCGGCCGCCTGACGGTGATGGTCGCCAACCTCGCGCCGCGCAAGATGAAATTTGGCATGAGCGAGGGCATGGTGCTGGCCGCCTCCGATCCCGAGGGCAAGACCGGCGGTCTCTTTATCCTCTCGCCCGATTCCGGCGCCACGCCGGGCATGCAGGTGAAGTGACGATGGAGGTCAGGCACCTCGTCATCACCGGCAAGGTGCAGGGCGTCTGGTATCGTGCCGGCATGGCGCAGGAGGCGCAGGCCCTTGGCGTGACGGGCTGGGTCAGGAACCGCGCCGACGGCAGCGTCGAGGCGATGGTGGCGGGAACGGCGGAGCAGGTGGCGGCGATCATGAACTGGGCGCGGCGCGGCCCGCCCAACGCCGTGGTCGAGCATGTCGCGGTCGAGCTGGGCAGCGGCGAGTATTCGGGATTCGAGCAGCGCGCGTCGGTATAGAAAGTCAGTCCCGGCGGGACGGCGGTTTTTCAACGGGAGGAGTGCGAAATGAGCGTTTCCATGCTGGTCTTTCTCGGCGCCGTCCTCGTGGCGCTGGTCTATGGCGTATCCATCTACAACCGTCTGGTGTCGCTCAAGCACGGCGTCGACAAGGCCTGGTCGAACATCGACGTACTGCTCAAGCAGCGCCACGACGAATTGCCAAAGCTGGTCGAGACCTGCAAGCAATACAAGCAGTTCGAGCAGCAGACCCTGCAGCAGGTGGTCGAGGCGCGCAGCCGCGTGCAGGCGGCGCGCGAGGCGCATGACGTGGCGGCCCTGGGCGCGGCGGAAGGTCTGCTGCGCAGCGGGCTGGGCCAGATCTTCGCGGTCGCCGAGGCCTACCCCGAGCTGCGCGCCAACGAGAGTTTCATGCAGCTGCAATCGCGCATCAGCCAGCTCGAGAACGCCATCGCCGACCGCCGCGAGTTCTACAACGAAGCGGTGAACATCAACAACGTGCGCATCGAACAGTTCCCCGACGCCGTCATCGCCGGCCTGTTCCGCTTCGGCGCCAAGCCATTGCTGCAATTCGCCGCTGGCGAGAAGAAGGACGTCGACCTGAAGAAGCTGTTCGGCTGAGGGAGGCGGCCGCGTGCTGGTCCGTCTGCGCGGCGCATACGGCGAGTGGGCGACCTCCGCCGGCTACCTGCTGATCCTGCTGGTCGGCCTGGAGTTCGACACGCCGGAGGGCTGGCGCATCAGCGCCGCGCTGGTCGCTGCCGTCGCCTTCGTGGCCTGGCTGGCTTCGCTGCGGCGCGCGCGCGCGGTCGCCGACACGCCGACTTCCAGCGTTGCCTCCGCCGCACAGGGCTATGTCGAGCTGCTCGGGCGCGGCCGCCCGCCCGGCGGCGAACCGCTGCGGGCACCGCTCAACGGCTTGCCCTGCCTCTGGTATCGCTACCAGATCGAGCGCAGGCAGGACGACAAGTGGGTGACGCAGGGCAGCGGCGAATCGACTGATTCCTTCCTGCTCGACGACGGCACCGGACGCTGCCTGATCGACCCGGAGGGCGCCGAGATCCTGCCGCGCGGCGCCGATGTCTGGCGCGACGGCGACTATCGCTACACCCAGTCCGTGCTGGTGGTGGACGACTCCCTCTACGCGCTGGGCGCCTTCCGCACGCTGAACGGCGACAGCCTCGACCTGAGCGTCGCCGCGGACGTCAAGCACCTGTTGGCGGAGTGGAAGAAGGACATGCCGCGCCTGCTGGAGCGTTTCGACCTCGACGGCAACGGCACGCTCGACCTGCGCGAATGGCAGCTGGCGCGCTCGCAGGCGCGCCGCGAGGTGGAACGCAGCCACCGCGAGCTGCGCGCCGCGCCGGACACGCATGTGCTCGGCCGTCCGGCGGACGGCCGCCTGTTCCTCATCTCGGCCCTGCCGCCGGAGAAGATCGCGGCCCGCTACACGCGCTGGGCGGTGGCCCACGTGGCGATCTTCCTCGTCGCGCTCGGAGCCGTCGCCTGGGGCTGGGCCGGGTAAGGCGCTCAGCCGGTGACCTGGCTGTCGGTGAGCCGCTTCTTCTCGACGCGCGTCACATCGAGCAGCAGCACTTCCTGGTTCATTTCGCGCAGATGATCGCTCATCAGCGCGGCGATGTTCTTGAGCAGGGGAGCGGCCAGGCGCGGCTGGTCGAAGAGCGCGCCCTTGGTCAGGCGCAGGGCGACGGAGTCCGCGACCGCGCGGACCGAAGCGGTGCGCGGACGTTCCGTGACGAGGGCCATTTCGCCGAAGTGCTCACCGGGATCGACGAAGGCGATGTGGGCTGTACTGCCCGGCGCGACCGTCTTGAACACCTCGAAGCGACCCGTGACGACGACGTAGAGCGCATGGCCGGCCTGGCCCTCGCCGAACACCAGGCTGCCGGCGGGAAATGGCGCCTTCGTCGCGCCGCGCAGCAGTTCGGCCAGGTCGTCCGTTTCCAGCCCGCGGAACAGGATGATCGACGACAGCAGCTTGAGCAGCAGGGGTTCCATGTCGAATGCGGCCATCGGGGCTCCTCGGGGCGGGACTTCAGGCGTCAGCCATAAACGACGCGGACGTTTTCCGGCGCGAGCCAGTCGTGCAGTTCGGCGAGCAGGCTGTCCTCCAGCCGCACGCGCCAGGCATCGGGCAGGGTGAGTTCGGTTTCGGCTTCGGTATTGCGGTAGCAGAGGCGCACCGGGCAGGCGCCGTCGACGGCGCGATAGGGCGAGAGGAGCTGGCGCAGGCGGGCGGCGGTTGCGCCGTTCGAGCCGCCGTTCAGCGCCAGTTTCAGCACGCGCGCGTGGCGGCCGCGCGCCTCGGCCAGCGTCATCAGCTTGTCGGCGGTGACGCGCAGGCCGCCGCTGTAGTCGTCGCGCTGCACCTTGCCCTCGACGAGCAGCAGTTCGTCTTCCTTGATCTTGGCGCGCTGGGCGTCCCAAAGTTCGTTGAACACCGAGATTTCGACCTGGGCGCTGGCGTCGTCGAGCATGACGATGGCCATCTTGCCCCGGCGCGTCATCTGCGTGCGTACGCCGAGCACCACGCCGGCGAGCAGGGTCGGTTCGCGCTGCGGCTCCAGCTCGCCGAGGCGGCGGCGCACGAAGGTCTTCAGTTCGGTTGCGTAGGCGTTGTAGGGGTGGCCGGAGAGGAAGAAGCCGAGCGCCTGCTTCTCGTTGAGCAGTTGTTCGCGCTCGTTCCAGCGCGGCACCTCGACGTAGTGCGTTTCCGGTTGCGCCGCGGGGTCGGGCGAGTCGAACAGCCCTCCCTGATGGGCGTTGCGCTCGGCCTGTTCCGCCGCTTCGAGCGCGCGACCGGCGGAGGCGAGCAGCTTCGCCCGGTGCGCGTCGATGCCGTCGAAGGCGCCGGCGCGGATCAGCGCCTCGATGACGCGGCGGTTGACGACGCGCCGGTCGATACGCCGGCAGAAATCGAACAGGTCAGTGAACGGTCCCGCCTCGCGCGCCTTGAGGATGGCGGTCAGCGCGGATTCGCCGGTGCCCTTGATGGCGCCGAGACCGTAGCGAATGGTCTTGGCGTCGACGGGCCGGAAGCGCACCACGCCGGTGTTGATGTCGGGCGGCAGGAAGGCGATGCCGTTTTCCTTCGCGTCGTTGAAGAAGAACTGCACCTTGTCGGTGTCGGCCATTTCGGACGACAGCGTCGCCGCCATGAAGGCCGCCGGGTGGTGACACTTGAGCCAGGCGGTGTGGTAGGCGACCAGCGAGTAGGCGGCGGCGTGCGACTTGTTGAAGCCGTAGCCGGCGAACTTCTCCATGGTGTCGAAGATTTCGTTGGCCAGCTTTTCGTCGATCCGGTTCTCGGCCGCGCCCTTGACGAAGACCGCGCGCTGCTGGTCCATCTCCTCCTTCTTCTTCTTGCCCATGGCGCGGCGCAGCAGGTCGGCGCCGCCGAGCGAGTAGTTGGCGACCACCTGCGCGGTCTGCATCACCTGCTCCTGATACACCATGATGCCGTAGGTCGGCCGCAGCACCTTTTCCAGGCTCGGGTGCGGCATGACGACCTTTTCGCGGCCGTGCTTGCGGTTGATGAAGTTCGGGATGAAGTCCATCGGGCCGGGGCGGTAGAGCGCATTCAGCGCGATCAGGTCCTCGAGGCAGTCGGGCCGGGCCTGCACCAGCGTGTCCTTCATGCCGCGCGATTCGAACTGGAACACCGCCGTGGTGTTGGCGTTCTTGAAGACGCGCTCGTAGGTTTCCCGGTCGTCGAGCGGCAGGTCGTCGAGATTCACCTCGATGCCTTCCACCTCCTTCACGAACTGCACGGCCTCGGCGAGGATGGTCAGCGTGCGCAGGCCAAGGAAGTCGAACTTGACGAGGCCGGCCTTCTCGACGTCGTCCTTGTCGAACTGGCTGACCGTCGCGCCGCCGTCGGCGGAGTAGAGCGGGCAGAAGTCGGTGAGCTTGCCCGGCGCGATCAGCACGCCGCCGGCGTGCATGCCGACGTTGCGCGTCAGGCCTTCGAGCTTCTCGGCGAGCGTCCACAATTCGCGCAGCTCCTCCTCCTGCGCCAGCCGCTCGTTGATCTGCGGCTCCTGCTCGCGCGCCTTCTCCAGCGTGATGCCGAGTTCGTTGGGAATCAGCTTGGCGAACTGGTCGACGAAGTTGAAGCCGAGGTCGAGCACGCGGCCGACGTCGCGGATCACCGCCTTGGCCGCCATGGTGCCGAAGGTGGCGATCTGCGACACGGCGTGCTGGCCGTAGTGGTTGCGCACGTAGTCGATGACCCGGTCGCGGCCTTCCTGGCAGAAGTCGATGTCGAAGTCGGGCATCGACACGCGCTCGGGATTGAGGAAGCGCTCGAACAGCAGCTCGTAGCGCAGCGGGTCGAGGTCGGTGATGCCGAGGCTGTAGGCCACCAGCGAGCCGGCGCCCGAGCCGCGCCCCGGGCCCACGGGCACGCGCGGCACGCCGACGTTCTTGCCCCAGTTGATGAAGTCCGCGACGATCAGGAAGTAGCCGGGAAAGCCCATCTGCACGATGGTTTTGATCTCGAATTCGAGCCGTTCGGCGTAGCGCGGGCGCTGGCTTTCGCGTTCGGCCGCATCGGGGTAGAGGTGGGCGAGGCGCTTCTCCAGCCCCTCCCGCGCCTGGGCGCCCAGCAGCTCGTCGATGCTCATGCCGGGCGGCGTCGGGAAATCAGGCAGGCGGCTCTTGCCGAGCACCACCGACAGGTTGCAGCGGCGCGCGATCTCCACGCTGTTGGCGAGCGCCTCGGGCAGGTCGGCGAAGAGGTTCGCCATCTCGTCCTGCGTCTTGAAGTATTGCGCCTCGTCGAAGTTCTTCGGCCGGCGCTTGTCGCCCATCACGTAGCCTTCGGCGATGCAGACGCGCGCTTCGTGGGCGCGGTGGTCCTCGGGATCGAGGAACTGCACCGGATGGGTGGCGACGACCGGCAGGCCGAGTTCGGCGGCGAGCCGCAGGGTGGCCGAAATCAGGCGCTCCTGCGCCGGCAGGTCGGCGCGGCCGTTCGGCCGCTGGATTTCCAGATAGAAGCCGCCAGGAAACAGGCCGGCCCAATGGCGCGCGCAGGCGGCGGCCCGATCGGCCTTGCCGGCGGCGAGCCACTGGCCGACATCGCCGAAATGCGCGCCGGAGAGCGCGATCAGGCCCCGGTTGTCGCCGGCGGCGAAGGCGCCGCGCGTGATTTCGGCGCGGCCGTGGCGGCGCGGGCGCAGGTAGGCGGAAGAGAGCAGTTCGCACAGCCGCAGATAGCCGGCGTGGTCCTGCGCCAGCAGCAGCAGGCGGCTGGCCGTCTCGCGGCCCGGCTCGACGGTTTCGTCTTCGGCGACCCAGACGTCGCAGCCGATGATGGGCTTGATGCCCTTGCCACGCGCCGCCGTGTAGAACTTGACCATGCCGAAGAGGTTGGCGAGGTCGGTGAGCGCGAGGGCCGGCATGCCGTCCGCCGCCGCGCGCTCGACCGCGTCACCAAGACGGATCAGGCCGTCGGTGATCGAGTATTCGCTGTGGAGGCGGAGGTGAACGAAACGGGGGGCAGACATCGCCCGCTGATTTTACCCGCGTGCCCAGATCAGCAAGCCCTGCGCGTCGAGGTCGATGTCCATCTTCCACAGTTCGCGAATTTCCGTGTCGGAAAGCGGGGTGCCATGGGCGCGGGCCTCGGCGACAAGATAGTCGCCGAGCTTCTTCATGAGCAGCGGATGGGCATTGCCCTCACCGGCCTCCCTGACCGCTTCCTTCGTTAGCCGCACGCATTCGTCGATGCGGCGCAGCAGCTGCGCGGCCAGTGGGCGCGGCGGGGCGAGGCGGCTGAAGTGGGTCAGATACATGGCCTCGGGTTCGAGCGCGATCATGCGCTCGACCGAATCGCGCCAGTCGACCGGATCGAATTGCGAGGGCGTGGGACAGGGAAAAAGGAAGGGGCGGCCGTCCGGGCTGTCGCATTCTCGATAGGCGATGCCGAAGGTGTCACCGGTGAAGATGCCGTTGGCGGCCCGGTCGTGGATGAAGACGTGGTGCTTGGCGTGGCCGGGGCAATCATGGAAGGCCAGCTCGCGCCGGCCCAGCGTCAGCACCATGCCGTCGTGCGTTTCGATGACGCGGTCGGCCGGCACGGGGATCAGTTCGCCGTAGAGCCGGCGGGCGTTGTCCTTGCCATAGACATCCTCGGTGGCCGCCATCAGCTTGGCCGGGTCGATCATGTGGCGGGCGCCGCGCGGGTGGACGACGAAGCGCGCGTGCGGGAAGGCCTGCATGTAGGCGCCCGAACCGCCGGCGTGGTCGAGGTGGATATGCGTGACGATGACGTAGTCGACGGCTTCCGGCGCGAGCCCCAGTTCCGCGAGGGCGCGTCGAGCGCGCGGCAGGCTGGCGTTGCTGCCGTTGTCGATGAAGGCGGCGCGGCCGCCATCGACGATCAGGTGGACGGCGGCGAGCTGGTGGCGCACGTAGCCGGCATCGAAGGCGTGGATGCCGTTGCGGTAGTCGATGAGTTTGAAGTCCATGGAAAAGTCAGCGCCGGCGGGACGGCGGCGAAATGTGGAGTGCGCGACTATAGCGCCTCGATCTCCAGTACCGCAACGCTGATGTGGCGCCCGAAGTTGAGATCGAAGCCGACCCAGCCGGTGTAGCGGCCGAGCTTCGCGCGGATGGCGTCCTTCATTTCGTAATCCTGCCTGCCCTTGTCGTATTCCGCCCGCGCGGTTTCGAACAGGATGGACAGGTAGTCGCGGTAGGCGTCGACGATTTCCTTGCCGGCGGTGTGGCCGTGGCCGGGTACGAAGATTCGCGCGGGCACCGTGAGCGCCTTGTCGCAGGCGGCGATGTTGCCGCGGAAGGTGCCGTCGCCCATGCCGCCGAGGCGGCCGTTCATCACGTTGTCGCCAAGGAAGAGTACGCCTTCCTCGACGACGTGGATCATGATGTCGGTGCCGGAGTGGGCCTTGGCCGGCGCCATGATGCGGAAGACGATGCCGCCGACCGTGAGCGTCTGATCCTCGACGACCGGCACGGTCGGGATCACCGGACGCGTGCCGCGCGTGAAGCCCTCGGTCAGCCGGTCGATGAGGTCGAGCCAGCGCTTCGCCTGGCCGCCGTGCGCGGCCTCGATCATGCGCGGATGGGCCATGAACCGCGCGTCGGGGAAGACGTCGTGGAACGCATGGTTGCCGAGCCAGTGGTCACCATGCACATGGGTGTTGAGCACGTGCGTGACCGGCTTGTCGGTGAGCTTGCGGATCTGGCGCAGCACCATGCGGCCGGCCTGGACGCTGGAGCCGGGGTCGATCACGACCACGCCGTCGGCGGTGATGACGAAGGCCGGGTTGTTCATGAAGCCCAGGTTCTCTGGCGACGGATCGCCGAGCGGGCCGTGGATTACCCAGGTATGCGGCGCGACCTGCTCGGCGGCGTGGTCGCTGACTTCGGCGGCACCTAGCCCGGCGGCATGCAGGCAGAGCAGGGCGAGGGCGAGGACACGCATCAGGCCAGTCCCGGATTGCCGGCCACGCCGATCAGGCGCGGCGCGTTGAGCCGACGCGGGGCCACGGTCTTCTTGTCGCGCAGCCAGCGCGCGACGACCTCCCAGACCGGCTCGCCCGTCGCCCCTTCCGCGACCGGCGCCCAGCCGGCGACCTTGTATTTCTTCGTCGCGTCGAGCGGCTTGCCGCCCAGGCGCATGTCCTGGATGCGGTTGCCGATCCTGGCGTTCGGATCGCAGGCGTAGGTCAGGCCGCCGACGCGCACCATGTCGCCGCCCTGCTGGTAATAGGGATCGGGATTGAACAGGTTGTCGCAGACGTCTTCGAGAATCGTCTTGATCTGTTCGCCGCGCATCTCGGTAAGCGTGGACATCGGATAGGTGATCGCGGTCTGGTCCATCACATGCTCGAAGGTGATCGCCTGCCCCGGCAGGATCGAGGTGCCCCAGCGGAAGCCGGGCGAGAAGGCGAGGTCGGCACCCTTCACTTCCATCAATGCGTCGAGGATCAGCTGGTCCCAGGAGCCGTTGAAATTGCCGCGGCGGTAGAGCAGTCCCTCGGAGACGGCGAGCCTTTCCTCCAGCTTGTCCTTGTAGGGCGCGCGCACCTTGTCGATCAACGCCGCCATGTCGGCATCCGGCGCGAGCAGGTTGGAGAAGACGGGCAGCAGCTTGTAGCGGAAGTCGGAAACCTTGCCGTTCTTCACGTCGAAGTCGAGCACGCCGAGGAACTTGCCGTTCGAGCCGGCGTTGGTCACCAGCGTGACGCCGCCGGCATTCTTCACCTTGACCGGCTGCGGGACGCCGTCGTGCGTGTGGCCGCCGAGGATGGCGTCGATGCCGGCGACGCGCGAAGCCATCTTGAGGTCGACGTCCATGCCGTTGTGCGAGAGCACCACGACCACTTGCGCGCCCTCGCCGCGCGCGGCATTCACCGCCTTCTGCATTTCCTCGTCCTGGATGCCGAAACTCCAGTCGGGGATCATCCAGCGCGGGTTGGCGATGGGGGTGTAGGGGAAGGCCTGGCCGACCACGGCGACTTTCACGCCGTTCATCTCGCGCAGCGCATAGGGTTTGAAGACCGGATCGCCGAAGTCGGTCGTCTTGACATTCTGGGCGACGAAGTCGAGCTTGCCGGCGAAATCCTTCTCGACGATTTCCATGACGCGCTTGGCGCCGAGCGTGTATTCCCAGTGGCCCGTCATGATGTTCACGCCCAGGGCCTTGCAGGCATCGACCATGTCCTGGCCGTTGGTCCACAGCGCGGTGCCGGAGCCTTGCCAGGTGTCGCCGCCGTCGAGCAGCAGGGCGTTCGGCCGGCCGGCGCGCAACTGCTTGACCAGCGTGGCGAGGTGGGCGAAACCGCCGACCTTGCCGTAGGTCCTGGCCGCCTGTTCGAAGTCGAGATAGGTGAAGGCGTGGGCCTCGGCGGTCCCCGACCGGATGCCGTAGGCTTTTAGCAACCTTTCTCCGACGATATGCGGTGTCCTGCCCGTCGCGCCGCCCAAGCCGATATTGACGTTCGGCTCGCGAAAATAAATGGGCAGCAGCTGCGCATGGCAATCGGTGAAGTGCAGGAAGTGCACGTTGCCGAAACGCGGCAGGTCGTAGAGTTTTTCGCCACCCTGCGCGGCGAGCAGCTCGCGGCTGTTCAGGGCGAAGCCGGCGGCCGAGGCGGCCGCCAGAATTTGCAGGAATTCGCGACGGTTCATGGACATTTCTCTCTCCTCGGGGCGAAAAAAAGCCTGGCGGCGCCAGGCTCTTTTTCGGGCGGTTGTTTTATTTATTGACCGGCGACTCGGGATCGAGCAGCAGGGCGACGAGGTCCTTGATCTGGTTCTCGCCCAGCGCGCCGATGTAGCCGAAGCGCGGCATTTCGGAGCAGAGGTTGTGCGACTTGGCGTTGTAGATCTTGCTATAGACGTATTTCTGCATGTCCATGCCATTGCCGCGTAGTTTTCCGAAATGGAACAGGCTCGGGCCGACCGTGCCGAAGGAGGCCTCCTTCGGGCTGATCTGGTGGCAGTTGTAGCAGTTGCCGCCGACCGGCAGGCCCGGCTTGTCCTTCCAGGTGAAGCCCTTGCCGCTTTGCGCGAGCTTCTCGCCCTTTTTCCAGTCGCCCATCAGCTTGCCGTCGGCGGGGAGCTTCACCGTGGCCATCTGGTCGGCCTCCATCGTCTTGCGGATGTAGTCGGGCGGGTTGTTGCCGGTGCGGTTGCAGACCGCCTGTAGGCCGTCCTCGGCGAGGCGGTCGAGGTCGGCCTGGCCGCGCGGCTTGAAGTCCTTCTGGATCATGGCGATGGCCTTGGCGCGGTAATCGGCGTCGGCCTGGGCCGGCAGGGCGGCGGCGAGGAAGGGAAGGGCCACCAGGGTGGCAAGGATGATTTTCTGGCTCATGTCTTGTCTCCTTGGCGAATCAGCGCTTGATGCCCGGACCCTTGTAGGTCTGGCCATTGGCGTTCGCGGTCATGTAGGTCAGCAGGGCGGTGACGGTGTCCGAGGCGTATTTCGGCTCGGGGAAGCGCTGCTGGCGGAAGCAGTCGTTCATGCGCCACTGGTGGGTCAGCATCACGCCGCCCGTCATACGGTAGCCGGGCCAGCCCATGACGGCCTTGGTCGCACCTTCCTTCGAGCCGATGTTCGGCAGGTTCTGCATGCGGATGCGCTTGCCGTCGGAGCCGTGGCAGGTGTTGCAGGAGAAGTCATAGGGGCCGGCGCGATATGCTGAGACTTCCTTGCCGGTCTCGTAGATATCGCGCACTTTCGGATCCTTGAGGTTCACCGCGAACTTCTTGCCGCGCGAGTGGCCGGCGACGAAGGTCACCAGGCTGGTGATCTCGGGCGTGTAGTTGCCGGAGGCGAACGGCTTCTTCGCGATGTCGGCGAACTTGAAACCCTGCTTCTCGGTCATGCACCAGACAACGCGGCGCTCGGCGTCCATGACGGCGTCGGCGTCCTTGAAGTAGCGCGGCATCTGGACGTAGGCGCCCGCCAGCTTGCCGACGCCCAGACCGAGGTCGCAGCTTTCGGCCAGCGCAACCTTGTTCGGGCCGCGCTTCGCCTTCCAGAGCTCCTCGCCCTTCAGCTCGAACAGTTCGGCCGGGTTGCTGTCTTCCATCTCGGCGCGGAATTTGTCGAATTCGGCGGCTGCCTTGTCCTGCAGTGCCTCCTGGGCGGCGACGGGAGCGACCCCGATGGCCGTGATGGCGCAGAGCGCGCCGATGATGTGCAGTTTTTTCATTGTCTCCTCCGTGGGCAATACGAGCCTGAAATATATCATTCGATCAATTTATGGGGCCATATTCCGCGCCCTGCTCAGCTGACCGTAGTTTCGTCGGTGCGGGAGTCGCCCTTGTTGTCCTTCCAGGAGACTGAGATTTTGTCGCCGGTCTTGGCGCCCTTGAGCTTGAAGCCGAAGACGGGGTTGCGGGAGACTGAGCCGCCGGTCTGACCGGAGACGACGGTCTTGCCGTTGAGGGCGACGGTAAGGGTCTGGATGTGGTGGGCGGGGATGACCTTGCCCTCGCCATCCTTGCGCTGCCCGGTTTCCATGGGGTGGCTCATCAGCACGCGGACGACGGCCTCGTCGCCCTTGAGCTGGGCGCGGATTTTCATCGGATCTGCCATGTTCGATTCCTCTCTATGTTCTGTGTGGGATCAGCCGCCGCAACCGCCGACGGTGACCTTGACTTCCTTGTGGACGCTGTAGGACTTGCCGTCGGCCTTGGCGACGGCCTGGATGACGGAAGTCTCGGCGACCTTGAGGCGCACCGCGACATCGGCCATGCCGCCGTTCGCGAACTCGAAATAGGAAGAGAGCGGGAAGGGGTTCTTCTTGACGAAGATGGCGATGGAGGTGGTATTGGGGATGTTGCTGGTGACGTCGATGGGCACCACGGCACCGTTCTCGGCGATCTCGGGGGCCTTCATGACGAGGTCCTTGTGGGCGGCGGCGCCGTCGCCGCCGATGGCCTTGAGGGCGGCATCGAAATCCTTGGCCTCGAAGGCAGCCTTGTTCCAGTCGGCCGCATGAGCCAGGGTGGGCTTGAGCACGCCGGTGGCCAGAAGACCAACCAGCACGCCCGTGGCGCCCGCGCCCTTCAGCACGGTTCTGCGAATCATGTCCATCGCGTCGTTTCCTCCTGTGTTTGCGTCGTTGTTGTATGGGTGGTTGGGGGTGGGGGTGCGGCTCTATTGCTTTTCGCTATGACTGCACGTAGCGCCAGCCCTGCGTCAGCCGGGCGGCGAGTTCGCCTTCCGCCGAGGGCGCTTCCTCGACGCCGGGCAGCAGCGTGACATCAAGGCCGCGTTCCTGCAGGCGCGCGATGGCCTGTCGGCAGGCGATCAGGCGCAGGTTGTCGTGGTGGCGCAGCATTTCGATGCGCGTGGCATAGGGCGAGCCGCCGGCGCGCAGCAGGTGCAGACCGGGGCCGTTGGCGATGAATTCGACGCGGAAGGGTCGGCCGGCACGGTCGCGCGCGTTCGCCAGCTGTTCGGCCATGCCCAGAGCGGCTTCCATGCGTGCCGGTTCGTCGGAGAACAGATGGAGTACGACGCGGCCGCCGTCCGAGCGGATGGCTTCGATCTGGCTGGCGAACTGCCGGTCGGCGTCGATGCGGCCATGCACCAGCCATCCGGAGAGCGAACCGAGCGCCAGCAGCAGTGAGGCGGCGAGCGCATGGGCCCAGCGCGGTGCCGTGAAACCGGCGTGCGCCGGGCGTTGCCGCTGCGGCAGCGGATAGGCGCCGCGCACCATCTGCTTCAGTTGCCACAGCTCGCAGGCGCGCCCGCGCAGCGTGCCATCGGTGGCGATGCGATCGAGCAGCGCGGCGCGCTCGGCCGGGTCGAGTTCGTTGTCGATGTAGGCACTGAGGATTTCGTCGGAAACTTCGGGGTGCATTTCAGCCTCTCAACCTGTGAATCATCGCCACCGCCGCCGGCTCGCGCAGGGCATCGCGCAGGGCGACGCGCGCCCGCGACAGCCGGCTCATGACCGTGCCGATGGGAACTTCCAGAATCTCGGCGACCTCGGCATACGAAAACTCCTCGAGGTCGACCAGGGTCACGACTTCGCGCTGGCCGACGGGAAGCCCGGCGATCGCCTGCCGGACACGGCGCACGACCTCGTTCTGCAGGCAGTCGTCCTCCGGGCTGGCGCAGTCCATCAGTTCGTGTTCGTCAATTGCGTCGATATCCAGCGTGTCCTTGCGCGCACGCAACTGGTCGTGCCAGCAGTGCGCCATGATGCTGCACAGCCATCCGTGCAGGGCTTCCGCGTCGCGCAACTGGCCGTGCCTGACGAGCGCCTTGGCGAGGGTGTCCTGCACCAGGTCGTCGGCGATTGCGCGGTTGTGGCACCAGGAATGCGCGAGGCGCCACAGGCGCGCGCGGCTTTCCTCAAGCCGGATTTCGAACTGCCGTGTGCGACTGATGAAACGCAGGAGACTCACGGATGCCTTGCCTCGAAAGGGGGTATTGATGTGTAGACGCGCCAGTCCGCCGCTTTATTCCAATTATTTTTCACCCGCGCCAAAAAAGGAAAAGGGAGGGCGCCAGGCCCTCCCCCCATTTTTCGTCGGTGCAGCCGACTCAGCTGACCGTAGTTTCGTCGGTGCGGGAGTCGCCCTTGTTGTCCTTCCAGGAGACTGAGATTTTGTCGCCGGTCTTGGCGCCCTTGAGCTTGAAGCCGAAGACGGGGTTGCGGGAGACTGAGCCGCCGGTCTGACCGGAGACGACGGTCTTGCCGTTGAGGGCGACGGTAAGGGTCTGGATGTGGTGGGCGGGGATGACCTTGCCCTCGCCATCCTTGCGCTGCCCGGTTTCCATGGGGTGGCTCATCAGCACGCGGACGACGGCCTCGTCGCCCTTGAGCTGGGCGCGGATTTTCATCGGATCTGCCATGTTCGATTCCTCTCTATGTTCTGTGTGGGATCAGCCGCCGCAACCGCCGACGGTGACCTTGACTTCCTTGTGGACGCTGTAGGACTTGCCGTCGGCCTTGGCGACGGCCTGGATGACGGAAGTCTCGGCGACCTTGAGGCGCACCGCGACATCGGCCATGCCGCCGTTCGCGAACTCGAAATAGGAAGAGAGCGGGAAGGGGTTCTTCTTGACGAAGATGGCGATGGAGGTGGTATTGGGGATGTTGCTGGTGACGTCGATGGGCACCACGGCACCGTTCTCGGCGATCTCGGGGGCCTTCATGACGAGGTCCTTGTGGGCGGCGGCGCCGTCGCCGCCGATGGCCTTGAGGGCGGCATCGAAATCCTTGGCCTCGAAGGCAGCCTTGTTCCAGTCGGCCGCATGAGCCAGGGTGGGCTTGAGCACGCCGGTGGCCAGAAGACCAACCAGCACGCCCGTGGCGCCCGCGCCCTTCAGCACGGTTCTGCGAATCATGTCCATCGCGTCGTTTCCTCCTGTGTTTGAACTTTGGTCGGGGTTGAACGGTGAAAGGCGCATTCTCTAGATTTTTTCCGGGGTGCGCAACCCTGCATCAGAAAAAGAAAGGCCCGCATAAAAGCGGGCCTTGCACGGGTGTTTGGTGGACCGAATGAGGATCGAACTCACGACCTCCGCATTGCGAACGCGGCGCTCTCCCAGCTGAGCTATCGGCCCGAAGGGGGCGCAGTATAAACCAAAAAGGCCGGGCGAAAAAAACGGCCGGTGCGCGAATACGCGGACCGGCCGTAGATCCCCTTTGAATCGTCTCGTGCGTATTACTTGCCCGCGATCTTTTCCAGTTTGTCGGCACGGATCAATTGGCCATCGAGGCCAGCCTGTTCCGCGGTGCCGCCATAGGCCAGGGTCATCAGTTGCGAATAGTAGACGACCGGCATGTTGAACTTGGTGCCCTGCTTCTTGTTGATCTCGGACTGGTAGATCTCGACGTTGGCCTGGCAGAGCTGGCAGGGTGTCACGATCATGTCGGCGCCGTGGTCGTAGGCCGACTCGACGATGTCGCGGATCTGCTTCTGGGCCTTGTCCGGCTCGGAGAACGCCAGCGCACCACCACAGCAGGTGACCTTCTGGTCGTATTTCACCGCTTCGGCGCCAACCGTTTCGATCATCCGGTCCAGATACATCGGGTTCTCGAAGGACTCGCCGGCGATGCCGAAGGGGCGGTTGGTCTGGCAGCCGACGTAGCCGGCGAACTTGAGGCCGTCGAGCGGCTTGACGACCTGCTTTTGCATGGCGTCCCAGCCGATGTCCTCGATCAGAACCTCGACGAAGTGGCGCGCCTTGACTTCGCCCTTGAACGTCAGGCCGGCTTCCTTGAGGGCCTCGTTGCACTCGGCGAGCAGGCCGCTGTTTTCGTGCAGGCGCTCGGCGGTCTCGCGCGAGGCGAGCCAGCAGGCCGGGCAGACCGAGACCATGTCCTGGCCGGCGAAGTTCTGCTCGGACAGGGCCAGGTTGCGCGCCGACAGGGCCAGGCGTGGCAGTTCGCCACCTTCGCCGTAGCCGATGGAGGCGCCGCAGCAGTTCCAGTCGGGAATCTCGTTGAGCTGGACGTCGAGCTTCTCGCAGACGACGTCGATCGAGCGCAGGAAGTTGTCGGCCGAGGCCTTCTTCTGCGACGAGCAGCCGGGGTAAAACGCGTATTGCTTCTTCGACATTCGTTCGTCTCCTTGGGCCTTTATTGGGCGAAGCCCTTGCGGCGATCCTCGATCTCGCGCGCCTTGGCGATGATCTTGTGGATGCCGCTCTTGTCGCTGCACGAGTGGCCGCCGAATATTTCCATCGGGTTGAGGCGCTTGGCCTTCATCAGGCCGAGGCCGACGCCCTGCATCGCCATGGCGTTCTTGACGCCCTGGCCGAAGCCGTCCTTGAAATACATCGCCAGCGAGAAGGTCAGCTCGTTGACGCGGCCGGTCTTGATGATGTTGTTCCAGAACAGCTTGGCGATCTCGCGTGTCGGCTGGCCCTGCGGGGCGAGGCCGAGGCGGTGCGAGTAGTTCGCCAGGCCGTGCATGATGTGGGTGATCGGCAGCTTGCGCGGGCAGCGCGCGATGCAGTTGTAGCAGGAGGTGCACATCCACATCGAGTCGGACTTCAGCACCTCGTCGCGCTTGCCGGCGCGGATCATCATGAAGATCTTCTGCGGCGAGTGTTCCCAGTGCGGGCCGAGCGGACAGGAGCCGGCGCAGACGCCGCACTGCATGCACATCTTGACCATGTGGCCGTCTTCGACGTTGGCCTCGACTTCCTTGAGGAAGCTGTTCTTGTACTTCGCGGCGGCGTTTTGGTTTGCGGTAGTCATATCGTCATAACTCCTATCAGCCGAAGCCCTTCATCGGGGAGGGGCCCATTTCGTTGAGCTGCTCGACATATTCGTTGATCAGCTTGACGACGCGGGCGTTGTCGGTGATCGCGACCTCCTGCGTCTGCACGCGCTCCTCTTCGAGACCCAACTGCTTGAGGGTGTCGCCGATCTTGCTCATGCGGTAGTAGGCCATTTCCGAGCCCTTGACGAAGTGGCACTGGTAGTCGTCACCCTTCTTGCAGCCCATCATCATCACGCCGTCGTAGCCGGAGTTCAGCGCGTCGGTGATCCAGATGGTGTTGACCGAGCCGAGGCAGCGCACGGGAATCGCGCGCACGAAGGCCGAGTAGGTCATGCGCTGCACGCCGGCCATGTCGAGCGCCGGGTAGGCGTCGTTTTCGCAGGCGAGGATCAGGATGCGCGGTTTTTCCTCGAACTCGTCCGGCACATTGACGGCCTTGACCTGCATGCCGACGGTATCGCAGGAGTAGTTCTCGAAGGAGATGACGCGCACCGGGCAGGCGCCCATGCAGGTACCGCAGCGGCGGCAGCGCTCCTCGTTGAACACCGGGAAGCGCTTCTCGTCCTCGTCGATGGCACCGAACGGGCATTCGACCGTGCAGCGCTTGCACTGGGTGCAGCCTTCGAGGCGGGCCTTCGGGAAAGAGAGGTCCCAGGCACGCGGATGCGCGGCACGACCCTTCGCGACGTTCTCGACCGCCTGGATCGCCTTCAGCGCGGCGCCGGTAGCGTCTTCCTGGGCCTGGAACATGTCCATCGGGCGGCGCGTCGGACCTGCGGCGTAGATGCCGGTACGGCGGGTCTCGTAAGGGAAGCAGATGAAGTGCGAGTCGGCGAAGCCATACTTGAATTGCGGCATGTCCGGGCCCTGACGGTAGTTCAGGTTGAGCACCGAAATCTTTTGCAGCTCGGACTTCTTGTCCTTCGCCGCCGCATCGCCGCTCTCGGCCGCCGTGACGGTGGCGGTCCACTCGTCGAGGTTGACGCCGGCGTTGGGTACCTGGCCGGTGGCAAGCACGACGAGGTCGGCATCGACGGCGGTGTCCTCGTCGA
The DNA here is from genome assembly GCA_040754195.1 of Pseudomonadota bacterium. Lineage (GTDB taxonomy): Bacteria > Pseudomonadota > Gammaproteobacteria > Burkholderiales > Rhodocyclaceae > Sulfuricystis. Next base: position 159,731 of record JBFMDJ010000023.1, on the reverse strand, counting down.
GGATCAGGTCCTTGAAGTCGACCTTGCAGCTGCCGCCGCCGGTGACGCCATTGACCTTGGCCTTGGTGAAGATCACGCCCTTCTGCTGGGCGCTGCGGTAGAAGTCCTCGCCCATGCCCGGCACGCGCAGGTCCTGATACATCACGACCGTGTCGACGTCGGGGTTCTGGTCCTTGAAATACATCGCCTGCTTGATACTGGTGGCGCAACAGTGGCCCGAGCAGTATTCGAGGTGCTCGCCGCTGCCGTTGCCGCCGTGGCCACGCTGGCCGGCGCACTGCACGAAGACGACACTTTTCACTTCCTGACCGTCGGCGCGCTTGATGGCGCCGCCGTTGGCGGCCTTGGCCATGGCTTCGAGGCCGGCCTGGTCGACGACGTTGGCCTGGCCGCCGCCCAGTTCGGGCAGCTTGTCGAGCGGATAGGTGGTGAAGCCGGTGGCCTGGACGATGGCGCCGCACAGCTCTTCGCTGATGCTGCCCGATTCGGCGGCGATCTTCACCGCGAAACGGCCGGGCGCGCCGGCGGTCTCGGTGACCGTCGAGTTCAGGTAGACCTTGATCCTGCCGTTGCCGGAAACCTGGGCGGCGAGTTCTTCGACGCCGGTCGGCTGCGGCTCGGCGTAGGGGCCGTTGAAGGGCACGCGCTTGTTCAGGTTTCGGGCGAATCCGCCAAGGGTACCGGTCTTCTCGACCAGCACGACCTCGTAGCCTGCGTCGGCCGCGGCCTGCGCCGCGGTCATGCCGGACATGCCGCCGCCGACGACGAGAATCTTCTTGCTGGAGACTTCCTTGACGTTGCCGGCGGGCGCGACCATTTTCTTGACCTCGGCACAGCCCATGCGAACGTAGTCCTCGGCCATTTCCTGACGGACTTCGTCATGATCTGAGCCTTCGGCGACGACCCAGATCACGCCCTCGCGCAGGTTGGCGCGGGAGATGGCGACGGATGGGAAGGCGAAGGCTTCGACCTTGGCGCGGCGCGAACAGGCGGCGATGCACACATGGGTGACGCCGTCGTTGGCGATGTCGTCCCTGATCATCTGTACGCCTTCGGCGTTGCAGAGGAAAGGATGGCTCTTGATGACGGCCATCTTGCCTTCGGTCTTGGCGACTTTCTCGAGACCGGCGATGTCGAGGACGTCGCCGATGCCGCAGCCGGAGCAGATGTAGGCGGCGTGTTTGGGAGTGGCGGGGGCGTTCATTAAGCGGCCTCCGTGGATGCGGTTTTGTGGATCACCTGGATGGCTTTCAGCGAGGCGGCGGTGGCGCTTTGCACCGCGCGGTTGACGTCGAGCGGACTGGCGGCGCTGCCGGCACCGAACATGCCGCCGCTCTTCGAGCCTTCGATGAAGTTCGAGGAGTCGAGCAGGATGTCTTCGGGCAGCTTGACGCCAGTGACTTCGGGCTCCATGCCGACGGCCAGCACGACGAGGTCGTGCTCGGTGGCATAGCGGTGGTAGCCCTCGGTATTCACGCCGTGGAGGATCGGGTTGCCATTTTCCTCGTTCAGCGCGATGCGCGCGACTTTCGACTTGACGAAGCTGACGGTGGCGTCGTTCCAGACGTTGGCGTAGAAGTCCTCGAAACGGTCGATGGCGCGGATGTCGATGTAGTAGACCGTCGATTTGCCTTCGTCGCCCCAGGCTTCGCGGACATACTGGGTCTGCTTGAGCGAGGCCATGCAGCAGATGCGCGAGCAGTGGCGCAGGTAGTTCTCGTCGCGCGAGCCGGCGCACTGGATGAAGGCGATGTTTTTCGCTTCCTTGCCATCGCCCGGGCGCAGGATCTTGCCGCCGGTCGGGCCATGCGGGTCGCACAGGCGCTCGAATTCGAGGCTGGTGACGACGTTGGCGTAGCGATCGTAGCCGTAGGGCTGGATCTTGTTGGCATCGAAGGGGCGCCAGCCGGTGGCCCAGATCACGCTGCCGACCTTCAGTTCGACGGTCTCTTCCTTCATATCGAGATCGACGGCATTGACCTTGCAGGCGGCCTTGGCGGCCTCGCCGTCGGGCGTGCCGACGATGGAGGCGTCGATCACGAAGCGCTGCGGGTAGGCCATGCCGTGCGGCAGGTAGGCCGCCTTGATCTTGTCCAGGCCGTAGTTGGCGGGATTGGGCACTTCGGCGCCCACGGCCTTGCCGCAGTCGCCGCAGGCGGTGCAGTTCTCGGTGACGTAGCGCGGCTTGATCTTCAAGGTGACAGTGTAGTCGCCACGGCTGCCGGACACGGCGGCCACTTCGGTCATGGTCATCACGCGCACGTTGGGATTGCCGCGGATGCGCTTGAGGTTGATTTCCAGCCCGCAGGTGGGGTGGCACATCTTGGGGAAATAGCGATACAGCAGGGATGTGCGGCCGCCCAGAGTGGGGGTTTTTTCCGCGAGGATCACCTGCTTGCCGCATTCGGCGGCTTCGAGAGCCGCCGTCATGCCAGCGATACCGCCGCCGACGACCAGAATGGTCTGGTTGGTTGCGATTGAAGCCGTCATCGAGCCTCCGTGGAGTGATGGTGCTGTAAAAAAAGGGTGTGCGATTCTAACTGCCAATCTCCCGGCGGTCGCCTGTCCCAGATCAAATGCCGGCCAGAATGTTCCTATGGGGAAATAGAAGAGGCGAATGAATGGCGCGCCGTCCCGCCGGCACTGACTTTTTTCGACGCATTCAGCGCGGCAGGGTACGGATGTCGAAATGCATCGCCGCGAGATCGCCCATGATCCAGGTCGCTTCGGGGGCACCCAGGCCGGCGACGGTGCCGGGATTCACGAGCCAGGTCTGCGTGCCCTTGACGTTCGCCTGCTGGCGCACCACCGGTTCGTGGCTGTGGCCGCAGCACACCAGATCGTAGTCGCCGGTGCAGGCCATGCCGTGGCCGTAGTGCGGGTAATGGGTCATGAAGATGCGCTTGCCGTCCAGCGTGATCGAGGCGTCGCGGCCGTGGTATTGGAGCAGCCCTTCGGAATGGCAGGCGAGCTTGGCCAGTGCCACGAGGTCGCCGAGGTTGTTGCCATGCACGGCATGCACCGGCAGCCCCAGCTTGAGCGAGGCCTTGAGCGTGTTGGTGCCGATGAGGTCGCCGCAATGGATGACGGCTTCCGCGCCTTCGGCCTTGGCGAGGGCGATGGCTTCGGCCAGCATCGGGCCGCGGTCGTGGCTGTCGGAGAGGATGCAGATTTTCATATGATGAGCGGGGCGTGGTAGTCCTCGCCGTCGTTGGCCCTGGAAAAGTCGACCGCGTTGATGCCGCGCAGCATCCTGACGCGTTCCTCCTCGTGCTTCGCCTGGACCTGCAGCAGGTCGATGACGCAATCGCCGAGGCTGTCGTATTCGGTCTGCTGCGTGCCGAACTGTTCGGCGTCGGTGTAGTAGAACTGGCAGCGGAAGCGGCTGTCGCCGGTCTTGAAGACGACGAAGTTGCACACGCCCTCCTGCCACGTCAGGGTGGGGCATGGTGTAAGGTCGTCCTTGAGCGGGTCGAGCTGGATTTCCGCCTGCGTCGTTTGCAGCGGAACCGGCTGGCCGAAACGCTCGGCGAGCGTCTGGTTGACGAGGTTGCGTTCTCTTGCGGTGTAGTCTCGAATGGGGCGGGCCATGGGCAATCCTGCGGGTAGCTGTTTATCGGGAAATAAAAATTACTCCCTTGTGACGAAGAAGCAAGGCTGCAAGAATATAACAAAACTCTAATAAACCAGAGCCGACCGAAGCCAGACTGAGGGGCAACAGAGAGATGACACAACAACCGGTGCAGGAAGTCAAAAAGACCACCTGCTACATGTGCGCCTGCCGCTGCGGCATCCGCGTGCATCTGCGCGACGGCGAAGTGCGCTACATCGACGGCAACCCCGATCACCCGCTCAATCAGGGCGTGATCTGCGCCAAGGGTTCGTCCGGCATCATGAAGCAGTATTCGCCGGCGCGCCTGACCCGGCCGCTACGCCGCAAGGCCGGTGCGGAGCGCGGTGCCGGCGAGTTCGAGCCGATCTCATGGGAAGAGGCTTTCTCGGTGCTGGCGGAGCGGCTCGGCAAGATCCGCGCGACCGATCCGAAGAAGTTCGCGCTATTCACCGGCCGTGACCAGATGCAGGCGCTGACCGGCCTGTTCGCGCGCCAGTTCGGCACGCCCAACTACGCGGCGCATGGCGGCTTCTGCTCGGTGAACATGGCCGCCGGCATGATCTACACCATCGGCGGCTCCTTCTGGGAGTTCGGCGGTCCCGACCTCGACCGGGCGAAGCTGTTCGTGATGATCGGCACTGCCGAGGACCACCATTCGAACCCGCTGAAGATGGCGCTGGCCAAGTTCAAGCGTGACGGCGGGCGCTTCGTCTCGATCAATCCGGTGCGCACCGGCTATTCGGCCATCGCAGACGAATGGGTGCCGATCCGTCCGGGTACCGATGGTGCGTTTTTGCTGGCGGTCATCCACGAGATCATCGCCAAGGGCCTCTACGACCGCGACTTCCTCGTCCAGTATTCGAACGCCGGCGAGTTGGTGAATTGCGACGCGGCGAGCGACGAGTTCGGCATGTTCCTGCGCACCGAGGTGCCGGAGGAGGAGGCCTGCTACGACCCGCAGGACAAGCTCTGGTGGGATCGCAAGACCAACAAGCCGGTCATCACGCACGCCGAGGGAGCCGATCCCTTCCTGCGCGGCGAGTTCGACCTGAACGGCACGCCGGTCAAGCCATCCTTCCAGCTGCTGATGGAGCGCGTCAAGGACTACACGCCGGAATGGGCCGAGGGCGTCACCGGCATTCCCGCCGATACCATCCGCCGCCTCGCCCACGAGATGGGCGTGACGGCGCGCGATCAGCGCATCGAGCTGCCGATCGCGTGGACCGACTCCTGGGGCAAGGAGCACGATACCGTGACCGGCAACCCGGTGGCCTTCCATGCGATGCGCGGCCTCGCGGCGCATTCCAACGGGTTTCAAACCATTCGCGCGCTTGGCATCCTGATGTCGCTGCTGGGCACCATCGACCGCCCTGGCGGCTTCCGCCACAAGGTGCCGTTCCCGCGGCCGATCCCGCCTTGCGCGCGCACGCCCAACCATCCGAACGCGGTGCAGCCGAACAAGCCCCTGGACGGCATGGCTCTGGGTTGGCCGGCCGACCCGGACGACCTGTTCGTCGATGAGAACGGCGGCCCGGTGCGCATCGACAAGGGCTTCTCCTGGGAGTATCCGCTGTCGGTGCATGGCCTGATGCACAACGTCATCACCAATGCCTGGCGCGGCGACCCCTACAAGATCGACACGCTGCTGATCTTCATGGCCAACATGGCATGGAACTCGACGATGAACGCCGTCGAGGTGCGCAAGATGCTGAACGACAAGGACCCGGATAGTGAGGGCGGCGAGTACAAGATTCCGTTCATCGTCGTCGCCGACGCCTTCCAGTCCGAGATGACGGCCTTCGCCGACCTGATCCTGCCGGACACGACCTACCTCGAGCGCCACGATGCGATGTCGCTGCTCGACCGGCCGATCTCCGAGTTCGATGGCCCGGTCGATTCCGTGCGTATTCCTGTCCTGCCGCCGACCGGCGAATGCAAACCGTTCCAGGAAGTGCTCATTGAACTGGGCTCGCGCCTCAAGCTGCCGGCCTTCGTGACGAAGGAGGGCGCGCGCAAGTATCGCGACTACCCCGATTTCATCGTCAATTACGAAACCGAGCCGGGCTCGGGCATCGGCTTCCTCGCCGGCTGGCGCGGCAAGGGCGGCGAGAAGCAGTTGCGTGGCGAGCCGAATCCGAACCAGTGGGAGATGTACGCCAAGAACGATTGCGTCTTTCACTACGAGCTGCCGAAGAGCTACCAGTACATGCGCAACTGGAATCAGGGCTATCTCGAATGGTCGCAGCGCAACCGCATCACGCGTTATGCCGAACCGATCCTGATCAACATCTATTCCGAAGTGCTGATGCGTTTCCGCCAGGCGGCGCAGGGCAAGGGCTTCTCGCGCAAGCCGCCGGCGCATCTGGCCAAGCGTGTCGAGACCTTTTTCGATCCGCTGCCCTTTTATTACGATACGCTGGAAGCGCAGGTGAGCGACAAGCACAAGTATCCGCTTGCCGCGATCACGCAGCGGCCGATGGCGATGTACCACTCGTGGGACTCGCAGAACGCCTGGCTGCGCCAAATCCACGCCCACAACATGCTCTACGTGAATGCGCACACCGCGCGCGTGAATGGCATCGAGGACGGCGACTGGATCTGGGTCGAATCGCAGTGGGGCAAGGTCAAGTGCATGGCCAAGCATTCCGAGGCGGTCGAGCCGGGCACGGTGTGGACATGGAACGCCATTGGCAAGGCGGCAGGCGCCTGGGGCCTGACGCCTGATGCCAACGAGTCGCAGCAGGGCTTTCTGCTCAACCACCTGATCTCCGAGGAGCTGCCGGCCTGCGAGCGCGGTGTCGACCGGCGCGTGTCGAACTCCGACCCGATCACCGGTCAGGCCGCGTGGTACGACGTGCGCGTCAGAATCTACAAAGTCAGTTCCGGCGAGACGGCGGTGACGTCCCCCCAATTTCCGCCGCTCAACCCCTATCCAGGGCAGGTCGAGCGCAAGTCGATCTGGAACTACTTCGCGGGAGGCAAGAAATGACGCAGCTTGCCCTCGTGATCGACCTCAACGTCTGCGTCGGCTGCCATGCCTGCGTCACCAACTGCAAGGAATGGAACACGTCGGGCGAGGCCGGCCCGATGGTCGACCAGAATCCCTACGGCAAGGATCCGACCGGAACTTTCTTCAATCGCGTGCAGACCTTCGAGGTCGGCGAGTTTCCGAACACCGAGACGGTGCACTTTCCGAAGTCCTGCCTGCACTGCGAGGACCCGCCCTGCGTGCCGGTCTGCCCGACCGGCGCCTCGTACAAGCGCAAGGAAGACGGCATCGTCCTCGTCGATTACGACAAGTGCATCGGCTGCAAGTATTGCTCGTGGGCCTGCCCTTACGGCGCCCGCGAGATCGACGAGCAGCAAAAGGTGATGAAGAAGTGCACCCTCTGCGTCGACCGTATCTACGATACGACAATGACCGCCGAGGAGCGTCGCCCGGCGTGCGTGCGCGCCTGCCCGACCAGCGCACGGCTGTTTGGCGACATTCACGATCCCGATTCCGAGGTCTCGCAGGCGATCCGCGAGAGCGGTGGCTACCCGCTGATGCCGGAGTGGGGCACCAATCCGGCCAACCACTACCTGCCACGGCGCAAAACCAAGCTGCGCATTCGCGAGGACGAGCTCGAGCGCGCCGACAATCCGCTCAAGATCGATTCGCAACTGCCCAAGCCGGGCAAGGCCGAACCTTCGCTCGACGACGTCACGAGCTGGTAAGGAGACAAAACAAAATGCATCCAGCCCTCTCCGTTGTTTTCCTCACTACGCTGATCGGTGCCGGGCAGGGTCTGTTCCTCGCCCTGTTCACCGTCGAGTCCTATGCGGCCTTCGGCCTATTGCCAGCGCAGTCGGACAGTTTTTATGCCATCGGCAGCGCCATTGCCATGATCCTGCTGGCGCTCGGCCTGTTCGCTTCTTTCTTTCACCTGGGCCACCCCGAACGGGCCTGGCGTGCGGCAACGAAATGGCGCACTTCCTGGCTGTCGCGCGAGGTGATCGTACTGCCGGCATTCATGGGCACGGTGTTCCTCTACGGCGTCGCGCACTGGTTGGGCATCAATCCCGAGCTGGCACAACTGCCGAGCGGTGCGCCGGTGAATGTCACCGCCGTTCTCGGCACGCTCGGGACACTGCTGGCATTCGCGTTGTTTGTCTGCACCGCCATGATTTACGCCTGTCTGCGCTTCCTGCGTGAGTGGCATACGCCGCTGACGGTGATCAACTACATCCTCCTTGGCGGGGCGTCGGGCTTCACGCTGGCCGCCGGTCTGGCGGCGGGCTTTGCGCCCGAGGTCATGCCCGTGCTGGCGGGCTGGGCCATGATCATCACCGTGCTGGGTTTGGCGGGACGGGCCGCCACCCTGATCCGCAACGCGCGCCTGAAGCCCCGGTCGACGCTGCAGTCGGCCATCGGCATCAAGCATCCGAAGATCGTGCAGAAGACGCAGGGCATGATGGGCGGATCCTTCAACACGCGGGAGTTTTTTCATGGTCGTTCGCCGGGCATGCTGCGCGCGATCAAATGGGTATTTCTGCTGGCGGCCTTCGTGGTGCCAACGGCCCTGCTGGGGCTGGGGCTGTCGCGCGCGACCGGTGATCCGCTGATCCTCGCCTTCCTGGTGCAGTATGCCGGCCTGCTCGTGGAGCGCTGGTTTTTCTTCGCCCAGGCGAATCACCCGCAGAATCTGTATTACCAATCGGTGGCCTGAAATCTTGATTACGCTCAAGCACGCAGGCCTGCCTATCGGTATAAGTTTTCGCGATTGCCGCGAAAGCCAATGGGGCTTATGATTGCCCACCTTTTGTTTTAACCACCCACTACCAATCACCGGAGGATAGACATGAATTTCGATCGCGAACTGGATGCCCGCGGCCTCAACTGCCCGCTGCCGATTCTGCGTGCCAAGAAGGCTCTGGGGGAAATGACCAGTGGTCAGACCCTGCGCATCATCGCCACCGATCCGGGTTCCGTGAAGGACTTCGCCGCCTTCGCCAAGCAGACCGGCAACGAGTTGCTGTCCAGCGCCGAAAACAACAAGGAATTCGAGTTCTACATCAAGCGCAAGTAAGCAGCGCGAACGACTGGCGCCGGCGACGGCGCGAATAGGCAGACAAAGGGCGCCTGCATCCGCATGGACGCCCTTTGTTGTCTTTGGCCATATGGCGCCATAAATTATTTTGCTTCGATGTTGCACCGCGATATGTCGCATCATCACGTTCGCCCATGAACTGGAGGAAAGCATGAGCACCAACCCCGAAATCGAAGAACTGATCAACAAGCGGCTCGAAGAACTGCTGCCGCAGAAGCTCGAAGCTCTGTTGCAGGAGCGCGAGGAATCGAAGACCCCCTCGATGGCGATCATCGCTACCAAGGGCACCCTCGACTGGGCCTACCCGCCCTTCATCCTGGCTTCCACCGCCGCCGCGCTGGGCTGGGACGTCACGGTCTTTTTCACCTTCTATGGCCTGCAACTGGTCAAGAAGGACGTTTCCGATCTCAAGGTCAGCCCGTTGGGCAACCCCGGCATGCCGATGAAGATGCCGTTTGGTCCCGACTGGTTCAAGAGCATCAACTGGAACATTCCGAACCTCATCCAGGCCGGCATCCCTGGCTTCGAGAGCGTGGCGACCAGCCTGATGCAGCAGACCATCAAGAACAACGGCGTCGCCGGCATCGCCGAGTTGCGCGAGCTCTCGCAGGAAGCCGGCGTCAAGTTCGTCGTCTGCCAGATGACCGTCGAACTGTTCGGCTTCAGCCACGACGACTTCGTCGAGGGCATGGACTACGTGGGCGCCGCCTCCTTCCTGCCGGTCGCACAGAAGGCCGACGTCACCCTGTTCATTTGAAGATTGTCGTATCACAACAACAATAGCGTCGCAACACCCCGGCGGCGAAGAGGGAAAAGTTGAGATTCGTCGTCGGGAATTCTAAAGTCGCAGCATCAAGCATCAAGCATCAAGTCAGCAATCATTTCCAACAGAACGATTCAAAGCCCATTGAGGGGGGACCAATGAAACTTAAAAAAATCGCCGCATTGCTCGCTGTCGCCGGAATTTCCGCTCCGGCCTTCGCCACCAACGGCATGAACATGGAAGGCTACGGCCCGATCGCCACGGGCATGGGCGGTGCGTCCATGGCTTACGACAACGGAACGGCTGCAGTGATGAACAACCCGGCGACTTTGGCACTCTCTGGCCAAGGGAGTCGTATTGATTTAGCGCTTGGTTTCCTGGGGCCAGATGTTTCTTCACGAAGCGCTGCATGGGGGAGTAGGGGGTCGGATGCAGACTCTTTCCTGATGCCCGCATTTGGCTACAAGAAGACCGTTGGTAAGCTCACCCACGGCTTCGGCATTTTTGCTCAAGGCGGCATGGGCGCCGAATATTCTTCGAACTCCGCCATGGATGCAACGTCCCATGGCACCACTTTCGGCGGTGGTGCCATGAGTGGCGGTCAAAAGCAGCGCTCCGAACTCGGGGTTGGCCGCATCCTGTTTCCCTTGGCCTACCAAGTCGACGACAAACTGACCATCGGAGGTTCGGCAGATATTGTTTGGGGTGGGCTGGATATTCTCTGGTCCGAGGATTCCGTTGGATTCTTCGGCGCGATCAATCAAAACAAGGTCTCGGGGGCCACTTGGGCTACCCTCGGTGGCATGGGTGTTGTGCCGGGCGGCAAACGCGGCGCAATGGGCGGCACGATGATCGATACCTTTGTTGCCAACTTCGGCGGTGCCTTCACTGACTTCCACTGGGGACACTTTGCATTCAACGACAACAGCGCATTTACCCAAGAGGCGATGGGATATGGTCTCGCTGGCAAGCTTGGTTTGACCTACAAGGTGAATGACAGGCTGACCATCGGAGCAACCTATCATTCGAAAACTGCAATGAAGGACTTCGAAGGAGATGCCACCCTGAGTTTCAAGGTTACCGCTGGTGGCGTGCCCGCGGTGATACCGGTTGCATCCAAGGTCAAGGTCATCGATTTCCAGTGGCCAGAAACCTTTGGTTTGGGTTTCGCGTATCAAGCGACAGACAAGCTGATGGTGGCGGCGGATTACAAGCGTCTTAACTGGTCTGATGTCATGAAGAACTTCCACATGAGGTTTACTGCTAACGCCACGCAGACCGGCATGGCCGCAGCCTTCGCCAGCACAGTTCTTGACTATGAGTACTACCAGAACTGGAAAGATCAGGATGTCATCAATCTTGGTGTCGCCTACAAGATGGACGACAAGCTCACGTTGCGTGCCGGCTATAACCATGCCAGCAATCCCGTGCCGAACAATACGGTTAACTTCCTTTTCCCCGCCACGGTAGAGGATCACTACACGATCGGTTTCGGCTACGCGTTCACCAAGGCATCCGACCTGAATTTCTCGATGACCTTCGCTGGCAAGAATACGGTTAAGGAGTCGGTTGTCGAGACGCTGACGGGTGCTGGTGCCGCTGGCACGACGCCCAAGTCGGCGAATACCATCGATCATAGCCAGCTCAGCTGGCAAGTGATGTATAGCCATAACTTCTGATGGCTGTTCGCACGTGATGAAAAAGGCCGGCCTAGCCGGCCTTTTTCGTCTTGGTATTTCAAATCCAATAACGAAACGACTCACGGAGGAGACATCATGAGAAAAATCATTGCAGGGGCGGTGCTGGCGGTTCTATCCTTCACGGCGCATGCACTTCAGCCTTATCTGGCAGGCGATAAAGTGGCAGGGGGCAACCTCAAGGCTGCGATGTCGTCTGCCGAGCAAAAACTGACAGCAGCAGGCTTTGCCGTGATTGGCCATCACATGCCACCAGGCTTGCCTGATCACGGCACGATCGTCGTCACCGAGCCGGGCTATACGGCTGCATTGACGCAGGTGGGCGGCAGTGCGGTGGTTGGCGTACCGATCCGAGTTGGCGTCAAGGCGGACGGTACGGTGTCCTACCAAAACCTCGAATACTGGCAGCGCGCTTTCCTGCGCCAGAACTATGCCAAGGCCGAGGCGGTCGTCAAGGCGACGACCGGCAAGTTGCAGCAGGCGCTAGGGGCGGGCAAGCCGTTCGGCGGCGACGTCAGTGTCGAGGATCTGCCAATCTATCGTTACATGGCCGGCATGGAGCGCTTCGACGACAAGAGCGAACTGAAGGCGCATGCCAGCTTCGACGAGGCGGTGAAAACCATTCGCGAAAATCTGGCGAAGAACGTGGCGAAGACGGCCAAGGTCTACGAGATCGTGATGCCGGAAAAGAAACTCGCCGTGTTCGGCGTGGCCACGAACGATCCGGAAGACGGCGAAGGCTGGTGGGCGAAGAAGATCGGTCCCGACCACGTCGCCGCGCTGCCTTGGGAAATCTTCGTTGTCGACAATAAGGCGTATTCGCTGTTTGCGCGCTATCGCACCGCGCTGGCCTGGCCCGATCTCGGCATGTTCCAGTTCATGGGAATCGGCAGCCACCCGGACAGCACTGCGGCGATGATGGCCAAGGTGGCGGGCGGCAAGTATGACAAGCCGGGCAACTAAGCCGGAGCCAAGGTTCCGGTGAAGGCATTCTTGGCAGTCTGGTCGATGCCGCTCCTGTGTCTGGGGGCGGCATTGCTGTTTCTGGCGGTGCCCGGCATCGATCTGGCGGCGAGCAGCCTGTTCCACGATCCCGCGCATGGCTTTGCGTTGGGCAATACGGCGTGGGCGCGATTGTTCTACGTGGGCTCGCCCATCCTGGTCAGGATTTGGATAGTTTTATTGATTGCCCTTGCATTGCTCAGCTTGCGGCCGCGCTTTGGCAAGATGAGGCGCCATGCCCTGTTTCTCCTCGCGGTCATCCTGATCGGCCCCGGGCTGGGCGTCATGATCCTGAAGGACCATTGGGGGCGGGCGCGGCCGCTGCAGATCGCCGAGTTCGGCGGCGACCGGCAGTTCACGCCGGCGTGGGTGATCGCCGATCAATGCGACGACAACTGTTCGTTCGTGAGCGGGCATGCCAGCGGCGCGTTTTCGCTGATGGCGCTGGCCTGGGTATTCAAGCGCCAGCGGCGCTTGTGGCTGCTTGCCGGAGTGCTGTGGGGCGGACATATGGGCTTGATCCGCATGATGCAGGGCGGCCATTTCCTGTCGGATGTCATCTTCGCCGGCTTCGTGGTGTATTTCACCGCCGACTGGCTGGCGCGGTGGGTGTTCTACCGCCCGGCCCCGCCGCCATAACCGCGGAAGCCTGAGACCTGCCAGAGAGGTATCAACTGTTCGCCCTCCCTGGCGGGAATCGGCAACGGGGGCAGGGGGCCAAGCTCGGCGAATTCGCGTGCCAGCTGCGCGGCGCTGAATTCGCCGGCGAGGATCGCGCAGTCAAAGCGTCGATGCGCGATATCGGCGGTCAGGTCGAAGTGGTTGCGAATCCGTCCGTCCGCGTTGTAGGCCAACGCGGCCACCGGTCCGCCGAGTCCGCGTCGCGCGTAGTAGGCCAGCTCAACGAGCGTGGCGCGATCCGCGGCGGCGACCGCGCGGCAACCGGTGGCGCGCAACTGCTCCGCCAGCAGTTTTCCGCTGGCATTCCAACCGCGCAGTGGATGGAAGGGATCGGTGCCCTTGCGCAATTCGATGCCGAGCGCAGGGGCAATGCGGTGCCAGTGGTATAGCGTCGCGGCGAGCAGCAGGTTGAGCGCCACGGCCCAGACCAGCCAGCGGACATGGCCGCGACGCAGCAGCGTCGTCACGGCCAGCAGAGTGGCGGCGACATAGGCCGGCGCCGCCCAGTTGGCATGTGAGCGCGAGAGCAGCGCGAGCAGGAGGAACAGGCCAAGCACCGGCAGCGCGAACAGGGCGATCAGGCGCAGGCGTGGATCGCCATGCCAGGTCTGCCTGTCGCCGGCGGCAAGCAGCAGCGCCGGCAGCATCAGCGGCCCCATGACGCCGAACTGGGCAAGCGCGAAGCTCGCCAGCGACGCCGGATGGAAGAGCTTGCGGTCGAGCTGCGTGATTTCCGCGGTATGCCGCAAGGTCGCGAACTGGTGGTCGAGTTGCCAGAGGATGTTCGGTACGAGGCAGGCCAGGGCCAGCAGGGCCGCCACCCAGGGTTTCGCGCTCGCGAGACGCGGTCGATGGTCGATCCACAGGACGAGCAGCGCACAGCCCAGGAACAGCCCCATGCTGTATTTGGTCAGCAGGCCGAGGCCGACGACGATGCCCAGCGCGAGCCAGTCGCGCCAGCGGTCTTCGTCGAGCGCGCGCACGAACAGCAGCAGGGCGAGCGACCAGAGGAACAGCAGGATCGAATCCGTGGTCATCACCCAGGAATAGAAGCTGGAGAGGAACAGCGTGGCGAAGGCGATGCCGGCCCACAAACCGGTGCGCGCGTCGAACAGGCGCCGCGCCAGCAGCGCGACGATCCAGGCGCTGGCGGCGAAGAGCAGCAGTGCCGGCAGGCGGATGCAGCTTTCGCTGTCGCCGCACGCCTGCGTGGCGCCCGCGATCGTCCAGGCGATCACGGGGGGTTTCGAGAAGTAGCCCCAGGCGGGTTCGAGCGACCAGAGGAAATACTGGGCCTCGTCGACCGAGAGATTCAGGCCGGCGTCCAGGGCGGCGAGAAAGCGCCAGGTGACGAGCCCCAGCAGGACCAGCGCGAGGGCAAGGCGGGGGTGGGCGGCGGCGAGTTTATTCACGGCGGTCGAGCAGGAAAAGCGGCGCCCAGAGCGCGCCCTGCAGGGTGACGGCCAGGCCGTGCAGCAGGGCGCCGGCGACGGCGACATCGGCCGGCAGGCCGGCCAGCGCGTAATAGGCGGCCATCGCGGCCTCGCGCGTGCCGTAGCCGCCGACGGAAACCGGCAGCGCGGTCGCCAGGAAAACCGGCGCGGCGATGGCGGTGAGGTAGAGCGCCGGCACGTCAGGCGTAACCGCGTGCAATGCGGCCCACAGCGCGGCGATGGTGGCGATCTGCACGATGACGGAGGACACGAAGGTGGCTTGCGCGAGGCGGGCTGTTTCGGAAAGGAGGCGCAGCAAGCGGGCCGGCAGGCCATGCGGGGGAAGGTCGAGGCGCGCGCTCAGCGCGCGGGCGATGAAAGGGGCGGCGACGGCCAGCGCGATGCCGGCGAGGTGCAGATGCACGGCCGCGGGAGCGATGCCGACAGCGGAGCCGGCGGTCAGCGCCAGCCAGGCCAGCCAGGAGATGACGAACAGCGCCCAGAGACCCGAAAGCCGATCGAGCGCCACCGAGGCGGCTGCCTTGAGCATCGGATTGCCGAGCTTCTGGAGCACGACGGCACGATAGGCGTCGCCGCCCAGCGTGGCGCCGGGCAGCACCGTGTTGAGCGTCACGCCGCGGCCGTAGGCGGGCAGCAGGGCGGCGGCGCTGGCCGTGAGCCCGAGATGGCGGGCGATGATCAGCCAGCGCCAGGCGGAGACGATGTTGGCGAGGATGCCGAGCGCAACGGCGAGCGCGAACCAGGAAAAGTCAGCGCCGGCGAGACGGCGCCAGAGTCCCGCGCCGTCGACCGCCCAGGCGATGGCGCCGAGCAGGGCGGCCGAGAGCGCCAGCCGCAGGGCCAGCCGGGCGCGGCCGCGATTCACCGGGCGGGCGGGCGCGGCGCAGCGGGGCGAGGGGATGAGCGCACGAGATACTGCGAACGCCCATGCGGCTCGTGGTAGATGCGCACCATGATCTCCCCGAGCAGACCCATGCCGACGAGCTGCACGCCCATCAGCATCAGCAGGGCGCCACCCAGCAGCAGCGGGCGTCCCCCGATGTTGTCGCCGCCCAGCTTGAGCGCCAGCAGGTAGGAGAGGATGGCGCCGCCGACCAGCATCAGGAAGGCGCCGATGCCCCCGAAGAACTGGATCGGCCGCTGCAGGTAGCGCAGCAGGAACTGGACGAGCAGCAGGTCGAGGATGACGCGGATGGTGCGGTCGATGCCGTATTTCGAGACGCCGCGCTGGCGCGCGTGGTGCTGGACGACGACTTCCTTGACGCGGGCGCCGAACTGGTGGGCGAGCGCGGGGACGAAGCGGTGCAGCTCGCCATAGAGGCGCACGTTGGCCAGCGCGGCGCGGCGATAGACCTTGAGCGAGCAGCCGTAGTCGTGCAGCTCGACGCCGGTGACACGCGAGATCAGTCCGTTGGCGATGCGCGAGGGCAACTTGCGCTTCAGCGCCGCGTCCTGGCGGTCCTTGCGCCAGCCGGAAAGAATGTCGACGCCCGGTTCGGCGTCAAGCATTTCCAGCAGTCGCGGGATGTCAGCCGGGTCGTTCTGCAGGTCGCCGTCGAGCGTGACGATCACATCGCCCCGGGCGGCGTCGAAGCCGGCCTGCATGGCGGTCGATTGCCCATAGTTGCGCGCAAGATAGACCGGTTTCAGCCACGGGCGTGTCGCAGCGAGTTCGGCGAGGCGCACGCCGGTGCCGTCGGCCGAGCCGTCGTCGACGAGGATGGCTTCGAAATCAATCCCGCGCGGCGACAGTGACTGGTCGATGCGGGCGACGAGTTCGTCGACGTTCTCGAGCTCGTTGAAGATGGGGATGACGATGGAAACCGAATGGCTCATGCCTGAAGTCTTTCCCGCTGTGCCGCGACCTTGGCCAAGGTCGCCTGGAAGGCGGCCAGCCGCTCGCGCTCCTGCGCGACGACGGGCGCCGGGGCGCGCTCGACGAAGCTGGGCGTGGCGAGCTTCTTTTCGGCCTTGGCGATCTCGCCCTCGAGACGGGCGATTTCCTTGCCGAGGCGCTCCCGCTCGGCGGCGACGTCGATCTCGATCTTCAGCATCAGGCGGAAATCGCCGACCACCTGCACCGGCGCATCACCCTCGGGCAGCGTCGCCACGGCGGCGACATCGGACAGCTTGGCCAGCGCGGCCAGATAGGGGGCAAAGCCCTGCATGGCCGCCACGTCGCCCGCGCCGACCAGTGGCACCTTCTGTGCCGGGGAAATGTTCATTTCGCCGCGCAGGCTGCGGCAGGCGGTCACCAGCGACTTCAGCGTGGCGGCCCAGGCCTCCGCCGTCGCGTCGATGCGGTCGGGACGGGTTGCCGGATACTGCTGCAGCATGATTGTTGGCAGATGAGCCGCCGTCCCGCCGGCACTGACTTTTCCCGCCAATGGCGCCACGGTCTGCCACAACTCCTCGGTGATGAACGGTATCAGCGGATGGGCGAGACGCAGCACGGTTTCGAGCACGCGCAGCAGGTTGCGGCGTGTCGCGCGCTGGGCGGCGGCGTCGCCGTTCTGCAACTGCACCTTGGCGAGTTCGACATACCAGTCGCAGTATTCGTCCCAGACGAATTCGTAGATCGCCTTGGCGAGCAGGTCGAAGCGGTAGTCGGCGAAGTGCTTCTCGACTTCCGCTTCCGTGCGCTGGAGCAGGCTGACGATCCAACGGTCGGCGGGAGAGAACGCGACGGGCAGCGATTCGTCGAGGCCGACATCCTTGCCCTCGCAGTTCATCAGCACGAAACGCGTGGCGTTCCACAGCTTGTTGCAGAAGTTGCGGTAGCCCTCGCAGCGCTGCATGTCGAACTTGATGTCGCGTCCCGGCGAGGCGAGCGAGAGGAAGGTGAATCTCAAGGCATCCGTGCCGAAGCCGGGAATGCCGCTCGGGTATTCCTTGCGCGTGCGCTTCTCGATCTGGGCCGCCTGCTTCGGATTCATCAGGCCGGTGGTGCGCTTGGCGACCAGTGCATCGAGATCGATGCCGTCGATCAGGTCGATCGGGTCGAGCACGTTGCCCTTCGACTTCGACATCTTCTGGCCCTCCGCGTCGCGGATCAGGCCGTGCACATAGACGTGCCTGAAGGGGATCCTGCCGGTGATGTGTTTCGTCATCATCACCATGCGCGCCACCCAGAAGAAGATGATGTCGAAGCCGGTGACCAGCACGGTCGAGGGCAGGTAGAGGTCGAGCGCCGGGTTCGACTTGGCCGGCCACCCGGGCGTCCAGTCGAGCGTCGAGAATGGCCAGAGCGCCGAGGAATACCAGGTGTCGAGCACGTCGGGGTCGCGCTCCAGTCCACCGGTGTAGCCGTCGCGCCTGGCCTGCTCGTAGGCCTCCGCCTCGTCGTGGGCGACCCAGCAGCGGCCGTCGTCGCTGTACCAGGCGGGAATCTGGTGCCCCCACCACAGCTGGCGCGAGATGCACCAGTCCTGGATGTTGTTGAGCCACTGGTTGTAGGTGTTCACCCAGTTCTCGGGCACGAACTTGATTTCGCCCGAGGCCACGCACTCCAGAGCCTTGCCGGCGATGCTGGTGCCGTCGGCGCCGGGTTTGCTCATGGCGACGAACCACTGGTCGGTGAGCATCGGCTCGATGACGACGCCGGTGCGGTCGCCACGTGGCACCATCAGTTTGTGCGGCTTGGTCGAGACCAGCAGGCCCTCGGCTTCCAGATCGGCGACGATCGCCTTGCGGGCCTCGTAGCGGTCCATGCCGCGATATTTTTCCGGGCCGTGCTCGTTGATGCGCGCGTCGAGGGTGAAGATCGAGAGCGGCGCCATGCCGTGACGATGGCCGACCTGCCAGTCGTTGAAGTCGTGCGCCGGCGTGATCTTGACGCAACCGGTGCCGAACTCCTTGTCGACGTAGGCGTCGGCTATGACCGGGATACTGCGGCCGGTCAGCGGCAGATGGACATGCTTGCCGATCAGGTGCCAGTAGCGTTCGTCCTCGGGATTCACGGCAACGGCGACGTCGCCAAGCAGCGTTTCAGGGCGGGTCGTGGCGACCGTCAGGGAACCATTGCCGCAGGTGAAGGGATAGCTGATCTCCCACATGGAGCCATCCTCTTCCTCGCTGACGACCTCGAGGTCGGACACGGCGGTGAGCAGCTTCGGGTCCCAGTTGACCAGCCGCTTGCCGCGGTAGATCAGGCCTTCCTTGTAGAGACGCACGAAGGTCTCGGTGACGATCTTCGACAGGCCGGCATCCATGGTGAAGCGCTCGCGCGTCCAGTCCGGGCTGGTGCCGAGGCGGCGCATCTGCCGGGTGATCGTGTTGCCGGAATATTCCTTCCACTCCCAGACCTTCTCGAGGAATTTCTCGCGGCCGAGGTCGTGGCGCGAGATGCCTTGCGCGTCGAGCTGGCGCTCGACGACGATCTGCGTGGCGATGCCGGCGTGGTCTGTGCCCGGTTGCCAGAGCGTGTTGGCGCCGCGCATGCGGTGATAGCGCGTGAGCGCATCCATGATCGCCTGGTTGAAGCCGTGGCCCATGTGCAGCGTGCCGGTGACGTTGGGCGGTGGCAGCAGGATGCAGAAATTGTCTTGCTTGGTCGTGTCGAGGCCGGCGGCGAAGTAGCCGCTCGATTCCCAAACGGGATACCAGCGCCGCTCGATGTCGGCGGGCTCGAAACTTTTCGCGAGTTCCATGGAGAGTCGGTTGTGCGGGGAAAAGCGGAAGTCGGCGATTATAGCGAAGGCCCTATTTCGCCCTGCTCCGCGTCTTCGCGCCGCGCCGCGACGATTTCCCGCAGGCGGGGCAGCAGGGTATGGCGCGCCTTGGCGTCGAGTTCGGCGAGAATCTGCTGGCTGGCGTTGGTCACGGCGACCGGCAATACCTCGACCAGCCAGGCCGACAGCGCATCGTCGAGTTCCTGCCGGAGAGCATCCAGCACCGCATCGATGTTCCGGGGCGTTATTGCGTCGGGGGAGACGACTTCGGTGAGGACCGGGATGTCGATTTCCGCCGCTTCATCCAGGAGCGGGTCTGCCGCGTCGGCGGCGCGCGCGACGAAGCTGCGGTGGCGGCGCATCAGCGCATCGGCCTGGCTGAAGACGTCGTCCGCGTCCGCCATCATGCGCCCGTGGCGATGTCGCGGCTTTCGATGGCGTAGCCGCGGTCGCGATAGAACTTGAAGCGTTCGCGCGCGGGCAGACGGTCGGCATCGTCTGTGCTGACGATTTCGACCAGATGTTCGAAGCGCGAGAAGGAGGAGGGCAGTTCGTTGCTCAGGTTGAGCAGGCAGCCCTCATGCGGCGGGGTGTCGAGCTTGTCGGTCAGCAGGATGGGCGTTTCCGCCGCCAGCGGGGAGTTGGCGCGACAGTGCGGCAGAAAGGAAAGCTGCGGCTGGGTCCACAAGACCCGGTCGAGCTGCGCGGCCTGACCGGCATCCGGGACATAGACGAGCACCGCCTGGCGGCGCCCCCAGGCCTTTTGCAGCCACTGGGCGGCGCCCTGCACGCGGTCTGGCGCGCCGTGCAGGAACTCGATCGTCGTCACTTCGTTTGCGCGGCCGCGCGGGCCAAGAGGAAATGGGCGAGCAGCGGCACCGGCCGGCCGGTCGAGCCCTTGTCCTTGCCCGATTTGTAGGCCGTGCCGGCGATGTCGAGGTGCGCCCAGTCATACTTCTTGGCGAAGCGCGAGAGGAAGGCCGCTGCCGTGATGGTCCCGGCGGCGCGGCCGCCGATATTGCCCATGTCCGCGAAGTTGCTCTTCAACAGCTCCTGATAATCGTCGAGCAGGGGCATCTGCCAGGCACGGTCCCAGCCCGCCTGCCCGGCATCGAGCAGTTCGCGGGCGAGCCCGTCGTCATTGGCCAGCAGGCCGCTGACGACATGGCCGAGCGCGATGACGCAGGCTCCTGTGAGCGTGGCGACATCGACGACGCAATCCGGATCGAAGCGCTCGACATAGGTCAGCGCGTCGCAAAGGATCAGGCGTCCCTCGGCGTCCGTGTTGAGGATTTCGATGGTCTGGCCGGACATCGATGTCACGATGTCGCCCGGCCGCGTCGCGCCGCCGCCGGGCATGTTCTCGACCGTCGGCACGACGGCGACGACGTTGAGCGGCAGGTTCATCAGCGCCACCGCCTTCATGGTCGCCAGCACGCTGGCGGCGCCCGACATGTCGAACTTCATCTCGTCCATCTCGGGGGCGGGCTTCAGCGAAATGCCGCCGGTGTCGAAGGTGACGCCCTTGCCGACGAGCACGATGGGCCTGGCGTCAGGCTTGCCGCCCGCATGCTTCAGGACGATGAACTGCGGCGGCTGGTGGGAGCCCTTGGCGACGGCGAGCAGGGAGTGCATGCCGAACTGCTCCATCTCGGTGCGCCCCAGCACCTCCGCGTGCAGGGCATGCTCGCTGGCCAGCGCGCGCGCCTGCTCGCCCAGATAGGTCGGCGTGCAGATGTTGCCGGGGAGGTTCGCCAGATCCTTCATGTAGTTCATGCCCGCGGCGATCGCCTGGCCCTCCGCGAGCGCCTGCTCGGCGGCAGCCAGTTCGGTGCGGCGTTCGACGCAGAAGGTCAGTTTGCGCAGGGGGCGACGCACTTCGTCCTTCTTCGATTTCATCCGGTCGAAGCGATACAGGGTTTCCGCCGCGACGATGACGGCCTGGCGCACCCGCCACGCCACGTCGCGCTTCTTCACGGGAAGCTCCGTCAGGTAGATCGTGCCGTCGAAACCGCCGGTCTCGTTCAGCGTGCGCACGGCGGCGGCGATGGCCGAGCGATATTCGTTTTCGCGGAATTCGCGCTCCTTGCCGAGGCCGACCAGCAGGATGCGTTCCGCCTCGGTGCCAGGCACCTTGTGCAGCAGCAGGGTGCTGCCGGCCTTGCCCTCCATGTCGCCGCGACGCAGGAGTTCGGCAAGATGGCCGCGCGCGGCGTTGTCGAGCAGTTCGGCGGGCAGCGACGGCTTGCGCGACTCGAAGATGCCGACGACGACACAGGCGGTGCGCTGCTTTTCCGGGCTGCCGCTCTTTATGCTAAATTCCACCGCATACTCCTGGAAGTTGGGGAAAACGCCAAGTTTAAGCAATTTTCGCGTCTTGTCTCCATTTCGACGGAGAAACAGCAACTTTCATTCCGATCCCACATGATTTTCCGCCGCGCCGCGCAGCGTGAGTTTGCCCAGACCGCAGCGGCGGTGTTCGTCGCCCTGTTCGCCATCATGCTGACGACCCAGCTGATTCGGCTGCTGGGACAGGCTGCCGGCGGTCGGGTTGCTTCCGAGGCGGTCATGGCGCTGCTGGGCTTCGGGGCGCTCAACCTGCTGCCCATCCTGCTGTCGCTGACCCTGTTCGTCGCGATCCTGCTTTCCCTGTCGCGGGTCTACCGCGATTCCGAGATGGCGATCTGGTTCTCCTCCGGCGTGCCGCTGACGGCCTGGATTCGTCCCGTGTTGCGCTTTGCCTTGCCGGTCGTGATCGTCATCGCGGTGCTGGCGCTGTTTCTTTCTCCCTGGGCGCTGACCAAGCGCGCCGAATACCAGAAGCGCATGGATCAGCGTGACGATGTCGCGCGCGTCAGTCCGGGCGCCTTCAAGGAGTCGGCCCGGGGCGACCGGGTTTTCTTCGTCGAGTCGGTGGCGGGCGCCGACGCCCAGGACGGGCGCGTCAAGAACGTCTTCATCAGTTCGATGCAGCATGGCCGGCTTGGCGTCATCGCGGCGGCGCATGGGCACACGGAGATGAAGGCGAACGGCGACAAGTTCGTCGTGCTTTCGCAGGGCCGGCGCTACGAGGCGACCGCAGGATCTCCGGAATACCGCATCATGGAGTTCGAACGGTATTCCATTCGCACGGAAACCCTGGAAAGTCTTGGCATCGAAAAGACCGTGAAGAACATCCCCACTTGGGAACTGTTGCGCGAGCAGAACCCCGGATATCAGGGGGAACTGCTGTGGCGTATCGGCGTGCCGGTCTCCGCCCTTGTTCTCGCGCTGCTGGCGATCCCGCTGTCCTTCGTCAACCCGCGCGCCGGACGCACCAGCAACCTGTTGCTCGCGTTGCTCACTTTCATGATCTATAGCAACCTGCTATCGGTGAGTCAGGCATGGGTGGCGCAGGGGCGCCTGCATTTCGAGGTCGGCCTGTGGGCCGCGCACCTGTTCATGCTTGCTGTGCTTCTGCTGCTCTTCTGGAAGCGCCTAGCGGTATTTTCGCCGTGGCGCCTGACGCGTGGCCCCGCATGAAAGTCTACGAACGCCACCTGGCCCGCGAGATCAACGGCGCCACGCTGCTGGTGCTGGCGGCCTTCATGGCCCTGTTCGCCTTTTTTGACCTGATCGGGGAAATGGAGGATGTCGGCAAGGGCAGCTACCAGTTTCAGCATGCGCTCGGTTATGTCGCCCTGACGCTCCCCGGGCGCGCCTACGAGATCCTGCCGGTCGCGGTACTGATCGGCACGCTGTATGCCCTGACACTGCTGGCGCGCCACTCCGAGATCACCGTTCTGCGTGCCTCGGGTTTGGCGACCGGTACGCTTCTCGCGACACTGGCGAAAATCGGCGCCGTCTTCGTCGTGCTGACTTTCGTCATCGGGGAGTTCGTCGCGCCACCCGCGGAGCGCGCGGCGCAGCAGTTGCGCCTGACCGCCATGAGCAGTCTGATCGCCCAGGAATTCCGGTCGGGACTCTGGGTGAAGGACGGCCTGTCGTTCATCAACGTGCGCGAAGTCCTGCCGGACGCCAGCCTGCGCGGCATCAGGGTATATGCCTTCGACGAGCGCTATCACCTGCGTTCCATCAGCGAAGCGGAGCGCGGCAGCTACGTGCCGCCCGACCATTGGCAGTTGCGGAACGTGGCCCAGACCCTGTTCGACGGCCCGCAGGCCAAGGTACAGCGACTCGACGAATTGCGCTGGACCTCGGCGCTTAATCCCGACATCCTGTCGGTGCTGCTCGTCGTGCCGGAACGCATGTCCCTCGTGACCCTGTATCAGTACATCCGGCACCTCAGCGACAACCAGCAGAAAACGCAGCGCTACGAGATCGCCTTGTGGAAGAAGCTAGTCTATCCGCTGGCGGCGCTGGTGATGATGGCGCTCGCTTTGCCATTCGCCTATCGGCACGACCGCATGACGGCGGTCAGCGTCAAGGTCTTTGCCGGCGTCATGCTCGGCATCCTGTTTCACATGCTGAACGGGCTGTTTTCGCACCTTGGCGTCATCAACAGCTGGCGGCCGCTGGTTGCCGCCGTGACGCCCAGCCTCATGTTCCTGCTGGCGGCGGGTTCGATGCTGTGGTGGGTGGAACGAAGATGATGCGCGTTCCTGCCAGGCGATCGTGCAGGAACTGGCGATCGCGGTCGGCGAACGCCCAAAGCAGTCCGGCTCCGTAAAACAGGATGCCGAACCATCCGACCAGATAGCGCAGCAGCAGTTGGCGGCGGCGCGGCGGCGTGCCGTCGATGGCGACGATTTTCAGTTTCCAGGTCTGCATCGCCAGGGTTTGCCCGCCGTGGCGCCAGTACCAGATGAAATAGGCGCCAAGCACGAGAACGACATGAGCGGCCAGCAGCGCTCCGGGCAGGACGATGCCCAATGCCATGCCGAGAGCCAGATGGGGCAGCATGAAGGTGACGGACAGCACGCCCAGGAGCAGCAACGACTCATACAGCATGCTGGCGAACCGGCGGCGCAGGCCGGCGAACTCGATGGACACGGCAGGCGTGCCTGTAGCTTCACCGGTCTGCGGGCTCATGGGGCGGTGCGCTGGCGCAAGCCCGGGGTGGGCGGCGGCGGGAGCGTGCTGACCGGCGGACGGCGTTTCGCCTCCTCCTTGAGCCGCTGCCGTTCCGCTTCCGGCAACGCCTTGTAGTCGGCCCAGTTCTGGCGGAGCGACTCGCGCTGGTCAGGGCTGACCTTTTTCAGAGCTTTGTACTTCTCGCGTGCGAGGCGACGCTCTTCCGGGGTGAGCTTCGCCCAGTCGCGCATGCGCTGCTGGAGGCGGGATTGCTCTTCCGGCGCCATGGTCGCGTAGCGCTCCGCGATGCCGAGCCATTTTTTGCGTCGAAAAGCCTCCATGCCGTTCCATTCCGCGGCAAGGGGCGCCAGCACCTGACGCTGTTGCGGCGAGAGCTGCGCCCATTCCGGCTGGGCGAGTTCGGGCACGGCGGCCCCGGCACAAGGCGCGAACAGCAGCCAAGCGCTCAGCGCGCAGATTGAGCGTAGTGGGAAAGCCATGCCTGAAAGCCCGGATCGAGATACGCCTTGGGGGGGAGGTCGTCCGCCAGCAAGGCGCTGTCGATTTCCTCGTTGATGTCGGCCTGCTCAAAGCCGTTCCAGTAATACGTGCCGCCCATGCCGAGCAGAACCGCCAACAGTGTCAGCAGGGTGCGCAGGGAGCGTCCGCCGAACCGCGATGCCGTAACGGTTGTGCCCGCAAGCGCGAGTTCGCCGGCTTCGCGGGGGCAGTGCCGCAGATCGAGCGCGCGCCAGCGGGAAGCCTGGAGACGCAAGGCGATATCGGCATCCAGGTCGCAGGCTCCCTGGTCGAGGGTGCGACACAAGCGCGCGGCGAATTGCTCTTCCAGATTCATGCTTGACCTCATCAGGGACGGATGCCTTTCGCTTCGAGGGCGATAGCCAAGGCATGGGTGGCGCGGGAACAATGGGTCTTGACGCTGCCTTCCGTGCAGCCCATTACCGTGGCGGTTTCGGCAATATCCAATCCCTCCCAGTAACGCAGCAGAAAGGCTTCGCGTTGACGTGGCGGCAGCTGCTGCAATGCCATTTCAATATGAGCCAGCGTTTCGGTTTGAGTCAGTGCGCCCTCCGGCGAGGCAAACCGGCTGGTTTCAGCGTCGATTTCCAGGGTTTCCAGGGGGTCGGCGGAGTCGTCATCGGACGGATCGAGCGAGGCGAGCGCGATGACACGGCCTGCCCGGGTGCGGGCGCGACGATAGTGGTCGCGGATCGCATTCTGCAGGATGCGCTGGAACAGCAAGGGCAGTTCTTCCTCCGGGCGATCCCCGTATTTCTCGGCCAGGCGCATCATGCTGTCCTGCACGATATCGAGGGCCGTTTCCGCGTCGCGCACGGCGAATTGCGCCTGCTTGAAGGCGCGCCGTTCGACGCTGGCGAGAAATTCGGAAAGTTGCGAACGTGAGACCAAGGTGGCGGAAGGGGTATCGGCGCAGGAGGGGGAAATCTTGACCAGTCAGGTGGCTGTCAAGTATCGTTGCGTGTTTCGGGTATTACCCGGCAACATTGGATCCATAAAAAGCATGCAACTGACGGGCGCGGAGATTGTAATCAGGTGCCTCCAGGAAGAAAAGGTCGATCATGTCTTCGGCTACCCTGGCGGCTCGGTATTGTTCATATACGACGAACTGTTCAAGCAGGATCAGGTCAAGCACATCCTGGTCCGGCACGAGCAGGCTGCCGTCCATGCGGCGGACGCCTATTCCCGTTCATCCAACAAGATCGGCGTTTGCATGGTCACCTCCGGGCCCGGGGTCACCAATGCGGTGACCGGCATCGCCACCGCTTACATGGACTCGATTCCGCTGGTGGTCATCACCGGCCAGGTTCCCACCGCCTACATCGGTCAGGATGCCTTCCAGGAAGCCGACACGGTCGGTATTACCCGGCCCTGCGTCAAGCACAACTTCCTCGTCAAGGATGTCAAGGATCTGGCGCTGACGATCAAGAAGGCCTTTTATCTTGCCAAAACCGGACGCCCCGGCCCGGTGCTGGTGGACATTCCCAAGGACATCACCGCCCAGAAGTGCGAGTTCCATTATCCGAAGTCCGTGGCAATGCGATCGTACAACCCGGTGGTCAAGGGACATACCGGACAGATCAAGAAGGCGGTGCAACTGCTGCTTGAAGCGAAGCGGCCGATGATCTACACCGGCGGCGGCGTGATCCTCTCGGATGCCGCCGACAAACTGACCCGGCTGACGCGCCTGCTCGGCTTCCCGATTACCCAGACGCTGATGGGGCTCGGCGGCTATCCGGCCACCGATCGCCAGTTCCTCGGCATGCTCGGCATGCACGGCACCTACGAAGCCAACATGGCGATGCAGGAATGCGACGTGCTGCTCGCCATCGGCGCGCGCTTCGATGATCGCGTGATCGGCAATCCGGATCATTTCGGCAAGGTCGCGCGCAAGATCATCCATGTCGACATCGATCCATCCTCGATCTCCAAGCGCGTGCGCGTCGACGTGCCGATCGTCGGCAACGTGCCGGACGTCATCGACGAAATCGTGAAGCAGATCGAGGCTTCCGAGGGCAAGCCGGCCGAGAAGCCACTGGCCGCATGGTGGAAGCAGATCGAGGAATGGCGTGGGCGCAAGTCGCTCGGCTACAAGATGGGCAGCGACCTGATCATGCCCCAGTATGTCGTCGAGAAGCTCTACGAAGTGACTGGCGGCGACGCCTTCGTGACTTCCGACGTCGGCCAGCACCAGATGTGGGCCGCCCAGTATTACAAGTTCGACAAGCCGCGCCGCTGGATCAATTCGGGCGGCCTCGGTACGATGGGCTTCGGCCTGCCGGCGGCGATGGGCGTGCGCTTCGCCAATCCCAAGGCGACCGTTGCCTGCATCACCGGCGAGGGCTCGATCCAGATGAACATCCAGGAGTTGTCCACCTGCAAGCAGTTCCATCTGCCGGTCAAGATCCTCTGCCTCAACAACGGCTATCTCGGCATGGTACGCCAGTGGCAGCAGATGTTCCACGGCAACCGCTATTCCGAATCCTACGTCGATGCGCTGCCCGACTTCGTCAAGCTGGCCGAGGCCTATGGCCATATCGGCATTCGCGCCACCACCCCAGCCGACGTCGAACCGGCGTTGCGCGAGGCCTTCGTCAAGCACAAGAACGAACTGGTCTTCCTCGACTTCCTGACCGACAAGACCGCCAACGTATTCCCGATGGTCGCGGCCGGCAAGGGGCTGTCCGAAATGATCCTGGCGGAGGAACTCTGATCATGCGCCACATCATTTCCATCCTCATCGAGAACGAATCCGGCGCCCTGTCGCGCGTGTCTGGGCTGTTCTCCGCGCGCGGCTACAACATCGAGTCGCTGACCGTCGCGCCGACCGAGGACCCTTCGCTGTCGCGCATGACCATCGTCAGCATCGGCTCCGACGACATCATCGAACAGATCACCAAGCAGCTCAACAAGCTGATCGACATCGTCAAGGTGGTCGACCTGTCCGAAGCCGCGCACATCGAGCGCGAACTGATGCTCGTCAAGGTGCGCGCCACCGGCAAGGACCGCGAGGAGATGAAGCGCGTCGCCGACATCTTCCGCGGGCGCATCATCGACGTCACCGAATCATCCTATGTCATCGAGCTGACCGGCAACACTTCGAAGCTCGATTCCTTCCTCAACGCCATCGACGCTTCGCTGATCCTCGAAACCGTGCGCACCGGCGTCTGCGGCATCGGCCGTGGCGATCGCATTCTCAAAGTCTGATATCTATAAAAGGAAAGTCATGAAAGTCTATTACGACAAGGACGCCGACCTCTCCCTCATCAAGGGCAAGAAAGTCACCATCGTCGGCTACGGCTCGCAAGGCCACGCCCACGCCCAGAACCTCAAGGATTCGGGGGTCAAGGTCACCGTCGGCCTGCGCAAGGGCGGCGCTTCCTGGGACAAGGCCAAGAAGGCCGGCCTCAAGGTCGAGGAGATCGCCAAGGCAGTCAAGGACGCCGACGTCGTCATGATGCTGCTGCCCGACGAGACCATTCCGAGCGTCTATTACGCCGATGTCGAGCCGCACATGAAGAAGGGCGCCGCCCTAGCCTTCGCCCATGGCTTCAACGTCCATTACAACCAGGTGGTGCCGCGCAGCGACGTCGACGTCATCATGATCGCCCCGAAGGGTCCCGGCCACACCGTGCGTTCGGAATACCTGCGCGGCGGCGGCGTGCCCTCGCTGATCGCCGTGCATCAGGACCAGTCCGGCAAGGCCAAGGACATCGCCCTGTCCTACGCCGCCGCCAACGGCGGTACCAAGGGCGGCGTGATCGAGACCAATTTCCGCGAGGAGACCGAGACCGACCTGTTCGGCGAACAGGCCGTGCTGTGCGGTGGCCTCGTCGAATTGATCAAGGCCGGCTACGAGACGCTGACCGAGGCCGGCTACGCGCCCGAGATGGCCTACTTCGAGTGCCTGCACGAAGTGAAGCTGATCGTCGACCTGATCTTCGAAGGCGGCATCGCCAACATGAACTACTCGATCTCGAACAATGCCGAATACGGCGAATACGTGACGGGTCCGGAAGTCATCGGTCCGGAGGCGCGCGCCGCGATGAAGAACGCGCTGCAGCGAATCCAGAACGGGGACTACGCCAAGATGTTCATCCTCGAAGGCCGTACCAATTATCCGGCCATGACGGCGCGCCGCCGCCTCACTGCCGCCCACCCGATCGAGCAGGTCGGCGAGGAACTGCGCGCGATGATGCCCTGGATCAAGAAGAACAAGCTGGTCGACCAGAGCAAGAACTGATCGGCACGGTGACAACCGAGCACGAGGGCACGGCGTCGCCGTGCCCTCGTCGTCTGCGAGACCTTTCCATGAGCAACTATCCCCATCCGATCATCGCGCGCGAAGGCTGGCCGTTTCTGGCGATCAGCGGCATCGCGGCCCTGGCGGCGACCATCGCGGCCGGCTGGCCGTGGGCGCTGCCGCTGTGGCTGATCTTCGTTTTCGTGCTGCAGTTCTTCCGTGATCCGGCCCGGCCGGTGCCCGGCGACGGCAAGAGCGTGCTGTCGCCCGCCGACGGCCGCATCGTCGTCATCGAACCGGTGCGCGACCCCTGGCTGGACCGCGAGGCCCTCAAGATCAGCGTGTTCATGAACGTCTTCAACGTTCACTCGAACCGCAGCCCGGTCGACGGCGAGGTCGTGCGGCGCTGGTACCACCCGGGCAAGTTCATCAACGCCGACCTCGACAAGGCCTCGACCGAGAACGAGCGCAATGCCCTCCATCTGCGCACGGCCGACGGCCAGGATATTACCTGTGTGCAAGTGGCCGGCCTGATCGCGCGCCGCATCCTCTGCTACGTCGACGCCGGCGCTAGGCTGGCGCGCGGCCAGCGCTACGGCTTCATCCGCTTCGGCTCGCGCGTCGATCTCTACCTGCCCAGGGAGGTGAGGGTAAAAGTCAGCGTCGGCGAGACGGTGAGCGCGACGACCACCATCCTGGCCGAATTGCCGTAGGAACCCTGCAACGGGCGGGCGGTTACAATATCCGCCTGTCCCAACAGCCCGTTGCGCCCCATGCCCGACTATCGTCCCCGCAAGACGCTGTTCAATCCGGAGTTGCGCCGCCGCGGCATCTATCTGCTGCCCAATTCGCTGACCACGGCGGCCCTGTTCTCCGGGTTCTTCGCCATCGTCCAGGCGATGAACGGCAAGTTCGAGGTCGCGGCCGTGGCGATCTTCATCGCCATGGTGTTCGACGGGCTCGACGGCCGCGTGGCGCGGATGACGCGCACGCAGAGCGCCTTCGGCGCCGAGTACGATTCGCTGTCCGACATGGTGTCCTTCGGCGCCGCGCCGGCGCTGGTGATCTACGTCTGGGCGCTCAAGGACATGGGCAAGCTGGGCTGGATCGCCGCCTTCATCTACTGCGCCGGCGCCGCGCTGCGGCTGGCGCGCTTCAACACGAACATCGAGGTCGTCGACAAGCGCTATTTCCAGGGCCTGCCGAGTCCCGCCGCCGCCGCACTGGTCGCCGGCCTGGTCTGGGTGCTGCTCGACAACGGCTGGAGCGGCAGCGAAGCGCGCTGGTATGCCTGCGTGCTGACGATCTTCGCCGGCATCACGATGGTCAGCAACCTGCGCTACTACTCGGGCAAGAACATCAACCTGCGCAAGAGCGTGCCGTTCATGATGGTCGCGGCCATCGCGCTCGGCTTCGCGCTGGTATCGAGCTATCCGCCGGGCGTGCTGTTCGCCCTCTTCCTCGCCTATGCGCTGTCGGGCTACGTCTTCGGCGCGCTCGACTGGCTGAACCGCCGCAGGCGCGCGGTGCGGGCGGAATGAACCGACAGGAGACACGGGCATGAGCAAGGAACAACTGCTGATTTTCGACACTACCCTGCGCGACGGCGAGCAAAGCCCGGGCGCCGCCATGACGCGCGAGGAAAAGCTGCGGGTGGCGCGCCAGCTCGAACGCATGCGCGTGGATGTCATCGAAGCGGGCTTTGCCGCCGCTAGCCCCGGCGACTTCGAGGCGATCCGCACGATCGCCGAGTCCATCAAGGATTCCACGGTCTGCTCGTTGTCGCGCGCCAACGAGAACGACATCCGCAAGGCGGGCGAGGCGATCAAGCCGGCCGCGCGCGGCCGCGTGCATACCTTCATCGCCACCTCGCCGATCCACATGCAGATGAAGCTGCGCATGGAGCCGGCGCAGGTGATCGAGCAGGCGGTGAAGGCGGTGCAATGGGCGCGCCAATACACCGACGACGTCGAATTCTCGCCCGAGGATGCCGGCCGCTCGGAAACCGACTTCCTCTGCCGCGTGCTCGAAGCCGTCATCAAGGCCGGAGCGAAGACGGTGAACATCGCCGACACCGTCGGCTACAACATCCCCCAGGTTTGGGGCGAACTGTTCATGACCCTGCGCGCGCGCGTGCCGAATTCCGACCAGGCGGTCTGGTCCACGCACTGCCACAACGACCTCGGCCTCGCGGTCGCCAACTCGCTGTCCGCCGTGCTGAACGGTGCGCGGCAGGTCGAATGCACGGTGAATGGCCTCGGCGAGCGTGCCGGCAACGCTTCGCTCGAAGAAATCGTCATGGCCGTGAAGACGCGCAAGGACCTGTTTCCGGTCGAAACGCGCATCGACACGACGCAGATCGTGCCCGCCTCGCGGCTCGTGTCGCAGATCACCGGTTATGTCGTGCAGCCGAACAAGGCCATCGTCGGCGCCAACGCCTTCGCCCACGAGTCGGGCATCCATCAGGACGGCGTGCTCAAGCATCGCGAGACCTACGAGATCATGCGCGCCGAGGACGTGGGCTGGAACGCCAACAAGTTATCGCTCGGCAAGCTGTCCGGCCGCAACGCCTTCAAGACCAAGCTCGCCGAGCTGGGCATCGAACTGGCGGGTGAAGAGGCGCTCAACACCGCGTTCGCGCGCTTCAAGGAGCTCGCCGACAAGAAGCGCGAGATCTTCGACGAGGACCTGCATGCGCTGGTGTCCGACGAGATGGTGGCACCCGAGATCGAGCACTACAAGCTGGTCGCCTCGAAATTCCATTCGGAGACCGGTGAGTTGCCGCGCGCCGAACTGACGCTGTCGGTCGGCGGCGTCGAGAAGCAGGCCCAGGCGACCGGCAGCGGCCCAGTGGATGCGGCCTTGCGCGCGATCGAAAGCGTCGCCAACAGCGGCGCCGAGCAGCAGCTTTATTCCGTGAATGCGATCACGACGGGCACCGATGCGCAGGGCGAAGTCACGGTGCGCCTGTCGAAGGACGGCCGCATCGTCAATGGGCAGGGCGCCGATACCGATATCATCGTCGCCTCCGCCAAGGCGTACCTCAACGCGCTGAACAAGCTGCACGTCAGGACGGAGCGGGTCAATCCCCAGCTTTGAGGCGGGACGGCGCGGTCAGCCGCGCGTAGCCCACCGTGGCGACGAAAAATACGAACGCCAGCGCCACCTCGACGATCGCCAGCGTGCGCATGGCGCCGCCGTCCGTGGTGGCGCGCACCAGACCCTCGAGCAGATAGATCTGAATCAGCAGGCTGGACCACTGGTGCGTGTAGCGGCGGCCATGCAGGATGCCGAACAGCGGCGCCAGCAGGGGCGCCGCCTTCAGCACCAGCCAGGAGCCGCCCGGCCGCAGCGGCGCGAGCCAGAGTTCCCAGGCCACGCACAGCGCGATCAGGAGCACGAGGGAAATGCTGGCGACGAAATTGGCGCGGCGGGCGAGAGGCGGCATGGCGAAAAAGTCAGCGCCGGCGGGACGGCGAGCGTGACCCGCGTTCGTTAGAATGCCCCCGATTATATGATCCTCGTTCCCTTCCGCCTCGTTGCCGATGTCGTGCGGCGCTTCAGCGCCGAGCGCTGCGCCCAGACCGCGGCCGCATTGTCCTTTACCACGCTGCTCGGCCTCGTGCCGATGGTCGTGATCGGCGCGGTGCTGATCGAAAATCTGCCGTTCGGCATCAAGCTCGGCGCGGCGCTCGAGCGCTTCCTGCTCACGACGCTGCTGCCCGAGAAGGCCGGTGCCGTCATCGCCAAGTATCTCGGCCAGTTCGCCCATCGGGCCGAGCGGGTGACCTGGATCGGTCTCGGCGCCCTGGCCGTCACCGCGCTGATGCAGATGCTCACCATCGAGCATGCCTTCAACGCGATCTGGAGGGTGCAGGCGCCGCGCCCCTGGCTGAAGCGGCTGGCGATGCATCTGCTCGCCCTGCTCGCGGGGCCGCTGGTGTTCGGCGCGGCGCTCGCCAGCATCACCTACCTGGCCGGCGTGTCGTTCGGCTTCTTCGACGAACCGCGCTGGGTGCGCACGGCGTTCAGCCAGATCGTGCCGGCGGCCTTTCTCGCCGCGCTGTTCGCCCTGCTGTACTGGGCGGTGCCGAACCGCAAGGTGGCGCCCTGGCATGCCTTGTTTGCCGGGCTGCTGGCCGCGCTGGCCTTCGTCGGCATGCAGCGGCTGTTCGCGCTCTACATCGTCATGTTTCCGAGCTATGCCACGATCTATGGCACGTTCGCCGCCCTGCCCATCTTCCTGCTGTGGCTGCACCTGTCCTGGTCGGTGATCCTGGTCGGCGCGTTGCTGACTGCCGAAATGCCCGGCGCGTTGCGGCGCGGATAGAATTTCAGGAACACGAACCGCTGGAGGAGTTCCCATGAAACCGGCCATGCAGTACAACCTGGCACGTTTGGCTTGCGTGCTGGCGCTCGCCTGGTGTGCGTTGATGCCGGCGTTCGCCGCGACCGGCGACGCGTTTTTCGACCCCACCCTTGGCGATTTCGCGGCCGAGCTCAAGGCGGCACGGCAGCACGGCAAGCTTGGCGTGCTGCTGGTTTTCGAAGCGGAGGGCTGCCCGTTCTGCCACCGCATGCGCGAGCAGGTGCTGAGCAAGGCGCCGGTGCAGGAGTTCTTCCGCCGCCACTTCAGCATCCATACCGTCGATATTCTCGGCAGCGTCGTCGTCAGCGACTTCGCAGGCAGCGAGGTCAGCGAAAAAGCCTTCGCCCGGGCCTGGCGCGTGCGCGGCACGCCGACTTTCCTGTTCATCGGCCTCGACGGCCTGGAGATGGCCCGCTATACCGGCGCCACGCGCGACGTCGCGGAATTCATGGCGCTGGGCCGTTACGTGACCGAAGGCCATTTCCGTACGATCAGCTTCGAGCAGTTCTATCCCGACAGCCGGCCGGCGCGGCGCAGGCAATGAACAGCGGCGCGCTTGACCAATACGCGCCGCGTCGCTAAACTAATTCCGACTGAAATAATCAGCTATTTAGGAAGCCGTCATGAACAAGGAAAAGATCAACCAACTCGTCACCCAGAATCCCGTCGTGCTGTTCATGAAGGGCACGAAGCATTTCCCGACCTGCGGTTTCTCGGGGCGCGCCGCCCAGGTGCTCAAGGCCTGCGGGGTGGATTTTGTCGACGTGAATGTGCTGGCCGAGCCCGACACGGTGCCGGAACTGCGCGAATTCGCCGACTGGCCGACGATTCCGGTGCTTTACGTCAAGGGCGAATTCATCGGCGGCTGCGACATCATGACCGAGATGTATCAGGCCGGCGAACTTCAGCAAAAACTCGCCGACGTTCACAAGGGCTAAGCCCGGATCAGCCGCGCAGTTCGGCGGTGAGCTTCTCGATCATGCGGCGCGCCTGACCGAGATAGCCGCCGCCGAACAGGTTGAAATGGTTGAGGACGTGATAGAGGTTGTAGAGCGTCTTGCGCGTTTCATAGCCCGCGTCCAGCGGCCAGGCCGCGCGATAGGCCGCGTAGAAGGATTCCGGAAAGCCGCCGAACAGTTCCGACATCGCCAGGTCGGCTTCGCGGTCGCCGCGATGTACGGCCGGATCGAATATCACTGGAGTGCCATCCGGTAGCTGCCCGGCGTTGCCCGACCACAGGTCACCATGCAGCAGGCTGGGCGTCGGACGGTAGTCGAGGAAAAAGGCGCCGAGATTGTCGGCCAGACGTTCCCCTTTCTCGCGCAGGACGCGCTCCATGCCGTTGCTTCCGGCCATGGTCAGTTGCGGGCGCAGGCGCTCGGCGGCGAAGAAGCCGGCCCAAGTGCGGTGCGACTGGTTCGATTGCGGCGCGGCGCCGATGAAGTTGTCGCGCGACCAGCCGTAGGTATCTCCCGCATGGCGGTGCAAGGCGGCGAGTTGTTGGCCGAGTCGCGCGCCGCCCGCGCGATCAAGCGGCGCGAGATCGAGGTATTCCATTTCGATCCAGGCCTCGCGACCGTTGGTGCCGAGGTCGTGGACCGCCGGCACGCGCACGCAATCGGTGGCGCGCAAGGCGGCGAGCCCGTCCACCTCCGCTTCCAGCCGCGCGTATTGGCCGGCCGGCAGCGTCTTGCGGAAAGGGTGCATCAGGTCTGCGCCAGCAGCTCGTTGGTGCGCGCCAGCCGTTCGGCGAGGACGAGCAGGAAGCCCTGATAGAAGTGCATGCGGCAGGCGTCGGAGGCATGCCGCAGCGAGGCGCCGGGGATGATGACCACGCGCGCGGCGGTGCGCGCCACCACGTCGGCGACGCGATGCGGATGGCGGCGGTCGAGCACCGCCATTTCGCCGATGACCTCGCCGCGTCCGAGCGTGCCGAGGGTGTGGTCCTGCTTGGTGACGACGACCTCGCCATCGAGCACGAAGCAGAAGTAGTCGCCGGGATCTCCGTCCTTCATCAGGCGCGTCTCCGCCGCGACATCCTCCCAGCGGGCGAAGCGGACGACCTCCCAGATCTCGACGTCGGAAAATTCGTCGAAGAAGTCGAGCGCGCGCAGCGTCTCGAACTTCTCGCTGTCCGGCACCTCCTGCTGGCGCACGGCGAGTTCGCGGTTCTTGAAGGCCTGCGCGAGATCATGCGAGAACTCCGCCCAGGTGGCGTAGCGGTCCTCCAGCTTCTTCTGCATCGCGCGCGCCACCACGGCGTCGAGGGCGGCGGGGATTTCCGGACGGAAGGTCGAGGGCGGCGGCGGCTCGATGTTGCAGATCTGGTAGATCATGCCGTAGTTGCTGCTGGCCTGGAACGGCAGGCGGCCGGTGAGCAGCTGATA
Organism: Pseudomonadota bacterium; assembly: GCA_040754195.1. Classification (GTDB taxonomy): domain Bacteria; phylum Pseudomonadota; class Gammaproteobacteria; order Burkholderiales; family Rhodocyclaceae; genus Sulfuricystis. The sequence continues at coordinate 124,209 of JBFMDJ010000023.1, read as the reverse complement.
CATCACCACGCCGAGCGCATAGATGTCGGTCTGGTGGTTGAGCGTCTGCTCGCTGACCTGCTGCGGCGACATGTACGCGGGCGAGCCGACGCCGAGCACCTGGGTCTGGGTCTGCTCCTCGCCGGTCTGGATGCAGGCGCCGAAGTCGGAGATCTTGATGTCGCCGCCCGTGTATTCCCTGCCGTTGTTTTCATGCAGGAACAGGATATTCGCCGGCTTGATGTCGCGGTGGGTGATGCCGAGACGATTGGCGTATTCCAGGGCGCGCGTGCATTTGAAGATGACCTCGACCACGCGCTCGATGGGCAGCAGCGTGTCCTGGCCGCAGAACTGCTCCAGCGTGCCGCCCGGCACATATTCCATGACGATGTAGCTTTCGTCCTCGCCGACCACCGCGTCGTAGATCTGCACGATGTGCGGATGCACCAGCTTGCCGGCGAGCGAAGCCTCGTTGATCAGCAGGTGGCGGAACAGCTTGCCGCGGTCGCGGTCCTTGAGGACATCCTGGAAAATCAGCTTGACCGCGACCTCGCGCTCGGCGAAGGGGTCGTAGGCGAGGTAGACGGTCGAGGTCGCGCCCTCGCCGAGCTTGCAGATGACTTCATATTTGCCGCCGATCTTTTCCATCAGAGCAGCGTGCGCCAGTGGGCCACGGCGGCCTGCACCTGCCGCGGCGCCGTGCCGCCGACATGGTCGCGCGCCGCCAGCGAGCCGGCCACGGTCAGCACGCCGAAGACGTCGTCGCCGATCAGCGGCGAGAAGGATCGCAGTTCGGCCAGCGGCAGGTCGGGCAGGTCGCAGCCCCTGGCCTCGGCGGCGCGCACGGCGCGCGCCACGGCTTCGTGGGCATCGCGGAAGGGCAGGCCCTTCTTGACGAGGTAGTCGGCGAGGTCGGTGGCGGTGGCGTAGCCCTGCTTCAAGGCGGCGGCCATCGCTTCCGGCTTGACCCGGATGCCGCCGGCCATGTCGGCGAAGATGCGCAGCGTGTCGACCAGCGTGTCGGCCGTGTCGAACAGCGGCTCCTTGTCCTCCTGGTTGTCCTTGTTGTAGGCGAGCGGCTGGCCCTTCATCAGCGTGAGCAGCCCCATTAGATGGCCGAAGACGCGCCCGCTCTTGCCGCGCGCGAGTTCCGGCACGTCCGGATTCTTCTTCTGCGGCATGATCGAGGAGCCGGTGCAGAAGCGGTCGGCGAGGTCGATGAAGCCGACGCGCGGGCTCATCCAGAGGATCAGCTCCTCCGAGAAGCGCGAGATGTGCACCATCGTCAGCGAGGCGGCGGCGCAGAACTCGATGGCGAAGTCGCGGTCGGAGACGGCGTCGAGCGAGTTGCGGCAGACGCCGTCGAAGCCGAGTTCGGCGGCGACGAATGCGCGGTCGATCGGATAGGTCGTGCCGGCGAGCGCGGCGGCGCCCAGGGGCAGCCGATTGACCCGGCGCCGGGCGTCGGCGAAGCGCTCGCGGTCGCGCGCGAACATCTCGACATAGGCGAGCAGGTGATGGCCGAAGGTGACCGGCTGCGCGACCTGCAAATGGGTGAAGCCGGGCAGCGGGGTCTCCGCGTGGGCTGCGGCGACATCGAGCAGCGCGCGCATCAGGTCGGCGAGCAGTCCGTCGATGGCGTCGATGGTGTCGCGCAGCCAGAGGCGGATGTCGGTCGCCACCTGGTCGTTGCGCGAGCGGCCGGTGTGCAGGCGCTTGCCGGCATCGCCGATCAGCGCGGTGAGGCGCTTCTCGATGTTGAGATGCACGTCCTCGTCGTCGAGGTTCCAGGCGAATTCGCCGCGTTCGATCTCGCCGGCGATCTGCGCCATGCCGCGCTCGATGGCGGTGAAATCGTCCGGGGCGATGATGCCCTGGCGGGCGAGCATCTTCGCATGGGCGAGCGAGCCGCGGATGTCCTGGGCGGCCATGCGCTTGTCGAAGAACACCGAGGCGGTGTAGCGCTTGACGAGGTCGGAAACGGGTTCCGCGAAGCGGCCCGACCAGGCCTTCGCAGGACTGGCGTCGGAGGGGTGATCTGACATAATGATGCGCAATAAAGGCCTGTGAAGCCATGAGTATACCCTCGCGTCCGCCCGCCATCCGTCCGACTGAGCGCCTGCCGGACTTCCGCAATCAGGGAGTCTGGCTGCGTTTGCTGCTGGCGGCGAATATCCTCCTGCTGGCGGCGGCGTTGACGGCCAACCGGACGCTGGCACGCCTGCCCGACGAGGTCATGGCCCTCGCGGCCTGGGTCGAGCCCGCGCTGCTGCTGACGCTGGCCGTCCTGTTCCTGCTGGCCCCGCGCCTGCGGGCAATGCCCGACTGGCTGGCCGCGGCCGTCGTCGTCGGGCTGGCTCTGGCAGCGACCGCCGGCGTTCGTTTCCTGCTCGCCGGCCTGCTCGATGCGCCCGTCGGCTGGCGTTCCGTGCTGGCGGCGGGATGCGCCGCCGCCCTGATGCTCTACTGGCATGCGCTGCATACCCGCGCGCGGACGCCCGCGCTCGCGGAAGCGCGGCTCACGGCGCTGACCGCCCGCATCCGCCCGCATTTCCTCTTCAACAGCCTGAACGCCGTGCTCGGCGTCATGCGCGCGGAGCCGCGCCGCGCCGAGGTTGCCCTGGAGGAGTTGTCCGAGCTGTTCCGCGCCCTGATGCGTGACAACACCGACCTGACGCTGCTGTCCGGCGAGATCGAACTCGCCCGCAAATATCTCGACATCGAGCGCCTGCGCCTCGGCGAGCGCCTGCAGGTGCATTGGGAGGTCGACGCTTGCCCGCCGGACGCGCTGGCGCCGCCGCTGCTGCTCCAGCCCCTGCTGGAGAACGCCGTGTATCACGGCATCGAGCCGGCGGCCGAACCGGGCGAGATTCGTGTGCGCATCGCCACCACGCGAGACGGCATCCGCATCGAGATCGACAACCCTTGCGGCGCGACGACCGGTCAGCGGCAGGGCAACCACATGGCGCTGGACAACCTGCGCGAGCGGCTGATGCTCTTCTACGATCTCGAAGCGCGTCTCGATACCGGTACGGCGGACGGCCGCTACTTCGTGCGCATCGACCTGCCGAAGCGGAGCGGCGCATGAGCGCGCCCGCCGTCCCCCGCCTCCTGATCGTCGACGACGAGCCGCCGGCGCGCGCGCGCCTGAAAGGCCTGCTGACCGACATCGCCGCCGAATTTCCGCATGAGCTTGTCGGCGAAGCCCGCGACGGCCTCGCGGCCCTCGAAGCGCTGGCGGCGCGGCCGGCCGACATCGCCCTCGTCGACATCCGCATGCCGCGCATGGACGGCATCGAGCTGGCGCAGCAGCTCGCCGGGCTGCCGCAACCCCCGGCGGTGATCTTCGTCACCGCCTACGACGAATTCGCGCTGAAGGCCTTCGAACTGGCGGCGGCCGATTACCTGCTCAAGCCGGCGCGCGCGCCGCGCCTGCTCGAAGCCCTGAAGAAGGCGCGCCGGCTGGCGCCCGCCGACCCGCTGCTGCACGCGCTGGCGCCCGCCGGCCGCGCGCGCCTGCGCGTGGTCGAGCGCGGCAACGTACTGCTGGTGCCCATCGATGACGTGCTCTACCTGCGCGCCGAACAGAAATACGTCACCGTGCGCACGGCCGAACGCGAATACCTGCTCGAAGAATCGCTGGCCCATCTGGAGACGGAGTTCGGTGCGCGCTTCGTGCGCATCCACCGCAACTGCCTGGTCGCGGCAGAAGCCGTGGCCGGGGTGGCGCGCGAAGGCGAGAGCAGCGGGGAGAGCGGCGGGGAGGGCGGCGAAGCCCACTGGGCGCTGCGTCTCAAGGGCGTGCCGGAACGCCTGCCGGTCAGCCGGCGCCAGTGGCCGCAGGTCAAGGAGCGGCTGGGCCTGTAGGACGAAAAAAAGTCAGTGCCGGCGGGACGGCGCCGGTTTGATGCAATGCAATAAAATATAGCCCTTTGCCTGCACCCACCGCCGCCATGAAACCGATCAAGAGCCTCCTCGTCGCCAACCGCAGCGAAATCGCCATCCGCGTCCTGCGCGCCGCTAGCGAAATGGGCATCCGCACCGTCGCCATCTATTCCAATGAAGACCGTTTCGCCCTGCACCGCTTCAAGGCCGACGAGTCCTACCTGGTCGGCGCGGGCAAGAAGCCCATCGCCGCCTATCTCGACATCGAGGACATCATCCGCATCGCGAAAGAGGCGCATGTGGATGCGATCCATCCCGGCTACGGCTTCCTCTCCGAGAATCCCGACTTCGCCGACGCCTGCGAAAAGGCCGGCATCGCCTTCATCGGTCCCAAGGGCGACGTGATGCGCCTGCTCGGTAACAAGGTCTCGGCGCGCGAGCTGGCGGAAAAGGCCGGCGTGCCCGTGGTGCCCGCCACTGGCGCGCTGCCGCGCGACCTTGAAGCCGCCAAGCAGCACGCCGCCGCCGTCGGTTATCCGCTGATGCTCAAGGCGAGCTGGGGCGGTGGCGGGCGCGGCATGCGCGTGGTCGAGACCGAGGCGGACCTCGGACCGGCGATGGACGTGGCGCGCCGCGAGGCCGCCGCGGCTTTCGGCAACGACGAGGTCTATCTCGAAAAACTCGTGCGCCGCGCGCGCCACGTCGAGGTGCAGGTGATGGGCGACACCCACGGCCGCCGCGTGCACCTCTTCGAGCGCGACTGCTCGGTGCAGCGCCGCAACCAGAAAGTCGTCGAGCGCGCCCCGGCGCCCTACCTGTCCGAGCAGCGCCGCACCGAGTTGTGCGATGCCGCGCTGAAGCTGGCGCAAGCCGCGAACTACACCCACGCCGGCACCGTCGAGTTCCTCATGGACGCCGACACCGACAAGTTCTACTTCATCGAGGTGAATCCGCGCATCCAGGTCGAGCACACCGTGACCGAGGAGATCACCGGCATCGACATCGTCAAGTCGCAGATCCGCATCACCGAAGGCGCGCACATCGGCGACGAGGACTGCTACGTGCCGCTGCAGGAAAACATCCGCATGAACGGCCACGCCGTGCAGTGCCGCGTCACCACCGAGGATCCGGAGAACGGCTTCACTCCCGACTACGGCCGCATCAACGTCTACCGCAGCCCGGCCGGCTTCGGCATCCGCCTCGACGGCGGCACCGCCTATTCCGGCGCGGTGATCACGCCCTATTACGATTCGCTGCTGGTCAAGGTCACGGCCTGGGGCCAGTCGCCCGACAAGGCCGCCGCGCGCATGGACCGCGCGCTGCGCGAGTTCCGCGTGCGCGGCCTCGCCTCGAACCTGCTGTTCCTCGAGAACGTCGTCGCCCATCCGCTGTTCCGCTCGGGCGAATGCACCACGCGCTTCATCGACGAGACGCCCGAACTGTTCAAGTTCCAGAAGCGCCGCGATCGCGCGACGCGGCTGCTCAGGTTCGTCGGCGAGGTGATGGTGAACGGCAATCCCGAGATGAAGGGCCGCGCGCTTCCCGCGCTGCCCATGGCCAGGCCGATCAAGCCCGCCGGCATCGACCTCTCCGCCACGCCGCCGGCCGGCACGCGCGACAAGCTCAAGGAACTCGGCGCCGCGAAATTCTCCGAGTGGATGCGCGACGAGCAGCGCGCGCTGCTCACCGACACGACGATGCGCGACGCGCACCAGAGCCTGTTCGCCACGCGCATGCGCACGCACGACCTGACCGAGATCGCGCCGCACTACGCGCACCTGCTGCCGCAACTGTTCTCACTCGAATGCTGGGGCGGCGCCACCTTCGACGTGGCGATGCGCTTCCTCAAGGAAGACCCGTGGGAGCGCCTGCAGCGCCTGCGCGCCGCCGTGCCGAACGTGCTGTTCCAGATGCTGCTGCGCGGCTCGAACGCGGTGGGCTACACGAGTTATTCCGACAACGTCGTGCGCTATTTCGTGGAGCAGGCAGCCAAGGAGGGCATCGACGTCTTCCGTGTCTTCGATTCGCTCAACTGGGTCGAGAACATGCGCGTTTCGATGGACGCGGTGATCGAATCCGGCGCGCTGTGCGAGGGCACGATCTGCTACACCGGCGACCTGTTCGATGCCGCGCGTCCCAAGTACAACCTCAAGTATTACGTCGACCTCGCCAAGCAGTTGGAGAAGGCCGGCGCGCACATCATTGCCATCAAGGACATGGCCGGCGTCTGCAAGCCGCGCGCGATCCGTGAGCTGGTCAAGACCCTGAAGCAGGAAGTCGGTCTGCCGCTGCACTTCCACACCCACGACACCAGCGGCATCGCCGCCGCCTCGGTGCTGGCCGCCGTCGAAGCCGGCTGCGATGCCGTCGACGGCGCGCTCGACAGCATGAGCGGACTCACCTCGCAGCCGAATCTGGGGTCGATCGCCGCCGCGCTGGCCGGCACGGAGCGCGATCCCGGCGTCGACTTCGATGCGATGCAGTCCCTCTCGCACTACTGGGAGGGCGTGCGCCGCCAGTACGCACCCTTCGAGGCCGACATCCGCTCCGGCACCGCCGACGTCTATCGTCACGAGATGCCCGGCGGCCAATACACCAACCTGCGCGAGCAGGCGCGCGCCATGGGCATCGAGCACCGCTGGGGCGAGGTGTCGCAGGCCTATGCCGACGTGAACCTGCTGTTCGGCGACATCGTCAAGGTCACGCCGACCTCCAAGGTCGTCGGCGACATGGCGCTCTACATGGTCGCCAACGGCCTGTCTCCGGACGACGTCAAGGACCCCGCGCGCGAAATCGCCTTCCCCGATTCGGTCATTTCCTTGATGCGCGGCGAACTCGGCTTCCCGCCCGACGGCTTCCCTACTGACCTGCAGAGGAAAGTACTGAAGGGCGAGGCGCCGCTCAAGGGCCGCGCAGGCGATTCGCTGCCGCCGGTCGACCTGGAGGCGAAGCGCGCCGAGGCCGAGAAGGCCTGCGGCCACAAGATCACGGACACCGACCTCGCCTCCTACCTCATGTATCCGAAGGTCTACAAGGACTATGCGCAGCACCGCAGCCACTACGGCGACGTCTCGCAACTGCCGACGCCGGCCTTCTTTTACGGCCTCGCCGCCAACGAGGAGATCAACGTCGAGCTGGAGCGCGGCAAGAGCCTGATCGTCTCGCAGCAGGGCACTGCCGGCCCGGACGAGGAAGGCATGGTCAAGGTCTTCTTCGAACTCAATGGCCAGTCGCGCGTTATCCGCGTGCCCAAGGCCGGCCTCGCCAACGCGCGCGCCAAGCCGCAGGCCGAGGAAGGTAACCCCAAGCACGTCGGCGCGCCGATGCCTGGCACCATCGTCACCGTCGCCGCCCATGCCGGCCAGAAAGTCGCGAAGGGCGACCCGCTCGTCTCCATCGAGGCGATGAAGATGGAAACCATGCTGACGGCGGAGCGCGACGGCGTGGTGAAGGCCATCCACTGCCGTCACGGCGAGGCGATCAACGCGAAGGACCTGCTGGTCGAGTTCGAGTGAAATAAGTCAGCCCCGGCGGGACGGCGACAAACTCCAGCGCCGCCCCGCCTGCGCCGACTTTTGCGAGCGCTGTCGGTTTTGTTCAAGCCGCGCAGCTCGTGCGGAGCTATCTTGCGCCTGCCGTCATTTCTGGAGAGACATCATGCAATTCGGTTACACGATCCTGTATGTGGAGGATGTTTCCCGTTCCGTGGCTTTCTACGAGAAGGCGTTCGGCCTGCAAACCGCTTTCCTGCATGAGAGCGGGGATTTCGGACAGATGGCGACGGGAACGACCGCGCTGGCGTTTTCGTCGCGGCGGTTGATGACGGAGCTGGGAAAGCATCCCGCGCGGCCGGATGCCGCGCATCCCAGCGGCGAAATCGCTTTCGTCACCAACGATGTGCCGGCTGCGCTGGCGCGAGCGGTGGCGGCAGGGGCGGCGCTGGTGCAGGCGCCGGAGGACATGCCCTGGGGGCAGACGGTGGCCTATGTGGCCGATCCGGACGGCTTCCTCGTCGAGCTTTGCACGCCGGTCGGCGCCCCTGCGTAGGCTGTCACGCCGCCGCCATCCTGCCGATGATGACTTTTTCTTGTGGTAGTTTTGCGTCTCTAGTCGCGATGGGGGCGAAGTCAGTGAAGGCAGTGCAGCGTGGTTTCCTCAATGGCGGGATGCTGGTCATCCTGATCAGTGGCGTGGTCATCGGTGGCCTGTTCATCCACAGTTATGCGACCGGTCAGGCGTTGCCGTTGTGGCCTGCGGTGGCGGTGATCGGCGTCAACCTGTTCGGCGTGTGGAAAATTCTGGGCGAAGTGCGGGCGCGCCGGCAGAGGCCCGGTGGTTCACCGCCTGCGGACGGTCCGAAGCCATGAGGGCTGCGCGGGTCTGGCTGCCACTGGCCGCCGCCGGCTTGCTGGCCGCTTGCGGACAGTCGGCCAGCCAGTTCGATGCACTCGACCTGCTGGAAGGCGAGGCGATCTACAAGGCGGAATGTGCGAGTTGCCACGGCAAGCAGCGCGAGGGCCAGCCCGACTGGCGCACGCGCAAGCCGGACGGCCGGCTGCCGGCGCCACCGCACGATGCGAGCGGCCACACTTGGCACCATCCCTATGAGCAGCTGTTCGCCATCGTCAAGTTCGGCATGGTGCCGCCCAATGCGCCGGCAGGCTACGCTTCCGACATGCCGGGCTTTGGAGGAAAGCTCACGGACGAACAGATCCGTCGCGTCCTCGCCTACATCGAGAGCACCTGGCCGGCCGAAATCCGCGCACAGCGCGCGGCCCGTCTGCAAGGGCGGGGGTGACGGCACGGCGCCTGTCGCCGCCCCGCCGGGACTGAATTTTTTCAGCCGCTGTTGCGCAGTCCCGCCGCCACGCCGTTGATGGTGAGGTGGATGCCGCTCTTGACGCGGTCGTCGTCGCTCCAGGGGGCGCCGGAGCGGTAGCGGCGCAACAGCTCGACCTGCAGGTGGTTGAGCGGGTCGAGGTAGGGGTAGCGGTTGGTCATCGAGCGCTTGAGCAGCGGGTTGCTTTCCAGCAGTTCGCTTTGTTCCGTGATGGCGAGCAGGGCGGCGACGGTGGCTTGCCATTCGGCCTTGATGCGGCCGAAGATCGTCGCGCGCAGTTCCGCGTCCTGCACCAGGCCTGCGTAGCGCTCGGCGAGGGCGATGTCGGTCTTGGCGAGCAGCATGTCCATGTTGGAGAGCATGGCGCGGAAGAAGCCCCATTCCCGGTTCATGTGGCGCAGCAGGGCGAGGCCGGCGTCGCCGCGCGCTGCGATGAAGGCGCGATATGCGGAGCCGAAGCCATACCAGCCGGGCAGCATCAGGCGGCACTGCGACCACGAGAACACCCACGGGATGGCGCGCAGGTCCTCGATCGCCGTGGTCTTCTTGCGCGAGGAGGGACGGCTGCCGATGTTGAGCTGCGAGATTTCGCTGATGACGGTGGATTCCCAGAAGTAGCGCTCGAAGTCCGGCGTCTCGTAGACCAGCCCGCGATAGGCGCGGAAGGCATGGTCGGCCAGCTCGGCCATGGCGGCGAGGCAATCGGGCTGCGGGTCGTCGTGCTCGCGCGGCAGCAGCGTGGCTTCGAGCGTGGCGGCGACCAGCACCTCGAGGTTGCGCCGGCCGAGTTCGGGGTTGGCGTATTTCGAGGCGATCACCTCGCCCTGCTCGGTGATGCGGATGGCGCCCTGCACGGCGCCAGCCGGCTGGGCGAGGATGGCCTGGTAGCTCGGGCCGCCGCCGCGGCCGACGGTGCCGCCGCGCCCATGGAACAGGCGCAGCTTCACGCCGCGCATGCGGAAGACTTCGACCAGCGCGATCTCGGCGCGGTAGAGCGCCCAGTTCGACATCAGGAAGCCGCCGTCCTTGTTGCTGTCGGAGTAGCCGAGCATGACTTCCTGCAGTCCGCCGCGGCTGTCGAGCAGGCGCCGGTAGGCGGGCAGGGAGAACAGCCGGTCCATCACCGCGCCGCTGCGCTCGAGGTCGCCGATGGTCTCGAACAGCGGCACGATGTTGACGTCGAGTTCGCCCTCGCGCGGGCGCAGCAGGCCGACTTCCTTGAGCAGCAGGGCGACTTCGAGTACATCGGAAACGCCCTCGCCCTTCGAGATGATGACGTTCTGGATCGCGGCCCTGCCGTAGCGGCGGTGCATGTCGCGCGCGGCGTGGAAGATCGCCAGCTCGCCGGCGGTTTCCTCGGAATACTGCCAGTAGGGCGAGGCGAGCAGGCGCGGCGTGGCCAGCTCGGCGAGCAGCAGGGCGATGCGGCCTTCCTCGCTGCGGCCGGCGTAGTCGGTGCCGGGGCGCGCGGTTTCGAACAGCTCGTGCACGGTGCGCGCATGCACGTCGGAGTTCTGCCGCAGGTCGAGCGGCGCGAGGTGGAAGCCGAACAGCTCGACGGCGCGGCGCAGGCGGCGCAGGCGGCCGCGCGCCAGCAGCGCGGCGCCATTGCTTTTCAGCGATGCGTCGAGGATGTCCAGCTCGGCGGCGTATTCGGCGCAGTCGGCGTAGGGCGGGGCGTCGGCGACCGGATGGCGCAGCGCTTCCATGTGGTCGAGTTCGCGCGCGGTGGCGGCGAGCCGCGCGTAGATGCCGGCGATGGCGCGGCGGTAGGGTTCGTCGTCGCGGTGCGGATTGCGGTCGGGCGAGCGCCGGGCCAGCGCGCGCAGTTCGTCCGAGATATCCACGAGCAGTTCGGAGGAGGACAGCTCGCCGCCCAGCAGGTGGGTCTGTTCCAGGTAGAAGGCGAAGGCCTTGCGGCTCTGGGCGTTGAGCGCGCTCTTCAGGATGTCGGCGGTGACGAAGGGGTTGCCGTCGCGGTCGCCGCCGATCCACGAGCCGGGACGCAGGAAGGCGGGCACGGCGGTGCCCATGCTGTCCTCGATGCCGTTGTGCAGGCGCGGCAGCGCGCGCAGGAAGGTGGTGTCGTAGTAGGAGAGGGCGTTGTTGACCTCGTCCATCACCGCGAGCTTGGCGGGACGCAGCATGCGCGTCTGCCAGAGGATCAGGATCGCGCGGCGCAGCGCCTCCTCGTTTTCCGTGCCCTCTTCCGGCGTGAGCGGCTGGCGGTCGCGCGCTTCGAGCAGGCAGGCGATCTTCCATTCGCGGTCGAGAATGCTCTTGCGCTGCACTTCGGTCGGGTGGGCGGTGAGCACCGGCGCGATGGCGGCGCGCGCGAAGAAGCCGGCGAGTCTTTCCTTGCCGATGCCGAGTTCCCCGGCACGCGCCACGGCGTGGGTGACGCTGCCCTCGCGCGGCCGGGAGCCGGCCAGCGCATGGGCGCGCGCGCGGCGGATGTGATGCTGGTCCTCGGCGATGTTGGCGAGGTGCGAGAAGTAGCTGAAGGCGCGCACCACGAGGTTGGTTTGCTCGCGCGTCAGGTCGCCCAGCAGCGCGTCGAGCTCGGCGCGTACGCTGCTGTCGTCGTCGCGGTGCAGGCGGATGGAGAGCAGGCGGATGCGTTCGACGAGGGCGAAAACCGCGTCGCCTTCCTGGTCGCGGATCACATCGCCGAGCAGGCGGCCGAGCAGGCGGATGTCCTCGAACAGAGGGGCGTCCTTGTCCGCGGGCAGCGGGGCGGCCTCGGCCGGAATGCTAGAATTTGCCGCTGTCAGAGGTTCGGCCGCTGCTGAATCGTTCATGGTTTCTCGTCCAAATTGGAAAGTCTCGTGACCTCCACCCCAGAACGCATTGTTATCGCCACCCGCGAATCCCGCCTGGCCCTCTGGCAGGCGGAACACGTGCGCGGCCTTTTGCAGCAATTATATCCGGCCTGCCGCGTCGAGCTCCTCGGCATGACGACGCGGGGCGACCAGATTCTCGACCGGCCGCTCGCCAAGGTCGGGGGCAAGGGCCTGTTCGTCAAGGAGCTGGAGACCGCTTTGCTCGACCGCAGCGCCGACATCGCCGTCCATTCGATGAAGGACGTGCCGATGGTGCTGGAGCCGGAGTTCGCGCTGGTCGCCATCGGCCCGCGCGAAGTGCCCTACGACGCCTTCGTTTCCAACAAATACGAGCGCATCGAGGATTTGCCGCCCGGCGCGGTGGTCGGCACGTCGAGCCTGCGCCGCGAGGCGCAGCTGCGCGCCACGTATCCCTATCTCGCCGTTTCATCCTTGCGCGGCAATCTGGATACGCGCTTGCGCAAGCTCGACGAGGGGCAATACGACGCGATCATCCTCGCCGCCGCCGGCCTGACGCGCCTCGGCCTCAAGGAGCGCATCCGTTCCGTGATTTCCGCCGAGGCTTCGCTGCCGGCGGCCGGACAGGGCGCGCTGGGCATCGAGGCGCTGTCCGACCGGCCCGAGGTCGCCGCCTGGATGCAGCCGCTCAACGACGCCGCCACGGCCGCCTGCGTGCGCGCCGAGCGCGCCGTGTCGCGCGCGCTGGCGGGCAGCTGCGAGGTGCCGCTCGGCGCCTATGGCGAGTTCGCCAACGGCAGCCTGCGCCTGCGCGGGCTGGTGGCGACACCGGACGGCACGCGCGTCGCGCGCGCCGAGATGAACGGCCCGGCCGCCGATCCCGAGGCGCTGGGTCTGGCGCTTGTCGAGGATCTGCGCGTGCAGGGCGCCGACGCAATCCTGGCGGCCCTTGGATAAACCCGTACAAAAGTCAGTCCTGGCGGGACGGCGCATCGTCGTCACCCGCCCGGCGGGACAGGCGGCGCATCTGGCCGGGGCGCTCGCCGAGCTCGGCGCGCAGCCGGTGCTGTTCCCCGTGCTGGCCATCGAGGACGTGACGGACACGACGCCGATCCTCGACGCGGCGATCCGCCTCGACGCCTACGACTGGGCGGTGTTCGTCAGTCCGAACGCCGTCGACAAGGCGCTGGCGGTGATCCTCGCGCAGCGCCGCTGGCCCGCCGGCCTGCGCGCCGCCACCGTGGGCCACAGCAGCGAGCAGGCCCTGGAAAAACATGGCATCCGCGACGTCGTGGCGCCGCGGGAGCGTTTCGATTCCGAGGCTCTGCTCGAATTGCCCGAGTTCGCCGACGTCACCGGCAAGCGCGTCGTGATTTTTCGCGGCGACGGTGGCCGCGACCTGTTCGGCGACACGCTCACGGCGCGCGGCGCGATGGTCGATTACGTCACCTGCTACCGCCGCGTCAAGCCCGCGCTCGACCCCGCGCCGCTGCTGAAGCTCTGGCAGGAAGGCCGGCTCGACGCGCTGACGGTGACCAGCAGCGAGGGGCTGCGCAATTTTTACGAGATGATCGGCAAGCTCGGCCAGAGTTGGCTGAAAAAGACGCCGACCTTCGTTCCCCACGCGCGCATCGCCGAGCAGGCGCGCGCATTGGGGCTGAGCCGGGTTATCCTCACGGGACCCGCCGATGCCGGCCTGCTTGCCGGCCTGACCGATTTCTTCGCCGCGCCATGACCGATTCCCCTACTCCGCCTGCCAAACCCGACCTGCCGGCCCTGACCGCCCCGCCGCCCCGCCACGGCGGCGCCCGGCAGCCGCTTGCCCTCTGGTTGTCCCTCGCGGCGCTGCTCGGCGTCGGCGTGCTGGCCTGGCTGGCATGGCAGGGCGAAAACCGTCTGGCCGGAACGCGCGCGGAACTGGCGCGCCGCCTCGCCGCCGGTGAAACGGCGCAGCAGGAAGCGCAGGCCAACGCCAGGCAGAACCGCGAGGCGCTCGATGCGCTGCAGGCCAAGGTGGGTGCGCTGGAGGCGCAGCTGGCGGAAACGCAGAGCCAGCAGATGGCGCTGGACGCGATGTATCAGGAACTCTCCCGCGTGCGCGAGGATCGCCTGCTCGCCGAGACCGAGCAGGAAGTGGCCATCGCCGCGCAGCAGCTCCAGCTGGCCGGCAATGTCGAGGCGGCGCTGATCGCGCTGCAGGGCGCGGATGCGCGGCTGGCGCGCAACGCCCAGCCGCAGTTCCTGCCACTGCGCAAGCTGATCGCGCGCGACATCGAGCGCCTGAAGGCATTGCCGGGCGCCGACGTGCCGGGCATCGCGCTCAAGCTCGACGCCATCCTGCACACCGTGGACAGCCTGCCGCTGGCTTTCGAGCAGCGGCCCAAAGAAACCCCGCCCGCCCAAAGCCCGCCCTCCCCCAGCCCCTCCCGCGCGGGAGGGGAGACTGTTGGCGCCGTCCCGCCGGCGCTGACTTTCGACGCGATGGTGCGCGCGTGGTTCGCCGACCTCTGGGGCGAACTGCGCCAGCTGGTGCGCATCGAGCGCATCGACCGTCCCGACCCCGGCCTGCTCGCGCCGCGCGAAACCTTCTTCCTGCGTGAGAACCTGCGCCTGCGCCTGCTGGCCGCGCGCCTCGCGCTGCTGGCGCGCGACGGCCGCAGCTTCCAGAGCGACGTCGGCCAGGCCGCGGAATGGCTGGACCGCTACTTCGACACGCGCGCGCCCGCGGTGCAGGAGGCGCGGACGGCGCTCGCCGCGCTGGGCAAGCTCGATGTCATGCGTGAGCCGGTCGAACTCAATGAAACCCTTTCCGCGCTGCGCAATTTCAAGCTGGCGCGCGACCCGCGGTAATAATAATGCGCTCCCTGTTCTGGCTGTTGACCCTGGCCGCGCTGGCAATCGGCGTCGCCATGCTCGGCCGCCTTGCCGACGGCTATGTGCTCTGGGTGGTGCCGCCCTGGCGCATCGAGATCTCGTTCAACCTTTTCGTCCTCGCCCAGCTCGCGACGCTGGCGATAGCCTACTTGCTGCTGCGGGCGATCGCCATCACGCTCGGCATGCCCCGCGTCGTCGCCGATTTCCGCGCGCGCCGCGCGCGCGTGCGCGACGAACGGGCGGCGATGGCCGCCCTGCAGATGTTCTGGGAGGGGCGCTACAGCAACGCGCTGAAGAGCGCGGAAAAAGTCAGCGCCGGCGGCACGCCGGCCGGCATCGCGGCGCTGGTCGGCCTGAAGGCGGCGCACGCCCTGCGCGACCCGGCGCGCATCGAAGCCTGGCAGGCGCGGGCGGAAGCGCTGGACGGCGCCGGCTGGCGCACGGCGCGGTTGATGGCTGAAATCCGCATCGCGCTGGACGCGCGCGATCATGCCGCCGCGCGGGCGGCGCTGGAATGTTTGAGCGCCAAGGAACGCCGGCAAATTTCCGCGCAGCGGCTGGCGCTGCGGCTGGCGCAGGGACAGGGCGACTGGGCGGAAATGCTGCGGCTGGCTCGCCAGCTGGAAAAGCACCATGCGCTGACGCCCGAGCAGGCGCATCCACTGCGCCAGCGCGCGCACCGCGGCATGCTCGACGGCCTGCAGGACGACCCCGCGCAACTGATGCGCTACTGGAGAAAGATGCCGGACGAGGATCGTCTCGATCCACGGCTGGCGCGCCGCGCCGCGCGCGCCTTGAGCGCCGCCGATGCCTGCGCCGAATGCGCGGAACTGGTCGAGGACATCCTCGACGAACGCTGGGAGTCGGGGCTGCTGGAGGACTACGCGGCCTGCACGGGTGGCGACGTGCTCGGTCGCATCGCCCGCTGCGAGAAGTGGCTGCACGAGCATCCGCATGACGACCAGTTGCTGCTCGCCCTGGGGCGGCTGTGCGCGCGCCAGCAACTGTGGGGCAAGGCGCAGAGCTATCTGGAGGCGGCCCTGGCCGTGGCGTCGAGCTGCGCGGCACACATCGAACTCGCCCGCCTGTTCGACCATCTCGAACGCCCCGAGGAGGCCAACCGCCATTACCGCGCGGCGGCGAACTGTCAGGCTGCGGAAAGCCAGTCGCGCGGCGGCAGGAACTCGGTGTAGAGCCTTTCCTCGGCGCTGCCCGGCGCCGGATGCCAGTCGTAGCGCCATTTCACGACCGGCGGCAGGGACATCAGGATCGCCTCGGTGCGCCCGCCGGATTGCAGGCCGAACAGCGTGCCGCGATCCCAGACGAGGTTGAATTCGACGTAGCGGCCGCGCCGGTAGGCCTGGAAGTCGCGCTCGCGCTCGCCGTAGGGCGTGTCGCGGCGCTTTGCGCAGATCGGCAGGTAGGCGGCGAGGAAGGCGTCGCCGACGCTGCGCGTCAGCGCGAAGCAGCGTTCGAAACCGCCCTCGTTGAGATCGTCGAAGAAGATGCCGCCGATGCCGCGCGGCTCGTCGCGGTGCTTGAGGAAGAAGTATTCGTCGCACCAGCGCTTGTAGCGCGGATGCACGTCGGCACCGAAGGGTTCGAGGGCAGTCTTGCAGGCGGCGTGGAAATGCGCGCAGTCCTCGGCAAAGCCGTAGTAGGGCGTGAGGTCCATGCCGCCGCCGAACCACCAGACCGGCTCTTCTCCCTCTTTCGTGGCGACGAAGCAGCGCACGTTCATGTGCGTGGTCGGGCAATAGGGGTTCCTTGGGTGCAGCACCAGCGAAACGCCCATCGCCTCCCAGCGCCGGCCGGCGAGTTCCGGGCGGTGCGCGGTGGCCGAGGCCGGCATCGCGTCGCCCGTGACATGCGAGAAATTGACGCCGCCGCGCTCGAGGAAATCGCCTTCCTCGATAAGCATCGAGGTGCCGCGTCCCCACGCATCGCGGCGGAAGGACTGGCCGCCATCGCCCTCCATGGTTTCCAGAGCCGCGACGATCTGTTGCTGCAGTGCGGAGAAATAGGCGCGAATCGACTGGATATCCATGTGGGGCTGTCCTTGGCGGGACGCGCTCATGCGCGCTGGTGGGCGAAACGGAAACAGCCGCGGCCGTAGCGCTTGGCGTCGTACATTGCCGCGTCGGCCTGCGCGATCAGGGCATCGGCATCAGCAGCATCGTCTGGAAACAGTGCGATGCCGATGCTGGCGCCGATGGCTAGATCGTGATCGCCAACCCGAAACGGGGTGGCCAGTCGCGCCACGATCTTTTCGGCGATGGCAGCTACCGCAGCGGTATCGCGGACGTCGGGCAGCAGCAGGACGAACTCGTCGCCGCCGAAGCGCGCCAAGGTATCGGCCTGGCGCACGCTTTCGCCAAGGCGATCGGCCACCTGACGCAGCAACTGGTCGCCGGTATCGTGCCCAAAGCGGTCGTTGATCGGCTTGAAGCCGTCGAGGTCGATGAACATCATTGCCAGGCGGTTGTCCTGGCGGCGGGCTAGCGCGGCACCCTGTTGCAGGCGCGACAGGAAGGACAGCCGGTTGTGCAGTCCGGTGAGGGCATCATGGTGGGCAAGATGGGCCATGCGCGCCTCGCTGTCGCGCAGTTTTTCCAGCAAGGCATTGAATGCCTCGACCATGTCGCCAATCTCGTCGCGGCGCATCACGGGCAGCGGTTCGAGCGGCAACCGGCCTTCGGCCATCTCACGCATTTGCCGTGCGGCATTCTTCATCGGCCGCAGCGCCCAAGCCAGGAAAGCCAGCAGGATGACCACCACGACGGCGGCGAGAATCAGACTGTGGCGCAGGATCGAGAGGCGGATGCGGTCGACCGGCTGGAATGCCTCGGCCGTCGGCAGGCGGGCGACGACGAACCAGTCGGCGGCGGGCACGCTGACCATGGCCGAGAGTTCCTCCACGCCCGCCGCGTTGACTGTGATGCCGGTACCGCGGTAGCCGGCCATGGCTCGGTCGTGCAGCAGGTTAACGCCTGGAGGCGGGATCGTCCGCAGGCGCATTTCCGGTTTGGAGGAGGCGACGAAGATGTTGTCGCGCGGAGAAATCAGCAGGAATCCCCCGGTGCGGCCGATGGTATTGTCCTGGATCAGGTCTAGGAACCCCGGCGTGTCCAGCGCACTGGCGCCGGCGATGACTGCCACGGTCTGTCCGCCCACGTTCTTGAGCGGCACTGCCATGATGATTACCGGAACACGGGTGATGCGTCCCCGCATCGGCTTGCCGATGGCGAACCTGCCCTGGTCGCGGGCGGCGATGAACCAGTCTAGGTTGGCGAACCCGAGATCGCGGCGCCCGGTTACCGGCGGGAAGTCGGCGATGGCGCCATCGCCATCGGCGCGGACGACCATCAGACCGAGTGAAAACAGGGGGGCGACGGCATGGCGTTCGGCCAGCCAGGTTTGCAGTTGCCCCGGCTTGGCCAGCAGAGAGGCCGGCAATTCACGCGCAAGGTTTTCTAGGAGCTGCCGGCGTGCGCGCACCTTGCCGTCGATGTCCGCCGCGACATAGGTCGCCAGCGACAGCTGCTGGGCGGCGAGGACCTCCTGAATGTCGTTCTTCAACAATGCCGAGAGAATGGTCAGGCGTCCGATCAGTCCGACCAGGAGCAGGAACAGGCCAAAGGCAACCAGCCGGGCGGTGAGGCTGTCGGCCAGGCGGCGCACGTCCATGATGGCTTGTCGGACGCCGCTGTGCCGTGTCAGCGCCGGATGGCGCGATGTCCGATGTCGCGGCGGAACTGCATGCCGTCGAAGCGGATGTCGTCGGCGATCTCGTAGGCGCGCTTCTGCGCGCTTTTCACGGTGTCGCCCAGCGCCGTGACGCAGAGTACGCGGCCGCCGGCGGTGACGACGTGGCCGTCCTTCAGCGCGGTGCCGGCATGGAAGACGTGCGCGTCGGCGGGGGGCTTGCCGAGGCCGTGGATGACGTCGCCCTTGCGCGGCGTTTCGGGATAGTCGTGCGCGGCGAGTACGACGCCGAGTGCGACGCGGCGGTCCCAGTCGGCCTGCGCCTTGTCGAGGTGGCCGTCGATGGCGGCGTCGACGAGTTCGGTCAGGTCGCTCTTGAGGCGCAGCATGATCGGCTGGGTCTCGGGATCGCCCATGCGGCAGTTGAACTCGAGCACCTTCAACGAGCCGTCGGGCTTGATCATCAGGCCGGCGTAGAGGAAGCCGGTGAACAGGATGCCGTCCTTCCCCATGCCGTGGATGGTCGGCATGATCACCTCGCGCATCACGCGCGCGTGAATCTCCGGCGTCACCACCGGCGCGGGCGAATAGGCGCCCATGCCGCCGGTGTTGGGGCCCTCGTCGTTGTCCTTCAGGCGCTTGTGGTCCTGGCTGGTGGCCAGCGCCAGCGCGTGGTGGCCGTCGGCCATGACGATAAAGCTGGCCTCCTCGCCGTCGAGGAATTCCTCGATGACGACGCGCGCTCCCGCATCGCCCATCTTGTTGTCGAGCAGCATCATGTCGATGGCCTGGTGCGCTTCGGCGGCAGACAGCGCGACGACCACGCCCTTGCCGGCGGCGAGGCCGTCGGCCTTGACGACGATGGGCGCTCCCTCGGCATCGACATAAACATGCGCCGCCGCGGCATCGGAGAACGTCCGGAACTTCGCCGTCGGAATGCCATGGCGCTGCATGAACTGCTTGGCGAAATCCTTGGAGCTTTCGAGTTGCGCGGCGGCCTTGCTGGGGCCGAAGATGCGCAGCCCGGCGGCGCGGAAGGCATCGACGACACCATGCGCGAGCGGCGCCTCGGGGCCGACCACGGTGGCGTGGATGTCGTTGTCGCGCGCGAAGGCGACGAGGTCGTGGATCGCCGTGAGCGGCAGGTTCTCCAGGCCGTCCTCGCGCGCCGTGCCGGCGTTGCCGGGGGCGACATAGATCTTCTGCACTTTCGGCGACTGCGCGAGCCGCCAGGCCAGCGCGTGTTCGCGGCCGCCGGAACCGATGACGAGAAGCTTCATGATCAGTGCCGGAAGTGACGGAAGCCGGTGAACACCATCGCGATGTTCTGTTCGTCGGCGGCGGCGATCACCTCGGCGTCGCGCACCGAGCCGCCGGGCTGGATCACCGCCGTGGCGCCGGCCTGGGCCAGCACGTCGAGGCCGTCGCGGAACGGGAAGAAGGCGTCGGAGGCGACGACGGAGCCGACCACGGTGAGCTTGTTGTTCTCGGCCTTGATCGCGGCGATGCGCGCGGAGTCGACGCGGCTCATCTGGCCGGCGCCGACGCCGACGGTCATCTCGTCCTTGCAATAGACGATGGCGTTTGACTTCACGTATTTCGCGACCTTCCAGGCGAAGAGCAGGTCGCGCATCTCCTGTTCGGTCGGCACGCGCCTGGTCACCACCTTGATGTCGCCCTGCGCGATGCGCGCCTCGTCGGCCGTCTGCACCAGCAGGCCGCCGCCGACGCGCTTGAAGTCGAACACGCCGGCGATTCGGCCGAGCGGCACGACCAGCACGCGCAGGTTCTGCTTGGCGGCGAACACGGCGCGCGCGTCGGGCGTGATCTCGGGCGCGATGATGACTTCGGCGAACTGGCCAGAGACGGCCTCGGCCGTCGCCTTGTCGATGGCGCAGTTGAAGGCGATGATGCCGCCGAAGGCCGAGGTCGGGTCGGTGGTGAAGGCGCGGCGGTAGGCTTCCTCCGCGGAGGCGCCGAGCGCGACGCCGCAGGGATTGGCATGCTTGACGATCACGCAGGCCGTTGTGTCGAAAGCCTTGACAGCCTCCCAGGCCGCGTCCGAGTCGGCGATGTTGTTGTAGGAAAGCTCCTTGCCCTGCAATTGCTCGTAGGCGGCGATGCTGCCGGGCACCGGTGTCGGCTCGCGGTAGAAGGCGGCCTGCTGGTGCGGGTTCTCGCCATAGCGCATGGTGTCGACCTTGTCGAAGGCGAGTTGCAGGTGGTCGGGGAAGGTACCCGGCTGGTTGTCGCCGTCGAGGCTGGTGAGCCAGTTGGCGATCACCGAGTCGTAGCGCGCGGTATGCACGAAGGCCTTCTTCGCGAGAGCGAAGCGTTGCGCATACGGGATCGTGCCGCCGTATGCCTTGAGTTCCGCGACGATGCCGGCGTAGTCCGCCGGATCGGTGACGACGGTGCAGCCGCCGCGTTCGTCGCCGTGGTTCTTCGCCGCGGCTCGCACCATGGTCGGGCCGCCGATGTCGATGTTCTCGATGGCGTCCTCCAGCGTGCAGTCCTTCCTGGCGATGGTCTGCTGGAAGGGGTAGAGGTTCACCACGACGAGGTCGATGGCCGGAATGTCGTGCTTGGCCATCGTCGCGGCGTGCTCGGCGTTGCCGCGGATGCCGAGGATGCCGCCATGCACTTTCGGGTGCAGGGTCTTGACGCGGCCGTCGAGCATCTCGGGGAAGCCGGTGTAGTCGGACACGTCGGTGACCTCGAGTCCGGCGTCGCGCAGCAGCTTGGCGGTGCCGCCGGTGGAGAGCAGCCGGATGCCGAGGGTGGCGAGTTCGCGCGCGAAATCGACGACGCCGTGCTTGTCGGAAACGCTGATGAGCGCCTGGGTCACCTTCATTTAAGACTCCTCAAGAAAGATTGTGTTCTGCCAGTTTTCTTCTGAGCGTGCTGCGGCTGATGCCGAGCATCTCGGCGGCGACGGTCTGGTTGCCGGCGGCCTGCTTCAGCACGACCTCGAGCATCGGTTTCTCGACGCAGGCGAGCACCATGTCGTAGATGGCATGCGGCGCCTCGCCGTCCAGGTCGCGGAAGTAGCGGTTGAGGTTGCGGCGGACGCAGTCGGAGATGTCGTTGCTCATGCTGCCTCCTGATAGGCCGCGTAGGAGACGGGATCGTTGGCCGAATGGCTCAGGAAGAACTCGTCGGCGGCTTCCAGCTGCGCATCGACGCTTTCCAGCCGGTTCATCGCGTGGCGGAAGCGCGCCGCCCCGACGATGCCCTTCGTATACCAGGCGATGTGCTTGCGGGCGATCTTCACGCCGGTATCCGCGCCGTAGAAGTCGTAGAGATCGGCGAGATGCGCGCGCAGGATCGCGTGGATCTCGGCGAAAGTCAGTGCCGGCGGGACGGCGCCGGTGTTCAGGAAATGCTCGATTTCGCGGAACAGCCAGGGGCGCCCCTGCGCCGCGCGGCCGATCATCACGCCATCGGCACCGGTGTAGTCGAGCACGAACTTCGCCTTCTCGGCCGTCGCGATGTCGCCGTTGGCGATCACGGGAATCCGTACGCGCGTCTTCACGTCGGCGATGGTGTCGTATTCGGCCTCGCCCCGATACTGGTCGGCGCGCGTGCGGCCGTGGATGGCGATGGCGCGCACGCCCGAGTCTTCCGCGATATGCGCGATGGCCGGCGCGTTGCGGTTCTCGCGGTTCCAGCCGGTGCGGAACTTGAGCGTCACTGGCGTCCCGGGCACGGCGGCGACCACGGTTTCGAGGATTTTTGCCACCAGCGGCTCGTTCTGCATCAGCGCCGAGCCGGCCATGACGTTGCAGACCTTCTTCGCCGGGCAGCCCATGTTGATGTCGATGATCTGCGCGCCGCGCTCGACGTTGTAGCGCGCGGCCTGCGCCAGCAGTTCCGGGTCGGCGCCGGCGATCTGCACGACGATGGGCTCGACCTCGCCGGCGTGGTCGGCGCGGCGGCGCGTCTTGGCGCTGCCGTAGAGCAGGGAATTCGAGGTCACCATCTCCGAGACCGCGAGTCCCGCGCCGAGCTTCTTGCAGAGCTGGCGGAACGGCCGGTCCGTCACCCCGGCCATGGGCGCGACGAACAGGTTGTTGCGCAGCGTGAAGCCGAGATAGTCCATGGGCGGAATGCGATCGGGGAAAAGCGGGGAGGGCGGATTTTAACCCTTACCAACCCGATTACCATCCCCGGGCGCCGAACATCATGCGCCGCGCGAGGAAGCTGCGCGCCGGCGGGAAGAGATCGAGAGCGAGCAGCCCGGCGCCGCGCAGGTGGCGCAGCGGACCGCTGTCGTTGGAGAACAGCCTGACCAGACCGCCCGTGAATTCCGCGGTGGCGGCACGGTCGACCCGGCGGCCGGCCGCGTAGCGGGCGAGCAGCGCCGGATCGCCCGGATCGGCCGCATCCGTGAGTGCGTCGGCGAGTTCGGCGATGTCGCGCAGCGCGAGATTGAAGCCTTGGCCGGCGACCGGGTGCAGCGTCTGCGCGGCGTTGCCGATCCAGGCCGCGCGGTCGCCGACCACGCGCTTGCGCATGCGCAGACCGAGCGGATAGACATGGCGCGGACCGACGCTGGTGATTTCGATGCGCGGACCGAAGCGCTGCTGCAGCAGCGCGAGGAAATCCGCGTCGCCGAGCGCCGCGATGCGTTCGCTGTCGGCGCTCGGGCAAGTCAGCACGACGGCGTATGCGTCGCGTCCTTGCCAAGCGAGGGGCAGGAACGCGACCGGGCCGGCGGGCGTGAAGCGCTCCCAGGCAACGTTGCCGTGGGGGAGGCTGCCGCGCGCCATGCAGATCACGGCATGCTGGCCGTAGTCGCGGACGACGAGGCCATCGGCGTCGTCGATGCGGCCTTCGGCGTGTATGGTCAGCAGGGCGTCGGAGTGTTCCGGCGCGGGGGTGTTGTCAGCGAAAGGGATGTTCGCCGCGGCAATGGCGGCGTCGAGCGCGGCGGCAAGATCGCCGGCGGCCAGCACGTAGCCGAGCGCCGGCACGTTTTCCTCGGCGGCGCGGATCAGCGTGCGGCCCAGCCCGCCCGCGTGGGAGACGTGGATGGCATCGATGGGCGTGTGCGGAATGGCGCGCCAGACGTCGAGCGTTTCGAGGATGAGCCGCGAGCCGTGCGCGAGGGCGAGGATGCGCGCGTCCGACCGCGCCGCGCCGCGCGGCCGCGCATCGACGATGCGGGAGCGCACGCCGCCGCGATGCAGCGCCAGCGCCAGCGCCATGCCGGCGGGGCCGCCGCCGATGATGAGAACCGGCTCGTTCATTCGCGCATCAGCGTTTCTATGTCGGCGATCGTCTTCGGCGTGTCGGCGGACAGGAGTTCGCAGCCGTCCGCGGTGACGAGCGCGTCGTCCTCGATGCGCACGCCGATGTTGTGGAAGGCGGCCGGGATGTCATCCGCGGGACGGATGTAGCAGCCGGGCTCGACGGTGAGCGTCATGCCCGGCGCGAGCTTGCGCCAGCCATCGTCACCCGGGCCATGCCGGTATTCGCCAACGTCATGGACGTCGAGGCCCAGCCAGTGACTGGTGCGGTGCATGTAGAAGCGCTTGTAGCCTTCGGTTTCGATCGCGGCGTCGAGGCTGCCATCGAGCAGCTTCATGTCGATCATGCCCTGCGCCAGCACGCGCACGGCAGCGTCGTGCGGATCGAGAAAGGTCGCGCCGGGCCGGATCGCGGCGATGGCGGCGGTTTGCGCGTCGAGCACGAGGTCGTAGATATCGGCCTGCGGGCCGGAGAAGCGCCCGTTGACCGGGAATGTGCGCGTGATGTCGCTGGCGTAGCCGTCGACTTCGCAGCCGGCGTCGATCAGCAGCAGTTCGCCGTACCTCAGCTCGCGGTTGTTGTCGACATAGTGCAGCACGCAGGCGTTCGCGCCGCCGGCGACGATGGGGGGGTAGGAGGGCGCCTGGCTGCCCTGGCGGCGGAATTCGTGCAGGAATTCCGCCTCGACCTCGTATTCGAATTTTCCGGGCGCGGCGCAGCGCATGGCGCGGCGATGGGCCGCTCCGGCGATGCCGGCGGCCCTGCGCATCAGTGCGATTTCATGCGCGTCCTTGACGAGGCGCATTTCGTCGAGCGCGGCGCGCACGTCGTGGATGACGGCCGGCGCGCGCTTGCCGGCGCGCGTCTGCGCGCGCACGGCGTTCAGCGCCGCGGCGATGCGTGCGTCCCAGCCGGCATCATGGCCGAGCGAATACCAGAGCGCCGGCTGGTCGGCGAGCAGTTCGGCGAGGCGGGCATCGAATTCCCCGATCGAGTGCGCGGCATCGAGGCCGAAGACCTCGCACGCCGCTTCCGGGCCGTAGCGGAAGCCGTCCCAGATTTCCTTGTCGGCATCCTTGTCGCGGCAGAACAGGATCGCCCCCGGTTTTTCGCCAGCGACGAGCACAAGCACTGCCCCGGGTTCGGGAAAGCCGGTCAGGTAATGAAAATAGCTGTCGGCGCGGAAGGGGAAGGTCGTGTCGCGGTTGCGTACTTGCTCCGGCGCGGTGGGGATGACGGCGACGCCCGCGCCCACCGTGCTCATGTGTGCGAGCAATGCAAGTCGGCGCTGGCGGAATGGCGAATAGTCCATCGGCCGATTATAGGTGTGCGCGCAGTTCCGCATCTAGCGCGGCGAGGCGCTCGGGTGTGCCGACGTCTTCCCAGCGGCCGCCGTGGCGTTCGCCCGTCACGCGGCCGGCGGCGATGGCTGCGCGCAGCAGGGGAGCGAGCTTGGCCGGCCGGCCGGGTGCGAGGCCGGCGAACAGCCCGGGACGGTAGATGCCGATGCCGCTGAAGGTCAGTTTCGCCGTCCCGTCGGCACTGACTTTTTCGTGGGTGAGCGCGAAGTCGCCTTCGGGGTGATGCGCCGGATTGCCCACCATCACCAGATGGGCAAGCGCGTCGCCGATGCGCGCGCGCGAGAAATCCCAGTCGCAATAGATGTCGCCATTGACGACGAGGAATGGGGCATCGCCCAGCAACGGCAGCGCGTTGGCGATGCCGCCGGCGGTTTCGAGCGCGCCCTGCGGTTCGGCGGAGTAGCGGATGCGCAGGCTCCAGGCGTCGCCGTCGCCGAGTTGGGCCTCGATCTGGTCGCCGAGATGGGCATGGTTGATGACGATCTCGCGGAAGCCCGCGCGCGCCAGGCGTTCCAGCTGCCAGACGATCAGCGGCTTGCCCGCCACGGGCAGGAGCGGCTTGGGCGTGCGGTCGGTCAGCGGGCGCATGCGCTCGCCGCGCCCCGCCGCGAGGATCATGGCTTTCAATGCGTGGCCCTCAAAATGTGTAACCCACCTGCGCCTGCCGGTTCTCCAGCCTGTCGAGCAGGCGCAGCAGCGGCGCGAGTTCCGCATAGCGCGCGCACGCGGCGCGCAGGTATTTCGCGACGAGCGGCATGTCCTTCAGGTAGCCGTCCTTGCCGTCCCGGTGCCAGAGGCGCGCGAAGATGCCCAATACCTTCACGTGGCGCTGCACGCCCATCCACTCGTAGTCGCGGAAGAATTCGCCGAAGTCGGCGCGCACCGGCAGGCCGGCCTTCTTCGCCTTTTCCCAGTAGCGGGCCAACCAGTCGAGCGTTCGCTCCTCCTCCCATTCGACGTAGGCATCCTTGAAGAGCGAGACGAGGTCGTAGGTGACCGGCCCGCAGACGGCGTCCTGGAAGTCGATGACGCCGGGCTTGTCGCCGTCCAGCATCAGGTTGCGCGAGTGGTAGTCGCGATGTACGAAGACCGTTGGTTCGGCGAGGTTGGCCGCGAGAATCCTCTCGAATACCGTATCGAGCGCGCTGCGCTCGGCCGCGCCGAAGTCGATCGGGACGTGCTTCCCGACATACCAGTCGGGAAAGAGTTCGAGTTCGCGCTTGAGCAGCGTGCGGTCGTAGGCGGGCAGCGCGGCGGGGCGGCTGCCGCGCTGGATGTCGATCAGCGTGTCGATGGCGGCACGGTAGAGCGCATCGGCGTCGCCCCCCTCGCTTAGGGCGGCGAGATAGGTGGTCGAGCCGAGGTCCGAGAGCAGCAGAAAACCGCGCGCCTGATCCTGCGCCAGGACTTCCGGGACGTGGGCGCCGGCGGCGAGAAACAGCTCCTGCACATGCAGCCATGGACGCACGTCCTCATTGGGTGGCGGCGCGTCCATGACGATGCCAGTCGTGCCGTCTTCGAAGGTCGCGCGGAAGTAGCGGCGAAAGCTCGCGTCCGCCGAGGCGGGCGCCAAAGTGATGTTGCGTTCCGGGTGCAGCGCCGCCAGCCACCCCTGTATCTGCTCGATCCGCTCCACGCAATCCATTCCGGTCAAATGTTAGAATTGAAAATTCTATCATTGGCTTGAATTGCGCCCAGGCGCACGGAACAGGCAAAGAAAAGCGGTGATGATGTCTTTGGCATGGGTGCGACGGTTCGCGGGAACGATGGGCTTGCTGGCGCTTGCGGGCGCGGGCGTTGCCGTCGCGGCCGAATCCCTGCCACCCTTGCGCGTCGATCCGGTATTGCTGGGCGGCGCGCCGCTGAAACCGCAAGCAGCACCAGCACCAGCACCAGCACCAGCACCAGCACCAGCACCAGCACCAGCACCAGCACCAGCACCAGCACCAGCACCAGCACCAGCACCAGCACCAGCAGCGGGCCTGCCTGAAGCGCCGCGCTCGGCGGCCGAGGTTGCGCCGGTCACTCCTCCCCCGGCGCCGCAAGATCTGCCGGAAACCGTGGCGCAAAAGCCCTCTGCGGTTGCCGTGCCCAAGCCTGCCTCGCGAGTTGTAACGGAGCCTGCCGCCGTGCAGCGGCGGCCGGCAAGCGTTGGCATGCAAGCGGCCCGGAACCTGCCGCTCCTGCGTGTCGATCCGGCGTTGCTGGGCGGCACCGTGATCTCCCGCAAGGATGCCGCAGCCGGCACGCCGGTGGCGACCGAGACCCAGCCACCGCTGGTCGCGGAGCAGCCGCGCTTGCCGCCGCTGTATTCCGCGCACGTTGCGGCAGGCGCGATAGCGCATCCGGGAACCACCCCGTTCTCGCATGTGGCCAAGTCTTCGGCGCCGACCATCGTGACGGGGCGGCGCCTCGAGGGCGTCAATGATGTGGAAACGATCGTCGACGGTGATGCGTCGCTGGAGCGTGCCGGCGACAAGCTGCTCGCCGACCGCATTACCTACAAGCAGTCCGAGGACGAGGTGATCGCCACAGGCAATGTCAGACTGATTTCACCGGACTCCCTCATCACCGGGCCGAGTCTGCGCATGCGTCTGGAAGAAAGCACTGGCGAGTTCGAAAACCCCGCCTATACGATTCGCCACATGCCACCCCCAGTGGAGGAGCCGGCACTGACTATGTCGGGCCTGCCGGCAATTGCTGCCGACGGCAGAGTGCTTGCAACAACAGGCCGAAAGATTGCGCAACAACCGGTAACGGGTAGCGGCGTTGCAGAGAAGCTGGAGTTTCGTGGCGAGGATCAGTATCGGCTGGAGAACGCCAGCTACAGCACGTGCGCTCCAGGTAAGCGCGACTGGGAGATTACGCTGGACTCTCTTGATCTGGATTACGACAGCGAGGTTGGCACGGCCCGTAATGCGCTGGTGAGGTTCATGGGGGTGCCTGTGTCTTATTCTCCGTGGATGAGTTTTTCCCTGGGTAACCAGCGCAAGAGCGGCTTCCTGAGTCCGACGATTGGTTCCACCAGCAAGAACGGTTTCGAGGCGACGCTACCATGGTATTGGAATATCGCGCCGAACATGGATGCGACGATTACGCCTCGTGTAATGTCCAGACGTGGCATCCAGCTCAATACGGAGCTACGTTATCTTAGTTATGAATATAGTGGAGTGACGCGCCTTGAATATTTGCCTGACGACAAGTTGGCACATAGGGACCGCTACGGATATTCAGTATCACACGCACATGCCCTTGGCCATGGGTTTGGCATTAGCGTTAATGTCAATGGCATATCTGATGATAATTATTACAGCGATCTTTCCACTCGTATTGCTTCCGTTTCACAAGGAAATTTGCTGCGTCAAGGTGTATTGACTTATGGGGGAGGCTGGTTCAGTGCTGTCCTTAATGTGCAAACCTATCAAACCCTACAGAATCTAGCCAAACCTTACCAACGCGTGCCCCAGCTTACATTGGTAGCAAATCGTTATGATTTGCCGTCAGGCTTGACGTTTGCTTTATCATCTGAATATGTCGGTTTTGATCACGAAACGAAGGTATTGGCGAAGCGTGCGACGCTGTACCCGCAACTCTCGTTACCTTTAACCACCGCCGCTTTCTGGTTGACCCCCAAGTTGGGGGTTCATTACACAAGCTACCAACTCGAACGTCAGGCGATCGGTGTGCCTAGCCAACAGACTCGCTCTGTTCCCGTTTTGAGTCTTGATAGTGGATTCGTCATGGAAAGGGAAACCGAGCTATTCGGTAGTTCACTCGTCCAGACACTCGAGCCGCGTGCCTATTACGTCTATGTGCCTGAGCGCAATCAGAGCCAGATCCCGGTATTCGACACGGGTCTGGTCGGCTTCAATTACGCCAACATGTTTCGCGAAAACCGCTACGCTGGCGGAGACAGGATCGGCGATGCCAACGAAATTACCCTTGCCGTGACGTCACGCCTTCTGGCGACCGACACTGGCGAGGAAATGCTGCGCGCCACCCTGGGTACCCGCTATTACTTCGCCGACCAGAAGGTGACTTTGCCTGGCGAGACGGCTCGTACGGAACGCAAAGCCGACATCCTGGCGGCGCTGACTGGGCAGGTGTTGCCCAAGACCTATGCGGACATCGGCTGGCAATACAACCCGCGTGACAGTGTTACCGAGCGACTGACGGTTGGCGGACGTTATCGCCCGGCCATGGGCAAGATATTCAACGCGGCCTACCGTTATGCGCGCAACAGCTTTGGTCAGATCGATGTCTCTGCGCAATGGCCGATTTTCGGCGGCTGGCATGCCGTGGGGCGCTACAACTATTCGACCAAGGAGCGGCGCGTGATCGAGACCATCGGCGGGTTTGAATACAACGCCGGCTGCTGGGTAGGACGCTTCGTGGTGCAGCGGCTGGCAACGATTGCGGCAAAGCCGACCAGCGCGATCTTTTTCCAGCTGGAGCTGAACGATTTCTCGCGGATCGGCTCGAATCCGCTCGATCTGCTGAAGCGCAACATCCCGGGCTACGGCGTGATCAACCAGCCAACCGCCGATCCGGTGTTTGCCGAGGACTAATGAATTCGATGAGACCTGCTGCATTCTTTCCGTTCCCGTTCCTTGCGCTGCTGTTCATCCTGATGTCAGGCATGGCGGCGGCCCAGACGCGCCTGCCGGTCGCCATTGATCGCGTGGTGGCGGTCGTCAATGACGAGGCGATTACCCTCTACGAACTGCGCGATCGCATGGCGACCGTCGAACGCCAGCTGCGCCAGCGCGGCACGCCCTTGCCGCCGCGCGAGGTGCTGGAAAAGCAGCTGCTCGAACGACTGATCGTCGATCGCGTGCAGATGCAGTTCGCGAAAGAGATCGGCCTGCAGGTCGTCGATGCCGAGCTCGATCTCGCGTTGCGGCGCATCGCGGAAAACAATCGCATGTCGCTGGCCGAGTTTCGCGCCGCGCTGGAGCGCGACGGTATCGAATGGCGCCGCTTCCGCGAGGAAATCCGCGGTGAAATGATCATCTCCAGGCTGCGCGAGCGCGAGGTCGAGAGCCGCATCGTCATCTCAGACGGCGAGATCGACAACTATCTGGCGCATCCCGAGCAGGGCAACCAGAATGCCATGGTCGCGCTGGGACACATCATCGTGCGGGTGCCAGAACAGGCCGATCCCGGCCGTCTCGCCCAGCTGCGCGCGCGCGCCGAGGAGGCACTGGCTGAAATACGGGCCGGCAAGGATTTTGGCCAAGTCGCAGCGAGCTACTCCGAGGCGCCCGATGCCATGGCGGGTGGCTTGATCGAGCCGCGTCCGCAGGATCGCCTGCCATCCCTGTATGCCGAAGCCGCAGGCAAGCTACAGCCGGGCGAAGTGAGCGGCATCCTGCGCAGCCCGGCGGGCTTCCATATCGTCAAGCTGCTCGGCCGACAGGGCGGCGACATGGTCAATCGCGTCATACGCCAGACGCATGCACGCCATATCCTGATCAAGGTGAACGAGCTGGTTTCCTCGGAAGAGGCGCGCCACAAGCTGGAAGGCCTCAAGGACCGCCTCGACCACGGCGGCGATTTCGCCGAACTGGCGCGCCTGTATTCCAACGACCTGTCGGCAGCCAAGGGCGGCGATCTTGGCTGGCTCTATCAGGGCGACACGGTGCCGGAATTCGAGCGTGCGATGGATGCGCTCGCGATCGGCGAGATTGGCAAGCCGGTGCAGTCGCCCTTCGGCTGGCATCTGATCCAGGTGCTGGAGCGCAAGAACGCCGAGGCTGGCGACGAGCGCAAGCGCATGCTGGCGCGCCAGGCGCTGCGCGAGCGCAAGTCGGACGAGGCCTACGAGGACTGGCTGCGGCAGATGCGCGACCGCGCCTATGTCGAGTATCGGCTTGAAGAGCGCTGACCTGCAGGTCATCGCGGTTACCTCGGGCGAGCCGGCGGGCATCGGACCGGACATATGTTTGGCGCTGGCCGACCGGGCCTTCGATGCGCGCATCGTCGTGCTGGGCGACCGCGAATTGCTGGAGCAACGCGCGCGCGCGCTGGGCCGGGATTACGGCAAGCTCGATATCCGTCATGTACCGCTGAAAAAGTCAGTGCTGGCGGGACGGTGCGATCCGGCCAACGCGCCCTATGTGCTCGCTCTGCTCGATGCCGCGCTGGCCGGCTGCCGCTCGGGCGAGTTCGCGGCGATGGTCACCGCGCCGGTGCACAAGGGCGTCATCAACGACGCCGGCATCGCCTTCACCGGTCACACCGAATACCTCGCCGAGAAGACTGGCACGCCACGCGTGGTGATGATGCTGGCCGGCGCCGGTCTGCGCGTCGCGCTGGCGACCACCCACCTGCCGCTCAAGGATGTGCCGGCCGCCATCACGCCGGCGGAACTTGAAACGACCATCCGCATCCTGCATGCCGACCTGCGCGCCAAGTTCGGCTTCGACCGGCCACGCATTCTCGTCGCCGGACTTAATCCGCATGCCGGCGAGGGTGGCCACATGGGGCGCGAGGAGATCGAGGTCATCGCGCCGGTGCTCGACAAGCTGCGTGCCGAGGGCATGGACCTCGTCGGCCCGCTGCCGGCCGACACCTTGTTTACGAAGAGCGTGCTGGCCGGCTCGCATGCGCAGCTTGCAATGTTCCACGATCAGGGCCTCGCAGTGCTCAAGTTCGCCGCCTTCGACGAAGGCATCAACGTCACGCTCGGCCTGCCGATCATCCGCACCTCGGTCGATCACGGCACGGCGCTCGATCTTGCCGGCACCGGCACGGCGTCGCCGACCAGCCTCTACGCCGCCGTCGAGGCCGCCATCGACATGGCGCTGCGCGCGTCGGCATGAGCGTGCAAGGTCACCAGGCCAGAAAGCGCTTCGGCCAGAACTTCCTCGTTTCGCCGGGCGTCATCCGCAAGATCGTCGATGCCGTCGCGCCTAAACCTGGAGACACCGTCATCGAGATCGGTCCCGGCCTCGGCGCGCTTACCGCGCCGCTGCTGGAACGCATCGACCACCTGCACGTCGTCGAGATCGATCGCGACCTGATCGCCCGGCTGCGCGAGCGGTTTTCCGCCGAGCGTCTGACGATCCACGCTGGCGACGCACTTCAGTTTGATTTCGGTGCGCTGAAGGGCGGCGGACCGCTCAAGATCGTCGGCAACCTGCCCTACAACATTTCCAGCCCGCTGCTGTTCCATCTCGCCGACTATGGCGATCGCGTCGCCGAAATGCATTTCATGCTGCAAAAGGAAGTCGTCGACCGCATGGTTGCGGCTCCCGGCGACGGCGATTACGGGCGGCTGTCGGTGATGCTGCAATACCGCTTCGACATGGAGCGCCTGTTCATCGTGCCGCCGGGATCGTTCAACCCGCCGCCGCAGGTCGATTCGGCCGTCGTGCGCATGATCCCGAAAAAAGTCAGTCCCGGTGGGACGGCGAGCGATTTCGCGCTGTTCGCGCGGCTCGTGGCGGCGGCGTTCGCGCAGCGGCGCAAGATGTTGCGCAATACCCTGAAGGAGTTCGGCGGCGAAAGCCTGCTGGAGGCTCAGGGCATCGCGCCGACGGCGCGCGCGGAAACCCTCGCGGTCGCCGACTACGTGCGCTTGGCGAACGTACTCGCGGCGCGGAAATGAAAAAGCCTCCGGGGGGAGGCGATCCCCCGGAGGCTTTCCCGGTGCCGGCCTTCAGTCCGCCTGCTTGCGCAGGAATGCCGGAATGTCGTATTTGTCCATGCCGGTGTCGGACATCGCTTGGGCGCGGCTGTCGCGCTGGCGACCGGAAACGAACAGGTCGTCGAGGCCCCCCGCCGGGCTGGCCGCGCCGAGGTTGCCGGCGGTGCCCGCCGACACGCCGGTGCCGAGCGTCATGTTGTCGGTGCCGGTGCGCAGCCCCGCGCCTTCGTTGACGTAGGTCTTCAGTTCCGGCTTGCGGCGCGCCATCGCGGCGGAGCCGAGGCCGGTGGCGACCACCGTCACGCGCAACTGGTCCTCCATGCCGTCGTCGAACACCGCGCCGCAGATCACCGTCGCGTCAGGCGCCGTGTAGTTGCGGATGGTGGCCATGACTTCCTTGTATTCCTTGAGCCCGAGCGAGCCGCTGGCGGTGATATTGACCAGCACGCCCTTGGCGCCCGACAGCTCGATGCCTTCCAGCAGCGGGCTGGCGACGGCCGATTCGGCGGCGATGCGCGCGCGGTCGACGCCGGCCGCGGTCGCGGAGCCCATCATCGCCTTGCCCATCTCGCCCATCACGGTGCGCACGTCCTCGAAGTCGACGTTGACCAGGCCGGGAACGTTGATGATCTCGGCGATGCCGCCGACGGCGTTCTTCAGCACATTGTCGGCCGACTTGAAGGCGTCGAGCATGCTGACGTCCTCGCCGAGCACTTCCATGAGCTTCTCGTTGAGGATGACGATCAGCGAGTCGACCTGCTGGGCGAGTTCGGCGAGACCTTCCTCGGCGAGCTTGCCGCGCCGGCCCTCGAACTCGAAGGGCTTGGTGACCACGGCCACCGTCAGGATGCCCAGCTCGCGCGCCACCTCGGCGACGATCGGCGCGGCGCCGGTGCCGGTGCCGCCGCCCATGCCGGCGGTGATGAAGCACATGTGCGCGCCGGACAGCGCCTCGGCGATCTTCTCGCGCTCGCCCTGCGCGTGCTCGCGCGCGCGCTCGGGCTTGCCGCCCGCGCCCAGCCCCGGGCCGAGCTGCAGCTTGACGCCGGCCGAGGAGTGCTTGAGCGCCTGCGCGTCGGTGTTGCAGCAGATGAATTCGACGCCGCCGACGCCCTCGCGAATCATGTGTTCGACGGCATTGCCGCCGGCGCCGCCGACACCGACGACCTTGATGATCGTGGCGTTGGGATCCCTGTCGATGATTTCAAACATTTCGCCTCTCCTTGTGGTGCAAAAAGTCAAAGATTCCGTGCAAACCAGGCGCGCATGCGCGCCCAGACTTGTCCCATGCTCATGGGTTGTTCCTTGATGCCACGCTGCCGCTGCGCCACGCCTTCGAGCAACAGGCCCATCGCCGTCGCATAGCGCGGGTTCTTCACGAAGTCGCGCAGATTGCCGGCGTAGTGGGGCATGCCGACCTTCACCGTGTTGTGGAAGATCTCTTCGCCGAGTTG
Source organism: Pseudomonadota bacterium (assembly GCA_040754195.1). Taxonomy (GTDB): domain Bacteria; phylum Pseudomonadota; class Gammaproteobacteria; order Burkholderiales; family Rhodocyclaceae; genus Sulfuricystis. The sequence continues at coordinate 90,406 of JBFMDJ010000023.1, read as the reverse complement.
GGTCATGCCCGGCATCTGCGCCGTGCCGCCGGTCAGCACGATGCCGGCGCGCAGCAGGCGTGCGTAACCGCTGCGGGTCAGCTCGTCCTGCACTTTCTGGAAGATTTCCTCCACGCGCGGCTGGATGAAGCCGGCCAGCGTCTGGCGCGACAGGCTGGTCGCCGGTCGTTCGCCGACGCCGGGTACTTCAAGCATTTCCTCGGGGTCCGCGAGCTGCTGCAGCGCGATGCCGTAGCGCAGCTTGATTTCCTCGGCATCCTGCGTCGAGGTGCGCAGCGCGATGGCGATATCGTTGGTGATCTGGTCGCCGGCGATCGGGATCACGGCGGTGTGGCGGATGGCGCCCTGGCTGAACACGGCGATGTCGGTGGTGCCGCCGCCGATGTCGACCAGGCAGACGCCCACATCCTTTTCGTCGTCGGTCAGCACCGCGTTGCCAGAGGCGAGCGGCTGCAGCGCGAGGTCGACCACCTCCAGGCCGCAGCGGCGCACGCACTTGACGATGTTCTGCACGGCGGTGACGGCGCCGGTGACGAGGTGCACCTTCACCTCCAGCCGCCGTGCGTCCATGCCGATCGGCTCCTTGACGCCGTCCTGGCCGTCGACGATGAATTCTTGCACCAGCGTGTGCAGGATCTGGTCGTCGGCCGAGATCGGCGTGGCGTTGGCGGCCTCGATGGCGCGCGCGACGTCGTATTGCGTCACTTCCTTGTCGCGCACCACGGCCATGCCGTTCGAATCCTTGCTCTTGATGTGGCTGCCGGCGATCCCCGTGTAGACCTCCTTGACCTTGCAGCCGGCCATCATCTCGACCTCGGCGACGGCCTTGGAGATGCTGTTGACCGTCGCCTCGATGTTGACGACGACGCCCTTCTTCAGACCGCGCGCCTCCTGCGTGTCCTGCGTTCCGATGCCGAGGATGGCCAGTTGATTCTCGGCGTTCAGTTCGGCGACGATGGCGACGATCTTCGAGGTGCCGATGTCGAGACCGACGATCAGGTCGCGGTTCTTTTCCTTGCTCATGACTTGCGTTCCCGCGTTTCCTGACGCGCCGGAGCGGTCGCCATGCCGCCCAGCGCGAAGCCGTTCGGATAGCGCATGTCGGCTACCCGGAATGTGCCGGCCTGCGTCTTGGCCGTCTCGTAGTGGGCGACAAAGCGCGCCATCCGCTCGTCCAGCGGGTGGCGCTCCTGATTCCGCCCCAGTTCGAGCAGCGTGCCGTCGTCCAGTTTCACGCGCCAGGCAAGGCGCGGCGACAGTGCGATCGATGCGGCGCGTCGGCCGATGCCCGCCAGCGCGGCCGCGAATTCCCCGTGGCGGCGCAGCAATTCGGGCGCGCTGCCCTCCGGTCCGGAAAACCTGGGCAGCGCGGGGGCGTTGTCCGGCAGGTCGGCGACGAAGATTTCGCCGTGGCGATTGACCAAGCCGGCTTCGTCGCCATCGTCCAGTCGGCGCCAGTGCGCGAGCGCCTCGTGCTCGTCGAGCGTCAGCGCCAGGCCGTCCGGCCATTGGCGGCGCACCGAGGCCCTGCGCACCCAGGGCAGCTTCTCGAAGGCGGCGCGCGTCGCGTCGAGGTCGACGGTGAAGAAGTTGCCGACGATCGAGGTGCGCGCCGCATGTTCGAGCTGCGCGGGCGGAACCCGGCCCGGAGCGGCGGTCAGCACCAGTTCGCGCAGGGGGAAAAGCGGCAGGCGTTGCAGCGTGGTCAGGGCCGCCCAGGCGAGAGTGGCGATGGACAGCACGATCAGCAGGTCGGCCAGCAGGTTGAGCAGGGCCGGCTGGTGCCAGAGGCCCCCCGGTTCGGCGTTCTGCGCATGCCGGCTGTTTTTAGCCCTGGCCACAACCGGCCCCTTCCAGTATCCGCAGCACCAGGTCTTCGAAGCCGATGCCCGCGGCGCGCGCCGCCATCGGCACCAGCGAGTGGCCGGTCATGCCGGGATTGGTGTTCATTTCCAGCAGACCATAGCTGCCGTCGGCGCGCAGGATCAGGTCGGCGCGCCCCCAGCCGCGGCAGCCGAGCGCGTCGAAGGCCGCCAGCACGGTCTTGCCGATTTCCGTCTCGACGGCGGTGGGCAGGCCGGCGGGGCAGTGGTATTGCACCGCATCGGTGAAATACTTGTTCTCGTAGTCGTAGCCGGCCTCCGGGGCTTCGATGCGCACCAGCGGCAGCACCGCGCGACCCAGCACTGCGGCGGTGTATTCGGTGCCGGCGATGAACTCCTCGGCCATCACGTCTTCCCTGCGACCGTCGGGCAGGGTCGCGGCGGCGGCGAAAGCGGCGGCGAACTGTTCGGCGCGCGTCACCTTGGTCAGGCCGATCGAGGAGCCCTCGCGCACCGGCTTGACAATCAGCGGCAGGCCAAGCTCGGCGATGACCGCCGCGCCTTCGTCGGCGGCACGCACGCGCCGCGAGCGCGGCGTCGGCACGCCGGCCGCCTGCCAGACCCATTTGGTGCGGATCTTGTCCATCGCCAGCGCCGAGGCCAGCACGCCGCTGCCGGTGTAGGGAATGCCCAGCAGGTCGAGGGCGCCCTGCACCGTGCCATCCTCGCCGGCGCCGCCGTGCAGGATGTTGAAGACGCGCGCGACACCCGCGCCGGCCAGTTCCCAGACCGGCCGTTCCGCCGGATCGAAGGCGTGCGCATCCACGCCGGCATTCTTGAGCGCGGCGAGCACCGCCGCGCCGGAAATCAGCGAAATCTCGCGCTCGGCGGATGAACCGCCCATGAGCACCGCGACCTTGCCAAACTCGTTTGCTTTCAATCTATTGCCCCAAGGATGCGCACTTCGCGCACCAGTTCCACGCCAAATTGTTCCCGCACCTCGGCCTGAATTCGGCCGATTAAGCTTTCTATCGCGCCGGCCGTCGCCTTGCCGCCCGGATTAACGATGAAATTCGCATGCTTTTCGGACACCCTCGCGCCGCCGACTTCCGTTCCCTTCAGCCCGGCCGCCTCGATCAGGCGCGCGGCATGATCGCCGGGCGGATTGCGGAACACCGAGCCGGCGTTCGGCAGTTGCAATGGCTGGGTGGCAATCCGGGCTTCAAGCAACTGCCTGATGCGCATGCGCGCCGCCGCCGCGTCACCGGGCGGGAAGCGCAGCCAGGCGGCAACGAAGATTTCGTCCGTGGCGGCCTTGAGGCCGACGTGGCGGTAGCCGACGGCAAAATCATCGCGCGTGCGCTCGATCAGTTCGCCCCGGCGGTTGAGCATGCGCACGCGTTCGACGAACTGCCAGATCTCGCCGCCGTGGCAACCGGCGTTCATCGCCAGCGCACCGCCCAGCGTGCCGGGAATGCCGGCGAGAAATTCGGCGTCGGCCCGGCCGTGGTTCGCTGCATGGCGCGCCAGCTTGGGCGAGGCGACACCCGCCTCGGCATAGAAGGCGCCGTCATCTTCCAGCCGCAAGGCGTTAAGGGTTCCGTGGGTGAAGATTGCCGTGCCGTCGAAGCCTCCGTCGCGGATCAGCAGGTTGGAGCCGAGCCCGACCATGAGCAGGGGTTCGTCGTGGCGCAGGCCGCTCATGAAGGCGGCGAGATCCTCGACATGCGCGGGAAAGCATGCCTTGGCGACCCGTCCGCCCGCACGCCATGTGACATGCCGGGCCATCGGCTCGTTTTGCCGGATTTCCATCAGGCGGGGACCAGCTTGCCGGGGACCGCGCCAATCGAGCCGGCACCGAGGGTGATGACGATGTCGCCGTCCTGTGCGGCATCCAGGATTGCCTGCGGCATCGCCGCGATGTCTTCGACGAACACGGGTTCGACCTTGCCGGCGACGCGCAGGGCGCGGGCGAGCGAACGGCCGTCCGCCGCGACGATGGGCGTTTCGCCGGCCGCATAGACCTCGGTGAGCAGCACGGCGTCGGCCGCCGACAGCACCCTGACGAAATCCTCGAAGCAGTCGCGGGTGCGCGTATAGCGGTGCGGCTGGAAGGCCAGCACGATGCGGCGGCCGGGAAAGGCGCCGCGCGCGGCGGCCAGCGTCGCCGCCATTTCGACGGGGTGGTGGCCATAGTCGTCGACGAGCGTGAAACTGCCGCCCCGGGCGAGCGTCACCTCGCCATGGCGCTGGAAGCGCCGGCCGACGCCGTGGAACTCCGCCAGTGCCTTCTGGATCGCCGCATCGTCGGCGCCGACTTCCGTGGCGACCGCGATGGCGGCCAGGGCGTTCCTCACATTGTGCTCGCCGGGAAGATTGAGCGTGACCGGGAAGCGCGACACCGAACCGTTGCGCCGCACGCAGTCGAAATGCATTTGCCCGCCCGCCGCGCGCACGTTCTCGGCGCGGATGTTGGCGCCTTCCGCAAAACCGTAGGTCACGACCTGCTTGGCGATCTGTGGCAGGATCTCGCGCACATGCGGATCGTCGATGCACATCACGGCGACGCCGTAGAACGGCAGGCGATGCACGAAATCGACGAACGCCTGCTTGAGTCGTCCGAAATCCTGGCCGTAGGTGTCCATGTGGTCCTGGTCGATGTTGGTGACCACGGAGATCACCGGCGAAAGGAACAGGAACGAGGCGTCCGATTCGTCGGCCTCCGCGACGAGATAGTCGCCCTGGCCGAGGCGTGCGTTGGCGCCCGCCGAGATCAGCCGGCCGCCGATGACAAAGGTCGGATCGAGGCCGGCCTCGGCGAGGCAACTCGCGGTGAGGCTGGTCGTCGTCGTCTTGCCATGGGTACCGGCGATGGCGATGCCCTGCTTGATGCGCATCAGTTCGGCGAGCATCTGCGCGCGCGGCACGACTGGGATATGACGTTCGCGCGCGGCGACCACCTCCGGGTTGTCTTCCCTGACGGCGGTCGATACCACCACCGCATCGGCACCCAGCGCGTTCTCGGCGGTGTGGCCGATGACGACGCGCACGCCTTTTCCGGCCAGACGGTGCGTGGTGGCGGATTCGGCGAGGTCGGAACCGCTGACCTCGAAGCCCTGGTTGGCGAGCACCTCGGCGATGCCGCTCATGCCCGCGCCGCCGATGCCGACGAAGTGGATGCGTTTGACTTTATGTTTCATTTGGCGATTTCCCGGCAGGTGTTGGCGACGGAAACGGTGGCGTCGGGCATGGCGAGTTCGCGTGCCTTTTCGGCCATCTCCTGCAATTGCGGACGGGTCAGGTTGCGTATCAGCGACAGGCGCTCGACCGTCAGTTCCTCCTGCGGCAGCAGCATGGCCGCGCCGGCGTGGGCGAGGAAGCGTGCGTTGGCGGTCTGGTGATCGTCGACCGCGTGCGGAAAGGGCACGAGGATGCTCGCCACCCCGGCCGCGGACAGTTCGGCGATGGTCAGGGCGCCGGCGCGGCAGATGACCAGATCGGCCCAGGCGTAGGCGCCGGCCATGTCGTCGATGAAGTCGACCGTTTGCGCCTTGACCTGTTCGGCGGCATAGGTGGCGCGCAGGGCCGCGAGGTGCGTCTTGCCGGCCTGATGGACGACCTCGGGCCGTTCGTTTTCCTGCAGCAGCGCCAGCGCACGCGGCACCGTTTCGTTGAGCGCATGGGCGCCGAGGCTGCCGCCGATCACCAGCAGGCGCAGCTTGCCGCGGCTTTCCTTCTCGTGTTCGGCGTAGCGCTGAGCCGGCGCCGGCAGCGCGGCGATTTCCTTGCGCACTGGATTGCCGACCCAGTCGCCCTTCCTGAACACGTCGGGGAAGCCGGTCAGCACGCGGTCGGCCATGCCGGCCAGCACCCGGTTGGCGAGCCCGGCGATCGAATTCTGCTCGTGCAGCACCAGCGGTATGCCCTTGAGCGCCGCCATCATGCCGCCGGGAAAGCTGATGAAGCCGCCCATGCCGAGTACGACGTCGGGCCGGATGCGGTCGAAATGCCGCCAGGCTTGGACGAAGCCGCGCAGCAGGTTGAAAGGCAGCAGCAGCTTGCGCAGGAGCCCCTTGCCGCGCAGGGCGGCAAAGCGTACCCAGGCCATTTCGTGGCCATGCTCCGGCACGAGGCGCGCCTCCATGCCGTCCGGATTGCCTATCCAGACGATTTTCCAGCCGTGGCGGGCGAGTTCGTCGGCGACCGCCAGACCGGGCATGATGTGCCCGCCGGTGCCGCCCGCCATGATCACGATCGTCTTCATGCGGGAAGACCTCTCATCAATCTGCGATTTTCATAGTCGACCCTGAGCAGGACGGCCAGGGCGAGGCAGTTGGCGACGATGCCCGAGCCGCCGAAGCTCATCAGCGGCAGGGTGAGTCCCTTGGTCGGCAGCAGGCCCATGTTCACGCCCATGTTGATGAACGACTGGAAGCCGAACCAGATGCCGATGCCTTGCGCGACCAGACCGGCATGCACGCGGTCGAGCAGCAGGGCGCGGCGGCCGACGAAGAAGCAGCGCTGCACCAGCAGCGCGAACAGGCCGATGACCGCGAGCACGCCGACGAAGCCCAGTTCCTCGGCGATCACCGCCAGCAGGAAGTCGGTGTGGGCCTCCGGAAGGTAGAACAGCTTCTCGACGCTCGCTCCGAGGCCGACGCCGAACCATTCGCCGCGGCCGAAGGCGATCAGTGCATGCGAAAGCTGGTAGCCCTTGCCGAAGGCGTGCTGCCACGGGTCCATGTAGCTGGTGATGCGCTCCCAGCGATAGGGCGAGGACCAGATCAGGAAGGCGAAGGCCACCGCCATGGCCCCGATCAGGAAGGCGAACAGGCGGCCGTTGATGCCGCCGAGGAACAGGATGCCCATGGCGATGCCGACGATGACGACGAAGGCGCCGAAATCCGGCTCGCGCAACAGCAGGCCGCCGACCAGCATCATCACCGCGGCCATCGGCACGAAGCCGCGGCGGAAGCTGTCCATGTGGGTCAGCTTGCGCGCCGTGTAGTCGGCGGCGTATAGGACGGCGAACAGCTTCATGAATTCCGAGGGCTGCAGGTTGATCGGGCCGAACCCGATCCAGCGCTGCGCGCCGTTGACCGACTTGCCGACCCCCGGGATCAGCACGACGACCAGCAGCGCGACGCCAACGAGGAACAGCCAGGGTGCGAACTGCTGCCAGAAGCGCAGGGGAATCTGGAAGGCGATCAGCGCGGCGACCAGTCCGACTGTCAGGAAGATGGTGTGCCGGATCAGGAAATAGGCGGGCTGGTGCCCCGTGAAGGAGTTGCCTTCGGCCGTGGCGATCGAGGCGGAGTAGACCATCACCAGACCGACCAGCAGCAGCGCCAGCGCTGGCCAGAGCAGCAGGGGGTCGATTTCGTCCGGCGTCGCGGCGGCACCGCCGCCGCCGTAGCGCTGACCGAGCAGGGCGCTGTTCATGCTTCCCCCTCCAGGGCCGCGACGGCCGCGCGGAAGACTTCGGCGCGGTGCCCGTAGTTGCGGAACATGTCGAAGCTCGCGCAGGCCGGCGAGAGCAGCACGGCGTCGCCGGGACGCGCGCGGTCGCGCGCCAGGCCGACCGCCGCGTCGAGGTCGGCGGCGTCGAGCAGCGGCACGCCGCAGCCCGTGAGTGCCGCGCGGATCAGCGGCGCGTCGCGGCCGATCAGCACCACGCCGTGGGCATGCGCGGCGACCGCCGCCCTGAGCGGCGCGAAATCCTGCCCCTTGCCGTCGCCGCCGAGAATCACGACCGACTTGCGGCCCAGCCCCGCCAGCGCGGCGACCGTCGCGCCGACGTTGGTGCCCTTGGAATCGTCGTAATAGATGACGCCGCCGATTTCGGCGACCTTCTCGACGCGGTGGGGCAGACCGCGGAAGGCGCGCAAGGCCGGCAGCATGCCGACCGGGTCGATGCCGACGGCCTGCAGCAGCGCCAGCGCCGCCATGGCATTGGCGGCATTGTGCAGGCCGGCAATGGGCAGTTCGGAAACCGGCAGCAGGAAGCGGTCGCCCTGCGCCAGCCAAGGCTCGCCGCGGTTCTCGCGCAGGCCGAAGTCCTGCGCGACGGCCGGGGCATCGAGACCGAAGGTGATGAGCCGGCGGCCGGGAATCGCCATGCGGCGTACGCGCGCGTCCTGGCGGTTGAGCACCTGCGCTCCGCTGCCCTGGAAGACACGTGCCTTGGCGCTGCCGTAGTCGTCGAGGTCGATGTAACGGTCAAGATGGTCGTCGGAGATGTTGAGGACGGTCGCCGCCGCAGCGTCCAGCGTCTCCGTGGTTTCGAGCTGGAAGCTCGACAGCTCCAGCACCCAGGCCTGTGGCAGCGCAGCGCGGTCTTCGCAGTCCATCAATGCGTCGAGCGCCGCCGGCGAGATGTTGCCCGCCACGCCGACCGATCTGCCGGTCGAGGCGAGCAGATGGCCGGTCAGCGCGGTCGTCGTCGTCTTGCCGTTGGTGCCGGTGATCGCCAGTACCGGCACATGCTGCCGGAGGTGCCGCAGGCCTTGCGCGAAGAGTTCGATCTCGCCGACGACGGGTATGCCTTGCGCGCGGGCGTGGATGACCACCATCAGGCCCGGCGACAGCCCCGGGGAGAGCACGAGCAGATCGATGCCGGCGAGCAGCGTCTTGTCGAGACGTTCGTCGAAATGCGCGACGCGAAAGTCAGCGTCGGCGACACGGCGGCGCAATTCGCCCAGGCCTGGTGGTTGCTGGCGCGAATCGGCGACGCGCACGCGCGCACCGCGCCGCGCCGCCCAGCGGGCGCAGGCGAGGCCCGATTCGCCGAGGCCGAGGATGAGGACGTGTTTGCCGCTCAGTTCCATTACCGGATCTTCAATGTGGAGAGGCCGAACAGCACGAGCAGGATGGTGATGATCCAGAAGCGCACCACGACCTGGGTTTCCTTCCAGCCCGACTGCTCGTAGTGGTGGTGCAGCGGCGCCATGCGCAGGATGCGCTGGCCGGTGCCGGTTTTCCATTTTGTGTACTTGAACCAGCCGACTTGCAGCATCACCGAGAGCGTCTCGGCGACGAACACGCCGCCCATGATGAACAGCACGATCTCCTGCCGCACCACCACGGCGACGGCGCCGAGCGCCGCGCCGAGCGCCAGCGCGCCGACGTCGCCCATGAAGACCTCGGCGGGATAGGCGTTGAACCAGAGGAAACCGAGCCCGGCGCCGGCCAGCGCGCCGCAGAACACCGCCAGTTCGCCGGCGCCCGGAATGTAGGGCAGCAGCAGGTATTTCGAGAACACCGCGTGGCCGGCGACGTAGGCGAAGATGCCGAGCGCGGCGCCCACCATCACTGTTGGCAGGATCGCCAGTCCGTCGAGGCCGTCAGTCAGGTTCACCGCGTTGCTGGAGCCGACGATCACCAGATAGGTGAGCATCATGAAGCCGAAGATGCCGAGCGGATAGGAGACGCTCTTGAAGAAGGGCACGATCAGGTCGGTCTTGGTCGGCAGCTCCAGCGTGAAGCCGCTGCCGATCCATTGCAGGAACAGTTCGAAGGCCTTTTCGCTGCTCGGCGCGGAGATCGAGAAGGCGATCCAGACGGCGGCGACAATACCGATCACCGTCTGCCAGAAGAATTTCGCCTTCGCCGAAAGTCCCTTGGGGTTGCGATAGACCACCTTGCGCCAGTCGTCCACCCAGCCGACCGCGCCGTAGCCGAAGGTGACGATCAGCACGATCCAGACGAAGCGGTTGGTGAGGTCGGCCCACAGCAGGGTCGAGACGCCGAGCGACAGCAGGATCAGCGCGCCGCCCATGGTCGGCGTGCCGGCCTTGACCAGATGGGTCTGCGGGCCGTCGTCGCGCACCGCCTGCCCGATCTTTTTCGCGGCGAGCCAGCGGATCACCGCCGGGCCGAGCACGAACGAGATGGTCAGCGCGGTCATCGTCGCCAGCACGGCACGCAGCGTGATGTAGCCGAACACGTTGAAGGCGCGCGTGCCCTGGGCCAGCCATTGGAAGAGTTCAAGCAGCATCGGATCGCTCCAGAATTTCCGCCACGACGCGCTCCATGCGCATGAAGCGCGAGCCCTTGACGAGCACGGTCGTGTCCTTGTCCATGAGCGGCTTGAGTGCCGCCACCAGCGTCGCGGCGTCGGCGAAGTGCCGCCCGCCGCCGTCGAAATTGTGTACCGCCGCCGCGCTTTTCTCGCCGAGGGCGAACAGGTGGTCGATGCCCTGGCTCTTGGCGTAGCCGCCGATCTCGTCGTGCAGCTGGCCGGCGGCGTCGCCGACCTCGCCCATGTCGCCCATCACGTAGATGCGCCGTCCCGGCAGCGCGGCCAGCACGTCGATCGCCGCGCGCATCGAGTCGGGATTGGCGTTGTAGCTGTCGTCGATCACCGTCGCGCCGCCGATGCCGGCCTGGCGCTGCAGCCGCCCCTTGACGCCGGCATAGGTGGTCAGGCCGCGCGCCACGGGGGCCAGCGGCACGCCGGCGGCGAGGCAGGCGGCGGCGGCGGCCAGCGCGTTGCGGGCGTTGTGTTCCCCCGGCACCGGCAGCATGAACGTGACATCGCCCTGCGGCGCCGCCAGCCGCAGTTCGCCGCCGAAACCGTGGGGATGCCAAGTGCCGCGCACGTCGGCGTGCGCCGCGAAGCCGAAGCTCACGGTGCGCCGGCCGGCGGCCATCTCGCGCCACAGGCCGGCGTGCGGGTCGTCGGCGTTGATGACGGCGATGCCGCCAGCGCTGCCCGGGCCGAGGCCCGCGAAGATCTCGCCCTTGGCGCGCGCCACCTCGGCCACCGAGCCGAGACCGGCGAGGTGGGCGCGCTGGGCGTTGTTGACCAGCGCCACGGTCGGCCGCGCGATCCGCGTCAGGTAGTCGATTTCGCCCGGGTGGTTCATCCCCATCTCGATCACCGCCGCATGGTGCGCGCCGCGCAGCTTGAGCAGGGTGAGCGGCAGGCCGATGTCGTTGTTGAGGTTGCCGGTGGTCGCCAGCACGGCGTTCTGGCCGAAGTCGGCGCGCAGGATGGCCGCGCACATCTCCTTGACCGTCGTCTTGCCGTTGCTGCCGGTGATGCCGATCAGCGGAATGTGGAAGCGCGCACGCCAGTGGGCGGCCAGCGTCCCGAGCGCGCGCCGGGTGTCCGCGACCGCGACAAGGGGCAGGCCGGCATGCGCAGCGGCCCAGTCCGTCGCGACCAGCGCCGCCGCCGCGCCCTGGTCGAGCGCGGCTTGCACGTAGTCGTGGCCGTCGAAGCGCTCGCCCCTGAGGGCGACGAACAGCATGCCGGGCATGATGTCGCGCGAGTCGCTGCCGACGGTGGTGAATTCCACGTCCCGACCGCTCTGGCGGCCGTCCAGCACGCTGGCGAGTTCGGCGAGCTTCAGCATGGCCGCCGTCCTGCCAGGGCTGACTTTGCCACCGCGAGGTCGGAGAACGGCAGACGCACGCCGGCGATTTCCTGGTAGGGCTCGTGACCCTTGCCGGCGAGCACGATCACGTCGCGCGCGGCGGCTTCGGCGACGGCGGCATGAATCGCCGCAGTGCGATCGACTTCGACAACGGGCTGGCCGTGCATGCCGGCGAGGATGGCGGCGATGATGGCCTGCGGGTCTTCGCCGCGCGGGTTGTCGCTGGTGACGACGACCGCGTCCGCGAGCCGCTCGGCTGCCGCGCCCATCAGCGGACGCTTGCCGGCGTCGCGTTCGCCGCCGCAGCCGAACACGCAGACGAGTCGACCGCCCCGCGCCGTTGCGGTGCCGCGCAGCGTCGTCAGGACCTTTTCCAGCGCGTCCGGCGTGTGGGCATAGTCGATGACGACCAGCGGTTCATCCGTGCCGCCGACACCCTGCATGCGTCCCGCCGGTGGCGCGATGTGGCGCAGCGCGGCGGCGATGTCCGCCGGCGTTTCGTCGTCCGCGAGCAGCGCACCGATGACGGCGAGCAGGTTGGATACGTTGAAGCGGCCGACGACCGGCGCTTCGAAGCGCGTGCCGTCTAGCGTGAAGGCGATGCCGGTGTTGGTTTCTTCCAGATCGGTGGCGGCCAGCACCGTGTCCGCGCCGCTTGCGTCGGCCAGCGTGTAGCCGATGGTGCGCACTTTGCCCCGGAGTTTCAGGGCGAGCGTCGCGCCGAATGGATCGTCGAGGTTCAGCACGGCGCACTTGAGCCCGGGCCAATCGAACAGCTTCGCCTTGGCGGCCGCGTAGGCGGTCATGTCGCCGTGGTATTCGAGGTGGTCGCGCGTCAGGTTGGTGAATACCGCCACGTCGAAGCGGGCGCCGTTCGTGCGCTGCTGGTCGAGGCCGATCGAGGAGACCTCCATCGCGCAGGCCACCGCGCCTTCGCGCACGAAGCGGGCGAGGGTGGCGTGCAGCGTGACGGCATCGGGCGTGGTGTTGGGGCTTGCCTCGAAATCCGGCGGGAAGCCGTTGCCGAGCGTGCCGATCACGCCGCACTTGCAGCCGAGCGCGGTGAGCGCCTGCGCGATCCACTGCGACACCGAGGTCTTGCCGTTGGTGCCGGTGACGCCGCACATCCAGAGCTGTTCCGAGGGACGGCCATAGACGAGGTGCGCGATCTCGCCGACGTGCGCGGCGAGATCGGGAACCGGAAAAGTCAGCGCCGGCGGGACGGCGGCCACGTCTCCGCCCGGCTCGCAGATCACCGCTGCCGCGCCGCGCGCCACGGCGTCGGGGATGAAGCGGCGGCCGTCGGCATGCGCGCCGGGAACGGCGACGAATACATCGCCCGGCCGCACGCGGCGCGAGTCGAGCGTCAGCCGTTCGACGCGGAGTCCCTGCCGCTGCATGGTGTCGAGCAGTGCGGCCGCCATGTTCACATTTCCTCTCCGGCCGGCGCGACGTTGGCCATCTGCATCGGGCGCAGGGTATCGTCGGGCGGCACGCCGAGGCTGCGCAGGGCGCTGGCCATGACGCCGGCGAATACCGGCGCGGCCACCTCGCCGCCGTAATAGCGGCCACCCGCCGGTTCATCGAGCATCACCGCCACGATCAGGCGCGGATCCGAAGCTGGCGCGAAGCCGACGAAGGAGGAGACATATTTGTCGGCATAGCGGCCGCCTTCGAGCTTGTTGGCGGTACCGGTCTTGCCGGCGACGCGGTAACCGGGCACCCGCGCGCCGGGCGCCGTGCCGCCCGGCTGGACGGCCATTTCGAGCATCGCGCGGACTTCCTTGGCCGTCTGCTGCGTGAATACCCGCACGCCGACGTTCGGCGCGGCCTCGAGGCGGGCCAGCGAGAGCGGCAGCAGGTCGCCGTCGCGGGCGAAGGCGAGGTAGGCGCGTGCGAGCTGGACGAGCGTGACGGAAATGCCGTGGCCGTAGGACATGGTGGCCTGCTCGATCGGCCGCCAGCGCTTCCATGGCCGCAGCCGTCCGCCAGCCTCGCCGGGAAAACCGAGCTTGAGCGGCTGGCCGAAGCCCAGATTGTCGAACATCGTCCACATATCCTCGGGACGCATCCCGAGGGCGATTTTCGCGGTGCCGACGTTGGAGGACTTCTGGATCACCTGCGCCACCGACAGGACATCGTGCCGGTGGGCGTCCGAAATCGTGGCGCCGTTGATGGTCAGCCGCCCCGGCGCGGTCTGGATCTGCGTGTCGAAGCGCACGTGGCCCTTTTCCAGCGCCAGCGCGACACCGAAGGGCTTGAAGGTCGAGCCCGGCTCGAAGGTGTCGGTGAAGGCGCGGTTGCGCAGCTGCGCTCCCGACAGTCCGGCGCGGTTGTTCGGATTGTAGGTCGGCAGGTTGGCGAGCGCCAGCACCTCGCCGCTCTTCGCGTCGAGCATGACGATGCCGCCGGCTTTCGCCTTGTGCTCCGCGAGCGCCGCCTTGAGGCGGGAGTAGGCGAGATATTGCAGCTTCGCGTCGAGCGCGAGCACGACGTCCCTGCCTTCCTGCGGCACATGGATCGACTCGACGTCCTCGACGATGCGTCCCAGTCGGTCCTTGATGACGCGCCGGCTGCCCGGCTTGCCGGCCAGCTGGGCGTTCATGGCCAGTTCGACGCCTTCCTGGCCCATGTCTTCGGCGCCGGTGAAACCGAGCATGTGGGCGGTCACTTCGCCGGCCGGATAGTAGCGCCGGTATTCGTCCTGGAAATGGATGCCCGGCAGCTTGAGCGCGCCGATGCGCGCGGCGATGTCCGGGGCGATGCGGCGCTTGAGGAAGACGAAGTCGCGCTCAGCGGCCAGCCGCCGTGTCAGGTCGCGCGGGTCGGTGTCGAGCAGCTTGGCGAGTTCGCGCGTCTGGGCCGGCGTCAGGCGGGCATCCTCGGGGATCGCCCAGATCGACTTGACCGGAGTCGAGATGGCCAGCACATCGCCGTGCCGGTCGAGGATGCGGCCGCGCGTGGCGGGCATTTCGATCACGCGCTCGTAGCGCGACTCGCCCTGACCGATGAGGAATTCCTTGTTGACGCCCTGCAGCCAGATGGAGCGCGCCACGAGAGCGAGCGAGCCGGCAAGCAGCAGGCCCATCACCAGATGGGCGCGCCAGGCCGGCAGGCGTTCGTCGAGCAGCGGGCTGCGCGTCAATCTCATGGCACGACGACGATGATCTGGCCGGGTTTTGGCGCCCGCATGCCGAGGCGTTGGCGCGCGATCTCCTCGACGCGCGCGTGGGTGGCCCAGGTGCTTTGTTCTAGCTGCAGTTGGCCCCACTCGACCTCCAGCGCGCGCATGTGGGCCTGTTCGCGTTCGTATTCGGTGACCAGCTTGCGTGCGCGATAGTTGGTCGAAACCGCGGCGAGCGCGCAAATCAGCACGGCGGCCAGCAGGAAAAGGTTGGTGCGGATCATGGTGGCGCGAGCTTTTCCGCCACCCGCATCACGGCGCTGCGCGCGCGCGGATTGCCGGCCACTTCGGCGGCGCCGGCCCGGCCCGGCTTGCCGACCAGCCGCACGACGGGGGGCGGCAGGTCGGCGGCGCGCACCGGCACGCCCTTGGGCGGCTGCGGCGGATGCGCCGCGTCGCGCAGGAAGCGCTTGACGATGCGGTCTTCGAGCGAATGGAAACTGATCACGGCCAACCTCCCGCCCGGCCGCAAGCGGCCAAGCGCCTGCGGCAGCGTTAGCGACAGCTCCTCAAGCTCCCGATTGACGTGAATCCGTAGAGCCTGGAAGGTGCGCGTCGCCGGGTGCTGCCCTGGCTCGCGCGTGCGGACGACCGCCGCCACGAGCGCGGCAAGCTGTCCTGTGGATGAAATACGCTGCCCGCTCCGAGCAGCAACAAGCGCCTTTGCAACCGCATGAGCAAACCGTTCTTCGCCATACTCACGTATCACCTCCTCGATTTCAGATTGTTCCGCCCGCGCCAGAAAATCCGCCGCGGTCTCCCCCTGCGTCGTGTCCATGCGCATGTCCAGCGGCGCATCGAAACGAAAACTCATGCCGCGCGCCGCGTCGTCCAGCTGCGGCGACGACACGCCCACGTCGAGCAAAATTCCATCCACTTGCGCAATGCCCTGCGCGTCCAGCACCTCGTTCAGCCGGCTGAAGGCGGCATGCACGAGCGTGAAGCGCGGGTCCGCGATCGCCGCGCCCGCCGCGACGGCCGTCGGATCGCGATCCAGCGCGATGAGACGCCCCGTCGGTCCCAGCTGCGCAAGGATTTCCCGGCTGTGCCCGCCGCGCCCGAAGGTGCCATCCACGTAGATGCCGCCCGGCCTGACGGCCAGTGCCGCCACCGCCTCGGCGAGCAGCACCGGAACATGGAATTCGCTCACGATACGCGGCGCTCAAAGCGACAGCCCCTCGAAACCCGGCGGCGGCTCGTCGCTCGCCAGCGCTTCGAAGGCCGCCTCGTGCTGACGCTTCCAGCCGGCGTCGCTCCAGATTTCGAAATGGCTGCCCATGCCGACCAGCCAGACCTGCTTGTCGAGCCCGGCGTAATCGCGCAGCTCTGGTGCGACGAGGATGCGGCCGGCGGCGTCGAGATCGCCGTCGCGCGCGTTGCCGACCAGCACGCGCTTGGCGGCGGCGGAACGGGGATCGAAACTGGGTGTCGCGAGAATCTTGTCGCGGATCGGCGCCCAGGCCGCTTCCGGGTAAAGCAGCAGGCAGCGATGCGGATGGGCGGTCAGGACCAGGCGGCCGCCATCGGCCTTGGCGAGCGCGTCACGATGCCGGGCCGGAACCGCCAGTCGTCCTTTCGCATCGAGATTGAGTTGCGCCGCTCCCTGGAACACTGCCCTTTGCCTCCCACGATTCCCCACTTGCCCCCACTTTATTCCACCAATTTCGCAGAGTCAAGGGGAATTTTGAGAAATTTGCAGGTGTGACAATGACTTAGGCGCAACTTTGGATAGATGCGATAAAAAATAAAACCCTTAATAATCAATAAATGGTAAATCGTTCCGAAAGTGATTTATTAAGTTGTGGCGCAGGGCGCGACAAAGGTGGGGGAAAGTGTTCAAACGCTTTCCTGACAGTGAGTGGGGGGTGGAAGTCCGCCGATAAGCCGGGTTCTGTCGTGGGCAGCCATTCCTCTGGGACCGCCATTGCTGACGGCCTCTAGCAGCCTACCCGGGAGCGACGCGAGCCACGCCGATGCTCCCCTATTTGGCCTTGCCCCGGATGAGGTTTGCCCGTCGCGGCTGTTACCAGCGCGACCGTGCGCTCTTACCGCACGATTTCACCCTTGCTGCACTCTTGCGAGTGTTTAGCGGTATGTTTCTGTTGCACTGTCTGTCGCCTCGCGGCGCCCGGCCGTTAGCCGGCATCCTGCTCTATGGGGCCCGGACTTTCCTCGACGCATCGCTGCGCCGCGGCTGCCTGGCGAACTTCCGCTTGCGATTATAGGCGCCTACTCGTCGCCACCCTTGCCCTTGCCGTCTTCGGCATTCGGCACGAAGCCGAAGACGTCGTTTTTCACGCGGAAACTGCCGAGGTATTCGCCCGGCTCCGGCGGCTCTTCTTCATAGCGCTGCATCTGGCAGCCCAGGGTTTCGGCGACATACCAGTTCTTGCCCTGGTTGAGGATGAACGCGCCGGACTGCGTGCGGAAGAGATGGACGCTGACTTTCTCTCCGGCGACCTTGCGCATGGCATGGCGCCGCTGGCATTCGGGATAGCGCGCGACGATCAGGTCGAGTTCCCAGCCGCTGCTCCAGAAATAGGGTTTGTTGCGCTCGACCGTCAGGGAGTGGTTGCCGCCCTCGATGAGGAAGCCGGCCGGTTCCTGCACGCAGGCGGTGAGTAGCAGGGCGAGCAGCGGCAGCAACAGGTAAGGTTTCATCGCGGATCCTCCAGACGCCAGTCGACCGTTTCGCCGGCCCGCAGGGGCACGAGCGCATCGTCGGCGAGCAGCGGTTGTTGCGCCGGCACCGTCCAGCTTGCGCGCACCAGCATGATCTTGTCCGCATTGCGCGGCAGGCCGTAGAAGTCGGCGCCGAAATGGCTCGCGAAGCCTTCCAGCCGGTCGAGCGCGCCGGCGGCTTCGAAGGCTTCGGCATACAGCTCGATGCCGGCGTGCGCCGTATAACAGCCGGCGCAACCGCAGGCGGCCTCTTTCGTTTTTTTCGCATGCGGTGCGGAATCGGTGCCGAGGAAGAACCTGGGATTGCCGGAGGTCGCGGCCTCCAGCAGCGCCTGGCGATGCGTTTCGCGCTTGAGTACCGGCAGGCAGTAGTGGTGCGGGCGGATGCCGCCGGCGAAGAGGGCGTTGCGGTTCAGCAGCAGGTGGTGGGCAGTGATCGTGGCGGCGACATTGGGCCCGGACGACTTCACGAACCCGGCCCCGTCCTTGGTCGTTATGTGTTCCAGGACGACCCTGAGGCCGGGGAAGTCCTTGAGCAGGGGGGCCAGCACCGTCTCGATGAACACCGCCTCGCGGTCGAAGATGTCCACCGCCGGGTCGGTCACCTCGCCATGCACGAGCAGGGGCAGGCCGAGCCGTTCCATGCGGGCGAGCGTAGCCGCGCATTTTTTCAGGTCGGTGACGCCGGCGTCCGAATTGGTGGTGGCGCCGGCGGGATACAGCTTGGCCGCATGCACGAAGCCGCTGGCCTTTGCCTGGTCGATCTCGCCGGCCGGCAGGTTGTCGGTCAGGTAGAGGGTCATCAGCGGCTGAAAAGTCAGCCCCGGCGGGACGGCGGCGAGGATGCGCTCGCGGTAGGCCGCCGCCTGCGCCACCGTGGTGACCGGCGGCTTGAGGTTGGGCATGACGATGGCGCGCGCGAAGCGGCGCGCGGTGTCGGGCAGCACTGCCTTGAGGGCGTCGCCGTCGCGCAGGTGCAGGTGCCAGTCGTCGGGCCGGGTGAGCGTGAGCGTTTGCATGGCCGGAATTCTAGCCGCCCTTGATTTCCAGCGCCCGTTCGTAAAGCGCGTTCTTCGGCAGGCCGGTGATTTCGCTGGCGAGCCTGGATGCCTGCTTCACCGGCAGATCGGCGAGCAGCAGTTTCAGGATGCGCTCCGCCTCCGCGTCGATGCCCTCGTGGGGCGGCGGTGCCGAGACCAGCAGTACGAATTCGCCGCGCCGGCGGTTCTCGTCGGCTGCCAGCCAGGCCGGGGCTTCCGGCAGCGGCATGCGCTCGATCTGTTCGAACAGCTTGGTCAGTTCGCGCGCGACGACGATTTCGCGTTGCGGTTCGAGCAGTTCGGCGAGATCGGTCACGGTGTCGGCGATCCGGTGCGGTGCCTCGTAGAAAACCAGGGTCGCCGCGACGGGCTTCAGGGCTTCGATCGCCGTCCTGCGGGCGCTGACTTTTGCCGGCAGGAAGCCGGCGAAATGGAAGGCCGCGTCGGTCAGGCCGGCGGCGGAGAGGGCCGCGATCGCGGCGTTCGGGCCGGGCAGGGGGGTGACGCGGTAACCTGCCGCGCGCACGGCGGCGACGGCGCGCGCCCCGGGATCGGAAATGCCCGGGGTGCCGGCATCGGAAACCAGGGCGACGCTTTTCCCTTGCGCCAGCAGGCCGAGCAGTTTTTCCGCGGCGGCCTGCTCGTTGTGCTCGTGGAGCGCGAGGGTTGGCGCGCGGATGCCGTGGTGGTCGAGAAGCCGGCGCGCGTGGCGCGTGTCCTCGCAGGCGACGACGGCGGCGGCGCGCAGGGCCTCCAGCGCGCGCAGCGTGATGTCGCCGAGGTTGCCGATGGGGGTGGCGACGATGGACAATATGGCACTCATGAGCTGCATTATCCCCCACACGACGAAGCAGGTCGGCGATGCCGGCGAAGAGCTCGCCGCCCGGCACCTCGCCGCGCATGGCCTGCGGGTGCTGGCGCGCAACTTTCGCGTCAGGGGCGGCGAGATCGACCTCGTCTGCCGCGATGGCGAAGCGACCGTGTTCGTCGAGGTGCGCCGGCGCGCCGGTTCCGGTTTCGGCGGAGCGGCATGGAGCATCACGCCGGCCAAGCAAAAGCGCCTGATCCTCGCGGCACGGCACTGGCTGGCGCGGCATGGCGAGCCGGCATGCCGCTTCGACTGCGTGCTGATCGACGGCGACCGCCTCGAATGGCTCAAGGACGCGTTTCGCCCGGAATAACCCTGCTATTTCGCCGCTGTGGCGCCGAGGGAATTGACTAGAATCGGGCGGTCATGAATCTTCAGCAACGCATCCAGCTTCAGTTCGCCGACAGTCTCGCCGCCAAGCAGGCGGCGCTGGAGACCATGACGTCCGCCATCGAGGCGGCCGTCCGCCTCATGGCCGGCGCGCTGCGGGCCGGCGGCAAGGTGATGGCCTGCGGCAACGGCGGTTCGGCCGCCGATTCCCAGCATTTCGCCGCCGAACTGCTCAACCGCTTCGAGAAGGAGCGGCCGCCGCTCGCCGCGATCGCCCTGACGACCGACACTTCCACGCTGACCTCGATCGCCAACGATTACGCCTACGAACAGGTGTTCGCCAAGCAGGTGCAGGGCCTCGGCCGTGCCGGCGACGTGCTGCTGGCGATCTCGACATCGGGCAATTCGCCCAACGTCATGGCCGCCATCGAGGCCGCCCATGCGCGCGGCGTGCGCGTGGTGGCGCTCACCGGCAAGAACGGCGGCAAAATGGCCGCAATGCTGGGCGGCGAAGATGTCCACCTCTGCGTTCCCGCCGACCGCACCGCGCGCATCCAGGAGGTCCACCTGCTGACCATCCACTGCCTGTGCGACGGCATCGACGCCCTCATTCTGGGAGAAACGACATGATGAAATACCGCACGCTCGTCCTGCTTGCCGTCCTCGCGCCCATGCTCGCCGGCTGCTTCGGCGCCGCCGTCGTCGGCGTCGGCGCCGGGGCGCTGGTCTATGCCGACCGGCGCCAGACGGAAACCGTGTTTACCGACGAAGGCATCGAGATTCGCGCCGCCAACCGTGTTCGCGAACGCTTCGGCGACCGCGTCCATGTGAATGTCACCAGCTTCAACCGCACCGTGCTGCTGACCGGCGAGGTGCCGGACGCCGCGGCGCGCGCCGAGGTCGAATCCCTGGTGGCGGGCGTGCCCAATGTCAGGGCGCTCAGCAACGAATTGCAGGTGGCGGGCGTCAGTTCACTGACCAGCCGCAGCAACGACGTCTATCTCACCTCGAAGGTCAAGGCGCGCTTCATCGACGCGAACAAGTTCGCGGCCAACCAAGTCAAGGTGGTCACCGAAAGCGGCACCGTCTACCTGATGGGACTGGTGACGCAGCGCGAATCGGCCGCCGCGGTCGAGATTGCCCGCACCACCGGAGGCGTACAGAAGGTCGTGCGCGTCTTCGAGGTGATCAGCGAGGAGGAGGCGCGCCGCCTCGACCCACCGCCCGCGACGCCGGCCAAGAAGGACGCCGCCGCTTCGTGAGCTACGCGCCGCCTGCGTTCGAGGCCAAGATCTGCGCGCCGGAAGCGCTTGCCATCCGCGTCTGCGCCATGCCGCGTCCACTGGTGTTTACCAACGGCTGTTTCGACATCCTCCATCGCGGCCACGTCACCTACCTCGCGCAGGCGCGGGCACTGGGCGCCGGCCTGATCGTCGCGGCGAATTCCGATGCCTCGGTGAAACGGCTGGGCAAGGGCGATGACCGTCCGGTCAATGCGCTCGAAGACCGCATGGCGGTGCTGGCCGCGCTGGAATGCGTGTCGCTGGTGACCTGGTTCGACGAGGACACGCCCCTGCAACGCATCCTCGATTGCCGGCCCGACATCCTCGTCAAGGGCGGGGACTGGCCGGCGGACCGGATCATCGGCGCGACTGAAGTGAAGGGCTGGGGCGGCACGGTGCATTCCATTCCCTTCATCCACGCGCGTTCGACCACCGCGCTGCTGGACAAGATCAGGACCCTGTAGCGCTCCGCTCGATGGCCTTGCGCACCAGCCCGATGTGCAGGCGCAGGGTATATGCCATGTCGGTGAAGGCCAGCGGCATCGACAGGTGGTTGACGTCCCGCTCGATGGCGTCGACCCGCTGGTGCCATTCTTCGCGCGTCAGGCGCGCCGGGTCGGCGTCCAGTTCGGCCTCGATGAATTTCAGCTCGCCGTAGCGCCGGTAGATGCGCGACTTGACGCGCCAGTTGTAGAGTCCCGGCGCGATCTTCATCACCGGGATCAGCAGCGCGAACAGCGGGATCAGCATCACCACCATGCGATCGACCAGCGTCGCCGCCCAGAAGGGCAGGTAGCGCTGCAGCAGCGGCTTGCCCGACTTGTAGTAGCGTTGCGCCTCGGGCGACAGGGGAAAATCGGTCTCGGCGGCACGGGGAAACTCCCCCGGCTTCTGGAAGATGCCGGCGCCGCCGTGCGTTTCTCCCAGCGCCTGCATCAGCAGATCGACCAGCGCGGGGTGCGTGCCGTCGCGCACCACCAGCGTCGCGGTCGCGGCGAGCAGGCTGACGTCGCGCGGCGGCAGGTCGGCGGCGATGTCGATCGCGCCGCGCGGCAGGACGAGGTGGGAGAGATAGGGCAGGTGGCGCGTATAGGCTTCGGCGTGCTGCAGGCTCATGAGTTTCAGGCCCGGCGTGTGCAGGAGCGTCCAGACGGTGGCCGATTCGGTCGGCCCGACGACGAAGGCCGCATCGATGGCGCGCCCGGCAAAGGCTTCGGCGAGGGCGAGTCCTCCCGTGTCGAGCAGCTGCGCCTGGTGCGCGTCGATCTGGTTGGCGAACAGCAGTTCCTGGGCCAGGTGGCGCGTGCCGCTGCCCACGCCGCCGATGGCGATGCGCCGCCCCTTGAGGTCGGCGATGCGCGTCAGTTCGCCCAGGTCGGCGCGATGGAAGATCCACAGCGGTTCATTGTAGATGGCGCCGAGCGACAGCAGTGCGTCGCCTTCCTGCACGCGCGCGGTGCCGCCCTGCACGAAGGCGGCATCGACCGTTTGGGCCGGGTCGCGCAGCTTCTGGAGGTTCTCGGTCGAGCCGGCCGTGGCTTCCTCGACGACGCGGATGCCCTGGCGTCCCAGGGCGTCCTTGTAGGCCGCGCCGAAGCGCTGGTAGGCGCCGCCGGGGCCGCCGGTGGCCAGCACGAGCGCATCCGGCGGAGCCGGCTGGATATGGCGTGCTGCGAACCAGAAACCGGCGACGACGAGCAGCAGCAGCGGCAGGCCGACGGCCAGCAGATCGCGCGGCGAATATTCGCGCAGCCGGCGCGGGAATCGCCGCCTGCTCATTTAGAAGGGGATGTCGTCCTCGACATCGCTGAAGCCGCCATTCATCGGGGCACTGCTCGGCGGGGGCGCGGAGCGTGCCGCCGGACGGCCGCCGCCACTGTCGCGCGGCGCCGAATCACCCATGCCTTCGCGCCGGCCGAGCATCTGCATCTCGTTGGCTTCGATTTCGGTGGTGTAGCGGTCCTGGCCGTCCTGGCCTTGCCATTTGCGCGTGCGGAGGCGGCCCTCGATATAAACCTGCGACCCCTTCTTCAGGTATTGGCCGGCGATTTCGGCGAGCTTGCGGTAGAACACCACGCGATGCCATTCGGTGAGTTCGCGCTTTTCGCCCGTGGCCTTGTCCTTCCAGCTTTCCGTGGTCGCCAGACGGATATTCACCACGGCGTCGCCATTGGGCATGTAGCGCGACTCCGGGTCCGCGCCGAGATTTCCCACCAGAATCACCTTGTTCACCGATGCCATGTTGCCTCCCTAGTTTGTCGTCGGCCGGGGCGGCGGCGCCACGCGCGCCGCCAGTCCGAGCCAGATGATACCCGCCGCCGCGCATGCCATATGCACGGCCGCCGCGCCGAAATGCTTCGCCAGCCAGCCGCCCAGCAGGCCGCCGAGAAACAGGCCGGCCGATTGCGTCGTATTGTAGATGCCGAGGGCGGCGCCCCGGGAGCCGCCCGGCGCCAGCCGGGAAATCAGCGAGGGCTGCAACGCTTCGAGGATGTTGAAGGCGACGAAGAACAGCAGCAGCCAGGCACCGGTGCCCCAGAGTCCGCCGCCAAACAGCGCCATGCCGCTTTGCACGATCACCAGCAGGGCGACCGCGCCCGCATAGACGGGCCTGACTTTGCCGCGCCGCTCGGCGGCGATGATGGCCGGCACCATGACGGCGAAGGACAGCAGCACGGCCGGCAGATAGACTTTCCAGTGCTCGCCGCCCGGCAGACCGCCGGCGACCAGCGCGGACGGCACCACCACCCAGAGCGCGGTCTGCATGAGATGCAAGGCGAAAACGCCGAAGTTGAGGCGGGCCAGCTTTGCATCGAACAGCACGCTGGCGAAGGATGCGCGCTCCGGCCGCGAAAAAGTCAGCGCCGGCGGGACGGCGACGAGGAGCAGGACGATCGCGGCGAGCGCCAGCACGCCGATCAGCGCGAACAGGCCCGATAGACCGAGCGCCGCCGCCAGCGGCGGGGCGACGACCAGCGAGGCGGCGAACACGAGGCCGATCGAGGCACCGATCATCGCCATCACCTTGGTGCGGTGCTGCTCGCGCGTGAGGTCGGCGGCCAGCGCGGAGACCGCCGCGGAGATCGCCCCGGCGCCTTGCAGCACGCGGCCGGCGATCATCCAGTGGATGTCGGGCGCGGCGGCGGCGAGAAAGCTGCCGGCGGCGAACAGCAGCAGGCCGGCGACGATCACCGGCTTCCTGCCCCAGCGGTCCGAGGCCATGCCGAAGGGAATCTGGAAGAAGGCCTGGGTCAGGCCGTAGGCGCCGAGCGCGAGGCCGACCAGCATGACGTCGTCGCCGCCCGGCAGGCGCGCGGCGAGGAGGGAAAAGACCGGCAGCACGAGGAACAGACCGAGCATGCGCAGGCCGAAAATCGTGGCGAGCACGGCACCCGCGCGCCGCTCGGCGGGGGTCATGGGATCGGCGACTGGAGAAAGCACGCAGGTAATGTCTTTGGCACGAAAGGGCGGGTATATTAGCAGGTCGCCCACACGCCCCCAGCGACCCCAACAAGTGCATGGACATGATCAAGATTCGCGGCGCGCGCACCCACAATCTCAAGAACATCAGCCTGGATTTGCCGCGCAACAAGCTCACCGTGATCACCGGCCTGTCCGGCTCCGGCAAGAGTTCGCTGGCTTTCGACACGCTCTACGCCGAGGGCCAGCGTCGCTACGTCGAAAGCCTGTCGGCCTACGCGCGCCAGTTCCTGCAGCTGATGGAAAAGCCCGACGTCGACCTGATCGAGGGACTGTCGCCGGCGATCTCGATCGAGCAGAAGGCGACCAGCCACAACCCGCGCTCCACGGTCGGCACGGTCACGGAAATCCACGATTACTTGCGCCTGATGTATGCGCGCGCCGGCACGCCGCACTGCCCCGAGCACGGCACGGCGCTGGAATCGATGAGCGTGGCGCAGATGGTCGACCACGTGCTGGCCCTGCCCGAGGACACCAGACTGATGATCCTCGCGCCGGTGGTGGCCAACCGCAAGGGCGAGCAGCTCGAGTTGTTCGCCGAGCTGAAGGCGCAGGGCTTCGTGCGGCTGCGCGTGGACGGCAAGGTGCATGACATCGACGCCCTGCCGAAGCTCGCCAAGACGCACAAGCATTCGGTGGACGTCGTCGTCGACCGCCTCAAGGCGCGCCCCGACCAGCGCCAGCGCCTCGCCGAAAGCTTCGAGACCGCGCTGACGCACGCCGAGGGGCGCTGCCTCGCGGTGGAAATGGACTCCGGCGTCGAGCATCTGTTCTCCGCCAAGTTCGCCTGCCCGCAGTGCGGCTATGCATTGCAGGAACTGGAACCGCGCCTGTTCTCGTTCAACAATCCGATGGGCGCCTGTCCGGAGTGCGACGGCCTCGGCCAGATCCAGTTCTTCGACCCGGCGCGCGTCGTCGCCTACCCGCACCTGTCGCTCGCCGCCGGCGCGATCAAGGGCTGGGACAAGCGCAACCAGTTCTATTTCCAGATGATCGAATCGCTGGCGAACCACTATGGCTTCGCGACGGATGTCGAGTTCGAGAAGCTGTCCGAGGAGACTCGCCGGATCGTGCTGTACGGCTCGGGGCGCGAGCAGATCCGCTTCAAGTATCTCAACGAGAAAGGCACGCGCTTCGAGCGCGCGCACAGCTTCGAGGGCATCATCCCGAACCTGGAGCGGCGCTACCGCGAGACCGACAGCGTGATGGTGCGCGAGGAACTCGCCAAATACCTCAACAACAAGCCCTGCCCGGAATGTGGCGGCGCGCGCCTGCGGCAGGAGGCGCGCCATGTGCTGATCGGCGGGCGGACGATCACCGACGTCAGCCGCCTGTCGCTGATCGAGTGCCGCGATTTCTTCAATCTCCTGCAGCTGGCCGGGCACAAGGCGCAGGTGGCTGAGAAGATCGTCAAGGAAATCACCAGCCGCCTGTCCTTCCTCATCAACGTCGGCCTCGACTACCTGTCGCTCGACCGCTCGGCCGAGACGCTTTCGGGGGGCGAGGCGCAGCGCATCCGCCTGGCTTCGCAGATCGGCTCCGGCCTTACCGGCGTGATGTATGTACTCGACGAACCCTCGATCGGATTGCATCAGCGCGACAACACGCGCCTGCTGCAGACGCTCGCCAATCTGCGCGACATCGGCAATACCGTGATCGTCGTCGAACACGACCAGGAGGCCATCGAGTCGGCCGACCACGTCGTCGACATGGGACCGGGTGCCGGCGAGCACGGCGGCCATGTCGTCGCCGCGGGTACGCCGGCCGAGGTGGAGGCGAACCCTGCTTCGATGACCGGGGCGTATTTGTCCGGCCGCCGCCGGATCGAGGTTCCCGCCCGGCGCACGCCCCCCAACCCGGCCCGTCGCCTGAGGGTTCTTGGCGCGACCGGCAACAACTTGGCGCACGTCGATCTTGAGGTTCCCGTCGGCCTGCTGACCTGCGTCACCGGCGTTTCCGGCTCCGGCAAGTCGACGCTGATCAACGACACGCTCTATGCCGCCGCCGCGCGCCATCTCTACGGCTCGGCCCTCGAACCCGCCGCGCACGAGGAGATCCAGGGTCTGGAGTTCTTCGACAAGGTGATCAACGTCGACCAGAGTCCGATCGGCCGCACGCCGCGCTCCAATCCGGCGACCTACACGGGCCTGCTGACGCCGATCCGCGAGCTGTTCGCCGGCGTGCCGCAGGCGCGCGAGCGCGGCTACGGCCCAGGCCGCTTCAGCTTCAACGTCAAGGGCGGCCGCTGCGAAGCCTGCCAGGGCGACGGCATGATCAAGGTGGAGATGCACTTCCTGCCCGACATCTTCGTGCCCTGCGACGTCTGCCATGGCAAGCGCTACAACCGCGAGACGCTGGAGATCCGCTACAAGGGCAAGACGATCTACGAAGTCCTGCAGATGACCGTCGAGCAGGCCCACGAGTTCTTCGAGGCCGTGCCGGTGGTCGCCCGCAAGCTGCAGACGCTCATCGACGTCGGCCTGACCTACATCCAGCTCGGGCAGAGCGCGACCACGCTTTCCGGCGGGGAGGCGCAGCGCGTCAAGCTGGCGCTGGAACTTTCGAAGCGCGATACCGGCCGCACGCTCTACATCCTCGACGAACCGACCACCGGCCTGCACTTCCAGGACATCGAGCTGCTGCTCAAGGTGCTGCACCGCCTGCGCGACCACGGCAACACCGTGGTGGTGATCGAGCACAACCTCGACGTCATCAAGACGGCCGACTGGATCGTCGACCTCGGCCCCGAGGGCGGCGGCGGCGGCGGGCGCATCATCGCGACGGGCACGCCGGAAGCCGTGGCGCAAGCGGCCGGCAGCCATACCGGCCGCTATCTGGCACCGCTGCTGGAAAAAGTCAGTCCCGGCGGGACGGCGAGCCGGTCGCCCCGCAAGCCGGCGGTTGCTCCACGGGGGGGGCGGCGCGGCAAGGCGGCGGGGTAGAATGCACCGGTCTCATCTTTCCATCCTGACACCGTGAAAATCGCCATCGCCGGCACCGGCTACGTCGGCCTGTCCAACGCCATCCTGCTGGCCCAGCATGACGAAGTCGTCGCGCTCGACATTGTTCCGGAGAAGGTGGCGATGCTGAATCGCCGGGAGTCGCCGATCGAGGACGTGGAGATCGAGGAATACCTGCGCCGCAAGACCCTGTACTTCCGCGCCACGCTCGACAGGCAGGAAGCCTACGCGGGCGCCGATTACGTCATCATCGCGACGCCGACCGACTACGATCCCGAGACCAATTACTTCAATACCCAATCGGTCGAGGCGGTGATCCGCGACGTCATGGCCATCAATCCGCAGGCGACGATGGTCATCAAGTCCACCGTGCCGGTCGGCTACACCGCCAAGACACGACAGGAGCTGGGCACCGCCAACCTCATCTTCTCGCCCGAATTCCTGCGCGAGGGCAGGGCGCTTTACGACAACCTGCATCCTTCGCGCATCGTTGTCGGCGAGCGTTCGCAGCGCGCCGAAGCCTTCGCCAACCTGCTCAGGCAGGGCGCCATCAAGCAAGACATTCCGACGCTGTTTACCGACAGCACCGAAGCCGAGGCCATCAAGTTGTTCGCCAACACCTTCCTGGCCATGCGCGTCGCCTACTTCAACGAACTCGACACCTATGCCGCCACCCATGGCCTGGATACCCGCCAGATCATCGACGGCGTCTGCCTCGATCCGCGTATCGGCAATCACTACAACAACCCCTCCTTCGGCTACGGCGGCTACTGCCTGCCCAAGGACACCAAGCAGCTGCTGGCCAACTACCGCGCCGTGCCGCAGAACCTGATCCACGCCATCGTCGAATCGAACACCACGCGCAAGGACTTCATCGCCGACGAGATCATCCGCAGGAATCCGCGGGTGGTGGGCGTCTATCGCCTCATCATGAAGGCGGGATCGGACAACTTCCGGGCCTCGAGCATCCAGGGCATCATGAAGCGCGTCAAGGCCAAGGGCATCGAAGTCATTGTCCATGAGCCCGTGCTCAAGGAGGCGGAGTTCTTTCATTCGCGGGTCGTCAACGACCTCGCGGAGTTCAAGCGGCTGTCTGACGTCATTGTCGCCAACCGCATGACGGACAATCTCAAGGATGTGGCCGACAAGGTCTACAGCCGCGATCTTTTCGGGAGCGATTGATGAAGGTTTTGATTACTGGAGCGGCTGGGTTTATCGGTTCGGGGTTGTCGTTGCGGCTGCTGGCGCGCGGCGACAGCGTTATCGGCATCGACAACCACAACGACTACTACGATCCGGCCATCAAGGAAGCGCGGCTGGCAAGGCATGCGAACCATCCGAACTACGCCCACCTGCGCATCGATCTCGCCGACCGCAAGGCCATCGAGGACGCATTCGCGACGCACAAGCCGGACCGGGTGGTCAACCTGGCCGCCCAGGCCGGCGTGCGCTACTCCATCGAGAACCCGCTCGCCTACATCGAGAGCAACATCGTTGGCTTCGCCCACATCCTCGAAGGCTGCCGCCACAACGGCGTCGAACACCTTGTCTATGCATCAAGCTCCAGCGTCTATGGCGCCAACACGACGATGCCCTTCTCGGTGCACCACAACGTCGATCATCCGCTCTCGCTCTACGCCGCCAGCAAGAAATCCAACGAACTGATGGCCCACACCTACAGCCATCTTTACAACCTGCCGACCACCGGCCTGCGCTTCTTCACCGTCTACGGCCCCTGGGGCCGGCCTGACATGGCGTTGTTCAAGTTCACCAAGGCCATCCTCGCCGGCGAGAGGATTCCGGTCTTCAACCATGGCAAGCACAGAAGGGATTTCACCTACATCGACGACATCGTCGAGGGCGTGATCCGCGTGCTGGATCGCCCCGCCCCGCCGAACCCGGACTGGAGCGGCGCCAACCCCGATCCGGGCACCAGCGCCGCGCCCTGGCGGGTCTACAACATCGGCAACAATAGCCCGGTGGAACTGATGGACTACATCGCCGCGCTGGAGAGTGCGCTGGGCAAAAAAGCCGAGATGGACATGCTGCCGCTGCAACCGGGCGATGTGCCCGATACATATGCCGACGTACAGGATCTGGTCGAACAGTTCCACTACAAACCCGCCACCCCTGTTGAACAGGGCGTCGCCAACTTCGTCGCCTGGTATCGCGAATACTTTATGGAGACAGCATGAGTTTGTCTCCAGCCTCCACGATTGCTGTTATTGGTTTGGGTTACGTCGGCCTCCCTTTGGCCGTTGAGTTCGGCAAGCAGTACAAGACCATCGGCTTTGACCTTTCCGAAGCAAAAATCGCCAGCTACCAGAAGTATTGCGACCCCACAGGAGAAGTCAGCGCCGCCGACCTTCAGACTGCCATGCGGCCTGCTGGGCTCGAAGTTACCACCGACCCAAGCCATCTTGCCAGCGCCGACTTTCTGATCGTCGCCGTGCCAACACCGGTTGACGAAGCTCACATCCCGGATTTCTCCCCACTGGTCGGTGCCAGCACGACGGTAGGCAAGCATATGAAAATCGGTGCCACCGTTATCTATGAGTCCACCGTTTATCCCGGCGCCACCGAAGAAATTTGCATTCCCATCCTCGAACGGGAATCCGGCCTGAAATGGAAGCACGACTTTCACGTTGGCTACAGTCCGGAGCGGGTGAACCCAGGTGATAAGGAGCGCACCATCACCAAAATCGTCAAGGTCGTCTCCGGCGATGATGAGGCCACCCTCAAGGCTGTCGGCGATCTTTACGAATCGGTCATCACCGCCGGCGTACACCGCGCCAGCAGCATCAAAGTCGCCGAAGCTGCCAAGGTGATTGAGAACACCCAGCGCGATTTGAATATCGCCCTAATGAACGAGTTGGCCATTATTTTTGGCAAACTGGCTATTGATACAGCCGAAGTCCTCGAAGCGGCCGGAACCAAATGGAACTTTCTCAAATTTACCCCCGGTTTGGTCGGCGGCCACTGTATCGGTGTAGATCCCTACTACCTCACCTACAAGGCCGAGATGCTTGGTTACCACCCCCAAGTCATCCTAGCCGGCAGGCGGATCAACGACGGAATGGGTAAATTCATAGCCGAAAATACCGTGAAACAAATGATTCGGGCAGGGATCAATATCCGGGGAGCTAAGGCTAATGTGTTAGGGCTGACTTTTAAGGAAAATTGCCCTGATCTAAGAAACTCGAAAGTGCCTGATATTATTGCAGAACTGGAAAGCTATGGTATTGAGGTTGCAGTGCATGACCCCGTGGCTAATGCTACCGATGCATATCACGAATATGGTATTACCCTAGTGGCGTGGGAAGACCTGCCCTTGGCCGATGTGATGGTGATTGCTGTAGCACATGAGAGCTATCGTCAGGCTGGTTCTACCCGTATTCTTGATCGACTGGCCCGCGGCGGATGTATTGTTGATGTTAAGTCGATTTTCGGGCGACACGCCTTTAAAGGAATTCCGGTTTGGACATTGTGAACTGCACAATGAGCGGAGTTTTTTGCGTCTTATCTCGGGCAGATTGCAAATGTTGTTCTCCATCAGATCTCCCAGCTTTATTGCTCTGGTTGATGTTGGAGTTACGGTGATAATAAACCGATGGATATCATGCTAGACGTGCAAGGGGGAAAGGTGGAGAACGTTGAATGCATCGTTGCAAAACCTGTTGATCACCTCTCGTTTCAGTTTCACCGCCTTGCTTCTCATCCCATGAATAATGAGATTCGAGAGTACATTGGTCTTGAGTCCCGTGTCTATCCTCATCCTGATGTAGGCGACATTATCCGCTTTGGAAATTATTGCGAAAAACAGGCATGACAGAACCTATCCAAAGCCAAAATTTGATCTGGCATCACGCTTCCGTAACCCGTAAACGGCGTGAGGAACTCAACGGGCATAAATCCTGCGTAAT
Source organism: Pseudomonadota bacterium (assembly GCA_040754195.1). Taxonomy (GTDB): domain Bacteria; phylum Pseudomonadota; class Gammaproteobacteria; order Burkholderiales; family Rhodocyclaceae; genus Sulfuricystis. The sequence continues at coordinate 59,453 of JBFMDJ010000023.1, read as the reverse complement.
ATGGTTTACCGGATTATCCGGTGCAGGGAAGTCGACCTTGGCTCACGCAGTAGAAGAGCAGCTTCATCAGCATGGGTGCCGCACGATTGTTTTGGATGGTGACAATGTTCGCCACGGCCTTTCGTCAAATCTTGGTTTCAGTGACGAGGATAGACGCGAAAATATTCGCCGTATTGGAGAAGCAGCCAAGCTGATGATGGAGGCTGGCATTATTACCCTTACGGCTTTCATCAGCCCATTCCATGCTGAACGTGAGGCTGTGCGCAATTTAATGCCTCACGGCGACTTTTTAGAAGTCTATTGCCGGGCCAGTCTGGAAACCTGCGAGGCTCGGGATGTCAAGGGGCTATATAAACTCGCACGTGCAGGAAGGATCAGAAATTACACAGGAATCGATTCACCTTACGAGGAACCGCTCAACCCCGAACTTGTTATTGATACGGGGGTGATATCACTGAATGAATCTGTCCAGCGTGTTTTGTGCATGCTGCAAAGTCAAGGTGTTTTGCTCAAGGCCCACGAATGTCTCTGAAGCTGATATTCGGTCGCATATGGGAAATTCTGACTCCTGTAGAGCGCCGAAATGCGTTGATACAGATAGGCCTCATAATTATCGGCATGATGTTTGAGGTGCTGGGTGTGGGCATGGTGATTCCAGCCATTTCCCTGCTTACCCAGCATGATTTTGCCGATCGTTATCCTGCGGTTAAATCTCTGCTTGAGGCAATGGATAATCCCGCTCCAGATGCACTCGTGAGGTGGGGCATGCTTGCTTTGCTCGGTGTGTATTGCATCAAGGTTAGTTATCTTGCTTTTCTTGCTTTTCGGCAGACACGCTTTGCCTTTGGGATTCGGGCAAGACTTTCAAAGGCATTATTTACTCTTTACGTTCGTCAACCTTATACCTTTCATCTGCAGCGCAATTCTGCACAACTGATGCGCAATGCCATCGACTCGATAAATATGTTTACCGCTAACGCCATGCTTCCCAGCATGGTGGTGCTGACTGAGGGCATGGTGTTGGTGGGGGTTGGCACCCTGCTGTTGTTTGTCGAACCGCTGGGTGCATTAGTCGTGGCAATCGTACTTGGCAGTGCGACATGGGGGTTCCATCGCTTCACCCACGCTAGGATTACCCGATGGGGCAAGGCACGCCAGTATCACGACGGAATGCGCATTCAGCATTTGCAGCAGGGACTGGGCGGAGTCAAGGACATTAAGCTGCTTGGACGCGAGGAAGGTTTTCTTGCGCGGTACGACGCACACAATCTGCAAAGCACGCGGATGGGACAGTTGCAAGCCGCCTTGCTGCAACTTCCACGTCTGTGGCTAGAGTTGCTAGCAGTAGCTGGGATGACGTTATTGGTGCTAAGCATGTTGGCACAAGGGCGCGATATGGCGAGCATTGTGCCGACCATGGGGCTTTTTGCCATCGCGGCTTTCCGTTTGATGCCTTCTGTGAATCGGGTATTAAGCGCAATACTTTCGCTGCGCTATGGACTTGCGGTGCTGGATACTTTGCATGATGAATTGAAGCTCGCTATTCCGGATTGCGAGGCTGTAACACTGGGCAGCAATCGTTCCGTCTTCCTGCAAGAGATTCGGCTTATTAATTTGAGCTATACCTATCCGGCAGCGCCTGCTACCGCACTTGACGGCTTGTCCATATATGTACGGAAGGGCGAGTCTGTCGGATTCGTGGGTAGCAGCGGCGCAGGCAAGAGTACGCTGGTGGATGTCATTCTGGGACTGCTACCCCCAGATGCTGGTCAAGTTACGGTAGATGGGCGGAACATTCAGCAAGACTTGCGTCATTGGCAGGATCAGATCGGGTATGTTCCCCAGTCGATTTATCTTACGGATGACACGTTGCGGCGCAACGTGGCATTCGGCCTGTCAGACGAGAGTATCGATGATGCGGCGGTGCGGCGCGCACTTTGTGCCGCACAACTGGACGATTTTGTGGCTAGCTTGCCTGATGGTGTTGAAACCGTCGTTGGCGAGCGTGGGATCCGGCTGTCGGGCGGGCAGCGACAGCGCATTGGTATCGCGCGTGCGCTTTATCACGACCCTCCTGTGCTGGTGCTGGACGAGGCAACCAGTGCTCTGGATCCAGATACCGAGAGTGGTGTCATGCGCGCCATCACGGCGCTGCATGGAAGCAAAACGATCATCATCGTGGCGCACCGGCTTTCCACAGTTGAGCATTGCGACCGGCTATATCGACTGGAAGGCGGGAAGGTCGTTGAAGAGATTATGTCCGCAGAAGGATATGACGGAAAAATGGCCATGCCGGCCTAACTATATCGACGGGCGACGAGGCAATGAAATATCGGAAAATATTGATTACCGGGGCCGAGGGGTTCATCGGATCCCATCTTGTGGAGGCGCTTGTTCGTAAGGGCTATAGCATCCGCGCTTTCGTGCTCTACAATTCCTTTAATTCCTGGGGTTGGCTGGATCGCTGTGCTGCCGACGTAAACGGCGGTTTCGAGGTGTTCGCAGGCGATATTCGCGACCCGCACGGCGTGAAGGAGGCGATGAAGGGCTGTGATGCGGTGCTGCACTTGGCTGCGCTGATCGCGATTCCCTATTCCTACCACTCGCCCGATACTTACGTAGACACCAACATCAAAGGTACGCTCAACGTATTGCAGGCAGCACGCGAACTAGATGTGCGGCGGGTGATTCACACCTCGACCAGTGAAGTCTACGGAACGGCACGTTTTGTACCGATTACCGAGGAGCATCCATTGCAGGGACAGTCGCCATATTCGGCCAGCAAAATTGCGGCAGACCAGTTGGCCTACTCATTCCATGCCTCCTTCGGTACGCCTGTTGTGATTGCGCGCCCCTTCAACACTTACGGCCCGCGTCAGTCTGCACGCGCCGTAATTCCGACCATCATTACCCAAATCGCCAGCGGCAAGCGGGAGATCAAGCTGGGCGCGGTTGCGCCAACGCGCGACTTCAATTACATCCAGGATACCGTGGCTGGATTCGTTGCCGCGCTCGAGTCGGAAGACGGCTTGGGGGAGGTAGTCAACTTTGGCAGCAATTTCGAAATCTCCATCGGAGATACGGCCCGCCTGATCGCCGAAGCGATGGGTGCTGAAATCAAGATCGTCACTGAGGAAGAACGGCTACGCCCGGCCAACTCCGAAGTCGAACGCTTGTGGGCCGACAATGCCAAGGCACGACAACTGTTCGGCTGGCAGCCTGCCTATGGCGGCCGCGCAGGTTTCCTGCGCGGCTTGGTGGAGACCGCTGCTTGGTTCATCCAGCCTGACAACCTGCGCGGCTACAAGTCAGACATCTATAACTTGTGAAGATATCCGCGTTGCAGAAAGAGGCCGCATGAGTCCTGCGCATTTGTTTATTCATATCGGTACGCACAAAACCGGCTCTACCGCCATTCAGTCCGCCCTGCGCGAGAATGCCTCGTTGCTGGGGAAGGAGGGAATCGTGTTCATGCCCGTTCCCAAGGTGGCCAAGCAGCTCATGATGGGGCAGGCGCTCGATTCGACAATCATCTCACGCTGCAGGGATAGATTGCAAAAGAGCATAAAGGATGCTCCTGCCCGGAGCCGTTTTCTGTGGAGCTTCGAGGGATTCAGCGGCAATCCAGATGTGGGCTACGAGAACGCTCATGTTGTCGCTGAAAGTCTGGGGAGAATTACGGACGGTCTGGACGTAAGCATCATCGCGTATTTGCGGCGACAGGATGAGTTCATCGAGTCATTGTATGCCCAAACAATATGTGCTGGCGCATCTTGCACTTTCGAGTCCTTCGCCGCCAGATTCGATGCTTCATCATTCGACTGGGCGCGACTGTTGCATGGCTATTCTGAGCATTTCGGAAGAGAAAACATAATCGTGCAACGATATGACAAAGGGCTGCTTTCCACAGCAGGCGGGCTGCTGGGCGGCTTTGCCCAAATCATCGGCAGCGAATGTTTGAAAAAACATCGAGGTTCGATAGCTGCGAACCGCGGGTATTCGCCCGATGCACTGGAAATCATGAGGCTTGCCCATCCGCATCTTGACGAAATGGAAAAGAAGCGCTTGCAACGTGCCCTGCATCAAGCAAGTCAGAAGCAGCCCTTTGCAAGTTATAACTATCTGAGCTTTGGTGAGCGACAGGAAATTCTTGATAGATATTCGGCCTCGAATGCCGAGGTCGCCAGGGAATATTTCAACGAGCCCGATGGTGGGCTGTTTGCGTTGCCCGACCCCTCAGGTTCGCACCCGCACTATCAAGGCATCTCAGGAGCGACCGTAGTTTTTTTGGCCAAAGCCGTCGTAGCGGGACCAGGAACATTGTTGTTGAGGGCAGTTGCTGAAGGTTTAGACAGGGTGCCGCGGGTGAAATCTGTCCTGAGGCGACTGTTCTGGAAACTCGGATTGCTGAAGCAATGATCGTTGCCAACACAGACCTGCGGAATTGAAGACCATCATGTCAAAACGAGCAATCATTCTTGCCGGAGGCAAGGGCACGCGTCTTCGTCCTTACACCGTCGTGCTGCCGAAACCGCTGATGCCTATCGGCGAATTCCCAATTCTGGAAGTGATCATTCGCCAACTCGTACGGCACGGATTTGACCATGTCACCATGGCGGTCAACCATCAGGCCGAGATCATCAAGGCCTACTTTCAGGATGGGGCACGATGGGGTATCCGCATAGACTACTCGCTGGAGGACAAGCCGCTCAGCACCATGGCGCCCTTACGCCTGATTGACGACCTTCCAGACAACTTCTTGGTCATGAACGGCGACATCCTGACCGATCTTGACTTTGCTGGATTCTTTGACGAACACGCCGTCAAGCGCAACATTTTTACCATATCGGGGCATGTGCGGGAGCAGCGGGTTGATTACGGCGTGCTGGAGATGGATGCCGGTAACCGCTTGACAGGTTTCAAGGAAAAGCCCAGTAGAAAATATCTAGTCAGCATGGGCGTGTACATGGCCAGCCGTTCTATCCTGGACTTCATTCCCGAGGGCAGAAGTTATGGCTTCGACAACCTGATGCTGGATTTGATGGCTGCAGGAAAGCCCGCTAGCGTGCGCAAGTTCGAGGGATACTGGCTGGACATCGGCAGACCGGACGACTATGTTCAAGCAATCGAGGAGTTCGAGCAGATGAAGCAGAGGTTCCTCGGTGAATAAGGTGCTTGTCACCGGCGCAAGCGGCTTCATCGGCAGGGCGTTGGCGTCTGGGTTGCAGGTCCGGGGATGGGAGGTCGTGCCGGTGGGCTCTGCGGCGGGCGACATTGCTAGGCCGGAAACGCTGACAGCTTTTGCGCAACAGGATATTGCCCATGTGTTTCATCTGGCGGGCAAGACCTTCGTTCCGGATAGCTGGGACGACCCACACGCATTTTGCCGGACCAACATACTTGGTATGCTTAACGTATTGGAGTATTGCCGTAAGGGGCACATTCCCGTGACGTATGTCAGCGCCTATGTATATGGCCACCCGGACAGCCTGCCGGTTGGCGAAGAAAATGTGGTGCGCCCGAGCAACCCCTATGCGCTGAGCAAACGGCTGGCCGAGGAAATATGCGAGTTCTACTCAAGCACCCATGGCCTGCCGGTAACCACGATTCGCCCGTTCAATGTATACGGCATTGGTCAGACAGAGAGCTTCCTGATTCCCTCGATCATTGCCCAGGTACTGGGCAATCGCGAAGAGATCGTCGTGAAGGACCTGGCGCCCAAGCGTGATTATGTCTATCTGGAGGATATGGTGACGGCATTGCTGGCGACGCTTGGGAGGGCGGAGGGATATCGTGTTTACAACATCGGCTCAGGCGTTTCTCTGAGCGTCCGGGAGGTCATCAATGTCATCCAGGACATTGCCAATACCCGGAAAAAAATCGTCAGCGACAACGTGGCGCGCAACAACGAACTGATGGATGTCGTTGCAGACATATCGAAGGCCAGGGCCGAACTCGGCTGGAACCCTGCATTCTCTTTTAGGGCTGGCATAGAGGACATCATTCGTTTCAACCGGAAGAGAAATTGCAATGACCCAGCGTAATGTCCCCATCAACAAGGGCAATTATTCGATGGACACAGCGGAAAGGGAGGCCGCGTTCGAACAGCTTCGCGGCAATGGCTGGGAGGCCGAATACGCCGAATACCGAAGCAACTGGTCGGAGTGGCCAAAGCGCCAGCATGTATCCGACTATCCGCTTCTGGTGGACATCGAGTTGTCGTCGCTGTGCAATTTGAAATGCCCGATGTGCTACACAATCACCGAAGAGTTCAAGCAGCAGGTTAACGTGACCCGCATGGACTGGGGCATGTATCGGAGGATCATCGACGAGATTGGCGGCAAGGTGCCGGCCATCCGCCTGAGCCTGCGTGGGGAGGCGACCCTGCATGCAAAATTCATCGAGGCGATCCGGTATGCCAAGGAGCATGGCATCAGGGAAATTTCAACGCTGACGCATGGTGGCAAGCTAACGCTACCATATTTCCGGAAGATGGCTGAGGCTGGGATCGACTGGATCACCATCTCTGTGGATGGGTTGGGCGAGACTTACGAGCGCGTGCGCAAGCCGTTGAAGTTCGGTGCCCTGCTGGACAAGATCAAGGCCATCAAGCAATACAAGGAGGAGAACGGGCTGAAGCGTCCGGTCATCAAGGTGCAGGGCATCTGGCCCGCAATCGCCGAAAGCGGTGTCGATGCATACTACAATACCTTTTCTTCCTGTGCCGATCTGGTTGCGTTCAATCCGCTGATCGACTACCTGTCTAAAGATACGCGCATCGAATACTTGGAAGACTTTACCTGCCCGCAACAATATCAACGGCTGGTCGTCGGCGCCGACGGACTAGTGATGAAATGTTCGAACGACGAGGAGAACCGCGAAGTGATCGGAGACCTGAGGCGGGAGACGGTGCATCAGGTCTGGCACGGGGAGAGGATGCAGGCGGTGCGCGACATGCATCTGCAACCACGAGGCTTCCTGCAGAGTGCGGTGTGCCGCAAGTGCTATTTGCCGCGCGCGACACGTGACGAGGCTGCCACGGTCGGCGACCGGGCATTCTTCGTCAGGAACTACGTTCATCGCATACAGGAAATTGGGAAGTGACCAATACACTGGAGCAGTTGCTCAATGTCTTCTGGCTTCGTCCAGAGACTGCACTTTGGCGCGAAATCGACATCCGTACCATGAGCGCCTTCGACATGACCCCGCCCTCGCTCGACCTGGGGTGTGGTGATGGCACTTTTTCGTTTATCCGTGCCGGTGGCGAATTCGACCGCAGCTTCGATGCTTTTCGTTCCGTCGCCCAACTGGACCGTTTTTTCCAGAACGTGGATGTGTTCGACTCATACGACGCGAACATGAGCGTGGCCGTAACCAGTCCGCCGCGATATCGGATCGATGTTGGCTTCGACTACAAGGACAACCTGCTGAAAAAGGCAGGGCAACTCGGCCTGTACGGTGAATTGAGACAAGGAGATGCGAACCGGCCGCTGCCTTTTCCCGAAGCCTCGTTCAACAGCGTTTTTTCCAACATAGTCTACTGGCTTGATTCGCCGTTGTCGGTCATTGCGGAGATTGCCCGGATCCTCAGACCCGGTGGCCGTGCCTGCCTGATGCTGCCCAATATCACCCTTCCCCAGTTCAGCTTCTACAATCGGCAGTATGTGCAGGGCGCCGATCCCCGCTGGAAGTTCCTCGAACTGCTAGATCGCGGCAGATTTTCCGACAACATCCGGCAAGCCAAGTCACTCGAAGAATGGCAGTCGATGTTCGCCCATGCTGGTTTGGAAATCGAACGCCACCAGTTCCACCTGAGCAAGCTCGTCATCCAGGCATGGGACATTGGCCTGAGACCGCTTTTTCCGGTGCTGCTGGAGATGGCAAACGAATTACCGCCCGAAAAACTGGTCGCCATCAAGGCCAAATGGATCGCGACCATGAGGACGTTCATTGAACCGCTGCTGGAGATCGACAGGACGTTGCCCGGCGATGAACAGCCTTCATTCCACTGTTTCGAACTGAGGAAATGACATGTTCCGGAACTATCGCAAGGACCACTGTTACATCATCGCCGAGATCGGCGGCAACTTCACCACTCTCGTACAGGCAAAACGCCTGATCGATGCTGCGCATGACTGTGGAGTAGACGCCGTGAAACTGCAGACTTATCGCGCAGATACCATCACCAGTACCAAGGCCATCTTCGACATGGAAAACACCGGTGTGGTGTCTCAGCATGACCTGTTCAGGAAATATGAGGTGGACGAGTCGTTGCATCACGAGATATTCAAGTACGCCGAATCGAAAGGACTGGACTGGTTTTCCACGCCTTCGCATGCAACCGACGTGGATTTGTTGGAAAAGTGCGGCGTCGGAGCCCACAAGATCGGTTCGGACGATGCCGTCAACCTTCCCTATCTGCGCTATGTTGCTCGGATCGGCAAGCCCATCTTGTTGTCGACCGGCATGTGTACGCTGGAAGAGGTCCGGGAGTCGGTCAGCGCCATCCTCGGCGAAGGGAACGACAAACTGATTCTGCTGCATGCCGTCACCAGCTACCCGACCCATCCGCAGAATGTAAACCTGCGCGCCATGCAGTCCATGATGGAGGCCTTCCCGCAACTGGACATCGGCTATTCCGATCACACCTTGTCGCCGGTCGCCTGCCTGTGTGCGGTGGCGATGGGAGCGCGCGTGATCGAAAAGCATTTCACATATGACAAGAAGGCCGATGGCCCAGACCACATGCTGTCTGCCGATCCGGCGGAGATGCGGTGGCTGGTGGAGGCCGTGCGCAGCTTCGAAGCCATGCGCGGCTCCGGCATCAAGCGTCCCGCCGACAGCGAGAAGACCACGCGGATAAACAACCGCAAGAGCATCGTACTCAACCGCGACATGAAGGCAGGTGGGCGCCTGACCGCTCAGGACATCTCGATCAAGCGCCCGGGTTATGGCATTGGCCCGAAGTATTTTGAACAGATTATCGGGCGGGTCGTGACGGCGGACATGGAGAAAGATGCCGTGCTTACCTGGAATGACTTGGCGTGAGCATTGGCGTAATCGTCCAGGCGAGGATGGGGTCGACCCGGTTGCCCGGCAAGGTGCTGAAGCCGATCGCCGGCAGACCGCTGCTGGACCATGTTTTGGGACGGCTGGCGATGATGACGAGTCCGGTGGTGGTCGTAGTCGCCACCACTGACTTGCCGCAGGATGACACTATTGTTCGACATTGCCTGGCCCGGGGTGTACCGGTTTTTCGTGGCAGCGAGACCGACGTGCTGGACCGCTATTACCGCTGCTCCCGTGAAAATGGCTTCGAGCATGTGGTCAGGCTGACCGCGGACAATCCATTTACCGACATCGACGAACTGCGGCGCCTGATCGAGCAACACCTTGATTCAGGGAACGACTATACCCATTCATTCGGTAGCCTGCCGCTTGGCGTCGGCGCGGAGATATTTACCTTCGCCGCACTGGAAATAAGTGCGCAGGAAGGGCATGCGCCCAATCATCGCGAGCATGTTAATGAATACATCCAGGAACATCCGGAAACCTTCCGGATCGGCGTGCTGGAAGTAGGCGCGGCCAAGCAGCGACCGGACCTGCGTCTGACTGTAGATACCGAGGCGGATTATCTGCGCGCCTGCACTATTGCCGGAGCCGCAACGGAACGATGGATCGGAACGGAAGAGGCGATCCGCCTGTGTTTGCGCTCTGCATAGAGAGTTCTCATGCGCGCGGCATGGGGCATTTCTACCGTGCGCTGAATCTCGCGGAGGGACTGGCAAAGGCAGGGGAACGGAGCATCTTCTACCTGAACGATCACGCTCCTTCGCGCCAGATGCTCGCCGAGCGTGGTTTGCCGCACAGGGTAGTTGACTTGCGGAGCACTGACGGGGATTGGGCGGCGGCGTTGATTGCGCAGGATGACATCAGCGTGTGGGTAAATGACCGTCTCGACACTGACCTTCAACATGCGAGCAAGGTCAAGGCGGCAGGCATCCCACTGGCGACGTTCGACGACCGTGGCGCGGGAGCGGCGCTGGCCGACCTGCACGTTGCCGCACTGAGCTTCGATGCCGCTGAGCCGCTTGCAGGAAACATAATCCTGCGCGGCGCGGACTACATGATCCTGAATCCGCAGATCGACAGGCATGCACGCGTGCGCACGCATCTCAACAGCATTCTTGTCACGCTTGGTGGTAGCGATACTTACGGAGTCACCATCAAGGTGGTGAACTTGTTGAAGAAGATGGGAATGGCGGCGTCCGTCGTGGTCGGGCCGGCGTTCATGCACATGGATGGGCTGCAGACGGCACTGACGAGCCAATTTATCCTGAAGCGCGGCGTGCCATCCTTGATCGAAGAGTTTGCCTTCCATGACCTGGCCATCACCGGGGGAGGCATCACGCCGTTCGAGGCCAATGCCTCCGGGTTACCATGTGTGGTGATTGCCAACGAGAGCTTCGAGGTTCCGGTCGGAGAGGCGCTGCGGAAGCTGGGCGGCTCCATTTTCGCCGGAGGTCACGAGTCGCTGCCCTTCCCCCTGTTCGGCCACGAGCTGCCGCTGGAGCAGATGAGCCGGGCCGGTATGCGCAACATCGGACTGCAGGGGACGCAGCGCGTGGTTGACGCACTGAGGGATCTGGCTCGATGAACCGCAAAACCGTCGTCATCCACCAGCCCGACTTCATGCCCTATCTGGGGTTCTTTCACCGCTTTTTGCATGCGGACATGTATATCGCTCTGGATCACGTGCAGTTCGTCCACAGCAACCGCGGCTGGACGCACCGTGACAAGATCAAGACCCCCCAAGGAGCAAAGTGGCTGACGGTCAGCGTCAAGAAGGCCCCGCGCAATACCGCGATCAACCGGATCGAACTGGCCGATACCGGCTGGCGCCAGGATAACCTGAGCCTGCTCGAACAGAATTATCGCAAGACGCCCGGCTACCAGGAGGTAATGCCGGAGATCGAGTGTTTGTACGCGCAACCTTTTCAGCGGTTGAGCGACTTCAATATGTCTTCGGTCGAACTGCTGATGGATTTGCTGGATGCGCGAATTCCTTGGATATGGTCGAGTAGTTTGGATCCACAAGGAGCGAAGAATGAATTGCTGGTGGACTTGTTGCTGAAAGCCGGCGCCACGCATTATCTTTCCGGCAACGGCGCCCGGGACTATTTCCAGCCGGAGCCCTTTGCCAGGGCGGGCATCGAGGTAGTGTGGCAGGATTTCACACATCCCGTATATACGCAGCAGTTCGACGGTTTTTTGCCCTACCTGAGTTCGCTGGATCTTTTGTTCAATCAGGGCATCATGGCTTCAAGGGAGATTTTGAGGAGGCAGGGATGAACATACTGGCGATTGGCGCCCATTTCGACGACGTGGAACTGGGCTGCGGTGGCGCTTTGGCGCGCCATGCGCACCAGGGGGACGACGTTTACGTGTTCGTGGCGACCATTTCCGGGTTCTCGAATCAGTACAACCAGGAAGTCAGGTCCAACGAGACGGCGCTGTCCGAGGCACGCAATGCCATGTCGATTCTCGGCGTGAAGGAACTGATTTGCGGCAACTTCAGGACGCTCGAAATCGAATTCACGGACGCGCTGAACATAGAGATTCTCAAGATCGTGCAGGAGAAAAAGATCGATCAGGTCTATGCGCACTGGACCGGCGACATTCACCACGACCATCAAGCCGTTGCCAAGGCATCGCTGCACAGTTGCCGCCATGTGCCGCGCCTGCTGATGTATCGCAGCAACTGGTATCACTCCACGCTAGAGTTTCGCGGCAACTTCTATGTGGACATCACTCCTTACTGGGAAACCAAGGAACGCGCGATTCGCGCGCATGTCACGGAAATGGACCGTACTGGCGAAAAGTGGATCAGCTTCTTCGGGAACGAGGCGGAAAATGCCGGACAGCGGATCGGCGTATCGAAGGCTGAGGTGTTCGAAGTGGTCAAGTTTCTCTGCTGATGGGACGCCTCAGGAAATTGATCGCGAATCTGAAGTTTTCCGATCCGGCAAGGAGCGATGTGGCGATTCTGCATGCGGACGATTATTGGATCAGGAAGCTTGTGTTGAAAGAAATGCCAGCGACGACGCTCGGACTCTATCCGCAGGACTACACGATCTATGTCACGGCGGGACTAATCGCGCGTACTCTGGCACGGCTACGATTCGTAGACTGGGTTGGCCTCGTGAAAGGAAGCGCGGCCAAGGGGCTATTCAGGCAGCTATACGAGCAGTACATCCTGGCCTGCCTGGACCGCATGGGCGCCAAGGTCGTCCTGACTTTCATCGATAATTCCAGCTTTTTCCAGCGACTGAGCAGGCAGGATCGCCAGAGGACTTATTTCGCCATCCAGAACGGTGCGCGCACCCTTGCCTGTGTGCGCGATTCCCTGCCGGCTCCACCCCATCCGGCAGCCGTTATTTCGATGACCAATTTTTTCTGCTTCGGTGAGCGCGACATCGCATTGTTCGGGAGACATGGACATCGGATAGACAACTGCCATCCGGTCGGCAGTCTGGTGGGCGGCTATTACAAGAGCATGGTCTCGACAGGCGCAGAAAAGCACGAGTTCGACCTGTGCCTGGTCTCGCAATGGCATGAACATTTCTTCGAAGAGAACAGGGGCGATGGTTTTCCGCAGCAAGCGGCGCGAAGAACTCGTGCGGGAATGGAGGGGCTGAATGCCTTTCTGCGCAGATTGCTGGACGAAACCAGCTTGACCCTGCTGATCTGTCCGCGCAAGGACGATGCCGCCGAGCACCGGTATTATGAGGCCATCTTTGGCGGCGGAGCAGCCTTCGTCAGACCTGATCGCCGAGACTTCTCCACCTATCGGGCGATCGAGCGGTGCCGACTGACAATTGCACTCAATTCGACCACGCTTTCCGAGGTATTCGCCTGGGGACGGAAGGTCCTCTGGTGCAACGTGCCGGATGACGAACACTTCGAAATGCCGGAAGCCGGCATCAGCTATTTCCATGGCGGGGACTATCAGGCGTTCAGGCAGCGCGTACTCGAACTACTGGAGATGCCGCAAGAGCGCTACCAGGAACTGTCGGCAAAGTCGGCGCGCCACATCAACCGCTTCGATCCGCTGAACCCGCCCCATGAGATCATCCGCTCCACCATCATCGGGGCGTTACCTACTTCCGATTAACCTGTCTGGATGCCAAGCATGTTCAATGAAAAGTCCATCCTCATCACCGGCGGCACAGGCTCCTTTGGCAAGCAGTACATCAAGACCATCCAGGAGCGCTACCACCCCCGCAAGCTGATCGTTTACTCGCGCGACGAACTCAAGCAGTTCGAAATGGAACAGGAGTTCCATCAGCCCTGCATGCGCTACTTCATCGGCGACGTGCGCGATCGCGACCGCCTGACCCAGGCCATGAACGGCGTCGATTTCGTCATTCACGCAGCGGCGCTCAAGCAGGTTCCGGCAGCGGAATACAATCCCATGGAGTGCATCAAGACCAACATTCACGGCGCTGAGAACGTCATCCAGGCGGCGCTGGCGAACAACGTCGAGAAAGTGATCGCGCTGTCCACCGACAAGGCGGCCAATCCGATCAACCTGTATGGCGCGACCAAACTGGCTTCCGACAAACTGTTCGTCGCTGCCAACAACATCGCCGGCGGTCACAAGACCCGTTTTGCCGTGGTACGCTACGGTAATGTGGTTGGCTCGCGTGGTTCGGTTGTGCCATTTTTCCGCAAGCGCATTGCCGATGGCTGCGACCACCTGCCCATCACCGATGAACGCATGACGCGCTTCTGGATCACGCTGCAACAGGGCGTGGACTTCGTTCTCAAGAACTTCGAGCGCATGCATGGTGGTGAAATTTTCGTGCCGAAGATTCCCTCGGTGCGGATCGTGGACCTCGCCCGGGCGATGGCACCCGAACTGTCGCACAAGATCATCGGCATCCGCCCTGGCGAAAAATTGCACGAAATCATGTGCCCGGCGGACGATTCCCACCTGACGCTCGAATTCGCGGACCACTTCGTGATCAAGCCGACCATCCAGTTTTCCGGCCGGGTGGACTTCATGGTGAATCGTCTGGGCGAAGGCGGACGGATGGTAGAGCAGGGCTTCGAATACCATTCCGGCCGAAATCCACATTTTCTCGGCATTGAGGAAATTGCCGCCTTCAACCATATGGCAGGCGTTTGATGATTCCATACGGAAGACACTGCATCGACGAAGACGATATCAAGGCCGTCGCCGACGTGCTGCGGGGCGGTACGCTGACACAGGGTCCGGCAGTCGAGGCCTTCGAGCGAGCGATCGCTGAGCATGTCGGCGCGAGATACGCTGTCGCCGTCGCCAGCGGCACGGCTGGCCTGCACCTGGCCGCGCTGGTCTCCGGGGTCGGTCCCGGCAGCGCATTGGCCACTTCGCCGATCAGCTTTGTCGCCAGTCCTAATGCTGCGCTGTATGCCGGCGGGCGCCCGGTCTTTGCAGACATCGATCATGACACCGTCAATCTCTCGCCGTGCAGCCTGGAGCAGGCGCTGAACAAAAATCCTGACGTGCGTGCCGTCATGCCGGTTCACTTCGCCGGGCTGCCCTGCGACATGCCTGCCATCAAAGCCGTGGCCGACAAGGGAGGGGCCGTCGTGATCGAGGATGCGGCGCACGCTCTGGGAGCGACCTATCCTGATGGAAAGCGCGTCGGCTGCTGCGCTGATTCGCTGATGACCGTGTTTTCCTTCCATCCGGTCAAGGCCATCGCCGCCGGCGAGGGCGGCATGATTACCACCAACGACGAGACAGCCTATCGTCGTTTGTTGCGTCTGCGCAGCCATGGCATCAACCGTCCGCATGATTCCTTCCAGTGCCCGGAGCAGGCGCAGACCGACGGCTTGCCGAATCCATGGTATTACGAAATGCAGGAGCTCGGCTTCCACTACCGCATCACCGACATGCAGTGCGGGCTGGCGCTCTCGCAATTCGGAAAGTTGGCTCGATTCATCGCGCGCCGGCGCGTATTGGCCGAAAGATATGATGCCGCGTTCGCCGGCTTGCGTCATTGCCGACCAGCGCAGACAATGGGGCGGGAACGCAGCGGTCATCACCTCTATGTGCTGCGCATCGATTTTGCAATGACCGGATTGAGTCGGGCGCAACTGATGCATGCACTGCGCGAACGCGGCATCGGCAGCCAGGTGCATTACATCCCGATACCTGCGCAACCCCACTACCGCAGGTTGGGCTTCAAACCCGAAGACTACCCGAACGCGCAGAAGTATTATCAGGAGGCGTTGAGTATTCCTCTGTTCTACGATCTGACGGACGCGCAGCAGGAACAGGTTATCGTCGCCATCAAGGAGTTGCTGGGTTGAAACTTGCGCTTGGCACGGTCCAGTTCGGCCTTGAATATGGCATCGCCAACAAGCGGGGGCGCGTCTCCCTGCATGAAGCGCGCAACATTCTCACGCACGCCCGCGCCAGCGGCATGGACATGCTGGACACCGCGATCGGCTACGGCGACAGCGAGCAGCGGCTGGGCGAGATCGGCGTCGGGGGCTGGCAGGTTGTTTCGAAGCTACCAGCCGTTCCCTCGGATTGCGGCGACATCGGGAGGTGGGCGGCAGCAGAAGTCGCTGGCTCCTTGCGTCGGCTCAGAGTAGGCCAACTCGGTGGTTTGTTGCTGCATCGTCCGCAGCAACTGCTGGAAAAAGGTGGCGACGACCTCTATCGCGCCCTGGAGCGGCTGAAGCAGAGCGGCCTGGTGCAGAAAGTCGGCATCTCGATCTATGCACCGGACGAGCTCGATGCCTTGCTCCCCCGTTTCGATCTCGATCTGGTGCAGGCGCCCTTCAACCTGCTGGATCATCGCCTGGTCGAAAGCGGGTGGATGGAACGTCTGGCGGGGCGTGGGGTGGAACTGCATGCTCGTTCGATCTTCCTGCAAGGGCTGCTGCTGATGAAGCCAGGTGAGCGGCCGGCCAGGTTCGGCCGCTGGGCAACGCTGTGGGCTGAATACGATGCCTGGCTCGAAGGGGCGCAGTTGTCGGCGGTGCAGGCCTGCCTGCGTCATGCGCTGTCGTTTTCTGGCATCGCGCGCGTCATCATCGGCGTCGACGGCGTGTCCCAACTGAAGGAGATTCTGCGTGCGGCAGAGGGGAGCATGCCCCCGCTCCCTGCCGGATTGCGTTGCACTGATCCCGACCTGCTCAACCCAGCCCGATGGGCAGCCCTGCAGGCCACTGCGTCGTCTGCAACCTGAATGCGGAAATCCATGAAGCCCACACGCCTCGCCGTGATACCTGCCCGTGGCGGCAGCAAGAGAATCCCCGGAAAGAACATCGCACCGTTCTGCGGCAAGCCGATGATCGCCTATGCGCTGGAGGCGGCGAGCGCTGCCGGAGTCTTCGACAAGATCCACGTTTCGACCGACTCGCATGAAATCGCCGAGGTGGCCAGTCGGCTCGGCTTTCCCGTGGATTTTTTTCGGGAGGCCGCCCTCGCGGATGATTACACCGGGCTGGTGCCCGTGCTGCGATGGGTGGCGGGAGAATACCGGCGCCGCGGGATGGAGTACGAGCAGATCTGCTGCATCATGCCGAATGCCCCCCTGCTGAAAAGTTCCGACCTGGTCGAGGCCTTCGCCATCTTCGACCGGAATCTCGGTATCCATCCCCTGTTGGTCTATGCGCGGTATCCAGTGCCGATCGAGTGGGCCTTCCGGCAGGATGAAAAGGGCTTCATGCACGCCGTCGATCCGGAAAAGCTCCCGATCCGCTCGCAGGACCTGGAGCCTGCCTACTACGAATGCGGCCCGTTCACCATCTGGAAGCGCGAACATTTGCAGCAGGACAATCCGTTGACTGGCGAGGTCCTGTCCTATCTCATGCCTGTCGAACGGGCGATCGACATCGACACCCCGGAAGACCTGGCATACGCCGAACGCCTCTATCAATTGATGAAATGAAGGACGACATGTCTCGCTACGCACATTCCGAACAACTGCTCGAGCGCGCGCTGCGCACCATTCCGCTTGGCAGCCAGACGTTCAGCAAGAGCAAGACCCAATACCCGATGGGCGTGTCGCCATTCTTTATCCAGCGCGGGCGCGGCTCGCATGTCTGGGATGCCGACAACAACGAATACATCGACTTCATCAACAGCCTGGCTGCCATTACCCTGGGCTATTGCGATCCCGATGTCGATGTCGCCGTGCGCAGGCAACTCGAAGACGGCGTGATTTTCTCGTTGCCGCACCCGCTGGAAATGGAAGTGGCCGAACGACTGGTCAAGCTCGTGCCATGCGCGGAAATGGTGCGTTTCGGGAAAAACGGCTCGGATGCGACCGCCGGGGCGATTCGCCTCGCCCGGGCATTTACGGAGCGCGACCACGTCGCGGTATGCGGTTACCATGGCTGGCAGGATTGGTATATCGGCACGACGGCGCGCAATCGCGGCGTTCCCCAGGCGACCCGCGATCTCTCGCACACGTGGGCTTATAACGACACCGAAAGCCTGGACAAGCTGTTTCGCGACTATCCCGGCCAGATCGCCGCAGTCATTCTGGAACCGATGAACGTCGCAGAGCCGCTGCCGGGCTTTCTCGAGTCGGTTCAGGCGTTGGCGCGCAAACACGGGGCCCTTCTGGTTTTCGACGAAACGGTCACCGGATTCCGCTACGCCATAGGCGGCGCGCAGCAGCATTTCGGCGTCACGCCGGATCTCGCCACCTTCGGCAAGGGCCTTGCCAACGGCTATCCGGTGTCGGCCGTGGCGGGACGTGCGGACGTCATGAAGCTGATGGAGGAGGTATTCTTTTCCTTCACCTTTGGCGGCGAAACATTGTCATTGGCTGCTGCGCTGGCGACCATGGAGAAGCTGGAGCGCGAACCGGTGACGGAAACGCTCTACCGGCAGGGGCGGAAGATTTTGGCCAGGCTGGATACCCTGATCACCGAAGCTGGCGCGGCCGGATTTCTGGGCGTTGCCGGCAACCCGACGTGGAGCTTTCTGCTCATCAAGGATGCGGCCCCCTATAGCCAGTGGCAGATCAAGACCCTGTTCCTGCAAGAGATGTTCGCCCGCGGCATCCTGACCATCGGGTCGCACAACATGAGCTACAGCCACTCCGACGCGGATCTGGATAAACTCCTGTCCGCCTATGGCGAAGTGATCCCTTTGCTGACCGAGGCGGTTCGCCACAAGAAACTTGAGGCGCTGCTGCGCTGCGAGCCGCTGCAACCCCTCTTCAAGGTGCGCTGATTCGTTCCGGTCCAGTCCGTGCATCCACGTCGATCCATGATTCCTTTGCCCCGTCCCCGTGGCGGCACCCCCAGGGCCTGATGAGTCCGCGCAGCGTCATCTTTCGCACCGATGCCTCCGTGCAGATCGGCAGCGGCCATGTCATGCGTTGTTTGACATTGGCTGAGGCGCTCCGGGAACGGGGGGCGGAATGCCGGTTCATTTGCCGCGAACTCGAGGGAAACTTGCTCGAACAGATTCGCCATCACGGCTTCGCCGCAACCGGCCTGCCGATCCGGCCCGAGGATGACGGGCGTGCCGATTCCGATACCGGGAGAGGAGTGAGCACGCCCGCCGGGGCCGGCTTGGACTGGGCGGCCGATGCAGCGCAAACAAAAGTCAGCGCTGGCGGGACGGCGGTCGACTGGCTGATCGTAGACCACTACGCGCTCGATGCGCGTTGGGAGCAGGCGTTACGTCCGCTTTGCCACAATTTGATGGTGGTTGACGACCTGGCCGACCGTCAACACGATTGTGACATCTTGCTTGACCAGAATTATTATCGAAACCAGGATCAACGCTATCGCGGGCTGCTTCCAGATCGGTGCGTTACCTTGCTGGGGCCGGGCTACGTATTGTTGAGGCCGGAATTTGGAAAAGCCAGGCGGCAACTCCGCATGAGGGATGGAAACGTAAAGCGCATACTGATATTTTTTGGGGGAAGCGACCCGACGAACCTGACTCGACAGGCCCTGATGGCGCTGGCGCAGCTCAATAAGCCGGATATTCAGGTTGATGTAATCGTCGGCCCATCCAATCCGAATCGACACTCAATCGAAGTGCTATGCGCCGAACTTCCCGGCACCACATATCACTGCAACATATCGAACATGGCTGAACTGGTATCGCGTGCCGATTTGGGGATCGGCGCCGGAGGGGCTGCCATGTGGGAACGCTGCTATCTTGGCCTGCCCACGATCACAGTGGTCTCCGCCGACAATCAACTGCGCACGACAGAGGACGTGGCTCATCTTGGAGCGATCGAGTATCTTGGCCGGTCTGACCTCGCCGGAGTGGATGGTTATGCACGCGCTATCGCTGATTTGCTTGCCAGCCCGCAGCGGGTAAAACGGATTTCGGAAGATGCTCTTGCCGTGGTGCCTGAACGGACCACCGCCGCCGTTGTGGATGGGATGTGGAATGTGTTGCAGCCGGCTTCAGGCAGATCTTCTTCAGGCAACTCATGTGCGGCAATGGCCGAGCCAACCTAGGCGAAATCTATGATGGACTTGCGACTCAGAAAGCATCCGCTGGGCTATTGGGAGATTGCAAACAAGCCCACTCCTGAAGAGTTGCAGCAATACTATGCCGAAAAGTATTACCAAGAAGGCAAGGGAAGTTATGAACTGGAGTACAGCGAAGACGAGTTGATGTATTTCAATGCAAAGCTTGGGCAGCGATTCGCGGTTCTTCGGCGCTATTTGTCGCCCGCCCAGGAGAAACCTTGCCTGCTGGATGTTGGTTGTGGAGAAGGTTATGCGCTGGCCTTTTTTCGCAAACATGGCTGGGAAGTCAAGGGGCTGGATTTCAGTGCCGCCGGAGTTGCATCCAAGAATCCCGACTGCGTGGACGCCCTGACGACGGGAGATGTCTTCGCACTATTGGAAGCCGAGATCGATGCCGGCAAAACCTACGATGTCGTCTGGCTGCAGAATGTGCTGGAGCATGTGCTGGATCCGCTCGGCCTCCTGAAATCCCTTCGCACCCTTGTCGCTCCCGGAGGCTTGGCGGTGGTGACCGTGCCAAACGATTGTTCGATTACGCAGCGTGCTGCATTGGCTGCGGGGCATGTTGATAACGCCTTTTGGGTGGCCCCCCCGGATCACCTGACCTATTTCGATGGATGCAGCCTGGGGAATGCGGCCAGCGAAACGGGCTGGCAATGCGTGGAGATGCTCGGCGATTTTCCCGTGGACTGGTTTCTTTTCCACCCAGGATCAAATTACGTCCGTGATCGATCGGTCGGAAAAGCGGCGCATAAGGCCCGCGTGCAAATCGAGAATCTCATTCACGCGCAATCCAGCGAAGATGTGATCCGCTTTTGGTCAGCTGCGGCGAAGCTTGGACTGGGGCGGGACATAACCGCATTCCTTAGACCCGGGGGGGCGATCTGAATGGATCAGGCCAAATCAGTACTGGTCACCGGTGCCACGGGTTTCATCGGGCGAGCCACTGTGGTCACCCTGGAACAGGCTGGCTGGCGAGTGAGCAAGGGCGTTCGGACGTCCCCTGCGGCGAGTGGTGACATCTTTCTGGATCTGGCGCAACCAGCCGCGATACTGACGTTGGCAAACGAGGCACGCTTCGACGCGATCGTTCATCTTGGGGCACAAGTTGGCTTATCGGACGCGACAGAGGCAGAGATGTTTGTGCCCAATGTGCTGGCGTCGGGATGCCTGGCCTTCCTTGCCAGCCAATGGCAGGCCCATCTCATATTCGCTTCCACAGCCATTGTCTGCGGCGCCAGGACGGAGATGATTGACGCCGGCTCTCCGGTTGTTTCAGATACCGCCTACGCCCACACTAAATGGTTAGGCGAGCAGCTACTTGCGGCCTCCCAGGCCCATCACTGCATTCTTCGCGTTGCGGGCGTGTTTGGCCCTGGCGGGCCGGCGCATTTGGGCCTGAATCGCGCGATCGATGGGGCGATGAAAGGCCTGCCGCCGACACAAGTCGGCGCGGGCCATGCGTCGAGGAACTACATCTATGTCAAGGACGTGGCACGGGCGATCGCCTTCGCGCTGCAGGGCGGCCTGGCAGGAACCCACTTGCTCGCCGGCAGTGAAGTGATGCCGGTGAACGAAATGTTGCAGGAAGTTTGCAATACATTCCTGCCAGGCCAGCGGCCCTTGCATAAAGATGGGCAAGAGGCCAAGAGCCAGGTCATCCAGCCTTCCCCGCACTTGCCGAAGACGCGGGGATTTCGCGAAGCTTTGGCTGACATTAAAGACACCCGCCCGTGAAACTGGCGTTGATTGGCGACATTCATGGCAATGACCGCGCCCTTGCCGCCGTTCTCGAGGCGGCATCCGCCGCCCATGTCGATAGGCTGTTGGTGACCGGCGATCTGGTCGGCTACTACTTTGCCCCAGGACAAGTACTCGATCTGCTGGGTGAGTGGGATCGCGATGTTGTCCGCGGCAATCATGAAGAGATGCTTGCCGCTGCGCGCAGTAACGCCGCTTATCTGGCGAAAGTAGGTGCCCGCTACGGCAGCGGTGTGCGGATTGCGCTTGAGCAACTGGATGCAAAGCAACTTGATGGTCTCTGCTCCTTGCCGCATCCGCTCGAACTTGAACTCGATGGTGTCCGAATCCTCTTGTGCCACGGCGCGCCCTGGGACCTGGATCAATACATTTATCCCGATGCGGAGCACTCATTGATCGCGCGCTGTGCCTCAGCAAACTACGATCTTGTCGTGACGGGCCATACTCACTACCCGATGCAGAAGGAGATCGGGCGGGGCATCCTGGTTAATCCCGGCTCCGTGGGACAGACCAGAGACCGGCAGCCAGGGGCCTGTTGGGCACTGTTTGACACAGTGAGCCGCGTGATCGAATTACGCAGGGAAAGCTACGATTCCACTGGTCTGATGAACGAATGTCGGCAACGTCATCCTGAGTTGCCCTATCTATCGGAGGTTCTCGAGCGCAGATGAATAAGACTGTATTGATCACCGGGATCGGCGGCGATATTTCCCAAGGGGTGGCAACCATTTTGCGGGAGAGCCGCCCGGACCTCAAATTGGTCGGTGTCGACATGCATGCTCAGCACGGCGGGCGTTTGTTCGTGAATTGTTTCGAAACTGTTCCGGGCGCCAGCAATCCGGAATATCTTTCCGCACTCCAGGCAGTCATCGCCAAACATGCCGTAGACATTCTGATTCCGATGTCCGAGCCCGAGTTGGACGTGTTGCGTAGCCCTACTGATTTGTTTCCCGGAGTGAAGCGGATAACGGCTGGGGACGGTGTGATTGCAGCGGGTCTCGACAAGCTGACCACCATTCGTGCCCTGGTAGAACTGGGGCTGCCCGTTCCCTGGACCATTCCCGTCGGCGACGCCGTTCCGCCGGCCTATCCCTGCATCCTGAAAAGTCGTCTTGGGTCGGGTTCACGGACAGTCTTCAGAATCGAGAATGCCGAGGATGCCGAATACTTTGCCAAGCGGCATCCCGATGCGGTGTTTCAGGAGCTTCTTGAACCGGCGGATCGCGAGATCACTTGCGCCGTGTACCGCAGGCGCGATGGCGAGGTTTCGAGTTTATTGATGCTGAGGCGCTTGACGGGAGGGTTTACCGGTTGGGCAAAGATCATTGAGGACGAGCAAACATCGCAAATGTGCACACGCATCGCCGATGGCCTCGACTTGCGCGGCAGCATGAATGTGCAGTTGCGATTGACCGACAAAGGTCCGCGCGTTTTCGAAATCAATCCCCGATTTTCGTCCACCGTGCTGATGCGTCATCGCATCGGGTTTTCCGACGTACTCTGGGCGATCGATGAAGCGGAAGGAAAGCCGGTAAGTTTTCCGCAGGTTTCCAATAATAAAATCATGGTTCGCGTTCAGGCAGCGGCGGTTTTTGACACGAAGGAGGCCGAGGATAGGCAATGGTCGAAATAGCGGGTAGAAAAGTCGGCGGCGGAGAAGCGCCGCTCGTCATTGCCGAGATGTCCGGTAACCACAACCAGTCGCTGGAGCGGGCGCTTGAAATCGTCGATGCGGCCGCGCAAGCGGGGGCGCATGCGCTGAAAATCCAGACCTACACGCCCGATACGATGACGCTCGATCTGGACGAGCGCGAATTCCATATCGGCGATCCAAAGAGCCTTTGGGTGGGTACTTCTCTGTACAAGCTCTATGGCGAAGCCTATACCCCGTGGGAATGGCACAAGCCGATCTTCGACCGGGCGCGCGAACTGGGCATGATCGCTTTCAGCACGCCGTTCGACGCTACGTCGGTGGATTTTCTCGAAAGTCTGGATGTGCCGTGCTACAAGATCGCCTCGTTCGAGAATACCGATCTGCCATTGATCCGCCGCGTGGCGGCTACCGGCAAGCCGCTGATCATTTCCACCGGCATGGCGACGGTGGCCGAACTGGACGAGACCGTGCGTGCCGCACGGGAGGAAGGATGCCAGGACCTGGTCTTGCTCAAGTGCACCAGCACCTATCCTGCCACGGCGGAGAACACCAATATCCTGACCATCCCCCACCTGCGCGAACTGTTCGGGTGCGAGGTCGGACTGTCCGACCACACCATGGGGGTGGGGGTGTCGGTCGCCAGCGTGGCGTTGGGCGCCACGGTCATCGAAAAGCACTTCACGCTGAGCCGCGCCGATGGCGGCGTCGATTCCGCCTTTTCAATGGAGCCTGGTGAAATGGCCCAATTGGTTCTGGAAAGTGAGCGGGCATGGCAGGCGCTGGGAAAGGTGAGTTACGGCCCGACCGAGGCCGAGAAGAAGTCGCTTCAATATCGCCGTTCGCTGTATGTCGTGCAGGATCTCAAAGCGGGCGACGTGCTGACGCCCGAGAACGTGCGCGCCATCCGTCCGGGACTGGGGCTGGCGCCGAAGTATCTGGACGAAGTGCTGGGCAGGTCGGCAGGACGGGATGTGCGCCGTGGCACGCCGCTGAACTGGGATTTGCTGGGGTGATCCGCTTCATGCTTGCCGCGATGCTCGCGGCCTTCGCTGCGCATGCCGCGTCAATAAATGAAAAAATTGCCGCGGGCAAGGCATGGATGGAGCCGACTACCGGCATCGAGTTCGTCTGGATTCCGAAGGGCTGTTTCCGGATGGGAAGTCCGGCAGGAGAGCCGGGACGGGATCCGGACGAGCAACAGCGCAATGTCTGTGTCGAAGGCTTCTGGCTCGGCAAATATGAGGTTACCAACGCCCAGTATCGGATGTTCAGGTCCGAGCACCATAGCGGCCAGTATGAAGGCCATGGCTTTGATGGTGATTCCCAGCCAGCGGTGTCTGTTTCCTGGAACGACGCAGCGGCCTTCGCTGAATGGCTTTCGAAGAAATCCGGCAAGCCATTCCGGCTGCCAAGCGAGGAGGAGTGGGAGTATGCCGCGAGGGCGGGCACCCATACTGCTTACTTCTTCGGTGATAATGCTGACAAACTCTGTCGGTATGCCAACATATCCGATCGGTCTGCCAAAGCGCTTTCCGGCTTTGCCGATGCCTATGACGGCTGTGACGACGGCTACAAGGTGACCGCTCCGGTGGGGAGTTTCATGCCCAACCGCTTCGGCTTGCACGACATGATCGGCAATGCATGGGAATGGACAGCCTCGCTGTTCGGCCCGGGCTACATCAGTCCCGAGAAGCGCGCCGAAGCCAAGGGCGTAGAGCGCTGGCGCGTGATCAAGGGCGGGGGGTGGCACCTGAAACCCCTCCATGCGCGCTCGGCCGACCGTTATGGACGGGCGCCGGAGGTCAAGAACATAGGCCTCGGTTTTCGAATGGCTGTGGCGTTCGAGCCGGACAATCACAAGAAAGAGACTCAAAGCGGGGATCGATGAAAGAGTGGAATGCAGCAGTGGTTAGCCTGAGGATTCGGGAGGACGGTGCATGACTCTCGGATTCGTTCGTCCCGCAGGTGCGGCCGGGTCGTATCGGCCGGATGTCGACGGACTTCGGGCGATCGCCGTTCTGGCAGTCGTCCTCTACCATTTCTTTCCGGGGGCAGCGCCGGGCGGATACGTCGGCGTCGATATATTTTTCGTCATCTCGGGCTACCTGATCTCTTCCATCATCATCAACGAGCTGAACGATGGCCGGTTCAGCTTCATGGCGTTCTACCGCAGACGGGCAAGGCGCATCTTCCCGGCGCTGGTGGTGGTGCTCGCGGCTTCCGCTGCCTTCGGCTGGTTCGTGCTTTTCGATAACGAATTCAAGTCGCTGGGCAAGCATGTTCTGGCGAGTTCGGCCTTCGTGCTGAATTTCGTTCTCTGGCGCGAAACCGGCTATTTCGAGGTCGAATCCGGTCTCAAGCCGTTGCTCCACCTCTGGTCCCTTTCCGTCGAAGAGCAGTTCTATGTAGTCTGGCCGCTACTTCTATGGCTGGCTTGGAAAAGGAAACGCGCAGTGTTCGCCCTTGCGCTCGCGGCTGGCGTGGCATCGTTTTTCGTGAACGCTTGGGGCGTGAGCCGGTATTCAATGGCCAGTTTCTTCCTGATGCCGGCACGATTCTGGGAATTCCTGGCCGGCTTCGCACTGGCGTATGCGCAGGCTTCGTCACAAACCCAGACGACGCAGACGGGTTTGCTTGCCCATGGCCGGAGACTGCTTGCGGGAGATGTTCCGGCCGGCATCGGCAATGTTCTTGCCGTGGCGGGTTTGCTGCTGCTGGCGGCTGGCATTTATTTTCTGGATGGCAACGATCCCTACCCGGGCTGGCGGGCCATGTTGCCGGTTGCCGGAACCTTCCTTTTGATCGCAACGGGTCCCATATCCGGCATCGGCAAGCTGCTCGGCAGTCGCGGTCTGGTATTCACCGGCCTGATCAGCTACCCGCTTTATCTTTGGCACTGGCCGCTGCTGGCCTTCGCCCGGATCATTCTGGACGATCCGGCGTTCCATGTGAAGTGCGGCCTGCTGCTGCTTGCCTTCGTGCTGGCATGGGGAACTTATGAGTTCGTTGAAAAGCCTGTCAGATTCAGCCGGGAGAACCGGCGGATCAAGCTGGGGTTCGTTGTCGGTGCGCTTGTATTGATGGCTTTTCTGGGGGTATTGATGACCGCCAAGGAAATACGCTCGCGGTTGACTTATGCGATGCAGGGTGCGCGGGTGAAGATTACGGAAGCGCAGCAGGACTGGGGGTATCCGGATAACGGCGGGCGGCAAAGCAACAAGGTCAACATGGAGACAAGGAAGGTCGAGGGAGATGACAGCAAGGGCCTGCTGCTCATCGGTGACAGCCATGTAAAGCAATACTGGTCGCGGTTCGAGTATCTCAACAGCAGGGACCGGAGCCTGGGATCGGTAACCTTTGCGCCTTCTGTCTGTCCCCCGCTGCCCAACATCCGGCGCATCAGCGAAG
This sequence comes from Pseudomonadota bacterium, assembly GCA_040754195.1. Classification (GTDB taxonomy): domain Bacteria; phylum Pseudomonadota; class Gammaproteobacteria; order Burkholderiales; family Rhodocyclaceae; genus Sulfuricystis. The sequence continues at coordinate 33,115 of JBFMDJ010000023.1, read as the reverse complement.
AGGGGCTTTGTTATCAGCTCTTCGACCAGGCCATGGCATTGGCGGCGGACAGTAACATCCGGCATGTAATTTTCGGCGCCTACTGGGAGGCGTATCTTATCGGTCACTATGGTCGCGGAGAGAAAAACTACATTGCTGATGTGGCCGATTCCCGCGATCCGGAGAATGCGCCGCTCAAATTTGGCGAACCCCGCCTGGAAAGGATATTCGACGAATTCAGACAGGCGATCGCGACGCTCATCGGGGCGGGAAAGCGGGTGACGATCATCTTGTCGAACCCGACTGGTCCGGCCTACGAGCCCGGCAAGATGATCGTGTCGAGGATGTCGCTCAAGGTGGAATTCGGGACGGAGTTCTTCGTCCCGAAAAAGGAATTCGTCGCGTTCGTCTCGCCCGTCATGGACCGGCTGCGCCGGATAGCCCGAGAAACGGGCGCGGAGATCGTCGACCCGGTCGACTATCTCTGCAGCGAGGAAAAATGCCTCGCCACGAAGGATGGCTTGCCGATCTACATGGATGGCAATCACCTGCGAGCGAGTTACGTCAGAGATCATGCCGATTTTCTGGATGGTCTCTATGTGCGGTAAGGCCTCGCAACAGCATCGATGCTGCTCACGTCGGTATCCGCGAGGCGATGTCAAGAGAGTGCGGGAGGCTATATGGCAAATCGTGTGATCGGTCCCATTGACAGGGTTCTTCTGATTGGGGGGGGCAAACTTCTTTTCAGGCTGGCCACATGGGCCGGAAATTCCGGTTTCCGCGTCAATGTGATTACCGCGCCGCGCCACGCCAAGGAGAAGATCGATGAGGCTGCGCCCGTTTCATTGCAGGAGGCGCTCGATCAGGCCGGCATCGATACGGTCGTGGTCGACAGCATCGACTCCGACGAGGCGTGCGAGGCGGTTGGCGATCTCGGCAGCACCTTCGTCCTGTCGTTCGGAGCCGCCTGGATATTCAAGAAAAGCACTATCGACGGCGTGTTTCAGGGGAAGCTGTTCAACCTGCATGGCACCAGGCTGCCGCAGAATCGTGGCGGCGGCGGCTTTACATGGCAGGTCATGATGGGCAATCGTTTCGGGTTCTGCATGGTACACAAGGTGGATGAGGGCGTGGACACCGGCGAAATCATCGCGCACAAGGAGTTCATCTATCCGCCTTCATGCCGTATCCCGGCCGATTTCTACCGGCATTACCAGGACCAGAACTTCGATTTCATTGCTGCGCTGCTCGAATCGGTGCGCGTGCAACCGCGCGAATTTGCCTGCATGGCGCAGCCGGAATATCTGTCCACCTATTGGCCAAGACTGCATACGCCCACTCATGGCTGGATAGACTGGGGCTGGTCGGCGGCTGAAATCGAACGCTTCATCTGTGCGTTCGACGATCCTTATCCTGGTGCGCGCACGCTGTTACAGGGACGGACCGTGGTGATCAAGAAGGCCTTCGCGAACTATCAGGATGGATATTTCCATCCGGCCCAGGCCGGGTTGGTTTATCGGGTCAATCCAGCCTGGCTCTGCGTTGCATGCAGGGACGGCGCCATTGTCGCCGAGCAACTGACCGACGAAGAGGGCGGCGACCTGCTGCGGAAGTTGCGTACCGGCGATGCATTCACGACGCCGCTGGAGCGGTTGCGGCGAAACGCGGAAAGGGCGATATACACTCCGGGCGATCCGGAACCAAAGTTCCGGAAAGAGAATTCGGGTGCTACCTGACGGGATACAGGACGGCTAATGGCGGATGCTCCACGTTTCCTGGTCACCACTGCCGATCCGCGCGGCTGGCGTGACGATATGCCGCTGCTGCTGTTGGGCGAGTGGTGCGGCTGGAATCTTGACAAGGAACTCCTTGCCGGCCTCGATGTCGTCGTAGCATCTCCGTATGGATGGGAGGAAGGGCAGCGGGAGGCCGATTACCGTTGTGTGTGGGAGTTGATCGAGCGGCTACTGCCCGAACTGGCCGGAATGCTGAACCGGCATCATGGCACCAGCCATTCTGCGCGGTACTGGCGCATCATGCTGGGCACCTGGCTATACAAGTTCACCATGATCATGTTCAACCGCTGGGCGACGGTGCGGCATGTGCTGGGCAATTACGTCGTGTCCGGCGCACTGGTTCAGGAGTTTCCGCGCGAGCAGCTGGTGCCGGTGGGTTATCTCGACTTCGCGCGACTATACCGGCTCGATGCCTGGAATCAGGCGGCCTATGGCCGGATACTGAAAGATTGCAGTGAGATACCCTGCACCGTGAGGCAGGCAGAGGTGCTGGATGAAGGGGAGGCAAGCGACCGCCAGACCTTCACGCCGCCTCCGGCACGCACCTTGAGACAGCGCGCGAAGCGTTTTGCGGGCGAAGTGGTCCAGCGCTACGCTAAGTTGCTGACGCGCCCGGACGACGCGTTGTTCGTTTCGACCTATCTGCCGTTCTGGCAGGAATGCAGGCTGCAGCTGTCCATGGGGCAAATTCCCGTTCCCCGTTTGATGCGGGCCCCCCCGGACATGCCGACCGATTTCGCCGTGCGGGACGGGCTTCGCCTCGATGCGGAAAACTTTGCCGGCTTCGAGAGGTTCGTGCGCAGGCTGATTCCGGAGCAGCTGCCGACCTGTTATCTGGAAGGCTACCGGGCATTGTGCGACAGGGCGGCGGGCATGCCCTGGCCTGCAAGACCGCCGTTCATTTTCACTTCAAACAGTTTCGATGGCGACGAGATATTCAAGGCATGGACGGCGGCCAAGGTCGAGCAGGGGGTTCCCTACATCATCGGGCAGCATGGCGCCAACTACGGCGCGGGCATGTTCGCCCCTTCCGAGATCCACGAGGTGGCTACCGCCGACCGCTATTTGACATGGGGCTGGCAGGAGGATGCCGCAAGGCAGCGCCCGGTCGCCGCGTTGCCGATGGTCGGCAGGGCCGCCGGCGCATGGAATCCGCAAGGCGGGATGCTTCTGGTCGAACGGGGCGGCGGACACCGGGAAACGCTGTGGGACGAAATACCGGCTTTCCGCAGATATCTTGAGGCGCAGTTCGGTTTCGTGGCCGGTTTGGACGACGGACCTGGCGAGCGGGTGACGGTGCGCATGTATTCGGCCTATCTTTATTCGAGCTGGTCCGAGGGCTTGCTCTGGAAGGAGCGGTTCCCGCGGGTACGGCTCGATGACGGCACCCGGCCAATCGCCGGGCAGATCGGCCAGAGCCGGCTGACGGTGTTTTCCTACGAGTCGACCGGAATACTCGAATCGTTGGCCGGGAACATTCCCATCCTGATTTTCTATGACACGCAGGATTACCCTCTCAGGCCCAGTGCCCGCCACTATTACGAGCGCCTGAAGACGGCGGGCATTTTCCACGAGACGGCGGGATCCGCCGCCGCGAAGGTGAATGAGATATGGAGCGACATCCCGGGTTGGTGGGCACGGGAGGAGGTGCAGTCGGCGCGCAAGGCATTTTGCGACCATTTCGCGCGCATGCCCGAGTACCCGCTACGTGAATTGAGACAGGCACTATTGGAAAAATGATCGGAGAATGATTGCGCATGCAAGTCTATATACATGTCGGCTACCCAAAGAATGCTTCGACGATGCTGCAGACGGATATTTTTCCGAATTTGCCGGGCATTGTTTATTGCGGCCGTCGCTATGGCACGGAGCGCGCTTTTGCCACCGCAGGCTTGGACGAGGCGATTCGTTCCATTACGTTCGAAGATTCCCTCAGGTATGACGCTGGGAAGGTGCGAGCGCAGGTCGCGGAGGCCTTGACTGAACTGGTTCCGGACGGCGGCAAGCTGCTGCTTTCCTGGGAAGCGTTCATGCACAATGTGGCGGATCGTGGGCTGATCGCGGCACGGCTGAAGGAGCTGTTTCCGGAAGCGAAGATTATCTTCGTCATCCGCAACCAGCTGGATTCGATCGAGTCGATGTATCACTTCCTTGTCGAGCAGGGGGGCGGGAACATCAATCCGGCCTACGGGCGGCCTTCGGTCCGGTCACTCAAGGCATGGCTTTCGGATCAGGAGAAGTTTTCCTACAGGAGCTATCTGGAAACTTTGAAATATGACGAACTGCATGCGCTCTATGCCGGGCTGTTTTCGGCGGAGAACGTGAAAATGCTGCTTTTTGAGGAATTGAAAAAGACGCCGCAGGTTTTTCTGGATGAGTTGGGGGAGTTCCTCTCGGTAGGCCATATCCCGGTCGGGCTCATGCAGAAGAGGAATGCGCGATCTTCGGCTGGCATGGGGCAGGCATTCAAGCTCAGGAACTGGCTGCGCAGCAATGGGGTAAACCTCGCTGTTCCAAGGTTCCTCTCGCTTCCACTGAAAAAAGTGCTGTCCGGCATTGGCGGGCTATCCACGCCGGACGCGCTTTCTTCCGAAGAGCGGGAGGAGCTTGCAGCACGCTACCGGGATGGGAACTCGAGGTTGCAGGTGTGGACAGGAAAAGATCTAGGTTCGCGCGGCTATCCCGTCGTCGATGGACCCAATAGGGCGGGGCAATAACACCAAATTCTTTGAAAGAGATGTAATGAGAATAAATCTGGGTGCGGGCGGCGACATACGGCAAGGTTTCGTCAATCACGATATCGCGCAACTACCGGACATAGACATCGTGCATGATCTGGATGTCTATCCGTGGCCCTGGGCGGATGCGTCGGCCGACGAGATCGTCGCCAAAGACCTGCTGGAGCATTTGGAAGATTTCATGGCGGCCATGGAGGAGATTTATCGTATCCTGAAGCCGGGGGGAATGCTTAGCATTTCAGTGCCATACTGGAACAGTGTTTCGCGCCACGGCGATCCGACACATCGCCGGGGCTTCCACGAACTTACGTTCCGGTTCTTCGATCCGGATTCGCCATTATGCCAAGAGCGCCATTATTATTCTTCCGCCCGCTTCAGGGTCATTGACGAAGCCTTTGTCGTTTCGCCGTTTGCACCTTATTTCCAGTTGCCCGGCCTGCGGTTGATCAGGGTTAGGGGGCGGGTCGCCAAGCGCATTGTTGGCTTTCTCGCCAATACGTTTTCCAACGTGATCCATGATCTGGAACTCGAGCTCAGGAAAGCTTGAGAAGTTACCGCCTGTGCCTGTACGCAGGATTTTAATTATTTGAGCTTTTCCTCGTCCTTGCACATGAAACGTATTTTCCGCCCGCTCCAGGTCGCCATTCTATGGATATTCGATCGCGTATCGGCGTCCTTCTTGGCATGGCGGCAGAAATCGGCCTGTGTTGCACAGGGCTCAAAAAGCTATGAACACGGATTTGTGTTCACTTCCGATATCGGCGATGCAGTACTTTTTTCGATGTTCCTGCTGGTGTTCGCGCATCGGGTGGGCGGACGCTGCCTCGTCATCACGAGCGAGACGAATGCGGGGCTGCTGCAGCCGTTCTTTCCGGAGATCGATTTTCTGACGCTAAATTACTCGCGGTACAAGGCCGATCCTGCCTATCGGTTCCGGAAAATAAGGGAAGTGATGGGTATTGAGTTGGGCCGCTGTATCGTGCCAATGCGCTCCAGAGATTATTGCATCACGGATTCGATAGTCAGCATGGCCAGGAAAACTGGAATCCTTGCCTTCGTTTCGGACGAGAGCAACAGGGGCTGGCTGGAGGCGCGTCTCGAAAAATCCATCCATAGCGAGTTGCTGGGGGGGTTCTCGGCCGGGACCCATGAGCTGCAGACTTACGCATTGCTGCTTGACAGGTTCGGAGTCAATTTTCGCAAGGAACTTGAGCGGGAACTCCCGGCGTTCAGGAAGGCGTTGCGTGAGGCGGCAGCTTCGCTGCCGACCGGGGTGCCGGCGGATTATGTGCTGATGAATATCGGTGCAAGCCAGCAATACAAGCGCTGGCCCATCGCCAGGTTCATCGCGCTGGCGGAGCGGATACATGCCGAGTCCGGTATGTCCAGCGTATTCGTCGGCGGTCCGTCGGAGCGGGGGTTGCAGGGGCGCTTCGGCGCCTACCCATTCATCATCGACCTTGTCATGCGGACAGGGGATTTCGATGTCCTGCGTGGCGTCATCATCAACTCCAGAGTTGTTGTGTCGAACGACAGTTTCATCAGCCATTATTCGACTGTATTGGGGATGCCTGTCGTCAGCATTGCCGGGGGAGGGCATTTCGGACGCTTTTTGCCATATCCTGAACAGGACTTTGCGATATTCTGCAATTCGCTCACGATATCCAGAAAATGGCCGTGCTTCAATTGCGGATGGGCTTGTACCCGCCTAGCCGGGGTTGTCGGGGACAGTTTTCCATGCATAGGTGAGATTGGTGTCGATGAGGTGTTCGTGGCAATCGGGAAGGCAATCGAACCAGGGCGGTGCTTCAAGAAAGGGAATCCATAGGTGGCTATCTCCATCATCAGGGAAAAGATGCGTTCTCTCTATGGCAGGCTGTATTTTGGTTTGTTCGCCAGCCTTCCACGAATCGGTTATCGGGCCTATCTTCCTGATTCCCTATATGTTTTCAGCAAGTACCCGGAATCGCAGAAGCTTTATCCCCGCTGGATACGCAACAGCAGGGTGAACAACCGCGGTGACCTGAACCGGTTTTACAGCCTGATACTCAACCTGCAGCAATTGCTTGATGATGGAGTCGAGGGAGAGTTCGCCGAGTTGGGGGTCTATCAGGGCACCACGGCGTCGGTCATCGCACATTACGCGCAGAAGGGGGGGAGGAAGCTTTTCCTGTTTGATACCTTCGAGGGTTTCGACCGACGTGATCTTGTCGATATCGATGCGCCCGAAACCAGCGATTTCTCCGACACCTCATTCGCTGCGGTTTCGAAGTTCGTCGGTCATGGCGATATTTGCAGTTATTGCGTCGGATACTTCCCGGAGTCGCTTTCCGACGAAGCGAAGAACAGCCGGTTTGCATTCGTCCATCTGGATTGCGACCTCTACAAGCCGATGAGCGATGCATTGAGGTTCTTCTGGCCGCGCCTTTCCGGCGGTGGTTTGCTGTTCCTGCACGATTATTCGTCCGGACATTGGGAGGGTGCAAAAAAGGCGGTCGACGAGTTTTGCCGCGCGACGGGGAATTTTGTCGTCCTGCTACCGGACAAGAGCGGCACGGCAGTGATGCGGAAACATGACATGAAGGTTGCTTCGGTATAGTGTCGGGGAGTGTGGTGATGGATGATCGATATGCTCGTGGCTTCAGGTTGATTCGATGAAAGTAGTCATTCTTTGTGGCGGTCATGGCACGCGGATACGCGATGTGGCCGACAATATTCCCAAGCCGATGATTCCGATCGGGCGTTACCCGATCCTGTGGCACATCATGAAATACTATGCCAGTCATGGTCATCATGATTTCGTGTTGTGTCTGGGTTACAAGGGCCAGGTCATCAAGGATTTCTTCCTGAATTACGAGGCGCATACCAAGGATTTCACGATCGCGCTCGGGCGCCGGCAGGAGATCGAGTTCCATACCGATCATGACGAAATGGATTGGCGCGTGACGCTGGCGGATACCGGACTGGACGCTATGACCGGGGCGCGCGTCGCCCGGGTTCGCAAATATGTGGGCGATGGCGACTTCATGCTGACCTATGGCGATGGGGTCGGCGATGTCGATATCGATCGTCTGCTGGCGTTCCATCGCGCGCATGGCAAGACGCTTACCGTTACCGGGGTGCGTCCGCCCGGCCGCTTCGGCGAGTTGGTGAACCACTCCGGCCAGGTCGTCGAATTCAATGAAAAGCCCCAGGCAACGGGCGGGCTGATTTCTGGCGGATTTTTCGTGGCGAACGCGAGGTTGTTCGATTATCTCGACGATAGCGAAAGCTTGGTCTTCGAACAGGAACCGATGCGCCGCATGGTTGCCGAGGGGGAACTGATGGTGTTCGAGCATGATGGATTCTGGCAGCCCATGGATACCGGTCGCGAATACCAGTTGCTCAATTCGCTTTATGAGCAGGGGAGGGCGCCGTGGGTGAAATGGTAGACCGGGGATTCCTTGGTGCTTTCGCCGGCGCACGTGTTTTCGTGACCGGCCATACCGGGTTCAAGGGTTCTTGGCTGGCGTTGTTGCTCACGGAGCTAGGAGCGGAGGTGATGGGCTACGCCTTGCCTCCCGAGCATTCAGGGAGTCATTTCGAGTTGCTCGGGCTGGCGCGCTCCGTACGCCATGTAGAGGGGGATATCCGGGATGCCCGGAAGCTAGCCGCAAGCATGCACGAGTTCCAGCCGGAGTTCGTGTTCCATTTGGCGGCACAAGCGCTGGTGCGCCGCTCCTATGCCGAACCGCAGGTGACATTCGATGTCAATGTCATGGGATCGGTCAACCTGCTCGAAGCGGTGCGACAGTGCGCTTCCGTCAGGACGCTAGTCTATATTACGTCCGACAAGTGCTACGAGAACCTTGAATGGGTGTGGGGCTATCGCGAGAACGATCGGCTCGGCGGCCACGATCCCTACAGTGCATCGAAGGCTGCTGCGGAGCTGGCGTTTTCAGCCTATGCGCGTTCGTTTCTGGCCGGCATGACATCGCTTGGTGCTGCCACTGCACGGGCCGGCAACGTGATCGGAGGGGGTGACTGGGCCGCAGACCGCATTATCCCGGATTGCATTCGAGCCATTCGCGACGGTTTGCCTATCAAACTGCGTCATCCCGCCGCCACCCGACCGTGGCAGCATGTGCTGGAGCCGATTTCCGGGTATTTGCTGCTGGCTGAGCGGCTGCGCGCTGCCCCGGGGAGATATGCCGGTTCGTGGAACTTCGGCCCGCCATCGACTGAGGTGCGAACCGTGCGGGAGGTGGCAGAGCGCATCGTCGGGCGCTTTGGGCGGGGGAGCATCGAAGTCGGGGAAGACACAGTCCAGCATGAAGCACAATTGCTGCAACTGAATTGCGACAAGGCGAGCCAGTTGCTCGGCTGGCGCCCGCGTTGGACTGTGGAACAAACCCTGTCGGCCACGGCCGACTGGTACAGGATGGTGATCGATGGTGATGAGGCCAGAGCGGTTTCTCGGCGCCAATTGCATGACTATTTTCCGGAGCTGACATGATCGATGGCGTTGTTGTAACTCCCTTGCGGCAAATTCCCGACGAGCGGGGCAAGGTGATGCATATGTTGCGTGTGGACTCTCCTGTTTTCATGCAGTTCGGCGAAATATATTTTTCGACCGTCTTCCCGGGGGCTGTCAAGGCGTGGCATATACACAAGGAAATGACTTTGAATTACGCCGTGCCGCATGGAAGGATCAAATTCGTTTTGTATGACGACAGGCCGGCGAGTCCGTCGCGGGGCGAGATACAGGAGATATTTCTTGGACCTGACAGCTATTGTCTGGTCACGGTGCCGCCTATGGTGTGGAACGGGTTCAAGGGTATTGGCACCGAGACTGCGATCGTGGCCAATTGCGCCAGCATACCGCACCGGCCGGATGAGATTGAACGCAAGCCGGCGGCTGACCCAGGCATTCCATACGACTGGCAGATTCAGCACAGATGACACGACGGATCCTAGTCACCGGCGGGTTCGGTTATGTCGGTGGAAGAGTGGCTCAATCGCTGGCGGCGCAACCTGACACGGAGGTGATGCTGGGATCGCGCTTGTTGCGGGAACGGCCGGTCTGGTTGCTCTCTGGCATTCCGGTGGTCATGTCCTGGAACGATGTGGGGCAACTGAGGCAGGCCTGCTCCGGCGTGGATACGGTAGTCCATCTCGCTGCGATGAACGAGATCGAAGCGGCACGCGATCCTGTCGGTGCGCTGGAGGTGAATGGCGTTGCAACCGCGCGCCTGATGGAGGCCGCCAGAGCTGAAAAGGTCGGACGTTTTATCTACCTTTCCACGGCTCATGTATATGGCGCACCACTGGCCGGCCGCATCGATGAGGCCACATGTCCGCGGCCGGTTCATCCTTACGCGACGAGTCATCGAGCTGCGGAAGATGTGGTGTTGGCGGCGCATGCCGCGGGCTCGCTGGCAGGGATCGTGGTCAGGCTCTCGAATAGTTTCGGCGCGCCGACCCATCCGGTGGTCGAGCGCTGGTCGTTGCTGGTCAATGATCTGTGCCGGCAAGTCGTGATGACAGGACAGATGGTGCTGAGGTCAGCGGGATTGCAACGGCGAGATTTCGTCACGCTTGCGGACGTGGGCAGGGCCATTGCGCATCTCGATGGATTGCCTCGGGAGAAGCTGGGGGATGGAATTTTCAACGTCGGCGGCGCTTGGGCGCCATCGATTATGGATATGGCGATGCTGGTGGCGGAAAGGTGCGACGCCTTGTTGGGTTTTCGCCCTTCTATCATCCGCCCCGAGCCAGCAGATGGTGAGGCTGGCTACTTGCTTGACTATCGTATCGACAAACTGGTCGGGAGCGGCTTTTTCCTTGAGAGCGACCATGAGGCGGAAATCGATGAAACCCTGCGGCTTTGCCGCCGGGCCTTCGGCATCGATGGAGAGTGCAAATGATCAGACGCCCCGATGATCGCTGGCGCATGCTGCTGGCCGGTCTGAAGCACGGTTCGGACGGGATATGGTCGGGGGGGGCCATGCCGGCAGGGAATCAGGAAGCCGAGCGGAAGTTGCGGGAGCAGGTTGCTGCCGGACATCAAGGCGATTACCTGGAAAACATTGCGCGTCATCATTCGATTCCGGTCATGGATTGCGAGGTCGAACGATTTCTCAACGGGCTACCCCCCGATGCTGTAATTCTGGATGTTGGCGGCTGCTGGGGCTGGCACTGGCGCAATCTGCGGGAGCGTCCGGAAATCTTGGTCGTAATCGTCGATTTCGTACGCGCGAACCTGCATCATGCCAAAAACATGCTGGGCCCCTTGGTCGACAGTCAGGTGGCCTTGGTCCATGCTGATGCTACTGATCTTCCCTTTCATGACGCTCTGTTCGACGGCTTCTGGACTGTGCAAACTTTCCAGCATATCGCCAACTTCCGGCAGGCCTGCTGTGAGGCGTATCGGGTCTTGAAAGATGGCGGTAGATTGGCGAATTACTCATTGCACATCACGCCCTCCGTCCAACTGGTGTACCGGCTGTTCGGCAAGCGTTATCACACGGAAGGAATGGTCAGGGACCTGTTTCATCTGGCGCGCGCCAACGACGGCCAGCGCGAGACCCTTGCGCAGGTGTTTGGTTCGCCGGTGACGGATCGCTATACCGAATGCCTGTTTCATCCTGACCTGAAGATGACCTTTTCCGGTAGGTTGGGCAGCCGCATGGGCCACTTGGATTCACTGCTGGGTGAGGTTCCTGCTGTCGGACGATGGCTGGCGCGGCAGCGCAGCTTCGAGACGGTAAAAGCGGTTGTGGGGACTCGATGAGTCAGATACCGCTGATTTCCGTTGTTATCCCCACCTATAACCATGCGCGATTGTTGCGCAAGGCGCTGGAGTCGGTCTGTTGTCAGACCTTCAGGAATTGGGAAGCGATCGTCGTCAACAATTATTCCGAGGATGACACCGAGGCAGTGGTGGCTTCATTCGCCGATCCACGCATCAGCTTGGAGAACTTTCGCAATAACGGCGTGATTGCCGCATCAAGGAATCTGGGAATCAGGCAGGCGCGTGGGAAATATGTGGCTTTTCTCGATTCAGACGACTCGTGGCATCCGGAAAAACTGGAGCGCGTGAAGACGATGCTCGATCAAGACTGTGATCTGGTGTGCCATGGCGAGATATGGATGAGTAACGGAGTTGAGCTCCGAAGGGTGTGCTACGGTCCCGCCACAAAATCGGACTACCGCTCCCTGTTGTTCGAACGGAACTGCATCTCGACATCGGCTGCGGCAGTAAAAAAGGATTGCTTAACAATGGTAGGCGGTTTCAGCGAGGAGCCTGAATTCGTGATGGTGGAGGACTACGATTTATGGTTGAAGCTTGCGCGAGCAGGGTGCCGATTCTCGTTTATCGACGATATGCTGGGTGTTTTTAATCTGCATGAAGCGAACAGCAGCCGTGCCGTGTATCGGCAGATGCGTTCTGAATTGGCATTGCTAAACAAACACTTCTCTGAAATAGGCGAGTGGACATTGGGCGACCGATTGCGCCGCTTGCGTCGTATTGGACGCGTCTATCTGGCTTACGGCGCCCGCGGATTGCGCTAGATGCAATATCGGAACGTTCCTTTCGCCATAGTTTTGCTGGCGTCAGTGTTGCCGTGGGTAGCGGCTGCAGCAAACTCCAAGATGGTGACTTACGCTCCGGACGCACTGGCCATCCTAGCCTATATATGGCTCATTGTGCGACATCCGCTAAAGGCTGGTGGAATCCATTTCAATTTTGCGATGTTATTTTTGTTTGCTGGCGTCCATGTGCTTTTTGGTGTCGCCAGTGGCCGCGGGGTTGGTAGCGGAGGGCTGGTGTCCCTACTGGTACTCGCTTTCATCTTCAACAAGCTGATGGAACAGGAAAGTTCGCCCCGATGGGCAAATGCCATCGCTCGCCAGATCGGCATCGTGTATATCATCCATGTAATTTTCATTCTTGGGGAGTTGATATTCCGATTGGCAGGATATACCGATATTCTGGTCGCGATCGCCGGACAGGTGCCAGATCAGATTCCTGAGGTCAAGAAATACAAGACCTACAATTCCGCGATGTTTCTCAACTATCTGGGCGTTGAGAACATTTCAGGCATGAACAGCCTGCTGCTGGGGAGTCAATCAGCAAGCCAACTTGTTTTGCTGGCGGCCTTCTATTTTTTCCCTTGGTACAAAGGGCGGCATCTGATGCAGGACGGCCTTTCACATGGAAAATGGTTTCTGCTTTCCATAGCATTGTTTCCCTTCGTGGCCTCCATGACCGCTATGGTAATACTTGTGGTGCTTTTGTTCTTCCTGATCTATTTTCTGCCAAATAGCGGTTTGAACAAGCCAATACTAAGAATTGCGACCCCACTTCTACTACTCATATTTGGAGCAGAGATTCTATCGGTAGTTGCATTCCGCATATCGAAAGCCGCTCATGTGGATATTTATATGAACGCATTTATGGCGTCGCCCAATGCATTCTTGGAATTGTCCTTGCTCGATCAACTCATGGGGTTCGGTAGCAATCTCCGGAATGCAGACGTTGCGGCGGCGGACTTCGGTTTTGGAATGCTTCTCTATCAGGTGGGGATTCTGTTACTAGGATTTATTTTAGCGAGTTTTGCCCTGTTGATTTATTCAGTGCGCATCAATATCAGTCGTCACGCTGCGGCTGAATTGCCATGGAGTCAATGGACGACAATCGCCGCTATCAATATTGTGTGCGCGATCGGATGGGCGGTTTCCCTCATACATTACACGCCGGCAGTAGAATTAGGAGGTAGACATATTTTTGCAATGCATTTGGCGGTATGTTTGATTGCGCTAAAGAAAATGAGGGTGGGTGGTTTATCGCTTACTTCAGTCGTTGTGGCCCGGTAATAGCATGGCGAGCCTAGAGTGACAGTCCCGTCGCGCCCATTTCCCGTTATTCGCTGGCATGCTCCTGACAGTCCCGAACAATGGAACACTGTCATTGGTGATGCTTTATTTCTCCCCAGTGGCAGGTTCGCGTTACTTCAAGGTTTGTTACGTCTCGGTCTCAAGCCAGGTGATGCGATTGCTGTGCCGGCATATTATTGCGAGTCGGGGTTGCAGGCTATTGTGGCCCAAGGTTTTGAACCGGTTTTCTTTGATATCGGGGATGACCTGGAAATACCCTGCACAAGTTTGGAGGCTGCGCTTTCGAACCGGAAGATCAAGGCCGTGTTGTTAGTTCATTTCTTCGGATTTCTGTCGGTTTCACGCGAACCAGCGATCCGCCTATGTCGTGCAGCGGAAGTCAAGATTATCGAGGATTATTGTCACTCATTTCTCACATTACCTGCCAAGATGAATAAAGAAATGGCGGGGGATATTTTTATCTTCAGCATGCGAAAGACATTGCCGGTGGCGGATGGAGGCGCATTGGTTCACCGCGATTGCCATTGGGAGGGAAGAGGGGGCTGCCGACCATTTGCACTTGATTTTCCTTTTCTGACCAAGCGCCTGGTTGAGGCGATGGTTATCCGCTTGGGATGGCCAAATCCCTATGGAGCGGCTGCCGACAGCCTGAAGAAGGTTCATGCGCGTCTGTTCGGCAAGGGAGTAAGGACAGTGAAAAATGATGGTGGAGATGGGCTGCTTCCCCCCTCCTGGAGCCTGGGGCATATCTTGTCCGACGGGTCGTACCTCCGGCATGTGGCGCAAACAAGACGGAGCAATTATTGCAAACTGGCTGAAGCCCTTGCTCCCATGAGGCTGCAGATCGCTATTCGTGCCCTCGGGGAGGATGATGTTCCTCAAATACTGCCGGTTATGGATAACTCCGGATCTTTGCTAGATTTTTTGCGAAGCAAAGGAATTGGTGCATATCGCTGGCCAGGTAAGGAATTGCCATCCGAGGTCATGTCGAGACGAGATATCTTTCCGAATGCGAACAGAATAAACGATTCGATCGTTTGCTTGCCCGTTCATCAGGATATCCGTGACTCGCATATCACATTCATTGCAGATGCCGTCGCAATCTGGAGCAAGACAATTCGGGTGGAACAATAACGTGCTGCCAACACGGAGGATTGATCTTCAGGATTTCTTCGGGCTGATCGATGGACTCGAGCCGGGATGGTTGTACCATGATCAATGCTGGCTGACCTCGGTGCGCGATGGTTTTGGCATCGAAGTCATGGCTCTGCTGACGGAAGACGGGAGGGGCCGGGTGATAGCCGCAACTCCATTCATGCGTGTCCGCAAGGGGCCGTTCAGGGTGGTTGGCTCCCCCTTGCGTGGAATGTACACGGAATTTTCCGGTCCGTTGTTTGCGCCCGGTCTCGATGAAGAAGTCCAGTGCGATGTACTAATTTCTCAGCATGCCTTTCTCCGAAAGGAAGGCGCAAGTTATCTCGAATGGGGATGGAAGGACGGAGCGAAAAACGATTGCACGGTAGTACTTTCAGCCCTTGGTTATAAGTATGCGCCGCGTCAATCTTTGGTGGTGGATATTGGTTTGGGAGCCGATGCAGTGTGGGGCCGATTTGAAGGACGCGCCCGGAACATGATACGCAAGGCTGAAAAGCATGGTGTGGTCGCTCAGCCAGTCGCGCCCGGTATCATGGATGTTCAAGACTATTACGAAATGCTGACTTGGACATTTCGCCGTCAGGGAATTCATCCACCTCATCCATTTTCTTTCTACCAGGCGATCTATCGGAATTTGGCACCTAAAGGATATTTGGAGTTCATCGAAGCTAAGATTGGTGACAGGGTAGTTGCCGGCGGCATGTTTCTTTTTTTTGGCACGAGAATGATGTATCTGTCCGGAACTTCCAACGAGGAGGGGGCGAGATTTGCCGCCAACAGCCTTGTTCAGTGGGAAGCCATGAAGCGTGCTATTGACAGAGGGGGACTTGAATACGACATGGGGGGAACGGGAAACGCGAGGATCGACAGATTCAAGGAGAGTTTCGGGGGGAACCCGGTTACTCACCACAGGTGGATATACAGGACATGGCCCGTGAAACTGGCGGAAACCGCTTATTGCTGGGCAAGAAACGGCTGGGCACGGCTACGTGGTTGAGTAGTAATCAATGACGCAGAAGATCATTCCGTTGGTTCTCCATCGCATTGTCCAGGATGGGGCGAGCATCGGATTCGAGGATGTCGAGGTTTCAATGCTTGGCAGGATCACCGAGATCTGCCGGGGCCGGTGCGTTTCTTTCCGAGAATCATCGCCATCCGACGTGCCGCGCGGAAATCGTTATTTGCTGACTTTCGATGATGGGAATGTTTCCGATTACGAGATTGTTCTTCCCATTCTGACTCGAATGGACTGCATTGCCACTTTTTTCATCGTAGTCGAAAAGATTGGCACTCCGCACCATCTTTCATGGCCCCAAGTGCGTGAACTTCATGATGCGGGAATGACCATAGGATCTCACTCACTTTCTCACCCGGACATGAGGAAACTGGATCCATCCGGACAGCGAAGAGAATTGCTTGATTCGCGACTCCGCATAGAACATGAGCTGGGGGTTGCCGTGACTTCATTTTCCTTCCCGTTTGGCAAATTCAACGATAATCTGATCCGCCTCGCACGTGACGCGGGATACAGTGTGATCTGCACTTCCAGGCATGGAGTGGCGAGCTTTATGACCTCCCCGCTACCCAGGAACTCCATTAATGGTTCAATGTCATGGAGCGTCGTTTCCCGGACCTTGAGGGCGGCATCTGCAACCAGAATTATGTGGTTGCTGGAAGACATGGCCAAGAGTGCGGTGCAGCGAGTGGCGGGAGAGGGGACTTACCGGGCCATGCGTAGCATTGCCACAAAGGGATGGTCGCAGTGACCCCTTTTTCCGTCGTTATGTCGGTCTACCATGCCGATAATCCGGATTTTTTTCTGCAGGCGGTGGATAGCGTCCTGAGTCAGACAATACCCCCGAGAGAGTTGATCGTTTCGGTTGATGGCCCAGTTACACCAGGCATCGAGGCCGCCTTGAGCGAGATCGAGAAACTTCCTGTTACGCGATTATTGCGATTGCCGGAAAATCAAGGGCCAGGGGGTGCGCGTCATACCGCCATTTTGAGTGCGCGGCACGAAATCGTGGCGATAATGGATGCAGATGACATTTCCCTTCCCGACCGATTCGAACAGCAGTTGGGGCATCTGGAGTCATCTGGCGCCGACGTCGTGGGCGGTTTCATCGAGGAATTCGAAAAGGTTCCGGGCGACCTGCGCAGGATCAGGAGGGTTCCCCTCACTCATGGGGACATCTCGCGCTTCGGGAAATGGCGCCAACCGATGAATCATGTGACGATTATGTTCCGCCGCGAGGCCTACATGCGGGCGGGAGGATATCAAGCCTTGCGCAGCATTGAAGACTATGATCTTTATTACCGGTTGTGTATGACCGGGGCTAAGTTTGCCAACATTCGGAATGTGCTTGTATTTGTTCGTGGCGGCACGTCGATATTGAATCGTAGGCGCGGATTGCTTTACCTCCGCCGGGAATTGGCGCTCATCCGGCGAATGCGACAGAGTGGTTTCTTGACCGCGTGGCAATGGGTAGCCAACAGTAGTGTGCGCATTGCAATACGTTCATTGCCTTCTCCTTTGGTCAGCCTGATTTACTGGTTGCTCAGAAAATGAGTTCAGCGGATGAGTATCCAGTTCGCGACCGCCACGTGTCAGGCACGAGACTTATTACCGGTGCCACCGGATTCATTGGTCGCCGTTTGATCCAGTCAGGCGACCGTATGCTGGTTCGGTCTACTTCCGTCCTCCAGAATTCATTTGTCGGCGATCTTCTTGATCCCGCTTCGCTCCAAACCATCTGCATAGGGATCGATACCGTCTTCCACTGCGCCGGCTATGCCCACGCTTTTGCATCCAGTGATCCAGATGCTCATTGGCGCATCAACTATGAGGGCACGTGCAATCTTCTTTCTGCGGCAGGCAAGGCCGGGGTGCGGCGTTTCGTGTTTCTCTCCAGCGTCAAGGCGATGGCCGAGCCAGGTGGAAATTGCGTCGATGAGGAGTGGCCGGGCGAGCCGGTGACGCCCTACGGTTATGCGAAAAGGGCTGCGGAAGACGCCGTACTGGAAGCCGGCGCAACGTTTGGAATGCATGTGGTGAATTTGCGGTTGGCAATGGTATATGGCCGTGGTGGGAAAGGAAATCTTGAGCGCATGGCGCGTGGCATCCGTGCCGGCTGGTTTCCGCCGCTGCCAGAGACGGGCAACCGTCGTTCGCTGGTGCATGTCGATGATGTCGTCGAGGCGATGCGCTTGGTGGCGCAGCGCCAGGAGGCGAATGGCCGCACCTATATCGTTGCCGATCCGCACCCATATTCGAGCCGGGAAATCTACGATGCGCTGCGTGCGGTCCTGCAAAAACCGCCCTTGCGCTGGGGCGTACCGGCCGCGCTGTTCCGGGCGGCGGGGAGCCTGGGGGGGCGATATGCGGAGATCGTCGACAGACTGTTGGGATCGGCCTGCTATGCGCCGGGACGGATAGAACGGGAACTGGGCTGGCGGGCACGTATTGGTTTGGCGGAAGGGTTGCGCGAGATGCTTGGAGGCAAGCCGTGCGATTGACCCTTTTGCGCCTTTGCGATGCTTTTTTCGCAGCTTCCGGGCTGACATTCGGGATGCCACTCTTGTTGGCGCTGTACCTCGCCGGCCTTGCCGATACCGGTGCGCCACTGTTCCGGCAAGTGCGTGTCGGACGCTACCGGAAGCCGTTCATGCTCGTGAAGTTCCGCACCATGCGGCCGGGGACGGCCCAGGTCGCCACGCATCTCGCCGATGCCGGGGCGGTGACGCATTGGGGAAGATTCCTGCGTCGCTCGAAGCTGGATGAGCTTCCGCAGTTATGGAATGTGTTGAAGGGGGAGATGAGTCTTGTCGGCCCGCGCCCTTGCCTGCCGAGCCAGACAGAACTTATTGCGGCACGCGAAACGAACGGCGTTTTCAGCGTGCGACCGGGGATCACGGGACTTGCGCAGATCCGGGGCATCGACATGTCGACGCCGGAGCTGCTCGCCGAAACCGACGCGCGTATGATCCACGAGTTGGATACGAGAGCCTACTTTCGCTACCTCTTTCTTACTCTGCTCGGCAGGGGCGGAGGCGATCGCGTAATTAACTTGCCGCCCGGTTCGCTTTGATCATGCCTTTTGACAAAACTGCCCATTTGCTGCTCGACTTGCCGCGCCTAGCGAAGCGTGGCGTCGTGCTGGCCGTCGATGCGAGTCTCTGCATCTTGACGGTCTGGCTGGCATTCTATCTGCGGCTGGGCGAATGGATTGCCTTGTCAGGCCATGCGCAGTGGGCGCCCAAATCGGCGGTGCTCGGCTCCCTGATTTTTGCTCTGCCGATATTCGTTGTCTCCGGACTATATCGGGCGATCTTCCGTTATGCCGGCTGGCAGGCGCTGATGGCGGTCACTCGCGCGGTCGGAATCTATGCGTTGATGTACGCGGCGGTGTTTACGGTCATCGGCATACCCGGCGTACCGCGCACGATCGGACTGATCCAGCCGATTCTCCTATTGCTCGCCGTCGGCGCTGCACGCGCCTTCGCGCGCTACTGGCTGGGCGGCCTGTATCAAAGCCACCTGCAGCGCAGCAACCTGCCGAAGGCGCTGATCTACGGCGCCGGTAGCGCCGGGATGCAGCTTGCTTCCGCCTTGTCCGGCAGCCATGAGCTGCGCGTCGTCGGCTACCTCGATGACGACGCAAGGTTGCAAGGACATGTACTCAACGGCTTGCCGGTCCATGCGGCCGAGGATTTGCCTGAACTGGTTGCGACGCACGGCATCCGCGACGTGCTGCTGGCGATTCCTTCCGCGAGCCGGCAGCGCCGCAACGAGATTTTGAACCGTATGCTGAAGGCGCATGTTTCAGTGCGTACCTTGCCGAGCGTGACCGATCTCGCACAGGGACGAGTCACCATCTCTGATTTGCGCGAACTGGACATCGAGGATTTGCTGGGACGCGCGCCCGTGCCGCCCAACCACATCCTGCTTGGCAAGAACATTCGCGGCAAGGTGGTGCTGGTGACCGGCGCGGGTGGCTCGATCGGCAGCGAACTGTGCCGGCAGATCGTCAAGCTGGAGCCCGCGACCTTGCTGCTCGTCGAGCAAAGCGAGTTCGCGCTGTATGCGCTGCATCAGGAGTTGTCGGCCGCTGTGGCGAGTGAGTCATGCATGGTGCCTTTGTTGGCATCGGTGCGCGATGCGGCGCGGATGCGAGAAATCATGGCGACATGGCGGCCGCATACCGTGTATCACGCAGCCGCCTACAAGCATGTGCCGCTGGTCGAGCACAATCCGGCGGAGGGACTGCGCAACAATGTGTTCGGTACCATGACGGCCGCCCGAGCTGCAGGGGAGCATGGCGTCGCCGATTTCGTGCTGATCAGCACCGACAAGGCGGTGCGTCCGACCAATATCATGGGGGCCAGCAAGCGTCTGGCCGAGATGGTGTTGCAGGCAATGTCCGTTTCGAGTAGCGCGACGCGCTTCACGATGGTCCGCTTCGGCAATGTCCTCGATTCGTCCGGCTCGGTGGTGCCCAGGTTCCGCCAGCAGATTCGCGATGGCGGCCCCATCACGCTGACCCACCCAGAGGTGACGCGCTTCTTCATGACGATTCCCGAGGCGGCGCAGCTCGTGATCCAGGCCGGCGCGATGGCCTCGCCCCGCGGTGGCGAGGTGTTCGTCCTCGACATGGGCGAGCCGGTGAAGATCGGCGACCTGGCCCGGCGCATGGTCGAACTTTCCGGCCTGACGGTGCGCGACGACGCATACCCGGAAGGCGACATCGAAATCCGCGTTACCGGTCTGCGTCCGGGGGAAAAGCTCTACGAAGAACTGCTCATCGGCGACAACCCGGAACCGACGCAACATCCACGCATCATGAAAGCGAAGGAAGATTTCATGCCCTGGCCATTGCTCGAACGGGAACTTGCCCAGCTCGAAACCGCACTGGACAGGAGCGACGTTGCCGCGCTCAGGCGCTTGCTGGAGACCCTGGTGTCGGGCTATCGCCCCGATGGAGAAATCGTCGACTGGGTACACATGGCCGGGGCGACGGCGGCCTGAGCGGGCAAAAAGTCAGACCCGGCGGGACGGCACTATTCCGCCAGCCACCGCCCCGACTTGCCCCCCGCCTTCTCGACCAGCCGCACTTCCTCGATGACCATGCCGCGGTCCACCGCCTTGCACATGTCGTAGATCGTCAGCAGTCCGACGCTGCAGGCGGTGAGGGCTTCCATCTCGACGCCGGTGCGACCGAAGGTTTCGGCGATGCTGGTGCAGGTGACCGTCGCGGCGGCGGAATCCAGCTCGAACTCCACGGCGACGCGCGTCAGGGGAATGGGGTGGCACAACGGGATCAGTTCACCCGTGCGCTTGGCGGCCTGGATGGCGGCGATGCGCGCGATGCCGAGCACGTCGCCTTTCCTTGCCGAGCCGGAGGCGATCAGCGCGAAGGTTTCCGGCTGCATGCGGATGCGGCCGCTGGCGCGCGCCAGCCGGGCGGTTTCCGGCTTGGCACCGACGTCGACCATGTGCGCCTGGCCGGCGGCATCGAAATGGGTGAGCGGCGAGTCCTGTGACATTTGTTTGCAATCGGCGGGCGAAGGCGGCTGAGCGGAGCCGGTATCATAGCCGTATGAAAGCGATTTGGCAGCCAATGGTGTGGATGTGCGCGCTGCTGCTGGCGTGGCCGCAGCATGCCGTGCGCGCTGACGGCCTGCCCGACCTTGGCGAACTCGAGCGCGGCGGCCTGTCGGTGCCGGCAGAGAGGCGCCTCGGCGAGCGCTACATGCGCGAGATTCGCCGCGATCCGGCCTATCTGGACGATCCCGAGGTCGCGGACTATATCGGTACGCTTGGTCAGCGCCTGGCTGTCCATGCCCATGGGGCGCGCACGGGGTTCGAGTTCTTCATTGTCCGGGATGCGATGCTGAATGCCTTCGCCCTGCCGGGCGGCTACATCGGCGTGCATAGCGGTCTGGTGCTTTCGGCGCGTTCGGAGTCGGAGCTTGCCGGCGTGCTGGCGCACGAGGTTTCCCATGTCACGCAGAGCCATCTGGCGCGCATGTTCGGCAGGCAGGGCGAATCCCAGCTGGTGTCGCTGCTGTCGTTGGCGGTGGCGGTGCTGGCGGCGCGCAGCAATCCCGACGTGGCGGTGGGCGCCGCCATGGCCGGACAGGCTGCCGGCATCCAGCAGCAGCTCAACTACTCGCGCGATTTCGAGCGCGAGGCCGACCGCTTCGGGCTTGAGCTGATGGAGCGGGCCGGTTTCGACACGCGCGGCATGGCGAGCTTCTTCGAGCGCATGCTGCAGTTCGGCCGGCTCTACGAAAACAATGCCCCCGGCTATCTGCGCACCCACCCGCTGACCACCGAGCGGATCTCCGACATGGAGAACCGCATCGCCCAGCGCCCCTATCGCCAGGTGCCGGACAGCGTCGAGTTCGGTCTCGTCCGCGCCAAGATCAAAGCCTACGAGAGCACGCCGGGAGACGCGGTGGCCGACTTCGCGGCGCAGCTGCGGTCGGGCAAATACGCGCGCGAGACCGACACGCGCTTCGGCCATGCCCACGCACTGCTGCGCGACAACAAACTGGCCGCGGCAGACGCGGAGATCGCCGTCCTGCGTCGGCTCAAGCTCGAATCCCCCCTGCTGGAGCATCTCGCCGCTCAAGCGCGCGTGAAGCACAAGGACGTTGCCGGCGCGCTCGGCATCCTTCAGGAGGCGGTGAAACGCTATCCGCATGCCCGCGCACTGACCCATGCGCTGATCGAAGCGAAAGTCAGTGCCGGCGAGACGGCGGGCGCCTTGGCGCTGACCGAGAAGGAACTGCAACTGACGCCCGGCGATGCCCGCCTCAATGCCCTGCAGGCGAAGATCTATGCCGCGCTCGGTCGGCGTCTGCCGCAGCATCGCGCCCAGGCCGAGGCCTATCTCGCGGAAGGCAATCTGGACGGCGCCATCGAACAGCTCGAACTGGCACGCCGCGCCGGCGACGGCAATTTCTACGAAGAATCCCAGGTCGACGCCCGCCTGCGCGAACTGAAGCAGCGCAAGCTGGAGGAGATGCGCCGCCAGTAGGCGTGACCAGCGGCTGCGGCGGGGTGCCGCAGCCGCTGACAGCCATCAAGCCTTGTTCAGGCTCTGGTAATACTCAGAGAGGATCTTGGCCACTTCAGGGCGGGAAAATTCCGGCGGCGGCGCTTCGCCGCGACCGAGCATCTCGCGCACCTTGGTGCCGGAGAGGGTGATGAAATCTTCCTTGGTGTGACCGGGGGCCTCGCGCATCATCACGACCTTGCCGAGCTTTTTCGACCAAGCGGTGTTGTCGGCCATGAACATCTCGATCAGCAATGCGCCCTTGGGCACGTCGTCGAAGATCGACTGCGCGTCGAAGGGGCCATAGTAGTCACCCACGCCGGCGTGATCGCGGCCGATGATGAAGTGCGTGGCGCCCATGTTCTGGCGGAACACCGCGTGCAGCACGGCTTCGCGCGGGCCGGCGTAGAGCATGTCGAAGCCGTAGCCGGTCACCATCGCGCTGTTGGGCTTGAAATACAGTTCGACCATCTTGCGGATGCAGGCATCGCGCACCGGCGCGGGAATGTCGCCTTCCTTCAGCTTGCCGAGCAGCATGTGGATGACCAGACCATCGGCGCCCAGACGATCCATCGCCATGTGGCAGAGCTCTTCGTGGGCGCGGTGCATCGGGTTGCGGGTCTGGAAGGCGACGACCTTCTTCCAGCCGCGCTCGGCGATCTCATTGCGGATCTCGACGGCGGTGCGGAAGGTGTCGGGGAACTCGCTCTGGAAGTAGCTGAAGCTCAGCACCTGGATCGGACCGGAAACGGCGAAGCGGCCGGCGCCATTGAAGGCGGCCACGCCAGGGTGCGCCGGATCGGTGGTGCGATAGACCTTCTCGGTCATCAGCTGCATCTGCGCGTCGCTGACTTCCTCGATCGCGGCCACGTCCATCACGGCCAGCACCGGGTTGCCCTCGACGTTGGGGTCGCGCAGGGCGATGCGCTTCTGGCCCTTGATGGCGCTGACATCCTTGGTGAGATTCAGGACCGGCACCGGCCAGAACAGGCCGCTGGTGGTCTTCATGTGTTCGGCGACACTGAGGGCGTCAGCCAGGTTCATGTAGCCGGTCAGCGGGTTGAAGTAACCCGAGCCCATCATTACCGCATTGGCGGCCGCGGCAGAGGAAAGCATCATCGAAGGCAAGGCTTCCGCTTCGTGTGTCAGGGCGCGATGCTGCTCTGGGTCATATACGAACAGCGGGTTCAATTGATCGGAACCATGTGGCTTTATCACTGCTGATCCTCCCGTGGATGTTTGGTTTAAAGCCGCGAAAAATACAATAGGCGCCAATGCGTCCTTATCAAATTAATTTGTTCCAATGTGCCAAGGACTAATTCCCGGTCCATGCGGAAATGGCTCATGGAATCAGGCCGTTTGATCTGGATCAATCGTTCGTGCCCTCACATTGGCAAGCCTTATTCCTCAATCAAAAACCGGGATCGCTCAGGCCCTTGTAAGGTGATAGCCTTCGCTCGTTTCGAGATGAAACCCCGTTCCCGCCGGAAGCGGATTCGCGATACGCCGCCGGCCAAGGTTGGGCACGGAAAGAGGAAAAGGACCGCTGCTACGAAAGAACAGCGGATTGTTAGCTAGCAAGGAGAGTAAGTAATGCCAACCTTTGTTCGTACCGAAAAGTGCGACGGCTGCAAGGGTCAGGACAAGACCGCCTGCATGTACATCTGCCCGCACGACCTGATGAAACTCGACAAGGACGGTTCCGATACCGGCCACGCCATGAAGGCCTACAACCAGGAACCCGAGCAGTGCTGGGAGTGCTACTCCTGCGTCAAGATCTGCCCGCAAGGCGCGATCGAGTGCCGTCACTACGCTGACGTCGTGCCGCTGGGCGGCTCGGTGCAGCCGCTGCGCGGTTCCGATTCCATCATGTGGACCATCAAGTTCCGCAATGGCAACGTCAAGCGCTTCAAGTTCCCGATCCGCACCACGCCCGAAGGTTCCATCGACCCGTTCGGCGGCAAGCCGACGCCCAAGCTGGCCGATATCGAAGCGGTTGGCTCGTTCACCCGCGACGTGATGGGTGGTTTCCGTGCCGGCAACCCCGCCGAACTGATCCGCAAGTAATTTTTGACCGAGGAATAAAACATGGCTGGAACTTTTGACAAACCGGAAGTCGTTCAGGAAGAACTGGACGTTCTGCTGATCGGCGGCGGCATGGCCTGCTGCGGCACCGCTTACGAAATCATGCGCTGGGCCGAGGTCGTCAAGGCCGAAACCGGCAAGGAACTCAAGATCAAGCTGGTCGACAAGGCCGCTATGGACCGTTCGGGCGCCGTTGCCCAGGGCCTGTCCGCGATCAACACCTACATCGGCGACAAGCAGGACCCCGCCGACTACGCCCGCATGGTCTCCAACGACCTGATGGGCATCACCCGCGACGACTTGGCCTACGATGTCGGCCGCAACGTCGATGACTCCGTGCACCTGTTCGAAGAGTGGGGCCTGCCGATCTGGAAGACGGCTCCCGATGGCGTGCGTCACGACGGCGCGGAATCCATCCGCGAAGGTCTGCCGGCACTGAAGGACGGCGGCCAGCCGGTCCGTTCAGGCAAGTGGCAGATCATGATCAACGGCGAGTCCTACAAGTGGATCGTCGCCGAGGCCGCCAAGAAGGCGCTGGGCCTGGATCGCATCCAGGAGCGCGTCTTCATCGTGCACCTGATCAACGACAAGAACGACCCGCAGCGCATCGCCGGTGCCGCCGGCTTCTCCGTGCGCGACAACACGATCTACATCTACAAGGCCAAGGCCGTCATTCTGGCTGCCGGCGGTTGCGTCAACCTGTTCCGTCCCCGCTCCGTCGGCGAAGGTCAGGGCCGCGCCTGGTATCCGGTGTGGAACGCCGGTTCGACCTACTCGATGGCGGCGGAAGCCGGCGCCGAGCTGACCATGATGGAAAACCGCTTCGTGCCCGCCCGCTTCAAGGACGGTTACGGCCCGGTCGGTGCCTGGTTCCTGCTGTTCAAGGCCCGTGCAGCCAACGCCTACGGCGAAGACTACATGACCAAGAACAAGGACATGCTGAACGACTACCCGCCCTATGGCCAGGCTGCCGTTCCCGCTTCCTGCCTGCGCAACCACCTGATGCTCAAGGAGATGATGGAAGGTCGCGGCCCGATCTACATGGACACCGTCACCGCGCTGGCCAAGCTGCGCGAGACCCTGTCGCCGAAGGAAGTCAAGCACCTCGAAGCCGAGGCCTGGGAAGACTTCCTCGACATGTGTATCGGTCAGTGCGGCATCTGGGTCGGCGAGAACATCGAGCCCGAGAAGAAGATGTCCGAGCTGATGCCGACCGAACCCTACCTGCTCGGCTCGCACTCCGGCTGCTGCGGCATCTGGGTGTCCGGCCCGACCGACGTCGGCGCGCCGACCAAGGAAGAGTATGACGGCGTTCCCGCCCATCTGCCTTCCGGCTGGAACTGGGGCTATCGCGGCATGACCACTGTCAAGGGTCTGTTCACCGCCGGCGACGGCGTGGGCGCCGCCGGTCACAAGTTCTCCTCCGGTTCGCACACCGAAGGTCGCCTGGCCGCCAAGGCCATGGTCAAGTACTGCATGGACAACGCCGATCTCAAGCCCGAACTCGACGAGACCCCCGAACAGATCGCCGACGCGATCTGGAAGCCGGTCCGCAACTTCCTCGAGTTCAAGGACTACACGACCGCCATCGACGTCAACCCCAACTACATCACGCCCAAGATGCTGCAGTTCCGTCTGCAGAAGATCATGGACGAGTATGTTGCGGGCGTTGCGACCTACTATCGCACCAACGACAAGATGCTCGAGAAGGCCGAAGAGAAGCTCGAGATGCTGAAGGAAGATGCCCAGAAGATGCGTGCGAAGGATCTGCACGAACTGCTGCGCGCCTGGGAAAACTACCATCGCATCCTGACCGCCGAAGCCCACATGAAGCACATCCAGTTCCGCGAGGAAAGCCGCTATCCCGGCTTCTACTATCGCACCGACAAGAACTTCGTCGATGAGACCAACTGGCACTGCTTCGTGAACTCGATCTACGACAAGAAGACCAAGAAGTGGACCTGCTTCAAGCGCAAGCACGTCGATCTGGTCGACAAGTCGAAGCTGTTCAAGGCTGCCGCACCGCACTAAGCAGCTCGCTGTAAGATGCAGGCCGGAAGCCTTCGGGTTTCCGGCCTGTTTCATTTCCGGAATCGTTTAATCCCTGTTGGTCGAGAGGTAAAGCATGTCCCAGCCCGAAGTTCCCATTCCCGGTAGTCCCGTCGTCCCGACGATGTTCGATGGCAGCAAGGAGATCCAGTTTTCCTGCCACAAGGGCATCGGCTGCTGGAACGCCTGCTGTGCCAATATCGACATTACCCTGACGCCTTACGACATCATCCGCCTCAAGAGGCGTCTGGGCACGACCTCCACCCAGTTCCTGCGCGACTACACCGTGCCCTACGAACTGGAGAAGGACGGCATCGCCGGCGTCAAGTTCCGCCCGGTGGAAAACGGCACCGCCTGCCGCTTCATGAAGCCGGAGGGCTGTTCGGTCTACGAAGACCGTCCGACGGCCTGCCGCTACTACCCCGTCGCCCTGCTGTCGATGCGCAAGCAGGACGAATACACCGATAGCCAGTCCTATGCGCTGGTCGAGGAAGAGCACTGCAAGGGACATCAGGTCGACCGCAAGCTCACCATCGACCAATACCGCCAGGAGCAGGGCGTCATCGAATACGACGAGTTCGCGCGCGGCTGGCGCCAGCTCGTGCTGCAGAAGAAGTCGGCCGGCCCGGCCATCGGCACCCCCTCGCTGAAGAGCCGCCAGCTCTTCTTCATGTCCTGCTACGACGTCGACACCTTCCGCGATTTCGTCGACAGCGAGGCCTTCAACAAGCTGTTCAAGCTCGATCCCGAAATGCGCAAGATGCTGATGGCCGACGACGTTGAACTGATGCAGTTCGCCTTCCGTTTCCTCAAGCAGGTGCTGTTCGGCGAGAAGACGCTGGAGCTCGACGAGGCGGCCGCCAAGGAGCGCCTCGCCAAGTGGCAGGCGCGCCAGGCCGAGATCGAGGAAGAGGCGCGCAAGCAGCGCGAGGAATACGAGCGCAAGATGCTCGAGGAGGGCATCGACGAGGACGCATCCGGCCTTGGCTTCTGCGCCGATGCCGAGGGCAGCTGCTCGAAGGACTAAAGCCGGCTGACGACGAAGCGGTGCTTGCCGGAAATCGTCCGTTCGATTTCCGGCACGTAGCGCACGTCGAGCGCCATGCCGAGTTCGGCGCGCAGCGCGGCGCGCAATGCTTCCTCGTTCGCCAGCGGCGCCGTGGCGACCAGCCTGAGGACGATGCCGTCCGGTTCGCTTTGCTCGAACTGGTATTGCTCGACCTGCGTCTGGCCATACAGCAGGCGATTGAAGAAGGACGGATGGATGCGCCGGCCATCGGGCGCGAGGATCAGATCGTTCTGCCGGCACATGCCCATCGCCATCAGCGGAAACGGCGAGCCGCAGTCGCACCCGCCGTCGAGCAGTGCGCCGGCATCGCCGTTCTCGTAGCGGATCATCGGCATCAGGCGGTTGGTCAGCGAGGTGACGAGCAGCCGTCCCCCGACGGATTCCAGCCAGACCATGTCGGTGAAGACATGCATGCGGCCGTGGCGGCATTCGCAGGCGATGTTGGGAATCTCACGGCTGCCATACTGGTTGAAGACCTTGCAGCCGAAGGCGGCTTCCATCGTCTCACGCATTTCATCGGTGAGCACTTCGGCGGTCGAGTAGACGCCGATCAGGCTGGGCGGCGGCGCGATATTCCGTTCGCGCAGATGACGCGCCAGCGCGGCGAGGATCGAGGCATAGCCCTGGAGCAGGGTTGGCCGGTAGTGCCGGATGAAGCGCGCCCAGTCGTCCAGCCTTGCTGCGGACACTGCGTGCGCCGGCAGGGTTTTCTCGGCGGCGATGAAGTCGCCGAGACGTGCGCCACCGAACACGCCGCCCGGCGCCGTGTCCTGGCGCGCGCCCCAGAAGTTGAGAATCCTCTGCCCCGGCCGCCAGCCGGACATCATGTAGCTGCGCATCATGCCGGCGCGCATCAGTTCGTGCTTGAAATCGTCGTAGTAGAAGGCGAGAGGCCGGCCGGTCGAACCGCCGGTGTGGCCGATGGCGGTCGTGCGCGGATCGTGGCCGTGCGCCAGCAGATCGGGCAGGCGGGCAACGACGTCCTGCTTCGTCAGGACGGGCAGATCGTCGCTGCGCCAGTCTGGCGGCAGATCACGGAAGGCCTCCGCGTAATAGCGCGTGTTGTCGCGCGCGAAGGCGACGATGGCGGCGAGGTCGGCCCGCTGCTTTTCCCGCAGCGCCGCCGGCGTCATGGCCTGCGTGGCGAGCAGCCCGTCGAGCAGACGATAACGCCGCGGCCGCTGGCGGCGGTGCAGCCAGGCCTTCAGAGATCGCACAGCGCCTGCGCCCAGGCCGCGCGTTCGGCCGGGTAGCGGGCGAGCGTGGCGAGGAGGTCGGCGCGCCACTGCGTCCAGCGCGCCGGGTCGTTGATGCGCGCATGACCCGACGAAGCGGCGCCGAAGTTGCGGCGCACGTTGGCGCAGAAGAGGCGGAAGCCGTTCGTCGCCGCGGCTTGTTCCGGCGCGCGGTTCCACCAGCGCGCGGCATCGTCCAGCAGCGCCTCCACCGCGTCGAGGCGGTCGAGGATCGCCTGCTGGCGCGTGTTGTATTTGTCGAGCAGCGTCGCGCGCATGGCATCGAGCCGCGCGGAAAAGTCAGTCCCGGCGGCACGGCGCAGCGGTTGTGCCGCCGTCAGCTGCTCGACCGTGAACAGCATCACGTCGCCGTAGAACTGGCGCTCGAACTCGCCGCTCATGTCGATGGCTTCGCTGGCGGTCTCGATGCCGGGGCGGAACTCGGCGCGGCCGCCGCTCTCGACCGTGCGCTTGTGCAGCATCGGCAGGTTGGCCGAGACGAAGCGCGAGCCGAGTTCCGCCCTGACGATGCGTCCCAGTGTCGGGCCGGACATGCGCAGCCGCAGGTCGGCGAAGGGAATGAAGTATTGCAGGGCGGCCGGGCGGATGACGTAGTTGCCCGCGTATACCGTGCGTGCCGGCTGCACGGTGAAGAACAGCTCGGCCGGCGCATAGCTGGATACGCGGGTCGGATGCTCGCCGTAGAAAAAGCTGTTCACCCGCTCCGCGAAATGCGCGAAGCAGTCGGCCTCGCTGTGCGGGTCGGCGAGCGGGCAGGGATAGTCGCAGGCGGCGCCGGCACGCTCGAAGCCGAACAGGTCGGCCATGTCGTGGTAGGCGGCGTCGCCGCCGGGGCGGGCCGCGGCGCCATGATGGCCGCAGGGCGCGGCGCCGTCGCTGTCCGCCATGCGCTGCAGGAAGCCGGCGACGTCGGCCAGGAAGTTGGCGGTCATCACGGCGGGCGAGACCGGCGGATCGCCGACCACCTTGCCGGTCAGCATCAGCGCCTCGGTGCGGGCGAAAATCGCGTCGAGGTCGCCGAAGTAGTCGAGCGCATACTCGACGCGGCCATCGGCCAGCTTGACGCAGAACTCCTGGTCACTGTCGATCGACCAGATCAGCACGTCCTCGTCCGGCATGCCCTTCAGCAGCTCGGCCACCTTCAGCAGCGCGATGTTGCGCATCACGCCCTGTCCCTTGTGGGCAAACTTTTCGCGCGGCGCGTTGCCGAGCGCGCCTGGCAGCGCGTCGCGCAGGGGCTGGCTCAGCGCCCACTGCTCGTCCGCGCCGAAGTGGATCACCTGCAAGTCGTCCGTGCCGCTGCGCGCGGCGATCGTCCGGTTCGCCGCGACGTGCGCGGGGTCGGCGCTGTCGTCGGCGACGAGGACGGTGATCGGGCGTTCATAGGGATGGCGCCGCAGCAGCTCGCGCAGGCTGTCGAGGCAGGCCTGGATGTGGCGCGGCCGGTCCGCGACCGGCACGACGATGATGAAACGGTGCCGCTTCATCGATCCGACCTGTAGGCGGGGAACACGTTCTTGTCCCACATCACTTCGATGAGGTTGATGCCGCCGACGAGGTCGGCGCGCTCGAACAGCGCATCGACGTCCGCCGCCGCTTCCACGCGCCAGTGCGCGATGCCGAAGCTTCGGGCCAGCAGCGCGTAGTCGGGATTGACGAAGTCGCAATCGATGTAGCGTTCGCGGTAGAGCTGGAACTGGTTCTTGCGGATCAGGCCCAGCGTGCCATTGTTGATCAGCACCACGTTGAGCGGGATGCGGTAATTCACCGCCGTCATCAGCTCCATGCAGCACATCTGGAAACCACCGTCGCCGAGGATGGCGAAGGCGGGGGTGGCGACGGCGCAGCGCGCGCCGATGGCGGCCGGGATGGCATGGCCGAGCGCCGAGACGCCGGAGTTGGGAAAGTAGCGGTGGCGCGGCGAGGCCTTCAGGTAGGTCTGCGCGAGGATGATGTTGTCGTCGAACACCAGCGCCTGTGGCAGGCGCTCGACGAGGCGCTCGAACAGGTGGGCGATGGCGGTGAAGTGCGGCTTCACTTCGGACGGGGCGAAGGCGGGTGCCGGCGGCACCGGCTCGTCGCCGAGGCAGTCGAGCAGGTCCTCCAGCACGGCGCGGATGTCGCCGTGGATCGCCAGGTCGGCGCGGAACACCTTCTCCAGCTGCTTCGCGTCGTGATCCACCTGGATGACGCGCTTGCCGGCCATCAGCTCGCGATCCCACAGGTAGCTGGTGCGTTCGTTGAAGCCCGCGCCCAGCACGATCAGCAGGTCCGCCTGCTGGACGATGTGGCGGTAGGCGCTGCCGTCCGAGGTGACGCCGAGGCAGCCGAGCGAGCGCGGATCGTGTTCGGCGATCAGCCCCTTGCCCTTCAGCGTCGTCGCCACCGGGATCGCGCGGCGTTCGCCGAGCCGCTGCAGCGCCGCTTGCGCGCCGGCGAGAAAGCAGCCATGGCCGGCGACGATCACCGGGCGCCGGGCGGCGCGCAGCATGCCCGCCATGTCGTCGGTCGCCGCGAAGCGGTTGCAGATCGGGGGTTGCTCCTTCACGAAGCGGATGTCGTCGAGCAGGCTTTCCTCCACCAGTTCCTTCTGGATGTTGTAGGGCAGCGAGAGCAGGACGGGGCCGGCGTTGGGCGACATGAGGATGCGCGTGGTCTGGCGCAGCACCTGCAAGAGGTAGTCGGTGCGCTCGACGATCTTGTGGTAGCGCGTGATGCCGCGGAACAGGTCGGTCTGGTCGATGCTGCCGCCCTCGCCGGAGCTTTCCTGCAGGCCGCCCTTGCCGAAGATGAAGGTCGAGGTCTCGCCGGTGATGATCAGTACCGGCAGCTTGTCGGCGTAGGCGTTGGCGATGCCGGTGACGAGGTTCGTCGCGCCCGGGCCGGCGGTGGTGACGCAGGCCGCGATGCCGCGCGATGCGCGCGCCTCGCCGCAGGCCATGAAGGCCGCGCCCTGCTCGTGTTTGGCCAGCACCGTGCGGATCGATGAATCGCGGAGCTGGTCATACACCGGCAGGATGTGCGAACCCGGCATTCCGTATGCATGACGGATGCCGAGGCGCTCCATGAAACGGACGATGAGGGCGGCGACGGTGATCTGCTCGGGCGGCACGGAGAGAGGCATTGTTCAACTGCCAGCGTTATGAAAATATATCCCGTCAATATTTATGGCCCCACTCTGCATCGTGGCAGTTTCAGTGACGGCCTCTTACGTCAGACTACGGTAACGTTGCCAGCCTTGGTGCAGGAAGAGAAATACGAGCATCAGGAAGCTGGTCCCCAAGAAACCAAGCAGAGTGGGCAGGCGGTACGATTTCTTGGAGGCAGGGGAAGCAGGATGTTTTTGCAAACCGCGGTTGTAGCTGATGCGGATGTTGACGATGTCTGACTTGATGCCATTTAGTACTTGATCGCTTTCGAGAGAACTCGTGGTCAAACTATCTCGTACCGCCTTTTCAACGTGCAGCAGCTGGTCCGCAAGCTTCAGGCCGTCCAGCTCTGCATCAGCGACGGCATATGCCTTGGCAAGAAATTCGCGTTTGAGATCCACTTGGGCAAGTTGCGTACGCATGCGGATCAATGATTCCTCCATAGCTGCTGTGTCGCTATAAATTGCGACCAGTTGGGTGTCGATCGGCAGAAACTTGGAATTCTCTTCTTTGAGGTCGATTACCTGATTGGTATTCATGCTGCGGATACTTTGTGGAAAACGAATGCGCAGGGATTCCAGTATCTTCGCGCGATCTTGCTGGTATTTCAGATTGATTTCTGTGGTCGTGATTTTGGTTTGCAGATTGGCAGCCGTGCCATTCACATCTGATTGGTAACGATTCAGCAAATCACGAAGGGCCAGATAGGCTGCCCCTCGCGGGATGAAGTCAGCGACCAGCAGTAGATCGTGCTCGACAGCCGAGATGGAAGTGAGCTTCCCTCTGTTTTTCGTCTTCCATCTCAGCGGCATTATGCCGCTACCTTTTGCTCACGCTGAGCGTTGATCCAGTGGTGCAAGAAGTTGGTTGGCGAGGCGAAGCCGAGCGTGGAATGCATC
>JBFMDJ010000022.1:0-2188 GCA_040754195.1 Pseudomonadota bacterium | reverse complement strand
GGCTTGCCCGCCCGTTCGGCGATCTGGACCGCAGTGAGGCCCTCGCTATTGGTGCGCTGGCGGTCCGCCCCGTGCGCGATGAGCAGCAGCGCCGTCCCGTCGTGCCCTTCGCGCGCCGCCATCATCATCGGCGTGTAGGCGCCGCTCCTGAGCGGCGAGACGGCATCGACCTTCGCGCCGCGCTCGAGCAGCAGGCGCACGATGGCGTCGTCGCCGGCCGCCGCGGCGTAGTGCAGCGCGGTCCAGCCGGGGCGGTTGACCTTCGCTCCCTTCGCCAGCAGGGCCTCGACCGCGGGACGGTTGCGCTTGTAGGCCGCCATCATCAGCGCCGTGTTGCCGTTGGCCGCCCGGGCTTCCAGGTTGGTGCCCGGATGGGCCAGGAATGCCTTGAACACGCGCATCGCGTCTTCGCGGATCGCCTGCACCAGGCCGGGCTCGGCCCCGAGCGGGTTGAGCTGGTTGGCGTTGACCTGCGCGCCCAGCATGCGCTCGACGGTCCTGACGTCGTCGAGCTGGACGGCGCGAAAGAAGGCGTTGAGCTGGGACGCTGTCGGCGCCGTGGGCGCGCTCCGGGCCAGTGCCGGCCGGATGCCCAGTGCCAGGACGATACTGCCGAGTGCGGTGCGGCGCAGGGTGTTCATCTCAGCTTCTCGCGTGCTGGAACAGGTTGAAGAAGTTGTCGGTCGTGCGCTGCGCCACTTCGCGCAGCGGCAATTCCTTCAGGTTCGCGATGAACTCGGCCACGTGCGGCACATAGCCGGGCTCGTTCATCTTGCCGCGGTAAGGCACCGGCGCCAGGTAGGGCGAATCGGTCTCGACCAGGATGCGGTCCATCGGCACCGCGCGCGCCACGGCCTGCAGGTCCCTGGCGCTCTTGAAGGTGACGATGCCGGAAAAGGAAATATAAAAGCCCATCTCGATCGCCGCCTCGGCCACTTCCAGCGACTCGGTGAAGCAGTGCATGACGCCCGCGACGCCGCCGTCGGCCACGCCGGCGCCCTCTTCCTTCATGATGCGGATGGTGTCGGCGCTGGCCGAGCGGGTGTGGATGATAAGGGGTTTGCGCGACTCGCGCGAGGCGCGGATGTGGGTGCGGAAGCGCTCTCGCTGCCATTCGAGGTCGCCCTCGAGGCGGTAGTAGTCGAGCCCGGTCTCGCCGATGGCGATGATCTTCGGATGGCGGGCCAGTTCGACCAGTTGCGCCACGCTTGGCTCGGGCGTGTCCTCGTAGTCCGGATGGACGCCGACCGAGGCGTAGATGTTGGGATGCTGCTCGGCCAGCGCCAGCACCGAGGGGAAGTCCGGCAGGTCGACCGACACGCATAGCGCGTGCGTGACCTTGTTTTCCTCCATCTTCGCGAGGATCTCGGGCATCCGGGCGGCGAGCTCGGGGAAATTGATGTGGCAGTGGGAATCGATGTACATGCCGGTATTGTACGGGCAGCATGCACACCGCGTCACGCGGGTGCGTCCGCGGCCGGCGCCCTGGAGCGCCTAACAAAATCTTCAGGGCAAGGGATGCGGCCACCCGACGCGGCGACGAAGACAGTACGGCTGTACGGCAAGGAGCTGCAACGCAGCCATGGAGCTGTTGTCAGGCGCTCCTATGCCACCCGTTTGCCGAGGATGATCAGGTCGCGCTCGACCCCGTCGAGGTTCGCCACGCGCGGGAAATGCGCCCAGGTCTCGAACCCGTACCGGCGGAACAGTCCCAGGCTCGGCTGGTTGTGCCCGAAGATGAAGCCCAGCAGCGTGTGCACCTTGATCTGCGGCGCAAACGCGATCGCCTGCTCCAGGCAATACTTGCCGATGCCCTTGCCGCGCCATGCCTCGGCGATGTAGATCGACAGCTCGGCCGTGCCGGAATAGGCCGGGCGGCCATAGAAATTCGAATAGGACATCCAGCCGATCACGGCCGCATCTTCCGAGGGATCGTCCACGTCGTGGATCGTCCACAGCGGACGGCGATCGGGCGTGTGCTCGTCGAACCAGGCTTCGCGCGAGGCGACGCTGACCGGTTCGGTATCGGCCGTGACTTCGCGCGAGGCGATGGTCGAGTTATAGATGTCGACGATGACGGGCAGGTCGTCGCGGGTGGCAAGACGGTGGACGTAGGACGGCATTGAAAAAAGAAACGAAAGTTACAGGGTATGGGTGGCGCGCGAGGAGCGCAGCGCGGCGCCGAGGA
>JBFMDJ010000021.1:0-4051 GCA_040754195.1 Pseudomonadota bacterium | reverse complement strand
CGTCGCTGGCCGTCTGCGAGGAGCGGCGTGTCGAGTTCGCGCGCCGCCGGGAGCTGGTGCTCGAAGGCCTGGCGGGGATCGGGTTGCCGGTGCCGGTGCCGCCGGACGGCGCCTTCTATGTGTACTTCGATGTGAGCGGGACGGGCCTCACGGCGTGGCAGTTCTGCGAGCGGGCGCTGGACGAGATGCACGTGGCGCTGACGCCGGGCAAGGACTTCGGAAACGTGGGGGCAGAGCGCTACGTGCGGCTGTCGTATGCGGCCAGCGCCGAGCACCTGCAGGAAGCGATCAGGCGGCTCGGCGTCTTGATGGACCGCCTGAGCAAATGAGCAAATGAGAACTGGCCGGGACCGATCGATGGATCGTCTCCCGGCCAGCCGGCGTTCACCGTCCCGCAGCGGACCTGTCAATATCGGTAGGGATTATCCGGGCGGCGGTCGCGGCGATTGCGGACGCCGTCGCCGTCCACGTCGCGGTCGTAACGGTTGGCGATGCCGTCGTTGTCGAGATCGCGGTCGTAGCGGTTCGGCACGCCGTCGCGGTCGAAGTCGCGGCGCCCACGGCGATCGTGCATGCCGTCGCGGTTGCGGCCGTCCCAGCGGCGCGACTCGACGTAGTATCCCTGGCGCGCGTCCCAGCCCCGTGGCGCATACACATAGTCGCCGCGGTAGTTGCGCTGGTACGCGTAGCGGTCATGCGCGTAATGGCGATCCTGCACGTACACCGGGGCAGGCGCGCCGACGCTGAGGTGGACGCGGGTCTGGGCGGCGGCCGACAGCGGCAGCAAAGCGGCTGCGCTCACGGCGGTAATGGCGGCAATGCTGAGGAAGCGTTTCATGTCAGGTCTCCAGTTGAACTGCTATGGTTCAACTATAGAACTGGCGCCAGTCGCAGGACAGCATTGATGCATCTTCTTACAGGTGATACAAAAACGCGCGGGGTCGAGACCCCGCGCGTTTGAAAAAGCGGAACAGCCTGCCTGCGGCCTTAGACCACCGACCCCAGCTTGAAGATCGGCAGATACATCGCCACCACCAGGCCGCCGATCAGCACGCCCAGGATGACCATGATCATCGGCTCCATCAGCGAGGACAGGGCGGCGACGGCTTCGTCGACCTCGTCTTCGAAGAAGTCGGCCACCTTGCCCAGCATGGCGTCGAGCGCGCCGGATTCTTCGCCGATGGCGACCATCTGCGTGACCAGGCTCGGGAACACGGCGGCGTTCTGCATCGCCATCGTCAGGCTGGTGCCGGTCGAGACTTCGGTCTGGATGCGGCGCGTGGCGTCGAGGTAGACGGCGTTGCCGGAGGCGCCGCCGACCGAGTCGAGGGCCTCGACCAGCGGGACGCCGGCGGCGAACATGGTCGACAGGGTGCGCGTCCAGCGCGCGATGGTGGCCTTGCGGATGACGGCGCCGAAGATCGGCAGGCGCAGCAGCAGGCGGTCCATGGTCTGCTGCATTTTCAGCGAGCGGCGCCAGGACTGGAAGAAGAAATAGACGGCGCCGAAGATCGAGCCGAAGATCAGCCACCACCACTGCACGAAGAATTCCGACATGCTCATCACGATCAGGGTCGGGGCGGGCAGGTCGGCGCCGAAGCTTTCGAACACGGACTTGAAGGCGGGGACGACCCAGATCATGATCACGGCGACCACGATGAAGGCCACCGCCAGGATGGCGATCGGGTAGGTCAGGGCGGACTTGATCTTGGCCTTGATCGCCAGCGTCTTTTCCTTGTAGACGGCCAGGCGGTGCAGCAGGTCTTCCAGGATGCCGGCCTGCTCGCCGGCGCCGACCAGGTTGCAGAACAGCGGGTCGAAATAGCGCGGGTACTTGCGGAAG
The DNA here is from genome assembly GCA_040754195.1 of Pseudomonadota bacterium. GTDB lineage: Bacteria > Pseudomonadota > Gammaproteobacteria > Burkholderiales > Rhodocyclaceae > Sulfuricystis. The sequence goes on along the minus strand of JBFMDJ010000021.1, from coordinate 2,208 downwards.
GCGTTGTTCAGGCTGGTGCCGGTCTCGATGTCCGAGCGCAGGTCGAGCACCAGTTTCGCCATGGAGGGGTTGGCGTGGCCCTTGCCGACGATGTCGAAGGCCTGAAGCAGGGGCACGCCGGCCTTCATCATCGTCGCCAGCTGGCGCGTGAACATGGTCAGGTCCTTGTCGGTGATCTTCTTGCCGGCGCGGTAGACCTTCTTCTTGACCTTGGTGACCATGATGCCCTGGCGGCGCAGCGTCACGTTGACGATCGCTTCGCCGCCGGCGCGCAGCTCGCCGCGCACGGTCTTGCCGGCCTTGTCCTTGCCTTCCCAGGCGTAGACCGCTTCCTTGACTTGCGCGCCGCCGCGGCCACGGGTGGTGAGGGAGGTTGCCATAGTGATCCTGTCTTCGTTGTTCGCTACTCGTTGGTGCAGCCGAGCACTTCTTCGAGGCTGGTCAGCCCCTGTTTGACTTTCATCAGGCCCGAGCGGCGCAGCGAGTTCACGCCTTCCTTCTCGGCCTGGGCGGCGATTTGCATCGAGTTGCCGCTGGCCAGGATCAGCGCCTCGATCGCCGGGCTGATCGGCATGAGCTGGTAGATGCCGACGCGGCCCTTATAGCCCGAGCCGAGGCAGCGCTCGCAGCCGACCGGGCCGTAGGGCTTCCAGTCGCCTTCCAGGTCGCCCTCGCGGTAGCCGGCCGCCAGCAGGGCATCGCGCCCCATCTCGAGCGGCTGCTTGCAATGGCAGAGGCGGCGCGCGAGGCGCTGGGCCGTGATCAGGATCACCGAGGAGGCGATGTTGAACGGGGCCACGCCCATGTTCATCAGGCGCGTCAGGGTCGAGGGCGCGTCGTTGGTGTGGAGGGTACTGAACACCATGTGGCCGGTTTGCGCGGCCTTGATCGCGATATCGGCGGTTTCCAGGTCGCGGATCTCGCCGACCATGATGATGTCGGGATCCTGGCGCAGGAAGGATTTCAGCGCGACCGGGAAGGTGAGGCCGGCCTTGTCGTTGACGTTGACCTGGTTCACGCCGGGCAGGTTGATCTCGGCCGGGTCTTCCGCGGTCGAGATGTTGATGCCGGGTTTGTTGAGCACGTTCAGGCAGCTGTACAGCGACACCGTCTTGCCCGAGCCGGTCGGTCCGGTCACCAGCACCATGCCGTAGGGGCGCGAGATGGCGTCGAGCAGCAGCTCCTTCTGGTCGGGGTCGTAGCCGAGCGAGTCGATGCCCATCTGCGCCTGGGTCGCGTCGAGGATACGCATGACGGTCTTTTCGCCGAACAGCGTGGGCAGGGTGCTGACCCGGAAGTCGATGGTGCGCGTGGCGGACAGGATGAGGCGCATGCGGCCGTCCTGCGGCACGCGTTTTTCCGAAATGTCGAGCTTGGCCAGGACCTTGATGCGCGAGACCAGCTTGTCGCGGATCGACAGCGGCGGCATCGCGTGGTCGCGCAGCACGCCGTCGACGCGCATGCGGATCCGGTAGTACTTTTCGTAGGGCTCGAAGTGGATGTCGGAGGCGCCCAGGTTCACGGCATCCATCAGGATCTTGTTCAGGAAGCGCACGATCGGCGCGTCCTCGACCTCGGTGGTCGCTTCCAGCGGCACCGCCGCCGATTCTTCCTCGGCGAATTCGATGTCGGCGCCGTCGCCGGCGAGGTCGTTCAGGCTCTGCTCGGCGCTCTTGGTGAGGTTGGCCAGCAGGGCGAGCAGGGCGTCGTGGGCCACGATCACGGGTTCGACCGCCGCGTCGCTCTGGAACTTGATCTGGTCCAGGGCCTGCGTATTGGTCGGGTCCGAGATCGCCACCGACAGCCGGTTGCCGCGCTTGGCCAGCGCGATCACGCGCTGGGCCGCCATCAGCTTGGTGTCGATGGCGCCGGCCGGGAGCGACTCGGGGCTGAAGGTCGACAGGTCGAGCAGCGGGTAGCCGAAGGTCTCGGCGCAGAAGGCCGCCAGCGACTGGGCGTCGAGGACGCCGCCGGCCAGCAGGGCGTCGATGAAGGTGCTGCGCTCGCTCGCGGCTTTCTTCTGGAAGGCGTCCGCCTGGGGCACGCTCAACCGGCCCGCCTGCACCAGTGCGCGCGCCAAACCGGACATAGGCGCCGACATCGGCGTGCCTGAAGTCGTGTTTGGGAGGACTGCTGCCATAAGCAATTGAGAAGCCAGTGAAAGCCAATAAGGCGCCGAGTGATTAGATGTACAACAAGAGGCAACCC
>JBFMDJ010000020.1:0-31903 GCA_040754195.1 Pseudomonadota bacterium | reverse complement strand
TGAATTCCTGCTGGAAGAGTCGTTGGTGAAGCTGGAAAACGAGTTCCGCGACACCTTCGTGCGCATCCACCGCAATTGCCTGGTGGCGAGACATCGCGTCCGCGAAATCGGCAAGGCGCCGGGCGAGGACGAGGGCCATTTCCTGCGTCTTGACGGGCTGGACGAGCGTTTGCCGGTCAGCCGACGCCAGTATTCGGCGCTGCGCGAAAAAATAAAATCAATTTAATCAATGGCTTGTATTTCATCTACGACTAAAGTCGTATAGACGGATCAAAACGCCCTGCATACGATGCAGAGGCTTGCTGTTTGCGCTGCAAGCAGGAAGTTCTCCGCAACGAGGGGTTGTCTCCTCCGTTCAGCCGGGTTCGCAAGAACCCGGCTTTTTTTTGCCCGCGCTGGGTATCATGGCCGCCATGAAAAACGAAACGCCCGACCTCCAGGAAACCGAACTGTCCAGCGAAACCGTCTTCAAGGGCCGGCTCATGCACGTCAAGCGCGACCGTGTCCGCCTGCCCAACGGCGGCGAATCGACGCGCGAGTACATCGTCCATCCCGGCGCCGTCGTCGTCATTCCGGTGTTCGACAACGGCGACCTGCTGCTCGAACGCCAGCACCGCTACCCGCTGCACCGCGACTTCATCGAACTGCCGGCCGGCAAGATCGACCCGGGCGAGGACGACCTCAGCTGCGCGAAACGCGAACTGGAAGAGGAAACCGGCTACACCGCCGCCGAGTGGCGCGAAGTCACCACCATCTATCCCTGCATCGGGTATTCGGACGAGCGGCTGGCGTTCTATCTGGCGCGTGGGCTCACGGAAGGCAATCACGGCCGCGACCACGACGAATTCCTGGAAACCCTGCGGGTGCCGTTCGGCGAGGCGATGGACTGGCTGCGCAGCGGCAAAATCTGCGAGACCAAAACCGTGATCGGGCTGTTCTGGTTGGAGAAGATGCTGCAGCAAGGTTGGTGAGGCCATGACTATGCCCGCGGAAGACCTGCGGAATCAGCGCAAGACCGACTCCCTCACTTCCTTTTTTGTGATCTCTTTCAAAACCATGTGCGAGCCCAACATCGCGGTAATGAAGCAGAACGCGAACATGGTGGCTATCCCGAACCGAACGGGGCTAATTGGGGCTTGCCTTACGAAGGTCCTGGCAGTCATGTCCCAAGGCTGTGACCCATCACGCTTCTTCCAGGCCGAAGCGGCTCCGAAAATCTGGAGGATCGGCAGAAAGAGGGTGAAGTAGAGGCCCGACTTCAGATAGCCCCAAGCTCTTCTCCGGGCCTCATTTCCTGTAGGCATCCGGTTGTCCGTGCTCTGCACGGAAAGGCCGAAAAGCATTTTGCCCGGGGTGGCCCCGAACTGGCCTACGAAAAATGCCTCATAGGCAAAAATCACGAGGCAGATGACCGCCATGCTGAGTGTCAAGTCGAGAATTATGCCGGGCATCCCTGGAAGCAAGGAACGGCTGTCGGGCAGGAATGCAGCAAAAATACTGCCGATAACCCATCCAATAGGCAGATCGATACAACGTGACCAGAAACGCGGCCAGTAGGTGGCCAAGGGGAAGTGTGTTGTCGGTTCTTCGGCGGCCAGCTTGACAGGGGCTTCATCGGGCGGCTCACTAGCTGCCTGCGGCGGTAAGGCGAGTACTTCGGGAGCTACCTTCGGCTCGGTTGCTGGGGTAAGCATGGGCTGCGGCGCCTCCTTGCTTCCTTGGAAGCCCGCTACGACCCAGAGATAGATCCAACGGCCGTATATCAGGACCAGGAGCGCGGCAAAGAAGGCAAGCAGCGCGATGGTAAGGGTTTCCTGGAGATCCTCACCATCCCAGAGGTAATAGCCGATGACTGCGGCAGCGGTTAGCGCTGACATAACTAGCATGAGTCGCCTCCAGCCTGCATGTCCCTCGACGACAAGGCGACAGCTCGCATCCCATAAGACAAGAAGCAAGGTGGCTAGTCCCACAAAGCCAGCAGGCACCGCCGGGATCTTCAAGCCCCTACTGTCCAAAGAGTATTCCAGGAGAGAGCCGGGGCGCGCGGGGGGCGCGGCCAACTCCGGTGCAGGCATCCCCAAGCTGTCCCTGATGATGGGCACATTCCAGCTGCCTCGGGAGGTCGGGCAATCGCTCGTATACAGCGAGTCGATCAACTTGTTCTTTCGACGATCCTCTGCGGCGTCACACGCTTTATAGGCCGGGTCAATGATGCTCAGGTGCATGCAACGTCCCTTCGCTATGGCTTCAAGCTCCGCCCCCACTTGGGCGAACAGGCTTTCACAGCGTGCTCCTTGTCCGGCGTTCCACTTGTCGAATCTCTGTCCGGCTTCCCGCCAGCCGTCGACTGTTGAGAGCATCAGGAGGCCGAGCCACCCCAGAACGAGAACCAGTGAAATGAAGGCGCTGAGCGCGATGCGTTGCGGTAACGAAGCGAGAAAGAGCGAACGCATGGTGTACCTTTTCTAAGCGACAAAAAGTATGGGGTCTGCCATTGTCCCCTGCGCCAGCCAAACTTTGGGGTGTGCGTAACCCACCGTTGTGCCATCTACTATTCAAGCAAGGAATTTGCTGCTAATTCCTAACTTATTGGGGAAAGGGAAACAAGCATGGCAACAGATGAAACGATCACCATCCACACGATGAAAACTGCTGCGGGCGATAAAATCAAATACGCGCGGATATTGCGTAAAAATGGTTCGAGAATAATAGGGCAAAGTGTTTCGCTTCATCGCCTCAGCCTGGAACAGCGCCGTCGTGCAATCGAGATACCAAACAACCGTGAATAAACCATGGTTTTTGACAGTGCAGATTCAAGCTTGGTACGCCAGATTCGGCGCCAGCCAGCGTTCGGCTTCCGCCAGCGTCCAGCCCTTGCGGCGCGCGTAGTCCTCGACCTGGTCGCGCTCGATCTTGGCCACGGCGAAGTACTGGCTGTCGGGGTGCGAGAGGTAGAAGCCCGACACCGCGGCGCCCGGCCACATGGCGTAGTTCTCGGTGAGCTTCACGCCGATCTGCCCGGTGGCGTTGAGGATTTCGAACAGGCCGGCTTTCTCGCTGTGCTCGGGGCAGGCGGGGTAGCCTGGGGCGGGACGGATGCCCTGGTATTTTTCCGCGATCAGGTCGTTATTGGTGAGCGCTTCCTCGCTGGCGTAGCCCCAGTATTCCTTGCGCACGCGCAGGTGCAGGTGCTCGGCGAAGGCCTCGGCGAGGCGGTCGCACAGCGCCTTGAAGAGGATGGCCGAGTAGTCGTCGTGTGCGGCCTCGAAGGCCTTGGCGCGCTCGTCCTCGCCGATGCCGGCGGTCACCACGAAGGCGCCGAGGTAGTCCTTCTTGCCGCTGTCCTTAGGCGCGACGAAGTCGGCGAGGCAGAGGTTGGCGCGGTCGGTCGGCTTCTTCATTTGCTGGCGCAGGTTGTGCCAGGTCATCAGCGTGCTTGAACGCGATTCGTCGGCGTAGACGGCGATGTCGTCGTCGCCCACCGTGTTGGCGGGGAAGAGGCCGAACACCGCGCGCGCCTCGACCCAGTTTTCCGCGATCATTTTCTTCAGCATCGCCTGGGCGTCGGCGTAGAGCTTCTTCGCCTCGACGCCGACGACCTCGTCGTCGAGGATCTTCGGAAACTTGCCGTGCAGCTCCCACGAGGCGAAGAAGGGCGTCCAGTCGATGACTTCGGCGAGCTTGGCGAGATCGTAGGCCTGCAGCACCTGCACGCCCAATTGCCTCGGCACCGGCGGCGTGTAGGCTGCCCAGTCGATCTTCACCTTGTTGGCGCGCGCCTCACTGAGCCGGATGCGCGAGGTCTCGGACTTGTTCTTCAGGTGTCGCTCGCGCGTCTTGTCGTAATCCGCGCGGATCTCGGTGGCGTAGGCGTCGCGCATGTCCTTCGACAGCAGCTGGGTGCAGACGCCGACCGCGCGCGAGGCGTCCTTCACGTAGACGACCGGCGATTCATAGTTGGGTGCGATCTTCACCGCCGTATGGGCGAGCGAGGTCGTCGCGCCGCCGATCAACAGCGGAATGGTGAAGCCCTGGCGTTGCATTTCCTTCGCCACGTGCGCCATTTCCTCCAGCGAGGGGGTGATGAGGCCCGACAGGCCGATGATGTCGGCCTGGTGTTCTTTTGCGGCGTCGAGGATCTTCTGCGCCGGCACCATCACGCCTAAATCCACAATGTCGTAGCCGTTGCAGCCGAGCACCACGCCGACGATGTTCTTGCCGATGTCGTGGACGTCGCCCTTGACGGTGGCCATGATGATCTTGCCTGCGCTCTGCGCGTCGCCGGCGCGCTTGTCGGCCTCGATGTAGGGGATCAGATGGGCGACCGCCTGTTTCATCACGCGCGCCGACTTCACCACCTGCGGCAGGAACATCTTGCCCGCGCCGAAGAGGTCGCCGACGACGTTCATGCCGGCCATGAGCGGCCCTTCGATCACGTGCAGCGGGCGCTCGGCGGCGAGCCGCGCTTCCTCGGTGTCCTCGACGATGTATTGCGTGATGCCCTGCACCAGCGCGTGGCTCAGACGCTCATTCACCGGCAGGCTGCGCCAGGCGAGGTCCTCGACCTTCTCCTTGGCGCCGCCCTTCACGCCTTCGGCGAAGCTCACCAGCCGCTCGGTTGCATCACTGCGGCGATTCAGGAGCACGTCCTCGACGCGTTCCTTCAGTTCGGGGTTGAGGGCTTCGTAGACGCCGAGCTGGCCGGCGTTGACGATGCCCATGTCCATGCCGGCCTGGATCGCGTGGTATAGGAAGGCGGTGTGGATCGCCTCGCGCACCGCGTCGTTGCCGCGGAACGAGAAGCTCACGTTCGACACGCCGCCGGAGACGTGGGCGTGCGGCAGGTTCTGGCGGATCCAGCGCGTCGCCTCGATAAAATCGACGGCGTAGTTCGCGTGTTCCTCGATGCCGGTGGCGACCGCGAAGATGTTGGGGTCGAAGATGATGTCCTCGGGCGGGAAGCCGACGGTCTCGGTGAGCAGCTTGTAGGCGCGTGCGCAGATTTCGGTCTTGCGCGCGTAGGTGTCGGCCTGGCCGGTCTCGTCGAAGGCCATCACGATCACCGCCGCGCCGTAGCGCAGGCACAGCTTCGCGCGCTCGATGAACTCGGCCTCGCCTTCCTTCATCGAGATGGAATTGACGATGCCCTTGCCCTGGATGCACTTGAGGCCGGATTCAATGACGCTCCACTTCGACGAGTCGATCATGATCGGCACGCGCGCGATGTCGGGCTCGGAGGCGATCAGATGCAGGAAACGCACCATCGCCGCTTCGGAGTCGAGCATGCCCTCGTCCATGTTGATGTCGATGACCTGGGCGCCGTTCTCGACCTGCTGGCGCGCGACCGACAGCGCGTCGTCGTAGCGGCCCTCGAGGATCATGCGGGCGAAGGCCTTCGACCCGGTGACGTTGGTGCGCTCGCCGACGTTGACGAAGAGGCTGTCCTTGCCGACGTTGAAGGGTTCGAGACCGGACAGGCGCATGGCCGGTTCGAGCACCGGCGGCACGCGCGGCGCAATGCCCTCGACCGCTTTCGCAATGGCGGCGATGTGGCTGGGCGAGGTGCCGCAGCAGCCGCCGACGATGTTGAGCAGGCCCGAGCGCGCCCACTCGCCGATGTGTACCGCCATCTCGGCGCCGTCCATGTCGTATTCGCCGAAGGCGTTGGGCAGGCCGGCATTCGGATGCGCCGAGATGAAGACGTCGGCCTTGTTCGACAGCTCCTCGACGTACTGGCGCAAGAGATCCGGGCCGAGCGCGCAGTTGAGACCGATCGACAAGGGCCGGGCGTGGCGCACCGAATTCCAGAATGCTTCGCCGGTCTGGCCCGACAGCGTGCGGCCGGAGGCGTCGGTGATGGTGCCGGAGATCATCACCGGCAGGCGCATGCTGTTGGCTTCGAAGTATTCCTCGATCGCGAACAGCGCCGCCTTGGCGTTCAAGGTGTCGAAGATTGTCTCGACCATCAGGATGTCGGCGCCGCCCTTGACCAGGCCGTCGATCGCTTCCACATAGGCGACGCGCAGCTGGTCGAACGTCACGTTGCGGAAGCCCGGATCGTTCACATCCGGCGAAATGGTCGCGGTACGCGAGGTCGGGCCGAGCACGCCGGCGACGAAGCGCGGCTTGGCCGGATTGGCGGCAGTCGCCTCGTCGGCGGCCTCGCGCGCGAGCTTCGCCGCGGCGAAGTTGAGCTCCGGCACCAGGAATTCCATGTGGTAGTCCGCCATGGAAATCGCGGTCGCGTTGAAGCTGTTGGTTTCCAGGATATCGGCGCCGGCGGCCAGATACTTGGCGTGGATTTCCTTGATGATGTGCGGCTGCGTCAGGCACAGCAGGTCGTTGTTGCCCTTGAGGTCGTGCGGGAAATCGGCGAAGCGCGTCCCCCGATAATCCGCTTCGGAAAGCTTGTATGACTGGATCATCGTCCCCATCGCGCCGTCGAGGACGAGAATGCGTTGGGCGAGCAGGGAGCGGATGAGGTCGGTGCGGGACATGGCGGTCGGGCAAAGCGGCGGAACTGCGCATTATAAGGGGCTTCGCTAATCACTTCGGCGTGTGCCGGATGTACGACTTTTAGGCAAGAATGTTCGAGATTCAACAGGGCGCCACGAGACCAGGCCTTCGCGAAGAACGCCCTGTCGCGCTGTGCCGTGCCGGGGCGGGCGGTACGGAACTTGCGGCTGCTTTTGCCCGAGCGGTACCGGAAGCCCAAACCCTACAACGCTGGAGACCCAATTAAACCGATGTTGAAACGCGCCCTGATCGCCGGATTGCTGGCCGGCCTGAGCCTGTCGCCTGCCGCGTACGCCGACCGCGAGGCGCAGGCCGCCCGCTTCTACGAAGATGCGCTGACGCGCTACGAGCGCGGCGACGACGCCGGCGCGATCATCCAGTTGAAGAATGCGCTGAAGGAAGACCCGAAAATGCTGCCGGCGCTGGTGCTGCTGGGACAGTCGCATCTGCGCCGGGGCGAGCCGGCGGCGGCCGAGCGGGTGCTGGCCGACGCCGAACGTCTGGGCGCGTCGCGCAGCGAAATCGCGGTCTACCAGGCGCAGGCCTATCTCGACCAGGGCAAGTCGCGCGCCCTGCTGGAGCGCTTCGGTGCGGACGGGCTGGCGCCGCAGGCGCGGGTGGACATGCTGTTGATGCGCACGCGGGCGCAGATCAATCTGAGTCAGCTCGAAGCCGCCATGAACAGCGCGCGCGAAGCCGAACGGGTTGCCGGGGGCGAAGCGCGCGCGCTGGCCCTGCAGGCGCAGATCCACCTCAACGCCGGGCGCGCCGCGGATGCGCAAGCCGCCGTCCAGCGCGCCCTGCAGCGTGCGCCGCGCGATGCCGAAGCGTGGACCATGCAGGCGTCGATCGTGCATGCACAGGGCGATCTGACCGCTGCCGCGCGCGACTACGGCCGCGCACTGGAATTCCAGCCGAGTCACCTGGAAGCGCGGCTGGCGCGCGCCGGCATCTGGCTCGACCTCAAACGCGACGCCGAGGCGCGAACCGATCTCGACTATCTGAACAAGCACTTTGCCCACGACCCTCGCGGCGCCTACCTGCGTGCGCTTTTCCACGCGCGGCGCGGCGAGGGCGACGCGGCGCGCGCGGCGATGCGCGACGTGGCGGAGACGCTTGGCCAGCTGTCGCCGGAATTCCTTGCTGCCAGCGACCAGCTGCAACTGCTCGGCGGCCTCGCCCATCATGCCCTGGGCGAATTCGAGCGGGCCAAGACTTATCTTTCCGCCTATCAGGAAAAGCATCCGCGCCAGGCGGGCGCACGCAAGCTGCTGGGCAGCATCTATCTCGCCGAAAAACAGTACGACCGTGCCATCGCCCAGTTGCAGCCGGTGCTGCGCGCCCAGCAGGGCGATGCCCAGGCGCTGAGCCTGATGGGCAGCGCACAGATGGGCAAGGGCAATCACGCCCAGGCGGCGCGCATGTTCCAGGAAGCCGCGCAGGCGGGTGACAGTGCCGAAGTGCAGACCGGGCTTGGCCTGAGCCTGCTGGGCATCGGCCAGCGCGAGGCCGGCTTTGCCGCGCTCCTGCGCGCCTACGAGCAGGCGCCCGCCACGGCGCAGGCCGGCGTGCCGCTTGCCCTGACGTATCTCAAGCGAGGCGACCCCAAACGCGCGGTCGCGATCATCGACGCGATCCTGCAGCGCGAGCCCGCGAATGCCGCGCTGCGCAACCTGCAGGGGGTGGCCAAGCTCGCCGCCGGCGACCGTGCGGGCGCACGCGCCGCCTATGTCGCCGCGATCAAGGCCTCGCGCAGCCTGTATCCCGCGCACCTCAACCTGGCGCGACTCGACGAGGCCGAGGGGCAGGTCGAACGCGCGCGTCAGCGCTATCTGGGCATCCTCAAGGTAAAACCCGACCACACCGACGCCATGCTGGAACTCGCCCGGCTCGAAGAAACCGCCGGCCGGGCGGAGGAAGCCCTGCGCTGGCTCGACAAGGCCGTCAGCCTCAACGGCAAGGATGTGCGCCCGAGGCTGGCCAGGCACGGCCTGCACCTGCGCGCCGGGCAGGCGCAGCAGGCGCTCGACGCTGCCCGCGACGCACAGGCCGTCGCGCCCAGCCACCCCGCCACGCTGATGGCGCTGGCCGACGCGCAAACGGCGATCGGCAACCCGGATCTCGCGCGGGTCACCCTGCGGCGCATGGCGCAGGGCGCGGCATTCAATGCATCCTGGCTCACGCAGGCGGCGGCCCGGCAGATGCAGATCGGCGATACCGAGGCGGCTGTGTATTCGCTCAACAAGGCCCTGCTGGCCGACGCCGGCCACCTGCCGGCGCAGTTGCTGCAGGCGCGGCTCAGCATGCAGCAAGGCAAGTTCGCCGAGGCGGAAAAGCAGATCCAGGCGTTGCAGCAACAGCCGGCGGTCAGGGCGGACGCCCTGGTCGCGCTGGGGGAGCTTCGCCTGGCGCAGAAGCGGCCGGCCGAAGCGGTCGAGGCCTATCGCGGCGCCTACGCGGCCAAACCCGAGAGCGCCAGCCTGTTCGGCCTTTACGGCGCCTGGATGGCGTCGAACCAGGCCCGCGAGGCCGCACGGTTGATGGAAGACTGGCGCAAGCGCCATCCGGCCGACCGCATGGCGGCACATGCGCTGGGCGAAGCCCGAATGGCGCTCGGCGAACTGCCGCAGGCGCGTGCCGTCTACCAGACGCTGCTCAAACAGAGCCCCGACGACGCGCGCGCCCACAACAACCTGGCGCACGTGCTGATGCGCCTCGGCGACCCGGCCGCGCTGGGCCACGCCGAGCGCGCGCGGGCGCTGGCGCCCAACCAGCCGCAGGTCAACGACACCCTGGGCTGGATCCTGGTGCAGCAGGGCCAGGTCGAAAAAGGGCTGCGCTACCTGCGCGAAGCCGCGCTGCGCGCGCCCGACGACCCGGTGATCCGGGGGCATCTCGACGAAGCGCTTGCCCGACTGCGTGCGGGCAAGCGTTGAGGCCGTCGGTTTTTTTTACATGTGCACGAGCGCGGCTCGCCGCAATTTTCTCAACATAATGATATTTAAAGCTATTTTTTAGATGGCACCTGGCTTGCTTTATTTGCACCGACACGTCATGCATCCGGAGAACATAATGACAAACCGCCTCAAGACCGCGACCGCGCTGCTCACCTGGGCAAGCCTCGCCATGGCCGGCACCGCCTCGGCGGCGACCTGGACCTTCCAGAGCAACAACAGCAGCAATACTCAGGGTGGGGTGACCGCAAGCGCGACTGCATGGGCCAACACCGTCGGCAGCGCCAATACCCTGATCGAATCCGCCTACCTCACCTACAACGGCGGCAGCGGCCTCGGCATTCGCCACGCCGATGGCGAAACGACTTCCTCGCCTGAGCACGCGGCCGACAACAACGGCCGCATCGAAACCTTCATGTTCGGTTTCAGCGGCGACAAGGTGAACCTGACCTCGGCCTACTTCGGCTGGGTGGATAACGATTCCGACTACTCGGTCTACGCCTGGACCGGTGCGGGCGCCGGCAGCGTCGCCGGACTCAGCTACAGCAACCTGACGTCGAATGGCTGGACCCTAGTGGGGCATTACAACAGCAACGGCAGCGCGGGCACCAAGAGCTTCGCCAACACCCTGTATTCCAGCCACTGGCTGATCGGCGCGTACAACGGCACCGGCTCCGGCATGGACACCAAAAAGGATTACTTCAAGCTGGCCAAGCTCACCGGAGGCGTCTGCACCGACAACCCCATGGGCAACGGCTGCGGCTATGTGCCGCCCAGCGGCGTGCCCGAGCCGGGCACCCTGCTGCTGATCGGCGCGGGTCTGCTCGGCATGACGCGGCTTCAGCGTCGCCGCATGGCCTGACCACGGTTTTGGCGCACCTCGACCCCCCGCGCAAGCGGGGTTTTTTTCGTCTATAGGATGCGCGCTGCTATGGTGAGAGATTCACGACGACGGAGTTGTGCATGAAACATCTCAGCCCGACCGAAGCCCACGCCTTTTTGCAAAGCCATCCCGAAGCCGTCTTCATCGACTGCCGTTCGGAGATCGAATATCTCTTCGTCGGCCACCCGGCCGGGGCGATACACATTGCCTGGCAGGACAGCCCCGACTGGGACGTCAACCCGGATTTTCTCGGCCACGCGCGCAAGGCCGCCTCGGTCAACCGGCCGGTGGTGCTGATCTGCCGTTCCGGCCGGCGCTCGATGGAGGCGGGACGCTATCTCGAAAAATATGGCTTCCCCGAGGTCTACAACGTCGACCACGGCTTTGAAGGCGATATGGACGAAACCCGCCATCGCAGCACGAAGAACGGCTGGCGGTATGACGGCCTACCGTGGGAGCAGACCTGACCCACCCCCATTTCGAGCCTGCACTTTGTCGGCTCACCCGCGAGGGGTAGGCCGGTGGTTGTATAGGCGCTTACGCGCCGACAACCACGCTCTCGCCTTGCCGTGCTGCAGCACTGTCTGCGGCTTGCCTTCGCGTTCAGACTCGAAATGGGAGCGGGGTTGCTCAGCCCAGCGTCACCCCCAGCCAGGCGCCGATGAAATACGTGGCCAGGCCTGCCGCGCCGCCGATGCCGAGCATGCGCAGGCCGGAGAGGATCGCGTGACGGCCGGTGAAGAGACTCATGCTGGCGCCGACGGCGAAGAGACCCAACGCGGTCAGGCCGATCGACGCCATGAGCGCGTTGCCGTGGCCGAAGAGGAAGGGCAAGAGCGGGAGCGCGGCCCCGGCGGTGAAGGCGGAGAACGATGAGATTGCCGCGACCCAGGGTGAGCCGAGCTCGTCCGGGTTGAGGCCGAGTTCTTCCCGCGCGAGCGTGTCGAGCGCCCGCTCGGGGTCCTGCATCAAGGCCTTCGCGACCTGCTTCGCCTGTTCGGCGTCCATGCCCTTGGCGGCGTAGATCAGCGCCAGTTCGGCGGCTTCCTCGTCGGGGTATTGCTCGAGTTCGTCGCGCTCGAGTCCGATTTGGTATTCAAACATTTCGCGCTGCGAGCGCACCGACACGTATTCGCCCGCGGCCATCGAGAACGCGCCGGCCAGCAGGCCTGCGACGCCGGTGAGCACGATCACGTCCGGCGCCGGCCCGGCGCCCGCCACGCCATAGATCAGCGCGGCGTTCGACACCAGGCCGTCGTTGACGCCGAATACGCCGGCGCGCAGCGCGTTGCCGGCCGCGCCGCTGCGGTGGCGGCGGCCGACATCGTCGCGCGTGGTGGGCGTGGCATGCGGCCCGGATTCGCCGTAGAGCACCATGCCGCGCACCTTCATCGCCGCCAGCACGCCGCGCATCGCGCGCGGCTTGAAGACGCGCGTCAGCTGCGCGACGGCCCGGGCGCGCAGGTCGGGGCGGAAGGGTGCGGGCGCGGCCTCCCCTGCGTCGCGGATCGTCTTGAGCCAGATTTCCGCCTGGTCTTCCGCCGCCTGCGCGAGCTCGCGGAACAGCGCTTCGCGCGGCGTGCCGCGCTCGCACTCGGCGACGACGCGGTACAACCACGCGGACTGCATTTCTTCGTGCCAGGAGTCGTACGCTGAGCTCATGCCTGTCTCCGGTATTGAATGGCCTCGGCGAGATGCGCGGTCGTGATCGCGTCGCTGCCGGCGAGGTCGGCGATGCTGCGCGCGAGCTTCAACACGCGATGGTAGGCGCGCGCCGAGAGGTTCAGGCGCGCGATCGCCTGCTTCAAGAGCGTTTCGCCCGCAGCGTCGAGCGTGCAGTGCACTTCGATCTCCTGCGTGCCAAGCGCGGCGTTGGGTTTGCCCTGGCGCGCCAACTGGCGCGCGCGCGCTGCTTCGACGCGTGCGCGGATCGCCGCGCTCGGCTCGCCCGTGCCGGCCCGGGTCAGTTCGTCCTCGGTGAGCGCCGGCACGCTGATCTGGATGTCGATGCGGTCGAGCAGCGGACCGGAAATGCGGCCGCGGTAGCGCGCGATCTGGTCGGGCGTGTCGCGACAGGCTTGCGTCGGGTGGCCGAGATAGCCGCAGGGGCAGGGGTTCATCGCCGCGACGAGTTGGAAGCGCGCCGGAAAATCGGCCTGGCGCGCCGCGCGCGAAATCGTGATGCGGCCGGTTTCCAGCGGCTCGCGCAGCACTTCCAACACCTGGCGCGGAAACTCGGGCAGTTCGTCGAGAAAGAGCACGCCGTGGTGGGCGAGCGAAATCTCGCCCGGGCGCGGGTTATTGCCGCCGCCGACCAGCGCCACGGCTGATGCGGTGTGGTGTGGCGCGCGAAAGGGACGGCGCTGCCAGTGTTCGGCGCGAAAGCCGCCGTTGAGCGAGGCGACGGCGGCAGCTTCGAGCGCCTCGGTTTCGCTCATCGCCGGCAGGATGCCGGGGAAGCGCGTGGCGAGCATGGACTTACCAGTGCCGGGCGGGCCGGCCATCAAGAGGGAATGCGCTCCAGCGGCGGCGACCTCCAGCGCGCGCTTGGCGGCGTGCTGGCCCTTTACGTCGGCGAAGTCGGGGTAGTCGGGCGCGGCGACGGCTGAGTCGGGCGCGGGAACTTCGAGTGTGCCCTGTCCGGCGAGCCAGGCGCACACCTCAAGCAGGCTGGTTGCGCCAAAGGTGTCGACGCCGTGGGCGAGCGCGGCTTCGCTTGCCGACGCGGCCGGCAACACCAGGGTACGGCCGGCGCCTCGCGTCGCCAGCGCCATCGCCAGTGCGCCGCGCACCGGACGCAGTTCGCCCGTCAACGCGAGCTCGCCGGCGAATTCGGCGTGCTTGAATTTGTCTGCGGGGATCTGCCCTGATGCGGCCAGTATCGCGAGCGCGATCGGCAGGTCGAAGCGGCCGGATTCCTTGGGCAGGTCGGCCGGCGCCAGATTCACGGTGATGCGGCGCGCGGGGAATTCGTAGCGCGCGTTCTGGATCGCCGCGCGCACGCGGTCGCGCGCTTCCTTGACTTCGGTTTCCGGCAGGCCCACCAGCGTGAACGCCGGCAGGCCGTTCGCCAGATGCGCCTCGACGACGACTTCGGGCGCGTCGATGCCGGCAAGCGCCCGGCTGGTGACGACGGCGACGGCCACGTTGCTATTCGGCCGGTTCGCGCTGCTGCTTTTCCAGTTCGGCCAGGCGTGCTTCCAGTTGCGTCAGCTTCTCGCGCGTGCGCGCGAGCACCTCAGTCTGCACGTCGAACTCCTCGCGCGTCACCAGGTCGAGCTTGCCGAGCATCGAGGTCACGCCGGCCTTGAGGTTCTGCTCGATGTCCTTCGCCGGCGACTGCCTGAGGATCTCGCCGAGCTTGCCGACCAGATCGTTGATGAAAGCGGGATTGGGGAATTTCGGATTCGTGCTCATGACGGCCTCCAGTCAGGGGGCAGTTTAACGCGCGTGGCGCGAAGGGGGTAAGCGGCACCATGCTGCGACGCACGGCACAAATCGGGTGCATCAAGTTTTTTTGGCGCACCATGAAGGTGCGGCCTATGCTGGGCTTGACGGGGGTTTGTTAACAACATCTTGTTTTTTGTTGATTGTTTTTTCTGGCACGGCTCATGCTGAGCCAGAAGTGCAATTTTGCGCGCCCTCTTCTTATATGGAGACTTTCATGAAAAAACTCGTACATGCTTTGGTTCTGACTGGCCTGGTGGGCGTGCCCGCCGCTGCGATCGCTGCGGAGAGCCCGCACAGCCTGAGCGCCAACGTCACGCTGACCAGCGACTATGTTTTCCGTGGCATTACCCAGACGGGTGGTGACCCCGCCATCCAGGGTGGTCTCGACTACACGCACGCCAGCGGCTTCTATCTCGGTACCTGGGCGTCCAACGTGAGCTGGCTCAAGGATTTTCAGTCCTACGACAAGGGCAGCATGGAAATCGACGTCTATGGCGGCTTCCGCGGGGACATTGGCAAGACCGGCCTGACCTTCGACGTCGGCGCCATTCAGTACATGTACCCGGGTGACAACGTGACTGGCGGTTTCAATGACGCAGATACCACCGAGGTCTATGCCGCTCTCGGTTGGGAATGGTTCACCGTCAAGTATTCCTACTACGTGAGCGACGAGGTCTTCGGCATCGGTGATAAGTCGGGTGGCACGGGTGACGCCGATGGGTCCAGCTATCTGTCGATTGCGGCCAGCGTGCCGGTGGGCGAAACCGGTCTCACCCTGGGCGCAAGCTGGGGCACGTTCAAGTTCGAGAACAACGGCGGATATGACTACGATGACTGGAAAGTCAGTGCGAGCTATGACATGGGCAAGGCCGGAAAACTGTTCGACGGCGTGACTGTTGGTGTCGCGTACACGGACACCAATGCCAGCCGGGCATTCTGGACAGACGGCAACAACCAATTCCTGGGTGACAACACCACTTATTTCTGGGTCAGCAAGTCGTTCTAAGCGAACGGGGCGCCCAGCGCCCCTTCAATCACCTTCGGGAGAGATCATGAAATTCGTAACGGCAATCATCAAGCCGTTCAAGCTGGATGAAGTGCGCGAGGCCTTGTCGGCCATCGGCGTCACCGGCCTGACGGTCACGGAAGTGAAAGGGTTTGGGCGCCAGAAGGGCCACACCGAGCTGTATCGCGGCGCGGAATACGTGGTCGACTTCCTGCCCAAAGTGAAAATCGAGGTGGCCATCAAGGCCGAGTTGCTGGAGCGCGTGATCGAGGCGATCGAGAAGGCGGCCAACACCGGCAAGATCGGCGACGGCAAGATTTTCGTCACCAGCCTGGAGCAGGTCGTGCGCATCCGCACGGGCGAATCCGGCCCCGACGCCCTTTAAGGAGCATGAACATGAAAAAGCTATTTGCTTCGTTGGGCCTGCTGGCCTTCCTGCTCGTACCAGGCATGGGGCTGGCGCAAGAGGCGGTCGAACCCGTAGTGGAAGCCGTGACCGAGGCCGTGGCCGAAGTCGCCCCCGCCGATGCTGCGCCGGCTGAAGAAGCCGCGCCGGTGCCGGACAAGGGTGACACGACCTGGATGATGGTCTCGACCCTGCTGGTCATCCTGATGATCGTTCCGGGCGTGGCGCTGTTCTACGGCGGCCTGGTGCGCGCCAAGAACATGCTGTCGGTGCTGACCCAGGTGATGGCGATTTTCGGTCTGATCGCGATCCTGTGGGTGGTGTACGGCTACTCGCTGGCGTTCGGCGACGGCGGCAGCATGAACTGGGCGATCGGCGATCTCTCGAAGATGTTCCTCGCCGGCATCACGCCCGACAGCACGGCTGCGACCTTTACCGACGGCGTGGTCATCCCCGAGTTCACCTTCGTCGCCTTCCAGCTGACCTTCGCCGTCATTACCACGGCGCTGATCATCGGCGGTCTGGCCGAGCGGGTGAAGTTCTCGTCGCTGCTGGTGTTCTCGGTGCTGTGGTTCACCTTCGCCTACCTGCCGATCGCGCACATGGTGTGGGCGACCGGCGGTTACCTGTTCGAAGCGGGTGACCTCGACTTCGCGGGCGGCACCGTGGTGCACATCAACTCCGGCGTGGCCGCGCTGGTCGGCGCACTGGTGCTGGGCAAGCGCATCGGCTATGGCCGCGACGCGATGCCGCCGCACAACCTGCCGATGACCATGATCGGCGCCTCGTTGCTGTGGGTGGGCTGGTTCGGCTTCAACGCCGGCTCCAACCTGGAAGCCACCGGCGGCGCTGCGCTGGCCTTCATCAACACCATCCTCGCCCCGGCAGCGGCGGCGCTGTCCTGGATGTTCGCCGAGTGGATGCTACGCGGTAAGCCCTCCATGCTGGGCATGGCGTCGGGCGTCGTGGCGGGCCTGGTGGTGATCACCCCGGCGGCCGGCCTGGTCGGCCCGATGGGTGCGATCGTCCTCGGCGCGATCGGCGGTGTGGTCTGTCTGTGGGGCGTCACCGGCCTGAAGAAGGCGCTCGGCTACGACGAGTCGCTCGACGTCTTCGGCATCCACGGCATCGGCGGCATCATCGGCGCCATCGGCACCGGCATCTTCGTGTCGCCGGCGCTCGGCGGCGTGGGTGTGGACGACTACTCAATGGTCGGCCAGGTGATCACGCAGGCGACTGGTGTGCTGATCACCATCGTGTGGTCGGGTGTGGTGGCCTTCGTCGCCTTCAAGCTGATCGACATGACCATGGGTCTGCGCGTCAGCGAAGAGCAGGAACGCGAAGGTCTGGATACCGCCAGCCACGGCGAGCGCGCCTACAACGCATAAACCCATAACCTCCTTGGATCTGGGGCGCCCTGCAGGGCGCCCCATTTTTTTGCGCGTCGTTTTTATGTGGGCCGCTACGGGTCTCCCATTCGGGGCGTGGCTTCAGCACGTCGGGCGGTTGAGTGGCGAATCGAGCCTGCCTGAAACAGACAAAAACGGTGCGCTCGCGCACCAAAACAAAGCCGGATCGCGAGCGCGTTAGTCACGATTCGACTAAGAATATTTCTTATCATTCAATAATTTAGATAAATTTTTCGGCATGGCACGGCGGTTGCTAAAGGTGTGGACAGTATTACGAAAGTGCACGTTGGTAATACCCCTCACCTAGGAGCCCACCATGAACCTGAAACACATCCGAAGCACCGCCAAGTCGCTTGTCGCCAAGTTGCTCATTCCGCTCGCCGCAGTCATGACCCTCACGGTCCAGGCCGCCCAGCCGCTCAAGATCGGCTATAGCGACTGGCCGGGCTGGGTGGCCTGGCAGGTCGCCATCGACAAGGGCTGGTTCAAGGAAGCCGGCGTGCCGGTGCAGTTCGAATGGTTCGACTACACGGCCTCGATGGACGCCTTCGCCGCCGGCAAGATCGATGCCGTGACCATGACCAACGGCGATGCCCTCGTCACCGGCGCAGCGGGTGGCAAGAGCGTCATGATCCTGATCAACGACTACTCCAACGGCAACGACATGATCATCGGCCGCCCTGGTGTCCGTTCCCTCAAGGACCTGAAGGGCAAGAAGGTGGCGGTCGAGATGGGCTTCGTTGAGCACCTGCTGCTGCTCAACGGCCTGAAGAAGGCGGGCATGAAGGAGTCCGACGTCACGCTGGTCAACGCCAAGACCAACGAGATGCCGCAGATGCTGGCATCCGGCGACGTCGCCGCAGTCGGCGCATGGCAGCCGATTTCAGGCCAGGCGCTCAAGTCGGTGCCGGGCGCCCGCCCGATCTACACCTCCGCCGACGAACCCGGCCTGATCTATGACGTGCTCGCGGTCAACCCGGCGAGCGCCAAGCAGCGCCGCGCCGAATGGCTCAAGGTCGTGAAGGTGTGG
The DNA here is from genome assembly GCA_040754195.1 of Pseudomonadota bacterium. Taxonomy (GTDB): domain Bacteria; phylum Pseudomonadota; class Gammaproteobacteria; order Burkholderiales; family Rhodocyclaceae; genus Sulfuricystis. The sequence continues at coordinate 14,249 of JBFMDJ010000020.1, read as the reverse complement.
GACCGCGTGGTGAAGTACATCAACGATCCCAAGACCCAGCCCGATGCGGTGAAGATCATGGCCGCCCGCGTGGGCGTGTCGCCCGAGGCCTATCTGCCGCTGCTCAAGGGCACCAAGCTCCTGACCCTCGACGAGGCGAAGAAGATCTACGTCAAGGGCGACGGTTTCAAGACCCTGTATGGCTCGACCAAGATCGCGGATGAGTTCAACGTCGCCAACGAGGTGTACAAGAAGCCGCAGGACGTGAACAGCTACCTCGACGCGTCCTTCACCTTTGCCAAGTGAACCGGGGCGCGAAGCGGAAATGAGCCTGATCGCCATGCTGACCGAAGCCGACGCGCGCAAGCGGACGCTGCTGACGGCCGGTTCGTTTCTGCTGCCCCTGCTCGTCTGGTGCCTGGTGAGCTATGTTCCGTTCATCTGGCACCCCAAGGTCGAGGTCACCGTTCCCGGCGGCGTCGACTATTTCCAGGTCGGCATGCTGGTCGACAAGCCGCAGTTCGACGACGAACTGGCCTACGCGCGCGAACAGAACCTTGCGCTTCCGGCCGGCAAGCCGGCCAACCCCATTTACCTGCCGGCGCCGCATGAAGTGGCGCAGGCCTTCTACACCGGCTTCACCAGGGAGCCCGTGCAAAAGGATGCCCCCTGGCTGCACGAAAGCCTGTGGCACAGCATCCAGATCATTTTCTGGGGTTTCCTCATCTCGTCCCTCATCGGCGTGCCGCTCGGCATTCTTGCCGGGACTTACGCCAGCCTCGGACGCCTGACCGAACCCTTCGTCGAATTCTTCCGCTATCTGCCCGCGCCCGCCTTCGGTGCGCTGGCGGTGGCCGTGCTGGGCATCTACGACGGTCCCAAGATCGCGATCATCGTCATCGGCACCCTGTTCCAGCAGGTGCTGATCGTCGCCAACACCACGCGCAAGCTCGAAGCGACCATCGTCGAGGCGGCGCGCACCCTGGGTACCCGTGGCGTCAAGCTGCTGACCAAGGTGGTGGTGCCCGGCATCCTGCCCGACCTCTACCGCGACCAGCGCATCCTGCTCGGCTGGGCCTGGACCTACCTGATTGTCGCCGAACTCATCGGCACCAGTTCGGGCATCACCTTCTACATTACCCAGCAGGCGCGCTACCAGAACTTCGACAACGTTTACGCCGCGATCATGATCATCGGCATCATCGGCTTCGGCACCGACCTGATCCTGGGGCGTCTGGGCAAGCGCCTGTTCCCCTGGGACCGCACCCAGGACCGGAGATAAGCCATGCATCAGGACGACCTGCCCAGCTACCGGGATCAAACGGACGAGGTGCGCGCCCGCTTCGCGCGCATCAGACAGCGCGAAACCATCCTCGAAGTGCGCAACCTCGGCAAGCGCTACCGCTCCGCCCAGGGCGAAGTCGATGCCCTGCGCAACATCAATTTCAGCGTGCACCGCCGCGAATTCGTCTGCGTCATCGGACCGTCCGGCTGCGGCAAGTCCACGCTCGCCCGCATTCTCGCGGGCCTCGACAGCCACACCTCGGGCGAGGCGCTGCTCGACGGCAAGGCCATCGCGGGGCCGGGCCCCGACCGCGGCATGGTGTTCCAGGGCTACTCCCTGTTTCCCTGGCTGACGGTGAAGAAGAACGTGATGTTCGGCCCGCAGATGAAGGGCGCGGGCAGGGACGAGGCGGAGCGTGATGCGCGGATGTGGCTGGAACTCGTCGGCCTGGAGAAATTCGCCGACGCCTATCCGCATCAGCTCTCCGGCGGCATGCGCCAGCGCGTCGCCATCGCGCGCGCGCTGGTGAACCAGCCGCGCATCCTGCTCATGGACGAGCCCTTCGGCGCGCTCGACGCACAGACCCGCGCCAAGATGCAGTCGCACCTGATCGACATCTGGAAGAACATCGACATCACGGTGCTGTTCATTACGCACGACCTCGACGAAGCGATCTACCTGGCCGACCGCATCCTGGTGCTGAAGGCGCACCCGGGCGAGGTGCAGGAAATCATCGAGGTGCCTGTGCCGCGTCCGCGTTCACCCGCCCAGTTCAATTCGCCGGAATTTCGCGCGACCAAGGCGCGTCTCGAGGAACTCATCCATCCTGCGCCTGAGCCGGTGCCCGAGGACGAAGCCGCAGTGAAGCCGCACATGATCCGGTTCACGAATGTTGCGGACAACGTGGAGTGATGCGCAATGTTATGGTCTGATCTCACCTGGTCCGAAATCCCCGACGTGCTCGCGAAGTGCGGCCACGCCGCCATGCTGCCCGTAGGCGCGACCGAACAGCACGGACCGCACCTGGGCTGCGGCGTCGATTCCGTGATCGCCGAGAAGTTGTGCGAAGCCGTCGCCGCGAAGACCGGCGTGCCCATGCTGCCCGTCCTGCCCTACGGCTGTTCGCTCGGCCACAGCCGGCGCTGGCCTGGGACGATCGCGCTGCCGCCCATCACCCTCATCGAAGTCGTCAAGCAGGTCGGCGACTGGGCGTACCACAGCGGCATCCGTCGTCTGTTCATCGTCAACGCGCACGTCACCAACGCCGCGCCGCTGCGCTGCGCGCTGGAGATGCTGCGTGCCGAGCACGACGACCTGATGGTCGCGGTCGTCAATACGACCACGCTCAGCGAGCGGGTGCGCCAGTTCCATTCCGCCGATGCGGCCGACTGGCATGCCAACGACGCCGAGGCCTCGATCATGCTCGCCATCGCCCCGAAAGGCGTGCGCCCGGACAAGCTCCTTGATGCCGACGACCCCGACCGCACCTGCGGCTGCGTGTTCGCGCATCCGGTCAACCGCACCAGCCTGAACGGTGTCACCGGCACGCCGAGCCTTGCCACCGTCGAGAAAGGCCGGGAGTGGTTCGACTGGCTGGTCGACGACCTCGCCGCCCTGATCCAGACGGGCATGGCGGAAACGCCACCGCTGCCCCATTCGTATTTCGGGGACGTCGTTCCCGCCACCCCACGCTAGAGGAAACCCCATGACCGCCGATACCGCCGTTCTCGACAAACCCACCGCTGCCGCGCATCCGGCCGAGGAAACAGCTCGCCTTCAGCGCGAGCTGATGGACAAGGGCGTGAAGTACTGCATCGGCGCCTACGTCGACATCCACGGCGTGCCCAAGGCCAAGGTCGTGCCGATCGCCCACCTCGGCCACATGGCCAAGGGCTCGGAGCGCTACACCGGCTATGCGCTCGACGGCCTCGGCCAGGCGCCGAACGACGACGAGCTCACCTCGGTGCCCGACCTCGACCGTGCGATCCAGCTGCCGTGGGAGCCGAAAATCGCCTGGATCCCGGCCGACAACCACTTCCAGGGCAAGCCCTACCCGCTCAACACGCGCGTCGCGCTGAAGAACCAGCTCGCCGAAGCCGCCAAGCTGGGCTACGGCATGAACCTTGGCATCGAGTGCGAGATCTTCCTCCTGAAGCAGGGCGAAGACGGCAGCCTGTCGGTGCCCGACCCCGAGGACAAGCTGACCAAGCCCTGCTACGACGTGCGCGGCTTCGTGAACAACTTCTCCTGGCTCGACAAGATGGCCACCACCATCAACGACCTCGGCTGGGATCTGTATTCCTTCGACCACGAGGACGCCAACGGCCAGTTCGAGTTCGACTTCCAGTACGCCGACGCGCTGACGACCTGCGACCGGCTGACCTTCTTCCGCCTCATGGCCAAGCACTACGCCAAGGAAGAGGGCCTGCTCGCGACCATGATGCCCAAGCCCTTCGCCGACAAGACCGGCAACGGCGCGCACTTCAACATGTCGCTCTACGATCTCGATACGGGCAAGAACCTGTTCGCCTGCGACCCGAAGGACGACCCGAATGGAATTGGCTTGACCCCGCTCGGCTACAGCTTCGTCGCCGGCATCCTCAAGCACGGCCGTGCGCTGTGCGCCGTGTTTGCGCCGACCGTGAACAGCTACAAGCGCCTGGTGCGGCGCGGCGCCATGAGCTACTTCTCCTGGGCGCCGGTGTTCAACTCCTACGGCTCCAACAACCGGACCAACTCGGTGCGCATCCCGGCCGGAGGCGGCCGCTGCGAATCGCGCAACGCCGACGGCGCGGTGAACCCCTACCTTGCCGCGACGCTGGTGCTCGCCGCCGGCCTGGAGGGCATCCGCGAGGGCCTCAACCCGGGCAAGCCGAACGAGGACAACCTGTACGAGATCGGCGAGGCTGAGCGGCATGCGCGCGGCATCGAGTTCCTGCCGCAGACCCTGCAGGAGGCGGTCGCGGCCTTCGCCGCCGATCCGCTGGTGGAGGCTACCCTGGGCAAGGAACTGCGCGACGAATTCATCCGCTACAAGACCGAGGAATGGGAGGCGTACCACCTCTCCGTCTCGAAGTGGGAAGTCGAGCGCTACAGCTACATGTTCTGAGCGATTGATGAAGATGAACCTGGAAAAGACCGCCAGCCTGGTGAGCCGGATCAGCGTCTCGCTGCCGCCCGACCTGCTGACCGAGCTCGACCGCATGGTCGAGCTGCGCGGCTACGGCAGCCGGTCGCAGGCGATCGGCGAGATGGTCAATTTCCAGCTTGCCGAACACAAACGCGCATTGGGCAGCGAGGTCATGGCCGGCACGCTCACCTTGCTCTATAACCGGGGGACGCGCGGGCTGCAGGGCCGGCTGGCCGACCTCCAGTACCAGTACCTCACCGAGGTCATCAGCTCGCTGCACGTGCACCTGTCTGAAGACCAGATGCTGGAAGTGCTGCTGGTGCAGGGGCCGGCCTCGCGCCTCCAGGCCATCGCCGACGAGATGATCGCGCTGCGCGGCGTCGTCACCGGCCACCTGCAGTTGCTGACCGCGGTGATCCCGCCGCTGCACGCCCCCGCAAGCGAAACCAAGGAATGAACATGGAACACCCCGAACTCGCGCTCGACAATCCGCCCGCGTCGGCGCCCGTCGACGCCATCGAACACTGGCGCCGCTTCGCGCCCGACCTGCCGGCGGACAAGGTACTGTTCTCCGAGCTGGTGCCCGGCGGCGGCCACTGGTCGTACCGCCTGCCGCGCGGGACCACGCTGCGCATGACGGCGCTCGATGCCGGCGCCAATCTCTCGCTGGTGCTGTATTCGGCGCAGGAGAAGCTCGAGCGCTACAACCTGCCCGATTCGCTCAAGGCCCAGCACACCGCGCACTACACGCGCGGTCACGTGCTGATGAGCGACATGGGGCGCGCCATGGCATCGATCACCGCCGACACCGTCGGCTGGCACGACCCGCTCGGCCTGCTGCTCGACAACCGCCTGATGCACGAGAAATACGGCGAGCACCCCTACCAGCAGTACCGCAACGCCATGTATCGCTCCGGGCGAGACGGCCTGCTGATCGAGATCGGCAAATATGGTCTGACCAAGCGCGACCTGGTGGCGCCGGTCAATTTCTTCAGCAAGGTGGTCGTCGATGGCGAAGGCTGCTTCCGCTATGTGACGAACCACGCCAAGGCAGGCGACCACGTCGACCTGCGCCTCGACATGGACGTGATCGTCGCGTATTCCGCCGCGCCGCATCCGCTCGATCCGAACCCGAGCTATGCCCCGGGCAAAATCGGCCTCGCCGTGTGGCGTTCCGGCCCTGCGCCGGCGGACGACTATTGCCGCGCCTTCCGCCCGGAAAACGCACGCGCCCTGCATAACACCGACATGCTCTATCTGGCCTGAGGACAAGACCATGACCGCTACCGCCACTGCCATCCGCATCCAGGAAAGCCCGCTCGACCCGGCACAGGCCGTGTACGACCATACCGTGCCGGCCGGAGAGCCCTACCTGTTGGAAATCAGCAAGGGCCAGACCCTGCGCATCGTCGACCTCGAGGGCAACCAGGCCGTCGACGTGATCTTCTACAACCGCGACGACGGCGCCGAGCACTACAGCGCCACCGAGACCCTCCTGCGGCAGGGCGGCATCTACCTCACCACCGGTTCGGTGCTGTACAGCGACGACGGCAATCCCATGCTCACCATCGTCGCCGACACCTGCGGCCGCCACGACACCTTGGGGGGCGCCTGCGCGGCCGAGAGCAACACCGTGCGCTACGCCCTGCAGAAGAAGTTCATGCACAGCTGCCGCGACAACTACCTCACCGCGCTGCAGCACGCCGACATCGGACTCGGCAAGCGCGACCTGGTGCCGAACATCAACTTCTTCATGAACGTGCCGGTAACCGAGTCGGGCGGCCTGAGCTTCGCCGACGGCGTGTCGGCACCCGGCAAATACGTCGAGCTGCGCGCCGAGATGAACCTGTGGATGCTGGTCTCCAACTGCCCGCAGCTGAACAATCCCTGCAATGCCTACAATCCGACACCGGCGCGGTTCCTCCTCTGGGACCCTTTCTGAGGTGCGTTTGAGCTGACCCGTAATAACAACAATCCGGCGCAGGACGACCCGCGCCGGCCGATAGTTCAGGTGGGACGTCCCACCCCGGGAGTGAGATGTTCAAGAAAGTCCTGATCGCCAACCGCGGCGCCATCGCCTGCCGCATCATCCGCACCCTGCGTCGCATGGACGTGCAGTCGGTCGCGGTGTATTCCGAGGCCGACCGCCATTCGTTGCACGTGCGCCTCGCCGACGAGGCCGTCGAGATCGGCCCGGCGCCGGCGGCGCAGAGTTACCTGCGCGCCGACAGGATCCTCGAAGCCGCGCAGGCGACCGGCGCGCAGGCGATCCATCCCGGCTACGGCTTCCTCTCCGAGAACCCCGGCTTCGCCGAAGACTGCGCGGCCGCCGGCATCGCCTTCATCGGGCCGAGCCCGGACCAGATGCGCGCCTTCGGCCTCAAGCACACCGCGCGCGAACTGGCCGAGCAGAACCAGGTGCCGTTGCTGCCGGGTTCCGGTCTGCTGTCAGATGTGGGTCACGCGCAGGCCGAGGCCGCGCGCATCGGCTACCCCGTCATGCTGAAAAGCACCGCGGGCGGCGGCGGCATCGGCATGCGCCTGATCTGGAGCGCGGACGAACTCAAGGAAGCCTACGAATCGGTCGATCGCCTCGCGCGGGCCAACTTCAAGGAGGCGGGCATCTTCCTCGAGAAATACGTCGAGCACGCGCGCCACATCGAGGTGCAGCTCTTCGGCGACGGCAAGGGGCAGGTCGTCGCGCTGGGCGAGCGCGACTGTTCCGTGCAGCGGCGCAACCAGAAGGTGATCGAGGAGACGCCTGCGCCCGGGTTGACCGACACGCAGCGCACGAACCTGCTCGCCACCGCGGTGCGTCTCGGCGAGGCGGTCGGCTACCGTTCGGCGGCCACGGTCGAGTTCGTCTACGACGCGGCCCATGGCGAGTTCTATTTTCTCGAGGTGAACACGCGGCTGCAGGTCGAGCACGGCGTCACCGAAGAAGTCACCGGCGTCGACCTGGTCGAGTGGATGGTGAAGGAAGCCGCCGGTGAGCTCGATCTCTCCGGCTTCAAGGCCGAGCCGCAGGGTGCGTCGATGCAGGTGCGGCTCTACGCGGAAGATCCGGGCAAGGACTTCCAGCCGGCCGCCGGGGTGCTCACCGAGGCCGTGTTTCCTGTGGATACGCGCATCGAGACCTGGGTTGAGCGCGGCAGCGAAGTTCCGCCGTTCTACGATCCCATGGTCGCCAAGCTCATCGTCAAGGGGCGTGATCGAATCGAGGCGCTGGCGAAGATGCGTGCCGCCCTGGGCGCGACCCGTGTCGCCGGCATCGAGACCAATCTCGGCTACCTGCGCCAGGTCGTCGACGATGCGGTCTTTGCCGAGGGGCGCCAGACGACGCGCTACCTCAACGCCTTCCGCTACCGTCCGGCGACCATCGACGTCATCGAACCCGGCGTGCAGTCGAGCGTGCAGGACTGGCCGGGGCGCACCGGCTACTGGGACGTCGGCGTGCCGCCGTCGGGGCCGATGGATCATCTTGCGTTCCGTCTCGCCAACAAGATCGCCGGCAACGAAGAAGGCGCGGCCGGGCTGGAGTTGACGGTTGCCGGACCCACGCTGCGTTTCAACTGCGACGCCGTGATCGCGCTTGCCGGCGCCGACATGGGTGCCGAACTCGACGGCGCGCCGCTCGCCAACTGGGCTGCTCACGCGGTGAAGCGCGGCAGCATCCTCAAGCTTGGCGCGGTGAAAGACGCGGGCTGCCGCGCCTATCTCGCGGTACTGGGCGGCTTCGACGTGCCGGAGTATCTCGGCAGCAAGTCGACCTTCACGCTGGGTCAGTTCGGCGGCCACGCCGGGCGCACGCTGCGCGTCGGCGACGTGCTGCACGTCACGCCGGCGTCCGACGCGGGCATGTCCCTGCCCGACGCACTCGTGCCTGCCTACAGCCATGCCTGGGAAATCGGCGTGCTCTACGGGCCGCACGGCGCGCCGGACTTCTTCACCGACGCCGACATCGACCTATTCTTTGCCACCGACTGGGAGGTGCATTACAACTCCAGCCGGACCGGCGTCCGGTTGATCGGCCCGCGCCCCCAGTGGGCGCGCAAGGACGGCGGCGAGGCCGGCCTGCACCCCTCGAACATCCACGACAATGCCTACGCCATCGGCGCGGTCGACTTCACCGGCGACATGCCGGTGATCCTCGGCCCCGACGGCCCCAGCCTCGGCGGCTTCGTCTGCCCCGCGACCATCGTCCAGGCCGAGCTGTGGAAGATGGGCCAGCTGCGCCCCGGCGACACCGTGCGCTTCAAGCGCCTGAGCCAGGACGAGGCCGAGCGTCTGGAAGCGGCGCAGGACGCCGCCATCGCCACATTCACTCCCTCCCCCTTGCCCCAAGGGATACCGTCCCTGCGGGACATAAGGGGGGAGGGTTGGGGAGAGGGTGAAGCGCTCGCCGAGCCGGTGCTGCATCGCATCGCCGACACCGACAACCCGGTCGCCGTCGTCTACCGCCGCGCTGGCGACAAGTACCTGCTCGTCGAATACGGTCCGCTGGTGCTCGACCTCAACCTGCGCTTCCGCGTGCACGCCCTGATGACGCATCTCCAGGCCGCCGCCGTGCCCGGCGTCCTCGACCTCACCCCGGGCATCCGTTCCCTGCAGGTGCACTACGATTCGCGCGTGCTGCCGCTGGCGAAGCTCATGGACCTGCTGCGGGCCGCGGAAAAGGCGCTGCCCGCGATCGAGGACATGCGGGTGCCGACCCGCATCGTGCATTTGCCACTGTCCTGGGACGACGCCGCGACGAAACTGGCGATCGAGAAGTACATGCAGTCGGTGCGCAAGGACGCGCCCTGGTGTCCTTCCAACATCGAGTTCATCCGCCGCATCAACGGGCTCGACTCGATCGAGGACGTGAAGCGCATCGTCTTCGACGCCAGCTACCTGGTGATGGGCCTCGGCGACGTCTACCTCGGTGCGCCGGTGGCGACACCCGTTGACCCGCGTCATCGCCTCGTCACCACCAAGTACAACCCGGCGCGTACCTGGACCCCGGAAAACGCGGTCGGCATCGGCGGCGCCTACCTGTGCGTCTACGGCATGGAAGGCCCCGGCGGCTACCAGTTCGTCGGCCGCACGCTGCAGATGTGGAACCGCTGGCGCGAGACGCGCGAATTCACCGGCGGCAAGCCCTGGCTTTTGCGCTTCTTCGATCAGGTGCGCTTCTTCCCGGTGAGCGAGGCCGAGCTTCTGAAAATTCGCGAGGACTTCCCGCTCGGCCGCTACCCGCTGAAGATCGAAGAGACGACGTTCAGCCTGCGCGAGTACAACGCCTTCCTCGCGCAGAACGCCGAATCCATTACCGCGTTCAAGGCGAAGCAGCAGGCGGCGTTCGACGCCGAGCGCGAGCGCTGGCGCGCCAGCGGCCAGGCCGAGTACGCGAGCGATCTGACCGTCGCCGAGGCGGCGCCGGATAGCGAGCTCGACCTGCCCGAAAATGGCCGGGCGATTGCCAGCCATGTGGCGGGAAATGTCTGGAAGGTGGAGGTGGCCGAGGGTGCCGCGGTGAAGCAGGGCGACCCGCTCGTCATCATCGAGTCGATGAAGATGGAGTTCGCGGTGCTGGCACCGTGCGACGGTCGCGTCCACAAGGTGTTCTGCCGCGAGGGTGGGCAGGTCAGCGCCGGGCAGGACCTGCTGGTGCTGGTGAGCGCGTGAGGCGGCCATGAAGATTTCGCTCGATATCGCAAACCTCCAGTCGCTGTATCGCGCGGGGAAGCTCACCCCGCTTGCACTGGTGGAGGACCTGATCGGCCGGATGGCCGGCGAGGACACGCACCGCATCTGGATCAGCCGCCTCGACGGCGACAGGTTGCGCGGCTATGCGAAGGCGCTCGAAGGCTGCGATCCCGCGAGCCTGCCGCTCTACGGCATTCCCTTCGCGATCAAGGACAACATCGATCTCGCGGGTGTGCCGACCACGGCCGCCTGCCCCGAATTTGCGTATACGCCATCGCGCCATGCGACGGTGGTGCAGCGCCTGATCGACGCCGGCGCGATTCCGGTCGGCAAGACCAATCTCGACCAGTTCGCCACCGGTCTCAACGGCACGCGTTCGCCCTACGGCGCCTGCCGCAACGCCTTTGATCCCGACTATATTTCCGGCGGTTCGAGTTCCGGCTCGGCGGTCGCGGTCGCGCTGGGGCTGGCGAGCTTCTCGCTCGGCACCGACACTGCCGGCTCCGGCCGCGTGCCGGCGGCCTTCAATCATCTCGTCGGCCACAAGCCGAGCTGCGGCGCGCTGTCGACGCGCGGCGTGGTGCCCGCGTGTCGTTCGCTCGACGCGGTGTCGATCTTTGCGTTGACGGCCGAGGATGCCGAGCGCGTGCTGGCGGTCGCCGCCGCCTTCGATGCCGAGGACGCGTACTCGCGTTCGCTCGCGCCGCACGGTTTCGATTTCGGGCGCGCCGCGTCATTCAAATTTGGCGTGCCCATGGCCAAGGACATCGAATTCTTCGGCAATGCCGACGCGCAAAGGCTGTTCAGCGAAGCGGTGGAACGCTTGCGGTCGCTCGGCGGCACCGCGGTGGAAATCGATCTGGCGCCCTTCCTCGACACTGCGCGCCTGCTCTACGGCGGCCCCTGGGTCGCGGAGCGCTACCTGGCGATCCGCGACTTTTTCGACGCCCAGCCCGACAAGATCTTCCCCCCGGTTCGCGAGATCATCGGCGGCGGCCGCGATTACAGCGCTGCCGATACTTTCGCGCATCTCTACCGGCTGCGCGCCCTCAAACGCGTGTGCGACGCCGTGTGGGACACGGTCGACGTGATGCTGACGCCGACGGCGGGGACGATCTACCGCGTCGCAGAAGTCGAGGCCGACCCGATCCGGCTCAATTCCAATCTCGGCTACTACACTAACTTCATGAACCTGCTCGATCTCGCCGCGACTGCCGTGCCGGCCGGATTCCAGGCCGACGGCCTGCCGTTCGGCGTCACGCTGATCGCACCGCCGCACCAGGATGCGCCGCTGCTGCACCTGGCGTCGCGCATGCAGCAGGCGCTCGGTGACACGCTGGGCGCCACCGGGCAGGCCTTGCCGGCGGCCGAAATGCTGGAGGGGCTGCCGAGCGGTCAGGTGCGGGTGGCGGTGGTCGGCGCGCATCTCTCCGGCCTTCCGCTCAATTTCCAGCTCACCGAACGCGGCGCCCGCCTGGTCGCTGTGACGCAGACCGCGCCCAAGTACCGCTTCTATGCGCTGCCGGACGGCAAGCGTCCGGGATTGATTCAAGTGGAGCGCGACGGTGCCGCGATCGCCTGCGAGGTGTGGGAGATGCCCGCGGAAAAATTCGGGTCCTTCGTCGCCGGCATTCCGGCGCCGCTCGGCATCGGCAAACTCGAGCTCACCGACGGAACGGTCGTGAACGGCTTCATCTGCGAAGGGCTCGGGGTCGCGGACGCGCGGGACATCACGTCATACGGCGGCTGGCGGAACTGGCTCGCGGCGCGCTGAGGGCGTCGGTTCAGCCGGCGCGCATCCGGTGCAGGGTGTCGTCGCTCGGGCCCGCGCCGCGACAGGTGTTCTTGCCCGCGCGCTTGGCCTCGTAGAGTGCCGCGTCGGCACGCTTCAACAAGCTGTCCAGCGTCGCGTCGCGGCCGAGCGCGAAGCCGACCGACGCGCCGATCTGCGCGTGGCCGCCGTCGGCCAGCGGAACGGGCTGGCACAGGCTGGCGACGACGCGGTTGCCGACCTCGCGCGCGGCGGCGGCGCTCTCGACCTGGCCCAGCACGATGACGAACTCGTCGCCGCCCATGCGCGCGACGACGTCGGTCTCGCGCAGCAGCTGCGACATGCGCTGGGCCGAAGCGACCAGCACGGCGTCGCCGGCGGCGTGGCCCTGGCGGTCGTTCACCGCCTTGAAGTCGTCGAGGTCGACGGCGAGCACGGCCGTCTGCTTCTGCGCGCGCCGCGCGATGGCGAGCAGGTGCTTCTCGTTTTCCTGCAGGTAGCGGCGATTGGGCAGACCGGTGAGCGGATCGCGCAGGCTCAACGCGCGAATCGTCTGCTCGGCGTCGACCCCTGCTGCGATCAAGCGCATCGTTTCGCGATACAGGCCGATGAGCGCGAGGCCTGTCCACAGCACGGTCACGCCGAGCAGTGCGGCCATCAGATTCTGGTCGCGCACCCGCGCCTTTTCGCCCTCCTCAAGGCGGGCCAGTTCGGCGCGCCCGGCCTCGATCAGGATGCGGTGGATCTGCTCCATCGCCGACTTGTCGAAGCCGGCCAGATCGCGCTCCGGCGCCGCCGCGGCGACTTCGTTCGTCGCGCGTTCGTGCAAGGCGGCGAACCCGGTCTCGAGCGCCGCTTCAAGCGCGGGCAACGGGGCCAGGCGGACCGTCTGGTCGGCGTCCGGACCGACCAGTTCGAGCAGCCGCTCGGAACTGGGACAGGGCGCCGCATGGCAGACCAGGCTGAGGTCGAGGTGGGCGGGGTCCGGGCTTTCGGCATACTTGCGCGCGGCGTTGTCGAGGTTGAGCAGGTAAGTGCGCAAGGCGTCGATATAGGCGATGACCTGTCGCGTATGGTCGACTGCCCGGACGGACGTCGCCGAACGCTGGTATTGATAACCGATCATCGCCGACAGGGCCGCGACGATGAGGGCGAAAATCAGCGTGCCCTTGCGGAGCACCTGCCGGAATCCGGCGAACACCGAGCTTGCAGGGCGGGAAGGAGGGGAGGAAGCCAGGCTCATGGGACGGACGTCGCAGTGTGGGTGGGGAAAATGGGACAGGGGGTTTCTACATGATTGCATTGAAGGCGTGCCGGAATGCGAAAGCAAGTCGGGTTGCCGTGCAGACGCGCCGTTGCGGCCCTGGTTCCCGCAAGGGGCCGCCCTTTGTGAATTGTCGGGGTTTTCTGTAGGCTTCGCGCTTAGTTCGAGACAAGCAAACATGCACTTCACACCCGAATCCTTCCGCGCCTGGCCGACCAAGCGCATCACCCTGCTCGGCATGTCGGGCGTGGGCAAGACGCACATCTCGTCCATGCTGCGCGGCCACGACTGGTTCCATTTTTCCGGCGACTACCGCATCGGCACGCGCTACCTCGACGAGCCCATTCTCGATCTCATCAAGCAGCAGGCGATGCAGGTGCCGTTTCTGCGCGACCTGCTGCGCAACGACTGGATCGACATCAAGAACAACATCAAGATCCATGACCTCGGGCCGGTGCTGACCTTCGTCGGCAAGCTCGGCGGACCGGAGTGGGGCGGACTCTCGCTCGACGAGTTCTCGCGCCGTCAGGCCGCCTACCGCGACGCCGAAATCGCCGCCATGAAGGACGTGCCCGAATTCATCCGCAAGGGCCAGGAAATCTACGGTTACCCGCACTTCGTCAACGACGTCGGCGGCAGCCTGTGCGAACTGGACGAACCCGGGCTGGTCGAACTGCTGGCCGAACACACGCTCATCCTCTACATCCAGACCACCACGCGCGAGGAGGAGGACACGCTGATCAAGCGCGCGCAGTCCGACCCCAAGCCGCTGTATTTCCGGCCGGCTTTTCTCACCGAGCATCTGCCGGTGTATCTGCAGGAAAAAGGCCTCGAATTCGTCGCCGAGGTCGAGCCAGACGACTTCGCGCGCTGGGTGTTCCCGCGCCTGTTCCACTCGCGCATCCCGCGCTACGAGGCGATCGCCAAGCCGCATGGCTACACGGTCACCTCGCAGGAAGTCGCGCAGGTGCGCGACGAGCAGGACTTCATCGCGCTGCTGGAGGCCGCGATTGCCAGGAAAGGCGAGGCGTCAGGCGTGAGAGGTGAGGGGTAAAGCATGCCGCTGGTCGCGCATAACGCCCTGCCCACGTTCGAGCGCCTGCGCCGCGACGGCATCACGGTGCTCACGACC
>JBFMDJ010000019.1:0-6076 GCA_040754195.1 Pseudomonadota bacterium | reverse complement strand
CACTCCTGCCTCGACTGCCACCGGGTCTTCTTCCGGGATCATGCGCCGGTCCATCTTGAGCACCACCTTGCCCGGCACGACATTCGTGTTGGTGCCGCCGTCGATGCGCCCGACCAGCATGGTCGGCGAGTCGATGCCCGGCACCCGCGACTTGATCTTCTTGAGCTCCGGCAGCTGGCCGTAGATCGCGTTCAGGATGCGCGTGGCCGCCTGCAGGGCATCGTGTGCGGTCTCGGGCATGGCGCCGTGGCCGGCCTTGCCGTGCACCGTCACTTCCAGCTGCAGGCAGGCATTGTGGGCGGTGACGATGCCGTAGCTGAAGCCGGCGGCGATGACCATGTCGGGCCTGGTCAGCTTCTGGTCGAGCAGCCAGCCCGGCCCGAGCAGGCCGCCAAATTCCTCGTCGTAGGTGAAGTGCAGTTCCACCGCACCCCGCAAGGGCGCGTGCACGGCTTCGAGGGCGCGCACCGCGAAGATATAGGTCGCGAAATCGCTTTTCGAGACTGCCGCGGCGCGCCCGTAGAGGAAGCCGTCCTCGATCTCGGCGCCGTAGGGCGGCTTGCTCCAGCCCTCCCCCGGCGGCACCACGTCGCCATGGGCATTGAGCGCCACCGTCGGCCCGCCGGCGCCGTAGGGCCTGCGCACGATCAGGTTGGTGATGCTTTCCATGCCGTAGTCGCGCACCGCCTGTTGCGGCACGGCGTGACGCTCGGCTTCCCAGCCGAAGGCCTCGACCATGCCGGCAACCGCCTCGGCGTGCGGGGCGTTGTTGCCGGGCGGGGTGTCGGTCGGGATGCGCACCACCTGCTGAAGAAAGGCGACCTCCTCGTCGAAGTGGGCGTCGATCCACGCAAGGAGCTGTTGTTGGGTATCGGTCGTCATGGGTTGTTCCCGGTTTTGGCGCCGCCTTCGAACCAGGCGCCCAACTGTGCGCGTTCGGCGTCGGTCATGTGGGTGAGGTTCGCCAGCGGCATGGCTTTCAGTTGCACCGTCTGCTGGTAGATGCGCGCCGCGTGCCGGGCGATCTGCTCGGGCGAATCGAGCATCACGCCGGCCGGCGCGGTGGCGAAGCCGGGCTGGGTCGGCTGGGCCGCGTGGCAGCTCACGCAGCGCTGGTCGACGATGGCTTTCACCTGCGCGAACTGGCCAGTGCGCTGCGCCATGTGGTCGGCGCCCGGCGGCGGCGGCACCGGCGCTTTCGGCGCGATCAGCACCGCCAGCACGGCCAGCACCGCCACGCCCGCGGCCGGGTACTTCCATTCGATGCGGCCCTTGTGGCGCAGGTTGAAGAAGTGGCGGATCAGCACGCCCGCCGCCATCATCGCGGCCAGCACGGCCCAGGCGTGCCGGTGATTGTAGGTCATCGCGTAGTGGTTGCTGATCATGAGGAACAGCACCGGCAGCGTGAAATAATTGTTGTGGACCGAGCGCTGCTTGGCCTTGATGCCGTAGCTGGGGTCGGGCTTTTGCCCGGCCATCATCGCGTTCACCATCTTGCGCTGGCCGGGAATGATGACGTGGGCGACGTTGGCGACCATGATGGTGCCGATCATCGCGCCGATGTGCAGGTAGGCCGCGCGGCCGCTGAGCAGATGCGTGAGCACATAGCCCGCCCCCACCAGCAGGGCGAACACGACGAGGCCGAAGGCGAGATCGTGTTTGCCGAGCGGCGACTTGCACAGCAGGTCGTACACCAGCCAGCCGGCGACCAGGCTGCCCAGGCCGATGCCGACCGCCTGCCAGCTCGAGAGATCGGCCACGCTGCGGTCGACCATCATCGCCTGCGCGTTCAGGTAGTAGACGATGACCAGCAGCGCGAAGCCCGACAGCCAGGTCGAATACGCTTCCCACTTGAACCAGTGCAGTTCGGACGGCAGTTCGGCCGGGGCCACCAGGTATTTTTGCGGGTTGTAGAAACCGCCGCCGTGCACCGCCCACAGCTCGCCGGCGACGCCCTTCTTCGCCAGCTCGGAGCCGGGCGGCGGCGGCTTGATGGTGTTGTCGAGCCAGACGAAATAGAAGGAGGCGCCGATCCAGGCGATGCCGGTGATGATGTGCAGCCAGCGCACGAGCAGGTTGAGCCATTCGAGGCCGTAGGGAGCCAGGTATCCGAACACGTCCATGCACAGTCCTTGTCACATTATTCCACCGACGATAAACCGATTTCATTTTGTTCAACATGAAAGATACCGTATATTCGACATACCCGTTCCGATATATGCCAACCGACCCGACATGGCCGCCCTGCCCCAGCACCTGGACCTGCACCTGATCCGCATCCTCTACCTGCTGCTGGTGGAGAAGAACGTCTCGCGCGTGGCGCTCAAGCTGAACCAGCCGCAGCCCTCGATCTCGGCCTCGCTGCGCAAACTGCGCGAGCTGACCGGGGACCCGCTGCTGGTGCGCGGCGCGCGCGGCATGGTGCCGACCCAGCACGGCGAGAGCCTGCTCAAGCCGGCCAAGCGCATCCTCGACGAGACCGAAAGCCTGTTCGTCAAGAAGTCGCCCTTCGTGCCCGAGGAGGCGGCGCGCACCTTCCACATCGCCGCTCCGGACTATCTCGACACCCAGTTCCTGCCCAACGTGGTGGCCGCCGTGCGCCGCGGCTCACCCAACAGCCGGGTCGCGATCCACGGCATGGGCGCCGGCGCCGACTACCTGCGCATGCTGTCCGACGGCGACATGGACCTGGTGATCGCCAACTGGGACGAGCCGCCGGCACACCTGCACATCTCGAAACTGTTCGAGGACCCGATCGTGTGCACCATGCGCGCCGACAGTCCGTATGCGCGCAGGACCGACAGCGAGGCCATGACCATCGAAGACTATCTCGCCCTGCCCCATGTGGCGCCCTCGCAGACCCTGCCGGGCTACCACGGCGTGATCGATTCCTTCCTCGCGCGCTCGGGGCTGCAGCGCAAGATCGCGGTCGAATCGCCCTACTTCGGCCTGATCCCCTACATGCTGACCCAGACCGACCTGGTGCTCACCACCGGCCGCCAGTTCATGCGTTTCTATGAAAAGACGCTGCCCCTGAAAACCTTCACGATGCCGCTGAAGTTCCCCCCAATGCGCTTCTACCAGCTCTGGCACCAGCGCGTGCACGGGTCGCCGGAACACAAGTGGCTGCGCGACCAGGTCAGCCAGGCAGCGCGGGCGCTGGTGAAGTAACGTATATGCGCGCGCCGACGGGATGCATCAGGACCGGCATATACCGGCGGCGCCTTGCAGGATTTATCATCGAACGCTAACCACGGGACGTTTGATCATGACCACGCTTGCCAGCCTCAACACGCTCGAACCCGCCGCCTTCGTCGCGGCGCTCAACGGCATCTACGAGCATTCGCCCTGGATTCCCGCGCGGGCCGCCGGCAAGCGTCCCTTCGCCAGCGTCGCCGCACTCAAGCTCGCGTTGCAGGACGCGGTGAACGAGGCCGGCGAGGACGAACGCCTGGCCCTTCTGCGCGCCCACCCCGAGCTGGCCGGCAAGGCGGCGATCGCGGGCGAACTGACGCAGGAATCGACGAGCGAACAGGCCGCCTCCGGCCTGGACCGGTGCAGCCCCGAGGAATACGCGCGCCTGCACCAGCTCAACCTTGCGTACAACGCGAAGTTCGGCTTCCCCTTCATCCTGGCCGTCAAGGGGCCGACCGGGCGCGGCCTCGCGCGCGGCGCCATCATCGAGACCTTTGCGCGGCGCCTCGGGAACGCAAGAACCGACGAGCTGGCCGAGGCCCTGCGCCAGGTGCACCGCATCGCCGAGATCCGCCTGAACGCCCTGCTCGGCATCACGCCGGCAATCGGCGCCCAGGTGATGGACTGGTGCGAGACCATCGGCGCATGGAGCGACCTCGATGGCGGCCTCACCTGTGCCTACCTGACCCCGGCGCACCGCCGCACCGCGCAGCAGATCGCCGGCTGGATGCGCGAGGCCGGCATGCAGGCCCACATCGACGCCGTCGGCAACGTCGTCGGGCGCTATGCGGCGGCGAATCCGGAGGCGAAAACGCTGATGACGGGATCGCATTACGACACCGTGCGCAACGGCGGCAAGTACGACGGCCGGCTCGGCATCCTGCTGCCGGTCGCAGTCGTGGCCCACCTGCACGCGCGCGGCGAGCGGCTGCCCTTCCATCTGGAAGTGGTCGGCTTCGCGGAAGAGGAAGGCGTGCGCTTTCGCAGCACCTTCCTCGGCAGCAGCGCGGTCACCGGCCGCTTCGATCCGGCGCTGCTGGACGCGCTCGACGGCGACGGCGTATCGATGCGCGCGGCCCTCGAGGAAGCCGGCCACGACCCGGCGGCGATCGCGGCGCTGGCGCGCCGGCCCGAGGACCTGCTCGGCTTCGTCGAAGTCCATATCGAGCAGGGCCCGGTGCTGCTCGAACGGGGATTGCCGGTCGGGGTCGTCAGCGCCATTGCCGGCAGCTCGCGCTACCTGGTCGAGCTGGCGGGCGTCGCCAGCCATGCCGGCACCACGCCGATGGGCATGCGGCGCGATGCGGCGGCCGCCGCCGCCGAGATCGTGCTGCTGGTCGAGGAGCGCTGCAGCGGCGTCCCTTCGCTGGTCGGCACCGTCGGCCAGCTTGCGGTGCCGGGCGGATCGGTGAACGTGATCCCCGGCGCCTGCACCCTCTCGCTCGACATCCGCGCGGCAAGCGACGCCGTGCGCCTGGCGGCCGTGGACGAGATCCTGGCCGGCATGAGCGCCATTTGCGCGCGGCGCGGCATCGAGGAAAAGCTGTGGAAGATCGTGGAAGCGCAAGCGGCGCCCTGCTCGCCGCGCCTGATGGACCTGCTCGGCGCGGCCGTCCTGCGCCAGGGTGTGCCGCGCTTCGACCTGCTCTCCGGCGCCGGCCACGACGCGATGCAGATGGCGCAGCTCACCGAAGTGGCGATGCTGTTCACCCGCTGCGGCAACGGCGGCATCAGCCACAATCCGCTGGAAACGATGACCGCCGACGACGCCGAGCTGGCGGCGCAGGTGCTGCTCGATTTCCTGCGCAGCCTGGGCTGAATGCCGGCGCCGCGCCCCCGGAGAGCGCGATGATCGCATTACGCCAGGCTGTGCCGGACGACATCGCGCTCCTGTGGGAGCTGAGGACGCGCGCGGTCGCGCACAGCTGTGCCGGCCATTACACGCCGCAGGTCCTCGCCGCCTGGCTGGCCTCGAGCGCACCGCCCGCACTGGAACGGCACATCAGCCATGGCGGCGGCCTGGTGGCCGTCGAAGACGACGCCATCCTCGGTTATGCCGTGCTCGACCCATTGACCGGCGAAGTGGACGCGGCCTTCGTCGATCCGCGCCAGCAGGGCCGCGGCATTGGCCGGGTCCTGCTCGACGCGCTGGAAGCGGACGCCAGGGCGGGAGGCATCGAACGCCTGTTCCTGTCGGCGTCCCTGAATGCCGTCCCCTTTTACGAACGCGCCGGCTTCGTCGCCCTGCGCGAGGAGCTGTATCCGCATCGTTCGGGGCTGGGCATTCCCTCGGTCTTCATGGAGAAGGTCCTGGGCTGAGACGCTTGCCGAAGGGGCGCAGGGTGGGCGGCTACACCCGGACGCATGCCGGACTGCCGCTTCAGCGCCCGCTTCGCGTTGAGGCTCCTGGTCCGCGCACGCCACAGGTCGAGCCGACCACCCTGCCGTCTGCGCATCCATCACGGCAGGATCAGCGCCTCGGCGCCGGCGCGGCGCGGTACCGCAGCACCAGGGTGATGCCTCCCAGGATCGCGACGGAGGCCAGCACCAGCCGCAGGGTCAACGCCTCGCCCAGCCACAGCACGGCGCCCAGCGCGGCCAGCGGCGGGACCGACAGCTGCACGGTCGCCGCCCGCATCGCGCCCAGGCCGCGCAAGGCCGCATACCAGAGCGCGTAGCCGACGCCCGAGGTCAGCGCACCGGAAACGACGGCAAGCAGGATGCCCGTCGCGTCGGCATGGGCCACGGCGGCAAAGGGCAGCCAGAGCGCCACGGCCAGCGGCGCGGCGCACAGGAAGTTGATAGCGGTGGCGCCCAGCGGATCGCCCGCGCCGCGCCCGCGCAGCGAGTACACGCCCCAGGCGACGCCGGCCAGCGCCAT
>JBFMDJ010000018.1:0-5143 GCA_040754195.1 Pseudomonadota bacterium | reverse complement strand
TGACCAAGATCCTGGTGGAAAATGGCCAGCCGGTCGAATTCGGCCAGCCGCTGTTCGTGATCGGCTAAGTTTCGGCTTTCGATTCGCCCCCCCGGCCGTGATTCTTCCCGGCCGCATGATCCCGAACCAAGGCCGGCGCACGACGCCGGCACTCTCACAGAACAAGCCTAACCATGTTTGAAAAAATTCTCATCGCCAATCGTGGTGAAATCGCGTTGCGTATCCAGCGCGCGTGCCGCGAAATGGGCATCAAGACGGTGGTCGTTCACTCGGAAGCCGACAAGGACGCCAAGTACGTGAAACTGGCCGACGAGTCCGTTTGCATCGGCCCGGCGCAATCCTCGCTGAGCTACCTGAACATGCCGGCCATCATCAGCGCCGCCGAAGTCACCGACGCCGAAGCGATCCACCCCGGCTACGGCTTCCTGTCGGAAAACGCCGACTTCGCCGAGCGCGTGGAAAAATCGGGCTTCGTCTTCATCGGCCCGCGTTCCGATTCGATCCGCCTGATGGGCGACAAGGTCTCGGCCAAGCAGGCCATGATCAAGGCCGGCGTGCCCTGCGTGCCGGGTTCGGACGGCGCCCTGCCGGAAGACCCGAAGGAAATCATCCAAACCGCCCGCAAGGTCGGCTATCCGGTCATCATCAAGGCGGCCGGCGGCGGCGGCGGTCGCGGCATGCGCGTCGTCCACACCGAAGCGGCCCTGCTCAACGCGGTGCAGATGACCAAGACCGAAGCCGGTACCGCCTTCGGCAATCCGGAAGTCTATATGGAGAAGTACCTGGAAAATCCACGCCACGTGGAAATCCAGATCCTCGCCGACGAACACAGGAACGCCGTCTGGCTGGGCGAGCGCGACTGCTCGATGCAGCGCCGCCACCAGAAGGTGATCGAGGAAGCGCCGGCGCCGGGCATCCCGCGCAAGCTGATCGAAAAGATCGGCGACCGCTGCGCCGAAGCCTGCCGCAAGATCGGCTACCGCGGCGCGGGTACCTTCGAGTTCCTGTACGAAAACGGCGAGTTCTACTTCATCGAGATGAACACCCGCGTCCAGGTCGAGCACCCGGTCACCGAAATGATCACCGGCATCGACATCGTGCAGGAGCAGATCCGCATCGCCTGCGGCGAAAAGCTGCGCTTCAAGCAGCGCGACATCATGCTGGCCGGCCATGCGATCGAATGCCGCATCAACGCCGAAGACCCGTTCAAGTTCACGCCGTCGCCGGGCCGCATCACCGGCTGGCACCCGCCGGGCGGTCCTGGCATCCGTGTCGATTCGCACTCGTATGCGGGTTATTATGTTCCACCTCATTACGACTCGATGATCGGCAAGGTAATTTCCTACGGTGCAACGCGCGAGCAGGCGATTCGCCGCATGCAAATTGCGCTGTCGGAAATGGTGGTGGAAGGTATCCTGACCAACATCCAGCTGCACCGCGAGCTGATGGTCGATGCCCGCTTCATCGAAGGCGGCACCAACATCCACTACCTCGAGCAAAAGCTGGCCAACCGCCCGGACACGAAGATCGCCCTGGGCACTGACAACAAGGCAGACGCATGAGCTGGACTGAAGTCGTCATCGAAATCGCACGCGACCACGCGGAAGGCCTGTCGGATGCCTTGATGGAAGCGGGCGCGCTGTCGGTCTCGGTGGAAGACGCCGACGAGGGCACCGACCAGGAAAAGCCGCTGTTCGGCGAGCCGGGCATGGAACCGACGCAAGCCGCCTGGGACCACAGCCGCGTCGTCGCCCTGACCGATACCGACGCCGACCAGGCCGCGATTGTCGCCGAGGCGGCCGCCGCCATCGGCATGTCCACCCCGCCGCGCTTCACTACCCGCGCGGTGGCGGACGCCGACTGGGTGCGCCTGACGCAGTCGCAGTTCGAGCCCATCCACATCGGCACCAACATCTGGGTCGTGCCGAGCTGGCACGAGGCGCCCGATCCAGACGGGTTGATCCTGGAACTCGATCCGGGCCTGGCCTTCGGCACCGGCAGCCATCCGACCACCCGCCTGTGCATGGAGTGGCTCGAAGCGCATCCGGCGCCGGGCAAATCGGTGCTCGACTATGGCTGCGGCTCGGGCATCCTGGCGATGGTCGCGAAGAAGCTGGGCGCCCTTGATGTCGCCGGCGTCGACATCGACCCGCAGGCGATCGAATCGGCGCGCGCCAATGCCGAACGCAACGGCTGCGAGATCGCCTTCTACGTGCCGGACGCGTTCGCAGCCTCGTCGAACGAGCGCCACGCAGGCGGCAGGTTCGACATCGTGGTGGCCAACATCCTCTCGAGCCCATTGAAGCTGATGGCGCCGATGTTGTCCGGCCGCGTGGCGCCGGGCGGTTCGCTGGTGCTGTCGGGCGTGCTGGCGCGCCAGGCCGAGGAAGTGGCCGCCGCCTACGCACCTTTCATCAAGCTGGGCGTCTGGGCCGAGCAGGACGGCTGGGTTGCCCTTCACGGGACGCTTGGCCAGGACACGGTACCGGCCGCGCGCTCCACTTCTGCTTAACGGGAGCCCAGGCATGGCGCTCGCCACCCAATGCCCCCACTGCGGCACGATGTTCCGGGTCGCCTCGGACCAACTCAAGCTGCGCGGGGGCATCGTGCGCTGCGGCGCCTGCCAGGAGATCTTCGACGGCAGCGCCACGCTGGTCGACCTCGACAAGGTGCCGGCCAAGCCGCCGGCTGCGCCCCCTCAGCCGGCGCCCACTCCTGAAATAACGCCCGCCGAGACCGCGCCGCTCCCGGAACCTGCCTCGTCCGGGGACGAGCTGCCTTTCACCATCGTCGACGCCGGGGACGGCGCCGGCGAACCTGCCGAAGCCCCGGCGCTGCCTGAAAAAACGGACTTCGAGGACCAGCCGGTCTACACGCTCGACTTCGACCACACCTTCGACCCGCTCGGCATCCTGCCGAAGGTGGCGTCGCCCGACGATGCCGGCGACGCCGGCAACCTCGGGGCGCAAGCGGCAACGGCGGCCGACGAGGACATCGATCCGCTGTCGCTGCTGCAGCCCTGGTCGCGCCCACCGAAGGAGACGGTCGACGCGCTGCAGCCTGCCCCGGAAACCGCGGTGGCAGACACGCCGGCCGCCGCGCCGTCCGGCGAGGATGCGGCCATCCCTCCCGACCCGCTCACTCCGGCGCCGGAGCAGGCCGCGCCGCCTGCGCACACGGCCGTCGCGCCGGACGGCGGCGGCCGCCGCGAACCCGTCTTCGACCTCCCCGTGGACGAAGAGCTGGTGGCCACCGCCCTGCCCGGCCACGAACCCGAATCCACCCCGGGCGCCGCTGCCGCTGCCGTTGCCGGCCCTGCCCCGCAGCCGCGCCCTCGCGCCGCCGACGCGCCGCCGCTGCTGACGCGCGAGTCCGCCGCCAGCACCTATTCTCATGCGGCGGCTCCCTTCCCGCCGGTGCCGCCGGCGGCGCGCACGCCTGCGGCCAAGCGGGCCGAAAAAGCCGCCGCGCGCCGCTCCAAGCTGACCCCGACCAGGATCGAGCCGCAGCCGAAACTGCGCGTGGCCGAGATCGACGAGCCCGAATTCGTCAGGCGCAGCCGCCACCAGGAACAATCCGGGCGCACCCGCAGGATCGCCATGCTTGCCGGCTCGGCCGTGCTGCTCCTGGTCCTGGTCGCCCAGGGCGTCGCCACCTTCCGCAACGCCCTCGCCGCGCGCTTCCCGGCGGCGAAGCCCGCGCTGGTGTCGAGCTGCGCCCTGCTCGGCTGCCGCGTCGAACTGCCGGCGCAGGTCGACAGCCTGGCGATCGAGACCGGCGAACTGACGACCCTCGGCGGCGGCGCCTATTCGTTCACGACCGAGCTGCGCAACGGTTCCGCCACGGCGCAAGCCTGGCCGAGCCTGGAACTGACCCTGATCGACACCAACGACAAGCCGCTGGTGCGCCGCGTGTTCGCGCCGCGCGATTACCTCGCCCCGGGAACGCCCGTGGCGAACGGCATGGCGCCCGCCGCTACCCAGGCCATCAAGCTCCACTTCCGGGTGGACGACCTGCAACCATCCGGCTACCACATCGCCGTCTTCTATCCTTGAGCATATGACCCACACTACCCTGATCTGCGGATCGCTGGCCTTCGACAAGATCATGCAGTACCACGGCCGCTTCGCGGAGACCCTGCTGGCGGACCAGCTGCACCGCGTGAACGTCTCCTTCCTGGTGCCGACCCTGCGCACCGAATACGGCGGCTGCTCGGCCAACATCGCCTACAACCTCAAGCTGCTCGGCGGCGATCCGCTGATCATGGCGACCATCGGCCAGGACGGCGGCGACTACCTCGAGCGCCTGCGCAACTTCGGCATCAAGACGCGCGCCATCAAGACCATCGGCGACGCCTACACGGCCCAGTGTTTCGTCACCGCCGACCAGGACAACAACCAGATCAACGCCTTCCACCCGGGCGCCATGCAGTTCTCGCACGAGAACAACGTGGCCGACTGCGGCGAGCTGCGCGTGGCGATCATCGCCCCCGACGGCCGCGACGGCATGCTCAAGCACGCGCGCGACTGCGCCGCGCTGGGCGTGCCCTTCATGTTCGACCCCGGCCAGCAGCTGCCGATGTTCAGCGGCGAAGAGCTGCTCGCCTTCATCGAACAGGCGACCTACCTGGCCGCCAACGACTACGAATTCGAAATGGTGATGGAGCGCACCAAGCTGTCGCTCGACGAGATCGCGTCGCGCCTGGATGCCCTGGTCGT
Source organism: Pseudomonadota bacterium (assembly GCA_040754195.1). GTDB lineage: Bacteria > Pseudomonadota > Gammaproteobacteria > Burkholderiales > Rhodocyclaceae > Sulfuricystis. The sequence continues at coordinate 425 of JBFMDJ010000018.1, read as the reverse complement.
CACGCGCGGCGAAAAGGGTTCCGAGATCTACGCCGGCGGCGAACGCTACGACATCCCGGCCGTGCCGGCCGCCGCCGTGGTCGACCCGACCGGCTGCGGCGACGCCTACCGCGCCGGCCTCCTGTACGGCATCGCGCAAGGCTTCGACTGGAGCACCACCGGCCGCCTGGCCAGCCTGCTCGGCTCGATCAAGATCGCCCACCAGGGCGGCCAGAACCACACCTTCACGCCGGCCGAGATCGCGGCCAGATTCGAAGCCGCCTTCGGCTACCGCTTCAATTAATCGCCTGCGGCGCTCGGCCCGGGCATCGTCTATCCGTAGGGTGGGCATGTGCAGTGCCGGCATGTAGCCAGCCCCGCTGCCCACACGGTACGACGCCGGGCGAAACCAGGCCGCAGGCCAAAAAAATGGGCAGCCCACGCTG
>JBFMDJ010000017.1:0-31979 GCA_040754195.1 Pseudomonadota bacterium | reverse complement strand
GTTTGTTCGCGGCAGCCTTCGCCGCCGGCTTGGTCGGGGCGGGCTTGCTCTTGACGGCCGTCTTGGCGGCGGTCGTCTTGGCGGCGGGTTTGCGGGTAGCTTGGGTCGGCTTCGCGGTGGGCTTGGTCATGGGCTCGATCGACTCGAATCGCGGCGAAACGTTTAATTATACACGCATTTTCAAGCTCTTTTAAGGGCAAGAAGGCTGGCCAGGGTTTGCCGCTCTTCCGTGGAAAGCGCCCCGGCACGCGCCTTGGCGTTCAGTTCGTCGATCCTGCGCTTCAGGGCCTGCGCGCGCAAACGCTCGATCGCGTCCATGAACACCGCTTCCTGTTCGCCCTCGTCGCCGGCATCGTCCTCGATCTGCCGGGCCAGTATGGCAACGATCTCTTCGTGCGGGCTGCCGCGAAAGAACTCAATCAGCAAACCAAGGTTGCCGGTCGGCAGGACGGCGTGCTCGATCGCGTCCGCCAGGGCGACAAGGGCCGCCCCTTCGGCGATGTCCTGCGCGATCAGGTCGAGCGGCAGGCGCGCGGCCCGCTCCGGCCGGCGCAGGACGGTCGTCAGCAGTATGTGCTCGATGCTGAGCGGGGCAGGGCGGACGCCCTGGGGGGCACGGGCGAACCGCGAGCGCACCAGCGGCTTGAGGCCGCACTGGGCCTCCAGTTCGCCCTGGGAAAGCTGGGCCAGCTTGGCGATCTCCTTGGTCAATTGCACCCGCAGCACCGGCGCGGCGATTTTCTGCAGCAGGGGCTTCGCCTCCCGGACCAGTTGCGCCCTGCCTTCGGCCGTCCCCAGATTGAACTGCCGGTCCATCGGTTCGCCTACGGGCTTTCTGACCTCACGCAGAATGAACTCGGACAAACGCGTTGTGCCGGTGCGAACCAGATTCTCGAACTCATCTTGGCCATGTTCCCGGATAAATTCGTCCGGATCCTGATCGCCCGGCATCTGCAGGATTTCGACGCTCTTGCCGTCAACAAGGTATTCCAGGCTGTTTTCCATCGCCCGGCGCGCCGCGCGGTCGCCCGCCGCGTCCCGGTCGAAACAGAAAATCACGCGTCCCGCCTGCTTGAGCAACCGTTGCACGTTATGTCCGGTCGTCGCGGTTCCGAGCGTCGCCACCACGTTCCCGACGCCGAGCTGGGCCAGTCCCACGACGTCCATGTAGCCTTCGACGACGATGACGGCATCGGATTCATGAATCGCCTTGCGCGCCTGCGGCAGGCCGTAGAGTTCCTCGCCCTTGCGGAACAGCGGCGTTTCCGGCGAGTTGAGGTATTTCGGCTCCCCCTGTCCGAGCACCCGCCCGCCGAAGCCGATGACATTGCCGCGCTGATCCTGAATCGGAAACATGATGCGGTCGCGGAAGCGGTCGTAGCGCCGGCCCTGCTCATTCTGGATGACGAGCCCGCACTCCACCATGTCCGGGCTGGCATAATCGTCAAAGATGGATTGCAGGCCCTGCCAGTCGTCCGGCGCATACCCCAGGCCGTATTTCGCGGCGATCTCGCCGGTCAGTCCGCGCCCCTTCAGGTAGTCGATCGCCCTGGGCGAGGCCTTGAGTTGATCCTTGTAGAAACGCGCCGCGCGCGCCATGCGCTCCGTCAGTGGCGCCTGACGGACCCTTTCCTGGGTGCGGGCAGTAATTTCGCGCGGAACGGGCATGCCCAGCTGGCCCGCCAAATCCTCGACCGCTTCGATGAAACCGAGGCCGGCATACTGCATGACGAAACCGATGGCGCTGCCGTGCGCGCCGCAGCCGAAGCAGTGGTAGAACTGCTTCGACTGGCTGACGGTGAAGGACGGCGTCTTCTCCGAGTGGAACGGGCAGCAGGCGTGATAGTTGGCGCCCGCTTTCTTGAGCGTGACGTAGCGTTCGACCACATCGACGATATCGACGCGGGAAAGCAGTTCCTGGATGAAGGACTCGGGGATCACGGCGCGATTATGCGCCGCTCATTGGCCGCTGAGTCTGGCCTTCACCAGTTTCGAGACTTCGCCCATGTCGGCGCGACCGGCGATCTGCGGCTTGACGAGGGCCATGACCTTGCCCATGTCAGCCGGGATTTTTGCCTCTGCGGCCGAGACGGCCTGCGCGACGATGGCGGCCACCTCTTCGGCGCTCATCGCCTGCGGCATGTAGGCCGACAGCACCCCGGCCTCGAACTTCTCGGCATCGGCCAGATCCTGGCGCTTGGCCGCTTCGTATTGCGTAATCGAGTCCTTGCGCTGCTTGAGCATCTTCTCGATGACGGCGATCACCATCGCATCGTCGAGCTCGATGCGCTCATCCACCTCTTTCTGCTTGATGGCGGCGAGCAGCAGGCGGATCGCGCCGAGGCGCGCCGTTTCCTTCGCCTTCATGGCGGTCTTCATGTCTTCGGTAATGCGGGCTTTCAGGCTCATGGCGCGTTTCTCCAGTAGCATCCACAAACGCAAAAACCGCCCCCCTTGCGGTCGGGGCGGTTCCGGCTGGCGAACAGAAGCGGCTTAGTAAAGCTTGGGCGGCAACAGCTGGCTGCGGATGCGCTTGTGGTGGCGCTTGATCGCGGCGGACAGCTTGCGCTTGCGCTCGGAGGTAGGCTTCTCGTAGAACTCGCGGGAACGCAGTTCGGTGAGCGTGCCGGCCTTTTCGATGGTGCGCTTGAAACGACGGATGGCGACCTCGAAGGGCTCATTTTCCTTGACGCGAATACCGGGCATGCGGGCTTCCTAACAGGGTTGTGTTGACAGAAAGGCGCGCATTCTAGCCATTTCGCGCCGGATGTCAAAGTAAAATTTCGCCATGCTGGTCCTTGGCATCGAGTCTTCCTGCGACGAAACCGGGGTCGCGCTCTACGATATGGAGCGCGGCCTGCGCGCGCATGCCGTCCATACGCAGGTGGCGATGCATGAAGCCTACGGCGGCGTGGTGCCCGAACTCGCGTCGCGCGACCATGTGCGCCGCCTGGTTCCCCTGCTGGAGAAGGTGCTCGCCGAGGCCGGGGCGAAGCGCGCGGACATCGACGCCATCGCTTATACGGCCGGGCCGGGGCTGGCCGGCGCCCTGCTCGTCGGTGCCAGCTTCGCCGCGGCGCTAGCGCTCGCACTTGATGTTCCAGCCCTGCCGATCCACCATCTCGAAGGCCACCTGCTCTCGCCGCTGCTGGCCCAGGACCCTGCCAGCTTTCCTTTCATCGCCTTGCTGGTCTCCGGTGGCCATACGCAAATCATGAGCGTGACCGGGGTGGGCGCTTACGAACTCATGGGCGAATCGCTCGACGACGCCGCCGGCGAAGCCTTCGACAAGACGGCGCAACTGCTCGGCCTCGGCTATCCCGGCGGGCCGGCGCTGGCGAAACTGGCCGAGCAAGGTCAACCGGGGAAATTCAAGCTGCCGCGCCCGATGCTGAACAGCGGCGACTTCATGTTCAGTTTCTCCGGCCTAAAGACGGCGGTGCTCACCGCCGTGCGTGAGCGCACGCTCACAGAACAAAACAAGGCCGATCTCGCCGCCGAATTCCAGGAAGCCGCCACCGAGGTCGTGGCGGCGAAAGCGCTCGCGGCCTGCCGCCAGCGCCGGCTATCCACCCTGGTCGTCGCCGGCGGCGTCGGCGCGAACCGGAGGCTGCGGGAGCGGCTCGATGCCGCCGCAACGAAGCAGGGCGTGCGCGTCCGCTATCCGGAACTGGCGCTGTGCACCGACAACGGCGCGATGATCGCCTTTGCCGCCGCACTGCGGCTGCAGGCAGGCGTGGCTCCGGAACGGGGCGACGGTGCCTTCGCGGTAAAGCCGCGCTGGCCGCTGGCGACCGCTTAACCCTTCTTGCCGATTCTTCCCTCGGTGCCCTCGATAAGGCGCACGATGTTCGCCTTGTGGCGCCAGACAAGAAGAATGCACATGACGGCCACGACGATCGAGGTCGAGCCGATGCCATGGCCCGCCAGCGCGAGAGTCGGCGCGACGCAGGCGGCCACCAGCGCGGCTAGCGAGGAATAGCGGGTCACCGCCGCCGTCGCCAACCAGGTCAGCGCGGCGCCGAGCGCCAGCCAGCCGTCGAGACCGATCAGCACGCCGATGGCGGTGGCCACGCCCTTGCCGCCCTTGAACCCGAGGAAGACCGGAAACAGGTGGCCGAGAAAGGCGGCGAGCCCGGCGAAGGCCGTCGCCATCCCGTCACCGCCGACTTTCGACACGACGAACATGGCGAGCCAGCCCTTGGACGCGTCGCCGAGCAGCGTGAGCGCGGCGGCGAGCTTGTTGCCGGTACGCAGCACGTTGGTGGCACCCGGGTTGCCGGAGCCGAAGCTGCGCGGATCGGCCAGCCCGAAGGCCTTCGAGACGATCACCGCGAAGGGCAGCGAGCCGATCAGGTAGCCAAGGATTAGGTAGATGGGGAGCGTTTCCATAGAATGGCCGGCATTCTAATCGAGGCTGTCACATGGACTTCATCTTCATCGAGGACATGCGCGTCGAGGCGCATGTCGGCATCTACGACCGGGAGCAGGTCGCGCCGCAGACGCTCGACCTGTCGCTGACCTTCGGCGTACCCGACGAAGCGGCGCGGGACGACGACATCGCCAAGACCATCGACTACGCGGTGGTGATCGAACGCATCCGCGCCGAACTCGCGGCGCGCCACTTCAACCTGCTCGAAACCCTGGGCGAATATCTCATCGGCCTGCTGCTCGACGAGTTCCGCGCCCCCTGGGTCAAGGTCTCGATCGCCAAGGTCGGCATCGCGCGCGGCGTCAAGCGCGTCGGCGTGCAGATCGAGCGCGCCCGCGGTCAGGTCTGACCACACTCCACGATCTTCGGCTGCAGCATCCGCAGGATGTCGTGCGGATGGACGCCGACGAGATAGCCGCGCTGGCCACCGTTGATGTAGATCAGCGGCAGGTCGAGGATGCTCTTCTCCATGCAGACCGGCAGAGCCTTCTTCGTGCCGAAGGGCGAGCAGCCACCGACGAGATAGCCGGTGTGGCGGTGGGCATCCTCTGGCGTGCAGGGCGTGATTTTCTTGGCGCCGATCTGGCGGGCCAGTTCCTTGGTGGAGACCTTGCGGTCGCCATGCATCAGGACTAGCAACGGCTTCTTCGCTTCGTCCTCCATCACCAGCGTCTTCACCACGGCATGCTCGGCGACGTTCAACTCGCGCGCCGATACCTTCGTGCCGCCATGCTCCTCATAGGCGTAGAGATGGTTGGAATGGGCGATGCGGTGCTGGTGGAGGAATTTCGTCGCCGGCGTTTCCGGCGGTCGGTCGCTGGTTTTCATCTCAGCCTCGCGGGTGGTGCAGCGCGTGCAGTTCCTTCAGGCGCGCGCGGGCAACGTGGGTGTAGATCTGGGTCGTCGAAATGTCGGCATGACCCAATAATAGTTGAACCACGCGCAGGTCGGCGCCATGGTTCAGCAGGTGGGTGGCGAAGGCGTGGCGCAGCACGTGCGGCGAGATGCGATCGCGCGGGATGCCTGCGGCAACGGCGTGCTTCTTGATCAGCGTCCAGGCCATCTGGCGCGTCATGCCGGCGCCGGTCTTGCGGCCGGTGACGAAGACAAAGTCGGAGTTCCTGCCCTTGAGCAGCGCCGCCCTGCCCTCCCTGAACCAGCGCGCCAGCCAGTCGGCCGCCTCTTCGCCCAGCGGCACGAGCCGTTCCTTGCCTCCCTTGCCGAAGGTGCGCAGCACGCGCTCGTCGAGACTGACATGGAAGAGCTTCAACCCGACCAGCTCAGAAACGCGCAGGCCGGTGGCATAGAGGACCTCCAGCAGCGCGCGGTCGCGCAGGCCGAGCGGCGAACATACATCCGGCGCGGCCAGCAGGTCCTCGACATTCTTTTCCGACAGCGTCCTGGGAAAACGCTCGGCCATGACCGGCGGCTGGATGTTCAGCAGCGGATCGGCCGCGATGCGGCCCTGCTCGATCAGCCAGCGGTAGAAGCGCCGCAGGGTCGCGAGGAAACGCCGCAACGAGGCCGGGCGCAGTTTTTCCGCGCGCCCATGCAGATGGGCCAGCCAGGCGTCGATGTCGGCTTCGCTGGCGTCGGGCAGCGCGACGGCGCGGCCGCCGAGCCATTCCGCGAAGTGCGCGAGGTCGGAACGGTAGGCGGCCAGCGTGTTCCGCGCCAGGCCGTCGGCCAGCCAGAGCGCGTCGACGAACTCGTCGATCAGGTCCTTATCGCCCTCGCGTATTGGCTTCATGCGCCAGCAGCCAGCGTTTCACGTCGAGCAGGAAGCCGCCGCGCTGGCGGGCGAAGCCGCCCAGTCCATGGTTCGCCGCGATGACGCGATGACAGGGTACGACGAGCGGATAGGGATTGGCGCCACAGGCGTTGCCCACCGCGCGCGCACCGCTGCCGACCGACGCAGCCAGCTCGCCGTAGGTACGCGTCGCGCCGGATTCGATGGCGGCGATGCCTTGCCAGACACGGCGCTGAAAGGGCGTGCCGGCCGGCGCCAGCGGCAGGGAAAAGGCGAAACGCGGATCTTTCAGATAGGCGCGCAGCTGGCGCACCGCTTCCCGTGCCAGCAGCGCAGTCGGCTTGAGCTCCGCACGGGGTTCGAGATAGACGATCTCGGTGATCGCGTCGCCGTCGCAGCGCAGGCCGAGGCAAAAAGTCAGTCCCGGCAGGACGGCGGCGTAGGCGGCTTCTCGGATGGCAGGCATGGTGCGCTCCCGGCTCGGAAAGGTTCCCCATTGTCCCTGCCGCCGCGCGCCGCCGCAAGTCCGGCAGGTCGGTGACGGGCGGCGCAAGGAACCTGCCGGCCCGGCGCCGGTCGAATCCATACGATGTTCCCCATGTCGAAAGGAGGTTCGCCATGAACATCATGATGTTTCCCCACATGTTTTCCTCCCATGACGCGGGCTGGGCATGGCTGTCGCGCATGCATCCTTCCGTGGTCAAGACGTTCTGGTTCTACGTCCTGCCGTTGTCGCTGTTGCCGCCGGCGATGCTGCTGTATGCGGCCAGCGAGCATGGCACTCTCCTGTTCTCCAACATGTCGATGGCGGAGGCGTGGCTGCTGGCACTGCTGTTCCTGCTCGTCGAGTTGTTGATGGTGCCGCTGATGGCCGCGGTGATCCAGGTCATCGGCGCAAGCGCCCATGTCCGGCCGGATTATCACGATGCCTTCGTCTTCGCCGCGGTGGCGCCGACACCGCTCTGGCTGTCCGCGCTGGCGCTGTTCGTGCCGGGCGTCCTGTTCAACGGCATCGTCTCGGTGCTGGCCCTGTGCGCCAGCGGCATGCTGATCTACGAAGGTTCCTACCGGCTGTTCAAGATGCGCGGTCGCCGCCGGCCCACGGCGCTGGCCTTCGCCATTCTCGCCGCCGGACTGCTGGCCTGGGTCAGCCTGATGGGCATCGCCTACCGGATCGTCGGCTGGCTGGCTTGAGTCAGCCGCGCACCTCGCCGTTGCCGAAGACGATCCACTTCTGCGAAGTCAGCCCTTCGAGGCCGACCGGGCCGCGCGCGTGGAACTTGTCGGTCGAGATGCCGATCTCGGCGCCGAGGCCGTATTCGAAGCCGTCGGCGAAGCGCGTCGAGGCATTCACCATCACCGAGCTCGAATCGACCTCGCGCAGGAAGCGCAGCGCGCGCGTGTAATCCTCGGTGACGATGGTCTCGGTATGCGCCGACGAATACTGGTTGATGTGCGCGATGGCCGCGTCGACATCGGCGACGACCTTGCAGGAGATGATCGCGGCGAGATATTCAGTGTAGTAGTCCTCTTCCGTGGCGGCCTGCGCCTGCGGCACGAGCTTTTGCGTCTCGACGCAGCCGCGGATCTCGACGCCGCGCGCGGTGAGCATCTGCGCCAGGATGGGCAGCAGCGACTCGGCGACCGGCCGCGCGACGAGCAGCGACTCGGCGGTGTTGCAGGTGCCCAGCCGTTGCGTCTTGGCGTTTTCGAGGATGTTCAGCGCCTTCGCCGGGTCCGCCGAGACGTCGATGTAGACGTGGCAATTGCCGTCGAGATGCTTGATGACGGGCACGCGCGCTTCCTTGCTGATGCGCTCGATCAGGCCCTTGCCGCCGCGCGGCACGATCACGTCGACGAACTCCGGCATGGCGACCAGATGGCCGACCGCCGCGCGGTCGGTGGTCTCGACCACCTGCACCGCCGTCTCCGGCAGGCCGGCGGCGGCGAGGCCCTTCCGCACGCTGGCGGCGATGGCCTGATTGCAGCGCAAGGCCTCCTTGCCGCCGCGCAGGATCGCGGCGTTGCCCGATTTGAGGCACAGCGCCGCGGCGTCGGCGGTGACGTTCGGCCGCGCCTCGTAGATGATGCCGACCACGCCCAGCGGCACGCGCATCCGGCCGACCTGGATGCCGGTCGGACGGTATTTCATGTCGGAAATCTCGCCGATGGGATCGGGCAGCGTGGCGACCTGTTCGAGTCCCTGGGCCATCGCCTCGATGCTCTTCGCCGTGATCGTCAGGCGGTCGAGCAGCGCCGGTTCGAGGCCGTTGGCGCGCGCCGCGGCGACGTCGGCGGCGTTCGCGGCCAGCAGTTCGGCTTCGCGCGCGCGGATGTCGGCGGCCATCGCCAGCAGCGCGGCGTTCTTCGCGGCGGTGCTGGCCTTCGCCATCTGGCGCGAGGCGGCGCGGGCCGCCGCGCCGAGTTTTTCCATGTAGTGCTTCACGTCCATGCCTATGCCCTGGTCAGTCGCAACGACAGTTGCAGGAATTCGTCCCAAAGGTCGCCGCTGGCGACGCCCTTGATGATGCGATCGATTCGCGCCGCATGCAAGAGGGCGGCGCGGTGCAAGCGCTGGCGCGCCTCGTTGGCGAGCACCCAGAGAATCAATGGCGGGGCGGCGGCTTCGGCCTTCAGGCCTTCGAGCGTGCGGGCGCAGCGCGCCGTGTCGCGCGCCTGCAGGGCCTGCTTCAGGTCGTCGATATCGTAACGCGCGACGTTGAGCACGGCGGCCGATACCTGCTGCAGCGTCAGGGCGCCTTCCGGGTAGAGCAGGCCCAGCTTCTGGATTTCCTGATGCGCCGCCAGCAGGTTGCCCTCGACGTGCAGCGCGATGAATTCGAGCGCCTCGGCCGGCGCCGACTGCCGCTGGGCGGCGAGGCGGCGGGAAAGCCACTGCGGCAACTGGGCGAGCGGCGGCGCGTTGCATTCGATCGCGACGCCGGCCGCGGCGAGCGTCGCGAACCACGCGGCCTTCTTCGCCTTCCAGTCCATCTCCGGCAGGGTCACGAGCGTCAGCGTGTCGGCAGGCAGATCCTTGCAATAGCGCTGCAACGCCTCGCCGCCGTCGCGCCCCGGCTTGCCGGTCGGAAGGCGCAGGTCGACGAGCGTGCGGCCGCCGAACAGGGAGAGGTTGCCGGCGGCGTGGAACAGCTCGTCCCACCTGAAGGATGGCGTGACGACCAGCACCTTGCGCTCGTCGAAGCCCTGCCGGCGCGCGGCGGCACGCAGCGCATCGCCGCTTTCGACCGTCAGCAGCGGATCGTCGCCATGCAGCACATACAACGGCTGCAAAGGCTTTTCGAGATGGGCGGCGAGTTGCTCCGGACGCAGCTGCACGGAGTTCAGCTCTTCGGCGCGCGGCCGCCGGCGGACAGGCGGCGCAACAGCTGCTGCACAATGTCGTTCTGCATCTCGACCCGGATCATGCCTTCCTCGGCCTCCTTGGCGAACAACTGCGCGTCGTCGAAGGTCATCTCGCGCAGCAGGATGATCTGGCTGGCCGGCACGAGTTCCTTGCCGTTGGCATCGAGGATGCGGTATTCGAAGGTGTGCGAGAGCTGGAATTCGCGCACGCGGCCGGCGGCGTTCAGCGAAAGGATGCTCTTGCCCTTCGATTCACGTGTAACGACCAGCGAAGCCTGCGCCTCCTTGGGATTGGCGACGATGCGCGTCTGCGTCGACGCCTCGATGCTGCGTTTGATCTGCTGGTACATGGGCGTGTTCTCCCCCATGCCGAGATGCAGCGTCTGCCACGGCAGGCTGTAGCTGCCGCGCAGCTGGAAGCCGCAGGCCGCAAGGCCCTGGGTCAGGATCAGGGCCAGAAGCGGGACGATCAGGCGGCGCATGGCGTTTCCTTCGCTCAGACGACGATATTGACGAGACGGCCGGGCACGACGACGACCTTCTTCGCCGGCTTGCCCTCCATGAACTTCCGGGCGTCCTCGCTGGCGAGGGCGGCGGCTTCGATCGCCGTCCTGTCGGCGCTGACTTTTACCCGGATGCTGCCGCGCAGCTTGCCGTTCACCTGCAGCACCAGTTCCAGCTCGTCCTGCACCAGCGCCGCTTCGAGCGGCTCGGGCCATTCGGCCGCGAGAATGTCCTCCCCGTAGCCGAGCTCGATCCACAGCGCGTGCGTGACATGCGGCGCGATCGGCGACAGGACGCGCAGGAGGATGCCGAAGCCTTCGCGCGCATGCGGGTCGGCCGGCGCCTTCTCCAGCGCGTTGAGCATCTTCATGCAGGCCGAGGCGACGGTGTTGAACTGCAACTTGCCGAGGTCGTAGTTGGCCTGCTTGAGCAGCAGGTGAATCTCCCGGCGCAAGCCACCCGCCGCGCCGGTCGCCGTCTGCGATTTCAGCGCATGGCCGAAGCTCCACACCCGCTTCATGAAGCGGTAGGCACCCTCGACGCCGGAATCCGACCATTCGAGGGTCTGCTCGGGCGGCGCGGCGAACATCATGAAGAAGCGCGCGGTGTCGGCGCCGTATTGCTCGATCAGCGCCTGCGGGTCGACGCCGTTGCGCTTGGACTTGGACATGGTGCCGACACCGCCGTACTCGATCACTGAGCCATCGGCCTTGAGCGTCGCGCCGGTCACGTGGCCGGTGTCATTCCTGACCAGGTCGACCTCTTCCGGGGCGAAATATTCGATGCCGCCCTTCTCGGTGCGGCGGCTGAAGATGTGGTTGAGCACCATGCCCTGCGTCAGCAGGTTGGCGAAGGGCTCGTCCTGCTTGACGAGGCCGAGGTCACGCATCACCTTGGTCCAGAAGCGCGAGTAGAGCAGGTGCAGGATCGCATGCTCGATGCCGCCGATGTATTGGTCCACCGGCATCCAGTACTGGGTGCCGGCATCGACCATCCGGTCGTTGGCCGTGCGCGTCGCGGCATCAACGCAATAGCGCGAGTAATACCAGCTCGAATCGACGAAGGTATCCATCGTGTCGGTTTCGCGCTTGGCCGGCTTGCCGCACCGAGGGCAGGGGCAGTTCAGGAAGTCTTCGCGCTTGTTGAGGGGATTGCCGGAGCCGTCCGGCACACAGTCTTCGGGCAAGACCACCGGCAACTGGTCGTCGGGCACCGGCACCGGGCCACAGGTATCGCAATGAATGATGGGAATCGGGCAGCCCCAGTAACGCTGGCGCGAAACGCCCCAGTCCCTGAGCCTGAATTGCACCTTCTTCTCGCCCAGTCCCTTGGTCGCGAGGTCGGCGGCGATGGCGTCCACGGCGGCTTCGTAATTCAGGCCGTCGTATTTGCCTGAATTGACACAGGCGCCATTCTGCTTGTCGGCATACCATTCCTGCCAACCGTCGAGGCTGAAGGTTTGGCCGGGAACCGAGATGACCTGTTTGATCTCCAGACCGTATTTCTTGGCGAAGGCGAAGTCGCGCTCGTCGTGTGCCGGCACGCCCATCACCGCGCCGTCGCCGTAGCTCATCAGCACGTAGTTGCCGACCCAGACTTCGACCTTCGCGCCGGTGAGCGGATGCTCGACGAAGATGCCGGTCGGCCTGCCCTTCTTTTCCATCGTCGCGAGGTCGGCTTCCATCACCGAGCCGTGCTTGCATTCCTCGATGAAGGCGGCGAGTTCGGGATTGTTCTTTGCCGCATGCGTCGCCAGCGGATGTTCGGCCGCGACGGCGCAGAAGGTGACGCCCATGATGGTGTCGGCGCGCGTCGTGAATACCCACAGCTTGCCGGCCTCACCGTCCAGCGTGTAAGGGAAGGCGAAGCGCACGCCGGTGCTCTTGCCGATCCAGTTGGCCTGCATCAGCTTCACGCGCTCGGGCCAGCCGGGCAGCGCGTCGAGCGCGGCCAGCAGCTCGTCGGCATATTGCGTGATGCCGAGGTAGTAGCCGGGAATCTCGCGCTTCTCGACCAGCGCGCCGGTGCGCCAGCCGCGGCCGTCGATCACCTGTTCGTTGGCCAACACGGTCTGGTCGACCGGGTCCCAGTTCACCACCTGCGTCTTCTTGTAGGCGATGCCCTTTTCGAGCATGCGCAGGAACAGCCACTGGTTCCACTTGTAGTAATCGGGCTTGCAGGTCGCCAGTTCGCGCTCCCAGTCGAGGGCGAAGCCCAGCGACTGCAACTGCTTTTTCATATACGCGATGTTGTCGTAGGTCCACTTGGCCGGCGGCACCCTGTTCTGGATCGCCGCGTTCTCGGCCGGCAGGCCGAAGGCGTCCCAGCCCATCGGCTGCAGCACGTTGAAGCCGCGCATCCGGTGCGAACGGGCCAGCACGTCGCCGATCGTGTAGTTGCGCACGTGGCCCATGTGCAGCTTGCCCGACGGGTAGGGAAACATCGACAGGCAGTAGTATTTCGGCTTGGCGGCATCCACCGCGACATTGAAGGCGCGGGTGCTGTTCCAATGGGCCTGGGCGGCCTGCTCGATGACGTTGGGCTGGTATTTTTCCTGCATGGCCGGAAGGCGGAGAACGCTGTTCGACAAGGGCGCGGATTATACGCCCGCCCCCTGTTCCGGCCGGCGGAACGGGCTCAGCCGAACTGCAGCGGCCGCAGGTTGCGCCAGACGCGCGTGGCGGCGAGAGTCAGCACATCGAGGACGGCGAGCGGCGCCCGCCAGAGCTGCTCGTTCTGCCGCGCCCAGGCGCGCCAGCCGAAGGACGCGGCGTCCTCGCGCAGGCTTTCGGCGGCCACGAGTTCGAGCAGGCGGTCCATCGCCGCCTGCCAGCAGGCCGGCGTTCCGGTTTCGCCCGTCGCATGGACGGCATGGCGTTCGGCCGCATGCCAGAGCACTTCGGCGCGACGCGGGGAAATGCCGGCCTTGTGGGCCAGCCAGGGGAGGATCTTCGGCAGGGTCGTTTTCATGGCGATTCCTTTCGCACGCAATTTTGTTGCGCTGCAACATTCAACCATGAGATAGGGGCTCAAGGCAAAAAGTTCAATGGGCTTGGAGTAGACTGCCCCCTTTGATGGAAGGCTAAGCCATTGAATCTACTGGAAGGACTCAACGAGCCGCAGTTGGCGGCCGTCACGCTGCCGCCGCAGCACGCCCTGATCCTCGCCGGGGCCGGCTCGGGCAAGACGCGAGTGCTCACTACCCGCATCGCCTGGCTGATTTCGACCGCCCAGGCCAGTCCGCCCACCGTGCTGGCCGTCACCTTCACCAACAAGGCGGCCAAGGAAATGCTGGCGCGCCTCTCGGCGATGCTGCCGATCAACACCCGCGGCATGTGGATCGGCACCTTCCACGGCCTGTGCAACCGCATGCTGCGCGCGCATTACCGCGACGCCGGGCTGCCGCAGCTGTTCCAGATCCTCGATTCGGCCGACCAGCTCGCCGCCGTGAAGAGGTTGCTGAAATCGCTCAACGTCGATGACGAGAAATACCCGCCGCGCGAGCTGTGCTGGTTCATCAACGCGCAGAAGGAGGCCGGGCTGCGCCCGGCCGCCGTGGAAGCCTGGGACGACTGGACGCGAAAGCGGGTGGAACTCTACGCGGCCTACGACGCCCAGTGCCAGAAGGAGGGTGTCGTCGACTTCGCCGAGCTGCTGCTGCGCTGCCACGAACTGCTGGAACGCAATGAACCGCTGCGCCGCCATTACCAGGAGCGCTTCCGCCACATCCTCGTCGACGAGTTCCAGGACACCAACAAGCTGCAATACCGCTGGCTGAAGCTGCTTGCCGGCGAGGGAGCGGCACTGTTCTGCGTCGGCGACGACGACCAGTCCATTTATGCCTTCCGCGGCGCCGACGTCGGCAACATGCGCGACTTCGAGCGCGAATTCAAGGTGAAGAACCTGATCCGCCTCGAACAGAACTACCGCTCGCATGGCAACATCCTCGACGCCGCCAACGCAATCATCGAGAACAACCCGTCGCGCCTCGGCAAGAACCTGTGGACCGAGGCGGGCGCCGGCGAGCCGATCCGCGTGCATGAGTCCTACTCGGACGGCGACGAGGCGCGCTTCATCGTCGAGGAGGTGCGCGGGCTGGCCAACGACGGCCACGCGCGCAGGGAGATCGCGCTGCTCTACCGCAGCAACGCCCAGAGCCGCGCGCTCGAACACGCGCTGTTCAACGCCGGCATCCCCTATCGCGTCTATGGCGGCCTGCGCTTCTTCGAGCGCGCCGAGATCAAGCACGCGCTGGCCTATCTGCGCCTGATCGCCAACGCCGACGACGACACCGCCTTCGCCCGCGTGGTGAACTTCCCGACGCGCGGCATCGGCGCGCGCAGCATCGAGGCGCTCGCCGATGCCGCGAGGGCGCATGGTTCCAGCCTGCATGCGGCGATTCCGCAAGTGGGTGGCGCCGGCGGCGCCAAGCTCGCCGCCTTCGCCGCGCTGATCGTCAGGCTGCGCGAGGCGGCACAGCTGCCGCTGCCAGAACTCGTCGAGAACGTGCTCGACCTTTCCGGCCTGCGCGCGCACTACCAGAACGAAAAGGAAGGCCAGGAACGTCTCGCCAACCTCGACGAACTCGTCTATGCCGCTGCCGGCTTCATCGCCGAGGAAGGGGTGGCCGGCGAGGAAGGCGAGCTCTCGTCCGATCTGGCGTCGTTCCTCGCCCATGCCGCGCTGGAAGCCGGCGAGCATCAGGCCGGCGAGGGCGACGATGCGCTGCAACTGATGACCGTGCATTCGGCCAAGGGGCTGGAATTCAACGTGGTCTTCATCTGCGGGCTGGAAGAGGGCCTCTTCCCCCACGAGAACTCGCTCAACGACGACAAGGGATTGGAGGAAGAGCGCCGGCTGATGTATGTCGCCGTCACGCGCGCGCGCCAGCGGCTCTACCTGTGCCACGCGCAGACGCGCATGCTGCACGGCCAGATGCGCTACCACCTGCCCTCGCGCTTCATCGACGAGATTCCGCAAGCCCTGCTGAAATTCCTCACCGCGCGGGCGGGCGGGTCCGCCCGGTTTGGCAATGCCGCCGTCCCGCCGACGCTGACTTTTTCCGCGCCCGCGCGCCCGTCCGCCGCCGGCTTCCGCATCGGCCAGAATGTCAGGCACGCCAAGTTCGGCCTCGGCGTCATCGTCAGCGCCGAGGGCGGCGGCGGCGACGCGCGCGTGCAAATCAACTTCGGCAGCGCCGGCATGAAGTGGCTCGCGCTGTCGGTCGCAAAACTGGAGGCCGCATGAAAGTCCACGCCAACGGCATCGACATCCACTACGAGATTTCCGGCCGGGACGCGCGGCGCCCCTGGGTGACGCTTGGCCACTCGCTGGCCACCGACCTGACGCTGTGGGACGGCCTCGCCGCCGCGCTGGCGCCGCGCTTCAACGTACTGCGCCACGACGCGCGCGGCCACGGCCGGACCGACGCCCCGGAGGGGCCCTACGACTTCCCGACGCTCGTCGGCGACCTCGTCGGCCTGCTCGACGCCCTGGACATCGAGCGCACGCACTTCGTCGGCCTGTCGATGAACGGCATGCTCGGCCAGCATTTTGCGCTGGGCGCGCCGGAGCGCCTGGACCGTCTTGTGCTCGTCAGCACCTCCAGCCGCACGCCGCCGGAAGCCGGCGCGCTTTGGGAAGAGCGCATCGCCGCGGCGCGTGCGCAGGGCATGGCGTCGCATGTCGAGGCCACGCTGGCGCGCTGGTTCACCGCGCCGTATCGGGCGGCGCATCCGGAAGTGATGGCGCGGGTCGGCGCGCTGATCGCGGCCACGCCGGTGGCCGGCTTCGCCGGCTGGGGCGCGGCGATCCGCACGCTCGACGTCACGGCGAAGCTGGGCGCGGTGCGTGCCCCGACGCTGGTGGTGGTCGGCGCCGACGATCCCGGCACGCCGCCGGCGCTGAGCGAGACCATCGCCGCCGCGATTCCCGGCGCGCGGCTGGAGATCATCCCCGTCGCCTCGCACCAGCTGCCGGTCGAGCAGGCCGGCGTCTTCGCCGCCCTGCTGCTCGACTTCCTGACGGGCTGATCAGGCGCCGCGCGCCGCCGCGAGGAAATAGCGCTCGATGATCCCGCGCAGCATCGCCTCGACCTCGGCGTCGGTGGCGGCGCTCACCTGCGCGAACAGCGGCCCGGCGATGCCCTCGAACAGCCGCGCCAGGCGCGGGTCGAAGTGGCTGCCGGCGCTGCCCATGACGATGGCCAGCGCCTCGCGCATCGGCATCGGCTCCTTGTAGGGACGCTTCGAGGTCAGGGCGTCGAAGACGTCGACGATCGCGAAGATGCGCGCCGCGAGCGGAATCGCCTCGCCCTTCAGTCCCCGCGCGTAGCCGCTGCCGTCGAATTTTTCGTGGTGGAACTCGACGACATCGCGCGCGCGCTGCAGCCAGTCGGATTTCTTCAGGATGTCGACGCCCAGCGCGACGTGGCGCTGCATGATGGCGAACTCGCCCGCGTCGAGCCGCGCCGGCTTGAGCAGGATGGCGTCGCTGATGCCGATCTTGCCGACGTCGTGCAGGAAGGCGCCGGCGATCAGGTCGCGGATCGCCTCGGCGTCCAGGCCGGCCGCCTCGCCCAGCCGCACGGCGTAGATCGACACGCGGTAGTTGTGCACGCTGGTGTCGGAATCGCGCTTGGCGATGGCGCTGCCCAGCACTTCCATCAGCTCGATGTTGCCCTTCAGCAGGTCGCGCGAGAACTTGATCACGTCGCGTTGCAGCGTGACGATCACCGGGTAGAGCACCAGCGTCGTCAGCAGCACCGTGGCCAGCGCGGTCAGCAGCGTGACGAGCAGCTCGCCGCGCAGGCGGTCGAGCGTGGCGCGGTCGATGAGGAACACGCCCTCGAAATAGCCGGCGATCGCGCGGTCGGCGTCGTGCAGCGGCACCATCACCTGCAGCACCATGTCGTCGCCGAGCGAGAAGCGCTGGTAGTGCGGGCTATCGTCCTGCGGAAACTTGTGCGCATACTGCTTCAGCGCGTCCTCGATCTCCTCGTGGCGCGGATCGACCTTCTCGGCCAGCTTGTTGTGGGCGCGGTCGTAGAGTTCCGCGACGATGAAATGCTCGCGCAGGAAATCCGCCGCCACCCGATCCAGCGCGTCCTTGTCGGCGCGCGGATCGTTGAGCAGCGAGACATGGGCGGTCGAGATCGCGCCCGCCTCCGCCGCCGCCAGATCGACGAGCTGGTCGTCGATCTTCTCGATGCCGTGCCAGTAGAGCCCGCCGCCCAGGCCGAGCGAAATCAGCAGCCAGGCGAGGATCAGGCGGCGCAGCAGGGTACGGTGGATGTTCAGCATGATCCCATGATGCCAGAGTGGGCTTAAGGCTGGCTTAAAAAGTCAGCCCCGGCGGGACGGCGGCTCAGGCCCGCTTCTTCCGTCGCGCCGGCTGGCGCTGCCCCTCCAACGCGTCGAACAGGCGGGCGAATTCGTCGGTCAGCTTGTGGCGCGCGTCGAGGTGAATCATCGGTTGCGCCTGGCTGTGCGACTCCTTGATGCGCACCGAGGCCGACAGGAAGGGTTCCAGCACCGGCAGGCCCTCGTCGCGCAGTTCCTGCACCACCTGTCGCGGCAGCGTCGCGCGCGCCTGGAACTGGTTGACGACGATGCCCTCGACCTCCAGCGCGCCGTTGTGGTCGGCGCGGATCTCGGCGACGTTGTCGAGCAGGGTGTAGAGCGCGCGGCGCGCGAACTCGTCGCAGTCGAAGGGAATCAGGCAGCGGTCGGCGGCGATCAGCGCGGAGCGCGTGTAAAAGTGCAGCGCCGGCGGCGTATCGATCCAGATCTGGTCGAACTGGTCGGCCAGCGCATCGAGCGCCTCCTTGAGCTTGTAGATCTTGTAGCGCGATTCGAGCTTGGCCTGCAGTTCCTCGAGCGCCGCATCGGCCGGCATGATGGACAGGTTGGCGAAGGGCGTGGCGTGGATGAAATCCTCGGTCGCCTTCGGCCGCAGCTTGAAGTTGAGCACTTGGTCGAAGAATTCGGTCGCGGTGCCTTCCAGCCCCTCGGCGGCGGCGCCCAGCAGGTAGCGGGTCGAGTTGGCCTGGGGATCGAGATCGACCACCAGCGTACGCGCGCCGCGCTGGGCCGCGATGGCGGCCAGGTTGCAGGTGATGGTGCTCTTGCCGACACCGCCCTTCTGGTTGAAAACGACGCGCTTCATCTGTGGCTCCCTGTCGTTGTGCAAAGCAGCATTTTCGCACGACGATATTGCGGTTTTCAGCAATGGCGCCCGGAAGCCGGCAGAGTAAGATGGTGCCCCCATCGACAAAACTTATCCGCCCCATGATCAAGGACGATACTGACGCCGGCGCCGACCTTTCCGCCGCCGCCCTCGAATACCACGCCCACCCGACCCCGGGCAAGATTTCGGTCATCGCCACCAAGGGCCTGACCAACCAGCGCGACCTCGCCCTCGCCTACTCCCCGGGCGTCGCCGCCGCCTGCAACGCCATCGTCGCCGACCCGGCGCAGGCCAGCCGCCTCACCTCGCGCGCCAACCTCGTCGGCGTCGTCACCAACGGCACCGCGGTGCTGGGCCTCGGCAACATCGGCCCGCTCGCCGCCAAGCCGGTGATGGAGGGCAAGGGCGTGCTGTTCAAGAAGTTCGCCGGCATCGACGTCTTCGACCTCGAACTCGCCGAGCCGGACGCCGACAAGCTGATCGACATGGTCGCGGCGCTGGAGCCGACCTTCGGCGGCATCAATCTCGAGGACATCAAGGCGCCCGAATGCTTCTACATCGAGGCCAAGTTGCGCGAGCGCATGAAAATACCGGTCTTCCACGACGACCAGCACGGCACCGCCATCGTCGTCGGCGCCTTCATCCTCAACGGCTTGAAGCTCGTGGGCAAGAAGATCGACGAGGTGAAGCTCGTCACCTCGGGCGCCGGCGCGGCCGCGCTGGCCTGTCTCGACCTGCTGGTCAATCTCGGCGTCAAGGTCGAGAACATCTGGGTCACCGACATCAAGGGCCTTGCTTACGAGGGCCGCAAGGAGGACATGGACCCGATCAAGGCGCGCTACGCCAAGCAGACCGGCCTGCGCACGCTCGGCGAGGTGATCGAGGGCGCCGATGTCTTCCTCGGCCTGTCGGCCGGCGGCGTGCTGAAGCCGGAGATGGTGGCGAAGATGGCCGCGCGCCCCCTCGTTCTCGCGCTCGCCAACCCGAGCCCGGAGATCCAGCCCGAGGACGTCAAGGCGGTGCGCGACGACGCGATCATCGCCACCGGTCGCTCGGACTATCCGAACCAGGTCAACAACGTGCTGTGCTTCCCCTTCATCTTCCGCGGCGCGCTCGACGCCGGCGCGACGACGATCACCGAGCAGATGAAGCTCGCCGCCGTGCGCGCCATCGCCGAGCTGGCGCAGGCCGAGGCCTCCGACGTCGTGGCCATGGCCTACGGCGGCGAGAGCGTCGGCTTCGGCCCCGAATACCTGATCCCCAAGCCCTTCGACCCGCGCCTGATCGTCAAGATCGCGCCCGCCGTCGCGCAGGCCGCCGCCGACTCGGGCGTGGCGACGCGCCCGGTCGCCGACATGGCGGCCTACCGCGACAAGCTCGACAGCTTCGTCTATCACTCCGGCTTCGTCATGAAGCCCGTCTTCGCCGCCGCGAAGCAGAACCCGCGCCGCGTCATCTACTGCGAGGGCGAGGAGGAACGCGTGCTGCGCGCCGTGCAGGCCGTCAAGGACGAAGGCCTCGCCCAGCCGGTGCTGATCGGCCGGCCCGAGGTGATCGAGCACCGCCTGCTGCGCGCCGGCCTGCGCATCCGCGCCGGCGTGGACTTCGAGGTCGTCAATCCCCTCTCCGACCCGCGCTACCGCGACCTGTGCAACGAATACCACGAACTCATGGGCCGGCAGGGCGTCACGCCCGAGATGGCCAAGCAGGCGCTGCGCTCCGACACCACCCTGATCGGCGCCATGCTGCTGCGGCGCGGCGACGTGGACGCCATGCTGTGCGGCACCGTCGGCCGCCACGCCCAGCACCTGCGCCACATCGAGGACGTCATCGGCCTCAAGGCCCGCGCCCACTGCTTCGCGGCGATGAACCTGCTGCTCTTGCCGCGCCACACGCTGTTCGTCTGCGACACCTACGTCAACGAGGACCCGGACGCCGGCCTCGTCGCCGACCTCGCGCTGATGGCCGCCGAGGAAGTGCGCCGCTTCGGCGTCGCGCCCAAGGTCGCGCTGCTGTCGCACTCCAACTTCGGCAGCGTGCCGTCGGACGCCACGCGCAAGATGGCCCGCGCGCTGGAGATCATCCGCGCCCGCGCGCCCGAGCTCGAAGTCGACGGCGAGATGCACGGCGACGCCGCGCTCAACGAGAACATCCGCAACCGCCTCTATCCCGCCAGCCGCCTCAAGGGCGAGGCCAACCTGCTGATCATGCCCAACGTCGACGCCGCCAACATCGCCTTCAACCTGCTCAAGGAAACCAACGGCGACGGCATCACGGTCGGCCCGATCCTGCTCGGCACGGCCAAGCCGGTGCACATCCTCACCTCCACCGCCACCGTGCGGCGGCTGGTGAACATGACCGCGCTCGCCGTGGTCGACGCCAACCACCTGCGCGGCTGAACGGCGGCGCCATGGACGGGGACGCCGCCGGCCAGCGGCTCGACAAATGGCTGTGGGCGGCGCGCTTCTTCAAGACGCGCTCGCTCGCCGCCGCGGCCATCGACAGCGGCAAGGTGCACTGGCAGGGCGAACGCGCCAAGCCGGCGCGCGCGGTGAAGATCGGCGATGAAATCGACATCGTCGCCGGCGAACAGCGCTGGAGCGTGATCGTGCGCGGCCTCAACCCCCAGCGCCGCCCCGCGCCCGAGGCGCGGCTGCTCTACGAGGAAACCGAGGAAAGCCTCGCGCGCCGCGCCCGCGAACAGGAACAGCGCCGCCTCGCCCCCACCCCCGGCGCCGACCTCCGGGGTCGCCCCACCAAGCGCGACGGCCGGCGCATCCGGGGCTTCGGCGGCTAGGACGGTCAGGTTTCGCCGTCCCGCCGGGGCTGACTTCTTTACCGCGCCCTGACCGAATACGACTCCGGCAGCCCGACTGCCAGAATGTTGCCGATGTCCTGCGCCAGCAGTTCGGCCCGCACTTCAGGAGAGTCCGGCGCAAGCACGGCGAGCACGAGCGCATCCACCACCAGCGAGCTGAGGTAGTCTTCGCCATCCGGTGCGATCAGCCGGCTGTAGCTCGCCTGCGCCAGTCCATCCTCGAGCACCTGGCCGATCTGCGCTTCGGCATCCATCAACCGCCGCCTTATGTCAGTCGCGCTCGCGGCGATCTTCAACGTGATGCGCGGCACATGCAGCACATATCGCGCGTCGGCCGAGGCAGCATCGTCCAGCGGCACGTAGAGCTGTCGCGCGATGACCATGGAAGACGCGTTCACGCGTCCGGCATCCGCCGACGACTCGCGATGATCGGCGGATCGCGCGCCCGCACCGGGAGGTGACCACGCTTCCCAAGTGAAATACGTCACCGCACTCATCGCCGCCAGCGCGGCGAGCCAGACGACCGCGCCGCTCCTGCCGTTTCTGCCGCCGCGCGGGGCAACCGCCGTCGCCGGTTGCCGCACCTCCCGCAACCGGCGGTCGAAGGCCGCCCTCTTTCCCGCATCGGACAGCGTTTCGTAGGCTTCGACGATCAGGGCCGCGCGCTGGCCCGCCACGGCATTTCCTGGGTCCTTGTCGGGGTGATATCGCTGGATCAAGCTCTTGTAGGCGGCCCGGATCACCTCGGCGCTCGCGTTCTGGCTGACTTCCAGCACGTCGTAGTAATTCAGCATGGTCGATTCATGTCATGCGCGGCAAGGCGCTCACCGGATGCGGCGAAAGGTCGTGAGGTTGCCATTCTGCTCCCGCAGGACAAACTCCTCCGCATTCGCCGACAGGATGGAATTCACGTCCCGCTGGATGCCGGACGGACTCTTGAACACCCACTCGATGGCCCCATCCCTGCATGTCCAGACCCCATACTGGAGCGCATCGCCCGCATCGTCGCGAATCTCCCATCCGCCATGCTCGTCCAGGTATATCGGCATCGACAGGCGGGATGACTGCCATTTGCCGACGAAGTCTCCCATGTCGAAAGTCTGCGCCCTTCCGCAACCCACCAGCGGCGCCAAGGCAAGGAAAACCCCGGCGGCGGTCCGCCGCAATCCCGTTAGCCCAGAACGATCACTCATGCGATCCCGACGCTCCCCTCGAACAACGCCTTCAGCGCCGCAGCACCCTGTCCCATTTCTCCTGCTGGCGGCGAATTCTTTCCTGCTCCTCGTATTCCTTCTGCTGCCGTTCCCTTTCGAGGCGCTCCTGCTCCTCCCTTGCCTCCCATTCCGCCCTGGCGCGCTCCGCCTCCTCGGCGCTCCGCAAATCCGAGGACACACGCTCGGCAAGTCGCCGCGAATCTTCCGCGAACCTTCTTTGCTCCTCCTCCTTCCTTTGCTCCTCGCGTTCCGCCTCACGCTGAGCCCTCTCCTCGCGCTCGTATTCCGCCTGCAGCAGCCGGGCCTCGGCGGCTGAGGCAGGCCGGACGCCATACGTCTGGTAATGCTCCTGAATGATGACTTTTTCCTCGGCCAATGAGGATTCCTGCTTGCTTTGCGCGATCTGCTGGACCAGAAAGAAATTCGACGCCATGCGGATCACGAAATACCCGACCACTGCCGCGACGACGAGTTTCGCCAGCTGTAACACGGGCGAGCGGTAATTCGCCGGCGCGACTTGCGGCACCTCCTCGCCAAGATCGAGCTTGGTGGCGATCGCATCCGCCCGCAGGGCCATGGCATCGGCACGCAGGGACAGCACGTCCGCCCTCCTGGACAATGCTTCGGCGGGAAGCGGCTGCATGGCGTTTCCGGAGGGTGCCTGCACGTCCATTGACGGCGGTGGCGCCGCTGCCAGCCGCAAGTCGTAGGTGCTGCGCATCTGAGCGTCGGACAACGTACCGAACGCCATGTTGAGGATCTTGAGCTCGAACTCATAATCCTCGTGTCTCATGCTCGCTTCTTCGGCTCTCAGTCCTTCAATTTTCCGTTGATGGGCCTGCCTGATATCGTCAGCGGAGGCATGGGGCGGAACGCCCAATATTTCGTAGAACGTCTTCTTCGCCATCGCAGTCTCTCCCGTGAATGCGCGTGGTCGGACAAATATGCGGCCGGGGAGAAATATACACGCCGCATCGGCGCCTGCGCGCAGCGTATGCTGAACGGCTCAAGGCTTGAGCATGCGCTCGACGTAGCGCGCGATCAGGTCGACTTCCAGATTGACCTGCGCGCCGGCATGCAGGCGCTTGAGCGTGGTCGCCTGCACCGTGTGCGGGATCAGGTTGATCGAGAACTTCCTGCCCTTGACCTTGTTGGTCGTCAGCGAGACGCCATCGACCGTGACCGAACCCTTGCGCGCGATGTATTTCGCCAGTTTCTTCGGCGCCTCGATCACCAGTTCGTGCGATTCGCCGACCGGCTCGAACTTGACCACCGTGCCGACGCCATCGACGTGGCCCGAGACCAGATGGCCGCCGATGAAGTCGGACAGGCGCATCGCCTTCTCCAGATTCACCTCGCCGTCCGGCACGTCGAGGCCGACGGTGCAGTCGAGCGTCTCCCTCGAGACATCGACCTGATAGGCGCCGCGCTTCTTGGCGATGACGGTCAGGCACACCCCGGAATGCGCGATGGAATCGCCGAGCGCGACGTCTTTCAGGTCGATGCCGGGCGCGGCGACGGTGAGGCGCAGGCCCTCCGCGAGGGGCTGGATGTGGGTGATCTTGCCGGTGGCGGCGACGATGCCGGTGAACATGAAGGAACTCCCCTGGGTTATTGCAAGGCCTTGCCGAGCGTCGGCAGGAACTGTTCGGGCGGCTGGTAGCCGACCACGCGCAGGCCGGCGATCTCCGCGCCGGCCTTGTCGAAGAAGATGATGCCGGGCGGGCCGAACAGGCCGAAGCGCTTGAGCAGCGCCTTGTCGTCGGCGTCGTTGGCGGTGACGTCGGCCTGCAGCAGGGTGAACCGGTTCATCCGCGCGGCGACCGCCGGGTCGGCGAAGGTGAATTTCTCCATCTCCTTGCAGCTCACGCACCAGTCGGCGTAGAAGTCGAGCAGCACGGGCTTCGTCGCGCTGGCAAGGCGGGCGTCGAGTTCGGCCGAGGTCTTGATGCGCTCGAAGCGCACGTGTTCGACGCTCGCGGCCGCGCCGCCGCGCAGGAAGCCGAGCGGCTGCAGCGGATCGCGCGCGCCGCCGAGCAGGCCGGCGACCAGCGCCGCGCCGTAGAGCAGCATGAGGATGCCGATGCCCTTCCAGAACTTGTGCCAGCCGCGGGCATGCGGCGGCAGCGGGTCGAGCGCGTGCAGGTAGATGGCCGGCACGATCAGCAGCGCGGCCCAGCCGGCCATCGCCGCCCAGGCCGGCAGCACCGGCGAGACCAGCCAGAGCGCTGTGGCGAGCAGCACCACGCCGAAGAACTTCTTCACCGCCTCCATCCACGGGCCGGTCTTCGGCAGGAAGGAGCGCGAGAACACGCCGACGGCCAGCAGCGGCGCGCCCATGCCGAGGCCCATGGCGAACAGCGCCGCGCCGCCGAGTACGGCGTCCTTCGTCTGCGCGATGTAGAGCAGCGCGCCGGCCAGCGGCGCGGCGACGCAGGGGCCGACGATGAGGGCCGAGAGCACGCCCATGACGGCGATGGCGGCGAGCGAGCCGCCCTGCCTGTTCGCCGTGTCCGAGAGTTTCGATTGCAGCGCGGCGGGCAGCTGCAGTTCGTAGAAGCCGAACATCGAGAAGGACAGCGCCACGAACACCAGCGCGAAGGCGCCGAGCACCCAGACGTTCTGCAGCGCGGCCGAGAGCAGCGTGCCCGAGAAGCCCGCCGCCACGCCGACGCCGGCGTAGGTGACGGCCATGCCCAGCACGTAGGCGAGCGACAGCGTGAAGGCGCGCAGGTGGGTCACCGCGTGGCCGTGGTTGACGATGATGCCGGAGAGGATGGGGATCATCGGGAAGACGCAGGGCGTCAGCGAGAGCAGCAGGCCGAAGCCGAAGAAGGTGGCGATGGCGACCCAGAAACTCGCGCCCTTGAGCAGCTTCGCGATTTCGCCCGATTCGTCGCCGCCGCCCGAAGCTTGAGCGGGCGGGACGACGACGGGAGCGGCCGGCGCGCTGCTCATGCCGGCCAGCACGACCTGCGCCTCCTGCGTCATCGGCGGGTAGCAGACGCCGCCATCCCAGCAGCCCTGCGAGCCGGCCTTGAGCGTGAATGCGCCGCCGCCCTCCAGCACGGGGATGCGCACGACCAGCTGGTCGCGGTAGGTCTCGACGCGGCCGAAGAACTCGTCGTCCTTCTCCTTGCCCCTGGGAATCTCGGGCGCGCCGAGCTTCACCGTCGCCGGCGCGGCGGAAAACTCGATCTTGTGGCGGTAAAGGTAATACTCGGGCTCGATGTCCCAGCGCGCTTCGACGGTCTTTTCGTCGAGCGCGCGGGCGGAAAAGCGGTAGGCCTGTTCCGGTTCGAGGGGTTCGGCGGCGCCGGCCGCGCAGGCGGACAGGGCGAACCAGAGCAGGGCGAGGAAGCGCAGGATCATGGCGGGATTCAGGTGGCGGTTTCGGCGGCGACCCAGGCCAGATAATCCGGCAGGCCGCGTTCGATTGGGACAGCGACGATCTCGGGAAGTTCGTAGGGATGGCGCGCGCGGATCGCCTCTTCCAGTTCGGCGTAGCGCTCCGCCGTGGTCTTGACCAGCAGCGGCACTTCCTCGGCGTCCTCCAGCCGGCCCTCCCAGCGATAGACGGAACGGCAGGGAGCGAGGATATTCACGCACGCCGCCAGCCGCGCCTCCACCAGCGCGCCGGCCAGCGCGCGGGCGCTCGCCGCGTCGGGGAGGTTCGTGATCACAAGCAGGGCCGCCATGCTGCTATTCTACGTCCATGAAGCTCACGCCCAGCCAGATCGTCGCCTTCCTCGACCGGCATGTCGTCGGCCAGGACGACGCCAAGAAACAGCTGGCCGTCGCCGTTTACACCCACTACAAGAAGCTCGAACTCGCCGCGCCGGAGCGGCGCGACATCGTCAAGAGCAATGTGCTGCTGATCGGCCCGACCGGCACCGGCAAGACCCTGCTGTGCGAAACGCTCGCGCTGGCGCTCGACGTGCCCTTCGTCACCGGCAACGCCACCTCGCTGGCGCAAAGCGAATACGTGAATGACGAGATCGAGGCGATCCTCCAGCGCCTGATCGAGAAGGCCGACGGCGACGTCGCGCGCGCCCAGCAGGGCATCGTCTTCATCGACGAGATCGACAAGCTGAAAAAGCAGGACACGGCGGGCGGCGGCGCGCGCGGCGGCGAACATGTCCAGCACGCGCTGCTGAAAATCATGGAGGGTGCCCCGGTCAAGCTCAAGGACGGCCGCCACCTCGACACCGCGCGCATCCTGTTCATCTGCGGCGGCGCCTTCGTCGGCATCGACGAGATCCTGGCCCAGACCCACGGCTACGGCTTCATCGCCACCGGCGAGGACGACAACCAGAAGGTGCTCGACCGCCTCAACGCGCGCGTCAAGCCGACCGACCTGTTCCAGTTCGGCCTGATACCGGAATTCACCGGCCGCCTGCCGATCGTCGCGCGCTTGTCGCCGCTCTCGCGCGAGATGATGGTGAAGATCATGACCGAGCCGCAGAACGCGCTTTACAAGCAGTTCCAGGCCATCCTGCGGCAGGCCGGCGCCGAGCTCGCCATCGCGCCGCCGGTGTTCGAGCAGATCGCCGACCTGGCGCTGGAATACCGCGCCGGGGCGCGTTCGCTGCGCGGCATCTTCGAGGAAATGCTCACCCCCGTGATGTATCTGGTGCCGGACCATCCCGAGGTGAAGCAGGTCGTCATCGAGTCGCTGTTCGACAACCCGCGCTATATCGGCACCCGGCCGGGCTAGCCGCTCGCGATGGACGCTTCACCAGACGCGGCCTTCCGCTCGTTCGGTTTGTCCCGCCCGCTGCTGGCGGCGGTGGGCGAGGCCGGCTACGAAACGCCCTCGCCGCTGCAGCAGGCCTGCATTCCGCCGCTGCTGGCCGGGCGCGACCTGTTCGCCGAGGGCCACCCCGGCGCCGGCAAGACGCTGGCCTTCGCCCTGCCGCTGCTCGAAGGCCTCGACCTTTCCGCCCGCCTGCCGCAGGTTCTGGTGCTGACGCCCTCCGGCGCGGCGGCGGTGCGCATCGCCGAACTGTTCATGCATCTGGCGCGCTACCTGCAAGGCTTCCACGTCATGCCGATCCACGGCGGCGAGGGTCAGGCCGTACAGCTGCGCCAGCTCGAGCGCGGCGTGCATGTGGTCGTCGGCACCCCGCGCTGGACGCTGGGCCATGTCGAGAGCGGCCGCCTGGCGCTGGCCAGCCTGCGCACCCTGGTGCTGGCCGACGCCGACGAGATGCTGCGCATGAACTTCCGGGAGGACATCGAGGCCCTCTGCGCCCGCGCGCCCGCCGCGCGGCAGAACGTGGTGTTCGCCGCGGGCCGCTCGCACGCGCTCGAATGCCTCGTCAAGCAGTGCCTGCGCGAGCCCGTCGTCGTCGCCCTGCAGGAAGCTTCCGTGGCCGTACCACCCCTGCGCCAGCGCTACTGGCAAGTGGAGGCCGGCCACAAGCTGGGCGCCCTGATCCGCCTGGTCGAGGTCGAGGCGCACTTCGAGGCGGCGCTGGTCTATGTGCATACCCAGACCGCCGCGGAAAGGCTCGCCGAACAGCTCGCGGCGCGCGGCTACGCGGCGGAGGCGGTGCATGCCCTCACCGCGAAGCGGCAGGTCGATCTCGTCGCCGCCCGCCTCGCGGCGAAGCACATCGACATCGTCGTCGCCACCGACGCGGCGCTGCCGGACACCGCCCTCAAGCGCATCTCCCACGTCATCCACCACGACCTGCCCTGCGACGCGGCGGACTACCGCGCCCGCCTCGCGGCCGCGCCGACGGCGCACAGCAGCCTGTTGCTGCCAGGCACCCACGAGATGTCCATGCTGCATGACATCGAGCACGGCACCGGCCAGTCCATCGAGCCGCTGGTGCTGCCCGAGCGGCCGCGCGAGCACTGAACGATGAGCGCCCAGCGCGTCCTCGCCCTCATCCCGCCGCTGACGCAGCTCAACACGCCCTATCCCGCCACCGCCTACCTGACCGGCTTTCTGCGTTCGCGCGGCATCCACGCCGTGCAGGAAGACCTCGCCCTCGCCCTCGTGCTGCGGCTGTTCTCGGCGGACGGCCTGCGCCGCGTGCAGGCGGCCGCGCAACCGCAACGCGAACGCTCGCCGACGCTGCGCGCCTTCCTGCGCGAATTTCCGCGCTATCGCGCCGCCATCGAGCCCGTCGTCGCCTTCCTGCAGGGCCGCGATCCCAGCCTCGCCTGGCGCATCGCCGGCCGCGATTTCCTGCCCGAAGGGCCGCGCTTCGCCGCGCTCGACGAGTATGTCGCCCCCGATGGCGGCGATCCGCTGGCCTGGGCCTTCGGTTCGCTCGGCATCCATGACCGCGCACGCCACTTCGCCACCCTGTTCCTCGACGATGTCGCCGACGCGCTGCGCGAAGCCGCCGATCCGCGCTTCGAATTCGTGCGCTACGCCGAAGCGCTGGCCCTGAGCCAGCCGACCTTCGAGCCGCTCGCGCAGGCGCTCGCCGCGCCCCCCACGCTGGTCGATGAAACGCTGGAAATGCTGGCGCGCGAAACGCTTGAGCGCCACGCGCCCCATGTCGTGCTCATCTCCGCGCCCTTCCCCGGCAACGTCTATGGCGCCTTCCGCATCGCGCAGGAAATCAAGCGGGTCGCGCCCGCCGTCGTCACCGTGCTCGGCGGCGGCTTCGCCAGCACCGAGCTGCGCGAACTGGCCGAGCCGCGCGTCTTCGATCATTTCGACTTCGTCTGCCTCGACGCTGGCGAACGGCCACTGCTCGCGCTGCTCGACCACCTGCAGGGCGGCCGGTCGAGCGAACGGCTCGTGCGCACCTTCCTGCGCGCGGACGGCAGGGTGCGCTACGTCGACTGCGGCGAACCGGACATCCCCTTCGCCGAAACCGGCACGCCGACCTGGGACGGCCTGCCGCTCGACCGCTACCTTTCCGTGCTCGACATGCTCAATCCGATGCACCGCCTCTGGTCGGACGGCCGCTGGAACAAGCTCATCGTCGCGCACGGCTGCTACTGGAAGAAGTGCAGCTTCTGCGACACCAGCCTCGACTACATCGCCCGCTACGACGCCGCCGACGCCGCGACGCTGGTCGACCGCATCGAGGCCGTCGTCGCCGAGACCGGGCAGACCGGCTTCCACTTCGTCGATGAAGCCGCGCCGCCCAAGGCGCTCGCCGCGCTCGCCGACGAACTGGCGCGGCGCGGCCGCGTCATCTCCTGGTGGGGCAACATACGCTTCGAGAAATCCTTCACCCCGGCGCTGTGCGAGAAGCTCGCCGCCAGCGGCTGCATCGCCGTCTCCGGCGGCCTCGAAGTCGCCTCCGACCGCCTGCTCCAGCTCATGCGGAAGGGCGTGTCGGTCGCGCAGGTCGCGCGCGTCACGCGCGCCTTCGCCGACGCCGGCATCATGGTGCACGCCTACCTGATGTATGGCTTCCCGACGCAGACCGTACAGGACACCGTCGACGCGCTCGAATATGTGCGTCAGCTCTTCGCCGCCGGCTGCATCCACTCCGCCTTCTGGCACCGCTTCGCCTGCACCGCGCACTCTCCGGTGGGCCTGCATCCCGAGCGCTACGGCATCACGCTGCGGCCCCTGCCGGAGATCAGCTTCGCGAAGAACGACCTGCGTTTCGACGATCCCGTCGGCACCGACCACGCCGCGCTCGGCAAGGCGCTCGAAAAGGCCCTCTACAACTACATGCACGGCCTCGGGCTGGAAGAGAACGTGCGGCACTGGTTCGCCGACCGCGTGCCCAGGCCGCGCGTGCCGCGCGACTTCGTCGCCCGGGCGCTGGCGGAAACCTGACGTCGCCGTCCCGCCGGGGCTGACTTTTTTCAGGCCAGCGCGGCGGTGACGATCTGCTGCGCCTCGGCGACGATCTGTTGCAGGTGCGCCTCGCTTTTGAAGCTTTCGGCGTAGAGCTTGTAGATGTCCTCGGTGCCGGAGGGGCGCGCGGCGAACCAGCCGTTTTCGGTGGTCACCTTGAGACCGCCGATGGGGGCGTCGTTGCCGGGCGCGCGCGTCAGGCGCGCGGTGATCGGCTCGCCGGCCAGCGTGGCGGCGGCGACCTTCTCGCCGGTGAGCTGCTTGAAGGCGGCCTTCTGCGCCGGCGTCGCCGGGGCGTCGATGCGCACGTAGTGCGGCGTGCCGTATTGCGCGGCGAGTTCCTGATAGTGGCGGCCCGGGTCCTTGCCGGTCACCGCCGTGATCTCGGCGGCGAGCAGGCCGAGGATGATGCCGTCCTTGTCGGTGGTCCAGGCGCCGCCGTCGCGGCGCAGGAAGCTCGCGCCGGCGCTTTCCTCGCCGCCGAAGCAGATGTCGCCGTCGAGCAGGCCCTGCGAGAACCACTTGAAGCCGACCGGCACCTCGGTGAAGCGGCGGCCGAGGCCGTTCACGACGCGGTCGATCAGCCCGGAGGAGACCAGCGTCTTGCCGACGGCGGCGCTTTGCGGCCAGCCGGGCCGGTGGGTGAGCAGGTAGCGGATGGCGACGGCCAGGTAGTGGTTGGGATTCATCAGCCCGACCGAGGGCGTGACGATGCCGTGGCGGTCGACGTCGGCGTCGTTGCCCCAGGCGATGCTGAAGTGGTCCTTGAGCCGCACCAGCCCGGCCATCGCATGGGGGCTGGAGCAGTCCATGCGGATCTTGCCGTCGTGGTCGAGCGTCATGAAGGCGAAGGCGGGATCGACGCGCGGATTCACCACTTCGAGGTCGAGGCCGTAGCGCGCGGCGATCGGCCGCCAGTAGGCGACGGCCGCGCCGCCCATCGGGTCGACGCCGATGGTCAGCCCGGCCTTGCGGATCGCCTCCATGTCGATCACGTCGCCGAGCGCCTCGATGTAGGGCGTCATCAGGTCGACCGCCCGCGTGGTCGGCGCGGCGAGCGCCTCGGCGTATGGCAGGCGCCGCACCGCGCGGTTGCCGTCTTCCAGCAGGTCGTTGGCGCGCCGTTCGATCCAGCCGGTGACGTCGGTATCGGCCGGGCCGCCGTGCGGCGGGTTGTATTTGATGCCGCCGTCGCGCGGCGGGTTGTGCGAGGGAGTGATGACGATGCCGTCGGCGCGCGGCGCGGCCTCGTCGGCGTTGTGGGAGAGGATGGCGCGCGAGATCACCGGCGTCGGCGTGTAGCCGTTGTCGGCCTGCAGGCGCACCGTCACGCCGTTGGCGGCGAGCACCTCCAGCACGGTCCGCTGGGCCGGCGCCGACAGCGCGTGGGTGTCCATGCCGAGGAAGAGCGGGCCGTCGATGCCGGCGTCGCGCCGGTATTCCGCCGTCGCCTGGGCGATGGCGAGGATGTGCGCCTCGTTGAAGCTCCGCGCCAGCGCCGAGCCACGATGGCCGCTGGTGCCGAAAGCGACGCGCTGCGCCGCTTGATGGGGATCGGGCCGGTCGGCGTAAGCCGCCAGCAGGGCGGGAATATCGACAAGGCTCTCCGCAGGGGCCGGCTGGCCCGCCAGGGGGTGCGTCATGAACTGTCTCCTCCGTTTTCGCCCGCGCCTTGGCCGCTGCGGCGGAAAGCGCCGATTGGGCTTTATTGATCCCGCTATTCTAGCGTCCGGCTACCGGGCGCGCGGGTTAGTCTGCGCCGATGGCTCCCGACCTCGCCCTCGACGATCACCGCGCCGCCCAGGCCGAGGCGCTGGCGCGCGCCGGCGCCGACGAACGGGCGCGCCAGGCGGCCGAGCGCCGCGAGACGGAGCTGGAAAACCTGCTGGGCGCCGCCGAGCGGCGCGCACAGGCCGAGCGCCTCG
>JBFMDJ010000016.1:0-41312 GCA_040754195.1 Pseudomonadota bacterium | reverse complement strand
ATGCATTCCACGCTCGGCTTCGCCTCGCCAACCAACTTCTTGCACCACTGGATCAACGCTCAGCGTGAGCAAAAGGTAGCGGCATAATGCCGCTGAGATGGAAGACGAAAAACAGAGGGAAGCTCAGATGTTCGCCGAACGTTTCGTCAACAAGAGCCATCAGATCGGTTGTCTTTCCGAGGCCTAGCTTGGCAGGTGTTATTGCTCGCTGTGAGAACTCGTTAATGGGTATCCCTTCCTTTTGTGCCAAGAGATTCAAAAGGCCTAGCGGAAATGAAAGGTTGTGCTGCTGTTCTAGCTTGGGTTCCAGGACAAGTTTGTATCCGATCACATCTGGGGCGTGAGCAGATATCAAGTGCTGGAAGTGTGTTTCATACCAATCCATTAACGCAGGAATGTCATTTGGATCGCAAGTGGTTTGACGGCCTTTCTCCACTAGGGTTGGATTCCCTGAGTCGCCATCCAGAACCGCATAGCGCAGAAAATTCTTTTGCAGTGCAATGCCAAGAGACTTCACTGTGGCTCCTTAAGATGTCCAACTTGTTAATAGACGGACCCCAAGGGTCCGCTTATTTCTGAAAAGAGGAACGACTCGGTGACACTGCATGTCATTGATTCCGTAGTTTTCTGTCAGCTCCGGGTCCGCTTATTCATAAATGAAAAAGCGGACGCTCTCTTTACTGCATTACGCATATGGAGACAGGCGGTTGCCGGATTATGCCCCTGTTTTATTTTGTCGACTAGCCAATGCCGGCTTATGGGGCGCTTACGAATTGTCCGCTTCTGGCCGCTTTCTGCCCCATAGCAGCAAAAGTCAGCGCTGGCGGGACGGCGAAGTGCTGGCGCTATGCTGCGTTCTGCGTGGTCTGCGCCCTGCCCGCCTGCTACAGCCCACGGCAGGGGTTGCCCCTTGAACGAACCGACATAACGCTTGACGTTATTAACGCAGGAGGTCATCATTGGCCATGATCCGATCTTTCAAGGACAAGGACACCGAGGCGATTTTCAACGGCCGCTTCGTCCGGCGCATCCCGAAGCAGATCGCGCCGCTGGCCGCGCGCAAGCTCAACCAGATACACGCCGCCGAACGCCTCGACGACCTGCGCATTCCGCCGGGGAACCGGCTGGAAGCCTTGGGCGGAGACCGGAAAGGGCAATACAGCATCCGCATCAACGACCAGTGGCGCATCTGCTTTCGCTGGACGCCGACAGGAGCGGAAGCCGTGGAAATCGTGGACTATCACTGACGAGGCAAACCATGGGAAAACGCGACTTCGCCCCCATCCATCCCGGAGAAGTGCTGCTGCACGACTTCATGGAACCGATGGGGCTTTCGCAGTATCGGGTGGCGCACAGCATCGACGTGCCGCCGCGCCGCATCAACCAGATCGTGCATGGCGAACGCGCCATCAGCCCGGACACCGCCTTGCGCCTGTCGCGCTACTTCGGCCTGTCCGACGCCTACTGGCTCAATTTGCAGGCGCTCTACGACCTGCAAACGACCAAGGAAGCATTGCAGGAGGCGCTGGACGCCATCGAGCCGGTGCAACGCCTGGCCGCCTGAAAAGAAAAGCGGGGCACCTGTTGCCAAGTGCCCCGCTTTGTCGTTGTCTGGCGCGCCCGAAGAGATTCGAACTCCTGACCCCCTGGTTCGTAGCCAGGTACTCTATCCAGCTGAGCTACGGGCGCAGTAAAACGAGGCGCGCACTATAGCCGAAACGATTCCTGCCGTAAAGTGAACCAGCGAAGTTTTTCACGCGAGCCATGAACGAACCCTTGCGCAAGGAAATCACGTTCGACCAGCCGTTCATCGAGCGCCAGCCAATCGTGGATCGGGGCGGGGATACGCTCGGCTACGAGCTGTATGCCTATCCGGGCCGCGCCAGCGACGGCATCGCCTCGAATGCGCTGACGGGCAGCGCGGCCGTGCTGGCCCATCTGCTCGGCAACATGGACGGCAGCTGGCTGCCCGAGGGCAAGCGCGTCTTCCTCAACGCCGAGATCGCCCTGCTCGACGACGCCGACTTCCTCTCCCTGCTGCCCGAGGGGCTGATCGTGCTCGACCTGCACGGCCGGCCGGGCGAGGTCACCGAGGCGCGCATCCAGACCGTGGACGAGCTGCGCCGCCGCGACATCCCCATCTCGCTCGACGGCTTCGCGCTGGCGGGCGACGCCGGGCTCGGCGCCGAACTGCTGGTGCGCGCCGCCTACATCAAGCTGGCGACCGACGAGGCCAACAGCTACGCGCTCTACGAGCATTTCGACCGGCTCAAGGACTACCCGGTCAAGAAGATCGCCAAGCACGTGGGCGACGGCAGCCAATACAAGTTCTGCCGCGACATCGGCTTCGACTACTTCCAGGGCTATTTCTTCACGCGCCCCGAAATCCTGCCCGAGCGCGAGATGAACACCGGCATGGCCAACCTGATCGAGGTGTTCGACCTCGTCGGCCAGAGCGCCCCGCCGGCCCGGATCGAGCAGGCCTTCAAGCGCGACCCGACGCTGGTGGTGAAGCTGCTCGGCTACATCAACTCGGCGGGCATGAGCCGGGGCCGCAAGATCACCAGCATCGCCCACGCGATCCAGATCCTCGGCTACCGCCAGCTCTACCGCTGGGTGGCGCTGCTGCTCTACACCGCCGGCAACGCCGCCGCGCCGGCCGCGCTGATGAAGACCGTGCTGGCCCGCAGCCGCTTCATCGAGACGGCGGGCAAGCGCGCCCTGCCCGCCCACGAGCACGACAACCTCTTCATGGTCGGCATGCTCTCCATGCTCGACGTGGTGTTCGGCCTGCCGCTGGCCAAGGCGCTGGCGAAGCTGCCGTTGCCCGAGCCGCTGCTGCGCGCCATCCTCGACTACGCCGGTCCGCTGGGCGCGCTGCTTTCGCTCGCCGAGGCGCTGGAGCAGCGCCGCTACGAGGCCATCGAAAGCCTCGCCGCCAGCCTCGGGCTGAGCCTTCAGGACGTGAACGCGGCCCAGCTCGACGCCGTGCGCTGGGCCGAAAGCCTGTCGATGAAGGGCTGATTTCCCGCAAAACGGCCGCTTTCGTCCCTCAATTCGTCTCTTGAACTTGCCGCGTGGCGGGGCAATCTCTTGCCCCACCATGAAACAGAATTACGACGAATCCAGCTTCCGCGTCCTCAAGGGCCTGGAACCCGTGCGCGAACGGCCGGGGATGTACACCCGCACCGACTCGCCGGCCCACATCATCCAGGAAGTCATCGACAACGCCGCCGACGAGGCGCTGGCGGGCTACGCGAAGCACATCCACGTGCTGGTGGCGCGGGACGGCGCGGTCACCGTGACCGACGACGGCCGCGGCATCCCCGTCGGCCCGCATCCCGAGGAGAAGGTTCCCGTCGTCGTGCTGGCCTTCACGCGCCTGCACGCCGGCGGCAAGTTCGACAAGAAGGCCGGCAATGCCGCCTACGCCTTCTCGGGCGGCCTGCACGGCGTCGGCGTGGCGGTGACCAACGCGCTGTCCATCAGCGTCGAGGTCGAGGTGCGGCGCGAGGGCAGGATCCATGCGGTGAGCTTTTCCGAGGGCGGCGAGAAGGTGTCGCCGCTCGCGGTGCTGGGCGACTGCGGCAGGCAGACCGGCACGCGCGTGCGGGTCGTGCCCGACCCGAAGTATTTCGACGCGCCGCGCGCGCCGCAGGCCGAGCTGGAGCGCCTGCTGCGCTCCAAGGCGGTGCTGCTGCCGGGCGTGAAGGTGACGCTGGCGGTCGAGCAGGCCGACGGCGCGCTGGCCGAGAAGACCTGGCGCTATCCCGAGGGACTGGCCGGCTATTTGAAGGAGATCGCCGGCGAGGAGCAGGCGGTGGCGCCGATCTTCGCCGCCGAAAACCATGCGGGCGCCGACGACGCCAACTTCGCCGCCGGCGAGGGCGCGGCCTGGGCCTTCGGCTGGTGGCCCGAGAATTCGCCCGCCGAGTCCTACGTCAACCTGATCCCCACCGTGGCCGGCGGCACGCACGAATCCGGCCTGCGCGCCGGCGTCTTCGAGGCGGTGAAGGCCTTCATCGAGCACCACGCCCTCCTCCCCCGGGGAGTCAAGCTCCAGCAGGAGGACATCTGCGGCAAGATGGGCTTCGTGCTTTCGGCGCGCATCCTCGACCCGCAGTTCCAGGGACAGGTGAAGGAGAAGCTCAACTCGCGCGAGGCGGTGAAGCTCGTCGCCGGCATGGTGCGCGACCCCTTCGAGATCTGGCTCAACCAGCACGTCGAGGCCGGCAAGGCGATCGCCGAACTGGCGATCAGGCAGGCGCTGGCGCGCCAGAAGAGCGCCCAGAAGGTCGAGAAGAAGAAGCAGTCGGGCGTGGCCGTGCTGCCGGGCAAGCTCTCGGACTGCGAATCGACCGACATCGCCGAGAACGAGCTGTTCCTCGTCGAGGGCGATTCGGCCGGCGGCTCGGCCAAGATGGCGCGCAACCGCGAGACGCAGGCGATCCTGCCCCTGCGCGGCAAGGTGCAGAACTCCTGGGAGATCGAGGCCAACCGCCTGTTCGCCAACAACGAGATCCACGACATCGCCGTGGCCCTGGGCATCGAGCCGCACGCCACGACCGAGAATGTCGATCTTGCCAACCTGCGCTACGGCAAGGTCGTCATCATGTCCGACGCGGACGTGGATGGCGCGCACATCCAGACGCTGCTGCTCACCCTGTTCTACCGCCATTTCCCGGCGCTGATCGCGCGCGGCCATGTCTTCATCGCCCAGCCGCCGCTCTACCGCGTCGATGTGCCGGCCTCGGGCAAGAAGCGTCCCGCCAAGCGGCTCTATGCGCTGGACGAAGGCGAACTCGAAGCCATCAAGGATCGCATCCAGAAGGAAGGCATCGCGCTGGACAAGATCGAGGTCGGCCGCTTCAAGGGCCTCGGCGAGATGAATCCGGAGCAGTTGCGCGAAACGGCGATGGACCCGGCGACGCGCCGCGTGCTGCCGGTCTTCGAACGCGGCGAGGCGCATGACGACACCCTGAAACTCTTCAACCTGCTGATGGGCAAGGGCGAGGCCGCCGGCCGCCGCGCCTGGATGGAAGCCAGGGGCCACCTTGCCGAGGCCGACGTATGAACCACGAGACTCCCGACCTTTTCGACGCCGCACCAGCCTCGCCCGCCGTCCCGCCGGAACTGACTTTTATCGAGGGCGAGGCCCTGCCCCTCGACCACTACGCCGAACGCGCCTATCTCGCCTACGCGATGAGCGTGGTGAAATCGCGCGCCCTGCCGCAGGTGGAGGACGGCCTCAAGCCCGTGCAGCGCCGCATCCTGCATGCAATGAACGAGATGCGCCTGCCGGCCACGGCCAAGCACGTCAAATCGGCGCGCGTCGTCGGCGATGTCATCGGCAAATTCCACCCGCACGGCGACACCAGCGTTTACGATGCGATGGTGCGCGTCGCGCAGGATTTCTCGCTGCGCTATCCGCTCGTCGACGGCCAGGGCAACTTCGGCTCGCGCGACGGCGACGGCGCGGCGGCGATGCGCTACACCGAATGCCGCCTCACACCGATCGCCGAACTGCTGCTGGCCGAGATCGACAAGGGCACCGTGGACTTCGTGCCCAACTACGACGGCACGATGACCGAGCCTTCGCTGCTGCCCGCGCGCCTGCCCTTCGTGCTGCTCAACGGCGCCTCGGGCATCGCCGTCGGCATGGCCACCGAGATTCCGCCCCACAACCTGCGCGAGGTGGCCGAAGCGCTCAAGTTGGTGATCCGCAAGCCGACCGCGCAACTCGAAGAGGTGCTCGCCGTGCTGCCCGGCCCGGATTTCCCCGGCGGCGGCCAGATCATCTCGACGAACGCCGACATCCGCGCCGCCTACGAGGGAGGCCGGGGCAGCATCCGCATGCGCTGCCGCTGGCGCATCGAGGAACTGGCGCGCGGCCAGTGGCGCGTCATCGTTCATGAGTTGCCCCATGGCGTGTCCACCGCCCAGGTGCTCTCGGAGATCGAGGCCGTCACCAACCCGCAGCCGCGTCCAGGCAAGAAGGACGTTTCGCAGGAGCAGAAGAACCTCAGGCAGGTCATGCTCGGCGTGCTCGACGCCGTGCGCGACGAGTCGAACGAAAAGGAACCCGTGCGCATCGTGCTGGAGCCGCGCAGCTCGAAGGTGCCGCAGGACGAGTTCATGGCCGTGCTGCTCGCGCGTACCAGCCTCGAAGCCAACGTGCCGATCAACATGACCATGATGGGCACCGACGGCCGCCCGGCGCAGAAACCGCTGATGACCATGCTGCATGAATGGATCGGCTTCCGCCACGTCACCGTCGAACGGCGCAGCCGGCACCGGCTGAACGAGGTCGAGCGCCGCCTGCACATCCTCGCCGGCCGCATGCTCGCCTTCCTGTCCATCGACAAGATCATCAAGACCATCCGCGAGGCCGACGAACCCAAGGCCGAGCTGATGGCCAAGTTCAAGCTCAGCGAAATCCAGGCCGAGGACATCCTCGAAATCCGCCTGCGCCAGCTGGCCCGCCTCGAAGGCATCAGGATCGAGCAGGAACAAAAGGCCCTCGCCGAGGAAGCCAAGGAACTGCGCCGCATCCTCGAAGACCGCAAGGAACTGACGAAGCTCGTCGTGCGCGAAATCACCGAGGACGCGAAGAAATACGGCGACGACCGCCGCACCCTCATCGAGGCCGTCGCACCGGTCAGCACCGCCGAGGTGGCGATTCCCGACGAGCCGGTCACGGTCATCGTCTCGAAGAACGGCTGGGTACGCACCCGCCAGGGCCACGGCATCGACCCGAACAGCATCGCCTACAAGACCGGCGACTTCCCCTACCTCGTGCAGGAAAGCCGCACCGTCTGGCCGCTCGTCGTCCTCGACACGAACGGGCGCGCCTACAGCGTGCGCGTCGCCGACCTGCCCGGCGGCAGGGGCGACGGCGTGCCGCTCGCCACCCTCGTCGACTTCCAGGACGGCGGCAAGCTCGCCCACGCGCTCACCGCCGCGCCCGAGGCGCGCTACCTGTTCGCCAATTCCGGCGGCTACGGCTTCGTCGCGGTCCTCGCCGACCTCGTCGCGCGCAACCGCGCGGGCAAGGCCTTCATGAGCCTCGACAAGGGCGAAAAACCGCTGCTGCCCGTGAAAGTCAGTCCCGACGGGACGGCGGACACGGTGGCGGCGATCGCGCAGAGCGGCCGCCTGCTGCTCTTCCCGCTCGCCGACGTGAAGACCATGGCCAAGGGGCGCGGCACCATCCTGCAAGACATCGCGCCGAAGGACGAACTGGCTGCCGTCGCCGTCGGCGACGGCGGCGCCTTCACCGTCAGCGGCACCGGCCGCGGCGGCAAGCCGGCCGAATACCGCATGACCACCAAGGAACTCTCGGGCCACCGCGCCGCCCGCGCCCGCAAGGGCCAGCCCATCGACTCGAAGATCAAGCCGGGCGGTATCGCCGCGAGCTAGCCGCGCCGTCCCGCGGCAACTGACTTTTTCGCGCCGTCCCGCCGGGACTGACTTTTTTCAGGCGGGCCAGGCGGCGAGGAATTCGCGCCAGTGCGGGGCGTCGAGCGCGGCGAGCTGCTCGCGCACCGTCGCGACTTCGGCGGCGTGGGCCGCGGGCGTGAGGTGGCCGCGCATCTGCTGGAAGCGCAGGTAGACGAGCCAGGTGTTGACGACGTCGGTCTCGCAGTAGTCGCGGATCGCGTCGATCGCGCCGGCCTGCCACGCGCCCCAGACCGCGCCGCCTTCCATGCCGAGCTTGCCGGGCAGGCCCATGAGCTTGACGAGCTGGTCGAGCGGCGCATTGGCGCGCGGCTGATACATGGCCAGCAGGTCCATCAGGTCGAGGTGGCGCGTGTGGTAGCGGCTGATGTAGTTGTTCCACTTGAAGTCGCGGTCGTCCTCGCCCATGTCCCAGTAGCGCGGCGCGACGGCGCCGTGGATCAGGCCGCGATAGTGCAGCACCGGCAGGTCGAAGCCGCCGCCGTTCCACGAGACGAGGTTGGGCGTGTATTTGGCGATGCCGTCGAAGAAGCGCTGGATGATGTCGCCCTCGCCGGATTGCGGCTCGGCGAGCGACCAGACCTTGAAGCCCTCGGCGTTGCGCAGCGCGCAGGAGATGACGACGACGCGCTGCAAATGCAGCGGCAGGAAATCGCTGCCGTTCTTCGCGCGCTGCTTCTGGAAGGCGAACTCGGCGACTTCGGCGTCGGCCAGCGTGGCCGGCAGCTCGTGCAGCTTGCGCAGGCCCGCGATGTCGGGGATGGTTTCGATGTCGAAGGCGAGCGTGGGGATCATGGTTTCTCGTTCGCGGCGGCCGGCGCGGCGCCGGCCTCGGGGAAATGGACGTGCACGTTGACGCAGCCGGCGAGCAGCGCGGCCAGGCAGAGGATGGCAAGCAGCTTATTCGATGACATAACCCGGACGGCCCGCGAGCACTTCACGGAAGCGCGCGACCAGCGCGTTCCAGTCGATGCGGCGATTGTAGCCAAGGATGTCGATGCTCGGGATGCCGCTGCCTTCCATGATGACGACGCGGTCGGGCGCGTCGCGGCCGGGAATGCCGGAAAGCTCGCACACGCCGGCGCGCAGCTTGCAGCCGAGGCCGATGCGCGCGTAGCCGAAGCCGCCGAGGCTGCGCTCGGGAATGCGGCGCAGGGCGCGGTTTTCGGCCGCTTCGCCCAGTTCGGCGATGTCCCGCAGGGCGCCGAGGCTGAGCAGGCGCGGGTGGTCGCCGGGGGTGTCGGCGATGCGCGCGTCGAAGCGCAGCGGCGTCCAGCCGTCCATTTCGAGCTCGTGCAGGTCGGCGTCGAAGCGCCCCTCGATGCTGCCGAAGGCGAAGGTGCGCGTCAGCATGCCGAGGTCGAGTCCGCGCGCGGTGACGGCGGCGATCAGGCGCCGCCTGGCGCTGAAGGGATCGACCATGCGCAGCTGGTGCACGATGAGGCCGCCGTCGAAGACCGCGATGCCGAGCGCGCCGTCCATGCGCAGCACGCCGTCGGCGTAGGCGATGCGCGGCACATGGGCGGACATGGAGCCGTCCATCGCGGGCAGCTTGAGGGCGCGCGACAGCTTGGGCATCGAGACGCCCTCGATGGCGCCGGCGAATTCGGCCTGCCAGCCGCCGTCGGCGCGGGCCAGCCGCAGTTGCTCGACCTCGAAGCGGCCGTCGAGCATGGGCGCGCTGAGGTTTTCGATGCGCGCGGTCGCGCCTTCCAGCCGCAGCGGGATGCGGAAACCTTCCAGCGGCAGGTCGCCGAAGCGGCCGGCGGCGGCCTCGATGGCCGCCTCGCTCGGCGCGTCCGCCTCCCACGGCACCTGGGCCCGCAGGCCGCGCAGTTCCAGGTAGCCGGTGCTGTCGGCCAGCGTGGCGTCTTCCAGCCCGGCGTAGAAGCGCCGCAGGCCGCCGTCGCGCCATTCGGCGGCGAAGAGGATCTGCCCGGCGGCGCGCCATTCTGGAAAGCCGAGGCCGGCGAGCCAGGGTTGCAGCCATTCGCGCAGCGCGGCGGCGAGGTCGATGCGCTCGCTGACCAGCCCCCACTCGCGCGCCGCGCCGGCTGCGCGGTCCCAGCGCAGGCTGGCGGTGACCGCGCCGACGCCATCGACGCCGAGGCGCGCCTGCTCGACTTCGAGCAGTGCCGGCGTCAGCGTGCCGGCAGCGTCGATCCGCACGCCGCCGGCACGCCGCCACGGGTCGAAGCGCAGTTCGCCCGCCGGCCAGTCGAGCCGCGCCGTCCAGCGCCAGCCGGCCTCCGTGCGCCGGGCATCGGCGGCGAGCGTGAAGGCGATGCCGGCGCCCGCGACGTCACCGGCGCGGTTGGCGAAATCGAGCGCATGGGCCGTCAGGTCGAGGCGCGCCGCGCCGTCCTGCCCCGCCGCCACGCGCAGATGCAGGTCGATGCGGCCCTTGGGGTTCCAGGCGCGCAGGCGCTTGACGAGCGGCGACAGCGCGACGGCGTCGGCGTCCTCCAGCCGGAAGTCGAGGTAGCCGTCGTCGCGCCACTCGAAGGCGAAGGGCAGCGGCGCGCGGTCGCGGCCGCGCGCGTCGTCGCGATACAGTTTGCCCGCGGGACAGGCGAGGCGCCGGCCGTCGAAGCGGAAGCCGGCGCAGGCGAGCCGCAGCGCGCGGTATTCGATGCCGGCCACGCGCAGGCGGTCGAGGCGGATCTCGGCGCCGCCGGGACGCAGGGCGTCGAAGCGCACGCGCAGGCCCGTGGCGGAAAAGGCGGGATGGTCGAGGGTGGCGAGCGCGAGTTCGACCTGCATCGGCCGGGCCGGCAGGGCCAGCAATCCGAGCAGCAGCGCGATCAGCAGCGCGCGGACGGACTTAAGCCGGGAAGACACCCGTGGACAGGTAGCGGTCGCCGCGGTCGCAGACGATGCTGACGATGACGGCGTTTTCCACGCTGGCGGCGATGCGCAGCGCGACGGCCATGGCGCCGCCGGAGGAGATGCCGGCGCAGATGCCCTCTTCCGTCGCGAGGCGGCGCGTCATTTCCTCGGCGTCCTGCTGGTTCACGGATTCGAGCTGGTCGACGCGCGAGAAGTCGCAGATTTTCGGCAGGTAGTCGAGCGGCCACTTGCGGATGCCGGGAATCTGCGAGCCTTCCTCGGGCTGGCAGCCGACGATGCGGACCGCCGGATTCATTTCCTTCAGGTAGCGCGAGCAGCCCATGATGGTGCCGGTGGTGCCCATGCTCGACACGAAGTGCGTCACCTTCCCTTCGGTGTCGCGCCAGATCTCGGGGCCGGTGCCGCGATAGTGGGCAAGCGGGTTGTCGGGGTTGGAGAACTGGTCGAGCATGATGCCCTTGCCGGCCCTGACGAGGCGCTCGGCCTCGTCGCGCGCGCCCTCCATGCTGGCCTGCCTGGGCGTCAGCACCAGTTCGGCGCCGTAGGCGCGCATCGACTGGCGGCGCTCGACGCTCTGGTTCTCGGGCATGACGAGGATCATGCCGTAGCCGCGCATCGCGGCGACCATCGCCAGCGCGATGCCGGTGTTGCCCGAGGTGGCCTCGATCAGCGTGTCGCCCGGCTTGATGTCGCCGCGCTTCTCGGCTTCGAGGATCATCGACAGCGCCGGGCGGTCCTTCACCGAGCCGGCGGGATTGTTGCCTTC
This sequence comes from Pseudomonadota bacterium, assembly GCA_040754195.1. Classification (GTDB taxonomy): domain Bacteria; phylum Pseudomonadota; class Gammaproteobacteria; order Burkholderiales; family Rhodocyclaceae; genus Sulfuricystis. The sequence goes on along the minus strand of JBFMDJ010000016.1, from coordinate 30,238 downwards.
CAGCTTGGCGAGGATGAGGTTGTTGCGGCGCGCGTTCTCCGCCCCCGGGAGGCGCTGCAGGCGCACCAGCGGGGTGTTGCCGACGAAGTCTTCGAGGGTATGCGTTTTCATTTGGCCTTCATTTTCGCGCCAAGTGCTGGACGTATTTTGTCACGCCCTCGGCCACGCTGTTGAAGGCCTCCTGGTAGCCGGCGGCGCGCAGCGCGGAGATGTCGGCCTCGGTGAAGCTCTGGTATTTGCCCTTGAGCGCTTCCGGAAAGTCGATGTATTCGACGATGCCCCGCGCCACCATCTCGTCCAGCGTCAGCGCCGGCTGGCCGTCGAGCGCGCGGCAGGCGTTGACCGTCGCGTGCGCGATGTCGTTGAAGGGCTGGGCGCGGCCGCTGCCGAGGTTGAAGATGCCCGATTTGCCCGGGTGGTCGAGGAAGAACATGTTCACCTTGACCACGTCGTCGATATAGACGAAATCGCGGCTCTGCGCGCCGTTGGCGTAACCGTCGCAGCCCTCGAACAGCTTGACCTTGCCGTGTTCGCGATACTGGTTGAAGTGGTGGAAGGCGACCGAGGCCATGCGTCCCTTGTGCTGCTCGCGCGGGCCATAGACGTTGAAGTAGCGGAAGCCGACGACCTGCGAGGAAAAGTCAGCCGCGGCGGCACGGCGGCGCACCACCTGGTCGAAGAGGAACTTCGAGTAGCCATAGACGTTGAGCGGGCCTTCGTGCTCGCGCGCCTCCTTGAAGACGCGGCCGGCGCCATACACCGAGGCGCTGGAGGCGTAGAGGAACTGCGTTTCGTGGTCGAGGCAGAAGTCCAGCAGCGTGCTCGTGTAGCGGAAGTTGTTCTCCATCATGTAGCGGCCGTCGGTCTCCATCGTGTCCGAGCAGGCGCCTTCGTGGAAGATCGCCTCGACGGCGCCGTCGAAGTGGCCGGCCTGCACCATCTCGATGAATTCGTGCTTGTCGAGGTAGTCGGCGATCTCGCAGTCGACGAGATTCCTGAACTTGTCGGCCTTGGCGAGGTTGTCGACGGCGATGACGTTGTCGATGCCGCGCTGGTTGAGCGCCTTGACGAGGTTGGCGCCGATGAAGCCGCAGGCGCCGGTGACGATGTAATACATGCCTAGCCTTTCAATTCGTCGATGGAACAGGTCGCGGTGCCGAGCTTGCCGACCACCACGCCGGCGGCGCGGTTGGCCCAGTGCATGGCGTTTTCGAGGCTTGCGCCGCTGGCCAGCATCACGGCCAGCGTGGCGATCACGGTGTCCCCCGCGCCGCTGACATCATAAACCTCGCGGGCATGGGCCGCTTCGTAGCGCACGCGGGCGTCGGTGAACAGACTCATGCCCTCCTCCGAGCGCGTCAGCAGCAGCGCGTCCAGCCCCAGTTCGCGGCGCAGCGCGGCGACGCGGCGGGAGAGATCCTCCTCGTCGCTCCAGCGGCCGATCACCTCGCGCAACTCGGCGCGGTTCGGGGTGATGACGCTGGCGCCGGCGTAGCGCGCGTAGTCGTCGCCCTTCGGGTCGACCAGCACGGGCTTGCCGTGCGCGCGGGCGAGGCGGATCATCTCGGTGATGTGGGTCAGGCCGCCCTTGCCGTAGTCGGAGAGGATCACGACGTCGCAGTGCCCGATGCGCTGGCGGAATTCGGCGAGCTTGCTTTCCAGCACCTCGTGCGCGGGCGCGTTCTCGAAGTCGATGCGCAGCAGCTGCTGCTGGCGGCCGAGCACGCGCAGCTTGACGGTGGTGTTGAGCTGGGCGTCCTCGTGCAGGCTGGCATCGATGGCGGCCGCGGCGAGCAGCCGCGCCAGCGCGGCGCCGGCCTCGTCGGCGCCGACGACGGACAGCAGGGCCACCCGGGCGCCGAGCGCGGCGATGTTGCGCGCCACGTTGGCCGCGCCGCCGGGACGCTCCTCGCTTTTCTCGACCTTGACGACGGGCACCGGCGCCTCGGGCGAGATGCGCGAGACGTCGCCGAACCAGTAGCGGTCGAGCATGACGTCGCCGACGACGAGGACGCGGGCACGGGAGGTATCGGGCAGTTTCATGGTCAGGGCGCGAGGTCGAATTCTTCGGTGCGGCGCGGCGGGAAGGTTTCCCAGCCGCCGCAGGCGGGGCAGCGCCAGTGGAACTGGCGCGCCTTGAAGCCGCAGTCGTCGCAGCGGTAGCGCGCGACGCGGCGCGTGTGGGCGTGGATGAGGTTCTTGACGAGTTCGAGGTCGGCGCGCCGCTCGGGCGGGGCGAGCATCACCTGCGCCTCCAGCAGCTTGTCGAGCCCGAGCAGGGTCGGGTTGCGCCGCAGTTCGTCGCGCACCAGCGCGTAGGCGGCCTCCGGGCCGCCGGTGGCGAGCGCCGCCTGGGCGGCGGTGTCGAGCAGGTCGAGCGAGGGATGGCGTTCGAGGTAGCCGCGCAGCAGGTCCACGCCGGCGCTCTCGCGGCCGAGCGTCCGGAACACGCCCATCATCCTTTCCGCCGCGAGGGCGAGGAACACGGGATTCTGCTGCTCGATGCCCTGCAACGTGGCGAGCGCCTTCTCGTCCGCGCCCGTCTTCATTTCCAGCTCGCCGCGCATCAGCGTGGCGCGCACGCACTTGCGGTTCGCCGCCAGCGCCGCGTCGAGGCGCGCGCGCGCTGCGTCGAGGCGGCCGTTGAGCAGGTCGGAGGCGGCCAGTTCGCAATGGAATTCGGCGATCTCCTTCTGCCACAGGTGGTCGGCATGGCCGGGCATCTGCTCGGCGATGGCGATGGCCTTCTGCCATTCCTTTTCCTGCTGGTAGATTTCCAGCAGGTTGCGCAGGGCCTCCTCGTCGCGGAGCGTGCCGCGCAGCTTGAGGAAGAGTTCCTCGGCGCGGTCGAGCAGCCCGGCCTTGAGGTAGTCCTGGCCGAGTTCGGCAAGCGCATGCAGGCGCTGTTCGTCGCTCAGCTGGGTCAGCGAGGCGTCGCGTTCGATCAGGTGCCGGTGCACGCGGATGGCGCGATCGGTCTCGCCGCGCCGGCGGAACAGGCTGCCCAGCGCGAAGTGCAGCTCGATGGTCTCGGGATCGATGCGCGCGGCTTCGAGAAAGGCCTCGATGGCCTTGTCCGGCTGCTCGTTGAGGAGGAAATTCAGGCCGGTGAAATAGGAGCGCGGCAGTTCGCGCGATTCATGCAGCAGCTGCTTGATGTCGATGCGCGCCGCCAGCCAGCCGAGCACGAAAAACAACGGCAGGACCAGCAGCCACCAGAGTTCGATTTCCATTTGATTTCACCCGGGCAGGTCGCCGGGCGGCTCCGTGTTTGTGGAGGAGCGGGCGGCGCGCCGCAATTTGGCGATGGCGCGGCGCTGCCGGATCAGGCGCGGCAGCAGGGCCAGCAGGCCCAGCACGACGCCGCACGCGAGGGAAATCAGGATCACCAGCGACAGCGGCGCCTGCCATGCGGCATCAAAGAAGAAGCGCAGTTCGACTTCGTTGCTGTTCTTGATGGCCAGACCCAGCAGGGCGACGAAGAGGATGCCGCGCAGGAACCAGATCAGCGCATTCATCGTCGCCGGCTACTTTTCCAGGGCCTGATCGACGCGTTCGCGCAGTTCCTTGCCGGCCTTGAAGTGCGGCACATACTTGGCCGGCACCTCGACTTTCGCGCCCGTCTTCGGGTTGCGCCCGAGGCGGGGCGGCCGATAGTTCAGCGAGAAGCTGCCGAAGCCGCGAATCTCGATGCGGTCGCCCTTGGCCAGGGCCTCGGACATCGCATCGAGAATCATCTTCACGGACAGGTCGGCATCCTTCGCCACCAGTTGCGGAAAGCGCTCCGCCAGACGAGTGATCAACTCGGACTTGGTCATGACCGGAACTTTCCGCCTGTGCTTACTGCTGGTTGAGCTTGGCCTTCAAGAGGGCGCCGAGGTTGGTGGTGCCGGTCGCCGCGGCGGCGGAATCCGCCGACAGCTTCTGCATCGCCTCGCTCTGCTCGGCCTGGTCCTTGGCCTTGATCGAGAGGTTGATCGAACGCGACTTGCGGTCGACGTTGATGATCAGCGCCTCGACGCTGTCGCCCACCCTCAGGTGCTGGCTCAGGTCCTCGATGCGGTCGCGCGAGAACTCGGAGACACGCAGGTAGCCCTCGACGTCGCCGCCCAGGTCGAGCACCGCGCCGCGCGCATCGACGCTCTTGACGCTGCCGGTGACCAGGCTGTTCTTGTCGTGGGTGGCGATGAAGCTGGTGAAGGGGTCGCCATCCATCTGCTTGATGCCGAGGGAGATGCGCTCCTTCTCGACGTCGATCGACAGCACCATGGCTTCGACCTCGTCGCCCTTCTTGTAGTTCTGCTTGGCTTCCTCGCCGGCCACCGACCACGACAGGTCGGACAGGTGCACCAGGCCGTCGATGCCGCCGGGCAGGCCGATGAAGATGCCGAAGTCGGTGATCGACTTGATGGCGCCCTTCACCTTGTCGCCCTTCTTGTGGTTCATGGCGAACTCGTCCCACGGATTCGCCTGGCACTGCTTCATGCCCAGCGAGATGCGGCGGCGGTCCTCGTCGATCTCGAGGATCATCACCTCGACCTCGTCGCCCAGCTGGACGACCTTGGACGGATGGATGTTCTTGTTGGTCCAGTCCATTTCGGAGACGTGCACCAGGCCTTCGATGCCCTGCTCGATCTCGACGAACGCGCCGTAGTCGGTCAGGTTGGTGACCTTGCCGAACAGGCGGGTGCCGGACGGGTAGCGGCGGGCGATGCCCACCCACGGATCTTCGCCGAGCTGCTTCATGCCCAGCGAGACGCGGTTCTTCTCCTGATCGAACTTGAGCACCTTGGCGGTGACTTCGTCGCCGACGTTGAGGACTTCCGACGGATGGCGCACGCGGCGCCAGGCCAGATCGGTGATGTGCAGCAGGCCGTCGATGCCGCCGAGGTCGACGAAGGCGCCGTATTCGGTGATGTTCTTGACGATCCCCTTGACGACGGTGCCTTCCTGCAGGTTTTCCAGCAGCTTCTGGCGCTCTTCGCCCATGCTGGCCTCCAGCACGGCGCGGCGCGACAGCACGACGTTGTTGCGCTTGCGGTCGAGCTTGATGACCTTGAATTCGAATTCCTTGCCTTCGAAGGGCGTGGTGTCCTTGACCGGACGGGTGTCGACCAGCGAGCCGGGCAGGAAGGCGCGGATGCCGTTGGTCATGACGGTCAGGCCGCCCTTCACCTTGCCGGTGATGACGCCCTTGACGAGGATCGCGTCGTTCATGGCCTTGTCGAGGTCGTTCCAGGCGGCGATGCGCTTGGCCTTGTCGCGCGACAGGCGGGTTTCGCCGTAGCCGTCTTCCAGCATTTCGATCGCGACCTGCACGAAGTCGCCGGTGTTGGCCTCGATTTCGCCACGGTCGTTCTTGAACTCCTCGACCGGGATGAAAGATTCGGATTTCAGGCCCGCATTGACGACCACGAAATTCTGGTCGATGCGGACGACTTCGGCCGTGATGACTTCGCCGGCGCGCATTTCCTGGCGCGAGAGGCTTTCTTCAAAAAGGGCGGCAAAGGATTCCATGGGATTCACGGCGGCGGCGGTAGCAGACATAAAGGTTAAGGTTCCAAAAAATATCCGTTTTGGTAACGGGCTAGTGGATGAACGGCAGGCCGCGACGGACGCTGTCCATCACGGTTGCCACGGCCGCGTCGATGTCCAGGCTCGTGGTATCCACGAGATCGGCATCGGCGCACTGCTTCAGGGGTGCAACGCTTCTTGCGGCATCGCGCGCGTCGCGTTCGCGCAAATCGTTCACGATATCCGGCAAAAGGGGGCGCATATTATCAGGCATTCCCTTGTCGATCAACTGTTTATAGCGCCTTTCGCCGCGCGCCTCGGCGCTGGCGGTCAAAAACACCTTGACCGGGGCATCCGGGAAGACCACCGAGCCCATGTCGCGGCCATCCGCCACCAGCCCGGGAAAGCGCCGGTAGGCGCGTTGACGGTCCAGCAGGGCGGCGCGCACGGCCGGCAGGGCGGCGACTTTCGAGGCGCCGACGCCGACCGCCTCGGCGCGGATGGCGTCGGTAACCTCTTCACCGGAAAGCAGAATCCGGTCGCCGTGGAATTCCGCCGGCAGGTTCGCCGCCACGGCGGCCACGGCCGCCTCGTCGTCCAGCGCCACCTTGGCCTGCATCGCCGCCAGCGCCGTCAGACGATACAGGGCGCCGCTGTCGAGGAAGTGGAAACCCAGCGCCGCCGCGACGCGCTGCGCCAGCGTGCCCTTGCCCGAGGCCGAAGGACCGTCGATGGCGATCACCGGGGCGGCGATGCGCGCGAAGGCGTCGAAGTAATGCGGAAAGGTCTTGGCGACGCAGGCCGGCTCGTTGATGCGCACCGGCACGCCGCCCAGCGCGGCGAGGGAAAAGCACATCGCCATGCGGTGATCGTCGTAGGTGTCGACCGCGGCCCCGCGCGCAAAAGTCAGCGCCGGCGAGACGGCGAGCCAGTCCGCCCCCTCCTCCACCGTCGCGCCGAGCTTGCGCAATTCGGCCGCCATCGCGGCGATGCGGTCGGTTTCCTTGACGCGCCAGGAGCCGATGTTGCGCAGCGTGCAGCGTCCGTCGGCGAACAAGGCAGCGACCGCCAGCGTCATCGCCGCATCCGGGATGTGGTTGAGGTCGAGGTCGAAGGCCTTCAGTTTTCCGTCGGCCGGCGCCGCGGCTTCGATGAAGTTGTCGCCCCAGACGATCTTCGCGCCCATGGCTGCCAGCGCATCGGCGAATTTCACGTCGCCCTGGATGCTGTTGATACCCACGCCTTCGACGCGCACGGGACCGCGCGCGATGGCACCCGCCGCGAGGAAATAGGAAGCCGCCGAGGCATCGCCTTCGACGTGCAGCAGCCCGGGACTGCGGTAGCGCTGCCCGGCCGGGATCGTGAAGCGCGCCCAGCCGTCGCGCTCGACCGTCACACCGAAGCGCGCCATCAGGTTCAGCGTGATCTCGATGTAGGGCTTCGAGATCAGTTCGGTCGTCATCTCGATAACTGCCGTTTCGCCCGTGAGCGGCAGGGCCATCAGCAGGGCGGTCAGGAACTGCGAGGAGACGTCGCCGCGCACCCTGATCGGCGCGGCAAGCTTCACGTCCGCCGGGAAGATTTCCAGCGGCGGATAACCTTCATTGCCGATGTAGCGCACGTCGCAGCCGATCTGGCGCAACCCGTCCACGAGGTCGCCGATGGGCCGTTCGTGCATGCGCGGCACGCCGCTCAGCGTGTAATGCCCCCCGGAAAGCGCCAGCGCCGCCGTCAGCGGCCGGATCGCCGTGCCGGCGTTGCCCATGAACAGTTCGGCCGCCTTGCCGGGAAACACGCCGGCGCAGCCCGCGACGCGGTAGGCGTTATTGTCCAGCGCCGTCACGCCAACGCCGACTTTCGCGAGCGCGGCCAGCATCACGCGCGTGTCGTCGGAGTCGAGCAGGTCGCGGATCTCCGTCTCGCCCTCCGCCAGCGCGGCAAGCAGCAGCATGCGGTTGGAAATGCTTTTCGAACCGGGCAGGCGGACGGTGCCGGCCGCGCGCCGCAACGGCGGCAAGTCGAGATATTCCATTACTTGTCCAGGGTATCGAGCCAGGCATCCCGGCGCGAACGCGCCGTGGCGAACATCGCCTCCAGCCCGGCGCTATCGGCGCTGGCGAGCAGCACGCGCGTACGCAGCAGTTCGGCCATGTAGGCATCGAGTTCCTTGAGCAGCGCCTTGCGGTTGGCAAGGCAGATATCGCGCCACATCTCGGGATGACTGCTGGCGATGCGCGTGAAATCGCGGAAGCCGCTGGCGGCGAAGCCGAACAGCTGATCGGCGTTGTCGCGTACCGCCAGGTCATGCACGAGCGCGAAGGCCAGCAGGTGCGGCAGATGGCTCACGGCGGCAAAAACGCGGTCGTGTTCCTCGGGCGCCAGTTGCGATACTTTCGCGCCGCACAGCTCCCAGACCTTGCGCACGGCGGCGACATCTCCCGGACGATTTTCCGGCAGCGGCGTCAGCACGACACGCTTGCCGACGTAGAGACCGGCCTTCGCCGCCGCTACCCCGCTTTTTTCGGCCCCGGCAATCGGATGGCCGGGCACGAACTGGCGGGCCTTGTTGCCCAGGGCCGCGCGCGCGGCGGCGACCACGTCGGCCTTGGTGCTGCCGCCGTCGGTGACGAGCGTCCGCGTCTCAAGATGCGGCCCCATCGAGCGCATCACCGCTTCCATCTGGCCGACCGGCATGCCGAGCAGTACGAGATCGGCGCCTTTCAGCGCTTTCGCCCAGTCGGTTTCGAGCGTGTCGATGACGCCGCGGCGCAGCGCTTCCTCGAGCGGCGCACGCGTGCGCCCCATGCCGACGATGCGCGGACACCGTCCGCCGAGCGCCGCCTTCAGGGCAAGCGCGAACGAGCCGCCGATCAGGCCGACGCCGCAAACGACAAGCTTGCCCGCCATCAGATCGACATCTCCAGCGCTTCGAGGAAACGCGCGTTCTCGGATTCGAGGCCGATGGTGACGCGCAGGTGGTTCGGCAGGCCGTAGCCGCCGATGGGGCGCACGATGACGCCCTGCCGCAGCAGTTTCTGGTTGACCGTCGCGCCGTCGGTCACGGCGAAGGTGACGAAGTTGCCGTGCGAAGGGATGTGTTCGAGGCCAAGCCGCTTGAGGCCCGCGACGATCTGTTCCATGCCGCGCCGGTTGAGCTCGTAGCTCTCGGCGACGAACAGGTGGTCGTCGAGCGCGGCGCTGGCGGCGGCGATGGCGAGGTTGTTGGCGTTGAAGGGCTGGCGCACGCGGTTGAGCAGGTCGGCGACCTCGGGTGAAGCAACGGCAAAGCCGACGCGCAGGCCGGCGAGTCCGTAGATCTTCGAGAAGGTGCGCGTGACGATCAGGTTCGGAAAGTCCCCGATCCAGGCCACGGTGTCGGCGCGTTCGGCCGGCGGCAGGTATTCGTTGTAGGCCTCGTCGAGCACCACGGCGACATCGGCCGGCACGCCGGCGATGAATTCGCGCACCTCGGCATAGGGCAGGAAGTTGCCGGTCGGATTGTTGGGGTTGGCGATCCATACCACGCGCGTGTCGGGGCGGATCGCGGCCTTCATGGCCGCCAGATCGTGGCCGTAGTGCTTCGCCGGGGCGACGATGCATTCCGCCCCGGTGGACAGCGTCGCCAGCGGATAGACGGCGAAGGCATGCTGCGAGAAAACCGACGAGCGCCCGGGTGCCAGGAAAACGCGCGCCGCGAGGTCGAGCACGTCGTTCGAGCCATTGCCAACGACGACCTGGTGCTGCGCGACGCCAAGGCGCTCGGCCAGCTTCGCCACCAGATCGAACTGGTCGGGATAGCGTTCCAGCCCCGTGATGGCGGCCTCGACGGCGGCGCGCGCCTTCGGACTCATGCCGAGGGGATTCTCGTTGGAGGCGAGCTTGACGATCCGTTCGACGGGCAGCCCCATCTCGCGGGCCAGTTCGGTGATCGGCTTGCCCGGGACATAGGGCGAAATGCCGCGGATGTAGGTCAGCGCCTGTTCCGTGATGCTCATGTCAAACCTCAGATAACGGCCTTCGGATAGGAGCCGAGTTCCTTGAGGAAACCGACGCAGCCGCGCAGATCGTCCAGCGCCGCCGCCACTTTCGGCTCGTTGCGGTGGCCGTCGATATCGACGAAGAACACATACTCCCAGCGGCTGTTGCCGAAACCCCGCGCGGGACGCGACTCGAAGCGCGACATGGATACGCCGTGCTGCTTGAGCGGCGTCAGCAGGTCATGCACCGCGCCCGGCCTGTTCTGCGCCGAGCAGACGAAGGAGGTCTTGTCGGCGCCAGAGGGGCCGGCATCGTGGCTGGAGAGGACCACGAAGCGCGTCGTGTTGTTCGGATCGTCCTCGATGTTGGCGGCGAGGATGTTCAGGTCGTAGAGCCGCGCCGCCGCCTCGCCGGCGATGGCGCAGGCCTCCGGGTCCTGCGCCGCCATGCGCGCCGCCTCGGCGTTGCTGGCAACCGGCACGCGCGGGATGTTGGGCAGGTTGCGGTTGAGCCATTCATGGCATTGCGCGAGCGACTGGGCATGGGAATAGAGCTTCTTCACGCCATCCAGCGCGGCCGCCTTCGTCATCAGGTTCTGGTGGATGCGCAGATTCACTTCGCCGCAGATCATCAGCGGGGAGGTCAGCATCTGGTCGAGCGTGCGGCCGACCGAGCCTTCCGTCGAATTCTCGATCGGCACCACGCCGTAATCGACCTGTCCCGACTCGACGGCGCGAAACACGTCGTCGATGGTCAGGCAGGCCGTGAAGGCGGGCGCCGAGCCGAAATGCTTCTTCGCGGCCGATTCGGTGAAGGTGCCGGCCGGGCCGAAATAGGCGATCTTCAGGGGCTGTTCGAGCGCCAGGCAGGCCGACATCACCTCGCGGAAGATGGTGCGCACGGCCGCCTCGGGCAGCGGGCCGGGATTGGTTTCCGCGATGCGCCGCAGCACCTGGGCCTCGCGCTCGGGACGGTAGATGTTGCCGTGCTTGATCGCGCCGACCCGCTGCGCGAGTTGCGCCCGCTCGGAGAGCAGGCGCAGCACCTCGCTGTCGATGCGGTCGATGCCGTCGCGCAGTCCTGCCAGTTCAGCCTGCTCTTTTTGCTCGCCGGACAAGTTCAGGCTTCCCGGGGCAGGTAGCGCACGGCCAGCACGCCTTCGATCTTCGCGATCTGGTCGATCACCTTCTTCGGCACCTTGCTGTCCACATCCACCAGCGTGTAGGCCACGTCCTTCTTGGACTTGTTCATCATGTTGTGGATATTGAGCTTCGCCTCGGCCATCGCCGTCGAGATCTGCCCGACCATGTTCGGCACGTTGGCGTTGGCGATGGCGATGCGGTAGGCCGACTCGCGCGGCATCACCACCGTCGGAAAGTTCACCGAATTGAGGATATTGCCGTCGAGCAGGTAGTCGCGCACCTGCTCGGCCACCATGATCGCGCAGTTCTCCTCCGCCTCGCGGGTCGAGGCGCCGAGGTGCGGCAACGCGATGACCTGCGGATGGGCATTGACCTGAGCACTGGGAAAATCGCAAACATAGGTGGACAAGCTCTTCGCGTCGAGCGCGGCCAGCACCGCCGCCTCGTCGACCACGCCGTTGCGGGCGAAGTTGAGCAGCACGGCACCGTGTTTCATCTGTTCGATGCTGGCGGCATTGATCATGTTGCGCGTCGCATCGACCAGCGGCACATGCAGCGTGACGAAGTTGCAGTTCTTCAGCACCTCAGCCAGGCTGTGAGCCTTCTTCACCTGCGCCGGCAGGCTCCAGGCCGCGTCGACGGTGATCTCCGGATCGTAGCCGACGACGTTCATGCCGAGCTTGATCGCCGCGTCGGCGACCAGGCAGCCGATCTTGCCGAGGCCGATCACGCCCAGCGTATGGCCGGCGATCTCGTAGCCGGCGTAGGTCTTCTTGCCGCCCTCGACCTTTTTTTCCATCTCGGCGTCCTGCGGATCGAGCGCGCCGACGAACTTCATGGCACCGCCGATGTTGCGCGCCGCCATCAGCATGCCGGCCAACACCAGTTCCTTGACGGCGTTGGCGTTGGCGCCCGGCGCGTTGAAGACGGGCACGCCGCGCTCGGTCATCGCCTTGACGGGAATGTTGTTGGTGCCGGAACCGGCACGGCCGATCGCCAGCACCGACCTGGCGATTTCGACGCCGTGCAGGTCGGCCGAGCGCAGCAGGATGGCATCCGGCTGCTCGACCTCCTTGGCGCAGGAAAAACGCTCGCCGAGACGGCGCAAGCCGTTCAGCGAGACGTTGTTGAGGACGAGGACCTGAAACTGCTTGCTGGCTTCAGTCATGATCTCAACCTTTCTGGACGGCGAATTCCTTCATGTACTCGACCAGCGCCTGCACGCCGGCGAGCGGCATGGCGTTGTAGATCGAGGCCCGCATGCCGCCGACCGAGCGATGGCCCTTCAGCTGGATCATGCCGCGCGCCTTGGCGCCCTTGAGGAATTCCTCGTCGAGCGCTGCGTCCTTGAGGGTGAACGGCACGTTCATGCGCGAACGGTCCTCCTTGCGCACCGGGTTGCGATAGAAGTCGGTGGATTCGAGGTAGTCGTAGAGCAGGTTGGCCTTCTCGACGTTCTTCCGCTCCATCGCGGCGACGCCACCGCTGCGCTTGATCCACTGGAACACCAGGCCGGCGATGTAGATGCCGTAGGTCGGCGGGGTGTTGTACATCGACTCGGCTTCGACATGGGTCTTGTAGTCGAGCATCGCGGGCGGCGTGGGCACCGCCTTGCCGACCAGGTCGTCGCGGACGATGACGATGGTGAGGCCGGCCGGGCCGATGTTCTTCTGCGCGCCGGCGTAGATCAGGCCGTATTTGCTGACATCAACGGGGCGCGACAGGATGTTCGAGGACATGTCGCAGACCAGCGGCACGTCGCCGGTCTCGGGAATCCAGTTGAACTCGACGCCGCCGATGGTTTCGTTGGCGGTGTAATGGACGTAGGCGGCGTCCTTGGTCAGCTTCCAGTCGGCAAAGGCCGGCGCGTAGGTGAAGGACTTGTCCTCGGCGCTGGCGGCGACATTGACGTTGCAGAAGGTCTTGGCGGCCTTGATCGCCTTCTTTGCCCACTCCCCGGTATGCACGTAGTCGGCCACGGCCTTGCCGCGCAGCAGGTTGATCGGGATCATCTCGAACTGCAGCGAGGCGCCGCCCTGCAGGAACAGCACCTTGTAGTTGGCGGGAATGCCCATCAGCTCGCGCAGGTCGGCTTCCGCCTGGGCGGCGATGCCCATGAACTCCTTGCCGCGATGGCTCATCTCCATCACGGACGAGCCGCTGCCATGCCAGTCGAGCATCTCGTCGGCGGCCTGCTTCAGCACCTCCTCGGGCAGTGCGGCGGGACCTGCGCTGAAATTGAATACGCGTGCCATTTCCTTCACTCCTCTTCTTCGGTTTCGATGACTTTTTCGATGCCGGCCAGCTTGGTGCCGTCATCCAGATTGATCAGGCGCACTCCCTGCGCCGAGCGACCGGTTTCGCGCACCTGGTCGACCTTGCTGCGGATCAGCACGCCACCGGTGGAAATCAGCATGATCTCGTCGCTTTCCTCGACCAGCACGGCACCCACGACCATGCCGTTGCGCTCGGACGTCTGGATCGCGATCATGCCCTTGGTGCCGCGCCCATGCTTCGTGTAGTCGGTGATCGGCGTGCGCTTGCCGTAGCCGTTCTCGGTGGCCGTCAGCACGTTCATCCTCTCGTCGGCGGCGACCAGCATGCAGATCACGGCCTGGCCGTCCTCCAGCATCATGCCACGCACGCCGCGCGCCGCGCGTCCCATCGGCCGCACGTCGTCCTCGGCGAAGCGCACCGCCTTGCCGGCGTCGGAGAACAGCATGACGTCGCAGCTGCCGTCGGTGATCGCCACGCCGATCAGGTAGTCGCCTTCGTCGAGGTTGACGGCGATGATGCCGGCCTTGCGCGGATTGGCGAAGTCGGACAGCGGCGTTTTCTTGACCGTGCCCATCGCCGTCGACATGAAGACGAAATGTTCCTCGTCGAAAGCCGCCGTCGGCAGCACGGCGGTGATCTTCTCGCCCTCTTCCAGCGGGAAGAGGTTGACGATCGGCTTGCCGCGCGCGGTGCGCGCGCCCTCGGGCACCTCATAGACCTTGAGCCAGTAGACGCGGCCGCGGTTCGAGAAGCAGAGGATGTAGTCGTGCGTGTTGGCGATGAACAGGCGATCGACGAAGTCCTCGTCCTTGATGTCGGCGGCCTTCTTGCCGCGCCCGCCATGCCGCTGCGTCCGATAGTCGTCGAGGCTCTGGCGCTTGATGTAGCCGGTATGCGAAAGCGTCACCACCATGTCTTCGCGCGCGATCAGATCCTCGAGGTTGATGTCGGCGGTCTGCAAGACGATCTCCGACCGGCGCTTGTCGCCGAACTGCGCGCGGATCGCCGCGAGTTCATCCGTGATGATCCGGGTGATGCGCTCGGGCCGCGCGAGGATGTCGAGCAGATCGGTGATCAGGTCCATCACCTCGCGGTATTCGGCGAGGATCTTGTCCTGTTCGAGTCCGGTCAGGCGCTGCAGGCGCAATTCAAGAATCGCCTGGGCCTGCACGTCGGACAGCAGGTAGCCGCGGCGCGACAGGCCGAATTCCGGCGCCAGTCCTTCGGGGCGCGAAGCCTCGGCGGAGGCACGGGCAAGCATCTCCTCGACCAGCCCAGATTTCCAGGTGCGCGCCATCAGTTCGCGCTTGGCATCCGCCGGCGTCGGCGCTGCCTTGATGAGCGCGATGACCTCATCGACGTTGGAGAGCGCGACGGCGAGTCCTTCCAGGACGTGGCCGCGATCGCGCGCCTTGCGCAATTCGAACACCGTGCGCCGCGTCACCACCTCGCGCCGATGGGACAGGAAGCACTCCAGGAGCTGCTTCAGGTTCAGCAACTGCGGGCGGCCGTCGATCAGCGCCACCATGTTCATGCCGAAGGTATCCTGCAACTGCGTCTGCTTGTAGAGATTGTTGAGCACCACCTCCGGCACTTCGCCACGCTTCAGCTCGATCACAAGGCGCATGCCGGACTTGTCCGATTCGTCCTGGATGTGGGCGATGCCCTCGATCTTCTTCTCGTTGACCAGTTCGGCGATCTTTTCCTGCAGGGTCTTCTTGTTGACCTGATACGGCAGTTCATCGACGATGATGGCCTGTCGGCCGGATTTCAGATCCTCGAAATGCGTGCGGGCGCGCATGATGACGCGGCCGCGACCGGTCAAATAGCCCTCGCGCACGCCGGACACGCCGTAGATCAGTCCGGCCGTCGGAAAATCGGGCGCGGGGATGATCTTGATGAGTTCCTCGATGTCGATGGCCGGATTGTCGAGTACGGCCAGGCAACCGTCGATTACCTCGTTGAGGTTGTGCGGCGGGATGTTGGTCGCCATGCCGACGGCGATGCCGGCGCTGCCATTGATCAGCAGGTTGGGAATCTTGGCCGGCAGGACCAGCGGTTCCTTTTCCGAGCCATCGTAGTTCGGACCGAAATCGACCGTTTCCTTGTCGATATCAACCAGCAGCTCGTGGCCGATGCGCGCCATGCGCACCTCGGTGTAACGCATCGCCGCCGCGTTGTCGCCGTCAACGGAGCCGAAGTTGCCCTGGCCATCGACCAGCATGTAGCGCAAGCTGAAATCCTGCGCCATGCGCACGATCGTGTCATAAACCGCCGTATCGCCGTGCGGGTGATACTTACCGATGACATCGCCGACGATGCGCGCCGACTTCTTGTAGGCCCGGTTCCAGTCGTTGTTCAGCTCGTGCATCGCGAACAGGACGCGGCGATGCACGGGTTTCAGGCCATCGCGGGCATCCGGCAACGCCCGTCCGACGATCACGCTCATGGCGTAATCGAGATAGGAATGGCGCATTTCCTCTTCGAGGCTGACCGGCAGGGTTTCCTTGGCGAAAGCAGGGGTCATAAGTCAGTGGCCGCCCCAAAAAAGGGCACAACGAAAAGCGGCCGATTCTAGCATGCCGGCCACGCGCCGACAGGCTCGACTAGAATGCCGGCATCACGCCTAACATCTTGTCGCCATTCCTATTTTTCTACTGTCCGCATGAATACTCCGCCCCCCCGCACGCCGCGGCATGTCGACCAGATCATCGACGCGCGCTGGATCGTCCCCATCGAGCCGGCCGACACGCTACTCGAAAACCACAGCCTGGTCCTGGAAAACGGCCGCATCCTCGACCTGCTGCCGAGCGCCGAGGCCGATGCCCGCTATGCCGCTCCGACCCGCCACCACCTGACGCAACACGTCGTCCTGCCCGGCTTCGTGAACCTGCACACCCACGCCGCGATGACGCTCCTGCGCGGCTTCGCCGACGACATGCCACTGATGCGCTGGCTGGAGACACGCATCTGGCCCGCCGAAAACCGCAACATATCCGCCGACTTCGTTCATGACGGCACCCAGCTGGCCTGCTGGGAAATGCTGCGCGGCGGCATCACCTGCTTCAACGACATGTACTTCTTTCCGCGCGCCGCCGCCGCCGCCGTTGTCGCGGCCGGCATGCGTGCCGCCCTGGGCATCACCGTATTCGAATTCCCCAGCGCCTATGGCACCGGCGCGGCCGACTACCTCGACAAGGGCCTCGCGGCGCGGGAAAGCCTCGAGGGCGACCCCCGGATTTCCTTCTGCCTCGCCCCGCATGCGCCCTACACCGTCGCGGACGCGACCTTCGCACGCATCGGCGCGCTGTCCGAGCAACTGAACCTGCCGATCCATATCCACCTGCACGAAACCGGCGACGAAATCAGCGGCGGCACCAAGGAGTACGGCATGCGTCCGCTGGCGCGCCTCGACCGCCTGGGGCTGCTCGGTCCGCACCTGATCGCCGTGCATGCCGTTCACCTGAAACCCGAGGAAATCGACCTGCTTGCGACGCACGGCTGCCATATCGCCCATTGTCCGACCTCGAACATGAAGCTGGCGAGCGGCATCGCCCCCGTCACGGACATGCTGGCGCGGGGATTGGCCGTCGGACTCGGCACCGACGGCGCCGCCAGCAACAACCGGCTCGACCTGCTGCGGGAGATGCGCCATGCCGCCCTGCTGGCCAAGGTGGCAAGCGGCGACGCCGCCGCCCTCCCCGCGCACCGCCTGCTGGAGATGGCAACCCTCAATGGCGCCCGGGCGCTCGGCCTTGGCGGGCAAATCGGCTCGCTCCTGCCTGGCAAACTCGCCGACCTGCAGGCCATCCGCCTCGACGACTGGGCCTGCCAACCCTGTTTCGATCCCGTTTCGCATCTCGTGTACGTCGCCGGCCGCGAGGCCGTCGATCATGTCTGGGTCGCCGGCAGGTTGCGCATAAAAGACGGTGCGCCGCTCGATGTCGACATGCCGGCATTGCTGGGCAAAATCAAAATGTGGCACAATGCGGTCATGAATTCGGTCTAGGATTGCGTTTGCATGCGGTTTCCATATCCAATATGGTTGGCCGCAGGCCGAAGCCCTATAAACATCGCCCATCAACTCCAACGCCTTTACAAGGGAAGACCAACATGATCAAGCTCGTTTCGAAGAACATTCTCGTCGCCGCCGCCCTGATCGGCGTTGGCGCCGCCGCCCAAGCCCAGACCCCCGGCATCGACATGAACGGCACGGTCGGCTACGTCATCGACCAGCGCGGCTACGTCGCCAAGAGCGGCACCGGCCTGTGCTGGCGCACCGGCTACTGGACGCCGGCGATGGCCATCGCCGAGTGCGATCCCGACCTCGTCAAGAAGGAAGATCCGAAGACGCGCGAGGTGAAGGCTGCTCCCGCCGCCGCGCCCAAGCCGGCCGCCAAGAAGGTGACGATGGCCGCCGATGCCCTCTTCGACTTCGACAAGGCCGTGCTGCGCGCCGAAGGCAAGGCCAAGCTCGACCAGCTGACCAGCGACATTCAGGGCATCAAGCTCGAAGTGATCATCGCCGTCGGCCACGCCGACCGCATCGGCAGCGACAAATACAACCAGAAGCTCTCCGAGCGCCGTGCCGCCGCCGTCAAGGACTACCTCGTCGGCAAGGGCATCGAAGCCAACCGCATCTACTCCGAAGGCAAGGGCGAGAAGCAGCCCGTCACCGGCGACAAGTGCGGCAAGAGCGTGAAGAAGTCCAAGAAGCTGATCGAGTGCCTGCAACCCGACCGCCGTGTCGAAATCGAAGTGATCGGCACCAAGTCGAACTAAGCCGACTTTCGTCCGACCGGAAAAGCCCTGCCCCGCAGGGCTTTTCCTTTTCTGGAAGATAACCTTGAAATGACCGCCAACGTCGACCCGCATGAACTGGAGAAATTCGGGGAACTGGCCCACCGCTGGTGGGACCCGAACTCCGAATTCAAGCCCCTGCACGACATCAACCCCCTGCGACTGGGCTGGATCGACCGCTGCGTCGGCCTGGCCGGCAAGCAGGTGCTCGACGTCGGCTGCGGCGGCGGCCTGCTGAGCGAAGGCATGGCCGGTTGCGGAGCGACGGTGACCGGCATCGATCTTTCGGAAAAGCCGTTGGGCGTCGCGCGCCTGCACGCGCTCGAAAGCGGCCGCAGCATCGACTACCGCCTCGTCGCCGCCGAAACGCTGGCCGCCGAGGCGCCAGCCAGCTTCGACGCCGTCACCTGCCTTGAAATGCTGGAGCATGTGCCCGATCCGGCCTCGACGGTCGCCGCCTGTGCCCGTCTGGTCAGGCCCGGCGGACAGGTGTTCTTCTCGACCATCAGCCGCAACCCCAAGGCCTACCTGCTGGCCGTGATCGGCGCGGAATACATCCTCAACCTGCTGCCCAGGGGCACCCACGACTACGCGAAGTTCCTGCGCCCCGCCGAACTCGCCCGCTTCGTCCGCCTGGCGGGACTGGAGGTCGAGGAAATCATCGGCATGAGCTACAACCCGCTCACTCGCACCTACAGCCTCGGCAGCGATACCAGCGTCAATTATCTGCTGCGCGCGCGGCGCGGCGCCTAGTCCAGCCTGTTCCTGGCCGTCGCGGCTTCGCGCCGCCGGTGGCCGACGATGGCCGGCAGGGCGACGAGCGCCGCGACCGCCAGCAGCAGAAGCAGAGGCCACAGCACGGGCCGGTTCCAGCGGTCGCGCATCTCCTGACGCAGTCCCGCGTCCACACGCTGATACTTGAGGGTGTTGTTGCCCACCTTGGTCGGCTTGCGGTTCTTCAGCCACGCATGCCGCAGGCTGTAGTCGAGCGGGTGAAAACCCCAGATCCAGGGCGTGTCCTCGTGCAGGATCGCCAGCATGCGATCGATGATCGCCTGCCGTGCCGGCCCGTTCTCCATCGCGCGCATCTGCTCGAACAGGCGGTCATATTCCGGGTTGGCGTAATTGGCGGCGTTCTCGCCGTGGTGCCTGACCTTGCCCTGCGGGCCGTAGAGCAGGAACAGGAAGTTCTCGGGGTCGGGATAATCGGCGTTCCAGCCGAAATAGAACAGTTGCACCGCGCCCTTGCGCACCTTTTCCTGAAAACGGTTGTAGTCGGTGCTGCGCACGACGAGCTGCACGCCGAGCTTCTGGAACTGCTTGTTCAGCCAGTCGATGCGCGTCTTCGCCCCGACGCCGGTCGCCGTGGTGTCGAGATTCACCACCAGCGGCTCGCCGGTCTGAGCGTTGCGTCCCGCCGGCCAGCCTGCCTCGGCCAGCAGCTGCTTGGCTACGGCGATGTCCTTGCGGCGCGGCTGGCCGTCGCGCCAGTCGTATAGCGTCGGGTTGATGCCTGCCGCGCCGCCGCGATAGCCGAAGATGCCCGGCGGCAGGGGGCTTTGCGCCGCGATGCCGCGCCCATTGAGGAAGATCGAGATGAACTCCTCCTGGTCGAGCGCGATGGCGATGGCCTGGCGCAGCTTGCGCGCGGCGGCGCCATCGCCGCCGAGCAGCGGATCGAGCATGTTGAAGCCCATGTACATCGTCGTGGTCGCCACCGAAGTCGATAGCGCGATCCCCTGTGCGCGCATCCCGTCCGTCAGCGTCGCCTCGCCGCCGCCGGTGACCTGCACCGCCTGGTCGAAGCTGTCGGAGGAAATACCGGAAGCATCGTAGTAGCCCTGCAGGAACTTGTTCCAGTAGGGAATCTGCTCCTTCTCGCGCGTGAAGACGACCTTGTCGATGAAGGGCAGCGACTGGCCGCAGTCGTCGAGCAGGCCTGCCGCGCGATCCGCCGCCTCGCCGTCGCAGGGATAGGTCTCGCCGCGAAAATTCGGATTGCGCTCCAGCACCATGCGGGCGTTCGGATTATTTTCCGTCAGCATGTAGGGTCCGGTGCCCACCGGATACCAGTCGAGCGTGAGGTTGCGCTCGGCCATGCCCGGCTGGCTGTGGAAACGATCAGCCTCCCAGGGCATCGGAGCGAAGAAGGGCATGGTCAGCCAGTAGAGGAACTGCGGATACTTGCCCTTGATGCGGATGCGGTAGCGGTAGCGGTCGAGGACCTCGACGCCGGCGAGCGCATGCGCGCGCAGGTCGAGCCACTCATTTCCGTCGCCCGCGCGCCGTCCCGCCGGGACTGACCTTTGCAGCGCGCGCGCCAGTTCGCCGAGTCCGACGATGTATTCGCTCATCAGGCCAAGAATCGGCGAGTGCAGGCGCGGATGCGCGAGGCGCTTGATCGCGTAGGCGTAATCATCCGCCACCAGCTCGCGCGTGCCACGCCGCGGGAAATCCGCCAGCGCGTGGAACGCGGAGATGTCCACGGGCTGCTCGACGAAGGCCGGGTGCGGCTGATACAGGATGCCCGGCTTGATCTCGACCACATAGTCGGTGAAGGCGATGCGCGCGGCAGCCGCAGTGGCCGGAAGCGGCCGGCCGGATGCGTCGAAATACGCCGGCTGCGGCACGGCCACCGCCGTGGCCGGCGCCAGTTCGTAGGGGCGGCGCAGATAGTGGTATTGCAGCGGCGGCTCGTAGATCTGGGCCGTGAAGGTGATCTCGTCCTCGCTGTAGGACTGCACCGGATCGAGGTGCTTGGGCCGCTCGGTAAACGCCGTGTAGAGGATGTTGCCCCCCCGGTCGGCCGCCGGATAGGGATCGTTCCAGGCCGGGCCGCACCCTGTCAGCAGGAGGATCAGGAGCAATGTCGTCGCGCGGCGCATGTAACGGAGTGTAATGCAATCATGGCTATAATCCGCCGCACGCTTCGGAAGGAAACAGGGAGAACAAAAAATGAGCTTTCTCGCCGGCAAACGCATACTCATCACCGGCCTATTGTCCAACCGATCCATCGCCTATGGCATCGCGAAGGCCTGCCACCGTGAAGGCGCGCAACTGGCATTCACCTATCAGAACGAACGTTTTCTCGACCGCATCACCAAGTTCGCCGCCGAGTTCGGCAGCGACATGGTGTATCAGGTCGACGTCGCCGACGATGCCCAGATCGAAGCCGCCTTCGCCGCCATCGGCCAGCGTTGGGACGGCCTCGAAGGCATCGTGCATTCCATCGCCTTCGCGCCGAACGAGGCCATCGAGGGCGACTTCCTCGAAGGCATCAACCGCGATGCCTTCCGCATCGCCCACGAAATCTCCTCCTACAGCTTTCCGGCGCTCGCCAAGGCCGCGCGCCCGCTGCTGCTCAAGGGCAGCAATCCCTCGCTGGTGTGCCTGTCCTACCTCGGCGCCGAGCGCACCATGCCGAACTACAACACCATGGGACTGGCCAAGGCCAGCCTGGAAGCCGCCACGCGCTACCTCGCCTTCTGCCTCGGCCCGCAGGGCATCCGCGCCAACGCCGTTTCCGCCGGCCCGATCAAGACGCTGGCCGCCTCCGGCATCGGCAACTTCGGCAAGCTGCTCGCCTACAACGCCCACCACGCCCCGCTGCGCCGCAACGTGACGATCGAGGAAGTCGGCAACGCCACGGCCTTCCTGCTGTCCGACCTCGCCAGCGGCATCACCGGCGAAACCCTCTACGTCGATGGCGGCACGCACAACGTGGCCATGGGCAACGCCGACCCGTTGCCCGCCTGATCTCAACGCCGACCCGTTGCCCGCCTGATCTTTCTGTAGGCGAAAAAAAGCCGGCGCCAAGGCGCCGGCTTTTTTTTTGCGGGCTTTCCTATTCCTTGCGTTCGAGCAGCGCGGTGTTGATTTCGACCGGGTAGCGCTGCCGCAGCGCGGCCAGCCAGGCCACCAGTTCCTCCTGCGCGACGATCTGTCCGTAATGCTGGCGCAGGGCCTCGGCGCGCGCCGCCGCATCCCCGGCGGCGGCGGCGTCGAACGGCTTCACCTTCTCGATCCGATACAGCGCATAGCCGCCGGGAATCGGGCTGCCCGCATAAGCCGGCAGCGCCCCGGTCGCGGCACTGAACACCGCTTCGCGCGCCTCGGCGGTCAGATTGGGCGCATGCAGGCGGCTGACCACGCGCGCGGCAGCCCATTTCAGTTCGGTCTTCTCGCCCTTGGCCAGCTTCTCGAGCTGGGCCTTGCCGGCCGCCGTCGCCCTGGCGACCGCCGCCTCGCGCGCCAGAATTTTTTCGATCGCGCCGGACACCTTTTCCAGCGGCTCGACGGCGGCGGGTCGATGCTCGACGACGCGCGCCGATATCAGCTTGCCGCCGCCGACGTCGACCGCTTCGGTATTACGCCGGTGCTTGACGGCATCGTCGCTGAAGACGGCCTGCAACAGCTTCGGATGGCCAAGCGGCGGCATGATCGTCTGCGCTCCGCGCGCCAGCCAGTCGGAGGTCTGGACGCTCAGGCCATGTTTCTCGGCGGCCGGCTTGAGGCTGTCGGGCTGCTCATACACGGTGTTGGCGAAGCTCTCGGCCGACTCGGCGTAGAGCCGCGCGGCCGCCTGGCGCTTGAGCTCGGCCGCGATCTCCGCGCGCACCGCCGCCAGCGGCCGGGCCTGCTCGGCGCGGATGCCGGTCAGCTTGATGATGTGGAAGCCGAAATCGGAACGCACCACGCCGGACAGTTCGCCCGCCTTGAGCGCGAAGGTCGCGTCCTCGAACGGCTTCACCATCATGCCGCGGCCGAAATAACCCAGGTCGCCGCCCTTGTCCGCCGAACCGGGATCCTGCGAAAACTCCTTCGCCAGCTTGGCGAAGTCGCCCGGCACGGCCTTCAGCCTGGCCAGCACCTCCTCGGCCTTCGCCTGCGCGGCCTTCAGCTCGGCCTCGGGCGCGCCCTTGTCGGCGCGGATCAGGATATGGCTGGCCTGGCGCTCCTCCGGCTGCTTGTAGCGCGCCTCGTTCGCCTGATACCAGGCCTTGATTTCCTCCTCGCTCGCCTGCGCGCGCTCCGCCAGCACGGCCTGATCCAGCACGAGATATTCGACGCGCACCTGCTCGGGCACCTCGAAGCGCGAGCGGTTCGCCTCGTAGTAGCGCTTGACGGCCTCGGCGTCCGGCGTCGTGCCGGCGGCGAAATCCTCGGCGCGCAGGATCGCCTCGCCGATGGTGCGCTCCTCCAGCTGGGCCGCCAGCCAGCGCTCCGCCGGCACGCGCCCGCCGACGGCGGCGCCGACGACCGGCAGCATCGCCTGCTGCATCACGATGTCCTGCCGGACGCGCGCCTCGAACATCTCGACGCTCATGCCCTGGGCGGCGACCAGCGCCTCGTAGCGCTCGCGGGAAAACTTGCCGTCCTCCTGCAGCGACGGCACCGAGGTGATGAAATCCACCAGCGCCGCGTCGCTGACGCCCAGATGCGCCTTGGCGGCATGGAGGGCCAGCAGGCGCTGGTTGATCAGCTCCTGCAGCACGCCACGCCGCAGTTCGGGGCTGTCGAGCAACTTCGGGTCGAGGCCGCCAAGCTGGGGCCGCAGGCGATCCTGCTGTTCGCGCAGGGCCTGCTGGAACTCGTCCAGCCCGACCGGCACGCCGCCCACCGTCGCGACCGCGTTCGCCCCGTCGCCGCTGCGCACGTAGGAATCGACGCCCCACAGCGCGAACGGCAGGATGATCAGCGCCAGAATGATCTGGATGAATTTCTTGTTGTTGCGAACGAGATCAAACATTCTGGCTTCCGGTGAAAAGGAAATGGAAACATGGGCCGCGCCGGGAAAGGGTGGTGCGAGATGACGGGCTCGAACCGCCGACATCCTCCTTGTAAGGGAGGCGCTCTACCAACTGAGCTAATCTCGCATGCAGCGCAAGGCCGCGAATTCTAGCAGCTAGAACGGCAGCTTCATGCCCGGCGGCAGGGGCAGCCCGGCGGTCAGCGCGCCCATGCGCTCCTGCGACGTCTGCTCGGCGCGGCGGCTGGCGTCGTTGAGCGCGGCGGCGATCAGGTCTTCGAGCATCTCCTTGTCGTCCATCACCGAGGGATCGATGGTGACGCGCTTGACGTCGTGCTTGCAGGTCATCACGATCTTCACGGCGCCGGCGCCGGACTGGCCCTCGACCTCCAGATTGGCCAGCTCTTCCTGCGCCTTGGCCATGTTTTCCTGCATCTTCTGCGCCTGCTTCATCAGGTTGGCGATGCCGCCTTTGTTCAGCATGTCTGTTCCTTACACGGGTTTGATGGTGGATTCGTCGATGCTCGCGTCGAACATGTCGCAGGCCTCGCGTACGAAGGGATCGCTCTCGATGGCGGCGATGGCGCGTTCCTGGCGCTCGCGCCTTTCATTGTCGGCGCGCGACTTCGGCGTTTCGCCGGCCGGCTCGCCGAGCTGGATTTCCAGCGCGAGCGGGTGGCCGAAGAAGGCCGCGAGGTCGGCGCGCAGCTTGTCCTGATGCGCTTGCAGATGCTTGTGCGACGGCGCCAGGCGCAACACGATGCGCCGCTCGTCGCGACTCGCCAGTTCGCAATGCTGGGCGAGCTGGCGCACCATGCCGCCCAGCGGCATGCGCGCCACCAGTTCGTGCCAGTCGCCGTCGGCAGCCGGCACGGCGGCAGAAGCGGGAGCGGAGCGTGCGGGCGGCACCTCGTGCCGGGGAGCGGGGGCGGCCGCCGCCGTCCCGCCGGCGCTGACTTTTGCCTCATTGCCGGTCGCGGGCCGGAAGGCGAACAGTCGCAGCAGCGTCATGCCGAAGCCGGCGGCCTCGTCGGGCGCCAGCGCCAGCTCGTCGCGGCCGTGGATGGCGATCTGGTAGCACAGTTGCAGGAATTCGGGGTCGAAGCGCTCGGCGTAAGGCGCCAGCCGCTCGCGTTCGCCCTCGTCCAGAACCGATCTGGGCGCGAGCTGCAAGAGGGCGACGCGGTGCAGCAGCGTCGCCAGTTCCTGCAGCGCGGCGTCGAAGCTCAGGCTGCGCGCCTCCATCGTCTCGGCCACCGCCAGCATGGCATGGATGTCGCCGGCCGCCAGCCCGTCGAGCAGCGCGAACAGGTGGTCGTCGCCCACCGCGCCGAGCATCGCGCGCACGCCCTCGTCCTCGATGCGGCCCGCGCCGTGGGCGATGGCCTGGTCGAGCAGCGACAGCGCGTCGCGCATCGAACCCGCCGCCGCCTTCGCCAGATGCCGCAGCGCGGCCGGCTCGAAAGCGACGCCTTCGGCCTCCAGCACGCGCGCCAGATGCTCGACGATGTGCTGCGGCGGCATCTGCTTGAGGTTGAACTGGAGGCAGCGCGACAGCACCGTCACCGGAATCTTCTGCGGATCGGTGGTCGCGAGGATGAACTTGACGTGCTCGGGCGGCTCCTCCAGCGTCTTCAGCATCGCGTTGAAGGCGTGGCCGGAAAGCTGGTGCACTTCGTCGATCATGTACACCTTGAAACGCCCGCTGTTCGGCGCGTAGGCCGCCTTCTCCAGCAGCGCCGCCATGTCGTCGACGCCGCGATTCGAGGCGGCGTCCATTTCCACGTAGTCGATGAAGCGGCCGGCGTCGATCTCGCGGCAGGGGCCGCATTCGCCGCAGGGCGTCGCCGTGACGCCGCGCTCGCAGTTGAGCGCCTTGGCCATGATGCGCGCGATGGTCGTCTTGCCGACGCCGCGCGTGCCGGTGAACAGATAGGCGTGGTGGAGGCGGTTCTCGTCGAGCGCGTGCGTCAGCGCGCGCACGACGTGTTCCTGGCCGACCAGCGTGTCGAAAGACTTGGGGCGCCACTTGCGGGCCAGAACCTGATAGCTCATGGCCCGCGATTTTAACAGCGCTCAGCCGTGGCGCGGTCCGCCCTTGCCCATGCGCGCCGCCTGCTTGTCGGCGATCGCCTTCTGCTCGGGCGTCAGCGCGGCGTAGAGGCGCTCGAAACTCTCATGCACGCCCTTCATCGCGGCAAGGCGCTCTTCCATCAGCGACTGCATCTTCGCCATGCGTGCCGGCGCCGCCAGCTTCTCGTCGCCGGCGTCGCGCATCGCCTGCATGCCCTTGCCTGCCCCGGCCTTCATCTTCTCGGCGTAGGCGTTCCACAGCGGCTCCTGCGCGGCGGTGATCTTGAGCTGGTATTTCAGGTAGTCGAGGCGCTGTTCGGCGCGCTCGGCGGGATCGAATTTCATCGCGGCATGGCGACCCATTTGCCCCATCGGGCCGCTGCCATCGCAGCCGCCTTTCATGCCCATGCCGGGCTGGGCGATCACCAGACTGGCTCCGCCGATGCCGGCGGCGAGGATCAGGCCGGCGAGAATCTTGCGATTGGTTTTCATGGTGTGTCTCCTGTGTGAATGAAGTGTTGGCAGGAGAGATTTGACGCCACGGATGTAAGCGGGCGATATCCGGTTTGTAACCGGAAATGAGGCAGGAAACAAAAAGGGGAAGGGTGGCGAGCCTGACCCCCGGCACTTGCGGAAAACGGCTGTGGCTGCTGCCTTCCGGCCCTGACCAGATTCACCACTCCACAATGCGGGGAGACCCGCCACGGCGCATTCTAACGCAGGAAGTCGCGCACCAAGGCGACCTGTGCGTCGTCGAGGAACATCGGCGCGTGGCCGACGCCCGGCGCCTCGACCGCCGCCGCGCGCGGCCCGCGCTCCCGCATCGCCGCCACCGTCGCGCGCGACAGCAGGTCGGAACGCTCGCCGCGGATCACCAGCGTCGGGCAGCGGATCGCATCGTAGAGCGGCCACAGCTCGACGTCCCGCTCATCCCCCTGCGCCGCCATCGCGGCCTGGAAGGGCGCGGCGATGCCAGGGTCGTAGCGCAGCGCGAGGCGGCCGTCGGGCCCCTGCTTCACCACGTTCTGCGTCAGATGGCGCCACTGCGCGTCGTCCAGATCGCCGAAGGGCGCGCAGACCGTGCGGATATAGCGCTCGGCCTCCTCGAAGGCGGCGAAATCGGGCGGCGCGGCCAGATAGGTGCCGATGCGCGCCAGCGCGCCGGCCGCGATCACCGGCCCGACGTCGTTGAGGATCAGGCGGCGGACCGGGCTGCCCTGCTGCGCCGCCAGCGCCATGCCGATCATGCCGCCCATCGAGGTGCCCAGCCAGTCGACCGCCTCGACGTCCAGGCGCGCCAGCAGCGCCGTCATGTCCTGCGCGTATTGCGGCACCGCGTAATGGGCGGGATCGCGCAGCCAGTCGCTCAGGCCGCGCCCGACCACGTCGGGGCAGACCACGCGGTAGTCGGCCGCCAGCGCCTGCGCGAGATGGTCGAAATCGCGCCCGCAGCGCGTCAGTCCATGCACGCACACCAATACCTTCGGATTGGCCGGATCGCCCCACTCGACGTAGGCCATGCGGTGGAAACCGGCGGGGGACAGGCAGTTGACGAAGCGTTGGCGCACGCGGAACTCCCGAAGCGGAAAACGGCATTGTGCCAGTAGCGGCCGGAGAACGCGGAGGGTGACGAAGATCAAGGCGAGATGCAGAAAATCTCCATGCCGCCGCACCTTTCAATTAAGATGCCGCCGCCCATGCTCTATTACTTTCATTAAGCCGATGAAGTCGACGCTCGCCAAATACAACGCCTTTCTGGCGCTCATGATTCTCGTGGTGGCGCTCGCCAGCCTGGCCTTCAATCGCCACCTGATCTACCAGGAGCGCCTCGATCATGCGCGGGAGATGCTGTCCGGTACGATCAGCCACCATCTCACCCAGCGTTTGCGCGAATTGGGCGCGCGCGGCGAGGCTCCCAACGCGGCGAAACTGACGGAAATCATCCACGAAAGCCTGCACATGCCGGGAGTGTCCGCCTTCGGCGCCGTGCTGGATGCCGGCAACCAGGTTATCGGGGGCGTGGGACTGACCCAGGATGTCCGGCAGGCGGTGGCGGCGCGTCCGCTGGGCCATGGCGACCATGCGCTGAC
The DNA here is from genome assembly GCA_040754195.1 of Pseudomonadota bacterium. Lineage (GTDB taxonomy): Bacteria > Pseudomonadota > Gammaproteobacteria > Burkholderiales > Rhodocyclaceae > Sulfuricystis. The sequence continues at coordinate 2,615 of JBFMDJ010000016.1, read as the reverse complement.
CGAAATCGGCGATTTCGTGATGCTGCCGGTGCCGGTCAATGGCGGCGAAGCGAGCATCGTCGCGGGCTTCAGCAAGGCCAGCATCGCCAACGGCATCTGGCCATTGACGGCGACGACCGCGCTGTTCGTCGCCGCCGCGCTGGCCCTGTATTTCCTGCTGGCCTTCGCCGCGCTGCGGCGCTGGATCGTCGGACCGCTGGTGAGCTTCCTGGAAACCCGCCTGCGCGCCAGCATCGACGGCATCGTTTCCGGCAACCCGCCGCCGCAAATGTCGGGGCAGCGTTTCGACCTGCTGCCCGCGGAAATCTCCGTGAACATCGAACGCAACATGCAGGCGCTCCACACCTGGGCGCGGCACAAGGCGAATTTCGACAAGTTCATCGCGGTTTCCACGGCGGAGAATAACAAGCAGCAGCTGGCCGGCAACCTCCACAACATCCTCGCGCTGGAGCTGCCGCTGAAGAGCCTGGCGATACTCGAAATCAACCACAGCCTGAATCGTCTGGCGCTCGTCTATGACTCCAGCGGGGATGGCTATTCCGACGATTTGCTGGGCGATCCGCAACGCTGCTTCGTTTATCGCTCGGGCGCCCGGCTGGTGCAACTGCCGGGCGAAACCGTGTGTCGCCAATGCCAAGCGGGATCGAACGAGTTGCTGATCTGCAAGCCGCTGGTGGCCGCCGGCAAGGAAATGGGCGTCTGCAAGGTGGTGCTGGACAGCGAGCGGACGCAGCGCGAACTGGCGAGCATCGGCAACGGCAATCCGGTCGCGGTGGCGGAGGCGCTGCTGGACACCTACATCTACCTGACCTCGCTCTCGCTGAGCAACCTGACGCTGCTCGATTCCTACAAGAACCAGGCGATCACCGACGGGCTGACCGGACTCTACAACCGGCGCTACATGACCGAATACATGGCCAGCCTGCTCAGCATCTCGAAGCGCGGCAGCAAGTCGCTGGCGCTGTTCATGGTCGACATCGACAATTTCAAGCGCCTCAACGACGAATACGGACACAACGTCGGCGACGCGGTGCTGAAGGTGGTGGCGAAGACGATGCGCCGCGCGATCCGCGAATGCGACATCATCGCCCGCTACGGCGGCGAGGAATTCGTGGTGACCCTGCCGGACACGGACAGCGCGATGGCCAGCGAGGTCGGCGAACGTTTGCGCGAAGCCGTCGCCAGCATCGAGTGGAACAGCCTCGGCCTCGGCAACATCCCGCAGGTGACCGTCAGCGTCGGCATCGCCGAGTTCCCGCTGCACGGCTACAGCCATTACCACCTGACCAACGCTGCCGACAAGGCGCTCTACGTCGCCAAGCGCACGGGGAAAAACCGCGTGATGATCCACCAGTCCCTGCCGGAAGACACCCCCCAGGCGGCTTAGGGCCGCGCTACTCGCGCGTCCGGTCGTGCCAGTAGCGGCGGCGCGCCTCCCTTTCCCGAACAATCGCCGTCCCGCCGGCGCCGACTTTCAGCGTGACGGCCCCATCGCGGTCGGTACGATGAACGCGCGCACCCGCGTAGCGTTCCACGATGTCCGGATGCGGATGGCCGTGGCGGTTGCGGTAGCCGACGGGGAACACCACCTCGCGCGCGCCCACGGCCGCGACGAATTCCGGCGTCGAGGTCTGCCTGCCGCCATGGTGCGGCGCGATGAGCACGTCGGCGCGCAACGCGTCCGCGTGCCGCGCCAGCAGCTCCTGCTCCGCGCGGCCCTCGACGTCGGCGGGAATCAGCACGCCGCCGTGGGGCGACTCGATCTTCACCACGCAGGACAGCGCGTTGCTCGGCACCTTCCGGTCGTAATCCGCCGGCGCCGGATGCAGGACGCGGAAGCGCACGCCGTCCCACTCCCATGCCGCGCCATCGGCGCAGCGCCGTTCCACCGCCGCCACCGGCACGGCGGCGAGCAGCGCTTCCGCCCCGCCGGCATGGTCGATGTCCGCGTGGCTGACGATCAGCCGGTCGAGACGCCGCACGCCGGCCGCGCGCAGGTAGGGCACGAGGATGCGGCTGCCGGCGTCGGCCTCGCCGCCGAAATCCGGCCCGGCATCGAACATCAGGTCGTGCGTGGCCGTCCGCACATGCACGGCCTGCCCCTGCCCGACGTCAAGCACCGTCACGACCAGTTCGCCCGGCGCGGGACGATCGGGGAACACCAGGAAGAGCGGCAGGAACAGCAGCGCGCCGACCCAGCGCGCGGGAAAGCCGCGCGGCAGCAGCAGCCAGGCCGCGCCGGCCAGCGCCAGCGGCACCGCCCAGGGCGGCGGCGCGTGCTGCTGCCAGAGCGCGCCCGGCCAGTCCGCCAGCCAGCGCAGGAAATCCATCAGCGGCTCCAGCAGCGCATGGGCAAGGTCGAGCGCCCAGGCGCAACCCGGCAGGCTGCCCAGCAGCGCCAGCGGCGTGACGGCGAGGCTGACGACGGGAATCGCCAGCGCGTTGGCGAAGGGCGAGACCAGCGAGAACTGCTGGAACAGCGCCAGCAGCAGCGGCAGCAGGCCGAGCAGGATCGCCCACTGCGCGGCAAGCCAGGCCGCGAGCCAGTGGCGCGGCGCCAGCCGCGCGTTGGCGACATGGAACAGCAGCGCCACCGCGCCGAACGAGAGCCAGAA
>JBFMDJ010000015.1:0-6682 GCA_040754195.1 Pseudomonadota bacterium | reverse complement strand
CATCGCCTTCCAGACCAACATCCTCGCGCTGAACGCCGCCGTCGAAGCGGCGCGCGCCGGCGAACAGGGGCGCGGCTTCGCGGTCGTCGCCACCGAGGTGCGCAACCTGGCCCAGCGCAGCGCCGCGGCCGCCAGGGAAATCAAGGGCCTGATCGCCGCCTCCAGCCTGGAAGTCGACGCCGGCAGCAAGCTGGTCTCGCAGGCCGGGGCGACGATGAACGAGGTGCTCGCCAGCGTCGGCCGGGTCACCAGCATCATGGCCGACATCACCGCCGCCAGCGCCGAGCAGAGCAAGGGCATCGAACAGGTCAACCGCGCAATGGGCGACATGGACGAGACCACCCAGCACAATGCCTCGCTGGTCGAGGAAGCCAGTGCGGCGGCGCAGGCGATGCAGGACCAGGCGGCTGAGCTGGCGCGCGCGGTGCGCCTGTTCAGGCTGGACGAGGCGGCGCGCGGCGAGGCGCTGGCAGCCCCGGCGCGCCGTCCGGCGCTGAGCCAGCACTGACCGCAAGGGCGCGGGGTGCGCGGCTCCACCCTGCCGCCCCCCCTGCACGCGCTTCGTGCGCCTGCTGCGCTTAACGGGCGCCTGGCCCGCGTCACCCCGCGCGTTCCACGACCACATGCCGGGTCGCGAGGTTTCGGGAGCCCGTGGACGCGTGAGCGGCCTTGACGCAGCAGGATCGCATGGGCCGGGGTGGAGCCACACACCCTACCGGCCTGTGCCAGCCCCGCCTTCCTCGCGCGCGCGCTTCGGTGTAAAGTGACAGCCCCACGAAGGAGCCCGCCTTGCATGACGCCGAACTGATCCGCCGCTGCCATACCGTCTTTCCCGGCCACCGCGCCCGCACGCCCGCCGAGACCTTCGCCGCCATGGCCGCCTGGTGCGGCGAGCACGGCGTCGAACACGACGTCTACGGCAGCGGGGACCTGATCCAGGGCTTCGAAGACAAGGTCGCGCGCCTGCTCGGCTGCGAGACGGCCGTGTTCTGCATCAGCGGCACCATGGCCCAGGTGACGGCGCTGCGGCTGGCGGCGCAGGAGCGCGGCGGCCTGCCGGTCGCCCTGCACCCGACCTCGCACATCTTCGTCCACGAACGCTCGAACTACCAGCTGCTGAAACACTTCGACGCCCTGCAGGTGGGCGAGCGCAACCGTCCGTGGACGGCGGCCGACCTCGACGCCGTGCCGGACCGCCTGGGCGCGATCGGCCTCGAGATCCCGATGCGCGAGATCGGCGGCCAAGCGCCCAACTGGGACGAGCTCGAAACGATCAAGCGCCATGCGAAAGCGCGCGGCGCCCACCTGCACATGGACGGCGCGCGCCTGTGGGAAGCGGCCGCCGGCTACGGCCGCAGCGTGGCCGAGATCGCCGCCGGTTTCGATTCCGTCTACGTCTCGCTGTACAAGGGCATCGGCGGCCTGGGCGGCGCCATGCTGGCCGGCCGCCGCGAATTCGTCGCACGCGCCGCCGAATGGTTCCGGCGCCAGGGCGGCAATCTCGTGCACCGCTCGCCCTACATCGTCGCGGCCGCCATGCAGTTCGATGCGCGCCTGGCCGCCATGCCCGACTACTTCGGCCGCACCCTGTTCCTCTACGAGGCGCTGCGCGGGCACCCGCGCATCCGCGTCAACCCGGCTGCGCCTGCCGCGAACATGCTGCACCTGCACCTGCCGGTGAACCCCGACCGGGCGCTGGCGATCCGCAACGAGCTGGCGGAACGCCACGGCATCTGGATGTTCAACCGGATATCGGGCGGCGTGCTGCCGGACACCAGCTACTTCGAGCTCTACGTGGGCGACAACCTGCTGGACATGCCGGACGAACGGCTGACCGAAGCGCTGGCCATCTTCGACCGGGCCTTGCAAGCCGGATAAGCTACAATGCCGGGTTTCCGTTGAAGGCTAGCGATGCGCCAATATCTCGACTTCATGCGCCATGTGAAAGAGCATGGCGCCCTCAAGACCGACCGTACCGGCACCGGCACCCTTTCCGTGTTCGGCCACCAGATGCGCTTCAACCTGCAGGACGGGTTTCCGCTGGTGACGACCAAGAATGTCCACCTCAAATCGATCATCCATGAACTGATCTGGTTCCTCCAGGGCTCGACCAACATCGGCTACCTGAAGGACAACGGCGTCAGCATCTGGGACGAGTGGGCCGACGCCAACGGCGACCTCGGTCCCATCTACGGCTACCAGTGGCGCAATTGGCCCACCCCGTCCGGCGAGCACATCGACCAGATCAGCCAGGTGCTCGAGCAGATCAGGAACACCCCGGACTCGCGCCGCATGATCGTCTCGGCATGGAACGTCGCGGACATTCCGCAGATGAAGCTGCCGCCCTGCCACGCCTTCTTCCAGTTCTACGTCGCCGACGGCAAGCTCTCCTGCCAGCTCTACCAGCGCAGCGCCGACATCTTCCTGGGCGTGCCCTTCAACATCGCCTCCTACGCCCTGCTGACCCACATGATGGCCCAGCAGGCCGGGCTGGAAGTGGGCGACTTCGTCTGGACCGGGGGCGACTGCCACCTGTACTCGAACCACCTCGAACAGGCCGACCTGCAGCTCTCGCGCGAACCGCTGCCGCTGCCCAGACTGGTCATCCACCGCAAGCCCGACTCGCTGTTCGACTACCGCTTCGAGGACTTCGAGGTCGTCGGCTACCAGTCGCATCCGGCGATCAAGGCGCCGGTGGCGGTCTGACGCAGCGCACGGGCCGGCCGCGGTGATCCTCGGGAGCGTGCTGTCCCTGTCGGTGCGCAGCGCGCGCGCCCTGCTCCCGGCTTGCACCGAAACCGCCGAAGCGCTGGCCGGCCTCGGCCTCGCCGGCGACATCCACGCCGACGCCCTCTCGCCGCGCCAGCTCCTGCTGGCCAGTGCGGCTGCCTACGCCGACCTGCACCTGCCGCCGCACGCCCTGCGCGAGAACCTCCTGCTCGACATCGATACCGCTCCCCTGGCGTCCGGCACCGTGCTGCAGGTTGGCGAGGCGAGGATCCGCCTGATGTTCCAGTGCGAAGCCTGCGGGCAGCTCGATGCCTCGCAAGCCGGGCTGTCGGCCAGGATAGGCGCGCGCCGCGGCATGCTCGCGCGCGTGGTGACGGGCGGCGCCATCCGCGCCGGCGATCCGGTGCGCGACCTGGGCGTGCGCCTGCCGGCCTGGCCGGAAGACTGGCGCGAGCGGGTCCGGCAGGTGCTCGACGCGGTGCCGGCGGGCTGCGTGCTCGAGTACCGGCAGCTGGCGCGCCTGGCCGGTATCCAGTCGAGCTATTGCCGCGCCTTTCCCCGCGCGATCGCCAGGCTGGGCGACCGCTACGCCGCCCGGGCCGTGTCCTCGCAATCGGCGTCGCCCCTGGCGCGCTGGTCCGGCGAGGGACTGTTCGACCTGGCCACGACTTGACACCACCGCCCCGGGGCGACACCATCTGCCGCTTCTCCGCCCACTTCCACAGCACAAGGACTACAGCATGCGCTTTCCTACCCCGATTCCCTTCCGCGGCCCGCGAGGCGTGCGATGAGCCTGACCCTCGTCGTCGCCATCGACGCCCAGCGCGGCATCGGCGTGAACAACCAGCTGCCCTGGCACCTGCCGGAAGACCTGGCCCACTTCAAGCGCGTCACGCTTGGCCGGCCGATGATCATGGGCCGCAAGACCTTCGACTCGATCGGGCGCCCGCTGCCGGGACGGCGCAACATCGTCGTGACCCGCAATCCCGCATGGCGGCACGAGGGGGTGGAGGCGGTGACTTCGCTGCAGGAGGCCATCGCCCTGGCCGGCGGCGATGAAGCCAGCATCATCGGCGGGGCGCAGATCTTCGCGGCGGCGCTGCCGCTGGCGGACCGCATGATCGTGACCGAGATCGACCATGCGTTTGCGTGCGACACCTTCTTTCCCGAGATCGATCCGGCCGTGTGGGTGGAGACGGCGCGCGAGGCGCACCATTCCGAGAGCAATGGCTTCGATTACGCGTACGTGACCTACGTCCGCAGAACCTGACCCAGGACGTCGACAGACCCGTAGGGTGTGCGGCCGCATCCGTCGGTATGCGCACGCGCAGCCTCGACGCCTGCTTCGCGTTCCGCGGGCATGCAGCCCGCGTCACCCCACGCGTTCAACCGGCAAGTGCCCTGTCGCGAAGTTTCAGGAGATTGTCGAACGCGTGGGCGGCGTCCGGGCAGGCGGCTGCTCACGTGGCCGGGTATAGCCGCTCACCCTGCGCGGTATCGATCGGGCCGAGATCCGCCGCTAGAGTGCGCCATGCATGGGCACATGTGGTTACCCTAATAAAAAAATGTTCACCGGACAGCGGAATTTCTGCGAAAATCCGCTTCTTATTTTTCGGTGCCGTGCGCGGCAGGCCGCCTGAACGAGGCATGGCTTGTCCCCACGGCGCTTCGCATTGGAGCTGTCAATGAAATTTCGTTTCCCCATCATCATTATTGACGAGGACTTCCGTTCCGAGAACACTTCGGGCCTCGGCATCCGCGCCCTCGCTTCCGCGATGGAAAAGGAAGGCATGGAGGTGCTGGGCCTGACCAGCTACGGCGACCTGTCGTCCTTCGCGCAGCAGCAGTCGCGCGCCTCGGCCTTCGTGCTGTCGATCGACGATGAGGAATTCGGCGGCGGCTCGGCCGAGGAAACCGACCAGGCGCTGCTCGGGCTGCGCGCCTTCGTGCAGGAGATCCGCCACAAGAACGCGAACATCCCGATCTACATCTACGGCGAAACGCGCACCTCGCGCCACATCCCGAACGACATCCTGAAGGAGCTGCACGGCTTCATCCACATGTTCGAGGACACCCCGGAGTTCGTCGCGCGCCACATCATCCGCGAAGCGAAAGCCTACCTCGACAGCCTGGCGCCGCCCTTCTTCCGCGCGCTGGTGAACTACGCCTACGACGGCTCCTATTCGTGGCACTGCCCGGGCCACTCGGGCGGCGTCGCCTTCCTGAAGTCGCCGATCGGCCAGATGTTCCACCAGTTCTTCGGCGAGAACATGCTGCGCGCCGACGTCTGCAACGCGGTCGAGGAGCTGGGCCAGTTACTGGACCATACGGGTCCTGTCGCCAAGTCCGAGCGCAACGCCGCGCGCATCTACGGCGCCGACCACTGCTATTTCGTGACCAACGGCACCTCGACCTCGAACAAGATGGTCTGGCACAGCACCGTCGCGCCGGGTGACATCGTCGTCGTCGACCGCAACTGCCACAAGTCGATCCTGCACTCGATCATCATGTGCGGCGCGATCCCCGTGTTCCTGATGCCGACCCGGAACAACCTCGGCATCATCGGCCCGATCCCGCTCGAAGAGTTCACGCCCGAGTCGATCGCCCGCAAGATCGAGGCCAATCCCTTCGCCCGCGAAGCCAAGGACAAGAAGCCGCGCATCCTCACCATCACCCAGTCGACCTACGACGGCGTGGTCTACAACGTCGAGACCCTGCGCGAAATGCTGGACGGGAAGATCGAGACCCTGCACTTCGACGAAGCCTGGCTGCCGCACGCGACCTTCCACGACTTCTACAAGAACATGCACGCGATCGGCCGCGACCGCCCGCGCGCCAAGGAATCGATGATCTTCTCGACGCAGTCGACGCACAAGCTGCTGGCCGGCCTGTCGCAGGCTTCGCAGGTGCTGGTGCGCGAGTCGGAATCGGTCAAGCTCGACCAGGACGCCTTCAACGAAGCCTTCCTGATGCACACCTCGACCTCGCCGCAGTATTCGATCATCGCCTCCTGCGACGTCGCCGCGGCCATGATGGAAGCGCCGGGCGGCACCGCCCTGGTCGAGGAATCGATCCTCGAAGCGCTGGACTTCCGCCGCGCCATGAAGAAGGTCGACCAGGAGTTCGGCGAGGACTGGTGGTTCAAGGTCTGGGGTCCGGACGTCGAATCCGAAGAAGGCATCGGCACCCAGGACGACTGGATGATCCGCGCCGAGGACGACTGGCACGGCTTCGGCAACCTGGCGCCGGGCTTCAACATGCTCGACCCGATCAAGTCGACCGTCGTCACCCCCGGCCTGTCGCTCGACGGCCAGTTCGGCGAGACCGGCATCCCGGCCTCGATCGTGACCAAGTACCTGGCCGAACACGGCGTCATCATCGAGAAGTGCGGCCTGTACTCCTTCTTCATCATGTTCACCATCGGCATCACCAAGGGCCGCTGGAACACGCTGGTTACCGCCTTGCAGCAGTTCAAGGACGACTACGACCGCAACAAGCCGATGTGGCAGGTGATGCCGCAGTTCGCCGCGGCCAACCCGCGCTACGAGAACCGCGGCCTGCGCGACCTGTGCTCGTCGATCCACGACTTCTACAAGCTGTACGACGTGGCGCGCCTGACGACCGAGATGTATTTGTCGGACATGGTGCCGGCAATGAAGCCGTCGGACGCCTTTGCCAAGATGGCGCGCCGCGACATCGAGCGCGTGGCGATCGAGGACCTCGAAGGCCGCACCACCGCCATCCTGCTGACGCCTTACCCGCCGGGCATCCCGCTCCTGATCCCGGGCGAGCGCTTCAACAAGACCATCGTCGACTACCTGCGCTTCGCACGCGACTTCAACGAGCGCTTCCCGGGCTTCGAGACCGACGTGCACGGGCTCGTCAAGCGCGAGGTCGATGGCAAGCGCGATTACTTCGTCGATTGCGTGAAGCAGGACTGAGCGTCGTTGAC
>JBFMDJ010000014.1:0-2901 GCA_040754195.1 Pseudomonadota bacterium | reverse complement strand
TGAAGAAGGCGGCGGCGGTGATGGTCGGCATCTGCGAGGATTGCGGGCCGGAGCACGAAGACATTTCGCTCACCCTCGACCAGACCCTCGACCTGCACCTGCAGCCACTCGATATTCCGGCGGTGACCGGCTATTCGATCGGGCACATCCGCAACCAGTTCACGATTCCGGTGGGCCTGCGCGCCACCCTCGACACCGAACGGCAGACAGTGACGCTGCTGGAGCCGGCAGTTACCTAGGGTGACGCGGCGCCGCCTCGAGCGGGTGCGACATGAAGACGTAGCCATACTGCTGGCCATCGATGCGGAACAGGTCCGTCATCTCGCCCGCAAAAACAAAACCGTTGCGCTCGTACAGGCGGCGCGCAGGCAGGTTATTGGACATCACCTCGAGGTCGACCCAGTCGATGCCGGCCTGCTCCCTGGCCCAGCCGAGCGCGGTGTCCAGCAATTGGGTGCCGAGGCCGCGGCGCCGGTGCGCGCGGTGCACGCCCATGCCGAGCAGGCAGCGATGGCGTGCCAGCCGCTCGGGCCGCCCGCGCAGGTCGACGTGGCCGCAGATGTAGCCGTGTTCGTCGAGCGCCATCCAGGCGCGGCGCCAGCCCGGCTCGCCGACCGCCGTCGTCATGCCGGTCACGAAGGCGGCGCGGCGCTCGACCGGGAAGCCCGATTCGGCGCGCGCCATCGGCTGGAACAGCGGCGTGCCGTGCTTGCCGTTGTCGCGCAGGTGGTCGTCGAGGTAGGCGAACAGGGCGGGCAAGTCTTCCCGCTCCACGAGGCGGATCAGCAGCCCGGCCCCGTCCCTCGCAGTCACAGCGCGCGCGCGATCAGGATTTTCTGGATGTCGCTCGTGCCCTCGTAGATCTGGCACACGCGCACGTCGCGGTAGATGCGCTCGATCGGGAAGTCGGCCACGTAGCCGTAGCCGCCGAAGACCTGCATCGCGCTCGAGACGACGCGCTCGGCCATCTCGGAGGCGAACAGTTTCGCCATCGCCGCTTCCTTCAGGCAGGGCAGTCCCGCATCCTTCATCGAGGCCGCATGCAGGATCAGCTGGCGCGCGGCCTCGATCTGCATCGCCATTTCCGACAGGCGGAACTGCACCGACTGGTGCTCGAAGATCGCCTTGCCAAAACTTTCGCGCTCCTTCGCATAGGCCAGGGCCGCCTCGAAGGCGGCGCGCGCCATGCCGACCGATTGCGAGGCGATGCCGATGCGCCCGCCTTCCAGGCCGGACAGGGCGATTTTATAGCCCATGCCTTCTTCGCCAATCAGGTTGGCGGCCGGCACGCGGCAGTTGTCGAACACGATCTGCGCGGTATCCGACGAATGCTGGCCCATCTTGTGTTCCAGGCCGGCGACGATGTAGCCCGGGGTGTCGGTCGGCACCCAGAAGGCGCTGATCCCCTTCTTGCCTGCCGCTTTATCCGTCACCGCCATGACGATGGCGACGTCGCCGTACTTGCCGCTGGTGATGAACTGCTTGGTGCCGTTGATGACGTATTCATCACCCTCGCGGACCGCCGTGGTGCGCAGGGCGGCGGCGTCGCTGCCGGTGTGCGGCTCGGTCAGGGCAAAGGCGCCGAGTATGTCGCCACGGGCCAGCGGCGCCAGCCACTGTTGTTTCTGTTCTTCGCTGGCGTACATCATGGCGATCGAGCACACCGGGCAGTTGTTGACCGAGATGATGGTCGAGGTGCCGCCGTCGCCGGCCGCGATTTCCTCCAGCACCAGGGCCAGCGACACGTAGTCGAGGCCGGCGCCGCCGTACTGTTCCGGGACCGCGACGCCGAAGGCGCCCAGGCCGGCCAGTTCCTTCAGCTCGTCTTTCGGAAAATAGTGTTCCTTGTCCCAGCGGGCGGCGTTCGGCGCCAGGCGCTCCTGGGCATAGCTGCGCAGGGCGTCGCGGATCATCTGGTGTTCTTCGGTGAGGATCATGGGTCTCTTGTCTCGTTGTCTTGTTATCGGCTACCAGGGGATGGGTGTGCCGTCGTGGTTCAGGAAAGTGCCGTTCGCTTCAGGCGCGGCATGGGCCAGCGTCGCTCGCAGGTCGCGCACGCTCTGCTCGACCGTGATGTCGGCGCCGGCGCCGCCCATGTCGGTCTGCACCCAGCCGGGGTGAAACGCGATGCAGGTCGCGCCCTGGGGGCCATAGGTCAGGGCGATGTCGCGCAGCACCGAGTTCAGGGCCGCCTTGCTGGCGCGGTAGAGCGAGGCGACCGGATGGGTGCGCCCGCCGATCGAGCCCATGCGCGAGGAGAGCACGCCGAGTTTGCCGCGCGTCGACGTCAGCAGGGGAGCGACGATGGGCAGCAGGCGCATCGCGGCCAGCACGTTCGTGTGCATGACGGCGTCGAATTCGTCCTGGGTGGGGAAACCTTCGCGGCGCGGACCGTACAGGCCGGCGACCAGCCAGGCCGCGTCGAGCTTTTCGTCGTCCAGCTTCCAGCCGAGGCCGGCGACGGCTTCCAGCTTGTCGACGTCGAGCGCATGCGGCTCGGCGCCCAGCCGCGCCAGTTCGTCGAGGTCTTGCTGCTTGCGGGCGGTGGCGATCACGCGCCAGCCGTCGGCGCGGTACTGGCGCGCGAGTTCGTGGCCGATGCCGCGCGAGGCGCCGAGGATCAAAGCGGTGGGCATGGTACGGGCTCCGGTTGGTGTTGCGGTTTGCTTGGGCACGACCGCGTGGGCTCGAGAGCCCACCCTACGAAAACCACGGTAGGGTGGGCGCAATCAGTCCCCCGGACTGATTGCTGCCCACGCGGTGCGGCGTCTCCGTTTCGAAAAAACGTCCGGAAACCGCCAACTTACACCATCTCGATCGCCATCGCAGTCGCTTCGCCGCCGCCGATGCACAGCGAGGCCACGCCGCGCTTGCCGCCGGTCTTTTTCAGGGCGCCGAGCA
>JBFMDJ010000013.1:0-4104 GCA_040754195.1 Pseudomonadota bacterium | reverse complement strand
TGGCGCCGTAGACATTGCCGCCGGGGTAGGGGTAGTGGCCCGCCACCGAACCGAGGTTGATGACCAGGCCGCTGCCGCGCTCGACCATGCTCGGGAGCAGGGCGCGCGTCATCGTCACCAGGCCCTGGCAGTTGGTCGCGATCATGGTTTCCCAATCGTCGAGCGGCGCCTCGTGGGCGGGGGCGGTGCCCAGCGCCAGGCCTGCGTTGTTGATCAGGACGTCGATCTGGCGCCAGGATTGCGGCAGCAGGGCCAGCGCTTCCTCGATCGACGCCTTGCTGGTCACGTCCATCTCGACCGGCAGCGCCGATTCGCCCAGTTCCGCGGCAAGCGCTTCGAGGCGTGCCTTGCGGCGCGCGGCCATGACGACCTGGTGGCCGTTGCGAACGAAGGTGCGGGCCATTTCGGCGCCGAAACCGGCTGAAGCGCCGGTGATGAAAACGATCATGATGGAGTTCCTCGATTGGCAGAAGCTACATGATTGTAGCCGAAATGACCATCTTGCCCGAACGGCCGGGGTGCTTGCCAGCCTGGCAGGTCTTTCCTTGCCCTAAGCGGGCAGTTCCCATTACAATCCCGAGTCCATTTATGTCTCACGCAACTGGCGAATCCGTGACGCAAGCGAAACAGCGGCGTCGCGGGAAAGGTGGATATCCACCGGGGAACGTGAGATGTCATCCGCCGTTCGCCTGGGCAGCCGACAATGGTTCGCGTGCATGGTTCTGCGTCGCGGCTGGCTGCCTCGTGGCCTTCTTGCCGATCCAACACTGCCGTTGTCCGGTTCTCTTATCGATTGGAGTTTTGTTCATGTTTGCAAAAGATCACACGCTGGCCAAGGTCGACCCGGAATTGTGGGACGCCATTCAGAAGGAAAACACCCGTCAGCAAGATCACATCGAGCTGATCGCGTCCGAGAACTACACCTCGCCGGCCGTGATGGAAGCCCAGGGCTCCCAGCTCACGAATAAGTACGCCGAAGGCTATCCGGGCAAGCGCTACTATGGCGGCTGCGAATACGTCGACGTCGCCGAGCAGCTGGCGATCGACCGCGTCAAGCAGCTCTTCGGCGCGGAGGCGGCCAACGTGCAGGCCAACTCGGGTTCGCAGGCGAACCAGGGCGTGTTCTTCGCGATGCTCAAGCCGGGCGACACCATCATGGGCATGTCGCTGGCCGAAGGCGGCCACCTGACCCACGGCATGGCGCTGAACATGTCCGGCAAATGGTTCAACGTCGTTTCCTACGGCCTGACCGAGCAGGAAGACATCGACTACGAGCAGATGGAACGCCTGGCGCGCGAGCACAAGCCGAAGATGATCATCGCCGGCGCCTCGGCCTTCGCGCTGCGCATCGACTTCGAACGCTTCGCGAAAGTGGCGAAGGAAGTCGGCGCCTACTTCATGGTCGACATGGCGCACTACGCCGGCCTGATCGCGGCCGGCGAATATCCGAACCCGGTGCCCTACGCCGACTTCGTCACCTCGACCACGCACAAGTCGCTGCGCGGCCCGCGCGGCGGCATCATCCTGATGAAGGCCGAGTTCGAGAAGCAGATCAACTCGGCGATCTTCCCGGGCATCCAGGGCGGCCCGCTGATGCACGTCATCGCCGGCAAGGCCGTCGCCTTCAAGGAAGCGCTGTCGCCGGAATTCAAGGCCTATCAGCAGCAGGTCGTCAAGAACGCGAAGGCCCTGGCCGACGCCCTGATCGCGCGCGGCCTGCGCATCGTCTCGGGCCGTACCGAAGCCCACGTGATGCTGGTCGACCTGCGTTCGAAAGGCTTGACCGGCAAGGAGGCGGAAGCGATCCTGGGCCAGGCGCATATGACCTGCAACAAGAACGGTATCCCGAACGACCCGCAGAAGCCTTTCGTCACCTCGGGTATCCGCCTGGGCAGCCCGGCGTTCACCACCCGCGGTTTCAAGGAAGAAGACGCGACCAAGGTTGGCCACCTGATCGCCGACGTGCTGGACAACCCGCACGACGCCGCGACCATCGAGCGCGTCAAGGCTGAAGTCAAGGTGTTGACCGACAAGTATCCGGTCTACGCCGCTTAAGCAGGTCCGGCAGCCAGTTCAGTAAAGGTAAGACCCAGAGGATCGGTAGCCCGACGAGTCGGGATACCGATCCTTTTTTGCTTTATTATTACGCCATGAAATGTCCGTTCTGCCAGCATGAAGACACCCAGGTCCTCGATACCCGCGTATCCGAGGAGGGCGACGCCATCCGGCGCCGGCGTCGCTGCGGCAAATGCGACAAGCGCTTCACCACCTACGAGCGCATCGAATTGTCGATGCCGATCATCGTCAAGAAGAACGGCAGCCGCACCGAGTTTGCATCCAGCAAGCTGCGCGGCAGCCTGATGCTGGCCCTCAGGAAGCGTCCGGTCGCGGCCGAGGCGATCGACGCCGCCGTCGCCTCGATCGAGGAAAAGCTGCTCACCAGCGGCCGGCGCGAAGTCGATACCGGCCATGTCGGCGAGCTCGTCATGCAGGAGCTCAAGCGCCTCGACGAAATCGCGTATATCCGCTTCGCTTCCGTCTATAAAGACTTCAAGGACCTGGCCGAGTTCCAGCAGGCCCTGGCCGAAGTCGGCCATCCCCGCAAGTAAGCGCCTGACAAAGCCCGCCACTGCGCGCACGCTTGAGCCATCGCAGGCCCGGCTGAACGCGCGCTGATAACTTCGCAGCTCGCGCAATCCTGCGCCAGAATCGTGGAGGTGTCCCGTGCGGCGGTCTCGCTTGCAGTGCCGGAAATGCGGCGGCTTTACGCTGCTCGAAGTGCTGGCGGCCATGTTCGTGCTGGCGGTCGGCGCGCTCGGCGCCGCCGGCAGCCAAGCCGTGAGTGCGCGGCTGCGCCAGCAGGCGGCGCTCGAGTCCGAGGCCGTGGCGCTGGCCGCGTCGCTGGCGGCGCGCATGCGCGTCAACACGGCGCAGACGGCATTGTCCGACGCCGCCAATCCCTATCTCGAGCTCGACTACGACGCCGCCGGCGGGGCGCCGTCCGCGCCGCCCGTGCACTGCTTCGGCGCCGCATGCGACAGCGCCCAGCTGGCGCGTTTCGACCTGCATGAAGTCGAGCAGGCTGTGCACGACGCCTTCCCGGGCGGCCGCATCCTGCTCTGCCGTGATGCCGCCGTGACCAGCGGGGCGCTCGACTGGACCTGTTCCGGCGCCAGCTCTGCGCCGCTGGTCGTCAAGATCGGCTGGCGCCGGCCTGCCGCAGCCGGGCTGGCGCCTTCCGTCCCCACGCCTGTCGTCGCCATGGTGGTGTCGGGATGAGGCTGCCTCCTTCGCTGCGCGGGCGCGGCATGACGCTCGTCGAGCTGCTCGTCGCGCTCGCGCTCGGCCTCGGCCTGCTGCTGGCGGCCGCGGTGCTGCTGGTCGGGGCGAACCGGTCGCACGGGGCGCAGGCCGCTGCCGTCGACCTCGACGACAGCGGGCGCTATGCGCTCTCTCTCATCGGGCGCGCGGTCGGGCAGGGCGCTTTCTTCGACTGGGAGCGGGTCGGCAATGCGCCCATCGATACCGCGCCGGCGCCGGTCTCGGGGCTGGACGGGCGAACGCTCTCGAAAACGGCGGCCGGCATCCAGGCTTCCCTGCCCGGCGCCGTCCACGGCAGCGACGTGCTGGCCCTGCGCTATCCCGGCGCCGGCCCGGCCCCCAACGGCGACGGCAGCGTGCTCAACTGCGCCGGCTTCGCCGTCCATGGGGCCGAGGAGGGCTGGAGCATCTTCTACGTCGCACGGGACGCCGGCGGCAAGGCGGAACTGCGCTGCAAGTACCGCGGTACGAACAACTGGACCGCCGACGCCCTGGTCAAGGGTGTCGACGGTTTCCAGGTGCTGTACGGGATCGACACGGACAGTTCGCCCGACGGCATCCCGAACCGCTACCTGAACGCGACCGCCGTCGATGCGCTCGACGCCGCTCTCGGCCCGGCGGGCACGCCTGAACTGAACAGGAAAACCTGGTGGAAACGCGTCGCGAGCATCCGGGTGGCGCTGCTGCTGCATGGCGACCGCCCGTCCGCCGCACCGGTCCAGCCGGCGGCCTGGTCCCTGTTCGGTCCCGCTTACGATGGCGCGCAGGGCGTGCCCGATCCCG
>JBFMDJ010000012.1:0-2672 GCA_040754195.1 Pseudomonadota bacterium | reverse complement strand
GTCGAGACGCCCTTCATGGCGCTGCGCGAGCGCTGGGTGCCGAGCAACCTGGCCACGCCGATGTTCAGTCCTATGGCTAGGTGACGTCGATGACGTCGAAGGCGGCCGGCATCGCGCCGAGGAAGGCGAGGGTGGCATGCACGCGCTCGCGCATGTCCTGTCCCTGGGTCGCCTCGATGGCCGCGCGCAGGCCGGGCCGGGCCTCGAGCGTGTGGGGACTGCGGTAGGCGTCGACCAGCAGCGCGACCAGGTCGGCCGGCACCCCGCAGGATCGGCGCAAACGGGTGTCGATCAGGCCCAGGAGCGTGCGCTGCATGGCCGGCGTCGGGTTGACGATGTGGGCGAACACCGAGGGTGTGTTGGCGATCGATGCGCACAGGCTGCGTTCGATGGCCTCGGGTTTCAGGTCGGACGCGATGTCGAAATAGGCCCGGTCCCAGCGCGTGCGGGCATACGGGGAATGGGCGGGAAAACGGTCGATGGTCTCGAAGCCGAGCGCATGGCTGGCGCGCGAGAGCAGGTCGAGCACGATGGGCATCAAGGGCATGGAAGAGGGCGGAAAGTACGCATGCCGGAAGTGTAACGCAAGCCGGAGGCGAAGCATGGGCGCGGCGGGCGATCCAGCGATCGCCCAGCCGCGCGGCAAACTGACCATGGAGCGACTGGCAAAACGCTCAGGACAAGGCGCGGCGGCGAAGACACTACACGCGTACGGCGAGACGGTGCAAGGCCGCCATGCGTGTTTTTTTCAGGCGCTCAGCCGAAACGTCCGGCGCGGAAGTCCTCGACAGCCTGCTGCAGCTCGGCCTGGGTGTTCATCACGAACGGACCGTACTGGGCGATCGGCTCCTTCAGCGGCCGGCCGGCGAGCAGCAGCAGGCGGGTCGCCTGCGACGCCTTGATGACGACGCCATCGGCGCCGGGCGCATTGTCGAGGATGGCCATGCGTGCCTGCGCCACGCCGCGTCCGGCCACCACCGCCTCGCCGCGGAACACGTAGAGGAAGGCGTTGTGCCCCTCGGGCAGCGGCTGCTCGAAGACGGCGCCCTCCGGCAGCTCGACGTCGAGGTAGAGCGGTTCGGTGACCTCGCGCTGCACCGCGCCCGTCACCCCATGGCTCGCGCCCGCGATCACCTGTACGACGGCGCCATTGTCCAGGGTGAAGCGCGGCACCTCGGCGTTCGGGATGTCGCGGTACCAGGGCGCGCGCATCTTGTCCTTCGCCGGCAGGTTGAGCCAGAGCTGGAAGCCTTCCATCAGCCCCTCGGTTTGCGCAGGCATCTCGGCGTGGATCACGCCACGCCCGGCCGTCATCCACTGCACGCCGCCATCGACGACCAGGCCTTCGTTGCCGGCGCTGTCGCGGTGGCGCATGCTGCCCGACAGCATGTAGGTCACGGTCTCGAAGCCGCGGTGCGGATGCTCCGGGAAGCCGGCGATGTAGTCGCCGGCCTTGTCGCTGCCGAAGGCGTCGAGCATCAGGAAGGGATCGAGGCGGCGCTGCAGCGGTCCGGTCAGCACGCGGTTGATCTTCACGCCCGCGCCATCCATGACGAACTGGCCGGCGATCAGGCGCTCGACGCCGCGGCCCCTGGTGACGGTATGCCCGATGATTGCTTCAGTCATGATGTTCTCCTTGTTGCCGGGCGATGGCCCGTTCGATCGGCTCAACCCGACTCAACTTGATTCAACCCGATTCGCCCGACTTCAGGCCAGGGCTGCGGCGACGGCGTCGTCGGCTTCCTGGCGGCCCTTGGCCGATGCTTCGGGTCCCATGCTCTGCGCCGCCGAGTAGACGAAGGTGTGGTCGCTCATGCCCAGGAAGTTGAGCAGCATGCGCACGAACGGCACCTGCGGATCGGCGTCGGCCGGGTAGATGCCGCCGCGGGCGGTGGCCACGAATACCTTCTTGTTCTTCAGGAGGCCTTCAGGGCCGGTTTCGGTGTAGCGGAAGGTGACGCCGGCCCGGGCGATGGCGTCGAACCAGTTCTTCAGCTGCACCGGGATGCCGAAGTTGTACATCGGCGCGCCGATCACGACCACGTCGGCCGCCTGCACCTGGGCGATCAGGGCGTCGTCGAGGGCCACGCGGGCGGCCTGTTCGGCGCTGCGCTGGTCGGCCGGGGTGAACAGGGCGCCGAGGGCCGTTTCGTCGAGCATCGGGTGCGGATCGCGCGCCAGGTCGCGGGTGGCGACCCGGGCGCCCGGATTGGCGGCGACCAGCCCGGCGACGATGCTGTTGGCGACACGGGTCGATTCGGATTCGGCGCCGCGCAGGCTGGAGGTGATTTGCAGGATGTTCATGGTGGCTTCCTCGTTGAATGGTTGGTGTTTCAATGAGGCCAGTGTAGCTATTCCAAAAACGTAGCGGAAGACGCTAGAATGGATAACATTATTCAGCCAGTGGAACAATTGAGGGAAGCTTGACCATGGAAGTCGAACCGAACGACCTACTGCTGTTTGCGCGCATCGTGGAAGCGGGCAGCTTCAGCCGCGCCGCCGAACGGGTGAACCAGCCGAAGTCCACCGTCTCGCGGCGCATCGCGCTGCTCGAGAGCCGCCTGGGCGAGCGCCTCCTGCAGCGCACCACCCGCAAACTCGTGGTGACCGAGTTCGGCGCCAGCCTGCTCGAACACGCGCAGCGCGTGCTGGAAGAATCGGAAGCGGCCGGC
>JBFMDJ010000011.1:0-3103 GCA_040754195.1 Pseudomonadota bacterium | reverse complement strand
GCGCCCGCGACGCCGTCCAGCTTGAAGGTGCTGACCACTTGCGCCAGGCGCTCGGCCTGTTCCTGCATCGATTCGGCGGCCGCTGCCGCTTCCTCGACCAGCGCCGCGTTCTGCTGGGTGACCCGGTCCATGTCGACGATGGCGGCGTTGACCTGCTCGATGCCCGCGCTCTGCTCCTCGCTGGCGTTGGCGATGTCGGCCATGATGGTGGTGACGTGCTCGATGCTGCGCACGATGTCGGCCATGGTGGCGCCCGCCCGGTCGACCTGCCTGGCGCCGGCCGCGACGTCGTTCACCGAAGCGTCGATGAGCAGCTTGATCTCCTTGGCCGCCGCCGCCGAACGCTGCGCCAGGTTGCGCACCTCGCCGGCGACGACCGCGAAGCCGCGGCCCTGTTCGCCGGCGCGCGCCGCTTCGACCGCGGCGTTCAGTGCCAGGATGTTGGTCTGAAAGGCGATGCCGTCGATGACGCTGATGATGTCGACGATCTTGCGCGAGGAGTCGTTGATCGAGCCCATCGTGGCGACGACCTCGGCCACCACCGCGCCGCCTTCGCCGGCAATCGCGGCCGCATTGCGCGCCAGCTTGTTCGCTTCCCTGGCGTTGTCGGCGTTCTGGCGCACGGTCGAGGTCAGTTCTTCCATCGAGGAGGCGGTTTCTTCCAGCGAGCCGGCCTGCTGCTCGGTGCGGGCCGAGAGATCCGCGTTGCCGCTGGCGATCTCGCTGGCCGCCGTGCCGATTTCGCCGGTGCCGGTGCGCACGTGGCCGACGATCGCCGCCAGCGCCTGGGTCATGCTGGCCAGTGCGCGCAGCAGGTCGCCGGTCTCGTCGCGCGGCGCGGTCGAGGCGCGGCTGGTCAGGTCGCCGCGCGCCACGCGCTGGGCGAAGCCGACGGCCTGGCGCAGCGGCACCGTGATCGAGCGCGTGATGAGCCAGGCGCAGGCCACGCCCAGCAGCAGGGCGGCGACGCCCAGGCCCGCCAGCAGCAGGCGGGTGTCCTCGTAGGAGTCGAGGATGCCGGAGGCGACGCCGTCGGCGGCTGCGATCTGCATTGCGGACAGCTTGTTCATCTCGGCCAGGAAGACCGTGCTCCTGGGGGTGACCTGTTCGTTGTAGACCCGGTCGGCCAGCGGCATGTCGCCGTCGGCCTTGGCCTTGAACAGCGCGGCGCGCGCGGCCAGGTAGGGCTCGCGGGCGGCCTTGACGACCTTGAACTGTTCGATCACCGCCGGGTTGCGCAGCGAAGCCTCGACGGCGTTCTGCAGTTCGGTCGAACGGGCGGAGACGGCCTTCATGCGGGCATCGAGGCCTTCGATGACGGCGGCGTCGTCCGTCACGTACACGGTCTGGAGCATGGCGCTGTTGAGTTCGATGAACTTGCCCCATTCGGCGACGTTGCGCTGGTTCTTGATGCTGGTATTGACCAGGCGGTCGGTCATGTCGCCGGCCGCCTGCATGCGCGCGATCGCGGTGACGGTCACGGCCAGCAACAGCGCCAGGACGATGGCAAATCCGATGCCGAGCCGGGCGCCGATCTTGAGGTTCTTCACGTGGGTTTCCTTCGGGAGGGCGCGGCCGGGGCCGCGCATGACGATTGTGGCGTACCGGCATGGGGCGCATGCCGGGTGTTACCCGAAGTATACCAGCCGAGCGGCGTAAAAAGATGCTTTGAGGAAAATTTGCAACATCCTGCTTATTGCGAATGTTGCAATTGCAGTCGCGACGTTGTCAGTGCAGCTGCTTCTTCTCCGGCTGCACCAGGATGAAGGGATGGACGACCGATGCCCACAAGGCGATCTCGCCGGCCGACCAGGTCTGCGCCTGCAGGTCCGAGACTT
This sequence comes from Pseudomonadota bacterium, assembly GCA_040754195.1. Lineage (GTDB taxonomy): Bacteria > Pseudomonadota > Gammaproteobacteria > Burkholderiales > Rhodocyclaceae > Sulfuricystis. The sequence continues at coordinate 1,265 of JBFMDJ010000011.1, read as the reverse complement.
TCGCCACTTTCCCTTCAGCCATCCAGCGACCGATATTCTCCTTGTCGTCGTGCGAGATGCGCATGGCGACGTCGATCAGGTCGAGTTCTTCGCTGACGTAAATCACGTTGCCCTGGGCGAAGTGGCGTTCGAGCTCGTGCCACTGGATGCGGCCGGTCTCGCGGTTGATCTTGTCGTGCAGTTCAGTGTCTTTTTCAGGGTTCGTTTTCATGGGCAGTAGCTAATCAGATGGCCTCGACCGTCGGCACGGGCGAACCCGCCCATGTTAACCGATAGGTCGATCCCTTGCGCACGTTGCCCACTAGGGCGGGGCGGAAGCAGGCGAGGTTGGTGCCGCCCGGCCGGCGCACGCTCGGGTAGATGATGCCCAGCGAGCCGGCCTCGAGCAGCTCGGCGGCGAGCTGTTGGGAAGCGATATAGCTCTGCGGATCGAGGCATCTGGCAAAACTGCGCACGCCCCGGATGTCGTGGAAGCCCCCGTTGAAGTCGGCCAGCAGCGTCTGGTAGCTGACGCTGTCGTCGAAGCGATTGATTTCCTGGTATTCGACGGCCTTGTGGAAGCAGACCTCGGCTAGCGCGGTCTCGGGCTCGAAGGCGCAATACCAGGCCCCGCGCTCGCCGTCGTTGAAGCGGCTGCCCTCGGGGCGGGCGTAGGTGTAGGCGGCGTTGATGATGCGGAACTGCGGCACGCCGAACACGAGTTCGTCGACGCCGATGCCCGGCAACAGGCCGGTCTCGCCGCGCAGGCGCTCGTTGGTCGCGTTGTCGAGCTCGAACAGGTCGCGCAGGGAGGCGTCGTCTTCGGCCAGGGGCGCCAGCACCGACTCCTCGAGGTCGGCAAAGCGCGACGGGATCAGGCGGCAGGTATCGAACTGGCGCAGGGTGGTCAGCCGCGGAACGAGCGCCAAGTCAGAGGCCTCCGCGGCGCGCGTCGAGCAGCTTGCGCACCGTCTGCATGGCGAGCAGGCCGCCGCCGAGCATGCAGGCCAGCGGCGTGCGGCCACCGAAGATCACGTTACTGTTGGGCAATTGCACCCATTCGTCGGCCAGTTTGTCGCCGTACAGGATGTGCAGGGCCTTGTAGATGCCGAGCAGGTAGGAAATGCGGGTGATGCGGTCCACTTCGAGCAGCCGGTCGGGCTTCTTTTTCCACTCGTAGAACGTGGACGCGGACAGGCCGCCGAGCAACTCGCGCGCATCGTCGTCACGCAGCTGCCAGGCGGCGGCCAGCTTGAAGAAGCCGGTCAGGGCGGCTTTCGACAGGC
>JBFMDJ010000010.1:0-3981 GCA_040754195.1 Pseudomonadota bacterium | reverse complement strand
CAACACCAGCTGGAAGGGCGCCAGCGCGTCCGGCCAGACGATGCCCTTGTCGTCGAAATTCTGCTCGATCGCCGCGCCCAGGATGCGGGTCACGCCGATGCCGTAGCAGCCCATCTGCAGCGGCGCAGGCTTGCCGTTCTCGTCGAGGTAGGTCGCGCCCATCTTTTCCGAGTAGGCGGTGCCCAGCTGGAACACGTGGCCCACCTCGATGCCGCGCTCGATGGCCAGCACGCCCTTGCCGTCCGGCGAGGCGTCGCCTTCGACCACGTTACGCAGGTCGGCAACGATCGGCTCGGGCAGGTCGCGGCCCCAGTTCACGCCCATGAGGTGGAAGTCCGCCTCGTTGGCGCCGCAGACGAAGTCGGCCATGTTGGCGACGGTGCGGTCGGCAACGACGGTCACCGGCAGCTTTGGCGACACAGGTCCCAGGTAGCCGGGCACGCTGCCGTAGACTTCCTGGATTTCCGCTTCGGTCGAGAAGCGGTGGTTCGCCAGGCCGGCGACCTTGCCGACCTTGACTTCGTTGAGCTCGTGATCGCCGCGCAGCAGCAGCATGAAGTATTGCTTCGTGACCTTGCCGTCGGTTTCCTGCTCGACTGTCAGCGCGATGGTTTTCACGGTGCGCGACAGCGGCAGGTTCAGCAGCTCGGCCACGCTTTCGCACTTGGTCTTGCCGGGGGTCGGCACTTTCTTCATGTCCTCGGCCGCCGCGCCGCGCTTGCCGATGGCCAGCGCCTCGGCCGCTTCCATGTTGGCCGCGTAATCCGAATCCGGGCAGTAGACCAGCGCGTCTTCGCCGGTCGAGGCGATGACGTGGAATTCGTGCGAGCCGGTGCCGCCGATGGCGCCGTTGTCGGCCGCCACCGCGCGGAATTTCAAGCCGAAGCGGTTGAAGATACGCACATAGGCGTCGAACATGATCTGGTAGGACTTTTGCATGCCTTCGAGGTCGCGGTCGAAGGAATACGCATCCTTCATCGTGAACTCGCGGCCGCGCATCAGGCCGAAGCGCGGACGGCGCTCGTCGCGGAACTTGGTCTGGATGTGGTAAAAATTGAGCGGCAGCTGGCGGTAGGATTTCACTTCCGTGCGCACGACGTCGGTGACGACTTCCTCGGAGGTCGGCTGGATGGCGTAGTCGCGGCCATGGCGGTCTTTGACGCGCATCAGTTCCGCACCCATCTTGTCCCAGCGGCCGGTTTCCTGCCACAGCTCGGCCGGCTGCACGACCGGCATCAGCAGTTCGAGGGCGCCTGACTTGTTCATTTCTTCGCGGATGATGGCTTCGACCTTGCGGATCACGCGCAGGCCGGTCGGCATGTACGTGTAGATGCCGGAGCCGAGGCGCTTGATCATCCCGGCGCGCATCATGAGCTGGTGGCTGACGATCTCGGCGTCCGACGGCGCTTCTTTAAGAGTTGAAATAAAAAATCGTGAGGCGCGCATATCGATGAATTCTTTTTAAAAAGAGAGAGTTATAATCGACCTAATTTTAAAGGATTAGCTGGCTGATGCGTCCAATCTTTGTACAAATGGGTCCGCAACATGCAGCGCCAGCCGTTTTCGTCACGAGCGGAGGCGGCCGACGCCTGGATTTGTAAGTAAAAATGTAAGGGACACAGAGGCCGGCAGAAAGTTTCGAGGTGCACTATGCTCGATCGGGAAGGGTTTCGCCCCAACGTCGGCATCATCCTGCTGAACGCCAATAACGAGGTGTGGTGGGGCAAGCGGGTGCGCGAGCACTCATGGCAGTTTCCGCAAGGGGGTATCAAATACGGCGAGACGCCGGAACAGGCGATGTACCGCGAACTCGAGGAGGAAATCGGCCTGCGCCAGGAGCATGTCAAGATCGTGGGCCGCACCCGCGACTGGCTGCGCTATGAGGTGCCGGACCATTTCATCAAGCGCGAGATCCGCGGCCATTACCGCGGCCAGAAGCAGATCTGGTTCTTGTTGCGCATGATTGCGCGCGACAACGACGTCAACCTGCGCCTGACCGACCATCCGGAGTTCGACGCCTGGCGCTGGCACGACTACTGGGTGCCGCTGGACGTGGTCATCGAGTTCAAGCGCGATGTCTACCAGCGTGCATTGCAGGAATTGTCGCGCTTCCTGACCATGCCGCCCAACGGCGGTCACGCGGAGCGCCGCCACAGCGCGCGCTACCTGCGCCAGCCGCGCGGACAGGGCAGCGGGGCCGCCAAGCCGCCTGCCAAGGCGCGCGAGACGGTCAGTGCCGGGACGGAATCGCAACTGCTGCTCGCGCCGGAAAAATAGATAGGCTGTAAATTAAAACAGGCACACCGTGCAAACGGTGGGCCTGTTTTTTTTGCGCAACAAGCCGGGGCGACGGGTTCCCACAACGGGAACGTGGCCGCCGAGAGCCGGGAGAGCGGCCCCAGCGCCATCGCTGCCGGGCGCGCCGCCGGCACGTCCCGCGCCATCGGGCTACAATGGCGCCCTCTTCCCTGTTTCCTGATTCGATTCCCCGACCATGTTCACACCGTCCTCGCACGACGTGCGCCGCTTTTTCTGCGAAGCCTACCGCAAGCAACGCGCCGGTGAAGTCCTCACGCCGATGGACGCCATCGCCGCCGACTGGATCGTCCAGCATCCCGAATACCACGAGGCCCTGTTCGACGCCGACGAAGCCGTCGCGCGCGACTATTCGGTCGAGGGCGGCCAGCCGAACCCCTTCCTGCACCTGTCGATGCACCTGTCGATCGCCGAACAGGTCTCGATCGACCAGCCGCGCGGCATCAAGGCCGCGCACGACCTGCTGGTCTCGCGCATCGGCGAACACGATGCGCACCATGAAATCATGGAGTGTCTCGGCGAGATGATCTGGAAGTCGCAGCGCAACGGCCTGCCGCCCGATACCGAGGCCTATATCGAATGCGTGCGGCGGCGCGCGACGCGCTAGCCCAGCGGACAGGCGAAAAGCGATACAAAAAGCGGCCAAGGCCGCTTTTTTCCGATCATGTCGCCGCCGCCCGCAGCAGTATATGCATACAATAAAATTGCCATACAGGAAACTTTCCAGCTAGAATTGCTGGATGAACAAGACCTTCTTTCACGGCGCCGCGGCGCTCGGCTTCTCCGCTTGTGCCGCGCTGGCCAATCCAGTTGCCGCCGCTCCCGTCGCGCCTGGCTGCAAGTATGTCGAGGTCGCCAAGCTGCCGCTGCAATACACCGGCCCTGCGCTGCAAGTGACGACCGTCGGCAGCATCGACAACACGCCGGCCACCATGCTGGTCGACACCGGCGCCTGGCAAACCGTCCTCACGCGCACCGGCACCGAGCGCCGCAACATGGTCCTGCGTAACACGGGCAGGCATGCCCGGGGCGTGGGCGGCAGTGCGCGGATCTACGAAACGCGGGTCAAGGAATTCTCGACCGGCATCGCGGACGGCGCCAAGGGCTTCATGAAGGTCCTGACCGACTTCGGCGCTCCACCCACCTTCGACGCGATCATCGGCGCGCCCTTCCTGCTGCAGGCCGACCTGGAGATTTCGCTGGCGACCAAGGAAATGAAGTTTTTCCGGCCGCTCGATTGCAAGGACCAGTTCCTCGCCTACTGGAGCCCGGACGCCGTGGTCGTCCCCTTCGAATACGACACCCGCGACCACCCGAATCCCCGCTTCACGGTGACCGTCAACGGCGCGAAGATGACGGCGATGATCGACACCGGCGCCGCCACGACGTCGATCACGCTGCGCGCCGCCAGGCGCGCCGGCCTCAAGCTCGACGCACCCGGCGTCACCCGTGCGGGCGTGTCGTATGGCATCGGCGAACGCAAGCCGGCGCGCTGGCGCACCAGTTTCGATACGTTCCAGATCGGCAATGAGACCGTGAACAACGCCGAGATCGCCGTCATCGACTACGAGAGCGAGGTCGACGTCCTGCTGGGCGACGACTTCCTGCGCGCGCACCGCGTGCTGTTCGCGATGAGCCAGAAAAAACTGTATGTCTCCTATCTCG